>NZ_SNWP01000009.1 GCF_004361915.1 Sediminibacterium goheungense | reverse complement strand
GTCAAGGTTACAGATCCACCTGCACAGAATGTGGTCGGACCATCTGCACTGATCGCTGCTGTCGGAACAGGATTAACTGATACTGTTGTTGATACTGATGCTGATGAACAACCTTCTGCACTGGTCGCTACTACACTATAAGTGCCTGCAGCTGATACAGTGATTGATGAAGTTGTTGCTCCATTGCTCCACAGGTAGCTCGCACCACCTGTTGCTGTCAAGGTTACAGATCCACCTGCACAGAATGTGGTCGGACCATCTGCACTGATCGCTGCTGTCGGAACAGGATTAACTGATACTGTTGTTGATACTGATGCTGATGAACAACCTTCTGCACTGGTCGCTACTACACTATAAGTGCCTGCAGCTGATACAGTGATTGATGAAGTTGTTGCTCCATTGCTCCACAGATAGCTCGCACCACCTGTTGCTGTCAAGGTTACAGATCCGCCTGCACAGAATGTGGTCGGACCATTCGCACTGATCGCTGCTGTCGGAACAGGATTAACTGATACACTGGTTGATACTGATGCTGATGAACAACCTTCTGCACTGGTCGCTACTACACTATAGGTTCCTGCAGCTGATACAGTGATTGATGAAGTTGTTGCTCCATTGCTCCACAGATAGCTCGCACCACCTGTTGCAGTCAAGGTTACAGATCCACCTGCACAGAATGTGGTCGGACCATTCGCACTGATCGCTGCTGTCGGAACAGGATTAACTGTTACACTGGTTGATACTGATGCTGATGAACAACCTTCTGCACTGGTTGCTACTACACTATAGGTTCCTCCGTTTGTTACGGTGATTGATGAAGTTGTTGCTCCATTGCTCCACAGATAGCTCGCACCACCTGTTGCTGTCAAGGTTACAGATCCACCTGCACAGAATGTGGTCGGACCATCTGCACTGATCGCTGCTGTCGGAACAGGATTAACTGATACTGTTGTTGATACTGATGCTGATGAACAACCTTCTGCACTGGTCGCTACTACACTATA
>NZ_SNWP01000008.1 GCF_004361915.1 Sediminibacterium goheungense | reverse complement strand
ACAGGTGCGCAGAACTCAATTACGAATCTGGCGAACATCAGTACGATCACAGCTACAACAGCGAACATCACAACAGCGAATATTACGAACCTGACGGGTTTAACGAATATCAGCATCACGGGAACGATCAGTGCGGGAACGGTGAGTGCAACAAGTGTAAACAGCACGGGTGGTACCTTTGATAATATCACTGTAACGGGCAATATCGTAGGCGGAACGATCAGTGCTACTTTGAATGCTGGTACACAGAATAGTATTACGAACCTGGCGAATATCCAGAACATCACCGCTACGGGAACGATCAGTGCAGGAACTTTGAGTGGATCATTAAGTACAGGTGCACAGAACTCAATTACGAATCTGGCGAACATCAGTACGATCACAGCTACAACAGCGAATATCACAACAGCGAATATTACGAACCTGACAGGTTTAACGAATATCAGCATCACAGGAACGATCAGTGCGGGAACGGTGAGTGCGACAAATGTGACCGGCACGGGTGGAACCTTTGATAATATCACTGTAACAGGTAATATCGTAGGTGGTACGATCAGTGCTACTTTGAATGCTGGTACACAGAATACAATCACGAACCTGGCGAATATCCAGAACATCACCGCTACGGGAACGATCAGTGCAGGAACTTTGAGTGGATCATTAAGTACAGGTGCACAGAACTCAATTACGAATCTGGCGAACATCAGTACGATCACAGCTACAACAGCGAACATCACAACAGCGAATATTACGAACCTGACAGGTTTAACGAATATCAGCATCACAGGAACGATCAGTGCGGGAACGGTGAGTGCGACAAATGTGACCGGCACGGGTGGAACCTTTGATAATATCACTGTAACAGGTAATATCGTGGGTGGTACGATCAGTGCAACACTTAACGCCGGTACACAGAATAGTATTACGAACCTGGCGAATGTTCAGAACATCACTGCAACCGGTACAATCAGTGCAGGAACTTTGAGTGGTAGTCTGTCAACATCAGCACAGAACTCAATTACGAACTTAGCGAATATCAGTACGATCACAGCTACAACAGCGAACATCACAACAGCGAATATTACGAACCTGACAGGTTTAACGAATATCAGCATCACGGGAACGATCAG
>NZ_SNWP01000007.1 GCF_004361915.1 Sediminibacterium goheungense | reverse complement strand
GTACACAGAATAGTATTACGAACCTGGCGAATGTTCAGAATATCACTGCAACAGGTACGATCAGTGCAGGAACTTTAAGTGGATCATTAAGTACAAGTGCGCAGAACTCAATTACGAACTTAGCGAACATCAGTACAATCACAGCTACGACAGCGAATCTGACTACGGCTAATATCACGAACTTAACTGGTCTTACTAACTTAAGTATTACAGGTACTGCGCAGGTAGGTACTTTAAGTGCAACAGCAGTAAACAGTACAAGTGGTACGTTCAGCAATATCACTGTAACGGGCAATATCGTAGGTGGAACGATCAGTGCAACACTTAACGCTGGTACACAGGCTACGATCACGAATCTGGCGAATGTTCAGAACATCACCGCAACCGGAACGATCAGTGCAGGAACTTTGAGTGGATCATTAAGTACAGGTGCACAGAACTCAATTACGAATCTGGCGAACATCAGTACGATCACAGCTACAACAGCGAACATCACAACAGCGAATATTACGAACCTGACGGGTTTAACGAATATCAGCATCACGGGAACGATCAGTGCGGGAACGGTGAGTGCGACAAATGTGACCGGCACGGGTGGAACCTTTGATAATATCACTGTAACAGGTAATATCGTGGGTGGTACGATCAGTGCAACACTTAACGCCGGTACACAGAATAGTATTACGAACCTGGCGAATGTTCAGAACATCACTGCAACCGGTACAATCAGTGCAGGAACTTTGAGTGGTAGTCTGTCAACATCAGCGCAGAACTCAATTACGAACTTAGCGAACATCAGTACGATTACTGCTACGACAGCGAACCTGACTACAGCGAATATTACGAACCTGACTGGTCTTACCAACTTAAGCATCACAGGTACAGCTCAGGTAGGCACCTTGAATGCAACAGCAGTAAACAGTACGAGTGGTACGTTCAGCAATATCACTGTAACAGGTAATATCGTAGGTGGAACGATCAGTGCAACACTTAACGCTGGTACACAGGCTACGATCACGAACCTGGCGAATATCCAGAACATCACCGCTACGGGTACAATCAGTGCAGGAACTTTGAGTGGATCATTAAGTACAGGTGCACAGAACTCAATTACGAATCTGGCGAACATCAGTACGATCACAGCTACGACAGCGAACCTGACTACGGCTAATATCACGAACTTAACTGGTCTTACTAACTTAAGTATTACAGGTAC
>NZ_SNWP01000006.1 GCF_004361915.1 Sediminibacterium goheungense | reverse complement strand
GCACTGATCGCTGCTGTCGGAACAGGATTAACTGTTACACTGCTTGATACCGATGCTGATGAACAACCTTCTGCACTGGTCGCTACTACACTATATACACCACCACTGCTTACAGTGATTGATGAAGTTGTTGCTCCATTGCTCCACAGGTAGCTCGCACCACCTGTTGCTGTCAAGGTTACAGATCCGCCTGCACAGAATGTAGTCGGACCATCTGCACTGATCGCTGCTGTCGGAACAGGATTAACTGTTACACTGCTTGATACCGATGCTGATGAACAACCTTCTGCACTGGTCGCTACTACACTATAAGTGCCTGCAGCTGATACGGTGATTGATGAAGTTGTTGATCCATTGCTCCACAGGTAGCTCGCACCACCTGTTGCTGTCAAGGTTACAGATCCACCTGCACAGAATGTGGTCGGACCATCTGCACTGATCGCTGCTGTCGGAACAGGATTAACTGATACACTGCTTGATACCGATGCTGATGAACAACCTTCTGCACTGGTCGCTACTACACTATAAGTGCCTGCAGCTGATACGGTGATTGAAGAAGTTGTTGCTCCATTGCTCCACAGGTAGCTCGCACCACCTGTTGCAGTCAAGGTTACAGATCCGCCTGCACAGAATGTGGTCGGACCATTCGCACTGATCGCTGCTGTCGGAACAGGATTAACTGATACACTGCTTGATACTGATGCTGATGAACAACCTTCTGCACTGGTCGCTACTACACTATAGGTTCCTGCAGCTGATACAGTGATTGATGAAGTTGTTGCTCCATTGCTCCACAGATAGCTCGCACCACCTGTTGCTGTCAAGGTTACAGATCCGCCTGCACAGAATGTGGTCGGACCATCTGCACTGATCGCTGCTGTCGGAACAGGATTAACTGATACACTGGTTGATACTGATGCTGATGAACAACCTTCTGCACTGGTTGCTACTACACTATATACACCACCACTGCTTACAGTGATTGATGAAGTTGTTGCTCCATTGCTCCACAGGTAGCTCGCACCACCTGTTGCAGTCAAGGTTACAGATCCGCCTGCACAGAATGTAGTCGGACCATCTGCACTGATCGCTGCTGTCGGAACAGGATTAACTGTTACACTGCTTGATACCGATGCTGATGAACAACCTTCTGCACTGGTCGCTACTACACTATAGGTTCCTGCAGCTGATACAGTGATTGATGAAGTTGTTGCTCCATTGCTCCACAGATAGCTCGCACCACCTGTTGCAGTCAAGGTTACAGATCCACCTGCACAGAATGTGGTCGGACCATTCGCACTGATCGCTGCTGTCGGAACAGGATTAACTGTTACACTGGTTGATACTGATGCTGATGAACAACCTTCTGCACTGGTTGCTACTACACTATAGGTTCCTCCGTTTGTTACGGTGATTGATGAAGTTGTTGCTCCATTGCTCCACAGATAGCTCGCACCACCTGTTGCAGTCAAGGTTACAGATCCACCTGCACAGAATGTGGTCGGACCATCTGCACTGATCGCTGCTGTCGGAACAGGATTAACTGATACTGTTGTTGATAC
>NZ_SNWP01000005.1 GCF_004361915.1 Sediminibacterium goheungense | reverse complement strand
CGCTGTCGTTGTACTGATACTGCCAGCTGTAATATTACCCGTAGCAGTGATGTTCTGGATATTCGCCAGATTCGTAATACTATTCTGTGTACCGGTATTCAGTGTAGCACTGATCGTACCACCCACGATATTACCCGTTACAGTAATATTATCAAAAGTACCATTACCTCCATTCACATTCGTTGCACTCACCGTTCCGATCTGTGCTGTTCCCGTTACACTTAAATTGGTCAGACCACTTAAGTTGGTAATTGTAGCATTTGTTGCACTTACTGTACCCGCTGTAATCGTACCGGTAGCCGTTAAATTATTTAAACCTGTCAGGTTCGTAATATTCGCTGTCGTGGTACTGATACTGCCAGCTGTAATATTACCCGTAGCAGTGATGTTCTGGATATTCGCCAGGTTCGTGATTGTATTCTGTGTACCGGCGTTCAAAGTAGCACTGATCGTACCACCCACGATATTACCCGTCACAGTGATATTATCAAAGGTACCGCCCGTGCTGTTTACACTGGTTGCACTCACCGTTCCGATCTGTGCTGTTCCCGTTACACTTAAGTTGGTCAGACCACTTAAGTTGGTTATCGTAGCATTTGTTGCACTTACTGTACCTGCTGTAATCGTACCGGTAGCCGTTAAATTATTTAAACCTGTCAGGTTCGTAATATTCGCTGTCGTGGTACTGATAATGCCAGCTGTAATATTACCCGTAGCAGTGATGTTCTGAATATTCGCCAGGTTAGTAATACTATTCTGTGTGCCGGCATTCAGTGTAGCACTGATCGTACCACCCACGATATTACCCGTCACAGTAATATTATCAAAGGTACCGCCCGTGCTGTTTACACTGGTTGCACTCACCGTTCCGATCTGTGCTGTTCCCGTTACACTTAAGTTGGTCAGACCACTTAAGTTGGTTATCGTAGCATTTGTTGCACTTACTGTACCCGCTGCAATCGTACCGGTAGCTGTTAAATTATTTAAACCTGTCAGGTTCGTAATGTTCGCTGTCGTTGTACTGATACTACCAGCTGTAATATTACCCGTAGCAGTGATGTTCTGAACATTCGCCAGGTTAGTAATACTATTCTGTGTGCCAGCGTTCAGTGTAGCACTGATCGTACCACCTACGATATTACCCGTCACAGTAATATTATCAAAGGTACCGCCCGTGCTGTTTACACTGGTTGCACTCACCGTTCCGATCTGTGCTGTTCCCGTTACACTTAAGTTGGTCAGACCACTTAAGTTGGTTATCGTAGCATTTGTTGCACTTACTGTACCCGCTGTAATCGTACCGGTAGCTGTTAAATTATTTAAACCTGTCAGGTTCGTAATGTTCGCTGTCGTTGTACTGATACTACCAGTTGTAATATTACCCGTAGCAGTGATGTTCTGAACATTCGCCAGGTTCGTGATCGTACCCTGAGTGCCAGCGTTCAGTGTAGCACTGATCGTACCACCTACGATATTACCCGTTACAGTGATATTATCAAAAGTACCACTCGTGCTGTTTACACTGGTTGCACTCACCGTTCCGATCTGTGCTGTTCCTGTTACACTTAAATTGGTCAGACCACTTAAGTTGGTAATCGTAGCATTTGTTGCACTTACTGT
>NZ_SNWP01000004.1 GCF_004361915.1 Sediminibacterium goheungense | reverse complement strand
ATAACTGTATCCTCCACTCTTCGGTCCTTTCTCTATCTGGATCTCTTCCACATCAAGCGTGGTAGCCGTAAAGCGTACGCTTGCTCCTTCTTCCAGTTTAATCTTGCCAAATACCGTTCCCGTTAAAGTTACATTCGAGCCCTTCTTCAGCGTTACTTCATCGTAGTTACCTGCTACTGTGGCCGTTACATTGCTGTTGATCGTCCTATCCTGCAGGTATCTTGTATTGCTCAGGTTGTACTGCATCGTAGGCAGTGTTACACTCGCTACTCCGTAGATCTTACTATTAATCGTAACTCCACGGTCCGTATCAATCCTCGGTGCTTTTACAAAGCTGCCTGCGCCCGTTACTGAACTGTATTTATCGAACTCCGCTTCTCCTCTGCTGCTCATCACTCCAACACTACCGGTTTCTACCCGGTCGTACTGACCCAGTTTCACTTCTTTCATACCCAGGATCGTATAGCTGCTCACCAGGTTTTGTTTCTGGTAGTTATACGTAGCTGCCAGTTCGCTTCTGCATCCATTCGCATCCGTTGTGTACACACTGTATACTCCATCCCCATCGCTTAAGCCAAGACTTAATTGCTGCGTAGTGGCTTTCGTTGTGTTGTTGTACAACCACTGGTAACTGTATGGACCGCTTAAACTACTGTTGGCCGTTAAGGTAAACTGGTTACACAGGGCATTGGCTGTAGCAGCTGTTATACTTGCCACCGGTAATGGGTTGATCCTTACCGTGAAGCTGCAACTGCTTACATTACCATGGATATCCGTTACCGTGAATGTTACCGTTGAGGTTCCGATCGCAAAGCTACCGCTGGCATTCGTGCCTGTTCCCGTTCTGTTGGTTGCTCCTGTTATCACATACGTTGTGCCCGCGATACCACAGTTGTCTGACTGGTTCAGTGCAGCAATCGTGTACTGGCTATTACCGCCCGTGTTGGCACAGAATACCTGATTGGTAGCACATGCAATCACTGGTTTTTCATTATCCATTACTTTGATGGTCTGGCTAATCGTTTTCATATTACCATTCACATCGCGTACTGTCCAGGTAATCGTTGTAGTGCCTACAGGGTATTCTTCGGTGAGTAACTTATTATCGCTTCTTACTCCCATTACACTCGCTACTCCACAATTATCACCTGTTACAGGCATCGGGATACTTACACCTGCTCCACATTTACCCGCATCATTGTTTACACTGATATTGTTTACACTGATCGTTGGTAAATCATTGTCTATTACCACTACCATCTGCGTAGCCGTATCTGTTACATTACCATGGATATCGGTTACCGTCCAGGTTACGATGGTCGTACCTACAGGGAACAGGGCCGGTGCATTGTTCGTTACCGTAGCTACTCCGCAATTATCGCTGGTTACCGGTGTTCCTAAGTTCACCGTTGCTGAGCAGGTGCCTGCTGTATTTACCACACTTACCATCGCGGGTGCAGTAATGCCTGGTTTTTCTGTATCTGTTATTACTACTGTCTGCGTAGCTGTACTGCTATTACCATTTACATCCGTTACGGTCCAGGTAACTACCGTAGTACCTACAGGGAACAGGGTAGGTGCATTGTTGGTTACCGTGGCTATACTGCAATTATCAGCAGTTACCGGTGTTCCGAGGTTTAC
>NZ_SNWP01000003.1 GCF_004361915.1 Sediminibacterium goheungense | reverse complement strand
GCACTCACCGTTCCCGCACTGATCGTTCCCGTGATGCTGATATTCGTTAAACCTGTCAGGTTCGTAATATTCGCTGTTGTGATATTCGCTGTTGTAGCTGTGATCGTACTGATGTTCGCCAGATTCGTAATTGAGTTCTGTGCACCTGTACTTAATGATCCACTCAAAGTTCCTGCACTGATCGTTCCCGTAGCGGTGATGTTCTGGATATTCGCCAGGTTCGTGATTGTATTCTGTGTACCAGCATTCAAAGTAGCACTGATCGTACCACCTACGATATTACCTGTTACAGTGATATTATCAAAGGTTCCACCCGTGCCGGTCACATTTGTCGCACTCACCGTTCCCGCACTGATCGTTCCTGTGATGCTGATATTCGTTAAACCTGTCAGGTTCGTAATATTCGCTGTTGTGATGTTCGCTGTTGTAGCTGTGATCGTACTGATGTTCGCCAGATTCGTAATTGAGTTCTGTGCACCTGTACTTAATGATCCACTCAAAGTTCCTGCACTGATTGTACCGGTTGCAGTGATGTTCTGGATATTCGCCAGGTTCGTGATACTATTCTGTGTACCAGCATTCAAAGTAGCACTGATCGTACCACCCACGATATTACCTGTTACAGTGATATTATCAAAGGTTCCACCCGTGCCGGTCACATTTGTCGCACTCACCGTTCCCGCACTGATCGTTCCCGTGATGCTGATATTCGTTAAACCTGTCAGGTTCGTAATATTCGCTGTTGTGATGTTCGCAGTTGTAGCTGTGATCGTACTGATGTTCGCCAGATTCGTAATTGAGTTCTGTGCACCTGTACTTAATGATCCACTCAAAGTTCCTGCACTGATCGTTCCCGTAGCGGTGATGTTCTGGATATTCGCCAGGTTCGTGATACTATTCTGTGTACCAGCGTTAAGTGTTGCACTGATCGTACCACCAACGATATTACCCGTTACAGTGATATTATCAAAGGTTCCACTACCTCCATTCACATTTGTCGCACTCACCGTTCCCGCACTGATCGTTCCCGTGATGCTGATATTCGTTAAACCTGTCAGGTTCGTAATATTCGCTGTTGTGATGTTCGCAGTTGTAGCTGTGATCGTACTGATGTTCGCCAGATTCGTAATTGAGTTCTGTGCTGATGTTGACAGACTACCACTCAAAGTTCCTGCACTGATCGTTCCGGTTGCGGTGATGTTCTGAACATTCGCCAGGTTCGTAATACTATTCTGTGTACCAGCGTTAAGTGTTGCACTGATCGTTCCACCAACGATATTACCCGTTACAGTAATATTATCAAAGGTTCCACCCGTGCCGGTCACATTTGTCGCACTCACCGTTCCCGCACTGATCGTTCCTGTGATGCTGATATTCGTTAAACCTGTCAGGTTCGTAATATTCGCTGTTGTGATGTTCGCTGTTGTAGCTGTGATCGTACTGATGTTCGCTAAGTTCGTAATTGAGTTCTGTGCTGATGTTGACAGACTACCACTCAAAGTTCCTGCACTGATTGTACCGGTTGCAGTGATGTTCTGAACATTCGCCAGGTTCGTAATACTATTCTGTGTACCGGCGTTAAGTGTTGCACTGATCGTTCCACCAACGATATTACCCGTTACAGTGATATTATCAAAGGTTCCACTACCTCCATTCACATTCGTTGCACTCACCGTTCCCGCACTGATCGTTCCTGTGATGCTGATATTCGTTAAACCTGTCAGGTTCGTAATATTCGCTGTTGTGATGTTCGCTGTTGTAGCTGTGATCGTACTGATGTTCGC
>NZ_SNWP01000002.1 GCF_004361915.1 Sediminibacterium goheungense | reverse complement strand
TATAGTGTAGTAGCGACCAGTGCAGAAGGTTGTTCATCAGCATCGGTATCAAGCAGTGTAACAGTTAATCCTGTTCCGACAGCAGCGATCAGTGCAGATGGTCCGACTACATTCTGTGCAGGCGGATCTGTAACCTTGACAGCAACAGGTGGTGCGAGCTACCTGTGGAGCAATGGATCAACAACTTCATCAATCACCGTATCAGCTGCAGGCACTTATAGTGTAGTAGCGACCAGTGCAGAAGGTTGTTCATCAGCATCGGTATCAAGCAGTGTAACAGTTAATCCTGTTCCGACAGCAGCGATCAGTGCGAATGGTCCGACCACATTCTGTGCAGGTGGATCTGTAACCTTGACTGCAACAGGTGGTGCGAGCTACCTGTGGAGCAATGGAGCAACAACTTCATCAATCACCGTAACAAACGGAGGAACCTATAGTGTAGTAGCGACCAGTGCGGAAGGTTGTTCATCAGCATCGGTATCAACCAGTGTAACAGTTAATCCTGTTCCGACAGCAGCGATCAGTGCAGATGGTCCGACTACATTCTGTGCAGGCGGATCTGTAACCTTAACTGCAACAGGTGGTGCAAGCTACCTGTGGAGCAATGGAGCAACAACTTCATCAATCACCGTAACAAACGGAGGAACATATAGTGTAGTAGCGACCAGTGCGGAAGGTTGTGCTTCTTCATCAGTATCAACAACAGTATCAGTTAATCCTGTTCCGACAGCAGCGATCAGTGCGAATGGTCCGACTACATTCTGTGCAGGCGGATCTGTAACCTTAACTGCAACAGGTGGTGCAAGCTACCTGTGGAGCAATGGAGCAACAACTTCATCAATCACCGTAACAAACGGAGGAACCTATAGTGTAGTAGCGACCAGTGCAGAAGGTTGTTCATCAGCATCAGTATCAACAACAGTATCAGTTAATCCTGTTCCGACAGCAGCGATCAGTGCAAATGGTCCGACCACATTCTGTGCAGGTGGATCTGTAACCTTGACAGCAACAGGTGGTGCGAGCTATCTGTGGAGCAATGGAGCAACAACTTCATCAATCACTGTATCAGCTGCAGGCACTTATAGTGTAGTAGCGACCAGTGCAGAAGGTTGTTCATCAGCATCGGTATCAAGCAGTGTAACAGTTAATCCTGTTCCGACAGCAGCGATCAGTGCAGATGGTCCGACTACATTCTGTGCAGGTGGATCTGTAACCTTGACTGCAACAGGTGGTGCGAGCTATCTGTGGAGCAATGGAGCAACAACTTCATCAATCACCGTAACAAACGGAGGAACCTATAGTGTAGTAGCAACCAGTGCAGAAGGTTGTTCATCAGCATCAGTATCAACCAGTGTATCAGTTAATCCTGTTCCGACAGCAGCGATCAGTGCGAATGGTCCGACTACATTCTGTGCAGGTGGATCTGTAACCTTGACAGCAACAGGTGGTGCGAGCTATCTGTGGAGCAATGGAGCAACAACTTCATCAATCACTGTAAGCAGTGGTGGTGTATATAGTGTAGTAGCGACCAGTGCAGAAGGTTGTTCATCAGCATCGGTATCAACCAGTGTAACAGTTAATCCTGTTCCGACAGCAGCGATCAGTGCGAATGGTCCGACTACATTCTGTGCAGGTGGATCTGTAACCTTGACAGCAACAGGTGGTGCGAGCTACCTGTGGAGCAATGGAGCAACAACTTCATCAATCACTGTAAGCAGTGGTGGTGTATATAGTGTAGTAGCGACCAGTGCAGATGGTTGTTCATCAGCATCGGTATCAAGCAGTGTAACAGTTAATCCTGTTCCGACAGCAGCGATCAGTGCAGATGGTCCGACCACATTCTGTGCAGGTGGATCTGTAACCTTGACAGCAACAGGTGGTGCGAGCTATCTGTGGAGCAATGGAGCAACAACTTCGTCAATCACCGTATCAGCTGCAGGCACTTATAGCGTAGTAGCGACCAGTGCAGAAGGTTGTTCATCAGCATCAGTATCAACAACAGTATCAGTTAATCCTGTTCCGACAGCAGCGATCAGTGCAGATGGTCCGACCACATTCTGTGCAGGTGGATCTGTAACCTTGACAGCAACAGGTGGTGCGAGCTACCTGTGGAGCAATGGAGCAACAACTTCATCAATCACCGTATCAAACGGAGGAACATATAGCGTAGTAGCGACCAGTGCAGAAGGTTGTTCATCAGCATCAGTATCAACAACAGTATCAGTTAATCCTGTTCCGACAGCAGCGATCAGTGC
>NZ_SNWP01000001.1 GCF_004361915.1 Sediminibacterium goheungense | reverse complement strand
GCTGTTGTAGCTGTGATCGTACTGATGTTCGCTAAGTTCGTAATTGAGTTCTGTGCTGATGTTGACAGACTACCACTCAAAGTTCCTGCACTGATTGTACCGGTTGCAGTGATGTTCTGGATATTCGCCAGGTTCGTAATACTATTCTGTGTACCGGCGTTCAGCGTAGCACTGATCGTTCCGCCTACGATATTGCCCGTTACAGTGATATTATCAAAGGTACCACCCGTGCTGTTTACACTTGTTGCACTCACCGTTCCCGCACTGATCGTTCCCGTGATGCTGATATTCGTTAAACCCGTCAGGTTCGTAATATTCGCTGTTGTGATGTTCGCTGTTGTAGCTGTGATCGTACTGATGTTCGCCAGATTCGTAATTGAGTTCTGTGCTGATGTTGACAGACTACCACTCAAAGTTCCTGCACTGATTGTACCGGTTGCAGTGATGTTCTGGATATTCGCCAGGTTCGTGATACTATTCTGTGTACCAGCGTTAAGTGTTGCACTGATCGTTCCACCCACGATATTACCTGTTACAGTAATATTATCAAAGGTTCCACCCGTGCCGGTCACATTTGTCGCACTCACCGTTCCCGCACTGATCGTTCCTGTGATGCTGATATTCGTTAAACCCGTCAGGTTCGTAATATTCGCTGTTGTGATATTCGCTGTTGTAGCTGTGATCGTACTGATGTTCGCTAAGTTCGTAATTGAGTTCTGCGCTGATGCTGACAGACTACCACTCAAAGTTCCTGCACTGATCGTTCCGGTTGCGGTGATGTTCTGAACATTCGCCAGATTCGTGATCGTAGCCTGTGTACCAGCGTTAAGTGTTGCACTGATCGTTCCACCTACGATATTACCTGTTACAGTGATATTGCTGAACGTACCACTCGTACTGTTTACTGCTGTTGCATTCAAGGTGCCTACCTGAGCTGTACCTGTGATGCTTAAGTTGGTAAGACCAGTCAGGTTCGTAATATTCGCTGTAGTCAGGTTCGCTGTCGTAGCAGTAATCGTACTGATGTTCGCTAAGTTCGTAATTGAGTTCTGCGCACCTGTACTTAATGATCCACTTAAAGTTCCTGCACTGATCGTACCTGTTGCAGTGATATTCTGAACATTCGCCAGGTTCGTAATACTATTCTGTGTACCGGCGTTCAGCGTAGCACTGATCGTTCCGCCTACGATATTGCCCGTTACAGTGATATTATCAAAGGTACCACCCGTGCCGGTCACATTTGTCGCACTCACCGTTCCCGCACTGATCGTTCCTGTGATGCTGATATTCGTTAAACCTGTCAGGTTCGTAATATTCGCTGTTGTGATGTTCGCTGTTGTAGCTGTGATCGTACTGATGTTCGCCAGATTCGTAATTGAGTTCTGTGCACCTGTACTTAATGATCCACTCAAAGTTCCTGCACTGATTGTACCGGTTGCAGTGATGTTCTGGATATTCGCCAGGTTCGTGATACTATTCTGTGTACCAGCATTCAAAGTAGCACTGATCGTACCACCTACGATATTACCTGTTACAGTGATATTATCAAAGGTTCCACCCGTGCCGGTCACATTTGTCGCACTCACCGTTCCCGCACTGATCGTTCCTGTGATGCTGATATTCGTTAAACCTGTCAGGTTCGTAATATTCGCTGTTGTGATGTTCGCTGTTGTAGCTGTGATCGTACTGATGTTCGCCAGATTCGTGATGCTGTTCTGAGCACCTGTTGACAGACTACCACTTAAGGTACCTGCACTGATCGTTCCGGTCGAAGTGATGTTCTGGATATTCGCCAGGTTCGTGATACTATTCTGTGTACCAGCATTCAAAGTAGCACTGATCGTTCCACCAACGATATTACCCGTTACAGTGATATTATCAAAGGTTCCACCCGTGCCGGTCACATTTGTCGCACTCACCGTTCCCGCACTGATCGTTCCCGTGATGCTGATATTCGTTAAACCTGTCAGGTTCGTAATATTCGCTGTTGTGATGTTCGCTGTTGTAGCTGTGATCGTACTGATGTTCGCCAGATTCGTAATTGAGTTCTGTGCACCTGTACTTAATGATCCACTCAAAGTTCCTGCACTGATCGTTCCCGTAGCGGTGATGTTCTGGATATTCGCCAGGTTCGTAATACTATTCTGTGTACCGGCGTTAAGTGTTGCACTGATCGTACCACCCACGATATTACCTGTTACAGTGATATTATCAAAGGTTCCACCCGTGCCGGTCACATTTGTCGCACTCACCGTTCCCGCACTGATCGTTCCTGTGATGCTGATATTCGTTAAACCTGTCAGGTTCGTAATATTCGCTGTTGTGATGTTCGCTGTTGTAGCTGTGATCGTACTGATGTTCGCCAGATTCGTAATTGAGTTCTGTGCTGATGTTGACAGACTACCACTCAAAGTTCCTGCACTGATTGTACCGGTTGCAGTGATGTTCTGGATATTCGCCAGGTTCGTAATACTATTCTGTGTACCGGCGTTAAGTGTTGCACTGATCGTACCACCCACGATATTACCTGTTACAGTGATATTATCAAAGGTTCCACCCGTGCCGGTCACATTTGTCGCACT
>NZ_SNWP01000018.1 GCF_004361915.1 Sediminibacterium goheungense | reverse complement strand
ACTACCGTAGTACCTACAGGGAACAGGGTAGGTGCATTGTTGGTTACCGTGGCTATACTGCAATTATCAGCAGTTACCGGTGTTCCGAGGTTTACGGTAGCGCCGCATACGCCCGCATCGGTGCCCTGAGCAATATTCGCCGGAGCAGTAATGGTTGGGTTGATATTATCTACTACCGTTACTACCGCTGTTGCTGTACTGCTGTTGCCATTAACATCGGTTACCGTTAAGGTTACCGTGTTCGCTCCCACATTGCTGCAATCGAAGCTCGTTTTATCTACTGCAATGCTGGCAATACCACAGTTGTCGTTTGAACCGTTGTTTATCTGTGCTGCAGTAATCGTAGCTGCACCATCGGCACCCAGTTGAACTGTGATGTTTTGTGATGTGGCAATCGGCAGGATATTGTCTACTACCGTTACGGTTGCTGTAGCTGTACTGCTGTTGCCGTTTACATCGGTTACCGTTAAGGTTACAGTATTCGCTCCCACATTGCTGCAATCGAAGCTCGTTTTATCTACTGCAATGCTGGCAATACCACAGTTGTCGCTAGAACCGTTGTTTATCTGTGCTGCAGTAATCGTAGCTGCACCATTGGCACCCAGTTGAACTGTGATGTTTTGTGATGTGGCGATGGGCAGGATATTATCTACTACCGTTACTACCGCTGTTGCTGTACTGCTGTTGCCGTTTACATCGGTTACCGTTAAGGTTACGGTATTCGCTCCTACATTGCTGCAGTCGAAACTTGTTTTATCTAATGCAATGCTCGCTATACCACAGTTGTCGCTTGAACCGTTGTTCACTTGTGCGGCAGTGATACTTGCTGCACCATTGGCATTTAAGTTCACTGTGATGTTTTGTGATGTGGCGATGGGTAGGATATTATCTACTACCGTTACTACCGCTGTTGCTGTACTGCTGTTGCCGTTTACATCGGTTACCGTTAAGGTTACGGTATTCGCTCCTACATTGCTGCAGTCGAAACTTGTTTTATCTACTGCGATACTGGCAATACCACAGTTGTCGCTTGAACCGTTGTTCACTTGTGCGGCAGTGATACTTGCTGCACCATTGGCACCCAGCTGAACTGTGATGTTTTGTGATGTGGCGATCGGCAGGATATTGTCTACTACTGTTACTACCGCTGTTGCTGTACTGCTGTTGCCATTTACATCGGTTACCGTTAAGGTTACGGTATTCGCTCCAACATTGCTGCAGTCGAAACTTGTTTTATCTACTGCGATGCTGGCAATACCACAGTTGTCGCTTGAACCATTGTTTATCTGGGCGGCGGTGATACTTGCTGTTCCGGTAGTACTTAAGTTGATCGTTAGATTTTGAGCAACTGCTGTTGGAGCTGTTACATCGCTAACGATTACATCAAACTCATACACCACCGTACTACATGGATTCACTGCTGTTACCGTTACATGTGTGGTTCCTTTATTAAAGGTTCTGCCTGTTCCGGTTCCTGAACCAGAACCGTTAGTAGCACCACTGAACGTGTAGCTAAGACCCGGTGCTGGTATACCCGTTACTGCTAACGGATAGTTAACTACTGCATTACAGGTACTTGCAGTTGTAGTAGACTGTACCTGCGGATTCAGGTTAATGAATACAGGATTGGTACAGGTTATTTCTGCACTTACCGCAAACTGATACGTTCCTTCATTACAATCATTGTTATTGAGGGTTACTGTTGCATTCTTGATACCCGGTACGTTGCTATTGAATACTACATTGAAATTCGCAGCAGCATTCGGAGCAATAGTAGCGGGCAATGTAATACCAGATACACTGAATGCCGAAGCATCTGTACCTGACAACGCTATACTGCTGATGGTAAGGCTGGCTGTACCTGTATTCTGTATCGCAAAAGTTTTGCTCACCGGTGTATTGGGCAGGGTACCACCAAAATTGGTATTGTTGGCTGCTGATGTAGCCGTTGTTCCCGTTGCAATGCTATTGCCATTACCGGTAATATTGATCTCAGGTGCATTTACAATTACTGAGAACGAACAGGTAGTGGTATTACCAGCAGCATCGGTTGCGGTTACCTGTACCGGTGTTGTACCGATCGGGAAACTTGAGCCACTCGGAATAGAGTAAGTAACTACTGTACCTGAACAATTATCAATAGCCTGCACATTATAAGTAGCCACTGCATTACACTGACCGTCAGCTGCGGTAACAACCACATTGTTTACAGCAGGTGCTGTGTTAAAGAGTTTAATACTTCTTGTTTCAATCCAGGTACTGCTGCCATAACGACCATCGTTACGCACATAGAACCTTACATAACGGGCAGATGTACTATTAAAGCTAACTTCAGTAGGTTGTGTAACATTGTTACCACTGATCGCTCCCGGACCTACCAATGTTTCAGGGAACATTTCTACCCATCCTGCATCGGTTATGGATGGAGCTGTAGCAGATGTAGATGGATGATAGAACCCTCTTACATGGGTAGTTTTTCCATCAGAGAACATCTGATATACCTGTGCCAGGTTGAAAGTTTGTGTAGCACCAAGGTCAACTACAAATACACCGGTACTATTGGCACCTCCGGTATTGAATGTAATACCCGAGTTTGGATTCGACTTAGTGCTGGTAGTCAAGCTGTTGGTATTCGGCGTTTCATCGCAAAGTGTTCCAAAAGGTCTCCATGATTCACTACAGCTCGATCCCAGCGAAGGACCTGAATATTGAGAAGCACCGTTTAGACCTGTCCATGCAACAATCGCTGCAGTTCCACCTACACTGGTTCCTCGCATGAAGTTAACCGGTGTGGAGGAGCTTTGGTTGCTACATGCCAGTACCGGCGGTGTTACATCCTGTACCGTTACTGTAAACGTACAGCTTGCTGTTTTGCCACAGGCATCTGTTACCGTTGCAGTTACCGTTGTAGTACCTACAGGGAAGAATGAACCTGAAGCATGAGAATAGGTTACGGTAGGATTGGCCGGACCAGCCGTTACGGTTGCATTCGGATAAGTTACATTGGCACCACACTGATTCGCAGGACTTGCTACTGTAATATTACCCGGACATGTAATCGTTGGCATTGCATAATTGCTTACTGCAACCGGAGCAGAGGTAGCAGTACATCCATTTTCATTTGTCACCGTTACACTGTAATTACCTGGCTGTGTTACGGAGATAGAAGAGCTGGTAGCACCGGTACTCCACAGATAAGTATTGCTAGCTCCGCCACCAATAATAGATGGTCCGTTACTAATACGGGTCGGATTGTTTACCATGGTACCATTGTTCACACCTGTTACATCAAGAATTGCATTACCTGATGTTTCATTGAATGAATAGGCAGCCACCAATCCTGTCGTAGGGGTGCTAATGATCTGATTATAGTTGGCATTGATTTGCGGTGCTGTTCTCGCTACATTCCATACACGAACTTCATCAATTCGTCCGTTAAAGAATCTTGCATTGGCACCGGCATTCACACCATTACCCGGACCATCATATCCACCTATATACATATTGGCTGCATTAGGTGTAATGGTATATGGCCAGCTGGTTTGTGCCGTTAATGCACCATTTACATATAGTTTAATCTGGTTGGAAGAAAGATTGGCATCAAACACCACCGCAATATGGTACCAGGTATTCAGTGCGGGCTGGAAGCCGCTGTTCCACTGAATCGGATTGGTCCATGAACCCAGTCTTGAATGTACCACATGTATTTTCGTAGCATCTCCTGTTTCACCCATATTCACCATCCATCCCCTGTTATTATTATCATCTTCAAACTTCGCAATGATGGTGCCATATTGATAGCTGCGCACATTGATCCAGGCTTCTGCTGTATACTGACTGGTGAAATTGAATGCCGCATTATTCGGTATCACGATATTATCATTCGATCCGTCGAAGTCGATAGCATTACCTGCACCGGCAGCACCGGCAGAAAGCGTAACGGCATTACCCACACAAACAGTAGTTGAACCGGATGCGCTGATGACTGGTACAGCCGGTAATGCATTTACAGTAACAACTGTGGGTGATGATGTATTGCTACATCCGGCTGCACTGGTTACCACCACACTATAATTACCAGATTGATTTACAGTAATAGACTGTGTTTGTGCACCATTGCTCCACAAATAGGATGCACCTATTGATGCTGTCAGGGTAACAGATCCTCCGGTACAGAAAGTAGTGGGCCCACCCGCTGTAATATTGGCTGCAGGTGTTGGGTTTACGGTTACATCAAACTGTCTGGATGTACCACAACCCATGGTTTCACCTGAATAATAAGATACTGCATAAAAAGTAGCTGTGATAGGTGTAGTGCCTGTATTGGTGGCTGTAAACGATGGTACGTTTGCACCATCGCCATTGGGCAGACCAACATTTACATTTGGAATATTTCCAGGCTGTGTCCATCTGAATACAGAACCTGCCACAGCACTGCTGAGGGTGAATGGTTGGGTTACCGTTCCGTTACATACGGTAATATTCGCGATAGGATCAATCACCGGTATCGGATTCACTCGGATCACAAAACTCATAGGTGTACCGGTACAGGTATTCGCCCCATCTGTATAAGATGGTGTTACCGTAACAGTTGCATATACAGGTACGGTTCCGGTATTCTGTCCGAGGAAAGAAGCTATATCTCCCGTACCACTGGCCGCCAATCCGATAGAAGGATTGTTATTGGTCCAGTTGTACACGGTTCCGCTGATATTACCGGTAAAAGCAATCGCTGTTACAGGCAATGCGTTATGACATACTTCTCTGTTGGTAATTGGATTTACTGTTGGAGCAGGTAATTGTGTGAGTGTAATAGAAGCCGGGGCAGATACACAGCCGTCTGTACTGGTAGCTGTTACGCTGTAGGTACCGCCCGCTGTTACATTGATACTATTGGTATTGGCCCCATTGCTCCACAGATAACCGGCACCACCACTTGCTGTAAGTGTTACTGAGCTACCTGCACAGAAGGTGGTTGAACCACCCGCGGTGATAACTGCTGTTGGAACTGGGTTTACGGTTACTGTTGTGGATGCTGCTGCAGAAACACATCCCTCTGCACTGGTGGCTACCACACTATAAGTTCCACTATTGGTTATTGTTATAGAAGCTTCCGTTGAACCGTTG
The DNA here is from genome assembly GCF_004361915.1 of Sediminibacterium goheungense. Classification (GTDB taxonomy): domain Bacteria; phylum Bacteroidota; class Bacteroidia; order Chitinophagales; family Chitinophagaceae; genus Sediminibacterium; species Sediminibacterium goheungense. Next base: position 22,690 of record NZ_SNWP01000018.1, on the reverse strand, counting down.
CTCCACAGATAATTTGTTCCTCCTGAAGCTGTCAGTGTAACCGAACCGCCTGCACAGAAAGTAGTAGATCCACTTGCTGTAATAGTGGCTGCCGGTGTTGGGTTCACCGTTACAGTAGTTGAGGCCGGAGCTGATGTACATCCTTCTGCACTGGTAGCCACTACACTGTAGGTTCCCGCTGCAGACACAGTGATTGATGGCGTATTGGCTCCATTACTCCACAGATAACTTGCTCCACCGCTAGCGGTAAGTGTAACCGAACCTCCTGCACAGAAAGTAGTAGGTCCACTCGCTGTGATATTAGCAGCAGGTGTTGGGTTCACCGTTACATCAAACTGTCTGGATGTACCACAACCCATGGTTTCACCTGAGTAATAAGATACTGCATAAAAAGTAGCTGTGATCGGTGTTGTACCGGTATTGGTAGCTGTAAACGATGGTACGTTTGCACCATCGCCATTGGGCAGCCCTACATTCACATTTGGAATATTACCGGGCTGTGTCCATCTGAATACAGCACCCGCTACCGGACTACTGATGGTGAATGGTTGGGTTACTGTTCCGTTACATACGGTAATATTCGCAATAGGATCAATCACCGGTATCGGATTCACGCGTATGGTAAAGCTAACTGGTGTACCTGTACAGGTATTATCACCCGTTGTATAAGATGGTGTTACGGTGATGGTTGCATATACAGGCACGGTTCCTGTATTCTGTCCGAGGAAAGATGCTATATCACCCGTACCACTGGCTGCTAATCCGATTGAAGGATTGTTATTGGTCCAGTTATACACTGTTCCGCTGATATTACCGGTAAAAGCAATCGCTGTTACAGGCAATGCATTATGGCATACTTCTCTGTTGGTAATTGGGTTTACGGTAGGTGTTGGTAAAACCGTTACGGTGGGTGTAGATGACATTTGTACACTACAAACAGCACCACATACTAAATTGCCTGAAGTCCATGATGCGGTACCGGTTATTGTTCCATTGTTAGCCGATTTTGAATCGATCACTGTTGTACCGCTGCCATCATCCATTTTATACAATGCCAGCAAACCTGTTTCGGATCCGGATAGGCAACTGTTCATGCCCGCACTAATTTCCGAAGCAGTACGTACGGTATTCCAAATGCGTACATCATCCAATTTGCCATTGAAATAATTACATCCGCAACCTGTACCCTGTCTGCCAATGATAAGGCTTGCCGTATTATCATTGATCTGGGCAATAGGCGATGTTTTATTTCCTACATTCACTCCATTCAGGTAAAGTTTTACTGAAAGAGTAGATCCATTGTCCTGAACTGTAATGGCTACATGACTCCAGGTGTTGGCTGGTACGGTTACATCTGACCAGGTATTATTTGCATTTCCACCACCCTGATCCCAGAAATACAATCTATTCGAAGCATCGATGGCCATACCATACCCATAAGAACCTTTCATCAGTATATTTCTCCACTGACCTGATACCGCAGGGTTTACCCATGCTTCCATGGTTAACTGTCCGCCTGCGCTTACGTTCAGGTTGTTGGTATGTGGTATGGTTATATAAGTTGAGCCATTAAAGTTGAGTGCACCTGATGGAGCCGTTTCTGCCAATACATTATAGGTAGTGGTAGATGAAATGGTTCCTGTATTGAAATTGATAGCTCCTCCGGTTCCCGAAATCGGGCCGGCAACAATTGCATTGTTGGCATTGTTGCGCAAAGTATAATTAATACCTAACTGCGAAGAAGCGAGTGTTATGGTTGATGAACCTGTTGTACAAAGATTGGTTGTGGATGCTGTTACAGGCTGGTTAGCAATGGTTGTAACCGTTACCGATTTTGCAGCAGAACTTGCCTTACAGCCCCCTGCTGAAGTAACCGTTACACTGTAGTTGCCCGCCTGACTTACTGTTATTGACTGTGTGGTTGCTCCATTACTCCACAGGTAGCTACTGCCGGCTGAAGCCGTTAATGTTACAGAGGACCCCGTACATAAATCGGTCGGACCGCTGGCTGTTATTGTTGGAATAGTTGCTGCATAAGCTGCACAAGTACCTGTATTGGTAGAACCTGATGTAGTCCAGTTTGAACTTGTGCCGTTTAACGTAAAATTATTAAGGGTACCACTCCTGTTCTTACCACTAAAATCGGTCAGGGTAGTAACTCCGGTATTATTAGCATTTGCATTTCCCTGGTTGAAAGTATAATATTCTTCAAGGCCATTTTGAGAAGAGGGGTTGAGGAGCTGGCAGTTTTTATTGTTGTTAATTTCATCGCTACAAAGTTCACGGCTCCATATACGCACTTCATCAATGGTCATGGTTGCATACCTGTTCGTGGGATCATTATTTGAAATATTACGGGTTGCATACCGTACATCTTTCCCGATATGAATAACAGAAGCCGCATCATTTACAATAGTACCGGAAATACCCGGACCCGTATGCACGAGGGCGCCATCAACATAAAACTTGGTACTTGTTGCACTTGACGTTGCCGCATAATGATGCCATGAGCCGGCTATAATATTACAATTGGTTGCCCGCAAAGTACCGCCATCATTAACAAAGAAAGTCATGGTTCCATTCGTGTTCGGATGCATTAACCATGAATAATTCTGGTCAACATTTATAGGTCCCTGACCCATTACCGACCCAAAAGGTAGATTGGCATTGGGTACATACATCCAGAATTCTACTGTTATTTCTTTTTGAAAAGCCCTGAAAGGATTCGCTATATCTACATAATTCAATCTGCTGTTGTCGCCTGCCGGCAAACTTGGATCAAACTTCAAAGCACCTGCTGGTATGGTAAGTGTTGTAACAGTAACATAACCGGCAGCTGCATTGGTTGCATAGGTAAGCTGGTTGGTTCCGTTATTAATAGATCCACCGCCGCCGCCATGCCCTCTGTCTGAATTTGAAGTATACACAGTAGTTTGTGCAATCTGATAAGTACCGCCCTGACCTCCGGAATAACCGCCGCCGCCGCCGCCACGTACTAAAACATTAGAGGTACCGCCGCCACCGCCGCCAAATCCTCCATCACCACCAAAATAAGTTCCTGTTCTACCTGTACCACCTTTGGCACCATTTGTAAAAGCTTGCCCACCAACTGCAAAAAAGGTACCGGGTGAATTTTCGCCATTGGTTAAATACCCACCACCGCCAGCAGCAGGATCATCTGTTATACCATTTTTTCCGCCATTACCATTGATACCGCCACCTGTTTGACAAGTGCTGTTACCCGATGTACCTGTACTTCCGGGGTTTCCTAATGTATTGGGGAAACCAGCACCATAATCTCCATTACCACCACCGCCACCACCTGCAATCAGCAAAATGGTATTGGTGGTTTTATTCACCACAAAAGATCCACCACCACCACCACCGCTGTTGACACTTCCGAGTTGACCAAAGCCACCCGTACCCCGCTGACCCACTACAATTTGTATAACATGCCCCTGGGTTAATATAAATTCTCCCGACAATACAGCTCCATTTCCACCACCATTACCACCACCTTTGGCACCTGCTACCTTTATTGAATAAAGACCAGTTGCAGGAACGGTCCATTCCTGTATACCATTATTACTTACAACACCCGTAATGCTTGAAGATGCATACGTAAGGTTTACCTGTGTTTGTGTAGGACCATTTGTACCTGTTGCACCACAGGTGGTGAATGAATAGGTTTGCGCCTGTAACTGGAAAATAGCAGTTACTGCTATTATAATCAGCGTAATACATTTTTTAAAGGCCACTGAAAAAGATATAGTAATGTTTCTCATGATTGCAGGTTAATTAGTTCTGTGTAATGGTGAGTTGCTGAAAGAAATAGGCTTCCATATTTACAATAGGCGAATGCAACGGCTTCACCACCAGTTCTGTAATCATTGGGTTGATACAGCTTGTTCCAGCTACTTCACCAGGCTGAACTGTAAGGACTGAGTTTTCTTCTTTGATGCTTCTTGGTACAGGTTCTCCCGTAAACTGTATTTCGCCTTTCCAGCTTACCTGTGCTGCTCCTGCATTGCTGTTCACAAAACGCAGGTAGATCACCTGATCTTCCCCACAGGTGGCTATACGGTAATAGGCTTTTACACCCGTTTTTTCAACAGCAAGAATCCACTCATCGGTTGAAACAATAAATCCGGTTTTAGGAAAAAAAGGAGCAGAAATGAGTTTGGGGCTCCATGACATTAGTGCAAAGCACAATAATGCGCCTGCCAGACGTGTACAGTTAGTTTGCATCGCAGTTAGTTTAGTATAGGATTTCACATGTACAGTATTTAACCTGTACATACCAGGATATTGAATCGATAGAATTAATAAGCTTATGCTCAGTTAGAGACAGTTAACCACAATAATTCCAGTAGAAAATTAATTATGCTTTTGCATCCTTAACAGGCAAATGGTACCAAATGCAACAAAATGGGTATGAAAGACAATCTCAGAAATCAGGCTTTGAGCCTATGCTGCGGAATCCGGAAAATAAAACAGGTTCCCTGGTTTACCTCACAACTAACCGTTCCCTTTAACTGACGGGTTAATTCACGGATGATTCTGAAACCCAGTGAGGCTGAATCATGGTTCTCGAAAGGTATGGACAGGCCTATACCGTTATCAGCTACCTGAATAGTCAGTACCCCATCGGCTTCGGTTGAACAGGATATATGGATCACCCCTTGTTCCCTTCCTTCAAAAGCATATTTAAGTGCGTTGGTAATCACTTCATTTAGTATTAACCCAAGGGGTACAGATCGTTCAATATCAAATTCCAGTTGTTCAGTAGCAGCTGTACAAATGAGCTCAATATTGCCTTTGTTATATAACTGGCGCAGATCCTGATACAGTTCCTTCACATAGGAGGTAAATGATATCGTACTTAAATCATCAAAAGCATAAAGGTTCTGGTGTATCAGTGAAATGGCTTTTACCCTTTTCTGGCTGGCCATCAATGCATCTACTGCTTTCTGATCTGAAATACTTGCCGCCTGCAGATTCAACAAACTTGATACTACCTGTAAGTTGTTTTTTACACGATGGTGTATCTCTCTCAAGAGTATATCTTTTTCAGCCGACTGTTTTTCAATCAATTGTTTCTGCGTCTCTAATACCAGGTTCTTCTGTTTGATTTTCCGGTTGGCCAGTACAATAATCAATGCCGCCAATAGTAATATACAGGCCACACCTGCTGCCAGCAGGCTGTTATTTCGCAAGCGGGTATTCGATGATTTTAATTGTTCATTTTCTTTTGCCTGCAGGGTTTGTTTCATGCGGCTTTCTGCATTGGCAATGGTTCTTTCTTTGTTCTCATTAAAAATGCTGTCGTTCCAGAGTTTATAGGCTTTATAATACAGGAGTGCGCTATCTTTCTGCCCTTTTTTCTCTGCAGTTTCCGACAGTACTTTATAGGCATTACGCAGAAATATCTTCGACTTGTACAGACCAGCCAGGTATAAGAGCGTTCGCCCTCTTTCAATCGCTTTGGTATACTGGCCACTCTCTACATACAGGTTCGACAGGGCCGATAGTACAATCAGTTTATTGTCTTTGGTTTTCAAACTGTCCAGTATATAATAGGCTTCCAGCAGGTATTGTTCTGCTTCTTTGTAGGCTTTCAACCGGGTAAGCATTTCGCCGATATCTGTTGCACAGGTAGCATATACATAGCCCTTTCTTTTCACTTTATTCAGGTAACCAATTGATGCTTCAGTTTCCAGCATGGCTGAGTCTGGCCGGTTAGCCATCATGTATTCTTTGGCCATATTGGAATGAATCATTCCGGCATATTGCCAGTTCTCGCGGGGCAATACTTCCCGTAACGCTTTTTCATAAAAAGGTCTTGTGAAACTAATAGGTCTTCCTGCATCAGAATACGCTTCTGCCATACAATTGGCTGTAAAAGCTATCATTTCAGAACTCCTGCTTTCTTCTGCAGCTTTTTCTGCTTCCAGAAAAAAAGCAATCGCCTTGTCATAATCGCCCTTATCCTGATGCATCCCTCCAATAAGGTTCAGGATAGCCGATTCGTAATATTTGTTTTTCCCTTTTTTGGCATACTGTATACCCAGTTCATACATCTGTAAACAACCTTCTATATCCTGGTTTACTACTTTTACAAAGCCTTTCACGCGATAAGCTTCTGCCAGCCTTACATACTCTTTTGAGGGAGAGGAAATCAGCAGCATACTGTCTGCCAGTTCAACTGCCTTCTGTTGATTAGAAAAGCGCATTTCCCAGGCTAGTATTCCATACAACCTGCTACGTACACTATCACTTTGGGTTGCGTTGATTTGTCTGCGAACCAGATTGGTGTCCACATAATTGTACTGCGCCGTTAATTCAAGACCCAATACAGCACAGCAGAGTAGTGTGCATACAAAAATTCTGCCCCGTTTCAGTATTGTAATACCATGCATCATGTAATCCTGTAAATATGCTGTAAATAAGGGATGCGGGCAAAAATTAGGTACCAACTACTGTATTTTGGGTACCATAATAATCATAGAGCCTATAATATCCTTTTCATACAGGCAAAAAAATCGTCTTTGTACAGACGGCTCAGGGGTATTTCCTTTCCGTTAATGGTAATATCTGTATGTGAAAAGGCCTCCACTTTATCAAGGTTAATCACATAGGATTTGTGAACCTGAATAAATTTTGCAGCGGGCACCTGCTGTTGAAAATCCCTGAAATTGGAACGGATAATATGTTTCCCCTTGGGCGAAATGATATAGAGGTAATTGTGTTCGGATTCTATCCAGCAAATATCATCAATATCAACCCTTACAAAGTTTTTATCGTTCTTAATAAACAATGCATCCTTACAAACAAGAGCGGCTTCTTGCTGATGATGATTTGACTGTTTTCCCGAGAAATTACTCAATGCCACTTCTATGGCTGTATACAGATCATTTTCATCAAAGGGTTTCAGTAAATAACCACTGGGTTTCGTTACGATGGCCTGATCAACGGTTGTTTTATCTGAATGAGAAGTGATATAGATAAAGGGTAACTTATACTGTTGCTGGATACGTTGCGAAAGATCAATACCTGTTTTGGTATCATTTAAATTGATATCTAATAAAACAAGATCCGGCTTTGTTGTATCAAGCAGTTGTAGGGCTTCGTCATAATTATTCACATTGGGTAGCACTTCATAACCAATATGGGTGAGCATACGCTCCATATCCATCGCCACAAGCGATTCATCCTCAACTATGAGTATGCGGCAGGGTTGCATCAGTCAGGTTAGTTTGGTATTAGCATGTACAATTTATACAATTAGTAAGTAATCGTATGATTATCTGAGAGATATAATTGATTTTTAAGGTGTGCGGGTATTGAACAGAAAAATATTGAATGTTGAATATTGAATGTTGAAGTTGGTCATACATGCCGGCTGAATTGTAGTAAACGCTAGTGCTTATAATGAGCGGTATGGGCTATGTCTACGCTCTTTTAGTAAAAGAACACCCGGTTCCATAAATATGATTGAAAAGAATAAAGGTTACTCCGCCGCCTTAAATATGGCTTTGGCGCCTTCTTTCTGTTGCTCTGTAATGCCGATAAACCCATACTTTCTTTCCAGGTCATTGTACATGGCAACAGCTTTGCGTATACGTTCGAAATTGGTTTCCGGAATTTTTACAATCTCCAGGGCCTCTTTCTGTTTCCACACTTCTGCTTCAATCAGCATATCGGCCTGTTTGCCATTTACTTCCAGCTTATCCATCAATGTTCTGCGGAATTTATTCCTGAACAATAACTGTAACTGAGGTTTGGCAATGGTATCGTAGGTTTTATTTGCTGTTACCGTAATCAGCGCACAGGGTTCACTCAAACTTTGTTTTCTTCTGTCGGTAAGTGTTTTAAACTGGTCGCCAGACAAACCCAATGCTTTGTATTTCTTTATCACCGCTTCTTCTACCTCACCATCGGTAGCAAACGTATCGCTTGCATTGGCCTGTATTTTTATTTTGGTAAGTCTTGCCCAGTTGTTGATCTGTCCGATTTTATCGGCATTGGCTTCCGATATTTTCAGTTGTTTGATGAGAAATGGTTTTTCGCAATAACCAAAAAGTTCTGCCTGCTGTTCGGGGCTCCATGCAGTTTCATTGGTTTGCGCAGACAGTGTTTGTACAGTCATCCATAAAACGGATGCGATAGTAAACTTATAAAAGGTTGACTTAAACATACTTTATGTTTTATTGAACAAAGGTATTTATTCAGCAGGCTAATAACGGGCTCCTAATGTTAAAGATTGTCTGTGCGTATAAGGTATGACCCTGTTGTTGTGACGGGCAGGAATCCATTTTTTCGATTTTCGAAAAATACTCAACACATCAGCATCAAGGCTCTGGTTATACGTATTATCAAGCATTATTTCTACCGGGTCTCCTGTTGTTGTTACGGTAAAATGAGCAATATAAGATGCAGGCTTTTCAAGGTTACCATGTTTTTGCATTACCCCACCCATAATATTTGTTAAATAGTTCGTCCATGCAGTGATTCCTTTGGGATATTCAGGCATACTATTCTCTATTTTACAACCCGGCTGTTCTATGCCATTTGTGTCATAACAGATGGCACTTGTATACTTAATGGTTGAATCGTAATAAGCAAATTCAAAAGGATCTTCCTTAATGCTTGCGGTAAGTCCATTCCATGCATCATCTATTGATGGGTATTGCAAAACAGCAGCGCGCTGCCCATTGGAGTGATAATAAAACCAGTTACCGGTTTTCCTTAATCCCTGTGCAAGCTTACCCTTAAAAGAAATTGTTCCGTCGGGAAAAAAACCAACAACAAGTCCCGTACCGGTACCCATGGTGTCTAACTGCATTTCTGTTCTCGGACTTCCGTCCGGATACCAACTCACACAAATGCCGTAAGGCATATCTTTTTTAAAACGGAATGAGTCGCTTAAAAATCCATTCGGGTAAACAAGAAAATCAAGCCCGGTTTTTTCATTGGCTTCATAGTATTTTATACCGCTGACAGATCCGTTTCCAAAAAAAGATTCAAACACACCCTGCCTGATGGTACATAAGGAGTCTTTATAAAAACCATGTTTCAGCAATTTTTCCGATACAATTGAATAGTCTACCCGATACCATCCTTTCTCTGTTTTTTCCAGTTCACTAAAATAAATGGCTTTAGCTGGTTCACAAGGCTCCCATCTTCCATTGTAATAAATACTGGTTTTTTGTGCGAATGATCCCTTTACACAAAGACAAAACAGCACGAAAATGCTCAGGTTTAATTTCATTTACCCATATATTATATATCTAATATACAGTTTCTGTTTTTATCTCCACTTTACAAACGGTAGTGAAATAGTTTTGCCTATTTGTAACTTGCAGGCCATTATTCGTCTTAACCCTGCCATATGAAGAAATCGATTCTTTTTTTTGTTGTATTTGTACTGATAGCCCTTACGGGTATTTTCTATGGTAACAGCATCAGTAACCAGTTTACCCATCTCCGTATATGGAATTATGAAAATATTGCCCTTTTACTGGTAGGGCTACCCTTTCTTTTCCTGCAACAAAAAGCGGGTTTACCTGATGTCTGTAATAAAGACCTTACATTCAGACAGCAATTCTTAACACCTTTCGGTATTGGTATACTGTTTGGATTGGCTGATCTGGTGGTGATTGAATTCTTTTTAACACATACCACCCATACCAGTATGCCTCCTTATACGCAACCTTTCCCTTATTCAATTTTTTTATATAGTTCAGGCGCTTTTGAAATTGAAATTTTTTACCGGCTCATTCCCATTACACTCATTTTATTCATTTTCAGTAAAATTAAAAACGGAGCCTACCAGTCTCAGGCTTTTGTTGTTATTGCCGTTCTCAGTTCACTCAGAGAGCCCATTGAACAGTTTCCCCATGGTTCGCCCTGGTGGTTTATTATCTATGCATGCACCACAGGTTTCGGTATGAATTTTCTACAGGCCGTTTATTACAAAAGAAACGGATGGGCATCATCGGTATATATGAGACTCGGGCATTACCTGATCTGGCATATTCTCAATGGTATTTATATTCAATATGTTGTTTTATAAGATCTACTATATAAAACAAGTTCCAATTCCTTATCTATGATTCATCTTTTACATAATCCTGTATGGGCTGCACTATCTACACATCAGTCGTACATGAACCAGGGAGATGAAACACTGAAATATTTCCCCGCTGATATTTGTCCCTTTGTAGGTCTGGAAAACTGGGGTGAAGAGGATCTCCGTACGCTCAGCACTTCACTTCCCTCAGACAGAACCTTTTCCATGCCCCTGTCTAAAGAAGTGGTTTTACCCGATGATTTTCAGGTTGTTTTTGCCATTCCGCTTTATCAAATGATCTGTCAGCATTTTCAGCCATTTGAAAACAGGGCCATTGCCATGGTACCGCTTACAGAAGTTCATGTACCACAAATGCTTAGGCTTACGGAACAAACCAAACCGGGTCCTTTCTACCAGCGCACCATTGCGTTTGGTAATTATCACGGCATTTTTGATGCCGACAAACTTGTTTCGATGGCTGGTCAGCGCCTGCAAACGCATACACATACTGAAGTGAGTGCCATCTGTACAGATCCCCTATACCTCGGAAAGTCTTATGCCAAAGCACTCACTTCACATCTCTGTTCACTGATTACAAGTGCGGGAAAAACACCTTTTCTGCATGTGAGGCAGGACAATGCTGCGGCGATTGGACTCTATCAGAAATTAGGGTTTGAAATCAGTACTGAGATTTTCTTTACTGTTTTCCGAAAAAAATAATCACCCTTCCTTTCTCCCTGCAAGATTAGCCTTGTAATAGCGACAGCCTGCATATCAAACGGTTTTTCGCAGGGAGAAAGAAAGAAGGGAAAAAGTATTTTCCAATATTCCATCACCGGACCTCAGTCCGGTGAACAATCAAATACAGATGTGTTATATTTATTCCACAATTGCAAGCCATGAATTCATCCAGAAGATCTTTTTTAAGAAACAGTAGTCTTGCCATAGCCGCTACTGCATTATTACCGCGTGATGTATTTGCAGAAAGCCATGCCAAAATGCTTACCGGTGTTCAGTTATACTCTGTTCGTGCAGCCATGGGTAAGGACCCGTTGGGTACTTTACAGGCACTGGCAGCCATGGGGTATAAATATGTAGAGCATGCCAATTATGTAAACCGAAAATTCTACGGTTATACCGCCAAAGAGTTTAAAAAAATACTCAAAGATCTCGGACTGCAAATGCCCAGCGGACATACCGTTATGGGTAAAGCGCATTGGGATGCCGATAAAAAACAATTCACCGATCTCTGGAAATACACCATTGAAGACGCCGCAGAAATGGGTCAGGAACTGGTGATCAGCCCCTGGCTGGATGCTGACCTGCGCAAAACCTATGATGAAATGCTGGCCTATATGGAAGTATTCAATAAAAGCGGCGAACTGTGTAAAGCAGCCGGCATGCGCTTCGGTTATCATAACCACGACTTTGAATTTACGGCCACCCTCAACGGACAAAAAGTGTATGATATCATCTTAAAAAATACCGACCCCAATCTGGTTGTACAGCAGCTGGATATGGGTAACCTTTATCATACCGGTGTGAATGCACTTGAAATTGTAAATACCTATCCCGGCCGTTTTGTTTCAGTACATGTAAAAGACGAAACCAGAACAGCCGATGGCAAATCATTTGAAAGCACCATACTCGGCAAAGGGGTAGCCAATACCAAAGCCATTACCGATCTCTGTAAAACAAAAGGTGGCACTGTACACTTTATCATTGAACAGGAAGCTTATCAGGGTATTGATCCGATTGAATGTGTAAAACAGGATCTGGCTGTGATGAAGCAGTGGGGGTATTAGAGGGGCGATGAGCCTTGGACTGTGAGCTATGAGCTATGAACTTTTTTCTGCACCGGACTGAAGTCCACGCAGGGTTATTAGGAAAACAACCGCTGGTTGAATCATAATATTTAGAAATACTAATCTTTGCACCGGACTTCAGTCCGGTGTAAAAAAAGAGTCTGTTACATGCTTACCTAATTAAGAAAGGTGTCGATTGTTAAACATCACCCTGCGTAACCTCTGCGTTCTCCTGTTCTCTGCGGTAAAAGTGATTTCGCAAGCCTGCAGTATTCATCACAAAGCTTTTCTATATTTGGTATTCCTCAAAACCAATACCATGCGATTACTGCTTTGCTGTTTGCTGTTATCTTCTTTTGCTGTTGCCCAATCTTTTTCCCCCGCTGACATTCAACGTTGGGAAGCGCAGGCAAAAAAGATTACGATTATCAAAGACAAATGGGGCATTCCGCATATCTATGGCAAAACCGATGCAGATGCGGTATTTGGTTTACTCTATGCTCAATGCGAAGAAAATTTTAGTCGTGTTGAAAGAAATTACCTGGAAGTATTGGGCCGTCAGGCAGAAGCTGATGGTGAGCGCATGTTATATACAGACTTACAAATGCGCCTGATTGTTGACAGTGCTGCCGCCATTAAAGATTATAACAATAGTCCTGTATGGTTTCAGCAACTACTCAATGCTTTTGCAGACGGTATCAACTATTATCTCTATAAACATCCGGAAACAAAACCCAAAGTACTTACCCGCTTTGAACCCTGGTTTCACCTCATGTTTACCGATGGCAGTGTATCGGCTACCAGAACGGGTGGTATTGCATTGGAAGAGGTAAGGAGTTTTTACAGTGGCAATAAAAATGCAACCGCTTTTCGACCTGCTGTTAACAAAGATGTTGAACTCAGCGGCTCCAATGGTTTTGCCATAGCACCCAAACTTACGGCCAATGGTAATGCCATTCTATACATCAATCCGCACGTGCCTTTTTATTTCAGACCAGAAATGCATATGGTAAGTGAAGAGGGACTGAATGCTTACGGAGCAGTTACCTGGGGACAGATGTTTGTGTACCAGGGTTTCAATGAACATTGTGGATGGATGCACACAACAGGCTATGCAGATGTAGCCGATCTGTATGAAGAAAAAGTGAGGCAGGTAAGCGATACCTGGGTGTATGAGTATGAAAAGGAAATGAAAAAAGTAAACACCAAACCCATCACCGTTAGTTACCTGAAAGATGGCAAGCAGGTGCCCGTTTCTTTCACCGGTTATTACACCCACCACGGCCCCATCATGGGCAACCGTAATGGTAAATGGTTGGCCCTAAAAGAATTCAATCGTTCGTTAAGCGCCTTGATACAATCATGGGTAAGTACCAAAGCCAATAACCTGAATGAGTTTACGGAAGCCATGCGCTTACTTTCCAACACCACCAATAATACTGTGTATGCCGACGATAAAGGCAATATTGCTTACTGGCATGGTGATTTTGTTCCCAAACGCAACCCCGCTTACGATTATACCCGACCTGTTGATGGCAGTATTAAAGCCACTGAATGGCAGGGTGCACATAAACTGGAAGAAATTGTGCAGGTACACAACCCTTCTGTGGGTTGGATACAGAACTGTAACTCCACTCCATTCACCGCTTCGGGTAAAGACAGTCCCGATAAAAACAAATTCCCTTCTTATATGGCTCCCGACGGACAAAATGCCCGAGGCATTAATGCGGCACGTTTGCTGGAGAAAGCCAATAACCTGACCCTGGATAAAGTCATTGCATTGGGTTATAACCGTTATCTCGCTGCTTTTGATTTTCTGGTTCCTGCACTGCTGAGAGATTATGACAGTTACAATGGCCCGCTGAAAAATGAACTGAAGGAAGCCGTTGACCTGATCCGTAACTGGGACAGAACTTCTTCTCTCTCTTCTGTAGCTACCACTGTTGCGCTTGACTGGGCCAATCAGCTGGGTCAATATATACCACGTGCTGAAACCATGGAAGAAGGTACCAACTCAGTAAAGCGTTTTGAAGATATGGCCGCAACAACACCAACACAGAAAATGGAGTCATTGAAAAAAGTATTGGATGAACTTACCAAAACCTATGGCAACTGGCGCCAGCCCTGGGGCGATATCAACCGTTACCAGCGTGTGGCGGAAGGACAAAGATTTGATGATGCCAAACCCAGCATTGCCGTTCCACTGGCTTCCTCCCGCTGGGGCTCGCTGCCTGCTTTTGAAAGCAGATCAGGCAATGGCTACAACAAACGTTATGGCTATTCCGGAAATAGTTTTCTGGCAGCCGTTGAATTTGGTAAAAAACTGAAAGCCAAAACCATTCTTACCGGCGGACAAAGCACCGATCCCAATTCACCCAATTTTACCGATCAGGCAGAAGGGTATGTGAATGGGAAATTCAAAGAAATTTTCTTTTATAAGGAAGATGTGGAGAAGCATAAAGTAAGAACCTATCACCCAGGGGAGAGGTAAACAGAGAAATAAAGCCTGCCCTGAGCGTAGTCGAAGGGAAACAAGGAATAAGAAATAACGAATGAGAAAGATTTTTTTAGTGGTTATTATAACATGCCTGGGATGGTTGGCTGCTGCGGGACAGTCTGCTGTTTATGTTTGTGAGAAAACAGGCAAGTGGAATGCAGTACATGATGATGGTAATGCCCCACGCATGACGATGAAAGAAGTAGAAAAAGAGGCTCTGAAAGGTTGTATAGAAAGAGGTGGTGAGGATTGCCGGTTGTTCTTCAGTAGCAAAACGAAAGGACGGTATGCTTTTTTTACCGGAGGTGAGAAAGGTAAATATGTATTCGCAATAGGAACTTCACAGCTATCTGAAAAAGACGCTTATAAAAAGGCAACGAATAACTATTTGCAGAAAGGAGGTATTATACGTCCTGGTTGTGAATATTACAGCTGGTATTGTTCAAAAGATGCTATGGTAAAAGAATAAAGAAAGCATCATTTACTGATTGTACAATCAGCCTGTATTACTTATCGGGCAAACCCCATTTCTTTACCAGTTCTTCATTGAGTCCTCCTTCTTTGGCATTGGGTCTGCCTTTTCCTGTTGTGATGAGTGCATGCAGACTGCCTTGTATATAACTAGTCCATGCATCGTTGCAAACCGGATAACATTCGTATTCGGGCACAAGGCCCTCATGTGTAAAAATGATTTTTGTTTTTCCGTCTTCTGAAATGATATCAAAAATCAAACGTGTATTTACCCATTCTGTTTTATCCTTTGTAAAACTGAACTGGTTATCGAGTACCAGATACACCAGTTTTGCATCGGGTTTCATTTCTATCAGTTGCAGCTTACAGAGATGAACGTCTTTGTAATGATAAAAGAAGGTTTCACCTAACTTATCTGTTGTACCCTGAATTTCTTCGGACCACCAGGCGCGAAAATTTTTGATAGCAGTAAAAGCAACCGTTGCGGTTTCGTTCACCAGTATTGTGGATGTATAATAATTTGTGTGCATGGCTGTTTGATGGTTTACTAAAATATTCAGGCCTGTGGGGGATTCAGCAGGGGCAATAGCTTTCCCTGTAAGTACTGGGCCCATGCCGGCGTACAATTATCATAACATTCCACTTCCGGTGTAAGCCCTTCATGCGTAAAACGTACCATGGTACGATCGCCTTCACGTGAAATATCAAATACGAGCCGGCTGCCTGTCCATTCATCCTGCTTTTCTAAAAAACTGAGCCGGCTGTCTGTCACCAGCCAAACAATCTTCACACCTGGTACCAGTTCTGTCAATTGCTGCCGCGAATAATGAGCACCATCACCAGCGGTAAAACTGAATACATCATTGAGTGCTTTTGTTTCTCCTTCAAAATGTTCATTAAAATAGCCCGACCACCAGGCTGGCACATCAAGAATTACCTGAAAAGCTTGTTCCGGTGTGAGTGAAGAACCAATCGTTCTTGTAAAATGGGTATTCATTCTTTTTATAATATACCTGCAAACCTATTGTCTAAATCGCATCTTTTGACTGTGTTAAATAGACAATTTAAGGGGGCTTTTTAGACATGTTTACTGTTTATCTTTATGAAAAGCCGGCTTATGAAACATATATCGATCCTGGTACCAGAGGGACAAAATAACCTGAGCAGTATTGTGGGGGCTTATAAGATTTTACAACGTGCCAACACTTACTGGAAGGATCATTGCAAAAAAGCCTCTTATGAAATTGAACTGGTAGGGCTGTCTGAAAAAATAGATTTTCACAATGGCTTATTCAGTGTTCAGCCACATAAGCGGGTAACTGATATCTGCCATACCGATCTGATTATTATTCCTTCTTTGAACCATAACTATCAGGATGCTATTCAGCACAATGGGCCCATCATCGAATGGATAGAAACGCAATACAAACAGGGTGCAGAATTGGCCAGTATCTGTACCGGTGCGTTTTTATTGGCAGCTTCCGGCTTGCTGAAAGGACGTGTTTGCTCTACGCACTGGGCTTTTGCAGAACAGTTCAGCACCCTCTTCCCCGATGTGCATTTGCAAACCGATCGTTTGATTACGGATGAGAATGGTATTTATACCAATGGCGGTGCCTATTCATTCCTAAACCTGATATTATACCTGGTTGAAAAATATTTCGACAGAGCTACTGCCATCTTCTGCTCAAAGGTTTTCCAGATTGAAATCGACCGGCAAAGCCAGTCTGGTTTTATCATTTTCTCCGGACAGAAAAAACATGACGACGATATCATCAAACAGGCGCAGTTGTATATTGAGGAAGCGGTACATGAGAAAATTTCGATAGAAGCATTATCCGCCCGCTTTGCAGTTGGGCGGCGTAATTTCGACCGCCGTTTTATCAAAGCCACTGGTAACACACCACTTGAATATGCTCAAAGGGTGAAAGTAGAAGCGGCCAAGAAAGCACTGGAAACCACCCGCAAAACCATCCATGAAATTATGTATGAAGTGGGCTATGCCGATGTAAAAGCTTTCAGGGATGTATTCAAAAAAATAACGGGTATGTCGCCATTATCTTATAAGCATAAATTTAATACGCGGGTGCAGGTATAAAAGAATCTGCTGTTTTATACCTTTGTAATACCCTGAGTGATGTATAACGGTTAGCAAACCATTTAATATACAGCACCCCATGCCCAAAATCAGCTACCTTCTCTTTTTTCTTTTAGCAATCACGACAGCAACTGCACAGGATAAAAATATCAACAACACCACACAGTTCTGGTCTGAGATTGATCTGGCAGGTAAGTTCAGTAAAAAATTAAAATGGCAGTGCGACTTTCAGTATTCCAGACAGAGTCCCTATGAAAAACCGGATTTTTTGGAATATGGTGAGCAACTTACCATCAGACCCTGGATTCATTATTATCCGCGTCCAACCATTAAACTATCTGCTTTTGCCGGACTTTGGTATAATTATTTTATCGGCGACAATATCAACCAGCGACAATACCCCGAATACCGCACCGCCTTACAGGTACAACTCTTTAAAGTATTAGATAAAAACACAATCTCGTTTCGTTTCAGAACCGAGTTAAGGGAGATCAAAGACAAGCAGCAACATTTTGAAACCGTGTTCAGGGAAAGAACGATGTTTAAATTTCAGCGGCTCTTAACGCATAACAGTTACGATAAAAACAGTACCTACTTTATTGCACAGGATGAATTGTTTATCAATGATGGTAGTATGGTAACCGGTCACCACCTTTTCGATCAGAACCGGATTTTCATTGGTCTGGGGTATAATCTCACCAGCGATATTGCCATTGAAACCGGTTATTTCAACCAGTTTGTGCACCACTCACAGGATGGCCATTACGATTCGAACCATGTATTACAGCTTACTTTGTTTTTTGATAATCTTACCAGGGGGAAGCATGGTAATTGATGCTTTTCAGGAAAGTTCCTGAAAAACTTAACCTGTATAGCATCCCGGGGTTCGTGTAAGTTGCTCTTGTTGGTCGGCGACCTACAATGGCGAAAGTGCTTATCCAGGCTGGCTGCAAATGTTAAACAAGATGGAGGCTTTACTCAAGCAAAATCACTAAAATGAAAAATAGTATCTTCTTTACTACTTTAGTCATACTGACTTTACTATCATGTACCCATACAAATCAAAATAACATGCAAACATCCTCTGCAAATGGTGATACTTTGTTTTTCCGAAATGGGTATTCCGAAGTGAACGGACTAAAAATGTACTATGAAATGTATGGGAAGGGCAAGCCTCTTGTTTTGATACATGGTGGTGGCTCTACCATTCAGACAAGTTTTGAAAAAATTATTCCATTATTGGCTAAAAACAGACAGGTTATTGCGGTTGAGCTGCAGGCACATGGGCGCACAGAAGATCGTAATAGCGACCTTAGTTTTGAACAGGATGCCGATGATGTTGCCGTACTTCTTTCAAACTTACAAATAGTGAAAGCTGATTTCCTTGGATTTAGTAATGGCGGAACAACAGCATTACAAATAGCTATCCGACATCCTGAAAAAGTTAACAAGCTTATTTTAGGTTCTGCTCTTGCCAAACGTAGCGGCGTACCTGAGTGGTTTTGGGATTTTATGAAAAATGCTTCACTGGATAATATGCCCCCTCTTCTTAAGGTTGGGTATAAAAAAGTTGCCACAGACACAAATGGTTTACAGGTTATGCACGACCGGGATGCAAAGCGAATGGTAAACTTTACAGACATTCCTGACGAACTGATAAAAGCTGTGAAAGCACATACATTAATTATAATTGGCGATAAAGATATTATCACACCCGAACACGCCATTCTTCTTCATAGGTTAATTACAAACTCCTCGTTAGCCATTATCCCGGGTGGTCATGGCGCATATATAGGTGAGATTACAACTATTGGATCAGATTTTAAAGAAAGTGATCTTGCTACTCCCATGATTGAAAAGTTCCTGGACTCTGCCATCTCGGGAGACTAAACATGATCATGTGTAACATAAAAAGGGAGGCTACCGGTTTCGGAAGCCTCCCTTTCTTATTTCTTATTTACTGTTTCCTGTTCCTTATTTATTAATCTCTTTCAGCAGTTCATTCACAGCAGCTTCCAGTTGCTGGTCTCTTCCTTTGATTACGATATCGTATTCGTTCATGAGTTTGATATCGGGTTCGGTCTGGTAGTTCTCCAGGTACTGGTTCTTCATTCCTTTTACACCCAGTGGTGGAACGCCCCAACGAATGCTGTTATCCTGTAATGATTCCCAGCCTGCAAAAGTACAGGTACCAGGTACCGGCATACCCACCAGTTTACCCAGCCCCAGTTCCTTATAGGCATACGCATAACAATGACCATCGCTGTAGTTCGCTTCATTGGCAATGGAAATGCTGGGTTTGGTCCAACGGAAATTGGGTTCAAAACCATTACTGCGGGTATCGGTGGTATAGTCCATGAATTTTTTACCACTCAGGAACATGGCCAGGTCTGCTACCAGATCGCCACCACCATTAAAGCGGGTATCTACTACAATACCTTTTCTGTTTACATATTTACCCATGATTTCTTCATAGGTAGTTCTGTAGGCACCATCGTTCATACCGGGTATATGTACATAACCCAGCTGACCATTACTCAGGCGATCTACTTCGTCCTGGTTTTTCTTGATCCATCTTTTGTACAAGAGACCATTTTCTTCACCGGTTGAAATCGGTTTTACAATGATCTCACGTTTGGTGGCACCATCAGTTACCAGCAATAAAGTGTTTTTACCCGCTTTTCTGTTAAGGTATTGCGGAAGATCGGTATCGGCACCAATGGTTTCGCCATCAATGGCTTCAATAATCATTCCTGCTTTTATGTTGAGGCCTGCTTTATCGAGCGGACCATCTTTAATCACTTCTTCAATTTTATACCCTACGCCTTTGTAATTCTGATCGTAGAATGCACCCAGTGCAGCCGTAGCATCGCCACCGGGATTGAATGAACCATATGATGCACCACTATGGCTCACACTTAATTCACCCAGCATTTCGCTCAGCATTTCTGCAAACTCATAGTTGTTACCGATGTGTGGCAGGTGACGCTCATAGTCTGGTTTATAGCTGTCCCAGTTTACACCATGCATGGTTTTGGTATAAAAAGTTTCTTTGGTTCTGCGCCATACATGTTCAAACATAAACTGGCGTTCTGCAGCCACATCCAGGGTCATTTCTCCACCAATACTTACCATTTCTCTTCTGCCGCTGTTCGGATCAATTTTAGAAATACCACCACCAGCTGAGAGGAATATGTTTTTCTGCTCCTTATCCCATACCATACTTCCGCCACCGGCATTTAAAGGCACCAGCATTTTTGTTTCACGTGTACGCAGGTTGGTGGTCCATAAATTGGTACCTCTTTCAAAACGGGTAAGGTAATACAGGTTCTCACCATCTTTACTCACCAATGCATCACTCATTTGTGATGAGTGTATGGTGAGTTTGGTTTTACGCGTGGTCATGCCTTCCCAGTCAAATACCACGCTGTCTTTTTTAGCACTGTTTTTCTTGCTTGTATCTGCTTTGGCTTTATTGTCTTCTATTTCTTTAGCTAAAGCTGCTTCTTCCTTACTCAGTTTAAATTTATCGAAGGCTTCCTGTGTAAAGAACATAGCATATACATCGGCCTGTGCCCCGCCACTCTGTGCTACCGATTTCAGACCATCACGGTTGCTGAACCACATCATGGCTTTACCGCCCATGATCCATTTGGCACGACCATCGTTAAATCCGCTTTCAGTCAGGTTAATCACTTTACCCTTTCCGTCAGCTGATATCAGACCTACTTCACTGGGAGAAATTCCCGGTACTGCATAGTCGAAAAGAAACCATTTACCATCAGGGCTCCATTCAAAATACTGGTCGTTATCGCCCATAGAAAATATTTCCTTATCGGTAAGAATGGTGCGTGATTGTTTACTGGCAATATTGTACACTTTCAGTGTCATCCTGTTTTCTACATAAGCAATCTCTTTACCGTCTGGTGAATAAGATGGCTGATAGTTTTCATTGCTGTTGCTGATCACCGCTGTTTCATTCAGCACAGTTGATGCATAGAAATAAGGCTCTTCGGCTCTTTGCTTTTTGGTTTCAAATATTTTCCAGCTATTCCCTCTTTCAGATGTGTAGAGCAATGTTTTGCCATCGGGAGAAAAACTAACCAGTCTTTCCTGCTCGGGTGTATTGGTAATGCGTTTGGTAATACCACCATCTACACTGCTTACAAATACTTCACCACGATAGATATACGCTACTTCTTTTCCGTTAGGTGAAACAGCCATATCTCTTACACCACCACTTACCGGAACAATTTTGGTGTTGTTGGTTCTTGCATCGGCTACAATGCTTACACTTACTTTCTGTGGACGGCCATT
The DNA here is from genome assembly GCF_004361915.1 of Sediminibacterium goheungense. GTDB lineage: Bacteria > Bacteroidota > Bacteroidia > Chitinophagales > Chitinophagaceae > Sediminibacterium > Sediminibacterium goheungense. Next base: position 1,430 of record NZ_SNWP01000018.1, on the reverse strand, counting down.
GCCTTTCATGGTATAGAGTTCACCATCGTAACCAAAACAAAGTGTACCATCGTTAGCGAGTGTTAAAAAACGTACCGGGTGCTTTTTAAAGCTGGTTAACTGTTGCGATTTGCCGCCTTCCAGTCCCATTTTATGTACGTTGAAAGAACCGCTTTCTTCACTCAGGTAATAAAACGCTTTATCGCCGTCTGTGAAAACAGGGTTGCGGTCCTCACCATTAAAGCTGGTGATTTTTTTATGGGTCTTAGCATTGTTATCATATACCCAGATATCTCTGGCAATGGAGGATGTATGGTGTTTGCGCCACTGGTTCTCTCCACCTTTTTTATCCTGGTACAACATATACTGACCATTGCTGCTCAGGTTCACCAGTTCTGCGGGGGTAGATAATACCTGCTCTACACGGCCACCATTAATGCCCACTTTATACAATTCGGGCTGTGAGCCGGTAGGGTAAGTGCGGTTGCTGGCAACATCCATACGGGTAGAGCCAAAAATCACCGATTTATTGTCATTGGTAAAACTATATGGGAACTCTGGTGCAGAGTGCCAGGTAATACGTTTGGCTTCACCACCTTCCGCTGGAATCAGTAATACATCGAAATCACCGAAACGGTCACTGGCAAAAGCAATCTGCTTGCCGTCTTTGCTCCATACCGGCATCATATCATTGGCCTCATGAAAGGTAAGCGGTGTAGCCGTACCGCCGCTGCTGGGTACTTTATAAATATCACCTTTATAGGTAAAGGCAATGGTTTTACCATCGGGGGAAATGGCAGAATATCGCATCCAGTTTGGATCGCTTTGTGCATTCAGCTGCATATATGCAGCTATTGAAAGCAGTGCAAGTGATAGTTTTCTCATAACAGTATTTAATGAAGCGGTAATTTAAGGAAGAACAGGCAAGTTTTCCAGAGAGTTTGATGAATGAGTCCAAAAATCGGTCAATGTATACAACAGGGCAGAAAGCCTACTCTTCTTCCCTTCTCCCTGCAAAAGGCTTTCCAATAATCAAGCTTTCCTTGTTCCTAAACTTTTTCGCAGGGAGTAGGGAAGAAAGGAAGGGGCAGGTATTTCAGTAACTGATTTTGCCGTTTGAGTATTCTATTATTCTACCCGGGTATCTTCAATTTTTTTGCAGCGTTATACACTGATAATATTGTACCCGACATCTCTCATATGTCAGTTTTTTAATAAAAAAGCGAGCGGGTATTCTTACCTGCTTTTTTACTTACGTTAATACCTGTTGATTTATAAAAAAGAGACCGTCTCAACAATTTGAGACGGTCTCTTTTTTTCACACCCATCGGGGGCAAGCTGTTTGTCTTTTAAACGATGTACTCATCGCACTTTGATCAGCTGAATGGTTTTTCTGCGGTTACCCTGTACCAGTTCGGCAAAGTAGTTGCCCGCATGATAGTTATGTCCAA
>NZ_SNWP01000017.1 GCF_004361915.1 Sediminibacterium goheungense | reverse complement strand
CATTGACCATTGACCATTGACCATTGACCATTGACCATTGACCATTGACCATTGACCATTGACCATTGACCATTGACCATTGACCATTGACCATTGACCATTGACCATTGACCATTGACCATTCACATCTTACCAACTTTTGCATTTACCCTTCTGATTTCCCCTTTCACTTTCTTACCTTCGCAGCATCATGGAAATCACCGTTCAAACCGCCGAGAAACTGCGTCTTACAGCAGAAGAATTCGAACTCATCAAACAGAAACTAGGCAGAACCCCCAACTTTACTGAGCTATGTGCTTTCAGTGGTATGTGGAGTGAACACTGTAGTTATAAAAACTCTATCAAGTGGTTAAAGACCCTTCCACGTGATGGTGGCAGGATGCTGGTAGCTGCCGGTGAGGAGAATGCAGGTCTGATGGATATGGGTAATGGTTTTGGCGTGGTATTTAAAATTGAGAGCCACAATCATCCCAGTGCCATTGAGCCATTTCAGGGTGCAGCAACAGGTGTAGGTGGAATCCAGCGCGATATTTTTACCATGGGCGCCCGTCCGATCGCCTCTCTCAACAGTTTGCGTTTTGGTAACCTGAAAGATAAAAAAACACAGCGTCTGTTAAGCGGGGTGGTGCATGGTATTGGTCATTATGGCAACTGTTTTGGTGTGCCAACCGTAGGGGGTGAAGTATATTTTGAAGATTGCTATCATACCAACCCATTGGTGAATGCCATGAGTGTGGGTATCATGAAAGCAGGTGATATGATCAGCGCAACGGCTGCAGGTATAGGTAACCCTGTGTTTTTTGTGGGTAGTGCTACGGGAAAAGATGGTATCGGCGGTGCCTCATTTGCATCTGCTGATATTACCGCAGAAAGCGCGGAAGAACTGCCAGCTGTACAAGTAGGTGACCCTTTCCAGGAAAAGAAATTATTGGAAGCCTGTCTCGAACTTATTAATACTGGTGCCGTTGTGGGTATGCAGGATATGGGTGCCGCAGGTATCATATGTTCTACTGCAGAAATGAGTGCCAAAGGTGGTGTTGGTATGCGCATTGATCTTGAAAAAGTACCCACCCGTCAGCAAAACATGAAAGCATGGGAATTATTGCTGAGTGAGAGCCAGGAAAGAATGTTGATTGTAGTGGAGAAAGGTAAGGAAGAAGCGGTACTGAAAGTTTTTGAAAAATGGGATCTCTCTGCCAGTAATATCGGAGAAGTAACCGGTGACGGCCTATTGAAATTTTACATGCATGGTGAACTGGAAGCTGAAATACCTGCGCATGAACTGGTATTGGGTGGAGGTGCGCCTCAATATACCCGTGAATACCGCGAACCAAAATATTTTGAAAAAATCAAAGCTTTTGATCCTGCTGTTATTGAAGATGTGACTGACCTCAAATCTGTAGCTGAGCAACTGGTTCAGATTCCAAATATAGCATCCAAGCGTTGGGTTTACACGCAATATGACAGTATGGTGGGTGCTGCGAATACATCTACGAATGCACCGAGTGATGCAACTGTGGTATTGGCCAAAGGAACCGGAAAAGGATTGGCTGTAACGGTAGACTGTAACAGTAAATATGTATTTGCTGATCCATATACAGGCGGTATGATTGCGGTAGCAGAGGCTGCGCGTAATATTGTATGTAGTGGTGGTGAACCCATCGGTGTAACAAACTGTCTCAATTTTGGTAACCCTTACGATCCAGAAGTATATTACCAGTTTGTAAAAGCAGTAACCGGTATGGGCGATGCCTGTCGTAAATTTAATACCCCCGTTACCGGTGGTAATGTGAGTTTCTATAACCAGAATCCCGACGGACCTGTTTACCCTACACCTACGATTGGAATGGTGGGTATTGTGGACGATGTAGATGCAAGGATGACACTCGATTTTAAAAATGAAGGAGATGTGATTATACTATTGGGTACGCAGCAGAATGATATTGCCTCTTCAGAATATCTCCATAAATTAAAGAAAGTAGAATATTCACCTGCACCATATTTTAATCTTGATGAAGAATACAATGTACAGCAATTAGTATCTTCTCTTATTAAAAATAAAATGATACTGAGTGCACATGATATCAGTGAAGGCGGACTGGCCATTAATCTCCTTGAAAGTGGATTTAACCGTGGGTTAGGTTTTACTGTAGAAGCTGAAACCAGCTTGCGTAAAGATGCTTTCTGGTTTGGTGAAGCACAGAGCCGGGTCGTTGTTTCCTGCGCCAATGATAACGCAGCAGCCATCACGGAAGCTGCCAAAGCTGCCGGTATTGCAGCTACTGTATTGGGTACTGTAACAACAGGACAGGTATCTGTAAACGGAGTATCATGGGGTAACATCGATAACTGGAAAAACCTTTATGATACTGCGATCGAAAAACTGATCAACTGATAGCATGTCAGACAATACCTCGTATATCATTGTAACAGGTGCAGCCGGATTTATCGGTTCCCGTATGGCAGAACACCTGAATACGTTGGGGTATCGTAACCTGATATTGGTGGATGATTTTGGTGTAGAAGCAAAAAGAAAAAACTGGGAACAGAAAGGCTATGCCCATGTTGTTGAGCGTTATAATCTCTTCGACTGGTTATCGTTGCATGAGCCGGTAATTAGTTGTTTCATTCATCTGGGAGCCAGAACCGATACCACAGAGTTTGATTATGCCATTCATGAGGAATTGAATGTTGCCTATTCCAAAACAGTCTGGAATTATTGCACACAAAAAAAGGTGCCGCTTATTTATGCATCATCTGCAGCCACTTATGGAGCGGGTGAATCTGGATATAATGATGATCATGCAATAGTTGAAAAATTACAACCATTAAATCCTTACGGCATCAGTAAAAATGAGTTTGATAAGTGGGCTCTCCAACAAACAGATGCACCACCTTGCTGGACCGGACTTAAGTTCTTCAATGTGTATGGTCCGAATGAGTACCACAAAGGAAGAATGGCCAGCGTTATCTGGCATGCTTTCAACCAGATTAAAGAAGTGGGGTATGTAAAATTATTCAAAAGTCATCGATCTGATTATAAAGATGGGGAGCAACTACGCGATTTTATTTATGTGAAAGATGTGGTTGCTGTTATTGAGTGGATAAGGGAGTCAATGGGGAATGGTCAATGGTCAATGGTGAATAATGGTTTATATAATTTGGGTACAGGCAAGGCCCGAACCTTTATAGATCTTGTAAAAGCTACATTCGCCGGGCTTGATAAGGAACCTGTTATACAATACATCGATATGCCGGAAGATATCCGCAATAAGTACCAGTATTTTACCGAGGCTAATATGCAGAAACTACGCAAGGCTGGTTATGGCGCCCCCTTCACCTCACTTGAAGCGGGCGTTGACGATTACGTCAGAAACTATCTCAGAACTTTGGGGTAAATTTGGGATGAGCAGGATAGCAGAATGGCCTATGGATCATAGGTAATAGCAAAGAATATTTGTCATTACCATTAGTAATAAGCCATTAGCTATACGCTATCAACTATAAGCATACCTAAAGCAATCGTCATGAACAAAAAACTAGCCATCATTGGTGGAGGAAACCTTGGTGCCGCAATGGCTGAGGGACTTATTAAAAGTGGATTTATTCATCCATCCCACCTCATTATCACAAAAAGAAATACCGACACCCTCAAACACCTCGAAGAACAGGGTGCGATGGTAAGTAATAACAATATCGAGGCGGTAAAATATGCTGACTGGATATTATTAGCTATAAAACCATTTCAGTTAAAAGAAGTGCTTACAGAAATGCAACCTTTTCTCGATCCGTTGAGGCATACCCTTATCAGCGTAGTTACAGGTGCCTGGGTAAAAGATATCAGGGAAGTAATAGGTGATGAGCTGACGGTGTTTCGGGCCATGCCGAATACTGCGATTGCCATTCAGGAAAGTATGACTTGTATATATGCTTCAGCAGCTAATGACGAACAGGAAAGTTATGTAAGATCACTGTTTGGCCAGTTGGGTAAAACGGTTTTTATAGAAGAAAAACTAATGGACGCTGCTACTGTATTGGGTGCTTGCGGAACGGCTTTTGCGATGCGTTATATCAGGGCCAATATACAGGGCGGTATTGAAATCGGTTTTAATGCAGCAACTGCATCGTTGATTGCGGCCCAGACCGTAAAAGGTGCTGCAGAATTATTACTTCAGAAAAATACACATCCCGAACAAGAAATAGATAAAGTAACCACCCCCAAAGGCTGCACTATCGCAGGTCTGAATGAAATGGAACACCAGGGATTTAGTTCCTCATTGATACGAGGGGTTGTAACGAGTTATAAGAAGATTGTAAACGATATGTAAACAGGAAAATAGGAAACATGGAATATGAAATAAGGAATAAGAAAGGATATGCAACAACTTTCTCTGTTCCTTATTTCATATTTCTTATTCCTCTGTTTTAAAGTCTTTCCTTCAAGAAAGCGACCGCTTTAGCATGCGCGTCTTCAGCGGCTTCTTTGTTAAAGACAGGGTTACTGGGGTTGGCAAAACCATGTCCTGCATCATATTTATAGGCAGTTAGTTTTTTACCAGCAGTCTGCATATCAGCTTCAAATTTATTTACCACTTCGGGTGATGGGCTGCGATCTTTATTACCAAAGAAACCTATTACATCACAATTCAGGGTCTTCAGTTTCTCGATATTATTTTCAGGACGGCCATAATACATAACACAACCTGCTGCCTGTTTACCGGCAAGTAAACTGCTTTGCAAGCTCCACATACCACCAAAGCACCAGCCAACGGTATATATTTTAGCTTCTGTACCTGCGTAAGCAATGGCACCTTTGATAATACTTTCCAGTCTTTCTGTTTTGGCTGACTGTATCAGTTTCATGGCACTGTCGGCTGTGGCAGCGATTTTGCCATCATAGAGATCCAATGCAATTACATTTACATCTTCACCAAGGTCTTTATAGAAGGTTTCGCTCTCTTTTTTGATATAGTCATTCAGACCCCACCATTCCTGAATTACAAATAACCATTTATTTGACTTTTTCTTACTGCGGATCTCATAGCCCATAGCATTACTGCCATCAGCGGCTTTAAAACTTATCGCTTTACCAGCGGCATCCGCAAGTGTAAAATCTTTTGGATTATCATGCAACATGGCAAATGCGCGGGTAGATGCTTCTGCTTTGAACTGATCCATGATTTCGGTTGTAAAACAACTTATATAGCAGGCAGGTGTTAATGGCTCAGGAACGGGCGTTTTATAACTGTAACCAAGGAATGCAGCAGTACAAAAAGCTGCCACTGCAAGAATGAATAGTTTTTTCATAACAAATTTTTGAGGATAAAGATGTTCACGTCAAGTTAACACATTCGGACAGTAATCGTTCATTAAGGCCAGCCTGTTTTTTAAATCGAGTTTTTTGCTGTAGGTTTGTATGACCTCTGAATTTTTTCACCGCTCATTTACAAGGTCAAATCAGTATTTTCCGCTATCTGTTTGTGTATCAACATAATAGATATCGGTTTTTTATTATTGTACCCATGCCTTCACCAGGCCGGTATAATATAAAATGAGCAAACAGACGATAAACGAATAAATAACAGCATATCATGGCCAAGTACATTTTTGTTACCGGTGGGGTAACGAGTAGTTTAGGAAAAGGAATTATAGCAGCTTCGCTTGCCAAATTATTACAGGCAAGAGGACTGAGGGCTACCATTCAGAAGTTTGATCCATATATCAATGTTGACCCCGGTACGCTTAATCCATATGAACACGGAGAGTGTTATGTAACAGAAGATGGCGCAGAAACCGATCTTGATCTGGGGCACTATGAACGTTTCCTTAATATCTATACTTCTCAGGCCAATAACGTAACCACAGGTCGTATTTATCAGACTGTTATCAATAAGGAGAGGGCGGGCGATTTCTTAGGAAAAACCGTACAGGTAGTTCCCCATATTACTGATGAAATCAAAAGAAGAATGTTGTTGTTGGGGCAGGATAACCAATTCGATATCATCATTACCGAAATAGGGGGAACTGTGGGCGATATCGAAAGTCTTCCCTTTATTGAAGCCGTTCGCCAGTTACAATGGGAATTACCTGAAGAAGACGTAATGGTAGTGCACCTTACATTGATTCCATACCTGCGTGCAGCAAAAGAACTGAAAACCAAACCTACACAGCATAGTGTAAAAATGCTGAGTGAAACAGGTGTTCACCCAGATATCATTGTATGTAGAACAGAAGAACCATTGAATGATGATATCAAGCGGAAAATTGCACTTTTCTGTAATGTTAAAACAGAAGCTGTAATTGAAGCCATGGACGCTTCAACCATTTATGAAGTGCCATTATTGATGTTACGGGAGAAACTGGATCTGATTTGTCTGAAGAAATTAAACATCACACAATACAGTGAGCCTAATCTGGATAAATGGAAGGGCTTTCTTGATAAACTCAAATATCCGAAGAGTAAGGTAACAGTGGGGCTTATTGGTAAGTATATTGAACTGCAGGATGCATACAAATCTATTTTGGAAAGTTTTGTACATGCAGGTGCCATGAATGAAGTAAAAGTGCAGGTAGTAAATGTACATAGTGAATATATTACCCAGGAAAATGTGGCAGAAAAGCTGGAAGGTCTTGATGGTTTATTGGTTGCACCCGGTTTCGGACACAGAGGCATTGAAGGTAAAATTGTAGCGGTGCAATATGCCCGTGAGAAAGGGTTGCCTTTTTTCGGAATTTGTCTGGGTATGCAAATGGCAGTGATTGAATTTGCAAGAAATGTACTTGGACTCAAACATGCTCATTCAACCGAAATGGATACTTCTACTTCTGATGCTGTTATTAATATGATGGAAGAACAGAAGAAAATTAAAATGATGGGCGGAACCATGCGTTTGGGAGCTTATCCATGTGAGATTACAGCAGGTAGTCTTGCACACAAGATATATGGAGAAACCAGTATTTCAGAACGCCATCGTCATCGTTATGAATTTAATAACGACTATTTCGATCAGTTTCAGTCAAGTGGGATGATCGCAAGTGGCCGTAATCCGGAAACGGGTCTTGTAGAAATTATGGAAATACCTGAACATCCATTCTTTATTGGCGTTCAATATCATCCGGAGTTGAAAAGTACCGTAGAAAAACCCGCACCCTTATTTGTACATTTCATAGGTGCAGCAAAAAAATACAACGAACAAAGAAATACGGCGAAGAAAACCAGCTTGCAGGGAGAAAAATAATACTTTTATTCAGCGTTAACTATTCAGGACCCGGTTTTACCGGGTCTTTTTGTATGCATCATCCGAAACCTGTATTTTTCAGTTATTAAAACTCAATTACAAATGCGAAAAAATTATACAGGGATTGGCTTCCTTATATGTTTCCTGCTCATGAATACCCTTATGGCCCAACCTCCGGGCGGTATTCATTGGTCAAAAGACGGTGCCGGTTATTTTGCAGTAGAGAATGGCAATATCGTACTTACTCAATTACCCGGATTTACAAAAACAACCATCGTTACTCAAAATCAGCTGATACCTTCAGGCAGTTCTACACCTTTGTCTGTTCGTAATTTTTTCTTTTCGCCCGATAATCAGCAGGTAATGATTTATACCAATACAAAAAAGGTATGGCGTTATGATACCAAAGGAGATTATTGGCTATTGGATCTGAACAGTAAGCAACTCAAACAATTGGGTAAAGGTCGTCCGGCTTCATCGCTCATGTTTGCCAAGTTTTCTCCTGACGGTAAAAAAGTAGCGTATGTAAGTGAATACAATGTATATGTTGAAGATTTGAAAAACGGTTCGGTGGCCGCACTTACCAAAAATGGTAACAGGAAATTGATTAATGGCACTTTTGACTGGGTATACGAAGAAGAATTTGGAGCGAGAGACGGGTTCAGGTGGAGTCCTGACGGTAAGCATATTGCTTTCTGGCAAATTGATGCAGCAGCTACCAAAGATTACCTGATGTTGAATACTACAGATTCTATTTACTCATTTGCTATTCCGGTTGAATATCCATCTGCCGGAGAATCGCCCTCTCCTTATAAAATTGGCGTTGTGAATGTTGATACCCGTTCGCAAAAATGGATGACCATTCCAACGGATCCAGTGTTGCAATCTTATGTACCAAGAATGGAATGGAGTAATCCGAAACAGTTGATCATTCAACACATGAACCGCAAACAAAACCAGACCGACCTGATGTTGTGCGATATTGTAACAGGGGCTTCGAAATCTATTTATCAGGAAAAAGAAGAAGCCTGGATCAGTACAGTTGGCGAATGGGATAATGATTATGATTATGGTGGATGGGATTGGCTGAATAATGGACAGGAGTTTTTATGGGCTTCTGAAAAAGATGGATGGCGCCATTTGTACCGTATATCGATCGATGGTAAAAAAGAAACCCTGATCACAAAAGGGAACTACGATGTAATTGATCTGCATGCAATTGACGAAAAAAACGGTTATGTATATTTTGCGGCATCACCAGAAAATGCCACACAAAAATATTTATACCGTACGAGGCTGGATGGATCGGGCATTGCAGAAAGACTTACGCCGGCCAATCAGCCCGGAACGCATAATTATATGGTATCTCCCACTGGTGCCTATGCACAGCATAGTTTTTCTAACTACTATACACCTAATACCAGAGAATGGGTGTTGCTTGATGGGCACAAGCCGATTGATGGAAACAAAGTAAATGAGGCATTAGCTAAATCGAATAAATCAGCATCCAGCCTTGAATTTTTCAAAGTAAAAACAACAGATGGTGTTGAAATGGATGGCTGGATGGTAAAACCTAAAAATTTTGATCCAGCCAAAAAATATCCGGTCGTATTTTTTGTGTACACAGAGCCAGCGGGTGCCAATGTTAAAGATCAGTATGGTGCAGGTAGTAATAGGCTCTATGCAGGTAATATGGCCGATGATGGTTATATCTATATTACAGTAGATAACAGAGGTACACCTGTGCCAAAAGGAAAAGAGTGGCGCAAGAGTATTTATCGTAAGGTTGGTCTTATCAACATACGCGACCAGGCCATGGCTGCTAAAGAAATTTTTAAATGGGGATATATCGATACAAGCCGTGTAGCTGTTTGGGGATGGAGTGGCGGAGGTTCGGCAACACTGAACCTTCTTTTTCAATACCCTGAAATTTATAAAACCGGAATATCCATTGCTGCCGTTGCCAATCAGTTAACCTATGATAATATTTATCAGGAAAGATACATGGGGCTTCCACAGGAAAACAGGAAAGACTTTATAGATGGGTCACCTATTACCTATGCTAAAAACCTGAAAGGTAACCTGCTATATATACATGGTACAGGCGATGATAATGTACATTACAACAATGCGGAAATGCTGATCAATGAACTTGTTGCGCATGGTAAACAGTTCCAGCTGATGAGTTATCCCAATCGTTCACACGGGATCTCTGAAGGAAAAGGCACCACGCAACACCTGTCTCAACTCTATACCCGTTTTCTGAAACAGTATTGTCCGCCAGGAGGAAGATAAGAAATGAGGAATAAGAAATAAGAAATAAGAAATAAGGAATAAGGAATAAGAAATAAGTATGTGAATTACTTTCTCTGTTCCTTATTTCTTATTTCTTATTTTCTTCTCTACTCTTCCTGCTGTAAAAATGTATCTCGTTTCATTTTCTGCCAGGTAGCATCAAGGGTACTGTTATTACCGGTTTGCCAGGATGTTATTTGCTCTTTCATTTTTTTTCTTCGTTCGGAGTCAGCTTCTTTTAGGGCATCTTTTATGAACTGGGTATCCTGTTCAAAGGCAGATTGATTGTGCAGTTCTTTGAGAGCCAGTTCCCGCTCATGATTTTTCAGGGTGAGTTCTTTTTCAAGGGCTTCCCGCAGGCGCACTTTTTCATCGTAACTGCCATCTGGTAATAATGTTTTGGCAATCACAGGCATCAGTTCAATCAGCATTAAAATGGCAACCAGTAAATAATAGCGGTAAGCAACGGAGTTGTTATTGTTCACGAGGTTGTTGAGTGCTTCGATGCGGGTTATAAAACCATTGTTTAGTAAAGCTTCAAAATGAGCCTGTTCCTGTTGTATGTTTTTTTCCAGTACCAGTAACTGACTGTCGACCCGGGTGATTTGCGGCTGTAACTGATTCTCCAGAGTTTTGTAGTTGGCATCCAGTTGCAGGTATGCTCTTTCCTTGGTTTGTGCAATATCTTTCAATCCTATTTTACGGCTGCCACCTGTACCATCTGTTTCACTGATAAAGCTATCACGCGCAGCACTCACTTCTGCATATCGTGTATTCAACTGAAGTTGTAACTGGTTTCGCTGGTCTGTGAGTTCTTTTTTCGTGGAAGCATATACAGAATCCTGACTGGCTCTCTTTTCTTTTTTTCTCTGTTCATTATCAATTGAAACCTGTACTTTAATTTCTTTATCAAAGAGGTACAATAGCGCTGGTTGCGCCATAAATATGCCGATGGTTAAGGCAAGCAGGGTACGAAAAAGCAGGGGAATGGCTTTTTTCTTACTATTTCCTGAAATGCCTTTAATAAGGGCGCGGTCGATCGATAATATAATACCACCCATGAAAATGCCTAACAATATGGCAGCTATCCATGAACCGGTAACTGTAGAAAAAAAATAGGTCCAGGCCAGGGTGGCAAAGAGCCAGGTACCCATAACGGTCATGCCTACAATCGCATACCGGTTTCGGTCGATAACGCAGGTATTCAGCAGTTCTTTTTCAGCAGTGGCTAACCACCATAGTAATTGCTGCAATCGGGTAGGGGCATTGGTTTCCCCATCGGAAAGGGCTTGTGTTTTTTCCAGCATAGAAAGGGTTTGAATCGTAAATGGGTAGAAGTTGGAAATCCCTGTCTGTGGTTGAGTTGAGAGAGGATAAAGAAACAACCATTTTGCGGTTTTTGTAATATTTTGGCCCTTTTTGTGTCTATTTTAACGTGGGGAAACTTAGCGCACTAATCTTCCCCGCAAATATTACCTTTGCCCCTCAATAAAAATTAGTATGAAGACGGACAAGAATACGGTCATTGGTTTTGTTTTACTGGGTATTTTGTTCTTTTTGTATTTCTGGTACAGTAATAAGCAGCAATCTGCCATTCTGGAAATAAAGAAAAAACAGGAGGATTCACTCGCCCGGGTAAATGCAGCAAAGCGCCCGATAGTAGATAGTGCAACCATGCAACTGGATTCTCTGAAGAGAGACTCTGCCAGCAGGGCAGCACTGGCCGGTGATTTTACAACCGCAGCGATCGGAACAGAATCCCTGATTACAGTGGAGAATAACCTGATGAAAGTGGTTTTCACCAATAAAGGTGGTCAGGTAAAATCAGTTCAACTTAAAAAGTATCATAAACCCGATAGCAGTGCAGTCGTACTGACAGATAAGGCGAATCTGGGTTATAGCATTAATACAGGTGCCAATCAATCTGCCAGCACTACTGATTTGTTTTTTACAGGTACAGAACCGGTGAAAAAAGCAGATGGCTCACAGGTCATTACTTTCACCTTATCTGCCAGCAATGGTCAGCAGGTAGTACATCAGTATACTATGCTGCCTGATGCGTATATGATTGATTGGAACGTATCCTTAACGGGTGCTGATAAGTTGCTGAGTCAGGGTTTATTAAATATAAAATGGAATATCGAAACCTCTCAAATGGAACGTTCTGCGGAGTATGAAAGACAGATGTCGAATATCTGTTTTTCAGAAGGGAATGAGTTCGATTATATTTCAGCTAATAATGAAAAGAAATTTGAAGAGAGTGTTCAGTGGGTAAGTGTGGTACAGCAGTTTTTTAATAGTACCCTGATTGCAAAAAACGGCTTCACCAACGGTCAGGTAAACTGGCAGCGTAAAACCGATTCAACACATGCACTGGCAACAGCCGAAACTAACCTGCAGATGAAATTGCCGGTAGCGGCTTCAGTAAATGCACCCTTCCAGCTGTATTTCGGTCCCAGTGATTATGAGATACTTAAGAAGCAGGCACCTGAAATGGATCGTATTGTGAATCTGGGTAGGGATATGTATTCTTTCGTAAGACCGATTAACAAATACATCATCATGCCGGTATTTGATTTCTTTGCCGGCTTTGTTACCAATTTCGGATGGGTGGTACTTTTATTAACCCTCTTTATACGTTTGGTTACCTCACCGCTTACCTATAGCAGCTACCTAAGTGGCGCTAAAATGAAAGCTTTGAGACCGGAACTGGATACTATGCGTGCAAAGTTTGGTGATGATAAACAAGGTTTTGCGATGGAGCAGATGAAATTGTTCCGTGAAGCAGGTGTAAATCCATTAGGTGGTTGTATCCCGGCTTTATTGCAGATCCCGATCTTCTTCGCCTTGTATAGTTTCTTTAATGCAAATATTTCACTCCGTGGACAGTCTTTCCTGTGGAGTGATGACCTGTCTTCCTATGACGTGATTGCAACTTTACCGTTCTCGATTCCTTTGGGTTTTGGGGATCATATCAGCTTATTCACAATTACAGCTGTTGTAACCAGTTTCCTGATTTCGATATATAATATGAGCATGACACCAACACAGGATAATCCTATGCTGAAGTATATGCCCTATATTTTCCCCTTTATGTTATTGTTCATTTTTAACAGGTTGCCATCGGCGTTAACCTGGTATTATACCGTTTCAAACCTGGTAACACTCGGTTTACAGTTTGTGATTCAGAATTATATCATTAATCATGATCAGATACTGGCTAAAATCGACGAGAAGCGAAAAGCACCTAAAAAGAAGAGTAAATGGCAGGAACGTTATGAACAGATGATGGAAAGTCAGAAAAAACTGCAGGATATGAAGGATAAAAACCAGAAACGCAATAAGTAAGCGTTTTGTTAAATGATATTTTTCTTAAGGCCCTGCACTTGTTGCGGGGCTTTTTCATTAACATTGGCACGGAATTGTATTAGTTTACTTAAACAGGTTGTATGAAAAGAATGATGATCCCCGCTTTATTGCTGCTTTTCTGTATATCGTTGGATGCACAGCAAAGAGTAGTGGCTGAATGTACGGCCGTATATACCATTTCACTTGATGATAATAGTCTGGATGCTGAAATAGCTGCCACGCTTAAGGCAACTTCAAAAACCGTTTATATTAAAGGGATCAATAGCCGTACAGATCTTAATAGCCCGTCATTTTCACAGTCTGTCATTTATAATAAGAATACAGCTACTGCTACCATTTTGCGAACCATAGGGGCCAATAAATTTATGACGCGTCTTGATCAGGCTAAATGGGCGGCAGAACATACCCGATATGCTAATATGAAACTTGTTAAAAGTGATGATACCAAAGTGATACTGGGATATGAATGTAAGAAAATGATCCTCGAACTTACTGATGGCACCAGTTTGACTGTTTTCTATGCTACGAATATTATGCCCTCTGTAAAGGAATTTGAATACCAGTTTAAAGATGTACCGGGTTTTGTACTGGAGTATGAATCTACTGAAGGTGAAAGCAGAAAAATAAAATACACAGCGTCTCAGATTAACTTCAATCCTGTTGCGGCTTCAAGATTTGATATACCTACAAGTGGATACCGAATGCTCAATTAAGCATATAATTCAAAAGGATACAAGGTACAGGAAACAGGAAAAGTAAAATTATCGCTGAACAGGAGCTGGTGTTTTGAACTTGGGAACTTTTACTTTGAACTTGTAAGGGTAAACATAAGAGGTATTACCATTATTATAGCTCAGTAAAGAAGTTACTTCAACACCGTTTTTATCAGTTAATTGTGTGGTAGTTTGTGCACCGTTTTTGAGGTGCAGCGAATATTTCAAAGAAGCATAGGATACAGCTTTGGCAGAAAAATGGTGCATATTTTTCAGCGTGTATGTGCTTCCTTTATCTTTTTTCTCTGTAATGCCGGTAAACGTAAACGCAGCAAAAGCCAGCTGCACACCCATCACAAAGAGGGTAGCAATCGCTAGTTTTCGGGTATGTTTACGGACTGTCATTTGGACAAAGGTATTCATTTATTTAATAAAAAACCAATTCGCTTTATATTAACTTAACGTTTCGTTGTAAAAAAAGTTACGGAAATCTTGGAAAAAAGGTTTTTTAAGCCTATTTTAGGTAAACCCATTGAAATGAGAGATAATCCGTACCGCGAAGACAGAGAAGCCCTCAAAGAACTCCTCCAACAGTATCAAAATCTTAAGTCAGGCCGCCAGCACAGCTTCATTGAAGAAGATGCTTTTGAACGTATTATAGATTATTATGATGAAAAAGATGATATTAATGAGGCACTTGAGGCAGCGGAAACGGGTC
Organism: Sediminibacterium goheungense; assembly: GCF_004361915.1. Taxonomy (GTDB): domain Bacteria; phylum Bacteroidota; class Bacteroidia; order Chitinophagales; family Chitinophagaceae; genus Sediminibacterium; species Sediminibacterium goheungense. The sequence continues at coordinate 19,506 of NZ_SNWP01000017.1, read as the reverse complement.
TGGAACAATATCCCTATTCCTCTCAGTTAATGATTAAAAAGGCAGACCTGCTGCTGGCATCCCGTAAATATCAGGAAGCCCTGGATGTATTGGAGAATGCTGAACTGTATGATAGCAGCGATATTAATCTTTATATATTAAAAACAGATGCCTATCTGGCACTCGACCAGCAGCCCAGGGCAGTGGCATTACTGGAAGCGGCTCTGGAGATGTTTGAAGGGGAGGAGCGGCTAGATTTACTTTTTGAACTGGCAGATGTTTATGACGATTATGAAGAGTTTGATAAAGTGTTTGATTGCCTGAAGTGGATATTGGAAGAAGACCCGACCAATGAAGAAGCTTTGTATAAAATCTGCTTCTGGACAGACTTTACCGGTAGAAATGAAGAGAGTATACGATTGCACCAGCGTATCATTGAAGAACAGCCTTTTAGTGAGCTGGCCTGGTTTAACCTGGCTGCAGCTTATCAGGGGCTGAAATTGTATGAGAAGGCGATTGATGCTTATCAGTACGCAGTAGCGATCGATGAAAAATTCGATTATGCCTACCGAAATATGGGCGACGCTTACTTGCGTTTGCGTAAGTACAAGGAAGCTATTGAGGTTTTGGAAAAAGTATTGGAACTCACCCGTCCGGAAGATGTGATTTATGAAGCTATTGGACATTGTTATCACAGAATGGGTAACTATGCTCAGGCTCGGTTTCATTATAAAAAAGCTGTTCACCTGAATCCTGATGATAGTAAACTGCATTATAAAATTGCAGTTACCTATATGCTGGAAGAGCAGTGGGCAAGTGCTATTAAGCAACTTGAAAATGCCATGCGCATTCATCGTTCCATTCCAGAATACAATCTCGCCATGGGTGAGTGTAAGATGAACCTGCACCAGTACAAAGATGCCATTCTGTATTTCGGAACGGTAGTACGCTATAAAACCAGAAATGTAGCTGGCTGGGAAGCTTTGATCCGCTGCCTGATCAAGGCAGGTTTTCATGATGAAGCAATTGAACAGTGCCTTGCCGCACTGAAAGCCACGGATGGGAAACCTCTGTTCTATTTCTATCACAGTGCGATGCTATTTGTAACCGGTAAAACAAAAGAAGGATTATTAAAACTGGAAGAAGCCATGGAAAAAGCGCCACGACTGGTAAAAAAATTCATTGAGCTCAACCCTTCTATTCTTCAAAATAACCAGGTAGTAGATATCGTGGCCCGTTACAAAAAAGGAAAAAAAATTTAACTAAAACCATTAGTTTGTCATATTCATGAAAAGGCCGACCGCAAAATGCGCTGATTAACTTATTTTTGCGTGCGTAAAACAACCTACATGAATTTTAACCTTTCTCAGATTCCTGAAAGAACGCAGCAGCCCCGTAATTCCGGTTTAACAATGGTGATGGATAAAGGACTCAGTATTAATGAAGTCCATAATTTCATGAGTGTTGGCGGGCCGCATGTAGATATCGTTAAATTGGGTTTTGGTACTTCATTTGTTACGCCAAACCTGCGTGCGAAAATTGAAGCATACCAGTCGTATAATATCCCTATTTATTTTGGAGGTACCTTATTCGAGGCATTCCTGATCCGTAACCAGTTTGAGGATTACATCAGTGTGTGTAAGGATTACGGTATCAATTATATGGAGGTAAGTGATGGCTCTATCAGTATTCCACATGCAGAGAAATGCGGATATATTGAAAAACTCACCAAACACGGTACTGTGTTAAGCGAAGTGGGAAGTAAAGATGCTGCGCATATCATCCCTCCCTATAAATGGATCGAACTGATGCGTGCTGAACTCGAAGCAGGTTCTTCGTATGTAATTGCAGAAGCACGTGAAGCAGGTAATGTGGGTATTTATCGTGGTAGCGGTGAAGTACGGGAAGGTCTGGTACAGGAAATTCTGACACAGATACCGGAAGAAAAAATTATATGGGAAGCACCTCAAAAAGCACAGCAGCTGTATTTTCTTGAACTGATAGGCTGCAATGTAAATCTTGGAAATATTGCCCCTCACGAAATACTAGCACTTGAAGCGATGCGTATTGGATTACGTGGTGATACTTTTGAGTTATACCTGAATAAAGCATAAGATGAAACGCTATGGCCTTATAGGCTATCCGCTTAGCCATTCTTTTTCACAGCGTTACTTCACAGAAAAATTCGCTAAGGAATCTATTGAGGATGCTGTGTATGAAAATTACCCCATCCCCGATATTTCAGCTTTGAAACAGATTCTGCGGGAGAAAACAGATCTCTGTGGTTTCAATGTTACGATTCCCTACAAAAAAGAAATACTGGGTTATTTGTCGGCGAGTACAGAAGCTGTTCAGAAAATGGGGGCCTGTAACTGTGTTAAACTTGAAGGCGGAGTTCTTACTGGTTATAACACTGATGTAGTTGGGTTCGAACTATCATTATTACCCTGGTTGAAAACACATCATCAAAAAGCGCTGATACTCGGAACTGGCGGTGCAGCTGCAGCGGTGGCATATGTTTTCAACAAAAGAAATATTGTATTTCAATACGTTTCAAGAAACAGGTCTGCAACATCGATTGTCTATGAAGATCTGAATGAAACCATCATAAATAGTCATACCCTGATTATTAATACGACACCGCTTGGTATGTCGCCAATGACAGATCAGTATCCACCACTTCCATATCAATGGATGGGACAGCAACATCATTGCTTCGATCTGATTTATAATCCTGCTGAAACGGTATTCCTGCAAAAAGCCAAACAAGCAGGTGCTTCTATTCAGAACGGAGCGGAAATGCTGATGATTCAAGCTGAAGAAAGCTGGCGTATCTGGAACGGAAGAAATAATGAATAATGAATGTAGAATAATGAATATCGAAGTTGGTTATTCATTATTCCACCAGCAGGTTTCCTTTGAGTCTGATATCTCTTGATGAAGAACCTATCATTAACCTGAAGCTACCTGATTCTATTACTTTATTCATATCTGCATTGAACAGGGAAAGATGCTCAGGTAATATGTTGAAATATACTTTCCTGCTTTCACCTGCTTTGAGATGAATACGTTCAAAACCTTTTAGCTGCATTACAGGCTGCGAAACAGAAGATAATATATCGCGGATATACAATTGTACCACCTCATCACCCTCACTTTTACCGGTATTGGTGATGGTACAGGATACTAAGCAGCTGTCGCCTTTTTTCAAACTTACTTTTGGGATATTTAGATCTGAAAATTGAAAATCAGTATAACTCAAACCAAATCCAAAAGGAAAAAGTGGCTGACCGCTCAGGTTATTGTAATCATCGCCACGTCCGGTAGGAGCATGGTTATATACCAATGGTAACTGAGCTTCCGAGAGAGGGAATGTAATGGGTAATTTACCGGAAGGATTATAATCGCCCATCAGTACACTGGCAATGGCATGTCCGCCCTGTTCGCCCGGGTACCATGCTTCTATAATAGCATCCACCTTATCAATCCAGTTGGTCATATTCACAGCACTACCACCTATTAATACAACAATTATTTTCTTTCCGGTTTTAGTAAGCTCGCTAATTAATTTTTCCTGTAATCCAGGTAGTTGAAGAGAGGCCCGATCCCTGAATTCACCTTCTTCAATACCTGCCACTATAATTACAGCATCCGCTCCTTTTGCAATGTTAATTGCCTGCTTTATTTTATTAGCATCCTTATTCTCAACATCCCGATCCCATATTAATTTAATATGGGCATTGCCATTGGTTTCTTTAAACTCTACACGTATGGTGTATTCCTTATCTTTCTGTAATTGAACAGGCGCAAGGCGTGTATGATAACTTTTTTTTTCCCATTGATCAATGATAAGTTTGTTATCCAGGTATAAACGAAAACCATCATTGCCTTCCAAGCCTATATTGAAATGACCGCTGATAGGAGCATGCAGATTACCGGTCCATGAAACACTGTAAAAATCATTGGGTAATTGCTGATCCGGTCCATACAGGGTCCAATGAAAATCAACGTTTTTATCTGTACGCTCTAAAACAGGTGTACCAGAAAGGTCTATATTGCTGTAATAAACTCCTTTGAGACCATTTATTTTTTGATTACCGTTTCTGTGTGATAATACTGTTGCCGGAATAACCGTATAGTGTTGTTCCTTTCTTGCAACCCCTTCACTGTAGATGACCTTTGTTTTTGGCAGCAATGTTTGAAGCCCATGCAGAATGCTTACTTTTTCATTCCCCGCTCCACTATACCCGCCGAGTCTTGCTTCAGTGGCGTCTGCGCCTATTAATGCAATAGAGCGGATATTTTTTGAAAGGGGTAAAGTGTTTTTTATATTCTTTAATAATACAATGGATTCCAGTGCGGCTTTTTTGGCCAATAACTGATGCGCTGTTTTATAGCTATTGTCTGCTGCCATTTGTTCATCTACATAGGGCTGCTCAAATAATCCCAGTTGAAACTTGGCCGTTAAAACACGCGCTACAGCATCATCTATTCTTTGTTGTGGAATACTGCCATCCAGAAATGGAGGGATGAAAAGTTTATAGTGATCTATCTGTGTCTGAAAAACTACATCCAGGCCATTGCTGATGGCTTGTTTACCAGCATCAGCATAATCTTTGGCTGTATAGTGTAAAACATTGGCACCGCCCACAGCACTGGCATCCGAGATTACAAATCCATCAAAGCCCCATTGGTTTTTGAGCGTTTCTGTGAGTATTTTTTTATTTGCAGTAGCGGGACTTCCATCAACAGAATTGTAAGAAGTCATAATGGATCTTGCACCTCCTTTTTTTATCGCATCTATAAAAGGTGGATAATGAATTTCCTGTAAAATCCTCTCATTAAAGTAAACAGGATAACTGTCTCGGCCGCCATCTCCAACATTGGCAATAAAATGTTTAGGTGTGGTGATAATATTTTTTTGTTCAAAGGATCTGATGAATGCAGTGCCCATTTTTGCACTTAGAAAAGGGTCTTCGCCGTAGGTTTCTTCTGTTCTTCCCCAGCGAACATCAGTAGCTATATTGATGACCGGAGATAATACCTGTCTGATACCCCTGACAGCTGCCTCATCGGCAATGGCATCAGCAACCTGTTCCATCAGTTTCGTGTTCCAGGAAGCGGCCAGACCAATACTCTGAGGGAACACAGTAGCACCTTCGCGAACCAGTCCATGTAAAGCCTCATCAAATGGAATCATGGGAATACCAAGTCTGGTTTGCTCAACAAAATAGCGCTGAATGGCATTTATTTTTTTTGCTAGATTGGCTGCATTTTCGTGGGTATTGTATTTCAATAATTGCTGTGCTGCGTTGTCATCTGAACTGCCTGCACTTACCTGAAAACCAAATAAACCATGTTTGTATTTTTCCTCTTCACCCTTGTTTATTTCACCCGGTATCATAAAAAGCTGGAAGAATTTTTCTTCTGCTGTCATTCTCGATAAAAGATCTTTGACTCTTTCAGGTATGGGTATGTTTTTATTTTTATATGCGGGTATACTCTGTGCAGAAACAGGTGAGCTGAAAACGAACCAGCCCGCAAGCATATAAATGAAAGAGAGAACGCAGCTTTGCTTCATGGCTTTTGCTTATGAATGTGTAAGTTTTGCAATGGCTTCTTCTGGTATGCTTACTTTTTTCTTAAGTGCATAATCATAACAGATCATACCTGTTTTTGCTTTGGCTGCCATTATCAATCCTTCATTTGTAATCAGTTCCGCTTTGTAGTAAAGATCAAAACCTAGTTTATCGATGTCAGCAGCAGCAACCGAAATGCGTACTATGTCGAGATGATTCAGTTCTCTTTTATATTCCAGTGCAATATCTGCCATAATTAAACCCACACCTGCAAAAGAAAGTTCCCGGTAACCGAGTGAAAGTAAATACTGTTGACGGGCTTCATGTATCAATGCGAGAAAAACATCATTGCCAACATGTCCGCCATAGTTAAGATCTGTAATACGGATACTGAGTTCTGTATAAAAAGGAAAATATGTTGGTAATGTAAGTTTAATTCTGTTCATCTGTAAGCTGGTTTAAGAAATCGACTAATTGTGTAATGGCTTTCTTTCGGTGGCTGTACTGATTTTTTTCTTCCAAAGTCATGTCAGCAAAACTAATCGTAGCACCATCAGGTATAAATACAGGATCATATCCAAAGCCGCTCTTCCCTTCTGATTGTATTTTTGAAATACTACCTTTGCAGATGCCTTCAAACTGGTATTCATGTTGGTCCCAGATCAATGATACCACCGTTCTGAACTGTGCTGTTCGATTTTCTTTACCATCCAGATTCAGTAGCAATTTGTCGATATTAGCCTGAAAATTTTTTTGTTCGCCTGCATATCTTGCACTTTTTACGCCCGGCTCGCCATGTAAGGCAAATACTTCGAGACCTGTATCTTCACTAAATACATTTTTGCCTGTAAGCCGATGAATGGTGCCCGACTTTTCAGCAGCATTCTCTTCCAGTGTGGGATGAGGTTCCGGAATATCTATATCAATGCCGGCTTCCTGTAAAGTAATAACGTTCACCAGCTTTCCGATGATACTATTGATTTCGTTAACCTTGTGCTGGTTATTGGTTGCAAATATGAGTGTAGGTCTGTTCATGAGAGGTTGAACATATTTTTAAGGCTGAGCCATAATTTACTTTTCTCCAATTTTGCCTCACGGGAATCATTGGTAAGCAAATCAAGCGAAGGAGCAAAAAGCATCGAACACTGATCATAGGCCTGTACCTGATAATTTGGTAAGTCGAATGGAAGTTGCAGCGCAGAAGGTTTAATATCGAATACAATCAGGAAGTTGGGTTTCAGCCTCGATTTAATATTGGAAAAATCTGAAGGATTCGTATAAAAATTAACAATTGCAACATCTCCGAGATTCAGCTTACAGGCAGCAAGAATAGCTGATAAAAACTGCAGGGATGTGTCATTCAGATACACGGCCTGCTCATCTTTTACCAGGATAGATATATTTTTTTTGTTATCCCCCAAAAAATCTGTCCTGACAGCTGTTTCAACCTGCTTTTTTTTGGGTAAATTGCCCTCAGGTATTGGCTCGCCGATCACGACCAACTGTGCTTTATAGAGGTCGCATAGTACAAAATCCGGAAGTTGATTACTGAGGTTGTTCATGCCATGTATAATATTAACAGTTGTTAGTTTTTATTTTTTTCGTTTCTTTGCGCCAAATATAGAACTATGACAGCAGCACTAGACATAAACGTTACGAAAGTTGAGACCAGTAAGTTACTCGATATGAGTCTGGAAAATATTCCTTTTGGAAAATATTTTACTGATCATATGTTAGAGGCTGACTACGAGAATGGGGAGTGGAAAAATGTGGAGATCAAACCTTATCAACCGCTATTAATGGAGCCTTCTATGGCTGCATTACATTATGGACAGGCCATATTCGAGGGTATCAAAGCCTACAGAGATCAGGAAGGAAATGTATCTATTTTCAGACCACTGGATAATTTTAAACGTTTTAATATTTCTGCAGAACGCATGCAGATGCCTACAGTTCCTGAAGAAATTTTTATGGAAGGGATGCGTCTATTGATTGATATCGATAGAAACTGGGTGCCTTCTATGAAGGATCACTCACTCTATATTCGCCCATTTATGTTTTCATCCGATCCAGTGATTGGGGTGAAGCCTTCTGAGAGCTATAAGTTCATGATTATTTTAAGTCCGACAGGCCCTTACTATACAGCACCGATGAAAATCTATGTAGAAGAAAAGTACACACGTGCGGCTCCGGGTGGTGTTGGTTTCTCCAAAAACGCAGGTAATTATGGAGCCAGCATGCTGGCGACCGCGCAGGCTAAAAAAGCTGGTTATGATCAGGTACTTTGGACAGATGCTTTTGAACACCGCTATCTGCAAGAAGTGGGAACCATGAATGTGTTCTTTATTATTGGTAATACAGCCATTACGCCTTCACTGGAAGAAGGGACGATTCTGGCGGGGGTTACCAGAGATAGTGCGATGGAAGTATTAAAGGATATGGGCTTTGAAGTAATCGAGAAAAAAATCAGCATTGAAGACCTGATGGATGCACACCGTGCCGGGCTTTTATATGAAGTATTCGGAACGGGTACAGCTGCCACCATTTCACTGATTAAAGAACTGCGTTACAAGGATTATGTGATGAATTTTGATACCGACAAATGGAAAACGGCGCCTGAATTAAAGGCAAGGCTGACTGATATCCGCGAAGGAAGAGCAGCCGATACACATGGATGGATGTTCAGGGTATAATTCGTTATACAACTTATAGGAAAGGCTCACAGCGGTGAGCCTTTTTTTATAGTTTTATAAACGGTTTAGCGATAACGTATTTGCCTGCATGAACTTCAACTATATAATGCCCCTTCAAAAGCCTGGCAATTGAAATTTGTTGAGTAAAATCCTGTTGTTCTCCCATAGAACGACTTAATAATACCTGACCTTGCATGTTTTTTATGAGAATAGTATTGATTGCTTTTTCCTTTGCCTGAACAACAATCATGAGTGTTTGTATGGCGGGTACAGGATATAGCTGCAGGCTAAGTATTTCCTGTATAGGTTCCGGAGTTGAGGGATACCGTATAACAAACCTGTTTCTTCCCCAACTGGCCGGATCACCGGTTATATGAAATTTGTATGAATGGTTACTGTCTATCTTTATTTTGGATCCAGTAAAAAAGTCATGTAATTCAAGGTGGATACCCGGTTTTATACTAACGCGTGAAAACGAAATAGTGAATTCACCTTTTGTTTTTGAATCAATACCCAGTGGTATATAAGTCCTGTTTGTTAACCATCTTGCATCAACAGATAAGGGAATCGTATCGGCACTCAGACTATATAAATTAGATTCCGGATTCATGATTTTCTCGGCGTCGGTAGCATCGTACCTTGTTCTTGCAGAATCTACATCCAGTATCTGTAGTTTATCATGAATTATGTTATCTTTCAACAGATCTATGCTTATCTGATAGGTATTTTCTAACTCACCTTCCAATGAGTCTAGTAAGATATTCAGTAATTTTGCCTGTTCTGTATAAGATAACACCAAAGGCTTGCCTGCAATAGCTTTTACCATAAAACCTTCCATTGGCTGTATAGAGTTATTAGCGGAGAAATTTTTTGCGAGATAGGCCCCTTTTTCTGCAAGCCCCGTATCCCATATCCAATAATAATTACCAATGCCTTCACTTCTTATAATATATTTTGAGTTGATAGTCGACATGTATGGATTTCCTGTTAATACATAATTGCTGTCATTATTGATGAATAGTTCAGTATCTATATTGCCTGTATTTAGTTCACTTTTAACATGCATGGTTAGTGACCTGTTATTCATATCTGAATGGCCGGGTTTTGAAAACAGGATTCCATTACCTGGTTTCCATTGCAAATGATTGGTGGTAATGCCCTGCCAGATAAAATCCGGCATATTAAGGTTGACAGGCATTTCATTGTTCAGGATGAAAATACTGTCGGCTACCGGTAAGCCTGATTGAAAATAAACTATGTCTTTCTCCTGTAATAAAGCAGGATTTTCCGGGTTATAGTTCAATAAGTTTTTTTTGAATGGATGATGAATGAAACGCTCTTTTGCTCTTCCGTGAAAAATATGCCGTAATAAAATATCTCCTTTCAATTGTATGTCTGAAGCATTTGCATGATTCGAGGCATTGGGATTGAGCACGAGTAAATTGTTAGTCTGAAAAATACCTTTTTGAACAGCAAAATAATCGTTTATAAAAAGGGTGTCGTTAAGTGTGAGATCAATACTGGATACCAGTAAACGTGCTATTGTTTTATGAATGAAAATAGAGGTGTGTAAGAGCTGCTTCTCCCTTCCTGCAGAGATAAGTGTACCATTGGTGGCATCTATAGCATTGTTTCCGGAAAGAGTACCCGAGAAAATAAATGGAGCATTGAGCAAAAGAAGGGCAGTGCTATCGACGTGTAATGATCTGCAGCGCCCTGTATCATTGATTTCAATGATGTTTTTTTGTGAACTGGTATTTATTTGTACATCTGTTTGGTTATCAGGAACAATACCTCCGCACCAGTTACCACCTGCATTCCATTGATTAGATTGATTGCCTAACCATAGACCGTTGGTGCGTACCTGGATATGGATGGGGCTTGATGTGTCGGTGCAATTTCCGGATGAAACAATGCGCCTGAATTTTCGGCTGCTTTGTAATGGTAATGGTTGATAGATTTCTTTGTTATGAATGCCCTCAGCCTGCTGATAAATCTGATTGTTGTTGTCGGATTGCCAGCTAAAATGATAAACTCCGTTACCACCGGTTAATAACGCTCCTCTCAGAGGCTGAGCTGTAAAACCTGCACAAATGATTTGATCAGATGAAATGGTATTGCCTTTGATAGGATCATTAATTTGAAACCTGATTCTTTTCTGGATTGTATGAATACCGTCAGATACCTGAAGTACACATTCATCTGTACCGCCGGTATTCGGTTTCGGGGAGTAAAAAACATGAGAAGGAGGCTGACTGGTTGCATTCCATCTTGTTGAAAAAGGGAAGCCCTCTATTTGTCCTTTTAACGGCCCTTCAATCATACTCCATTGAATGTTTTCTCCTTGTTCTGCGTTATGAATCTGTAAAGCGTGAACTAATGTGCTAAAACTGTTTTTACAGACATCTATTACACTAACTGTATCTCTAAAATAGGGTGAGATACCATCAACAAATACCTGCGATAAATTTCCGATGTTTTTTAATGCGGGTAGCAGACTGTTTCCACTGCTGTCTTTCATATTTTCAACATTGAATAGCTGGTTGGCCATATTGAGGCCATCTTTATCTGAGACTCCTTCCTGAATCGGCCAGTAAAACCTGAGCATGGTTGATGAGCCTGTTATGTATTTTGTTCTGTGAATTGTATTGCCCACTGTTATTTCAAGCCATGGTGAGGGAGCTTGTGAAGAAATGGCCAATGGTTTTGAAACAAAGATGCTGAAATAGAGTGTGTCACCAAGGCCATACGTACGCCCTACAGGTGTTAATACATTCGTGATTACGGGAGCGACGGCATCAATTTTTATTTCGCTGAATATACCAGCATTGGCAATGGTATTCACGAGTAGATTACCGGCTTTATCGGTAATGATTGAATTGTTCAGTGTGATAGTATTGGCAACACGAATACCATCCATATCCAGATCATCGGGCTGTACGGTGTAACAAAAAATAAATATTGAATCATGTATAATACGGTACAAAAATGGGTTCTTAATTCTTGTACCAACAGTTACAGCCAGTACCGGACTGCCATGGGTACTATCTGTCATGACAGGTTCGGAGAAGCGGATAGAAAAAAATAGTATATCGCCTGCTTTGTATATTTTTTTATCGGGTACGCTGATACGATCAATAGAAGGTCTTGTCAGATCAATTGCATCGTTGCTTTGCTGAATGATGAACTGGTTTTCTGTATTTTGATTACCTGTTTCGTCTGTTAATATTAATGAAACCAAAATATTCTCCTCCGCTTTTACTTCCTTACCATTATTTCGTATGATGCAATAGGTTTTCCAGAGACTGTCGTGAATGCCGGCGAACTGCTGTAACGGATATCCTGCGAGGTTGCCGTTAAGAAAATTGAGTAAACCCTTTTCAGGTTTGGTCTCTATCATAACCCATACTGTATCGCCAGATTTGTAAGGGCGATTTTCAATTTGAAGAGACCTGATCACAGGTCCGGTTTTGTCTATCATTATCGCGTTTGCCTCATAAGGCACATTCAGAACCGAAGGCTCAGGATGATCAGCCGGCTTAAAAACCGGTGTAATGATACCATCTGTATTTCCGGTCTCTATGCTGATTTTCCAGACAAGGTTCTGTGCTGTTACCGTAATTATTTTTGCGGAAGTAGGCTGGTTGGATGCTATGTAAAAGTCCGTGGCCTGGATGCCGTTTACTTTTTCTTTGAAGGTTATTTCGTAGATAATGGTATCCTTGTTTGTACGATCATTTCCCCTTCTGCTAAAATGCAGAACCGATGTAGGTGTAAACCAGGAAACGGTATTTCCATAAGAAATACCTGCCGCATTTCTACAATAGGAACGGAAATAGAGTTTGCTGCCGGAAGGAAGCTGGTAAAGGTTGGCTGAAAAGAAAGGGTCTTCATTGGCTATGAGTAGGGTATTATGTGAAACCAATGGTAATGCATCTGTTCCCCAGCAAATTCCTTTCTCGAGAATAGGAGCCCCGCCATTGTCTGGTATTGAAACATATATCCGGCATTCGTAAGGTCCTGTTTGCACAAGCGAATCGGTTCTGATAACAGGAAGGGCCGGTTTCGTGGTAAAGTACTGAATAGGCGAGCAGATGGTAGCCTGTTGATTCTGGGCGATAAACCGGTAATAATATTTCTTGGCAGGTAATAATGCTGCTGCTGTAGCAATAACCCTTGTATGACCCGATCCTTGCTCTATCATTGAAGGGATGACTTCCTTTAACGGAGTAGCATTTTGCAAATCAGCTGTAGTGTCTATGAGTACTTTTACAGTAGTAGCCAATAGTTGATCATTGATATATGCGCTCATTACCACATTATTGCTGCCAATACTGTCAGTTTTTATCTGTTGAATTTCGGGTGCGCCTGTTTGCTGAAAAGCGAGTAAACTAAAATCGTCAACAGCCATACCGTCATCACTGCCGGTTTCATCAGTATCAGACCATTGCAATCTGAGTACTTGCCCAGGTAGCCAGCTGATATCGGTTAGGCTGTCTTCTATCCAGATTTGGTTCTGGACCAGATGTCCATTCAAAGTAGCAGCACCGGAACTGGTATGTAGTGAGTAGATATTGAGAGTAGGCTTGGGTTTTAAGGTGTCTGATAAAAGATTGTCAGCATTTCCAGCCTGGTAGCCGAATACCCAGTTGTTTTTGTTACCTGAACCACCTTTGCGCCATTGGGTGGCCAGGAAACGCATTTGTATGCGGTTGAGTATGAGACCGGTTTCATTTTTGAGAACCAGACCGAATGCATATATACCCGTTCCTGAGGCAATTGATCCAAGGGCCCGGTTACTGCCGGTTCCATAGCTATAGACGCCACTTCCCGTAGCAGACCCGGTGCTGGCTGAAAAATTGGTATTTGTCTGGCTGCCGGCCACTTGTAAAATATACCAGCCTTCTAACCCCGTGGTTATAACTGAACTGTTGCTCAAAGAATGTGGTCCTTTTCCGGCGAGGCTTAAACTGCCACTTGAGGGGAGTCCATTAAAATTCTGATGAATAAAGCTCCCCGTCTGCGTATAGGATAGGGGGGTGAATTGGCCTTTCAGGCTCAAAATTGAGGATACAAAGAGAAAGATATGAAATAATATTCTGAGCATAAACCGGGTTTTCAGCTTAAACCTAAGCCCAGAAAACATCCAATCGTTTACCGTCGAGCCAACGACGTAGAAATTCATGGTAAATCCATGTATTTTTACCTGTTATTATAAATTTTCAGCGCTTGGGTGGGACGGTGGAGGGGTAAAAAAGGATGAAAAAGGGTAGAAAATCAAAGATTATCCACAGTTGGCCGTAAAAATTTTGAAAACTTTTTGAAGTTTGCGATGCAGCCATTACCTTTGCCGTCCGAAATTTTAAACGGTAAAGAATGCCTACAATACAGCAATTAGTTAGAAAAGGTCGCGAAATTATCAGGGCCAAAAGTAAATCAAGGGCTTTGGATGCTTGTCCGCAGCGTCGCGGCGTGTGTACAAGGGTGTATACTACCACTCCAAAGAAACCGAACTCAGCTCTGCGTAAAGTAGCGAAAGTGCGTCTGACCAATAAAGTTGAAGTTATCGCATATATTCCTGGTGAAGGTCATAACCTGCAGGAGCACTCAATCGTATTGATCCGTGGTGGTCGTGTAAAAGATTTACCAGGTGTACGTTACCATATTGTACGTGGTAGCCTCGATACTGCCGGTGTGAAAGACCGTAAGAAGAGCCGTTCTAAATACGGAACCAAGAAAGAAAAGGCAAAAAAATAACCTAATAATCTGTTAATCAGCTAATTACTATACGTCATGCGTAAAGCACAAGCAAAAAAATTACCCTTAGCGCCAGATGGTCGTTTCAATGACAAACTGGTAACCCGTTTTATTAATAACCTGATGTGGCAGGGTAAGAAAAGTACTGCAATCAATATTTTCTACGATGCAGTAGACAAAGTAACCAAGATGACCGGTGAGGATGGTTATGAAACCTGGAAGAAGGCGATAGCCAATGTTACCCCTGCTGTAGAGGTTAGAAGCCGTCGTATCGGTGGTGCTACTTTCCAGATTCCGTCTGAAGTTCGTGCTGACCGTAAGATTTCTCTGAGCATGAAATGGTTGATCCGTTACAGCCGTGAGCGCAATGGTCGTACCATGGCAGATAAGCTGGCAAATGAGATCGTTGCTGCCAGTAAAGGTGAAGGTGCTGCTTTCAAAAAGAAAGAAGATACCCACAGAATGGCAGAAGCTAATAAGGCCTTCTCTCACTTCAAAGTATAAATTAAATACTTTTTATATAAAAGCCCCGCAATGGGGCTTTTTTTATGCATATTATAATTCAATTAAAATAGTGACCGTAGTTCAATTACTACATGATTATAGTGTTATATTTGCAATACAATATCCAATCCTACAAAGCACCAGGCTTTTAATCCTCACCTTGTACCCCCGATGAGTTTAATCCGCTCATCACCCTATTCTGAATCCAGTCCTTGAAAAGCTGTATTATTCCTATGTGAAAGATTGATAATCAATCTATCGCAACCCAAAATCCTGATTCTCTGAAGACAGCGTTTTAATAAAACGCCGAATCTTGTAAGTCTTGCGCTTGCACCCGGTCCAATCCTTTGAAACCAAACCAGTCCAATCCATCCACGATATTTTGATCTGTCCGGTATTGTCCGTTCATTCCAATGAACCGCCCCGCACAGAAGACGAAAGCTCGTTATCCTCTGCAGACCATGCTGATCAGAAAGCAACGATTTCTGAAATAACCAAGCAAATAATCTGGAAATCAACAAAAGATGAAACTGACTAAAAAAATGCAAGCATTTGTTTTGACTGCCCTATTGGCATCAGGTGCTTTCTTTTTTACCGGTTGTAGCAAAGATCCTGTTGTTACTAAATCGCAGCATGAATTGATGTTTGATTACCTGACCAGTGAGTTGGGTAATAAACAGTGGTTCCTGAAAGCTATTTATGTAAACGGTGTTTTACAACCGCTGACGGATGCACAAAAGAAGTATTACAAAACCTACACACGTTCTCTTTCCCCGGCTTTCAGTGCCACTTTTCTGGATGATGATGGAAACAGAGGGACAGCTCGTTTGTTGAGTCAGCTTCAGTTAAAGGAAACTATTACAAATGGTCCTTTAGGAGGTACGGTGAGAGATTATATCATCCTGGAATTAAAGGAAAAATCAATGGATCTGGAGATCAGCAACCCTCCCGGATACCCCACACAGATTGTGAGAGAAGTATACTATGCCAATTAAGAAACTAACATATTTCATCATCATAGTTTTGGTGCTTGCCTGTACTACGGGTAAGGCCCAGATGAGTATTAGTTTCCTTAGTACCAATAGCGGTATTATTTCAACCCCCTTTGTAAATATTGGCGGTTCTGCCAAATGTTTGTCAATTGGTGGTTCAGCGGCCGCCCTTGGTATTGCCAACAACGGCACAGGTCTTTTTCAGGCTGCCTGCCAGGAAAAGCCACCGGTGGCAGATACTACGGCCTTTTCTTTATCGTTAAATGTATATCCGAATCCAACCAGAGGTTCTGCGATGCTGAGGGCTTCAGGCGAATTCGATGCGAATCTGTTCTGTATTGTTCGTGTAGTAGCCATGGACGGAAAAGTGATTTTGGGTGAAAGAGTGGCGATGAGTAAAATTAAAGCCGGTTATCAGATTAACGGAAATGCATGGGCAGCAGGAAAATATGCGGTAACGGTGGAGCTGATGAATAAGCGTTATAGTTTGCTCTTAAGCAAATTATAATGGTAGAAGTCGTGAAAAGGTTAAAATATAAGGTATTTTTGTATGTTAATCGGTTCGTAACTTACTGAGTGCCTGAAACATAAAACAGAGACATTGACATATCCTATGAAAGACCATTTTTTTTTTTAAAGTCTTGTCCTCTGAACAACAAAAGGTTTTAAAGCCGTATCCTATGGAAAACTATTAAGTCTGAACTTAATTGTTAACCGTATATAAGTAACGTGTATGAAAAACACAAGCATTAAACTGAGCATTCTTTTTCTGTTAGTCTTTCTGACAGAAAGTCTCATTGCGCAGCCACCGCCATTTTGGTTTTTGCAAAGTGTAGCCAAAGACAATCAGGGTAATCCTGCACGTAACCGTACCATTCATATACGTAGTGCAATTTATCAAGGCCGACCTGTTGGTGGAACCCTGGTGTTTGAAGAGTCACATCAGGTTCAGTCGGATAATGATGGCGTATTTGGTTATACTATGGGTAGAGGTATCAGATCTACGAACCCTGCTTTGAAAGACAGTTTAAATAAAATTGAATGGGGCAATGGTCCTTATTTCATAAACACTAAAATAGCCATATCTCCTTCTATTCCTGCACCCTGGTGGATACCTGCCAATAATTATGTAGATATCGGTACATCTCAAATCATGAGTGTGCCTTATGCATTGTATGCAGGTAATGCCAGTGTAACGAATGTTAACACGAATATTGCTGCAGGTCCACCCAATACTTTTTTAACTACAGATAGTTTAGGAAATGTGAATTGGACAACGCCACAGGCTGCTCAGGTAAGTGTTACTCAGGTATCGAACTTCAATCTTAACTTGAATGTTATTGCAGGGCAGAATGCAAGAATTGCAGCGAATACCACAACGGTAATCCGTGTGCCTGTTACCAATGCAAAGCAGGGAGATCCTATTTTGATTACAGCATTGGATGATTATCAGAACTGGACAGTTTATGGGGCATGGTGTAAGGAGGACGGATTTGTTAATATTCGATTTGCAAATTTTACGGCGCAACCTGTAGATGTATTAGGGAGCTTGTATAAAATAGTACTTGTTAAATAAAATAAATTAGTGAGCACCAGTCAACGCATTGTGAGAAAAATTGAATACATACATAAAGGGCTTATCATTTTATTGGTGGTATTTGTATCATTAATATCTAAGATCAATGCGCAAACCTTTGGTGATAACCTGGGTAGTCATATTGCACAAGATACTTTGCGTATGAACGGATTCCGTATTGTAAATGCGCAGGGGATTGCCATAGGTACGGCTCGGATTCTCAATAATAATATTGCCTTACAGATCGATGGTTTGGATAAAGCGCTATTGCTTCCTCGTGTTACAGATACTTTGGCTATTCCTGTATCTAATACCTTAAATGGTATGTTGGTATATAGTTTGGCTGATGATAAGTTTTACTTCAGGCAAAACGGAGTATGGGTAAATTTTGGAACACAAAACAGCAGTACAGGTGTTGTATCTTTTAATGGACAGGTGGGAGCTATTACCATGAGTGGAGATGAAACCACGGGTATTAAAGTTACCAATGTGGCCGGTACCAATGAATGGATCGTATCTGCAACGAATACGGTGGCATTGTGGAATGCCAACCGATTAATGGGAAGGCAGATATCTGGACAAGCTCCTCTCCCGGGTCAGGCTTTAGTTTGGGATGCAGGGGTAAATGCGTGGATACCTAAAAATGTAAGTAGTCTGGCAGTACCTACTGTTACGGGACAAAAAACGGATTCCATTGTCACTACGATCAATGGTACGCTTCGGAAAATACCATCATCTCATTTTCTTTTTATTACTGACACAGCCGCTATGCTTAGCGGCTATGTTCGTGAACAGCGTTTTCTCGATTCATTGGCTGCTATCAGGGCAAGTATGTCGCAATTGAAAGTGAATGTTGATACGCTCCCCAATCTGGTGGTAACGGGTACGATTACTGGTGGAACTTATAGCGGAACACTTGCTGCCAATGCGCAGGCAAGTATTACCAACCTTGCGAATATCAATACTATAACAGCTACTACGGCTAATATTACCAACGCAAAAATCACCAATCTCACAGGATTGGCCAATCTAAGTGCAACGGGAACCATACAGGCAGGTACGCTAAGTGCAACCAATGCAACCATTACGAATATATCGGGACTAACCAACCTGAGTGTAACTAGTACATTGCAGGCAGGCAATATTAATGCAACGAATATTAAGGGAAGCAACGGTGTGTTTGATAATATCACTGTGACCGGTAATATTATTGGAGGAACGATCAGTGCTACACTGAATGCCGGTACACAGAATAGTATTACGAACCTGGCAAATATCCAGAACATTACATCTACCGGTACAATCAGTACGAATGTGATCAGTGCTACCACTGCCAATATTTCTAATCTTACTGGTGTCAATAATTTCAGTGTAACAAATACGATTCAGGCGGGTACGGTAAGTGCGACGAATGCGAATATCAGTAACCTGAGTGGCTTAAGTAATTTAAGTGTAACGGGAACAGCACAGATCGGAACGGTGAGTGCAACGAATGTGAATGGAGGTAATGGAACCTTTGATAATATCACTGTAACGGGTAATATCGTAGGTGGAACGATCAGTGCTACGCTGAACGCCGGTACACAGAATAGTATTACGAACCTGGCAAATATCCAGAACATTACATCTACCGGTACAATCAGTACGAATGTGATCAGTGCTACCACTGCCAATATTTCTAATCTTACTGGTGTCAATAATTTCAGTGTAACAAATACGATTCAGGCGGGTACGGTAAGTGCGACGAATGCGAATATCAGTAACCTGAGTGGCTTAAGTAATTTAAGTGTAACGGGAACAGCACAGATCGGAACGGTGAGTGCAACGAATGTGAATGGGGGTAATGGTACCTTTGATAATATCACTGTAACGGGTAATATCGTGGGTGGAACGATCAGTGCTACACTGAATGCCGGTACACAGAATACGATTACGAATCTGGCGAATATCCAGAACATCACTGCTACGGGTAATATTACAGCTGGCAGTATCAGTACCACGACAGCGAATATTACGAACCTGACAGGTTTAAATAATTTAACGGCTACCGGTACGATTACAGCGGGTACAGTAAGTGCAACAAATGCTACGATTACCAACTTAAGTGGTCTGACCAATTTAAGTGTAACGGGAACAGCACAGATCGGAACGGTGAGTGCAACAAGTGTAAACAGCACGGGCGGTACCTTTGATAATATCACTGTAACGGGCAATATCGTGGGCGGAACGATCAGTGCTACTTTGAACGCCGGTACACAGAATACAATCACGAACCTGGCGAATATCCAGAACATCACTGCTACGGGTAATATTACAGCTGGCAGTATCAGTACCACGACAGCGAATATTACGAACCTGACAGGTTTAAATAATTTAACGGCTACCGGTACGATTACAGCGGGTACAGTAAGTGTAACAAATGCTAC
>NZ_SNWP01000016.1 GCF_004361915.1 Sediminibacterium goheungense | reverse complement strand
CGGAGGTTTTCATTGTATGAGTATGCCTTTGTGGAGGGAGGAAATGTGAGTAGTGAGTAGTGAGTAGTGAGTAGTGAGTAGTGAGTAGTGAGTAGTGAGTAGACGGAACTCGACCGCAACGATCATTATTGTGAAAGCGCAATATCATTTTTCATTCACCATTCACTCACTACTGACTACTCACTACTCACTTTTCTCATTCACCATTCACGCAAAAAAAAACAACATGCAAGCACAAACCACTTCTCACCTGTTAATGATAAAACCGGTACGTTTTAGTTTTAATGCTGAAACGGCTGTGAATAATAGCTTTCAACAAGCTTTCGGCGGCGATACTGTTGCTGAGAAAGCGGCGCTGGAATTTGAAAAATTTGTTAATGTGCTAACAACAGCTGGCATAGACGTAACAGTTGTGCCTGACACACCCGATCCTCATACACCTGATTCTGTATTTCCCAATAACTGGATCTCCTTTCATAGCGATGGAAGTATCATTCTCTATCCGATGTTTGCAACGAACAGACGCATGGAACGGAAACCACATGTCATCAAAGCTATCCATGAAAAATTTACGGTAAAAGATACCATCGACCTGAGCGGATATGAAAGTCAGGATTTATTTCTTGAAGGAACTGGTAGTATGGTACTGGACAGAACAAATGCCATAGCCTATGCCTGTTTATCGCCCAGAACGAATAAGGAAGTATTGAACGATTGGGCCGAAAAAGCAGGATATCGTATTGTTTCATTCATTTCGGTCGATAGTAATGGATCACCCATTTATCATACTAATGTAATGATGTGTGTGGCCGATCAATATGCGGTGATCTGTTTTGATTCCATTCCCGATCCAAATGAAAGAAGCCTTGTAGAAGCCAGTCTGACCGCATCCGGAAAAGAAATCATCACAATCAGCTTTGACCAAATGAACCACTTTGCGGGAAATATGTTGCAGGTGCAGAATCAAAAAGGACAATTATTCCTGGTAATGTCAAGTCAGGCATTCCTTAGCTTAACAAAAGATCAAGTAGAGAGACTAGAAACCTATAACCCTATATTGCATTCAGATATCAGCACCATTGAAACCAATGGAGGCGGTAGTGCGAGATGTATGATGGCTGAGATTTTTCTTTCAAAAAATAGATAAAGATGAATAACAGCTCCCTGAATGAAATACTTTTTGAACAACTTGAAAAACAATGGCTGGACTGCAGGGATCACATCTTTATACCACTTTTCAAAAGGTATGCCGACTATCTCCAGCTATATAGAAACGGAGAATTTGCAATACTTGATGGAGAAGATATAGAAGAGGAACTAGCGGAGAAAGCAGCTGATATCAGCAGTAAAAATCCTTATGCAGATTTTATCGAAAACCATCCTTTACATGAACAAAACTGTATTCAATATTTAAAAAATGAAATACAGAACTGTTTAAATGATCCCGAAGTAAAGGCACAATTACTTCAGTCCGGTGCCATAGAGATCGGATATGACTGGTATTTTCATTACGATTCAGGTATCAATTTTTTCAAAAAAGGATTAACCTTTCCCATTATTGCCGAACCGCGGTATCTTTATAAAGAATTACCTCCCGGACATTATGCTGGTTTTGCCAAA
This sequence comes from Sediminibacterium goheungense, assembly GCF_004361915.1. Taxonomy (GTDB): domain Bacteria; phylum Bacteroidota; class Bacteroidia; order Chitinophagales; family Chitinophagaceae; genus Sediminibacterium; species Sediminibacterium goheungense. The sequence goes on along the minus strand of NZ_SNWP01000016.1, from coordinate 88,830 downwards.
GGCCCAAATTTCTCGGGTGTATGGCCCGATTGTGCGAAACTGATTGATGAAGCTGATGAAAAACATACACTATTAGGTCTCGGCTATGAATTAATGAACTATTATCAACTCCAGTCAAGATTATTCCTTCATAAAGTTTTTAGAGAAATGGATAACGAAGGACAATTTTCACAGCTGGAACAACACCCGTTTCCAGTCTATATTGCCGAGCATGATTGTGAAGAAATGACCCTATATGTAATTTGACCTGACTTCACCAGAAGATAAAAAGCCTGCTGATTCTTTGTATTTCAGCAGGCTTTTTTGCTACCCCCCAACCCTTCCTCGTTCCGCATCTGAAGATCCGGTATTACGCTGCGACAGACTCTTCCCTTTATTGAAACGATAAGAAAAGGAAAGTGTAAATACCCTTGAATCAAGGTAACTCTTCCAGTTGGCAGTAGAATTTTGTATCCCCTTAATGTTTCCACCAGGTTGATTCGTATAGAGAAAATCATTCACGCTGAAACGAAGGGTTCCTTTTTGCTTGAGTATTTTCTTTGCCACAGCCGCCCTTACTGAACCTACAGGTATGGTTACAAACTGTCCCACATACACACTTGATTGGTAATTACCACCTAACTCAGCCGACCACATTGGATTGATTTGAAAAATATTTACGGGCCCAACAAAAAAATACGTACCCTCATTCAATAAATTTTGTTGGTAGAGTGTAGCCGTAAACTTGTTTTTGGTTACCTCCGTATACAGTTGCAGCTTCCACCATTTGGTAACCGGTATCATACCGCTCAATGAGGCACTCAGAGATACCTGCTTGCCGAAATTACCGGGCCGGCTGTAAAATATACCATTTCGCTGTTCAATGGTTTCCATAATCAGATCATTGATATAACTGTATTGCAGCGAAAGCGTATAATTTCGTTTATAAGTATAACTCAGTTCGGTATTATAAGAGAACGTTGGTTTTAAAAATGGATTTCCTCCATATAAAGTATACCTGTCTAACGGATAGGTGAACGGATTCATATCCTGATAATTCGGCCTGTTGATTCTTCTGCCAAAATTTATATTTACTAAATGATTTTCTGCCGTATCAAGTTTATAAGAAAAATATAAAGTAGGAAACAGATTATTAAATGTGCGTGTAAAAGAAGAATCAGGTTTACCGGGTGTGCCATATTGCAATCCTTTGATTTCAGTATTTTCAAATCGTAAACCGAGTTTGGCACTGAATTTTTTCCTGTCTAGTGTATATGTAAGATAGGTAGCATTGATGTTCTCGCGGTATTTAAAATTATTCGAGAATTCAGTATTGAGCGTAAAACTACCATTCGGCTGCTCATCGTAAAACATTGCATTATTATTGGTTCTCACGATGCTTGTTTTTGCACCTGCCTCCAGTGTTCCTTTAAACAAGGGTTGCGAATAATCTGCCTGCGCTGTAGTGATTTCAATAGACGCCGGCAAATCAGATACCAGATTGGTTCTGCCTGCAATTGTTTGATCCGGATTATACACAATATTCAACAGACTGTTATCCTGATCGGCACTATACTTCAGGTAATCAGCATTCACAGTTAGTAATTTCGATTTACCATCTAATTTATAAGACATATTGAGGTTGGTTCCGATATTATTAAAAGATCGGTTCCTTGGCGCATGTGCAGACACCGTATTCACAAGTACGCCATTACCGTTTCGGATAACGGCATCGTTATGAATATCTTCTTTGTTTTTATTAGCAACACCGGTAATCACAACACCCAATGTGAGGTTTTTACTGGCATAATAATCCACGCCGGCTTTATAGTTAAAGCCACGTGGCATTCTTTTAATGAATGAGCGTTGGGTAAAAGATGACTGAAGTGCACCTGATGTAGAAAAATACTGACGATTAAGTGTAAGATCCTGATAGGTGTTATTAATGGCACTACTGAGATTGGTAAAGAAATTAAGTTTATTGATACGATAGTTCAGCGTAAAACTGTTATTACTGCGGGCATAGGTACCCTGCCCATACCCCAGGTTGATGGCTCCATTCAGCCCACTTACTTTGGTTTTCTTTAACCGTATATTAATAACCCCGCTGTTTCCCGCAGCATCATAACGGGCTGGCGGATTGGTCATAATCTCAATACTTTCAATATCACCCGAAGGTAAAGATCGCAGGTAAGCTGTGAGGTCTTGCTGCGACATATAAGTAGGCTTATCATCAATAAATACCAATACACCGGGACGGCCACGCAGGCTGATATTACCATCTGCGTCTACCTGAACAGCGGGCGCTTTCTCCAATACTTCCAATGCAGTGGTACCGGCATTGCTGATTAAAGCATCCGGATTCACCACTACCCTGTCTGCCTTACGCTCCACAAAATTTTTACGGCTGCTTACAACTACTTCTTTCAACTGGTTGGTAACAGGTGTTGCCATCGTTATCAACTCCATCCGGAATTCTTCTTTTGAACCGTCAATACGTACTGGATTGATAATGCTTTCTTCGTAACCGGTATATTTTACCAGCAGGTAATAATTGCCGGGACTGATATTTGTAAGTATATAGATGCCATTTGCATCGGTAATACCCGTTTTCACCAATACTGAGTCTTTGGTACGATACAGAAACACATTGGCTCCATCCGCTTTAGTACCACCGGTAATGATAATTTCACCTGTTATGATTTTTTTGTTTTCCTGGGCGAAACATATAAAAACTGAAACCAGTAAACATACAATAAGGCTAATAGTGCTTTTTCCGATCATACTGTTATTTATAAACCTGCAAATACGTTGAAATAACAATGCTACTTTAAAAGTTTTATAACAATGGTATGGTTCCCTTTAAATTAACACTTTACCCTTCCGAAAGCCTTATTCAGCAACGATATGTACAAATCCGATAGATAAAAGCTTACATGAAGCATTCATATGTACTTCTAAAGACAGGTATATTGATTGATAAAACAGTCAAGCTGATCAGTGGCCATATGCAGCAGTAAACCAATCGCAATGATACGGCACCTGGGAATAAATAACAGCAATACATAGCATGCAATTGCCGGATAACTATGTAGAGGATGAAAATTGATGCTGCACCTGCAGGCGTTGAACAAAGGTGCAGCCAGCAGATGATCAAGATCTACCAGCATAGTTAACCATAAAAGAAGTGTTGTTTTTTTCCATTGATCCCGAAAAAAAAACCATGCTATAAAAACCGGCAAACCAAAGTGGAGGAAGTAATGAAGTATGGGTTGAATTATTCGCATGGTTGATTGAGGAATGGGGTTCTTTTATTGTATGGTAAAGAGATAATCCTCTCTTTTATAATAACAATATGGTTTTGCCGATTGCATCACGCAGGTCGCTATTTACGGCTGTAATCGCAGCAAAATCATGCCACCTGCCAACAACCTCTTTCACCTGATCAATTATGGACGGTGCTTTTTTAATATTCATATTTTTAGCCACTGCCAGTAAATCATCCCGGCTGATATCCTTTCTTTTACCATTGATGCTGAGTGAGTGCTGACTTACCCATGAACTGTCAGGCCGGTATGCATGACAAAGATCAAAAGCAGGTGCCAGTTTCCAGGCACCATTTTGATCCATCATAAATGAAAAATTCTTGGTATGGTCATCACAGTTTTTCGCCATTACATTGAACACCATTCTTCTGAACAATTGTTCAGCGTCTGTATATGGTAGTAATAGACTGCGCATGGTTTCAAATAACTGCTCGTAACTGAACGATGTAATCTCATTAAAATCGTAATGCGCCAGTGCACAAAAACTCTGTATGTGTAATTTCTTGTTATCGGGCATGCGGTCGAAACGTTTGGTCATGAAATGCGCCCTTCCATTCTCTTCTAGTAAGCGGCATTCCATCATTTCAATACCAGCTTCCTTTGCCATGAGGTGATAGGCCATTTCTACCCTTCCGTATCCGGAAGAAGAACCCAGTTGCTGATCAGTAACCCCATCAAATTTCAGTAACCAATGCGTAAAGCCATCCGGCACATCTGCCTGTCCGGATCTGATTTCTCCTGTAAGCTGATTAAATGCGACCACGGCTTTGGCCCTTGCCCCACCTGCAGATGAACCGATCTTTAGTATATCGGTAAGTGCTTTTGCTTCATCGGCACTAAGCCGTGTATTAAAATCCTGTCTGCCCGATAAAATTTCCTGCGCCATATTCACCAGGCCATCCAATTCAATTTTTGTAGCTGTTTTATTTGAACTGTATAATCCGGGTTCAAATTCCAACGCCCCCATGCCCCTCTTACCAATAAAACAAAGCAGTTCCACCGGGTTCATACTATTCGCAGGTCTGCCGTTTCTGGAGAGCCAGGCATTGATAAGGCTGTTACCATATTTATCGGGTAATACATCTGCCAGTAAACCCGGTAGTCCTTTGAATGTAAGACTGTCTCTCAATTCAGGAAAAGAGAAAATCCGTCCTGCAGCATTTAATATCGGCATTTTCAGAGGGGATAGATTCCACTGCTGACGAAGAAAAGCAGGTTCATATTCGAAAGATGCAGTGCCCGTTCTTTCATCCCAGGCAATCGCACCTACACGCTTGTTCCATATATGTATAAAAGCAGTAGTAATCATTACCAGTCGGTTTTGGGTTGATGATCTGCTGTCTTATTTTTTCTACTGGCTCTTTTTCTTTTCTGCTGATCCATTTTAGCCAGTTGCAAGGGACTGATTTTGGGTTGGGTCTCAAAAAAACGGAACAGGTGTAATTGCTGAAGGGCACGCATAACCTGAATAAAAGACAATAAAGTTCCGCCGCCGCCGCCCTCTATCTGTACCAGGGTAGAACGATGTATTCCTGCTGCAGAAGCAATTTCCTGCTGTGTTTTATTTTGCTCCAGCCTTGTATGCTGCAGAAACTGCCCCAGCATGGCCAATATAGCCGGGTCACTCATCGCAAACCAATTTTTGTTGCTATTTTCCATCATTATTTAAATTAATGTATATTAATGTCGAATTATAACGACAATACGAATATACGAAAATGTTGCTATTTTACATCATTATACTTTATTTTATCATTTAATGTTGACATTATTAGACATAAATATAGGATTAATATAAAAATAAAATTTATTGATATCAGTCCTGAAATAGAGCAGCATGATGATCGGGTTACTAACTGCCACTCAAAAGATCATAACAGATGCAAACACCTCGTTCCCAATTACTCTAACAGCTTGTTTATGAATGCATTTGCGTATTATTTCGAATATTTTTTGGTAGAAATATTTCAACCCTTACTTTTGCCGCGGAGAGATGGCAGAGCGGTCGAATGCGGCGGTCTTGAAAACCGTTGACTGTCAAAGGTCCGGGGGTTCGAATCCCTCTCTCTCCGCTTACGCCCACCAAAGCTTCAGCGACGGTGGGCTTTTCATTTCCGGAACATCACTAAATTTTGGTGGGCTTCAGCGGACAGGTCCATTTTTCATCTTTTACATATTTATTACTGGATTCACCAACCGAAGCCTTGGCGCAGGTGATTTCTGATTTTCAACAAATATATTTAGGCGCACTTGCCCACCATAGCTTCAGCGACGGTGGGCTTTTCATTTCCGGAACATCACTAAATTTTGGTGGGCTTCAGCGGACAGGTCCATTTTTCATCTTTTACATATTTATTACTGGATTCACCAACCGAAGCCTTGGCGCAGGTGATTTCTGATTTTCAACAAATATATTTAGGCGCACTTGCCCACCATAGCTTCAGCGACGGTGGGCTACAAAAGCTCCAACACCCGAAATCCCCTGCCTCAAAATCAGGTATAAATACCTATTGCCAGCATAGGGGTTAATATAAATCTTTGCAGGAAAATGCAATACGTCTATATCCTCCTCTGCAACAACGGAAATACATATGTTGGATGCACAAGCGACTTAAAAGAAAGATTTAACAGGCACAATAAAGGATATGTACCTTCTACAAAATCGAATTTGCCTGTAAAACTTCTTTTTTACTGCGCCTTTCATGATAAAATAAAGGCATTTCATTTTGAAAAATATCTAAAGTCAGGATCAGGGAGAGCCTTTATGAATAAGCGTCTTTATTAGCACTATAACCCTGACTAACTGTAATCTTTCATCGTGCTTAAAAGCGCGATTAGTCTTTACCGGCGCAGTTTTGGGTACATTAAAAAATGCCTTGAATAATCATCGAAAAGCATTTACCAGAAATTTTTAAAAAATATACCAATCGGTATTATTTATTTACTATTTTTACATCGTCATGAGTATTGAATTATCAAAAGCAGAAAGAACCAGACAATATATTATTGAGAAAACAGCTCCTGTTTTCAATGAGAAAGGCTATGCAGGAACGTCCATTCATGACCTTACCGAGGCAACCGGCTTAACAAAAGGAAGTATATACGGAAATTTTGAAAACAAAGACGAAGTTGCCCTTGCTGCATTCGATTACAATTTCAATACCGTTACCAATTATATCAAGGCACAAATATTAGCAACCGAAAACTCAATTGAGCGCCTGCTTGTTTACCCTAAAGTCTATCGGAAATTTTTGATACTCCCCTTCCTGCAACCAGGATGTCCTATACTAAATACATCTACAGAAGCAGATGATACACATCCTAAACTCAGAGAAAAAGCTGCGAAAGCACTGGCATTCTGGAAAACTTCTATTGAAAACCAAATCAAACGTGGTATGGTAAGGGGAGAAATTAAAAAAAATACAAACCCCACATTGATTGCCATCATTTTAGTATCCATTATTGAAGGAAGCATCATGCAGGCCAAAGTGGTACAAAACGCAAAGGATTTAAAGGTAGCCATGGACTATTTAGAAAAAATAATACTGGATCTAAAGGCTTAAAAAATTTACACTAAAATATACCGATCGGTATTTTATTAAATATGGAAATTATAACCATTAACAGATTTCTGGAGTATTATGAAGACACTCGCAGTATCACAAATAAAGTATTAGCCGCAATACCTCATGATAAACTGGACTGGACTTACCGGGAAGGCAAATTTACCATTGGCGACCTGATAAGACACATTGCAGCAATAGAAAGATTTGTTTTCGCAGAAATGGCAATCGGTCATAAACCTTGTTATAAGGGTTGCAAAAGTGACATCACCATCGGCTACAACAGTATTTTTGATTATTTCGAAGCCATGCATGTGCAAACCATAAAAATATTAGAAACTGTAAGTGATGTTTCACTATCAAATAATATATCCCTAATCAAAGGAAGAGAAATACCATTAAAAAATCTGCTTAGAAATATGATTATACACGAAGTACATCACAGAGGCGCATTGTGTATTTATTTAAACCTTTTAGGAGTGTCAACACCTCCTGTTCTGGGTTTAATGGAAGAACAGTTAATTGAATTGAGTAAATAAAAACTGAGATTAGTTAGAAGATTTTATTTGAAATGATGATTAAACCAATGACATGGCTACTTTAAAAAAAATATTAGAGAGTACTGCAAGGATACAGTACCAGGATTGTGACCCCTTCAATCATCTGAATAATTCAAAATACATAGATTATATAGTAGCAGCCAGAACAGAACAACTACTCGAAAATTATTCTTTCCACACGGCTGATATAGCCAAAAAAGATGGATTGAGTTGGGTTGCCGCGCAAACACAAATTTCATACCTCTATCCTGCGGCATGGCTTGAAAAAGTAGTAATCGAAACAAAATTAATTTCATTTTCAGCTTCAAGTTTATTGGTGGAAGCTTTTATGTGGAATGAAAACAAAACACATATAAAAGCAATTATGTGGTCGAAACTGGTTCACTTCCATATTAAACTTCAAAAGAGCCACAAACATTCAACAGAGCTGATGCGGTTCTTTGAACAAATACACCATCCACTGGAAAACGATTTCACATTTGAAAACAGGGTTAACGCAATAAGAAAAGAAATATGAAAAAACACTTATTCATCATTGTAACATTCGTTCTGAACGTTTTGCTTTCAAACGCACAAACATTTACTTTAAAATCAAAAGAATTGGGTGGTCAGGCTACCAGTCAACAGGTATTCAATGGGTTTGGCTGTACCGGTGAAAACAAATCGCCCCAGCTATTTTGGGAATACGCTCCCGCAGGCACCAAGAGTTTCGCAGTTACCATTCATGATGAAAATGCACCAACAGGCAGCGGATGGTGGCACTGGCTGATTTTTGATATTGATAAAACTATACTACAATTAGTATCAAACGCAGGAAATACAAAAAATGGATCTGCTCCACCTAAATCCATTCAAAGTAAAACAGACTTTGGCACTACAGGATATAGTGGCCCCTGCCCAACACCAGGTAGTGGATTTCATAAATATACCATAACAGTATACGCATTGAATACAGAAAAGTTAGGACTCGATGCAAACGCAAATCCCGCCCTAGTTGGATTCTATCTATCACAGCATCTGATTGAAAAAGCCTCACTGGTATTTTATTATAAATTATAATACCTGAAACGATACTATTATGAAAATCCAGAAGTTAAATTGGGCAGGAATTAAAATTGAATGTAACAAAAAGACCCTATTAGTTGATGCTGTTGAAGATTTTACAGCTTATTCCGGAATACTAGGTTACCCAAGAACACCTCTTATTCATTTTTCCTTAACTACGAAGGCAGATTATATTGTATTTACACACCTGCACTTAGATCATTTTGATATTTCTATTATTGAAAAATGTTTGAAACCAGACGGAAAAATAATCGCTTATAAAAAACTGGAAAAATACATCCCCGCTCTTACAAGACATGTTATTTATCTTGACTACGATGAAATATTTACTGAAGAAGGAATCAGCATAAAATCAGTATTCTCACTTGATGGTATCGGACACGATCAAACAGCGTGGATTATTGAATGTAACGGATTTAAGATATTCCATGGTGGTGATACCATATGGCATAATAAGTTTTGGCAACTCGGTAAAGAAAACCAAAATATTGATTTCGCTTTTTTACCGATAAATGGCGCAATTGTAAATTTTCAGGCATTGGGGCTTGCTTACAGTACCATACCTGCATCCATGACTCTGGAACAGGCTTTTAACGCGGCAAAATTACTACAGGCCAGAGAACTCATCCCTATACATTACAACAAATTCTCGACTCCCTACTATCAGCCAGAAGAATTAAATGAAGAAGATTTTGAAAAATTATCAAAAAAAATCAGTCAACCTTATCGCCTGGTAGAAGATGGATATTTTATTAGTGGTGAATAATATAATGGTAATTAAAATAAAAACCCTACTTAAATAAAATGCAATGAAAAAAATCGGATTAGTTGGAGGAACAAGCTGGACTTCAACCATTGACTATTACAGATTTTTCAATGAAGAAACCAATAAAATTTTGGGTGGTTTACACTTTCCTGAGTGCATTATTTACTCTGTAAATTTTAAACTGTTTAGTTCTTATAATGCTGCATATAACTGGGATGCAACTTTTGAATTATTGGCCGATGCTGCAGACAAGCTGAAAGCTGCCGGAGCAGATATGATTATGCTTGGTGCAAATACGGCACATATTGTAGCAGAAAGAATAGCAGACAAAATTGACCTACCGCTTATTGATATCAGGGAAGCGACAGCCCGTGCCATTCAAAAAAAGCAATTGAAAAAAGTTGGACTGCTTGGTACCGTATATACCATGGAACTTGACTTTTATAAACAAAAACTTTACCAAAAAGGGCTGGAAGTACTGATCCCACAAACAAAGTCTGAGATAGACTATATAGAGGAAACCCTTGTGAATGAACTTGGAAAAGGAATCATAGTTCCGGAAACCAAACAGGCTTACCTCGCAATCATTAATAAAATGATTGCAGAAGGGGCCGAAGGAATTATTCTGGGTTGCACGGAAATACCCTTACTCATTAGTCAGCAGGATATAGCTATACCTGTTTTCAATACCACACAAATTCATGCACAGGCTGCTGTTGAATTTGCATTATCATCCAACTAAACCAGATATCAATGAATCTGACAAAACTATTGCGAAAGAAACCACTGGAAGCTTACCATGACGACATTAAAACAAGTCAACTGAAACGAACCTTAGGCAAATGGGAACTTACGGCCATCGGCGTTGGCGCTGTTATAGGCGGAGGTATTTTTGTTTTAACAGGTGTAGCTGCCAATCAATATGCAGGTCCGGCATTGGCATTATCATTTATATTGGCAGGCATAGGTTGCTTGCTTGCTGCCTTCTGTTACGCGGAATTTGCAGGTATATTACCTGTTTCAGGATCTGCCTATGCCTATTCGTATGGAACGATTGGAGAATTTTTCGCGTGGTTTATTGGATGGAATCTGATACTGGAGTATATGATGGGTGCAACAACGGTGGCAGTAAGCTGGTCTAAATACTTTGTAAAATTATTACAGCTGGCAGGGATCACAAATCTCCCTTTTTGGTTAACCAACGATCCGGTAACGGCAAAAGAGGAGGCGCTAAAATTGGGCATAAGCCCTCCCTCCTTTTCTATTAATCTTCCTGCAGCATTGATTGTATGGGTAGTTACGTATATACTGGTTCGTGGTATTAAAGAATCAGCAAAAGCAAACAATATCATTGTTGCCATAAAAGTAGCAGCCGTATTATTTGTTATTGTTGCAGGCATCGCCTACATCAATCCTGCAAACTGGCAACCCTTTATCCCAGAAAAAACAATCGATGCAACAGGTGTAAGTCATTTCGGCATTTCCGGTGTGTTAACAGCCGCAGGAATCGTATTCTTTGCTTTTATCGGTTTTGATGCCGTTTCAACACAATCTCAGGAAGCCGTAAACCCAACCAGAGATATTCCATTTGCCATTGTCACTTCACTGATTATCTGCACGACGCTATATATACTAGTTTCTTTAACCCTAACTGGCATGACAAAATACTCCGAAATAGACCTAGGGGCACCTGTAGCTTCTGCATTCGGTTCAGTAGGACTTAGATGGGCATCACTCTTAATTACTATAGCGGCTGTTATTGGTTTAATTTCTGTAATGCTGGTGATGCTGCTATCACAAACAAGAATTTTTCTCAATATGGCTAAAGATGGATTATTGCCACAAAAACCTTTTGGAGTAATTCATAGCCGATTTAAAACTCCATGGAAGAGCACAATACTTTTGGGGTTTATTTCTTCCATAGTAGCCGCATTAACCCCCATTGAAAAAGCAACAAAAATGACCAGCATTGGTACCCTATTCGCATTTGCCATGATTTGTATAGCCGTTTTAGTCTTAAGATTTAAACAACCTAATCTGCATAGACCTTTTAAAGTAAAAAATCTGCCAATCATCGCCGGCCTTGGATTTGCATTCAATCTTTTCCTGATGTTCAGTCTCGATCAAGCAACCTGGTTACGTCTGCTGATATGGAGTTTGATTGGCATCAGTATCTACTTTCTGTATAGTGCAAAAAACAGCAAACTGAATAAAGTTGAGTAAAACCAATTATATGAGTTATATCATAACTAATGCAACAACGGAAGATTTACCAATCATTTATCATTTATTTGAAGAAGCAATTCATTTTCAAAAGATCAATAATTACATCGGATGGAACAACTATGACAAAGAATTTATTCAGGCAGATGTTCAGAATAATCTTTTATGCAAGATTGTTGCCAAAGATGAAATAGCCTGTATTTTCAGTATATGCTTTACGGATAAATTGATATGGCGCGAAAAAGAAAGCGGCGATGCCATTTACCTTCACCGCATTGTATTAAACAGAAAATTTAAAGGAGAGAAACTCTTCGCCAAAGTACTTGACTGGACATTACAGTTCGCCCTGTCAAAAAATCTGAGCTATATACGAATGGACACCTGGGCCGAAAACGAAAAAATTATTACTTACTATAAGGGTTACGGATTCTCATTTATTGAAAACTACAGAACACCTGACACGGATGATTTACCGATACAACACAGAAATCTTCATATAGCATTGTTAGAAAAGAAAATAATACACTCATAAAATGATAATAGAAATCATAAAAACAATATTCGCAAGAGACCTTGACAGGTTATACAATGAAATATCATTGTATCAAAAAGAAGCTAATATCTGGAAAACCGAAAACCAGATTGCCAACTCAGCTGGCAATCTTTGCCTGCATCTCATTGGGAATCTGAATACCTATATAGGAAAAGAAATCGGAGGGTACCATTATATACGAAACAGAGAGGCTGAATTCTCCTTGAAAAACGTATCAAAAAGAGAACTTCTGGAAGAGGTAAAAAAAACTTCACAAACAGTAATCGCTTCACTAAACAATCTTCAGCAAAGCGATTTAGAAAAACAATACCCGATACTGGTATTCGATAAAAAAACGTCCACAGGCTATTTACTGATACACCTGACCACACATCTGACATATCATCTTGGACAAATCAATTATCACAGAAGACTCATTGACACACAATACACGTAAAATGAATTTCACATTCTCAACCCATATTATTCTCGAAAGCAGGAGCTTACGTTTAGAACCTTTACAACTCAAAGACATTGATAATCTGCTAAATATCGCAACAGAAGATCCTACTTTGTTACAATTTTCACCAAAACAGATTTACACAAAAGATTTACTGAGCGAGTATATACATACAGCAATTGAATTACGAAATATACAAACCAGGTATTCGTTCAGCATTTTTTCAAAAAACAATAATTGCTATGTGGGGAGTACTGCTTTTTTAAATGTGTCCAACGCCGATGATCGATTGGAAATAGGTGCTACATGGATTGGAAAGGCTTTTCAGGGAAGCGGATTGAATGGCGAATGCAAAAACCTGTTACTACAGTACGCTTTCGATTCACTGAATGCTCACAGGGTCGAATTTAAAACAGACGAAAGAAATATACAATCAAGAAAAGCCATTGAAAAAATCGGGGGAAAATTTGAAGGCATACTTCGCGGGCACACTTTGATGTCAGACGGATTTAGAAGAAACACATTTTGTTATAGTATTTTAAAATCAGAATGGAACCAACTGAGAAAACCCATAAACGAATAAAATCATGGATTCCAGCAATCAACTACTGATTCATCTTATAAAAACAATACAATATCGCTTTGTTAAAGCCACCCAGGGCTCAAAAGCAGATTTCGGTGTAGTTAAACTAAATAAACATACCCGGTCACCTAATGAAATCATACAACACATGTATGATCTTGCTGTTAAAACAACATGCCTTATTAAAGGCGAATCTTTTCCTGTTTCCAGCTACCAATCACTCGACTTTACCGGTGAAACAAATCGATTCTTAGATGAGATGAAAGAATTATCATTAACGATTGAAGAAGTTACCATAGATATCGTGTTATGTAAAAAATTACTTCAGGGGCCCATTTCTGATATCATAACGCATATCGGGCAAATTGCCATGCTGAGTGGCTTACACGGAAATAAAATTCCATCGGAAAGTTTTTATCAAGCCGATATATAATAACTACTTTATGCATACTACAAACCCTACGATATATATAATTGGCGCCGGTGCCATTGGTAAGGCATTGGCTGTATTTTTATCTTATACCGGAAAAAAAGTGATCCTGCTTCATGGACGTGATCATGACAAAAAGGAATACACAGAAACCATTCAGGTAGCCGTAAATAAAGGCGAAATAGTAAAAAGTAATATCCATATAAGTACAGTAAACAATTATGCTGTTCTGGATGGAATTATCATTTTAACAACCAAATCATTCAGTAACCATCAAATGGCAGACAACCTGAAGGATCGTGTTGGTGATTCTCCAATTGTTGTACTGCAAAATGGCTTACATGTTGAAAATCCATTCATCAGCTATGGATTTACTGAAATTTACCGATGCGTACTTTTTGCTTCGTCTCAGCATATTGAGACCCATCAATTGAAATTCAAACCGGCATCCAATTCACCGATTGGTGTCATAAAAGGTAATATCCCGAACCTGACAGCCATTGTCAAAAGTCTCAACAACCCCTATTTAGTATTTACCCCGGAAGAAGATATACAACCGGTTATCTGGTCAAAAGCCATTCTGAACTGTGTATTTAATTCCCTATGCCCGTTATTGGAAATTGATAATGGTATTTTTAAACGAAACGAAAAAGCTTTACAACTAGCGAAACAAGTCATTGATGAATGTATTGTTATAGCGGCAGCAGAGGGTATCCATTTAAAAGCGGAAACACTATTGGAAAAGCTTTTACTAATCAGTAGTACTTCTGAAGGACAGTTGATTTCAACTTATCAGGATATTCTCCATAAACGAAAGACTGAAATAGAAACATTCAATATTGAAATCGGCCGGATTGCTGGGCAGTATCAAAAAAATGAGCAGTCGAAAATAACCAAATTCTTAGGCGAGTTAATAGAGATCAAATCGGCGATAAACCAATAAGTATGCAACCACAAAAGATAAAATCCTATTGGTAAAAGCATTGCAGAAATTGAAACTCGATACTGTCTTACTGTAAAAATGCTTTAGTCAGACAATTGGTTCTACAGATATTAAGTCAGACAATTATCATTTCTTATAAAATATACTGCTCAGATCTGCTGGCAGCAATTCTCTTCATTGTTCACCCACTCATAGAAAACAGTATGTAAGGTAAAACCAATTACCTTATTTCCTTATATTTATCAAAATTAACAACTATGACCCGTAAACTTTTTCTATTTGCAACGGCTTTTATGAGCCTTACGATCCTGTTCTCTTTTTCGTATAAAGCTGCTAATTTCTCAGGTACCTGGAATCTGGATGAAAGCGCCAGTGAACTCGGACAATTCGGGGCCAGAGGTGCTTACAGCAAAATTGTAATTGACCAGTCTGAATCGGCTATTAAAATGACATTAAGCGGTGCAGGATTTGATGGTAGTAATTACGAAATTACTGAAACACATACTGTCGGCAAAGAATCACAGAACACCGGCATCATGAACAGTAAAAAAACATCAACACTTAACTGGGATGGTGACCAACGCTTTAAAGTGGATATTAAATTGACACTTGAATTTCAGGGACAAAGTATTGACCTGACAGGTATTGAAAAGTGGGAAATAAGTGGCGATGGTAAAACATTAACGCTTTTATCTACGATCAACACCCCTCAGGGAGAAATGAGTACAAAGGCAGTGTATAAGAAAGGATAATGAGTCATGAATGGTCAATGGTGAATTTTACTGTACCTATTCACCATTGACCATTCACCCTACTACTTAGCGGCTGTATCAGTCAATTTTTCCACCACCACCAGATCGGCCATATCTACATGTATGGGGAGCATGCCTACCTGAACAATGGCTTTTTTACCCCTGATCTCTTTCACCTCACCCACCTGATAATTTTTTTTGAGTTTAACAAGTGCCCCAACAGCGATATGCTGATTGAGTTCTTTGTATTTGAGGTCTACTTTTTTAGCGAGTTTATTGACTACAATGGTTTCTTTCTGCTTGAACAGGAGATTTTGCAGGTTTTTAATCACATCCTGTTTGTTCTCGGATTTCTTCCAGTCAAGCACAATCTGTTTCAGCTTACGCTCCATATCTTTTAAGTAAACCAGTCTCTCTTCAGTAATCCTGTTCTGGTTTTTGAGTAACTCTACCTGCTGACGGTGCCTTTCTTTATCCATCACCGTTTCCATTTCCTTTTTGAGTCTGTCGTTCTCACGCAGGAGCTTATGCAATTGTTTTTTCTCCTGTTCCAGTTGCTGCAGATCCTGTTCTGTTCTGTTCAGTAATCGATCCAGTTTAAAATGGTCTTCATCAACCAGTTTTCTGGCGCGGTTAATCAGGTGTTTCGGCAAACCAATTCTTTCTGCAATGGCAAATGTGTATGAACTGCCTGGCTTACCTACAATCAGTTTGTACATGGGTTGAAGATTCACCTCATCAAACTGCATGGCTCCATTAATAATACCCTGTGTTCTGTTGGCCATTACTTTCAGGTTAAGGTAATGCGTGGTTACCACACCGAAAGAATGTCTGCGGGCCAGTTCTTCCATAATTACTTCCGCAAAAGCCCCACCCAGATTCGGATCGCTGCCGCTACCCAGTTCATCAATAAAGAACATGGTTTTCCCATTGGCCGACTCAATAAAATATTTCATGTGCAGCAGGTGACTGCTGTAGGTACTCAATTCAAATTCCAGGTTTTGCGTATCGCCGATATGAATAAATAACTGTTTGAAAATTCCCATCTGCGAATCCGGACTCACCGGTACCAGCAACCCACTTTGCAATAGCAATTGGTTAAGTCCAATGGTTTTCATGGTAACGGTTTTACCACCTGCGTTGGGGCCGCTGATCACCAGTATCCTGTTTTTATCATCCAGTGTAAGGGTTACAGGAATGGTGGGTTTACCGGTTGACTTATTATACAGGAACAATAAAGGATGGTACGCATTGATGAGATGAATATGCGCTTTGTCTGATAATTCCGGCAATTGTCCATTCATATCAATGGCCAGTTTGGCTTTGGCCCTGATGAAATCAAATTCTCCGGCAATTAACAGGTATTGTTCCAGTAAAGGTGCATAAACAGCTATGCGTGCCGTAAGTTGTCTTAATATTCTTTGTACTTCTTTGGCCTCTTCATTTTCCAGTGTAAATACCTGGTTATTGAGATCAATGGTTTCTTCCGGTTCAATAAAGGCCGTTTTGCGACTGTCGCTTTCGCCATGTAAAATACCCTTTACCTGTCTTTTATGTTCTGAGAAAACGGCCACTACCCTTCTCCCATTACTGAAGCTTTCATCTATATCTGCCGTGTAACCTGCTTTGGCCAGTTTGCTCACGACTTTCTCGAACATGCGCCGTAGTTCATTCCTTTTTCGGAACAAATTCATTCTGATCTTGTGTAAATCATCAGAAGCATTATCCTTTACATTACCTTGCTCATCTATGACTTCATCAATTAGTTCAATAATTACTTTTTCATAATAGCTTCCATCAAGTACATGGGCCATGGCTGGAAAAGCCTGTCTGCGCTCCAGATCAAACCAACGGAAAATATTGGATGTATTCTCTGCCAGTTTACGAATCTGCAGCCACTGCTCACCGGGAATCAATGCGCCCTGAATACCGAGTAGTTTAATTTCTTTTTGAAGGGGCAGACTAAAATCATTCGGAAAATACTGGGCCTGCTGTAAAATAGATTTAAACTCAAAACTTTGTTTCAGTTCCAGTTCAATATATTCTTTCCGGGTATGAATACGCAATTGCTGTGCCTTTTCCTTAGCGTATACAGTTTTACAATACCCCTCTAACAGAGTGCGCACTTTATCAAACTCGAGCTGTGTAAGGGCGGTTTCCGGGTATAATCGCATATAGCTAATTCAGGCGCAAAGGTAAGGGAGGAGCTTTTAATCTCAGATGTCAGATCGCAGATGTAAGATGTAAAATCTGATATCTGCGATCTGACATCTGAAATTTTATCCTTTTTGTAAGTACAGAACATCTGCGGCGTCTAAACTGTTATACTATCAATTACGTAATTTTATCAAAAGAGGAACTATGCGAGTGATTATGAGTTTGCTGGTACTGGGGATGAGCCTGGTATCATGCGCACAGCCATCTGCAACTACAAAAACAAAGAAAATGGATATAAAAAAGAACTATGACGGTATACAGACAGATACTGCTACTTTCGGAGAGGGCTGTTTCTGGTGTACAGAAGCTTTTTTTCAGCGATTGGATGGTGTATTGGAAGTGATCAGTGGTTATGGTGGAGGTTTTGTAGAAAACCCTACTTATGAACAGGTATGTGATAAAAATACCGGGCATGTGGAACTGGCAAGGATCGTGTTTGACCCTAAAAAAATCAGTTACGATGAATTACTGGAAGTATTCTGGAAAACCCATGACCCAACCACCCCCGATCAACAGGGAAATGATATAGGCCCACAATACCGCAGCGTAGTCTACTATCATAATGCATTACAAAAAGAAAAAGCGGAAAAATACAAAGCGCTGTTAGATAAAAGTGGTGCATGGGATGCTCCGATCGTAACCACTATTGAACCCTTTAAAAATTTCTACCCGGCCGAAAATTATCACCAGAACTATTACAATGATAACCCCAACCAGGGCTATTGCCGCTTCGTTATCAGACCTAAACTGGAGAAGTTTGAGAAGGTGTTTAAGGATAAGTTGAAGAAGAAAGGGTGATTTTGTGAATGGTCAATGGTCAATGGTCAATGGTGAGTAGTGAGTAGTCAGTAGTGAGTAAATAATATATCCTAATACTCAATACCTAAAAGCTTAAGGCTAATAGCTAACAGCTCCCACCAACTTCACCCTTCGAAGTTCAAGCAGGTTTAGTGCGTTTGTTCTGAATCCCTGTACATTGTTTTGTACAAAGTGAATGGCCATATCGTACCAGATGGGAATAACAGGTGCATCATTGATTACCAGTTGATCCATGGTACGGTAAAGCGCGTAACGTGCAGAATCATTGGTTTCCAGCAAAGCCTGTTCATACAACTGGTCGAAAACCGGATTTTTATAGCGGGTATAATTGGGCGGTGCCGGGTTCTTACTGTAAAACATAGCCATATAATTTTCTGCATCCGGATAATCGGCAATCCAGCTACCCCTGAAAAACAAGGCCTGCGATTTGGCCGTCTGTTCCAGTAAGAGACTTTTCTGAATTACCTCTACCTGTACCGGAAGTCCTATTTCTTCCATCTGCTTAGCCACAAAACTGGCAATATCTGCATAGATGGGAATGGTAAGCAATGTTATTGCAGGAATTGTTCTGGTATCAGTAAACCCTGCCTGTTTCAGCAATTGCCTTGCTTTACCCGGATCATAAGTATACCCTTTTACCAATTCCACATTTCTGGAAGGGAGTCCGCCAGGTACAAAACCAGCTTCTGCCGGAATGCCAATCGAATTGCGCATATACATCATCAGCTGTGGCCGGTTAATGGCATAATTCATGGCCTGTCGAACCAGCTTCAGCCGGACAGGTGATTTTTTCACCAGCGGATTTTGTTCATCTACCAGTATGCCAAAATATTCCGTGTTCAGATAAGCCGTTTTATTCAAATGCAACCTGCCCTGCCATTCTTTTCTCAGTTCCCCTTTTTTGGTAAGCAATTCATCTTTAAAAGAAGGATCAATATCATTGATGAAACTGAGCTTACCCTGCCTGAACTGTAAAAATTCAGTGGCTTTATTATCAAAGAAACTTACCTGTATTGCATCCAGATAAGGTAAGCGTTCCCCCTCCTTATCTTTTTCCCAGTATTGCTCATTCCTATGCAGCACCAATGCCTCACCTTCATCCCAGGAAATAAACCTGAAAGGCCCTGTACCACATGGATTGCGTCTGAAGTCCTTGCCATAAGTCAACACCGCTTCCTTCGGAATAATACTGCAATACTGCATACTCAGGATACCCAGAATGGGATGAAAGGGACGTAACAGTTTTACCTGAAAAGTAGAATCATTGATGGTTGTAAAGGGATGAACCGTATCAACACGTTTGTTAAAAATCCAGGCGCCGCTGCTGGCGGTATTTTTATCGATAATACGGTTAAGGCTAAACACAACATCATCAGCTACCATCTTACGCCCCTTGCCACCGGGAAAAACAGGGCTATCATGAAAATATACATCGTTTCGGAGGTGAAAAGTATAGGTGGTTCTGCCGGCATCAATCTCCCAGCTTTTTGCCAGTGAGGGAACAATATTCAGGTTGCTGTCAATTTCTACCAATGTGTTATAAACCTGATGAATGGCCCACATGATCGACTGGTTCTTGGCAAATGCCGGGTCAAGGGTAGCAATACCGGTCGTTTCATTGTAATAGAAAACCATCTTCCCGGATTCTTTTTTACCCGTGCAGGCAGTCTGGTACAGAAAACAGCATCCGATCAAAAGCGTAAAAAGAGTTGATCTGAATTTTATGATTTTCAATTCTTTCATCCTGCCCCGAATATCCTATTTTTAGCCGATGAATACAAAGCTGTCTGAAAAACGGTTTCAGACAGCTTTGATAAACACCGAAACAATCAATTTTTACCGGGCATGGGAAGTATCAGGAAGCAAACCATTATTTCAAGTGTGTTGATCTATATTGGCTTTCTGATAGGCTTTGTGAACCATTATTTATCTACACTGAATGGCTCTCTCACAGTTGAGCAGTTTGGCCTTACTCGTATTTTCTTTGACTTCGCCCAAAACATGATGGCTTTTGGTGCCTTGGGAATGATTCCCGTAATCTATAAATTCTATCCCTACTATAAAGACAATCTTGCGCAGGATAAAATTGACTTGATGAGTTGGGCCATGATTGCTTCATTAATCGGTTTTATCATAGTACTTGTCAGCGGCCTAGTATTTCAACCCTATTTTGTAAAAAAATTCATCGACCGATCCCCACTAATTGTACAATATTATTATTGGATGTTTCCTTTTGCCATGGGTATGTTATTCTTTTCTGTGCTTGAAGGATTCAGCTGGGCCTTACAATTATCTGTTGTATCCAATTTTTTAAAAGAAACTGTTTTCAGGTCTCTTATCTGTATTCTGATTTTGTTGTTTTACTTAAAGCTAATCAGCTTTGAGGTTTTCATTTATCTGTTTGCATTTCAATACCTCATAATTTTTCTAGTCCTTCTTATTTACCTGATTAAAACTGGCAAACTGCGTTTCAATTTTAGGCTAAGCAGGGTTACACGAAAATTCTGGAAAAAAATGCTATCCATGCAAGCCTTGTTGTATGGAGGTACACTGATTGCTTCCGTGGCTGCGACGATCGACAGTTTTATCATCGCAAGTATCCTTGGACTTAAAGCTGTGGGGATTTTTGTTTTTGCACAATATGTGGCCAATGTATTGCAGGTGCCTCAAAGAAGTATTACAGCAGTATCTTCCAGTTTTTTATCAAGGGCTTGGAAAGATAAAAACTATACAGAAATCAATCGCATCTACTCCCGCTCCTGTATCAATTTACTCATCTTAACCTTGTTTCTATTTGGCAATATCTGGTTGAGTGTCAAGGAAGGGATTACTGTCTTAGATATACAGAAAGATTATTTGGATGGCATGAAGGTAATTTTTGTATTAAGCATGGTACGTATTGTTGACGCTGGGACAGGCTTAAATGCCATGGTCATCAATACTTCTACTTTCTGGCGTTTTGATTTTATCAGTGGCGTGGTACTCATTGGGCTTCGCTTTCCCCTTACGTATTACCTTATCAAACATTACGGTATCCTCGGCTCAGCCATTGCCGAATTGATTGCCTATGGTATCTATAATTTTATCCGCTACGAATTTCTGCGTCGCAAGTTTCATATGCAGCCATTTAATATGAAAACCGTTTATGCCATCTTATTAAGTGTAGCGGCCTATGGCATATGCTATTTTTCTTTCCATCACCTAACCGGCTGGACTTCCATCATCCTGAATGGTATTGTATTCTCCTCCATCATGATTGGTGGTGTATACTATCTCAAACTCACACCTGATGCAATGCAGTTGATAGAGGTAATGAAAAATAAATGGCGGAGGAATAATGGATGATGTAGGATCGCTGATGTCTGATTTAATTTTACAGTTCGATACCTATATCAATCAATGCCAATCCCATATCCGACATCAGCGATCAGCCATCATACATTATAAAATTACGTACTCCCCTTTCTTATTTACCGAAATGAGGGGTAGCTTTTTATGTTCTTCAAAGAAGTCGTACACTTCTTTTAAACGGGTGGAGAATTTCTGGTAATCGCTGTCTTCTTTACTGTTACGGGAAAGGTATTCCTGGCTTCGGTTATTACTGAAACGAACGGGGTAAATATGAACCGGAATAAAATCCTGTCCCTGGTTACGCGCATGGGAGGCCAATACATATAGTTCCTCAATCTGGTCGTTCTGAATAGGTATGCAGCCTACTGTTACACAACTTCCGTGGATATAAATATCACTCCCGGGCTTGATAGAATCACTAAGCAAAAGGTCAGAGGCATTGGGGTAATTCAGTCCCAACGACAAATGATACATGCTTTTAGGATTGAATTCATTGATATAGTAAAAACCTTCCGGCACCTGATAATCTCCTTCCATGCGCTTTGGGCCAAGAGTACCGGAAAGAGCGCATATCTTGTAGGTTTTGAATAACTTATAAGGTTCTGCTGAAGTATTTCTTACCCATACTTCCAACTGACTATCGTACTTAAAGCTCCTCACATACATATCTTTCGCTGGCCAGTTTAACCTGGCTGCTGCAAATTGTTTTTTTAAAGTATCTTCTTTTGATCGGATAGCACCAGCAACACGTGGAAAAACACGCTGGTTCTCAATAAAGCCATTCTGTGCCTGTAACCCGGTAGACAGAAAGCCAAGAACACAAAAGATAGAGAGGTACTTCATGTTTGCAAAATAACAAAACCAACAATAACAGGCATTCAATAGCCTGTTAAAGAAACGAATACGGGGTGAAAATATTGCGCATTGTTGGGGGCGCCATTAGCTTTTAGCTATTAGCGGTTAGCCAATTAACTTTTTATGATAATTGGCTAACTACTAGTTAAAAATCATTACCATCGAAAAAATTAGGCTATGAGCTTTGCGCCTCGAGCTATGAGCCTTAACGGGTGGCTACTTTAAATTTTCTGCTATTATTGAAATAAATGGCAGGCTCGCTCATTCGATTTGGGATTATACTGGTTAAACAGAAATACTTACACTCCCAAATAGACTGAATATCCTTCAAATGCAACTTATCAAAACTCACAGCTCGTAGCTCAAAGCTCACAGCAAAAAACTACAGATTCCCCCTGCTCTCCTGTTCACGCTCAATGGCTTCAAAAAGGGCCTTGAAATTACCCTTACCAAAACTTTTGGCTCCTTTACGTTGAATGATCTCAAAGAAAAGGGTGGGTCTGTCTTCAACCGGTTTGGTGAAAATCTGAAGCAGGTATCCCTCATCATCCCTATCTACCAGAATACCCAACTCACGCAACGGATTCAGGTCTTCATCGATATGTCCTACCCTATCTAATAAATCATCATAATAGGTTGTAGGCACTTTTAGAAATTCAACTCCTCTGTTTTGCAAATCGGTTACTGTTTTCACAATATCGTTGGTAGCCAGTGCCACATGCTGACATCCTTCTCCATTATAAAAATCAAGGTATTCTTCTACCTGCGATTTTTTCTTTCCTTCAGCGGGCTCATTGATCGGGAACTTAACAAAACCATTACCATTACTCATTACCTTACTCATCAATGCTGAGTATTCTGTAGAAATATCATTATCATCGAAACTGAGTATATTTTTAAAACCCATTACTTCTTCATAAAATTTAACCCAGGGGTTCATCTGGTTCCAGCCAACATTACCCACGCAATGGTCTACATATAAAAGTCCTGTTTCTGATGGATTGTAATGGCTATTCCATTTTCGATATCCCGGTAAAAAAGCGCCTGTATAATTTTTTCTTTCAATAAACAGATGCACGGTATCTCCATAAGTGTGTATACCACTCATTACCACCGCTCCATATTCATCTGTAAACTGCTGCGGCTCAAGATAGCTTTTTCCCCCACGCGCTGTTGTTTGTTTCCAGGCATCAGCTGCATCTTCCACTCTTAATGCCAGCACTTTTACACCATCTCCGTGTTTGTATACATGATCAGCAATGGGATTATCTGTACGAAGTGCGGTAGTAAATACAAATGTGAGTTTGTTCTGACGAACAGCATAACTGGCCCGGTCTTTTACACCTGTTTCCGGTCCGGCATATGCCAGACTTTGAAAACCGAAAGCCGTTTTATAAAAATGTGCTGCCTGCTTGGCATTACCTACATAAAATTCTACATAATCTGTGCCTTGCAAAGGGAGAAAATCAGTTATGGGGTTTGATGGTACCATAGTACTGGTAATTGTTTCCATACAATATGTTTAATAAGATGAATAATAGTAAGAAAATCCGGAAAGACTGTTATGCGGCATCCATGGCCAATGCTTCCATCAGCAGGCAATAGCAGAAACGCTTGTCGCTGAACAGTTTATGAGGGTAATCAGGAATCATTGGTACAAAATTAAGCAAATAATTTCCGGTATGGAAGATAAAACAGAATAGTATGCTATTATTCAGAAAACATTAGTAATTTGTAAACATAGCATCAGCTCACGCTGAAGAACTATGAAAAATCAGGTCAACCAAACAACAGAAAGCCAATCCAAATCTTCCGCCCATTATGTGGCGGAACAAAAAATGGCAGGAGAAGAATCTGATTCGCTCCCAGCAATCGTAGGTGCTTATCAACTCCAGCAAATTGCCAATAGCAGTCCTCAGGTAGCACAATTACAGGCATTCATGTCTATGGCGAATCACAATAAATCACTTCTTTCCTTACCGGCTGTTTCTGTTATTCAGAAAAAAGAAAATAAGACAGGTTTACCGGATCAATTAAAATCGGGGATAGAACAATTATCGGGTGTTGGCATGGATGATGTGAAAGTGCATACCAATTCATCCAAACCCGCCCAACTCAATGCCTATGCTTATGCACAGGGTACAGATATTCATGTGGCGCCTGGTCAGGAAAAACATTTGCCGCATGAAGCCTGGCATGTAGTACAACAAAAACAAGGCAAAGTACAGGCAACCACGCAACTAAAAGGTATTGCAGTGAATGATGATGCAGTGCTGGAGAATGAAGCTGATGTTATGGGTGCCAAAGCTTTAACAACTGATACCCATACACAGGCAACTCCTGTTCAGCGTTTTTCCATTTCAACGCCTGTTCTGCAGGGTGCATTTACTGCCGGTGACCCCACAACCTATGATGCAGATGGCGGACATGGCTATGGTGATCATGGATGGCAAACTACAGAACTGCAACACAAAGTACGACTTGAAACAGGAACTGCCCCCTCAGGAAGGGTTGCTGATATTCCTGATGCTTCCAGCAAATTTGCTTCTTCAGCTATCATGACGAATGCCGTAGCTTTGGCAATGGTTGATGCAGCAAAACCCGGCGTTTCAGATAAAACCGGTAAGAAAGGCGGAAAAAAAGCCCGCTTAACACTTGCTTACAATACAGCCAAAGCAGGCATTTCCTATTCACTCGATAAAACCAAAGTGCCTCCCGCTGTAGTAAGCAGCACCGTAGACTGGGTGGTAATCGTATTAAAAAATCCGCCGGCATATGATGAAATAGTAACCATGTTCCCCAGTGCCGCCAAACCTGGTGCTACTGACAACTAAAAAAATTCCACAGCATTAAACTACATTATGTCTGAGCCTCTCTTATTATATACGCTGAAACAACTTGTACTGGCCATCACCGGAAAAAATGCAACTGCAGAAATGATCGTTGATCTGGAAGACATACTGGAAGGTAACGGTCTTG
This sequence comes from Sediminibacterium goheungense, assembly GCF_004361915.1. GTDB lineage: Bacteria > Bacteroidota > Bacteroidia > Chitinophagales > Chitinophagaceae > Sediminibacterium > Sediminibacterium goheungense. The sequence goes on along the minus strand of NZ_SNWP01000016.1, from coordinate 63,427 downwards.
ATGATGAAAATTATGTGCCAATATGGGTACCACAAATATTTCAGGCGCTTACAGAAAAAAAAAACATTCCGGCTACTCAACAAACACCTGCCATTAAAGAAGGTGCATCTTATTACAATTTTTTTGATGAATTATCGCAAATCATACCTATGAAATGGGTAGAGTATGGCGAATATTTTCTGATGCAGTTTCCTCCACTTGATCTGGAAGCGAAAATTTCACTGGAAGACAATTCCTATGAAGTAAGGGCCATCACAAAAACAGTATAAACACCTCCGTTTCAGTCTTCAAACGGATCAACTATATTTGCTGCCCATTCAATCATTTATGAAAGCAGGCATTTTAGGTGGTGGACAGTTAGGCAGAATGTTATTACAGGCTGCAGCCAATTATACAGTAGAAACATACGTTCTCGAAAACGACCCCAATTGCCCGGCGGCTCATTTATGCCATCATTTTGTAAAAGGCAATATCAACGATTTTGATACGGTGTATCAGTTTGGAAAAGGACTGGATGTACTTACCATTGAAATTGAAGCAGTGAATGTGGATGCACTTGAAAAACTCGAAGCAGAGGGTGTAAGAGTGATCCCCAAACCATCTGCTATCAGAACCATCAAGAATAAAATACTGCAGAAACAGTTTTATCAGGATCATGATATTCCTACCTCCGACTTTATCATCACCGAAACATTGGCAGAATTGACCCAGCACCATGGTTTTCTTCCTGCCGTACATAAAGTCGGGCAAGGTGGTTATGATGGCAAAGGGGTTCAGGTAATAAAAGATGAGCAGGATATCAGTAAAGGCTTTGATGCCCCAGCTGTTCTGGAGAAAATGGTGCCGATAGAGAAAGAAATTGCCATGATTGTGGCGATGAATGAAAAAGGAGAAACGACCCTCTATCCGCCTGCTGAAATGGTATTTGATCCGTTGTTGAATCTGTTAGATTACCAGATCAGTCCTGCACATTTACCGGAAAAAGTATTGTGGAAAGCGGAAGCCATCGCTTTACGGGTTGTAAAAGCACTACAAAGTCCGGGGCTTTTTGCGGTTGAACTTTTTGTCGATAAAAATGAAGAAGTGCTGGTTAATGAAACGGCTCCAAGGGTTCATAACAGCGGCCATCATACCATTGAAGCCAATTATTCAAGCCAGTATGATATGTTATGGCGCATCATGCTCGGCTACCCACTGGGCAACCCTGATGCCATTCTTCCATCCGCAATTGTAAACCTGCTGGGTGCCGAAGGATATTCAGGTAATGCAAGCTATGAAAACCTGGAAGAGGTATTGAAGATGGATAATGTGTTTGTGCACCTATACGGCAAACTACAAACCAAGCCCGGCCGAAAAATGGGCCATGTAACCATTATGCACAAAGACTACCAGGACCTCACTCACAAAGCAAACAAAATAAAGCATCTGTTGAAGGTAAAAGCATAATTTCTGAACGCTGATGTCTGATTTCTGATTGAATAAGTCATCTGCAATACAATACAAATCAGACATCAGCGATCCTCCATCAGGCATTTGATCATCCTTTCCTCACATTCAAAGGTTTCAGAAAACCAATACCGATCAGGCTTTTGGTTTGCAGGCCAGGGGATGTTTTATTTGGGCCGAACAGACGAACATCATCATCATAAATGAGATCGAGACTATAAGTAGCTGAGAAGAATTTATTGATCTTGAAAGAAAACAGGTTGGTCATAAAGAAGTCTATGTTCTGCGCCCTGTTGTTATAATTAGAAAATATATCAAGCCTTGCTTTATAGGTAACATTTTTGGCGATCGTATTATTGTAGTTAACGGTTGCAAAAGTACCTATCTCATTCACAGAGTTTTTACCGGCAGGCACCCCGTATTTACCCTGCGCAGATAATTTATTATTGGCAACAACGGTCAGCCTGGATGTTAACGGCGAAACAAAGACAGAAAGCTTATCGTTGGGTTTGTAATCAAAACCTACTGATAGAATAATATAAGCAGGCGATAAAAACGAAGAAGCAAAAGAAGGTACGCCACCCGAAAAAGTATAACCATCAAACCACTGTGAACGGAAATTGAACAGGCTGGAAAGAAAAATCTTACCGGTACTATCCATCTTATAACCATACTTACTCAGAAAATCAAAACGGTCATCATTCTTACGTCCACCCAAACTGGTCGTTTGTACATACCCCAGGTTCATATCGAAATTATTGTCCCAGTTATGCTTTCCCTTTTTAAAAAAATAGAAAAAATTGAAATAGGAACTAACCGCCAGTGAAAAATTATCACCCCCGGCTGCCCAGTTACTCAAAGACCCCTGTGAAAGGTTGGCACTGAGTAATCCCCCCCTTTTCCAGGTCCAACGGCTGGTATCCGCCTCCTTTTTAATCGTTCTCGATGTTTCACTACGAAGTTTGTTGACAACTATATCCTGAGAAAAAGCTGCTGAACCGGTTACAAGGAACAGCATCCAAAAGAACCATTTCTTCATGTGTACGGGGCATTTTCGATGCAAAACTAATTGATTAACACAATTTTCAAGCCTTAAAACCTGTCAAACTGACACAAAAACGAGACAATTTTGTTAATTTTGCTACTTATAAATTTTATTATTCATGGATGTATTGGCTATCGGAGACAAAGTACATGATGAAGCCCGCCAGGGAGAAGCGTTTAGTCCATTTGCGAATGACCCCAATCGTTATTCGAAACATTTCTACATAGAGAGTTATGGCTGTGCCATGAATTTTGCAGACAGCGAAGTCATTGCATCTATTCTGAACAATGCCGGTTTTGGCGCTACCAGAAATGTGGAAGAGGCCAACCTCATTCTGCTTAACACTTGCTCTATCCGCGAAAAAGCAGAACAGACGGTTCGTAAAAGACTCACGGAGTTTCGGAAACTAAAAGAAAGAACACCGGGTTTATTAATCGGGATGCTGGGCTGTATGGCTGAGCGACTGAAAGCGCAGTTACTGGAAGAAGAAAAACTGGTAGACATTGTTGTGGGTCCTGATGCTTACAGAAGCTTGCCCGGATTGATTGAAGAAGCAGAAACCGGACAGAAAGCCGTGAATGTATTATTGAGCCGTGAGGAAACCTATAGCGATATTGCCCCTGTTCGTATAGACAGCAACGGCATCAGCGCATTTGTTTCAATTATGCGAGGCTGTAATAACATGTGCAGCTTCTGTGTGGTACCTTTTACACGTGGTCGTGAAAGAAGCCGTGATGCCTATTCTATATTGCATGAAGTAACCGATCTTGTTGAGAAAGGATATAAAGAAGTAACCCTGCTCGGTCAGAATGTAGACAGTTATTACTGGATCGACGAGCAGAAAGATGAGACCGTAACTTTTGCTGTACTACTCGAAAAAGTAGCATTGGTAAGTCCGGAATTACGTGTACGTTTCAGTACCTCCCATCCAAAAGATATTACAGATGAAGTACTGCATACCATGGCCCGTCATGAAAATATCTGTAAATACATTCACCTGCCTGTACAAAGCGGCAGTACCAGAATACTTCAGCTGATGAACAGAACCTATACGCGTGAATGGTATATGGCCAAGGTAGACCGTATCAGAGAACTATTACCCGAATGTGGTATCAGTGCCGATATTATTGCTGGCTTCTGTACGGAGACGGAAGAAGACCATCAGGATACACTCAGCATTATGCGGTATAGTGGTTATGATATGAGTTATATGTTCTTTTACAGTGAACGCCCCGGTACACTTGCAGCCAGAAGATATACAGACGATATTCCTGAAGACGTGAAAAAAAGAAGGCTGCAGGAAATTGTAGACCTTCAGGGTCAACTTTCCAGGGCAAGCAATGAAAAAGACCTGGGCAAAACATTCAAGGTACTGGTAGAAGGCAATAGCCGGAAAAGTGATGCCGATTGGATGGGCAGAACCAGTCAGAATAAGGTACTGGTATTCCCTAAAAAAAGCATGGATGAACAACTGAAAGGAACCTATGTCATGGTAAAAGTTACAGACTGCACCAAGACCACGTTGAGAGGAGAAAGAAGTAAATAAGTCCTGCCCTGAGCGTAGTCGAAGGGAATAAGAAATGAGGAAGTGATGGCAGATGTCAGATTACAGATATAAAATCTGACATCTGCGATCTAGCATCCGACATCCGCGATCAGCGATCAACAAATCTAAATTATGGATCTACAAAGTATAAAAAACAGATTCGGTATCATCGGTAATTCACCGGCACTGAACCATGCGTTAAATACGGCGGTTCAGGTAGCGGCTACCGATCTTACTGTTTTGATAGTGGGCGAAAGTGGTGTGGGTAAGGAAGTATTTTCGCAGATTATTCATGCATTGTCTGCACGCAAACACAATCCATTTATCGCAGTAAACTGTGGCGCCATTCCGGAAGGCACAATTGATTCAGAACTCTTCGGTCATGAGAAAGGCGCATTTACCGGTGCGGTAGACAGCCGCAAAGGTTATTTTGAAACCGTGAGTGGTGGTACCATCTTTCTGGATGAAATCGGAGAAATGCCATTGGGTACACAGGCCCGCCTGTTACGTGTATTGGAAACCGGAGAATTTATACGTGTGGGTTCATCCAAAGTACAGAAAACAGATGTACGTGTAATTGCTGCCACCAACCGCGAATTACTGGAGTTTACACAGAAAGGACGTTTCAGGGAAGACTTATATTACCGTTTGAGTACGGTTCCGATACGTGTACCTTCTTTACGCGACCGAAAAGAAGATGTACTCCTCCTCTTCCGGAAATTTGTGGTGGATTTTGCAGAACGCTATAAAACTTCGCCGGTTCAGCTGGATGATGATGCCAAATCAATGTTAATTAACCATCCCTGGCAGGGCAACGTACGTGAATTAAAGAATATTGCAGAACAGATTTCGGTGTTGAGTCCAACCAACCAGATATCAGGGGCCACATTGGCTCAGTTTCTGCCCGACCAGAACAAATACTCACGTATGCCCGTACTGGCAGCTCAGGCAGGAAATTATACGGGTGAGTTTGCCAACGAGAGAGAAATTTTATACAAGTTGTTTTTCGACATGAAGAAGGATGTAACGGAGCTGAAAAAAATGTTTCTGGAAATTTTACAGAACCCTTCTCTGGCTGGTTCGGCAGCCAATTTCACCCGTGATTCTTTGTTGCAGGAATTTCAGGTAAATGGCGGAGATATGCAACAGGTTATGAATAGTGCTGTTAGTTCACCACATCAGATACTACCGGTTACCAACGGACAGCCGGTATTGCTTCATGAAGAAGATATTCATCACCACGAAGAAGTAGAGGAATCACTGAATATTATGGATAAGGAAAAAGAACTGATACTGAAAGCGCTGAAAAAACATAAGGGTAAACGTCGGGATGCTTCCATCGATCTGGGTATCAGTGAAAGAACTTTATACCGAAAACTGAAGGAATACGATATTGAAGAATAACAGGACTATGAAAAAAATAACAGGATCATATCATTTCAACTACCTTTTCATTTGTTTGAGCATAGTGATGCTCCTTTCGGCCTGTAAAGTGAAGTATGCATTCAACGATGCGGTGATTGATCCGAAAGTAAAAACGATCAAGTTGGAATTTATTGATAATAAGGCCAGCTATATCAACCCGCAGTTGAGTCCAAAACTGAATGATAAACTGCAGCAAAAAATTACCAATCAGACAAAACTTACCCGTGTTACCAGCGACGATGCTCATTATGTGGTTAGCGGTAGTATTGTTACTTATAATGGTACCCAGACTGTGGGTATCAGTAACCGGCAGGCAAGTACCAACCGTTTAACTGTTACCATTAAAATAAAGCTTAAAAAGAACCTGGAGAATACCCAGGATGATTTCGAAGTAAGCAGGAGCTTTGATTACAGCGCCAATCTTTCTTTCAATACAGCTGAGGCCCAGTTGCTGGATGAAGTGGTTAGAAATATGGTGGATGAGATTTTCAACCGACTTTTTTCTAACTGGTAATCAATTAGTACATTTATCGTTACGAAATAAGCCATCAACCAATATGAGTTCCATCCGGGAGAAAGTATTCATGCATATAACGGGTCAGTCATCCGCAGAACTGGTTCCGGTTGATCAGTTAGAAGCATTGGTAACCTCTTACCCCTATTTCTCCCCTGCCAGGATTCTCTATAGTAGTAAATTAAAGCAGGAAGGCAATACAAATGCTTATACAGCATCCCTGGGAACCTCCCTTTTACATGTAAGCAATCCGCTTTGGATGCAGTACCTGTTGGAAACGGATACTATTTCAGAAACGGTGGGTATGCCGGAAACACCAGTAGTTGATAAACCTGCCGGTAAACCCATTACCATTCCTTCGATTGATGATGTAAGGGATATTATTCGTTCGATTGATCCCCGAAAGGCTCCAGACAATCCGCCTGATGTGGATGATACAGAAGAAATGATTGATGAAACGGAGGATCTGCCCTTACCTGATACCAAATTATCCGGTCTTTTATCTGAGCAGTTGGCCGATTTTAAGAAACCGGTGGAAGCCAGCGATAAGCTGGAGATTGAAACGGAGCGCCTTCATACCATCGATTATTTTGCCTCTCAGGGTATCCGTGTAGACCTGAATAAGATGCCACAGGATAAGCTCACTTCGCAGTTAAGGAAATTTACTGACTGGCTGAAGGAAATGAAGCACCACCAGCAGCAGCCAAACGACCTTGGTACCGGCACCGATCTTGAGCAGGCTGTGGCCCTGATAGCTGAAAATTCGAATGAATCGAGGGAAGTGGTGACCGAAACCATGGCCGAAGTACTCGAAAAACAGGGGCAAACGGAGAAAGCCATCCAGCTGTACATTAAATTAAGTTTCATAAATCCTGAAAAATCCGCTTATTTTGCGGCCAAGATTCAACATTTAAAAGGTATATAAAATGATCATTCTGTTTCTTGTTCTGATTGTGTTAGCCTGTGTGGCACTGGGTTTTGTTGTTTTGATTCAGAACCCCAAAGGCGGCGGTCTCTCTGCCAATGTGGGTGGCTTAACCAACAATTTCATGGGCGTAAAGCAAACCACCGATGTTTTGGAAAAAGGTACCTGGATCTTTGCCAGCATCATTGCAGTTCTGGCACTGGTTTCAAGCCTGTTTCTCAAAGGCGGTTCCAGCGTTGATAATTCTGTTTTACAAAAAGTAAACACAACCACCAGCCAGCCCGCTCCCAAACCCGCTGTTCCGGTGAATACTACAACAGCAGCTACGCCCGATACCGGCAAGAAATAAGTATAAAAAAAGTATTCCCAAAACCCTGCCTGTACTACAGACAGGGTTTTTTATTTAATTTGATGATATGAAACGCATCATTGGCTGGATATTCCTCTTTTTTGTAGTAGTTATTACGCTTGCTGCCTGGCTACTGTTTGGCAGTACCACTGCTTTTGATGAGAAAAGCCGCTATTTTATCATCAGAGAAGGACAAACACATAAAGAGGCTGTTTTAAAGATTCTGCTGGAAGAAAAAATAGTATCCCGTACAACCGGTTTACAAATAATCGGTTCATTTACTACTGTATGGCCCAAACTGAAAATGGGAAAATATGAGGTAAAGAAAGGACAGTCGGCTTTTTCCATTGCCCGTATGCTGCGCAATGGCAGACAGGCCGAACTGAAACTGGTGATTAATAAACTGCGAACAAAAGCCGACCTCGCTAAACTGATTGGTAAACAGTTTGCCACCGACTCAGCTACTGTCATGGCTTTTCTTTCTTCCAATGATTCTTTACAGCAACTCGAAACCGATACCACACGCCTGTTTACCCGAATTATTCCTGATACCTATATTTTTTACTGGAACACCCCACTGGTTAAAATGATGCGTAAACTGAAAGATAACAGTGAGCAGTTCTGGCAAAAAAATAACCGGCTGGCAAAGGCCAAGGCAAAAGGACTTTCACAGACCGATGCTTATATCCTGGCTTCCATTGTTGAGGAAGAAACCAATTTCGACAGCGATAAGTATAAAATTGCCAGCGTTTACCTAAACAGGCTGAAGAAAGAAATGCCCTTGCAGGCCTGTCCTACTATTAAATACGCCATGCAGGATTTTACCATCACACGTATTTATGAGAAGTATCTCAGCAACCCCTCCCCCTATAATACGTACCGTAGAAAAGGACTCCCCCCTGGCCCAATCTGTACACCCTCACCAAAAACACTGGATATTATACTGGAAGCACCTGTAACCGACTATCTTTTCTTTGTAGCCAAAAGCGATTTCAGCGGTTACCATCATTTCAGTGCCACTTATGAAGAACATGATAAGTATGCAAAAGAATACCAGAAACAATTAGATATTTATATGGCCCATAAAAAATAACCATTCATTTTGATCAAACTGCAACGGCTTATTATTTCATGGAAACCCATTGCTTTTGTAATACGCAAAAGCAAGACCCTACATGTTCCGGGGTTCCAGGGCTTACCGTTGTTTGATGTGGTAGTTTTCTTTTTTAAGCAGATCAATAAAGTGGGATTAAATGAAAGAGCGGCAGCCATTTCATTTAACCTGATCATGGCCTTACCTGCGGCACTGTTATTTCTATTCTCACTCATTCCTTATTTTCCGGAAGCAATGCATGTCGACAAACAAATACTCAGTTTGTTTAAAGACATTACGCCTGATACAAAAACTTATCGGTTCCTAAGCAATATTGTACAGGGGCTGATGGAAAAACATGTTGGTATTTTCTCATTCGGTTTTCTACTCCTGATATTTTATGCATCAAATGCGATGATTGGCATCATCCGTACATTCGACAGATCTATACAGCAGCAAAAAGGATTTATCTTTCACCAACGTTGGAGAGCCATACAGATGACCGCTATTTTAATTTTACTGGTCATCGGTTCATCACTGATACTCATCGGACAGCAACAATTATCTGCTTTGATGAACAGTCTTTTCAAAATAGGCGATGCAACACGCGATAAGCTCTTGCCATTATGGAATGCGCTACGATGGCTGGTTATTATCGGGTTGGTTTTTTATGGTATTGCGCTTACTTACCGCTATGGCCCATCGGTTACAAAGCGCTGGAAGCTTGTTTCACCTGGATCACTGCTGGCTACATTTCTCACACTGGCCACCACATTGGTATTTTCATATTGGGTAAGCTTATTTGCCAGCTCAAGTTATAATCGCATTTATGGATCTATTGGAACCGTGCTGATTCTGATGCTGCTTATGTACATTAATTCGTTAATTTTATTGATAGGATTTGAATTAAACGTAAGTATTACTTACCTTACGAAAGAGGCTGAATTACGCCAGCAAAAAGAAGCTGCTCAACCTGCCTGATCCTGTATACTGCACCTGCTGAAGAACCATACTAGCTCAACCAGATAGGATTTTATCTGTTATCATTAATAAAACATACACTTATGAAAAAAATGCTTTTTTCGGCACTGTTGCTGGGCATGATGGTAGTTACCCATGCGCAATCCATTGCCGTTGGTGCCAACCTGCCAATGGGTGATGTTAAACTGAAGGATGTATCAGGAAAAGAATTATCCATTAAGGATGCCATGCAAAAAAATGGCGTACTCGTGATGTTTTCCTGCAACACCTGTCCATATGTAGTGAAGAACCAGCAAAGAACCCTGGATATCGCAGCCTATGCCAAACAAAATAATATTGGCATCATACTGCTTAACTCGAATGAAGGCTCCAGAGATGATGCTGATTCGTATGCAGCCATGAAAGAATATGCTAAAAACCAGCAATACAACTTTCCATACGTGGTTGATGAGGATTCTAAACTGGCCAATGCTTTTGGTGCTACACGCACACCTGAGCTTTTCTTATTTGACGCAAATGGCAAGTTACAATATAAAGGTGCTATCGATGATAACCCATCAGATGCAGGTAGTGTAAAAAGAGTGCATGCCAGAGAAGCCATCACAGAACTGGTAAATGGCAAGTCAGTTTCCCTGAAAGAAAGCCGTTCGGTTGGCTGTTCAATTAAACGAAGTTAATCCCCCCATACATAAAAAAGCGTGGTAGTTTTTAAAATTACCACGCTTTTTTTATGGAAATGACCGACACCAGCATCTTTTTTATAACCAAACCTCTGTTTTATGAGACCTCTATTCATTATCATCATGCTGGTATTGATTGCTTATGCTATTGCACAAGGCATCAATTATGGAAGTATAAAAGGTATTGTATTAGGCACCTGCAGCCTGATTGCATTGGTTTATGCTATCTACTTAACCCATAAGCTGGACAAGCAGGCAAAAGAAAGTGAAAATGAGTACCAGTAGCTTACTGCGCGGTTAAGGCTTTTAATTCCATCAGTAAACGCTGTTCGGGTAATTGCTGGGCATAAAATTTCCGGTAGCCCTTCTTTTTGTTTACCATCAAGGTAACCGGAATAGCACCATCCCATTGTTTGTCAATTTTCGGACAGAAGTCATCCGCATTGGTTTCATCCAGCCATACAATGGAAGAGGTATAATTATTCTTTTTTGCGAAGGCTGCAATCCCTTTTGGATAGTCATCTGCAAAATCGAGACTTACCAATAATAATTTCACCTTCTGGTCACTGAAGGCGGCTACTGATTTCTCAAACCAGGGAATTTCCTTGATACAAGGCGCGCACCAGCTGGCCCAGAAATTTACCACCAATGGCACCGATGTGGTATCAATGATCTTTATGAGTTCATTGATCTTTACTTTTCTGATCTGAGGAACCTGTGCCTGCGTTTGATAGAAAACGAACAGTAAAAGTGCCAATGCTATTATCTTCTTCATATTTTCAAATTAGTGGTGACACTTTTCTAACCTTTCTCCGGACTGAAGCCCGGAGAAAGGTTAGAAATTAATCTAATTCTTTAAAGCCCCATTCCGTCAATAGTTGATCCTGTCTTTCGGCCGGCATTGAAATGCGATCATAATGCCCTGCCAGTTTCTTCTGACGGCTTGCTTCGTAAATACTTACAGCACAGGCCACAGAAATGTTCAGACTCTGGATAATCCCCATTTGCGGGATGATAAAATTACCATCAGACAAAACCCTGATTTCATCACTAACACCCGCATGTTCGTTACCAAATACCAGCGCGATACTCTCTGTAAAATCGATATCGTATAAACTAACCGCGTCAGATGAAAGATGGGTCGTTAAAATTTTACTGTAATGCTTTCTCAGGTCTGCAAAACACAGCTGCGCATCTTCATACTGATGCACCGTTAACCATTTGGCAGCGCTACTACTACTCTTGGCCCCGAATTTCTGGTGCCGCGGGATCTTTGTGTTGAGAATATAGATGTCCTGTATACCCACCGCATCACAGGTACGCATAACGGCCGATATATTGTGTGGATCCTGTACATTTTCCATAACAACAGCTAAATCCGCCTGTCTGTTATGTAAAACGCGTAATAGCTTCTCTCTTCTTTCCGGTGTCATACCCCGAAAATCGGTACTAAACGAGACATAAACAAATGAAACAGAGGAACAGAGAAATAGAAGAATAACCAACTTCGAAATTCTATATTGGATATTTCTCTGTTCCTCTGTTTCTATCACCACCTTCTGCGATCATGGCCTCGTCTTTCCCAACGGTCATCATCTCGGTCATGGCCTCTTCTTTTGTCAACAATTACTACCGGGGGTCTGTATGCCATATACTGACGGCCGTATCTTTCACGGTAATAATTCGGACGGATAAAAGGATTTGGATCATTGATCACTATTTTCTGACCTCGATAGAGATCAAAACCTCTGTAAGCACGGGGCAAATCATTCACATAAATCCAGTTACCTCTATCGAGGTACACAAACCTGCGTTGGGGGATATTGTAATACACATCAATTTCAGGAAAATAATAGAAATCACCTGCATAGTTACCGGGAAGTCCCCAGGCTGGTCGCTGACCGATATTCACATTGAGGTTTACCCTTACCTGTGCATCGGGTGTGTTGATAATGAATATAGAAAGCAGGATTGTAATGGGTAAAATTTTCTTTTTCATGATGAATGGTTTTATACTTTGTATAAGCCAAACGCAATGCCAGAAAAAGAAAGAACTGTTATAAAAAAGTGAATTCCCATAACCACCTTCCATTCTCCCTGCGAGAAACATTTTGAATTAGTAGTTTACGAAAATGCGTAACGGTTTTTTGCAGGGAGAAAGGGAGAAGGAAAGATTTAATACTATGAATCAGGAGAGTCGAATACCTAATCCAGGATTTCCCGATAAGGTAATATGTCCATCGTTATATTGAAGTCCCGTAGCAATATCTTCGGCCAGTAACAAAGGGCCATCCATATCAACATAATCCAGTTGCGGCAGAAATTGTGCAATGGCTGCAGAACCGATGGTAGATTCATTCATACTACCCATCATAACTTTTAAACCCAGCGTTCGTGCTTCCTGAATCATTCGCAACGCAGGTGTCATACCACTGCATTTAGTTAATTTAATATTGATACCATGAAAATGACCGGCACATTTTTTAACATCATGCTCTGATACACATGACTCATCCGCATACAGGGGCAATGCAGACTTTTCATAGAGTATTTTCATCCCCTCCCAGTTATCTTTTGCTAAGGGCTGTTCAATAAACTCTACACCCAGTGTAGCCAATTGCGGAATTTTACTCAATGCTTCCTCAATAGTCCAACCGGCATTGGCATCAATTCTGAAAGTAGCATCTGTGTACTGTCGTAAGGCTTCTATAATCGCAATATCCTGTGGTGTACCCAGCTTAATTTTATATACCGGCCACGGATGAGCTTTCATTTTATTGATCATAATATCGATGGTATCGATGCCAATCGTGTAATCAGTTACAGGTGTATTTTCCCATTGGGTTTCCCATAACTGATAAACCGGTTTCCCTTTCATTTTTCCGAATAGATCCCAGCAGGCCATATCCAGTGCGCAAACCAAAAATGGATTATTGGGAATCAGGTGATGCAGGTAATGCCAGTAACGTTCCGGCTCTGTAAGGGCAAACTTTTCAATCATCTTACGGTACTTCTCCAGATCAGCCATCATCTCTTCCACCGTAATATTGTAATAGGTAATAGCGGGTGCTTCCCCAAACCCCATAAAAGGTCCTAATTCAAGCGCCACTATTAAAGATGGCTGGTGTGTTTTGGTTCTACCGTTTGATATTGTAAAAGGATATTGAAAAGGCAGATTAACAGCCCGGTAACTCAGCTTCAAGGGAATTGTTTTTGGAAGCGTAAAGATAGAGGAAGAATGTCAGATGGCAGATGTCAGATATCAGATTTTACATCTGCTATCTGACATCACTTAGTTATTTCCTGTTCCTTATTTCTAATTTTCTCAGCTTCTTCCGCTTGCTTCAATATATCCTTTTAACTCATTGGTAAAAGACACTTCTTTCATTAGTTCTTCCATACTCAGGTGCATACGGTAGCGCCAGTAGTGTTTGGGATTGGCAGGTATATTGATTCTTTCCTGATTGGGATCTTCTCTACGCAAAGCAGCATTCATACCTAATAAATCCTGTAACTGAAACACAGCCCACATAGCCGGTGAATACAAATGTTGCAATACAATAGCCTGATTGATCCAGGCTTCACAATACGCAGGTGCTTCACCCCATTGACCGAGTTCATGGTTATAAAACTGTTGAATCCGTTCACGGTCTTCTTCCCACCAGCCACGTATAGTACTCATATCATGTGTGGAAGGTGTTACCACACTCAGGTAAGGTGCATCATTGGGATGAAAGAAATCTTTTTTCGGATCTTTCGGCATCCTTTGTATTTCGAGACTTAACAAACCCAGTTGTTTCATTACATCGGGCACACAATCGGGTACCATACCCAGGTCTTCTCCACAGATCAGCATATTGGTTACCCGCTTTAATGCAGGTAATTTTTGTAAGGCTTCCTGTTTCCAGAATTCATCCTGACGACGATAGAAATAATCAACATACAAATCTTTCAGCAAACCCTGCACATGTGTGTCTAAGTAGCGATAAGAAGAAGTATTCTCTATACCGATACGGAAATGAAAATGCTCATGATCGTTTTCTGCGGCAGGAAACAGTATCACATTACTGATCAGGTTATACAGTCCCTTCTTTACTTTTTCATGTTGTTCGTCTTGTTCCAGTGTATGAAAATGAGTTTCTACCTTTCTTTGCGTGGCAAACGAAGGCTTTAGGGTATAATGACCAAAACCATCATAATCCAGAAACTCTTTTTTCACCAATTCATTATCGTATCCGAACAGTTCCCATAAAATATTGTCATTGATAAAGGGTTTGGTAAACCGGTGATGATCGAAAGAAATACCTCTCTGCTGAAATTCATTGATATGAACCGGAATGGCCGGCACAAAACGACCGAGTATACCTTCTACCGCATCCATGGGAATACTCCATATGCGGAAGAATCCAAGGATATGATCAATACGGAATGCATCGAAATAGTAACCCATCTGCTCAAAACGCTGTTTCCACCATGCAAAGCCATCGGCCTGCATCTGTTGCCAGTTATAGGTAGGAAAGCCCCAGTTCTGACCCGCTACTGCAAAATCATCCGGTGGAGCACCTGCCTGTGCATCCATATGATACAATTCAGGATGCTGCCATGCATCAGCTCCATGGCGGTAAACTCCGATGGCAATATCTCCTTTCACTATAATACCATGATCGTGTGCATAGGCAGTGGCTTCTTTTAATTGTACATGGAGTTGGTATTGTACATAATAATGAAGCGCTATCTCCGTATGGGCAGCCGATTCTCTGGCTGTTAAAAAGTCTATTTCCTGCTGGTTAAAATGTCTGTATGCCGGCCATTGGTTAAAATCAACCGTACCATACTGATCTCGGAGGTAACAGAAAGCAGCGTATGATTGTAACCAGTGTTTATTCTGCTCAAAGTATTCCTGAAATCCGGCTGATGAAAGTGTATCCTGTCCTTTTGCTGTATATATTTTCTGTATCAGCTTCGTTTTAAAACCAATCACAGCTTCATAATCAATTTCGGGCAGTGCGTTTAATTTTGCTTTTTCTACATTGATTTGTTTCTGCAATTTCACATCATCTTTTACCAATGCATCCAGGTTCAGGTAAAGCGGGTGTAATGCAAAAGCTGAAATAGCAGCATAGGGATAAGAATCTGTCCAGCTATGTGTGGCTGTAGTGTCGTTGACAGGCAATAACTGAATCATCTTCAACCCGGCTTTAACAGCCCAGTCTACCATTTTTTTGAGATCCGTAAACTCGCCAACGCCTAAACCATGTTCGGTTCTGATACTGAATACAGGAATCGCAACACCTGCTCCTTTCCATACATTATTGGGTAATACCGCAAAACCGTCATTTACCATCATGAGCTTATCTTTTACAGATGCTTCATGCAGGATACGGTTATTGCCATCTTCATACCTAACCAATCGTTGTGCGATAGTATCGTAGACTCCATATTTATAGGCTATCGGAAAATTTTCTTTACTCAGGTTCAATTCAATCCGATAAAAATCACTGCCATCATCTTTACTCATCAGCAATGGGTCGCTACTATCCCAGTATCCAAATGTATTACCGCTACCTAACACACAAACTGTTTGTCCTTTCTGTAACAAAGGGGTTTTTACACTGAGTATATGTGAAACAGATGTTACCTTCTTTGTTTTTACATGTATTGCGTTAGAGCGAAGCAATACTTTCGTAAACGGCTCCGTATAAAAAGCATTTTCAAAATACCCTGCATAGTTCCATGTATCGATAATATGCAGTTCAGTTACTTTCAGCGATTTCGGATCAAATGATTTATCATTACCCCAATCGTGCTGTATACTTCCATCGGCATTTCTTAACAAATAATGGTAGGTAACCGGCCCTGTGCAATCTGCCGTTTCAAATGGAACAGTTAATACCCAATATTCTTCATTAAAGTACTGCATGGGTACGGCCTGTTCAGGTTGGCCATTACCCAGTAAAGGGTGATCGCCAAGAATCAGCAGGTCCTGTCCGAAACTGGTATGAAAGCGTAATTGAAAAGTGATATGTTTAACACCTGTGACCGCCTTCACTGCCGACTTTTTAGCAGCGGGCGGGGTCTTCACCTTTTTTTTTGCAGCGGTATTCTTTTTCTTTGTTACCACTTCAGGTACAGACACAGGTTGGCCTTTTTTGGGAGCAATCGTTTTCTTGGTCGTAGCCACTTGAGCAGTTTTAGAAGTCACAAAGTAATTATTTAATGTGTAAATACAACACAATAGTTTCCAAACAGGGAGGCAAAACTAAGTTAGTTGGCTGATTTTATGAGATCGGAAGCTTTTTCGGCAATCATAATGGTAGCCGCATTGGTATTTCCTGCCACAATAATGGGCATAACAGAAGCGTCAACCACCCTCAAGGCTTTGATACCATGTACCCTGAGTTGGCTATCGGTTACGGCCAATGAATCTTCCCCCATTTTACAGGTGCCTACCGGGTGGTACAAGGTTTCTAAACTTCTGTTGATATGTGCATGCAGCGAAGATTCATTATCTGGTTCTGCGGGTAACACCATTCCGTTTTCAAAATAAGCATCCAGGGCATGACTACGCATCAGACCGATCGCTTTTTGAAGTCCGGCCAGTAACATAGAACGATCAGCTGGTTCTGCCAACACATTGGGATTGATGAGCGGATAATCTTTCGGATTAGCCGATTTTAATCCGATAGCCCCCCTGCTTTGTGGTTTTAACAATATGGCCATGACCCCTACCCCGTTTTTTCGGGGAAAAGTTTTCAGGTCATAAATATCCGTGCTGTAATCATCCGCAATACCGACCGGTGCAAAATGGAACTGAATATCGGGACGTGATGATTGGTTATCGAGCGACACAAATGCATTAGCCTCAATCGGACTATTCGACAGCGGCCCTTTTTTCATGAGCAATTGCTGCAGGAGGGCCATCCCCATATTCCAGGGAGCTAATAAATGATTGGCTGTAGGGATGATGGTATGGGCACCTGTACCTACCCATACATGATCCTGAAGGTTTTTACCAACACCAGTCAATGGATGAATCACATTAATACCAGCTCTGCCCAATTCAACAGGATCACCAATACCAGATAGCATCAGTATTTGTGGCGATTGTATAGTACCTGCCGATACAATTACTTCTTTGTTACAATTAATACGTTCGGATCCATGATTACCTATCATAACTTCAACACCTACCGCCCTGCCATTTTCAATCAGTATGGATTTTACCTGACTTCCCGTTCTTATAGTAAGATTGGAACGTTTCATCACCGGCTTGAGAAAAGCAGTGGCGGCACTATGCCTTCTGTTGTTTTTAATGGTAAACTGAAGCAGTGATGCCCCAAGTTGTTCCGCCCCGTTATAATCATCGTTTCTGGGAATACCTGATTCCATACAGGCTTGTATAAACACTTCTGAAAGCGGATGTGGTTGTTTAGATTGGGTAATATTCAATTCCCCGTTCCAACCATGATAATCACCGCCAAACTGTTCGTTGTGTTCTGATTTTTTGAAATAAGGTAAGACTTCCTCAAACGACCATCCTTTATTTCCCAGTGCGGCCCACTCATCATAGTCGGCCCTGTTACCACGAACGTAAGCCATAGCATTGGTAGCACTGCTACCTCCTAAAGTTTTACCACGGGGTATAAACAGTTTCCGGTTATCAATGGCTTTCTGTGGCGTGCTCCAGAAGGCCCAGTCAACTTCCGACCGGTGCAGCTTACCATAACCACCGGGAATATGTATTTCCATTTTTTTATCGGGCCCACCCGCTTCTAACAAAAGTACTTTACACTGATTGTCTTCCGATAAACGGTTAGCCAGTACACAGCCGGCAGAACCTGCACCAATTATAATGTAGTCGAACGACATACTAAATACTTTACAGTTAGTTCCCAGGATCAACTCCCGAAATACGATGAACTAAATATAAGAGAATTTATTAAGTGACGAAATCTCTGATAGATTAGTTATTGAATCCTTTATACCAATCCGTTTATATAACCAAATCTTTCAAGGTCAGCCGTGCTTTTAGCCAGATGAGCTACGCCGTCTTTCAAAACATAAAGACGATCAGAGATATCGGTTACCTGATGATACAGGTGATCTGTTATGAAAAATCCTTTTGTCAGTTTTTCCTTTTGTATCAACACTTTCAAAACCTCCACCTGCATGGGTGTTACATGAGAAAACGGTTCATCGAGCATTGAAAATATTGATTGTGCTTTTATGATAAGGTATACTTCTAGCAGCCGGCGCTCTCCGCCAGATAGTTTTCCAATACGGGAATGATAAACAGATTGAAACGCAGGAAACAGGGCTTCAAAATCATCGTAATTCAATCTGAAATCAGAAAACACTTGTTTTACAGATAAAAATGAGGGTATGAAATTGAACTGTGGTAAATAAGTTAAAAGATCCGGACGTTTAAAAGCCTGCAGAATAGAGGTTCCATTAATGCGTACTGATTTATTCAATGCAGGTAAATTTCCATATATGACATTCATCAGTGAACTTTTACCAGTTCCGTTTCTTCCCAGAATAGCAGTTATGCTCCCAGTTTCACATCGTATATAAATGTCCGACAATATTTTCCTTGACCCGAACGACAACAGAATACCATCGGCTTCCAGTTTTTGGCTCATTTCATTTTATGAATTACGATGAGGGAAATAATGAAAATCAAAAAATCAAAGCCCAGAGATACCGTCCAAAGTTTCTGTTTGGAAATGCCCAGATTCTGGTAGTAATAAAATTCTTTTGCTTTGTAGGTATTGACAAAGTAATACAGCAAACATGTAGCAGCTATTTTAAACCAGAAAATAGCCATAAAACTTTCGATACCATTTTTCCAGAACACAGTGATGCAAATTGCTGTCATTAGAAGTGATGCAAACAAAAAACTACGATAAAAAGTAAATATGAGCCGCATACCGGGATAGAACGGATAATGAGATACACTAAGATAAAAAGTAGTATCTTTATAGATAGTTAATTTTAGCCATTAGCCATTAGCCATTAGCCATTAGCCATTTCTTATTTCTTATTCCTTATTCCTTATTCCTTATTTCTTATTTTCCTCTTCCTTCTTCCCCACCAGATTAAAAAACCGGTAACAGGAAGACTGGCGCATATCAGGCTGGCAGAGAAAGCAAGTATTTTTCCGGGCATACCACCAATGGCTCCTACATGGATATCATAGTTGGCAGCATAGATACGCTCTCCGAAATTTTTATCTTTTACAGTTGTTGTTATTTCGGTGGTCGTAAAACGGTCAAAATACCGGAACTGTCTTTTGTAATAGGTTTTTCTTTCCGGATTATAGGTAACCATAATGGCATCTGCATTTTTTTGAGGCAGGCTTATTTGCAGCATCCCTTGTATAGGGGTATAATCTCTTATCACTTTTACCCATACCTGATCTTCCGGTGCTTTCAGTGAATCCGTAAGAAGAACAGTGGTATCTGACAAGGGGCGTTGATTAGGTTCAAAATTTTTGCCACCACTTACTACATAAAAATATCCTTTCTTAAACCATTCAAAACCATAAACCATACCCGTAACCGCTATCACAAAAGCAACCACCAATACATAAAAACCCAGTACATTATGCAGATCATAATTCACTCTTTTAAAACTTGCTTTTCGGTTGATGGTAAAACTTTTTTTTCTATTAGCCTTGTTCCATCTTTTCGGCCACCACATGATAATACCACTAATCAGCAGGAATACAAAAATGAGTACAATGATATTGACTACAGGTTTTCCGATAGCTGGTGGTAGCCATAAATAGAAATGACCTTTTAATACCTGTCGAAAAAAATCACGTTCAAGTATTTTTTCTTTCAATACCTCTCCCGTGTATGGATTGAGATATAAATAAGTAAACCCCTGTGGCTTTTTGGTATAGGTAACGGCAGCAGCTTCACCGGGCACACCGTACTGCACGCCGGCAGCAGGCACACCCGATTGCTTTTCTGCGATGCCCCTTAGTTGCGAAGGCAATAAGTAAGGTTGTTTTTTGATAGCAACAAACCGATAGGGTTCTGTGTAGTCACGGATATCTCTTTCAAAAACATAGATACAACCGGTGATGCTGATGATGACTATAAAAAATCCCACCACAATACCCAACCATAAATGTAACCAGTCATTGATTTTCAGGAACAGGGTTTTACCGTTTGCCATTTGTTTACCATTTAAATGAAACGTTCAGAGAAAATCTTCTTGGCATCTGTGGTTCAACCGTTGTCCAGCCACTCCAGAATTGCTGATTGGCAAGATTATCAAGTTTCAATCCAATTCTGAAAGCCGGCTGTTCATAAAAGAGAGTAGCATTCATCACTGTATAGGATGGCAGTGTAAAAGCACCGGTTACCTGGGTATTGGTGATCACATTTTCTGATGCATAATTACCACCAAAGCCAGCACCCAGACCATTCCATTTTCCTTTTCCTGTCCGGTAACTTAACCAGAGATTTGCGAGGTGTTTGGGGCCTGCCGTTACGGGTCGCAGGTTCAGTATATTTTTATCGGTCTGCTCATTAATGGCGTCATTGTAACTGTAACCGGCTACCAGGTTACAACCTTCGAAAAGATTGGCAACTATATCTGCCTCAAATCCCTTGCTACGGATATTACCATCCTGTACACTGAAACCCACCAATACAGGGTGTGGTCTTGTTACATTGTTTACGAGAATATTATAATAGGTAAGCGTACCGGTAATTTTACCTCCCAGCACTTCTGTTTTAATACCTCCCTCCCACTGATTGGCCTGCTGGGGTTTGAATATGCTGACATTGCCATCTGGTTGTGTAAGGGGTGCTACATTGGAGAAGCCATTCATGTAATTTACAAATACACTCATATGCTGAGGTATCAGTTCATAGGTAGCACCGAGTTTTGGGGAAAAAGCGGTTTGTGCAAAATTGCCTGTGGTTGTATTGGTACGCTGATTGTAAGTACCACGATTATCAAAACGATCTAATCTTAAAGATGCCATTACATGGAAAAGTGGTGTGATATCCAGCATATCTGAAATATAGGCACTGTATGTATTTACCAGTGTCTGGTTTTTAGTGGTGACACCTCCGGCTAATTTTTGATCAACGGCAGCTCTGTTCAGATTTGCATAGCGGGCATCGTTACGTTTATAGTTTACCGTATCAAATGTGATATAAGGCATATTGGCATTGTTACCGAGATTGCTCAAAAAATCGATGCCGATCACTACACGGTTACGAAGCTTGCCGATATTGAAATCACCTATAAAATTCTGTTGGATATCAGTAAGGGTATTATATGCATTTTGATTGGTGATAAGTCTTGCCAGAGAAGTATCGCCAGGTAGTATACTCAGGTAAGAATAATAGCCAACCGACTGTCTGTTACTTCTCGATAACAATGTTTGTGATACCCAACCTTTACCCAGTTTATATCGAATGGCGGCATCGATATTTACCAGCGGATTTTTTATGGTAAGGTCATTACTGGTATACGATCGTGAATAATCGATACCCATATCCTGCGGACGGAATACTTTTAAGGCAGTGGTACGTGTGAGAAATAACATTTCTGCATTGGTTTGTTCGCTGGACATAACACCCACATTAAGGTCAAAACTCAGTTTATCATTCACGTTATAGGTAAGAGATGGGGCTATAAAAAAGCTTTTTCGAAAGCCTGCATCCTGCCAGCTGTTTTCATAATGATACGCTGCATTGGTGCGTAATAACAATTTGCCCTCTTTATCCAATGGTGTATTGATATCAGCGGTAAGTCTTGTTAACCCATAGGAACCGCCGGTGTAACTGATTTCCCCTCTGGTTCCTGCCTGTGCTTTTTTAGTAACCACATTAATCAATCCACCAAAAGAAACCAGGCTACTGCCAAATAAAGTACCCGATGGTCCTTTAATCACTTCAATACGCTCAATATTAGCGGGGTCGGGTGAGCCATTGGTAGCCCCGGCTACCCCATTTACCACGCGTGCCTGAACAGAAAATCCACGAAGGCTGTAATAACCACCCCCATCACTTGCCCGGCCGGTGGAAGTCCATAATTTATTGACTCCAGGTGCATTTTTCAATGCATCATCAAAATGAACTATGACCTGTTCTTTCATCAATGCAGCGCCCACTACACTATATACTTGTGGATTCTCCAGGTTCTTTAATGGCATTCTTGCCACCATCTCAGTTTGCCTGTTACCAAAGCGTATTCCTGATTTTACGAGTACTTCTTCCAGTTGTTGGGCACTTGCTTCCAGTTGAGCAGAAAGTGTGGTTTCTTTATCTGCTATAACTGTTATCTTTTTTACCTGGTTTTCATAACCCAGCAATGAAATCTCAATACTATATTCACCCGGTAAAAGATTCATAAAAACAAACACACCATTTTCATCGGTAATCGCTGTTTTATGAACTGTATTTATTTTTGCTATAACACCTGCTGCTCCACTACCTTCTTTGGTTGTTATGGTACCGCGTACAGATCCTTTTCCATATTCATTTTCATTTGCCCATGTTGCCTGCACAAGTAAAAGCAGGAACCCTAACATACATCCGATTCTTTTCATACTGATTGTTTGATTTGCGGGCAAAATTGTGTGTGCAGATTTTAGTAATGCTTCTCTATCGGGAAATCTGTTTACGAGAAAAGAAAACTGACTTTGTAGTGACAATACAGATAAGAAACAAAAATCCTGCTTCATATTTCTTATTCCCTTCGACTACCCTTCGATTACGCTCAGGGCAGGCCATGTTTCCTATTTCTTATCCTCACTACCCTGAATATTTTTTACATTCAGTATTCTAAACTCTTTATTCATGATTCATTCATCCTTTTCCTCTTATCTTTACAAAAACTAACAATTGTTCGTATGACTGATATGGCATTTAACCGCAATGAAGACTGGATGAAACTTTCACTTGGCCAGGTACAGCAGCATTTTGATAAGATTAAGCTGGGCGGCGGGAAAAAGTCGATTGAAAAACAGAAAGAAAGAAAAAAACTCACCGCCCGTGAGCGGATTGCTTATTTGTGTGATAAAGACCAACCATTTATTGAAATTGGCGCCTTCGCGGGTTTTGAAATGTATGAAGCTGAAGGAGGTTGTCCGGCAGGTGGTACTGTAGCGGGCATTGGTTATATCAGTGGAAGACAAGCCGTTATTGTTGCGAATGACCAGACGGTAAAAGCGGGTGCATGGTTTCCCATCACCGGAAAGAAAAACCTGCGGATGCAGGAGATTGCCATGGAGAATAAATTACCCGTCATTTATCTGGTAGACAGTGCGGGTGTTTTTCTGCCTATGCAGGATGAAATATTTCCTGATAAAGAACATTTTGGCCGCATCTTCCGCAACAATGCCAGGATGAGCGCCATGGGTATTACACAGATTGCAGCCGTTATGGGGGCCTGTGTGGCAGGTGGTGCTTATTTACCCATTATGAGCGATGAAACACTGATGGTGGAAGGCAATGGCAGTATCTTTCTGGCAGGTGCTTATCTGGTGAAAGCAGCCATCGGTGAAGACATAGATAACGAAACCCTGGGTGGTGCTGTTACCCATACAGAAATCAGTGGCATTGCCGATTATAAATTTAAAACAGAAGAAGACTGTCTGGATCATATCAAAAAACTGATGTCGAAATTAGGTGCACAACCCAAAGCCGGGTTTGACAGGATAGCACCACTTGACCCGAAGAAAAATCCGGATGAATTATACGGCATTATTCCTGAAGGCAACCTGAAGCCGTATGATATGCTGGATATTATCGAACGGATTGTTGATAACAGTGAGTTTGAGCAATTCAAACAGGATTATGGCAAAACCATTCTTTGTGGATATGCACGCATTGATGGTTGGGCCGTTGGTATTGTTGCCAATCAGCGACTGATCTGCAAAAACAAAAAGGGTGAAATGCAGATTGGCGGTGTTATCTATAATGACAGTGCCGATAAAGCAGCCCGCTTTATCATGAACTGTAACCAGAAAAAAATTCCACTGGTTTTTCTGCAAGATGTGACAGGCTTTATGGTTGGTAGCAGAAGTGAACACAGTGGCATTATTAAAGATGGAGCCAAGCTTGTGAATGCAGTAGCCAATTCTGTAGTACCCAAGATTACCATCATTGTAGGCAATAGTTATGGTGCGGGTAATTATGCCATGTGTGGCAAAGCTTATGATCCACGTTTTATTTATGCATGGCCCTCTGCCAAAATTGCCGTAATGGGTGGTGAGCAGGCTGCTAAAACACTTGCCCAGATTCAGGTAGCAGGTATGAAAGCGCAGGGAAAAGAAGTAGACAAAGTGCTGGAACAACAACTGCTTACTGAAATCAAGGGCAGATACGAAAAACAAACAACCCCTTATTATGCTGCAGCAAGGCTATGGGTTGACGGAATCATTGATCCGATAGAAACCAGAAGAGTCATTGCAGAAAGTATTCATGCAGCCAATCACCAGCCTGAAATGAACAGTTTCAGCACTGGTGTTTTTCAGGTATAGCAGTCTTCTGCTTGGTAGGTAGATGAATTATGAACAACGGTATCATTTGTTTGTCTGAATCCGTTTACTTTGTCGTTTAATCATTTTTCACATGAACCCCTATCCTATTTATACTGTTGATGCTTTTACAGATCATGTTTTTGGCGGTAATCCCGCAGCGGTTTGTCCGCTCGAAACCTGGTTATCTACCGAAACCATGCAACAATTGGCGAATGAAAACAATTTATCGGAGACTGCTTTTTTTGTGAAACGTTCCGATGGCGATTATGATATCCGCTGGTTTACACCTGAACTGGAAATAGACCTGGCTGGTCACCCAACTTTGGCAACAGCTTATGTTTTGTTTCATGAACTGGCTTATCCAACAGATGAAATACGTTTTCATAGCAAGAGTGGTTTACTCACGGTGACCAGAAAAGGCGAACTTATGGAAATGAATTTTCCTGCACGTATGCCTGTAGCCTGTGATATACCGGCTCATTTACTGGAAGGATTCAGCATCAAACCCCGCGAGGTATTGCGCTCACGTGATTATTTCCTGGTTTACGAATCGGAAGAAGAGGTTTTGAATGCAGTACCGGATTTTGTAGAACTGAATCAGGTGGAAACGCTGGGCATTATTATCACCGCCAAAGGAAAGGAAGCTGATTTTGTATCCCGTTTTTTTGTTCCCAATTCAGTTATCGGCGAAGATCCTGTTACCGGATCCGCACACGCTACACTGATTCCATACTGGGCCAACGCACTTCAAAAAGATAATCTGAAAGCCCTGCAGCTTTCCAAACGCAGGGGCGATTTATGGTGTGGCATGCAGGGCGACCGCGTAACGATTGCGGGCAAAGCTGTATTATACATGAAAGGATCATATTATATTCAATGAGCGAACAACAGGGGCATCAACTGATCATTTATACTGATGGTTCTGCCAGAGGCAACCCAGGTCCGGGCGGTTATGGCATTGTATTATTATGGGGCAATAAGAAAAAAGAACTATCAGCCGGCTATCGGTTTACCACCAATAACCGAATGGAACTCATGGGTGTAATTATTGCGCTGGAATCGCTAACCAAAAAAAATATAGCCGTTACTATCTACACAGACAGCCAGTATATTGTAAACTCGGTTGAAAAAAAATGGCTGGATAACTGGATCAGAACAGATTTTAAAGGTGGTAAAAAAAACAAAGATCTCTGGTTAAGATATAAAGCCATTGCCATTCATTTCAAAATCAGATTTATCTGGGTAAAAGGCCATGCCGACAATCCATGGAATAACCGTTGCGATGAACTGGCTACTGCGGCAGCAGATGGACGGGATTTATTAATTGATGAGGCGTTTGAGAGAGAGCATTTGTCCGCCTAACACGGATGAAAATTTGTCCGCCTTAGGCGGATGAAAATGAGTTTAATTTATACGCTGCTAACAAATAGTTTTATAGTTCATCATAAAGTGATTTTAACTGTCTTTCCCTCTGGGAAAGCAGTCCTACATTTACAAATTTCCAAATTTTCAAATTAATGAATTCGCTTTCTTCCTGGAGTGGTGGCAAAGACAGTTGCTTTGCTTTGATGAAGGCAAAAGAAGCCGGTATGCAGCCGGCTGTGTTATTGAATGTAATGAATGAGTCGGGTAAGATTTCACGTAGTCATGGCATACCGGAGTCTATTTTGCAGGCACAGGCCAAAGCTGCGGGAATACCCATTCATCTGATCAGCAGTAGCTGGCAGGCGTATGAAAAAAATTTTATTGATGCACTCAGTTCTTTAAAAGAACAGTATCAGTTAACAGATGCTGTATTTGGCGATATTGATCTACAGGCCCATAGAGACTGGGAGGAAAAAGTGTGCACGAGTGTAGGGCTTCGGGCATATTTACCTTTATGGCTGGAGGATAGAAGAAAGCTGGTTTTTGAAATGCTGGATGCCGGCATAAAAACCATGATCGTTAGTTGCAACGCTGTAATGGGCCCCTCTTTTCTCGGCAAAACCATTACACCTGAACTGGTAGACGAGTTGGAATCATTGGGTATCGATGCCTGTGGTGAGAATGGTGAATTTCATACATTGGTATACGATTGCCCATTATTTATACATCCCTTACAAATAGCTGTAACACGTGAACTTGAACATGATAACTACTGGTTCTCGGAACTGGTACTGGTATAAAAGAAAAAGGTTTGTCTATCCGACAAACCTTTTTCTTTATGTGTTGAACGGGTATTATTTTACCAGCTCTTTTTTGGTATTGTTTTGTTGTAAGAGGTAATAGCCACCAAACAATATTGCTGAGAACACAACGGTTGCGATCAGGCTATTTCCATAAAAAGGAATGGCATCTGCATAACACTGTAATAAGCCATCAAAAGTTTTAGGACGATTTAATCCACCGCCGCCTGACCAAACCATAAAATTGGAAACCAGGAAGAAAGTGGTTGGTGATGCCATAGAGGCTGCCAGTACCTGAACAGGCTTTCCACTTTTCAGGAAGAATCCGAAAAATGTTAATGAGGTAAACAGCAGGTAATTCTTCCACTGACCTGTATAAAAACCCTGTATTTCAGTAAGCCCATTGATATAGAGTGCCTGGTACAATAAGTCTGAGAGAAACATGGAAATCAGGGGTATAGCAAAGGCCCATTTCTTATCTTTTACAAATAAAGCCCCGGCGAAGAGTGCAATGGCAAACTGTGGGGCAAAACCCCAGGGTCTGTTAGGCATAGCACGGTATACAGCACTAAGAAAAACGGTCAATACAAGCGAAATAACAAGCGAACGATTCAATTTCATTGTGGAAGATTTCAGGGACAAAAATAAGTCTTCTGGAGAAAGTTACCGTTTCAATTTTCCTCATATTGTGAATAAGCACTATTCACAGGAACAAATGCCTTACACAGCTGTGTCTTACCAGAAGTTCTGAATTGATAAGCATTGTCGGGGAATACAATAAATGCCTCCCCTTTCTTTCTCACTATTTCATTATTTATGATGACCCCTCCTTCCAGTACCATCCATATTTCAGGCCCGATGGCTTTGTCTTCAAATAAAGCTCCTTCCTTCAGGTGAAGGGAAGCCAATGCGAAATCAGGTACAGGAAAATGAAAAATGGTTTCGCCATCCTTTAAAGGCGTTCCTTTTACAATCTGAGGGGTAACAGGTTCAAAACGCATATTGGCCAATAATTCAGGCACATCGATATACTTGGGTGTTAGTCCACCACGCAGCACATTATCACTATTCGACATCAACTCAATGTTTTGTCCTTCCAGATACGCATGCGGGATACCTGCTTTTTGAAATATGGCTTCCCCGGGTTGCAACTGAGCTATATTGAATAAATAAATAGAGAATACGCCTCTGTCGATGTCGCCAATTGGATTTTCGTTATGATAATATTTGGCCACCCACCATCCGGGGTCATTTTTGGTGAGCAATCCTTCTTTTTTTCTTCTGACTTCTCTTTTAACAAGCGGCATTAAAAGATTGGTAACCGACAGTTGATCCATTTCCATGATAAAGCTGTACAAAGATGCCAGCCCTTCTCTTTTAAACAGAGGCAATAGAACCTGGAATTCGCTTGTTTCAGCCAATATGGATTCGATTTGCACCTCTTGTTTAAATCCATGTAAAAGCCAAAACTCACTGATTGCCAGCATTACTTCTGGCTTATGATTTTTGTCTTTATAATTACGGTTAAAAGCATTCCTTGCAATACCCAATTGATCTTCCCGTGCATAACCCGCTTCGGCAACTGCTTTTTCCGGGTGTACCTGTATAGATAACATCTGGTTTACATCCATGATTTTTAGGAGGTAAGGGAGTTCTCCGAACTGTTTGTAGACGGAAGAAGACAATGCTTTTTCGGGATATTGCCCCATAAAAGTATCCAGCAAAACAGGTTCATTGCCATTCAAAACAGTGGCCACCCCAAGCGGATGCACCCCGAGCCAATATTCAGCAAAAGGGCGCTTTTCTTCATTATTTATCCCCAGAAGTGACGGCAAATAGCTAAAGCCGCCCCATTCGTAGTGTTGAACTTTACCTTGTAGCGGATAAATAGTATAGGATGGGGTCATTTCAATTACCTGGTTCATTTTTTAAATAACGTTGAAATCTGTCAAAATCATATTCCCCTAACCAATTTTTAACGAAACTATGCAACCAACCAACCAGCAAACAGGCCAGCAGGGCGAAGAAATGGCAGCCAGCTTTCTCGTTGCCAAAGGATATACCATTACTGAAAGAAACTGGCGCTTCCGGCACTGGGAAGTGGATATTATTGCTTTCAAAGACCGAAAACTTCATTTCATTGAAGTGAAAACGCGGACTTCTCATCGTTTTGGCAAACCCGAAGAAAGTATATCACGTGAAAAAATGAAACATATGAGAAATGCCGCTGAAGAGTACCAATACCTTCATCCGGAATGGAAATACATTCAGTTCGATGTGATTGCCGTAACAATAGCAGATCATGAGGCCAAAGAAATTTTCCTCATTGAAGACGTATATTTCTGATCGCATCTTTTAACTTCTCGATACAACTATATTTTTATAACTTTAATGTCTAAACATTAAATATTGAATACTTCTGCCTTTTCTTCACTGATTTCCCGTACTAAACAAACCGTAAGAATGCCGGCTTTATTTGTTGGTCACGGCAGTCCTATGAATGCCATCGAATACAATGAATTTGCCAGAGGCTGGAAAAACATAACGGAAAAGATCCCAACTCCATCCGCCATTTTATGCATTTCTGCGCACTGGGAAACTCGAGGCACTTATGTAACAGCGATGGAAAAACCAAGGACAATTCATGATTTTTATGGCTTCCCAAAAGCTTTGTTTGATGTTGAATATCCTGCACCGGGAAGCCCCTCACTTGCCCAAAGCACCATTGAAGCCATACAGTCTGAAAAGGTTCAGCCCGACCGGCAATGGGGTCTGGATCATGGCTGCTGGAGCATTTTACATCATATGTACCCCGATGCTTCGGCACCTGTGGTGCAACTCAGCATGAACCAGTTACAAAAACCTGAATGGCATTATGCGTTAGCAAAAGAATTATCTGTTTTACGGAACAAAGGTGTATTGATTGTTGGCAGCGGTAATATGGTACATAACCTGGGCGTTATGAACTGGCGAAGTCCTGAACAAGGTTACGATTGGGCCATTGAAGCCAATGAACACTTTAAGCATCTGATCGTAGAGGGTAATCACCACCAACTTACAGCTTACCAGCAATTGGGCGCAGCAGTTCAACAGTCTGTACCCACACCGGAACATTTTCTTCCCCTACTTTATTTACTGGGATTACAAGAAGAAAATGACCAGCTTCAGTTTTTTAATGATAAAACCATCTTTGGTTCGATTTCCATGACTTCTGTTATGATAGGCTAAGAGCTCAGGATAGCTGTTGCATCATCTTTTCTACCATCTTAAAAGTGGCAGGGCAATAGGATACGTTTTGCTGGTGAACGTGAATATAATCAGTCATTTTTTTCTTCTTCAAGTGCGGGAAACCAGCACAGTCTGCAGGGCGCACTTCATAGATCGCACACATATTCGTGGTAAGATTCAAAAACTGACAGGGTTGTTTGGTATTCATCCAATCTCCATCCTCTTCATCGAAATAGAGCCATTTTTCCTTAAACTCCTTCGGTGTCATACTGAAATGTGTCGCTATGCGTTTAATATCACTATTGGTAAACGTAGGGCTCATGGTTTTACAGCAGTTTGCACAGGATAGACAATCGACTTCCTTCCACACTTCTGCATCAATGGTTTCTGCTATTTTATCTAAATGCCTTGGGGGATTTTTTTCAATCTTGCCTAAGAATTTTTTAAATGCTTTCTGATGATGTCTTACTTTCTGTTTGAACGAACGAAGGTTTACTGGCTCCATGTACAACGATAATGATGATTTCTGTTTGCAATATCGGTGAGCAACTGCGTTATGCCAAATCATTTTATGCAAACTGCCAGGTTTCTTTATTTATCCCGATTATTGTCAGGGAATATAAGCTATGAACTATGTGCTGCGGGCCTTGATGAAAGTTCATTTTCAGGCTATCTGCTACTTTATAGTAAATCCCGGTGCTTCCGGATTATTTTATGTGCTATACAGATTAAAAGAAATACTTTACATGGATAGGTAGGTTTTAACGGGCCATAGTGATTTATGCATGCTTTATGTGTAATGCCCCTACTAATCTCTATTTTTACGTAACGAAAGCCAGCTATATGTTCATTAGTTCCACATTTTCAAATTTCCAAATTTTTAAATGCTAAGATTCTCATGTGGGACGCTTATAAAAAAGGATTCAAAGCTTTTCTTCGTCTTGAGAAATCATTAAGTGATTTGTCGGTAGAAGCTTATTTGCGGGATGTTGATAAACTTACACAGTTTCTCGGAAAAGAGGAAGGCTCGCGCCCACCAGCTGACATCACTTTAAAAGACCTGCAGGGTTTTGTAAAATGGATTGGGGAACTGGGCATGACTGCTACTTCGCAGGCCAGGATTATTTCGGGTATCAGGAGTTTTTATAAATACCTTCTGACAGAGCAGATGGTTACCGTAGATCCGACTGCTTTACTGGAGACCCCAAAAACAAAAAGAGCTTTACCAGATGTATTGAGTTTCGAAGAAATTGAAAACATCATTGGTCAGATCGACCAGAGTAAACCCGAAGGTGGCCGCAACAAAGCCATTCTTGAAACCATGTACAGCTGTGGACTGAGGGTTAGTGAAGTGATTGGTTTAAAAATTTCCTGCCTTTACCTCGATGTTGGTTTTATACGGGTGATTGGTAAGGGTGACAAAGAAAGACTGGTACCCATTGGCTCTGATGCTGTGAAGTTTATTAAGTTATACAAAGACAATATCAGGGTTCACCAGCCGATGGTAAATGGCTTTGAGGATATTCTTTTTCTGAATGCCAGGGGTAAAGGATTGTCAAGGGTGATGATTTTTTATATCATCCGGGACCTCGCCAAAAAAGCTGGTATTGCTAAAAATATTTCTCCGCATACTTTCCGCCATTCTTTTGCTACGCATCTGGTAGAAGGCGGTGCTGATTTACGTGCTGTTCAGGAAATGCTGGGGCATGAAAGTATTACCACGACAGAGATCTACACCCACCTGGATCGTGATTTTCTGCGGAACACTTTACAACAATTTCATCCTGCATTTAAAAAATAAGTCTGACCTGTTTTACCAGACCAGACTCCCTCATTTTACTTATTCGAAAACACCATTATTTGTCTGTGTTTTTTGCAACGCTATTTGCTGTGCTTTTTCGACCAACTGAATAAACTCCCTTCTATAACCTTCTTTATCTGTACCCAAAGCAGATTTTGCCAGGGCCAGCGTTTGATCAAAGTCTGCACTACCCTTATAGGCAGATCCGCGCAGGGTTAATCCGAAAGAAGCCACCGCAGCTGCAAACCGAAGATTGTTGGAAGCCTGAGCGAATTTTACAGGTGCATTTTTTACCACTTCTGTTATTAATTTACTTTGTTCGCCATCGGGCTCCTTGTACCTGAGCTTTATGGTAACGCGTTCATCAGTATTTGCGTAATTTTTTTCAGGCTGTTTTTGTGAATCTTTGTGCTGGTATTTAAGAGGATCTACAGATACATGTGCAGGAATTTCAGCATCCGGAGGTACCAACTCATAGATCGCTGTTACGGTATGTCCGCTTCCCATATCACCCGCATCCTTCTGGTCATTATTAAAATCTTCTTTAGCCAGCATACGGTTTTCATAACCAATAAGCCGGTAGCCTTTGACATGCCTTGGATTAAACTCTATCTGTAGTTTTACATCTTTTGCTATGGTATAGAGTGTTCCTCCAAATTCACTGATCAATACTTTTTTGGCTTCAGCAATACCATCAATATAAGCATGGTTGCCATTACCCTTATCTGCCAGCTTTTGCATTTTAGCATCCTGGTAATTACCCATACCATAACCCAGTACCGTTAAAAAAATGCCGGATCTTCTTTCCTGCTCAATCATGGTTTCCAAAGCCGCATCACTTGTTTGTCCTACATTAAAATCGCCATCGGTACAAAGTATCACCCGGTTATTTCCTTTCTCTTTGTATTGTTCCCTGGCTACTTTATAGGCCAGCTGAATACCCGCCCCCCCCGCTGTAGCCCCCCCCGCTTCCAACCTGTCGATCACTTCTTTTATTTTGGTGCGATATTCCCCACTCGTGGCAGGCAATACCAGTCCAACACTACCTGCATAGGTAACAATGGATACTTTGTCTTTAGGTCTTAACTGATCAGCCAATAGTTTCAGTGAAGCTTTAACCAATGGTAATTTGTTTTCTGCATACATACTACCACTCACATCTATCAGAAAAACAAGATTAGATGCCGGCAAATCGGTTAGATCAATCTGCTTACCCTGTAAACCCACCAGCATCAGCTGGTGCTTTTTGTTCCATGGGCAATCTGTAATTTCTGTATTGACACTGAAGGGCTGGTTTTCTTTGGGTTGCGGATATTGATAAGAAAAGTAGTTGATCATTTCTTCGATTCGTACTGCTCCAGCAGGTGGCAACTGATTATTTTGAATAAATCGCCTGAGATTACTGTAAGATGCAGCATCCACATCAATGGAGAAGGTAGATAAAGGCTGTTCTGTAACGGATTGAAATGTATTTTCGGTTATGGCATCATAGCCTTCCCGGTTAAAATTCTTTTCATGATCATGCATTCTTCTTTTTGGGTCGTGCCATTCATCTTTGAATGGCTTACCGTTCCCCTTTACTACCGTTACCCCAGCAACTGTACCCTGTAATTGCTGAGAAATATTTGAAGCGCTATACTGATGAACAGATGAGGGTATAACAACAGATCCGGTCATATCCATTTTCCTTTGTTTGGCATATGCTGTAACCACTACTTCTGTTAATGCTTTCGAATCGGCCTTGAGTACCACCAAAATAATTTGCGATTGAGTAACTTTCAGTTTCTGTTCCTTAAATCCGATAGCCATTACCGTAATTTCGGTTTTTTCTTTATTGACTTTTAACCTGAATTTTCCCTCGGCGTTGGTTTCCGAGACATTCTTTGTATTGGTTTCTATAACACTGGCAGCTACTACCGGCATTCCCTTTTCATCTTTCACTATACCCTGAATAAATATTTCAGCAGGTGTAAAACCCATCACTGCCACTGACAGCAACAGGAAAGCAATCATCAGGTATTTCATAACATTTTTTTTATAGGATGCTTATGTAATTCTGATTACACACGCATCTTAAAAAAAATTATCTTGTCGATCAGAATGTTACCGGCCGCGCACATAGAAAAAATTTCACCTGCTACTGATGAGCAATTAATCCTTGCGTATCAGCAAACGGGTAATCAGGAACACCTGGCCGTTCTTTTTTTACGTTACAGCGACCTTGTATATGGAACAGCACTTAAATATGTAAGAGATGCGGATCAGGCCAAGGATGCTGTAATGAATATTTACCAGGAGCTGGTACAGAAACTACGGAGCCATGAAGTAGCTCATTTCAAAAGCTGGCTCTATGTGGTTACAAAAAACCATTGCCTGATGTGGCTTCGGAAAAACAAAAAAAATATTACCATAGCATTCCAACCTGAATTTATGCAATCGGGGGAAGATGGGCATCTGGATGATTTACTGGCAAAAGAGCAACAATTTAAAAAACTGGATAACTGTGTAAAATCCCTGCAGGATGAACAACAGCATACCATTCGCTTGTTCTATCTGGAAGGGAAGTGTTATAAAGAGATTACAGCATTGACGGGTTTTGAATGGGACAAGGTTCGCAGCCTGATACAAAACGGCAGAAGAAATCTAAAAAAATGTATGGAGAAAAATGCCTAAGGATCATACATATCGTTACGATTTTTCAGTGATTGAAAAATACCTGAGGAGTGAGCTTTCTCCTGCAGAAATGCATGGACTGGAGAGAGCTGCGTTAAGCGACCCCTTTCTTGCAGATGCCCTGGAAGGATACCAGGATGCTGATTTGGATCAGGGCCGGCAGCACCTGATGGATATACGTCAGTTGGTTGCAGGTGAAAAAGAAAGCGGCAAAATGGTTCCTTTGCGAAAACCAGGTGCCCCATGGTTGCAAATGGCAGCCATCTGTATACTATTGGCAGGTGTAGGCACGATAGTATGGAAATTCAACCAGCCAGTTCCTTCCCCGAAGCTTGCCAGTGCAACTGTTTCCAACAAAGACAGTATGCAGGATGTATTTACGCCATCACCACAGGTTTCCGATAAAGACACACAAAGAAGTTTATCAGAAGCTGCCGGAAAAAATACACTCATTGCGCAGACGGCTCCTCCTTCTGTTAAGGAAAAGGAACAGCCAACTACCGTGCTGAAAGATGTTTATACCCATAAACTGCAGGAAGCAGCAACCATATCTGAGAATATACAAAAAAAGGCATTAACCGATAGCATGATGCAAGACCAATTAATGCGAAGCAGCGCTGCTACCTTAAGTAATAGAACAGTAATAAGTCAGGCATTGAGCGGTAAAGTTGCCGGGGTACAAGTACTCCCTGCTTCACCATCTTATGTTTTGAAAGGTAAGGTAGTAGGCTTTATGCAAAAGCCTTTATCCTATGCTACTGTTCAATTTACGACTGCAGGTGTACAAAAAGCCATTACAACCTATTCAGACGGATCATTCCAGATCAATAGCAAGGATAGTGTGATGAATGCTACTGTAAGCGCACTGGGTCACCAACCTGTAACCCTCAACCTGTCAGCTGCTGCCAATAATTTTGTGGCATTGAGGCAAGGATCTGAGACATTGAATGAAGTGGTGGTAGTTGGATACGGAAGAGAAAGAAAGACTTCTTTTACAGGTTCGGTAAGTAAAGAAAATGCGGTGAAGGATACTACCAGCATTCGTCCGCCGGGTGGCATTGACGCATTCATACTTTTGATCAGGCAGCAATGGCAAAGACAACAATGGGACAGTTCGGAACTCAAGGGTA
Source organism: Sediminibacterium goheungense (assembly GCF_004361915.1). Taxonomy (GTDB): domain Bacteria; phylum Bacteroidota; class Bacteroidia; order Chitinophagales; family Chitinophagaceae; genus Sediminibacterium; species Sediminibacterium goheungense. Next base: position 27,914 of record NZ_SNWP01000016.1, on the reverse strand, counting down.
ATATTGAATGCATACTTTCGTTCAACAGTAACGGTTACATAACTAAAGTTAGCTTTACAAAAAAACATAGCCGACTGTTCAAGAAAAGATTTACAAAACTTCTAAAAACCGGGCCTTCCTGGGAGAAAACGGAAACTTTATCTGCAACAGACCATAAAGTTGTTTTATCATTTTGATTCTGCCATTCCTGTATTATATCGTTTTTGTTATATAAAAAAATTAGGTTTGCAATTCTAAAACGATGATTAGTATGAAAAAACTTTTATTGCTTGCTGCCACATTTTGCAGCATCCATGCATTTGCGCAAATAAGTATGCCTCAGCCCAGTACCACGCAGCGTATTACTCAGGCATTTGGTATGGGTTCTATAGAGCTCACTTATTCGCGTCCGAATATCAATGGCAGAAGCCTGCTGAAAGAAGGCAGCGATCTGGCCCCTTTAAACAAATTATGGCGCACAGGTGCCAATGCAGCTACCCGTTTACGATTTACAGACAATGTAACCATCGGTGGTAAAAAACTGGATACCGGTTCATATGTACTGTATACCATTCCGGGTAAAGACAACTGGGATGTGATTCTGAATAAAGGCCTTGGCAACTGGGGTACAGATGGATATAAAGAAGCGGAAGATGTGGTTCGCTTTAAAGTAAAAGCTGATAAAGCAGCCGGTAATACCGAAACTTTTACCATGCAATTCTCCAATATTGCTCCTGAAACCTGCGATCTGAATATTGTATGGGGAACTACCGCCGTAAGAATACCCATCAGCACCAATATCAAGGATCGTTTGCGTGCACAGGTTGAGAAAGCCCTCAGTGCAGAAAAAGTAAATCCAAACGCTTATTTTCCTGCTGCCAATTTCTATTATGAAATGGATAAGGACTTGAATAAGGCCCTGAGTGCAGCAACCAAAGCAACGGAAGCCAACCCGAACGGTTACTGGATTTTCCTGCTCAAAGCCAAGATTCAGCGCGATCTGGGTGATAAAGTAAGTGCCAAAGCCAGCGCAGAAAAATGTATTGAACTGGCCAAAGCCGCACCTTCACCCAATGAAGAATACGTAAAATTGGGAACCGAACTGATCAAGAAATTGTAGGGCTTTACCCTTACGCCTTTTCATAAAATAAAAAGCCGCACCATTATTCATGTGCGGCTTTTTTTATGAATTCTTCTACACTTTCTTCATTCCTTATTCCTCTGTTTCGTATTCCGCTGTTTTACTTCGTTTCCGCCATATCAGGAATAGCTTCCGCCTTATAGGCACCTGCGTCCAGTTTTGCCTTGGTTTCACTGAATGCCTTCAGTGTTTCTTCAATATCCTGATCGGTGTGCGCTGCGGTAGGAATTAAGCGATAAATGATATGTCCTTTCGGAATAACAGGATATACCACAATCGAGCAGAATATATGGTAGTTCTCACGCAGATCCATTACCATCGCAGTAGCTTCTTCTACCCCACCCTTCATGTAAACAGGTGTAACAGGTGTATCTGTTTTACCGATATCAAAACCTCTTTCTTTCAGACCATTCTGCAGTTTCATCGCATTGCTCCAGAGTTTTTCTTTCAGCTCCGGCATGGTTCTCAGCATATCCAGTCTTTTGAGATTACCCACTACAATCGGCATGGGTAAGCTTTTAGCAAAGATCTGAGATCTGATATTGTAGCGAATGTAATCAATGATGATTTTTGGACCGGCCATAAAAGCACCGATAGATGCCATGGATTTCGCAAAAGTTGAAAAATAAAGATCAATGGCATCCTGACAACCTTGTGCTTCACCAGCGCCGGCACCTGTTTTACCAAGTGTACCAAATCCATGTGCATCATCCACCAGTAACCGGAACTCATATTTATTTTTCAGTTCAGCAATTTCTTTCAGTTTACCCTGGTCACCGGCCATACCAAACACACCTTCTGTAATAACCAGGATACCGCCTGTTTTTTGCTTCTCAATTAAAGCCGTTGCTCTTTGCAATTGTTTTTCACAGTCTTCTATATCATTATGCTTGAACACATAACGGTGGCCGGGATGCAGGCGCAGACCATCAATGATACATGCATGGCTTTCCGCATCGTAAACGATCACGTCATGACGACCACAGATGGCGTCAATAGCACTCATGATACCCTGATATCCGAAGTTCATGAGGATCGCATCTTCTTTTGATTCAAATTCAGCCAGTTCTTTTTCGAGTTGTTCATGGTAATTACTGTTACCACTCATCATACGGGCTCCCATAGGAAGTGCCAGACCAAATTGCTGAGAAGCTTCTGCATCTGTTTTACGTACTTCCGGATGATTGGCCAGTCCGAGATAGTTATTGAGGCTCCATACAATCATTTCTTTTCCACGAAAATTCATGCGGCCTCCTATTTCACCTTCCAGTTTAGGGAAAGCAAAGTAACCATGCGCACGTTCGCGGTGCTGACCAATCGGACCATAGTTCTTAACCAGTTTCTCAAAAATGTCTGCCATATTATTAAATTATTACTTTGTTTCTAAATTGCCGCAAAAATAACCTTTTCATAGCGAAGGGGCAAGGGCATTTATTCACGCTGCCTTATCTTCACACCCGATTATTCAGCTTCAACTCAGCAAAATTGCGTCACATGAAAAAAATATTCCTGATATCTGCCCTTATCCTGCTCATCAATAAAGGTTTTAGCCAGAACAGCACAAATCCTGCTTCTTCAGGTATTTCGCGCCCTAAACTGGTAGTTGGGTTAATGATAGACCAGATGCGCTGGGATTATCTGTACCGTTACCAGAACCGCTATGGGAAAGGGGGATTCAACCGTTTGCTGAACCAGGGCTTTAGCTGTGAGAATACTTTTATTCCTTACACTCCTACTGCTACGGGCTGCGGACATGCCTGTGTTTATACCGGAACCGTTCCTGCCATCAATGGAATTACCGGAAATAACTGGTGGGACAGCAAGCTTCAAAAAAGCATGTATTGCGTAGAAGACAAATCAGTGAAAACAGTAGGCTCAGACAGTCATGACGGAGAGATGAGTCCATTTAACCTCGTGAGTAATACGGTAACGGATGAACTGCGCCTGGCCACTAATTTCAGAAGTAAAGTGATTGGCATTTCAATCAAAGACCGTGGTGCTATTCTTCCTGCCGGACATTCAGCCAATGCTGCTTATTGGTATGACGAATCGAAAGGGGTATTTATCAGCAGCACCTATTATATGACTGACCTACCACAGTGGGTAAAAGATTTCAATGCCAGAAAATTACCGGATGCTTATTATAAAGAGGGATGGAAAACACTTTATCCGATAGATACTTACACGCAGAGTTCGGCGGATGCAAAGGATTACGAACGCATGGAGCTTGGCCCTAAAAATACATTTCCGTACGACTTAACATCTTTTATCGGCAAGGACTATTACAAATTCCCTCACCTGCCTCAGGCTGCCACTTATACCTTTGAAATGGCAAAAGCTGCGGCTATAAATGAAAAAATGGGAAAGAGTCAGGAGACAGATTTTCTGGCTGTAAGTATATCTTCTCCTGATTATGCTGGTCATACTTTTGGCCCTAATGCCATTGAACTGGAAGACACTTACCTGAGACTGGATAAAGATATTGAGCAGTTCCTGAATTTTCTGGATACACAGGTTGGCAAGGGTAACTATCTTTTGTTTCTTACAGCAGACCATGGGGCAGCACATGTTCCGGGATTTCTTAAAGAACATAACCTGCCAGGGGGCTCTATTCCATTGGGTACTATAGTAAGAAAGGTGAATGCAGAATTACAGTCAAAATATAAACTGAAGAACGGCATTATTAATTCAACCTATTATAATCTTGCCCTCAACCACAAAGAAATCGATTCATTAAAACTGGATACCGAAGAAATCAAATCAGTGATTATTTCAATGATGGAAAAAGAAGAAGGTATTTACCGTGTAGTGGATAAAGAAGAGCTTGGGGAATCGAACCTGCAGCAAACCATACGTGAACGCCTGATCAATGGTTATTTCCCTTACAGAAGTGCTGATTTACAGGTAATACCCCGACCTAACTGGTTTAAGGATAACAGCAAAGGAACCGATCATAGTGTCTGGAATCCATACGATGCACATATTCCATTGGTATGGTATGGATGGAAAGTGAAACCCGGCAAAAGCTATAAAGAAAGATACATGACCGATATTGCCGTAACGGTAGCTGCCATGCTCAGTATACAAATGCCCAATGGTGCTGTGGGTAAAGTGATTGAGGAAGTTGCGGGCGGGAAATAGCGAATGGTCAATGGTCAATGGTCAATGGTCAATGGTCAATGGTCAATGGTCAATGGTCAATGGTCAATGGTCAATGGTCAATGGTCAATGGTCAATGGTCAATAAACGAAACTTGACCCCGACAATCAATATTGTGTAAACACAATATTTTTTTTTATTCACCATTGACCATTCACCATTCACGATTCACTACTCACTGCTACAGGTATGAATATACTTACCGTTGTTCCCTCGCCCTCTTTGCTTTGTACTTCAACATGCCCATTCATGGCTTCTGCGAATTCTTTGGTAAGAATAAGTCCAAGTCCACTCCCCTTTTCTTTATGGGTTCCTTCACGACTTTGACGTTTTGTGGGATTGAACAAGTGTTTTTGAACAGATTCGGGCATTCCACATCCTGAATCTGTTATGGAAATTTTCACCATCCCATTATCCATTTTCTCTGATGCGATTGATATAATGCCCTTACTGGTAAATTTATTGGCATTACCGATGATATTGCGAAGCATGAACCTGAGTGTATTTTCATCAGCCCATACTTTACAATCCTTGCTCACCCTGTTAATAAGCTTATTTTCCTTAATACTGGTAAAAGGTTGCAGGTCATTTAGAAGTCTTTCTGTGAGAACCCCTAAAGTGACCCTTTCCAGGCTCAGGCTTTCTTTTTTCAACAGAATACTTCCCCATTCAACCAGGTTGGTAAGCATACCCAGCGTTCCATCCAGTTGTTTATCCAGCAAATCCATCAGTTCCGTTATTTCAGCCTCTGTCAGTTTTTTTTCTTTGGTGAGTTCAATCATGGCTTTTACAGAAGCAACAGGTCCTCTTACATCGTGGGCAATAATGGAAATAATTTTATGCTGAATCGCTTTCGATTCTTCCAGTTTCTTTTTCTGTTCCTCAATCAGCTGGTTCCTGACAAGCTCTTCTTTATTTTTTAAACGCAGCTCAAATAATTTCATCACCTGATTACCAAGTGTACGCAAGGTGAATTTCTGTTCATCTGTAAGGCTTCTGGGAACATTATCTATCACACAAAGTGTTCCCAATGTATAACCTGCCGGACTCACCAGCGGGTATCCTGCATAAAATCTGATTTTGGGATCATCGAGTACAAGCGGATTATCATGAAAACGTTCATCTGTAAGTGCATCACTTACTTCCATGATATCAGATTGCAATATGGCATGCCCGCAAAAAGAAGTGTCTCGGGCGCCATCTGTATTATCAATACCAATTTTTGCTTTAAACCATTGCTTGTGTATGTCTAGTAGTGTAATGGTCGATATCGGTGTTTGACAAATGGATGATGCTAATTTCACAATCTGATCAAAGTCTTCCTCATACTGGGTGTGGAGTACTTCGTAACGCATGAGTTCCAATAAACGTTCCTGTTCATTGGGGGCTTGGGGGGCAAGGATCATATATTCAGAAGGGGATTATATTTACTCAACGTTTCTTTCGAAGCCATAATCTCTTTCTACTTTGCAAATTCTTGTTTTAAAGTATTTATACCAAATTTCTCTACCTAAATGCTGCGCTTCCAGATGCTCGGTATTGGCTTTCCAGTTTTTGATGGATTCAAGGCTATCCCAATAAGAAATAGTGATACCTAAACCATTTCTAACCGATTCAAAACCAAGACAACCAGGCTCCTGTAATGCCATTTCGCACATTTTTTCAGCCATGGCCTCATATCCATCTGTATATACGGTTAATTCGTTGGTAAAGATTACCGCGTAATAGGGTGGCTTTGGTGTTGCTGCAATCATAATCTGTCTAATCTATGTTTTGTGAATTCATTTTCTGTATTGCCTGTATTCAGGGTAGTTGCAGGCTCAAATAACATGACCCATACTTCTTCGTCCGCATTGGGTCTGTGTTCCACGCCTTTGGGAACCACCAGAAAATCACCTTCATGCAGGGTAATATTCTGATCTCTCATTTCCATCACAAAAGACCCCTTAACTACATAAAACAATTCATCTTCGTTGTCGTGATGATGCCAGGTAAAGGGCCCTTTGAATTTTACCAGTTTCACTTCCTGTCCGTTCAAAGCTCCAGCTACCGTGGGATTCCAGTATCCATTTACTTTTTCAAAAGCCTCTCTTACATTTACTTTATTCATAAAGGGGTTCTTTAGCTTCCTCTAAAAACCTTTCATGCAACTGTAAAACCTGTGGTATTACCAGGTGTTGATCATCATTTAACACCACATAATCACACAAACGCATTTTTATTTCCTCTTGGATCTGTCTTTGCATTCTATGCAAAACATCTTCTCTTGACACCTGATCTCTTTTCATCACACGATGTAAACGCACATGCTGAGGTGCATAAACACCTATGATATAATCCATACCATCGGCTGACCCTGCTTCAAAGAAAAGCGCAGCTTCTTTGATAATATAAGGTGCGTTCTGACGGATGGCCCATTCTTCTGCGGCCCTGATGGTAGCCGGATGTACGATGGCATTGAGTTTTTCGAGTTGGAAAGGATCCTGAAAAACAATATCAGCTATCAGTTTGCGGTTAAGCTTCCCTGCCTCGTAAGCCGATGAACCAAACAATGTCACTACCTCTTTTTGTAATTGTGCATCTGATTCCATCAGTTGCCTTGCATTGGCATCGGCATCAAACACAGGAATACCCAGTACCTGAAAGATACCCGCCACAGTAGATTTTCCACTGCCAATACCGCCGGTGAGACCAATTTTTAACACAAGCTAAAGATAAAACAAGAAGGTTCGGAAAGAGACTTCCCGAACCTTTATTTTCTTTTGATGAAGATGATTATTTCTTGTCTGAAGACTTATTAATCGCAGCACTCCATTCCATACTTACAGAAGATTTTTCAATCTTCAGGTAGCTGCCGGGACTTACTTCCAATTGAATGGTATTGTCTTCATTGATCTTATTGATCACACCGTGGATACCTGCAATGGTTACAATTTTATCGCCTTTTTGCATGTTATCCACGAATTTTTTCTGCTCTTTGGCTTTTTTCGCCTGTGGGCGGATCATAAATAACCAAAACACGAGAATGATGGCACCCATCATTACCAACTGTACCATTCCACCACCTTGTTGTCCGCCAGCTGCAAGTAATACTGAATTGAGATAAAACATTGTTATTTGTTTAAATGATAAATGACTAATTAACTTTTGCTTCTTTTACATGGCCTGTAAAGATAAGGTTGTGTTCGCTTCCATTACGGGTATTTGTATGCACCACCACTGTTTTTCTGGTATCTCCAGCCAGCGAGCGATTGGTATCGAATGCAGCCATCACCTCTCCTTCTGCACCTGGCGCCACTGCTTCTTTTGTATAACTCGGAACCGTACAGCCACATCCTGCTCTCACATTGGTAATAAAAAGGGGCTTATTACCCGTATTCTTAAACCTGAACTTCAGCTGTATTTTCTCACCCTGTGTAATGGTACCAAAATCCACCAGTGAATCCAGCCATTGTATGGTGGTGTAATTGGCAGTGTCTGCCAGATGAGAATCTGCCGCCGGTGCAGTTTTATCGGGCCCGGTACAGGCCATCATCCAGCTACTGACTATAAACACAATAACAACTATTCTTTTCATAAAAAAACTTGTTACTTGTTCCTCGTTACTTATTTCTTATATCCGATTTTTTGGATCTTGCCTGCTTCTGTCAGTTCTTTATGGATATTATCGAGAATACCATTCACAAACTGCCCACTTTGTTGTGTGCTATACTCTTTTGCAAGATCAATGTATTCATTGATGGTTACTTTTGTCGGAATGGTTTCAAAGTACAGCAATTCACAAACGCCCATTCTCATCAGTACCATATCTAACTGTGCTATTCTTTCAGCATCCCAGTTTTTTAATTTGGGTTTGATCAGTTCAGTAGCCTGCTCTTTTTTCTCAATACTTGTAATAAGTAATGATTTGGCAAACTGCCATTTTTCCTGACTCACCATTTCCTGCAGGTTATAACTGGCTGGCTTCTGAATATAATTCAGCATGAGCTGTTCCATCATCTCTGCATCGTCATCCCAGTTATTATAATGCTCTTCAATATGACTTGTGAATGACTCATTGGGAAGCATGAGATGGGTAAAAATGAGTTTAATAATTTCTCTTTCCTTATTCTTATCCCTACCCTCAACAGATATATATTCCTGATATTGAGTCGTTTCTGTAAGTTCATTGTAAACTTTCTGTACAAGATCCTTATCCAGTATTTTCTCAGGCAGATAGATTTCTATCGCTTTCTGGAAAGTGGCACTTTCCAGAATGATCCACAGGAGTTCATTACCTGCTATTTTAGTGTTTACGTTCAGGTCGGCATTGGTTGGCAGGTTACGTGAAGCACGTTTTACCGCATTGGTTTCCGCATAGCGGGCTACCTGTGTAATAAAATAAAGCAGGTAAACAAACAGGGATGTTGTTTGATCGAATTGCTTTTTTAATTCAACTTCCGGTTTCTGACGGGTCACACTTGTATCGGCAGCCTCTATCATATAGAGCAGCTGCATCACTTTCACACGAATATTTCTTCTACTGATCATCTGGTAAGAACTTGTTTGGAAGCGGCAAAGGTATTGTTTTCAGGCACCCGGTCAAAATGAAAAAACCCGTCCGGGAACGGACAGGTTTAACCTTGATACAACCTATAAATAATCCATTCCGGATTAAGGCTCAACAATGTCTGCTCTCATAGGCAGTAATACCCCGCCAATGGTATTCACATCTGCGTCACTTACATTGTTCTTTTTCAATGCCGCAACCAGGTCGTTTACCAATGCATTGAAATGCACATCTTTAATACCCAGCCCCACATGCGCCGCCTTCATAGACAAACCTGTATACTTTTCCGGTCCACCAACAGCCTGACCAATCTGGTTTACGAGGTTCATTTTAAGATCATCTACCCGCTCCTGGGATTTTGCGGTATTTGCAAAAAAACCGTTGATCACATTATCGGCTACTACAATGCCTATAAAGTCGTCCACTACTTTCTTTATACCGGCATTACTACCCAGCCTTTTGTACAATTCGCTCCCAGCGTTTGCAGGCGGTGCATCATCTTTTTTACATGCTGTAAACAGCATAGCAGCAGAAAGTGCTACAGCTGACATACGTAACAGACTTTTTTTCATTTTTTATTGATTTATTGGTTAGTGATGAAATGATATTTACTTACGAACATTCAGGGCATAGGTAATTTTCCTGAAAGCATGCAGATTTACCGGACATTCAGCTCTGGAATTCAGTGGTGCACGTTCAACAATAGATGTATTGTATGCTTTGGCGGCATCCAGTATAGCTGAACGATTGGTTACTCTTGGATCAATGGTTACGCATAATGTCTGGCTATTGAGGCTGACAATATTTGAATACACCCCTTTTTGTGTCATGAAGTAGTGGTCGATAGCAGCAGAATCTTTCCCCGTAAATCCCTCTGGAAAACGCATAACCACGATTTGCGTAGGATTCTCCATATAAACCCTTTCTCCCAAACTGGGCTCGCTCCAGTTGGCGTATATGAAAAGACTGGCAAACAGTACCAGAAACAGGATCAGGATTCCTTTTGTAATGCGTTTGATCAGTTTCATTTTATGACGTTTTAATGACATATACGGCAGATGGAATGGTTTGGATTGACCACCGACAATATTTTTCAGAAATCTCCTAAAATGAAAAATTGACACCAGAAACGGGAAACTTCCTGCATCTTTGCCGCCCGTTCTGACAGTGTTATAGAGGGATCAGGGTAAAAAATGGCATCAAAACTGAAATTTTGACCTATTGACCCCTAATGGCATAATTCTCGATGAAATAGAATCAGATTTTAAACCTTATTAAATTAAAAACCAATAACGTATGGCTAAGAAACTCAACGTTACTCCTCTGCATGACAGAGTAATTGTTAAGCCGGCCGCTGCTGAAGAAAAAACTGCCGGCGGAATTATCATCCCTGACACTGCAAAAGAAAAACCCCAACGTGGAACCATCGTAGCTGCCGGAACCGGTAAAAAAGATGAGCCCATGACCGTAAAAGTGGGCGATACGGTATTGTATGGCAAATATGCCGGTACAGAAATCCAGATCGAAGGTCAGGATCTACTGATTATGCGTGAAAGCGATCTGTTGGCAATCGTGTAATAATTTGAAAGTGTAGTAATTTGAAAATTTGAAAATGAATATACTTCAGCTTCAGATTTTCATAGTGACCTACACCACATATTTTCAAATTTCCAAATTTTCAAATTTTCAAATTGAATAAAAATGGCAAAACAAATATTCTTCGATATCGAAGCAAGAAATAAAATGAAAAAGGGTGTTGATACCCTGGCGAATGCTGTGAAAGTTACACTCGGCCCTAAAGGACGTAATGTAGTGATCGAGAAAAAATTCGGTGCCCCTTCTGTAACCAAAGATGGTGTTACTGTAGCAAAAGAAATTGAACTGGAAGATGCGATTGAGAATATGGGTGCACAAATGGTAAAAGAAGTAGCTTCTAAAACTGCTGATATTGCAGGTGATGGTACTACTACAGCAACCGTTCTGGCTCAGGCTATCATCGGCGAAGGACTGAAAAACGTGGCTGCAGGTGCCAATCCTATGGACCTGAAACGTGGTATCGACAAAGCTGTTGCCAAAGTGGTTGAGAACCTGAAAGCACAGTCGCAGGCTGTAGGTAACGATTCTAAGAAAATTGAACAGGTAGCTACCATCTCTGCCAACAGCGATAGCGAGATTGGCAAACTGATTGCTACTGCGATGGGTAAAGTAGGTAAAGAAGGTGTTATTACTGTTGAAGAAGCAAAAGGTACTGATACAACTGTAGATGTAGTAGAAGGTATGCAGTTCGATCGTGGTTACATTTCTCCTTACTTCGTTACCAACAGTGAGAAAATGGAAGCTGAATTACAGAATCCATATATCCTGATCTACGATAAGAAAATCAGCGCTATGAAAGACATTCTCCATATTCTGGAGAAAGTTGCACAGAGCGGCCGCCCATTGTTGATCATTGCAGAAGACTTAGAAGGTGAAGCACTCGCAACACTGGTGGTGAATAAATTACGTGGTACGCTGAAAGTGGCTGCTGTTAAAGCACCTGGTTTCGGTGACCGCAGAAAAGAAATGCTTACAGATATTGCCATCCTCACTGCAGGTACTGTAGTAAGTGAAGAGCAGGGCTTTAAATTAGAGAATGCTGATCTTTCTTATTTAGGTCAGGCTGCCTCTGTAACCATCGATAAAGATAACACAACTGTGGTAGGTGGTAAAGGTAAAAAAGCCGATATCGTTGCCCGTGTTAACCAGATCAAAGCACAGATTGAAAATACAACTTCCGATTACGATCGTGAGAAACTCCAGGAACGTCTGGCAAAATTGAGTGGTGGTGTTGCCGTATTGTATGTAGGTGCTGCTACTGAAGTGGAAATGAAAGAGAAGAAAGACCGTGTTGATGATGCGTTGCATGCGACACGTGCTGCTGTTGAAGAAGGTATTGTACCAGGCGGTGGTGTTGCCTATATCCGTGCAGTAGAATCACTGGAGAAACTGAAAGGCGCCAATGAAGATGAAGCAACCGGTATTCAGATCGTAAAAAGAGCGATCGAAGAGCCACTGCGTCAGATTGTAGCCAACAGCGGTATCGAAGGTTCAATCGTTGTACAGAAAATCAAAGAAGGCAAAGGCGATTTTGGTTTCAATGCCCGTACAGAAGTATTCGAAAACCTGTTGAAAGCAGGTGTTATTGATCCTACCAAGGTAAGCCGTGTGGCACTTGAGAATGCTGCTTCTATTGCTGCTATGCTCCTCACTACTGAGTGTGTAATTGCAGACAAACCAAAACCAGAAGCACCACACAGCCATGCAGGTGCTCCTGATATGGGTGGTATGGGTTACTAAGAACATATCTTATCAGCCGCTGGCTGATACACATAAGATCCCCGTTTCATTTGAATGAACGGGGATTTTTTTTACTCATTTCTATTAAAATCCGATGCCTCTTTTATCTGTAACAGATATCTTGTTTCCAAAAAAAGCAGGATTATGTTTTAATATGCTTACTCACTTCAGCCACTCCCCTGGCAAATAAATATTGTGCAATACCATAGGTAAGCATTACAGCTATATAAAGATTATGCCATAAAAGGTAAAACCTGTTCATCACCAGAATGGTATTGGATATAACAAATACAATGGCACCCGCAAAAAACAGCCAGCCGGTTTTCTTTAATTGAGAATGATAAGTTGTATTAATCGACAGAGCAGTTGTAATAGTTACAAAAAACATATAACACAAAACGGGCACCTGAAACTGTCGCAGCTTATCGCCCAGAAAAGAAAAAACAAGATAGCCGGCAATTGACAGTAATGCAATCACTAATAATGGCCGGATTATTTTCCGGAAAGAGAACCGTTGCAATTGCCAGAAAAAAACACTCATTAAGATTAGATTGATCATATAGGCAATCATTCCGGGCAGGAATAAAAGATCATCTATAATAACCAGCAACATGTCGCCAATAAAACCAAATAACATAGCGATCAGGTAAAAAATATTGATCCCGGCTAGAGCATCCTCTGTTTTCCTGGTAAAAAGATAGATGATCAAAGATGGAATAAGCAGTAGTTTACTGATGGCAACAAATGGTAGATGAAAAAAATGAAAGGTGCAATGAAGCAATAACAACACCCAGAATACGTGTAGTATATATTTTCGGATAAAATCCATGAATGTCAATGACAGTTTAGAAGCAATATGGGAAGCTAAAACATAATCTGCAAACTAAACTGAAAGTTCTGATGTTTTTTGAATTCCGCGAACAATAAAAAACTGAGCAAGGCCATAAGTAAGCATAACCAGTACTTCCAGTACAGGATGGTGCATGCGGAACATATTGATGGCCAGCAATGCATCACTGATAACAAATAAAAGTGCTCCGGGAATAAAAGTGTATGATACAATCGCTTTAACCTGCTGATTAGCATATGTATGCAATGCCAGTGCGGCCATACCACTAATGAACATCATATATACAAAAACAGGTATCAGGTACGAGCCGAGATCATTTCTCAGAAAGAAGAAAACCAGGCTGCTTACGATCAGTAAAGCCATGAATGGATACAGAAAATATCCCCGGTCTTTTGTAGTAACCGGATGAATTTTGAGGAACCCGAGGCTATAAGAAACATGTGTCATAACAAAAGCTGTCATGCCTGATAGAAAGAAAGCCGTACCCTCACCCAGCAATAGTATATCGCCCAGCCATGAAAAAAACAGCGCAATCAATGGCAGATAGCCGGCAGATGTAAATGAGCGGTTAACAATAAGATGCAATATGAGTAAGGGAACCAGCATTACTTTGGTAATGGTTCTGATCTGGTTCATTTCAACCTGAATACTAAAGCAATGCATCAACAACAGTAATAGAAATATAACAAGCAATATCTTTCTCTTACTCATCGGCTATTTTTTTTTGCAGACTTACTTGCACTGCTTCTTCAAAACTATGCGGTGCATAGCCAAGTTCCTGTATGGCTTTTTGAATTTGCAAGCCTGATTTTTTTGCCCGTATAACCGGTTCCGGAAATGTTGCCGATGTAACGGGAACAATCAGTTGTCGGTTCAAATCTAATACTTTCGCAACGGTTATAGCCATTTCATATGGAGACAAAATGTCTTTTCCTGCAAGGTGGTACACCCCTTGTTTTCTAAACATTAGTATTTGTAGTATTCCGTCGCATAAATCATTTACATAAGTAGGTGTACGTTGTTGGTCGGTAACTACCTGTATGGTTTCACCTGCTTCCAGTTTCTGCTGTACCCATTGAATAAAACTTGGCCGCATACCCTCCCTAATCCTGCCATATATAAATACAGGTCTGACGATAGTAGCGATAAGACCACTTTCCTGAACCAGTTTTTCTGCCATCAGTTTGGTTTCTCCATAAAAATTCAAAGGGCCTGGCTCATCATTTTCGGCATGAGGTCCATTTTCCCCGAAAATAAAATCGGTCGATAAATGAATAAAGTGTATTGGGAAGTGGCGGCTGGCTTCTAACAGGTAACGGGTAGCATCTACATTATTTTTTATGGCTGCATCGCGGTTTTTGTCACATTCATCAGGTTTGCTCATGGCAGCTGTATGAATAACAACATCCGGATTTACCTTTTCAAATACACGCAAAACTGAACGAACACTTGTTAGTTCTACATTGTGATAAATAAGGCGTTTATGAACAGCAATCCTTTGCGGTCCTCGCCCTAATGCATATACCTCAAACCCTTTATGCACAAGTGTTATACATAAGTGTTGCCCTGTAAAGCCGTTAGCACCTGTTACCAAGATTTTCATACAGCAAGTTTACTGAAATGTAATCAGATGTAACTATTGGCAATTGAACCCAAATGCTTATTTTTGAAACTCCGTGTAGTTGATACACATCGAGTTAGATTTAATACCAATTGCAAAAGAAAGAAGAACTGCCAAAAGAAATGTCTGATAAAAAAGTAACAAAAATAGGGGTACTCACATCAGGGGGAGATTCACCGGGAATGAACGCTGCGGTCAGAGCTGTTGTGAGAACAGGTAATTATCATGGTCTGGAAGTATATGGAATCATGAGGGGGTATAGCGGCATGATTGAAGATGATATTTTCCAGATGGATTCACGCTCAGTAGCCAATATCATACAGCGGGGCGGGACCATACTGAAAACAGCCAGAAGTAAGGATTTTTTTGAACCGGAAGGACGTGCCAAAGCTTACGAGAACCTCAAGAAAAGAGGCATTAACGGTTTGGTCATTATCGGAGGGGATGGCAGTTTCAGGGGAGCCCAGAAATTCAGTAACGAGTTTGATATTCCCTGCATAGGTTTACCAGGTACGATTGATAAAGATATTGCCGGAAGTGATTTTACCATTGGTTTTGATACGGCTGTAAATACAGCGGTAGAAGCCATTGATAAAATCAGGGATACCGCAGATGCCCACGATCGTTTATTCATTGTGGAAGTGATGGGTAGAGATGCCGGATATATTGCCTTACACAGTGGTATTGCCACAGGTGCCGAAAATATTCTGATCCCTGAAACCAAAACAGATATTGAAGAGCTAATCAGTTCACTTACAGAAAAAGAAAAAAGAAAAAAACTTGTCAACCTTATTGTGGTAGCCGAAGGAGACGAATATGGTGGGGCCAATGAAGTGGCTGAAATTATTAAAAAAAGACTACCCAATGCCGACACCAGGGTTTGTATACTTGGACATATTCAGAGAGGTGGCTCACCTACCTGTTTAGACAGGCTGATTGCAAGCCGGATGGGTTATCATGCAGTAGAATGCCTGCTTAACGGTCGCTTTAATGTTATGGTAGGTATACTCAACAATAAGATGAATTACATACCACTTGATAATGCCATTAAGGCAAAACAGAAAATTTCAGAAGACTGGCTGAAAATTGTTAAAATATTAGCAAGCTGATTGGTTAAACAAGCAATACCAATCACTGGATCGTAAACCAATAAACATCCCCTCTACAATGTCAAAAAACCTAGACAAGTACCTGCACAGGAACATGGATAAACAAGCAGGGCTGGAACACGTAAACCACAAAACCAAAATTGTTGCTACAGTTGGACCGGCCTGCGATAGCTATGAACAATTATTGGCATTGGTGAAAGCTGGCGTAAATGTGTTCAGATTAAACTTTTCACATGGCAGCCATGAAGATAAGCAGCGAATCATAGAACATATCCGCAACATCAACAAAACACAACCATATAATATTTCAATTCTGGGCGATTTACAGGGTCCGAAATTGCGGGTAGGTGAAATAGAAAACAATGCATTAGATGTTAAAGTAGGCGACATTCTCACTTTTACAAATGAAAAATGTATCGGTAATCTTGAAAAGATATATGTTTCCTATCCTAACCTGGCAGGTGATGTAGTGGTAGGAAACATCATCATGATTGATGATGGGAAAATTGAAGTAAAGGTTGTCAGCATTGAGAAAAACGGCGATGTCAAAGTAGTGGTAACACTGGGTGGCATTTTATCATCCAAAAAAGGTATTAACCTGCCCGATACTAAAATTTCCTTACCTGCACTAACAGAAAAGGATCTGATTGACCTTGATTTCATTATCGAACAGCAACTGGACTGGGTAGCATTAAGCTTTGTACGCAGTGTAAAAGATATTGTAATCCTCAGAAGTAAACTCACTGAGAAAAAAAGTAAAACAAAAATCATTGCAAAAATTGAAAAGCCGGAAGCACTGGTAAACATCCGTGACATCATCATAGAAAGTGATGGCATCATGGTAGCGCGTGGCGATCTGGGTGTTGAGTTACCGGTTGAACAGATTCCGCTTATTCAAAAAGAACTGATCCGCAAATGTATTCACCGAGCTAAACCTGTTATTGTGGCAACACAAATGATGGAAAGCATGATAGACAGGGTAAAACCCAACAGAAGTGAAATTACGGATGTAGCCAATGCTGTACTGGAAGGAGCTGATGCAGTGATGCTGAGTGGTGAAACTGCTGCTGGTAATCATCCGGCATTAGTGGTTGAAACCATGCGTAAGATTATTCTGGAAGTGGAAAAGAAAGAATATCGTTATAACCGTTCCGAAGACCTGAAGCCGCAACCACATTCTCCATCCTTCCATAGTGATGCCATCTGTTATAATGCCTGTAAAATATCGGAAGATGTTTCAGCACAGGCACTTGTTGGTATGACGCAGAGTGGTTATACAGCTTTTATGCTTAGCAGCTATAGGCCCTCTTCACCCCTGTATATCTTTACTAAGGAAAAATCACTTGTAAATCAATTGAGCCTTAGTTGGGGCGTTCGTGCATTTTATTATGCTGAAGAAGACAGTCTTGATGATATTATTTTCGATCAGATCAATATTCTGAAAGAAAGAGGATTCCTTAAAACTGGGGATGTGGTGGTAAATACGGGATCTACACCGGTTGACCAACACCTACCCACCAATATTATCAAGCTTACCAAAGTAGTGTAAGGAACATCCCTGATATATTTTGAACGTAAAAGATTCCCCATGGGAATCTTTTTTTATATTGTTTTCCCAATACTTAATATACGGCCATATGAAAAAAGTCTTTTTCATTTCTTTTCTTGTATTGATCATAAAAACCTATGCACAAACATCCGATTCTGCCTGGTTTGTAAACAACTATACAAAGAAAGAAGTGTACATTCCAATGCGCGATGGGGTAAAACTTTTTACAACCATCTATGCTCCCAAAAACGCAACGCAAAAGAATCCCATTCTCATGACGCGCACACCTTACTCCTGCGCCCCTTATGGTGAGAAAAATTATTCCGCTTTCTGGAACTCACCGAGAATGTATTTCATGAAAGAGAACTATATATATGTACAACAGGACGTAAGGGGTAGATGGATGAGTGAAGGTGTTTTTGAGGATATCAGACCCTATCAGCCCAATAAAAAAGAAAAAGAAACAGATGAGGCAAGTGATACTTATGATACCATTGACTGGTTGGTAAAAAACATTCAGGATAACAATGGGAATGTAGGAGTATTTGGTATTTCCTATCCCGGATTCTATTCAACCATGGCTGCACTAAGCAACCATCCGGCACTGAAAGCTGTGAGTCCACAGGCCCCTGTTACAGAATGGTTTTTAGGTGATGACTTTCACCATAATGGCGCGTTTATGCTGATGGATGGCTTTGCCTTTTACTCGGGATTCGGTAAACCCAGGCCCTTCCCTACAACGGTTGGTCCAAAGGGATTCGATTTTCCAACAAAAGACAACTATGAATTCTATTTACGCACCGGAGCGCTTCCCAATTTTACCAGATTAATGGGTGATACTATTCGTTTCTGGAAAGATTTGATGAACCACCCTACTTATGATAGCTGGTGGAAAGCACGGGATGCACGTGCCAACGTACAATCTATTTCACCTTCTATTGCAACACTGATAGTGGGGGGCCTCTATGATGCAGAAGACTGTTTCGGGGCTTGGAACCTTTATAAATCGATAGAGCAGAAAACAAAAAATAATAACAAAATTGTGATGGGGCCATGGTACCATGGTCAATGGGCCAGAAGTGATGGTAAAACCCTGGGGAATATTCAATGGGGCAGTAATACGAGCGAATGGTATGGAAAAAATATAGAGCTACCCTTCTTTAATTATTACCTGAAACAGAAAGGAAGTATTGATCATATTCAGGAAGCTACTATTTTCTTTTCAGGCTCAAACGAATGGAAGCATTTACCCAAATGGCCTGCAGACAATATTTCGTATGAAAGCTATGCTTTACGCAAAGGCGGATATTTATCAAAAGCCGTACCATTGATGGCTCCGCTGAGCAGTTGGAGCGAATATACCAGCGATCCTGCCAAACCTGTTCCGTATACCGAAGATGTGCATTTCGGAAGAACAAGAGAATATATGACAGATGACCAGCGTTTTGCAGCCAGAAGGCCAGATGTGTTGGTATTTCAGACAGAGGTACTGGAAAACGACCTCACGCTTGCAGGTCCTGTTGTTGCTGATCTGATGGTGGCATTGTCGGGTACAGATGCCGATTTCGTAGTAAAACTGATTGATGTATTTCCTGATAATTTTACATACGAAAAAGAAAACGGATATATCATGAATGGATACCAGATGCTTGTGCGGGGTGAAGTTATGCGTGGAAAATTCAGAAACAGTTTTGAAAAGCCTGAACCATTTGTACCCAATAAGCCTACCCGGGTAAAGTACAGTTTACCGGATGTGGCGCATACTTTCAAAAAAGGACATAAACTCATGATACAGGTTCAGAGCACTTGGTTTCCGTTGGTAGACCGTAACCCGCAACAGTTTATGGATATTTATCAGGCAAAGGACAGTGATTTTAAAAAAGCCTCCATCAGGATTTACCATAACGATTCAAGAATTGTTTTACCTGTTTTAAAATAGCCGCAGAAACTTGATCCGTCACCTAAAATACACGCATATTATTGCAAGAACATAAGAGAAAAATAGCAAAATTGGTACGTTAACGATTAATTATTGCGTTTTTTTGCGGTTTTTGTAAAGGATTCGGTGTATTTTCGTTAAATCAAAATCTATGTCAAACATGGTTGATTCCTTTGAGAAGATTCCGGTTAAAATTTATTCCTCGTCAAAAGACGGATCGAAATACGTGGCTGGAGAAATTGCAGCACTGATCCGCGAAAAACAGCAGAAAGGTGAAAAATGTGTATTGGGGCTGGCTACAGGCTCTACTCCTATCAGTATGTATGCCGAACTCGTTCGTATGCACAGGGAGGAAGGATTGAGTTTTGCCAACGTGATCAGTTTTAACCTGGATGAATATTACCCGATTGAAAAGGATGCATTCCAGAGTTACTGGAGTTTTATGCACAGACATCTTTTTGATCATGTTGATATAGATCCGAAAAATATTCATATACCCAGCGGACAATGGCCGAAAGATGAAATCAAAAAATATTGTGCCGAATATGATCAGATGATTGAAGAAGTGGGTGGTATTGATCTGCAGATACTGGGGATTGGTAAAAACGGACATATTGGTTTTAACGAACCTGGTTCAAGCATTCATTCAAAAACAAGACTGGTGAATCTGGATAACACTACCCGGATGGCCAATGCATATGAGTTTCAGAATATCTCTAAAGTACCAAGACTTGCTGTTACTATGGGCATCAGTGTTATCATGAAGGCCCGACGTATACTATTAATGGGCTGGGGAATGAAAGGAAAAATCATAGCCCTTTCAGTAGAAGCAGATGTAACAGAACAGGTACCTGCCAGTATTCTCCAGCAGCACGACAACTGTACTTTTGTAATTGATGAGGCAGCATCATCAGAACTCACACGTATTAAATCGCCCTGGCTTACTGGTGATTGTGAGTGGACACCTAAAATGATTAAGAGAGCTGTAATCAATCTGGCACTAAAACTGAATAAATCTGTATTAAGCCTCACAGAAATTGACTATAATGAAAATGGCCTGTCGGACCTGATTGTTGAAAAAGGTGAAGCCTATGAAATCAATCTGCAGGTATTTTATATGTTGAGAGACAGTCTCACAGGATGGCCAGGTGGGAAAGCCAATGCTGTTATACCGGCGCATCCGGAAAGAAGCAGCCCCTATCCTAAAAAGTGCCTGATCTTCTCACCTCACCCTGATGATGATATCATCAGCATGGGTGGTACCTTTATGCGTCTGCACGATCAGGGGCATGAAGTACATGTAGCTTACCAGACCAGCGGCAATATTGCAGTAGCAGATGAATTCGTAACAAGATTTATTGATTTTGCAGTTGGGTTTGAAGAAATGTTTGGTATCGATAACAAAAAAAGTCAGGATATTTTGCAATCGGCCAGGAGTTTTATTTCAGGCAAAAAGAAAAATCAGCGCGACACAAATGAAATCAGGGCTATTAAGGGATTGATTCGCCGATGCGAAGCCAAAGCTACTTGCAGGTATGTAGGCTTGACTGATGATCGTTGTCACTTTATGAACCTGCCTTTTTATGAAACAGGCACGGTAGAGAAAAACCCAATGGGTGAAGCGGATATTGAAATTACAATGGCCTTACTCCGAAAACTCCAGCCACAGCAGATTTATTGTGCCGGTGACCTGGCTGATCCGCATGGTACACACAAGGTTTGCCTGGACATTATTTTCGAAAGTCTTCGCCGTATAAAAGCTGCGGGTGATGAATGGATCAAAGATTGCTGGGTATGGTTATACAAAGGCGCATGGCAGGAATGGGATATTGCAGAAATTGAAATGGCTATTCCGATGAGTCCGGATCAGGTAATGAAAAAGCGTTTCGGCATATTTATCCATCAGTCACAAAAAGATATGGTGCCTTTTCAGGGAAGCGATAGCCGAGAATTCTGGCAACGTGCTGAAGACCGGAACGCAAATACAGCAAATCTTTATGCAGCTTTGGGCATGACAAAATATGCTGCTATGGAAGCTTTTGTAAGATGGCATTATTAATTCCTGTTAACCGTTGTTATAAAACCTCCGTTTTGAATAAAGCGGAGGTTTTATATTTGCCGGATGCAGGAATATACCCATAAGCAAATAAGCTATAAATCGCACTGGCAGGAAGCCTGGGGCAATCCTGTATTCAGAAGAAAATTTTCTATTGCTTCACTTGTATTGATTGTGATTGTTTTTTCTCTCCCGACTTTCTTTCATTATATTGAAAAACGGGAAGGCGCCACACTGCATGATCTGGTTTTACATGCCATCCCCCCTGCTGATGTTTCCGTACCGACTTTTCTGATTATATGGACAATCAGTGGTCTTGTTATTGTGCGAATGATACAACAACCATCGTTTGCCCTGCTGATGCTATCGGCTTTTACTTTATTGTGCATCGCACGTATGGTAAGTATAGCCATGGTTCCACTTGATCCACCGGCGGGTCTAATAAAACTGAACGACCCGATCACCAGCCTGATATATGGAGGAAAAGATAAATTTATGACCAAAGACCTCTTCTTTTCAGGTCATACCTCTAACATGTTTATCATGTGTCTTTGTTTGCCGAAAAAAACAGATAAGTATATCGCATTTGTAGCAACACTCGCAGTAGCTATACTGGTATTGGTGCAGCACGTACATTATACCATTGATGTATTGGCTGCATTTGTATTCACTTATATAGTCTACATGGTAAGTAAACTTGGCAGCTCCTATTAAAAAGCCTCGGCAAGCTGGAAATAAAACCCGCTGTTATTGCCCTTGCCAATTCCATAATCGATACGGAGGTTGAGTTTTTCAGAAGCATTTAATGCATACCTCATTCCACCGCCAAAAGAATATTTCAGGTTACTGAAATTAAGTTCCCCGATCTCATGCGCTACGTTTCCCATACCTGCAAATGCTACGATACCAAAGCGCTTATATATATGGCGGCGGTACTCCCCTTGTATTACAAATTGTTGTAAATCACGAAAACGTCCCTGATAGTAGCCACGCATGGTATTATCGCCACCAAAAGCTGCCTGACTACGTAGTGGCACCGATTTACCAATATTGCCAAATAGCCATGCCTGTGCTGCAAAAACAGCATCCTTACCCGCAGGCACATACTTTCGAATATCCACTACCAGATTGGTGTAGGGATACTGTGAACCTGTGAGGGGACTAAAATGGTTAAAATAAGTCTGTGCAAAAAAACCTTTATCAGGAGAAAATGCATGATTGCGGCTATCGTAGGTAAGACTCAAGCCAAGTCCGGAAACATGATAGTTTTGCCTGCCAGGCACCTGCTGCTGATCGAATAGTCCACCAGGCTTGTAACTGATGTTCCATACACGCTGGTATTCATATAATAGCCCAGCAAATAAACGTGGGGCTATTTTCTTCATCAAATGCAGGTAAATGTACATCTGTTTGAAAGAATAGTCTTCGACGCTGTTATCAGCCGTATTTTTACCCATCCCCCAGAATTTATCCGGGAAGGAACTGAAGGAAATCTGTTCGTTAAATATCCAGTTTTCATTACGCAGGTACTGGGTACCTCTGATAGAAGAAACCAACTGTTTTCTGAGGGAATACAATACCCCCATCTGAATGCTGGAAGTACGTGATAAGGTATCTTTAGCAGAGACCCTGAAAGTATAGGAGGCAGCACCTCCAAAAGCCCAACTGGTCTCTATAGAACGTGTCATAGCAGGAAAAATGACGAGTTTGGACTGACTGCGGGTAGAATCCTGGGCGATGACTGTGGAAAAAACAGGCAAAAGCAATGAATAAAGGCATAAACGCCTGATGCAACGTGTCATATAAATGCAAAATAAGCCGTTGGTACCATTATAAGTGCGAAATCTGGCCATAATTTACTTACTTTTGCTTGTTTCACAGACCCTGACACTTTACAATTTTGTAATAAATAATTAACATTACAGTTATATACTAAACGAACCGGATCAGAATGAAAAAATGGGACAGTCATTTTAAGCTTGGCGATACGGTAAGCCCCGAGCAACTGGATTTTTTTGACAAGCATGGTGTAATCGTGTTTCGCAACTTCCTTGATCAGGAAAAAGTAGCCACATATATCAGCGAATTAAAGCGACTGGAGAAACAGTGGCTGGATGAAAAGAAAGACAAGATCAACGGTATTCCGCTGAAATTCGGAAAAGATGATCAGGGTAATACTACCATTCAGCGTCTTTGCTTCAGCTCATTGTATAGTAATCCATTGCATGATCTTTTAGGTGATGAGCGTCTGAAAGCATTAACTGCATTTCTGCAGCCATATGAAGGACGTATTGCTGAGAATGAAAAAGATGGGTTGGTTATCAATAACTACATCAATACACCCAACAGTACTTTTACACAGATGGGTTGGCATACAGATAGCCCCCGGGATTTATTCATGGGACAAAAAATTATGCCCATGCTGAATGTGGGTATTCACCTCGATACCTGTTTATTCGAAAACGGTGGTTTACGGGTATTACCAGGTACACACAAACAGGGTATGTTTAAACTGCTCTTTGGCAAGAAGTATTTTATTGATAATAATGACGATCCGAGAGAAGTTGGATTTGATATTTACTCTGGTGATTTATCTGTTCACGACGGTCGTTTATGGCATCGTGTAAAGCAATCTCCGAAGTTTGGCGAAGAAAGCCGCAGAAGGGTTATGTATGTACCTATTGTAACCGGTAAATACAAACCCAAAGATGAAAACAGTAAAACACCTTTCTATCACAGGTTTACTGGAAAAGTGCACCACTAAGAACCATCAAAATCTTGATACCAAAAGGTCAACTACTGTTGACCTTTTTCATGCAAACCCTTTTTCATGACATACGCATTGATAACCGGGGCCAGTAAAGGGATCGGAAAAGCCATTGCAGAAGAACTGGCTTCCAGACGGGTAAATCTTTTATTGGTAGCCAGGGATACAGCATTACTGGAGGAACTGACCTCACAACTGAAACAGCAATACGCTATTCAGGCCGATTTCTTATCGCTTGATCTGGCAGTACCCAATGCTGCTGAAACCCTGAAAACATGGATTGAAAATCATCAGTATCAGATCAATATACTGGTAAACAATGCAGGCTATGGACTTAGTGGGGCTTTTACAGATTATACAATTGAAGAGCATAAAGCTATGATGCAGGTGAATATGACAGTGCCTGTTGAATTAACCGCCATGCTTTTACCACAATTGAAAAGAAACCAGCCATCTTACATACTAAATATTGCCAGCTCCGCTGCCTACCAGTCTGTACCCGGATTAACCACCTATGCAGCGAGTAAATCCTTTATACTGAGTTTTAGCCGGGGGTTAAGGTATGAACTCCGCAATAAAGGGGTATCAGTAACAGCAGTAAGTCCGGGTTCTACCGACACCGGATTTGCCAGCAGAGCCAAAGTGGGTGCCAAAGGCCTTCGTGCGGCCGAAAAAGTAAACATGACCCCCAAAGCGGTGGCAGGCATTGCAGTAAAAGCCATGTATGCAAAAAAGGCAGAAGTGATTACAGGGTTTATCAATCAGCTGGGTGCTTTTCTGGTATGGCTATTCCCCAAGAAACTGGCAGAAAAAACAGCTGCCGGCATTTACGAACTGGATTGATCAGGAAAAAACACCTTATAGTTTGTTAGTTATTGGTTGCAACCTTATATTTGCACCCCGATTGAGGGATTGGCCTCGTAGCTCAACTGAATAGAGCATCTGACTACGGATCAGAAGGTTTCAGGTTTGAATCCTGACGAGGTCACTAAAAAAGAGTTAACTACTATTGTTAACTCTTTTTTTATGTCGGCTACAATCGATTAACCTAAAATGAAAGAGCTAACAGCATTGCTATTATTTATCCATTTTCACAAATGCCAATTCTTTCATTATGTTTTATGCCTATGTTTTGTTCTCCCTCAACAAAGGAATTTACTACAAAGGTTCAACTGAAAATCTTGTGGTGAGAGTTCAGCAACATAATGATGGGTTGGTTGCATTTACCAGCAAATACAGACCCTGGAAAATTGTCTACTATGAAGTCTTTTCAACAAGAGCCGAAGCCTTGAAAAGAGAAAAATTCTTCAAATCTGGAAAAGGAAGAGAATGGCTAAAAAATACCCTTAATAATATCTCGTAGCTCAATCCGCCTGAGGCGGAAGCATCTGACTACGGATCAGAAGGTTTCAGGTTTTCCGCCGCGGCGGATGACGAGGTCACAAAAAAAGAGTTAACTACTATCGTTAACTCTTTTTTTATGTCGGCTACAATCGATCAACCTAAAATGAAAGAGCTAACAGCATTGCTATTATTCATCCATTTTCACAAATGCCAATTCTTTCATTATGTTTTATGCCTATGTTTTGTTCTCCCTCAACAAAGGAATTTACTACAAAGGTTCAACTGAAAATCTTGTGGTGAGAGTTCAGCAACATAATGATGGGTTGGTTGCATTTACCAGCAAATACAGACCCTGGAAAATTGTC
This sequence comes from Sediminibacterium goheungense, assembly GCF_004361915.1. GTDB lineage: Bacteria > Bacteroidota > Bacteroidia > Chitinophagales > Chitinophagaceae > Sediminibacterium > Sediminibacterium goheungense. Next base: position 2,150 of record NZ_SNWP01000016.1, on the reverse strand, counting down.
TACTATGAAGTCTTTTCAACAAGAGCCGAAGCCTTGAAAAGAGAAAAATTCTTCAAATCTGGAAAAGGAAGAGAATGGCTAAAAAATACCCTTAATAATATCTCGTAGCTCAATCCGCCTGAGGCGGAAGCATCTGACTACGGATCAGAAGGTTTCAGGTTTTCCGCCGCGGCGGATGACGAGGTCACTAAAAAGAGTTAACTACTATCGTTAACTCTTTTTTTATGTCTGAAATTAATCTGTTTGGTTTTTGTGTTAAATAAATAGTTGCATCTATCAGAACGCAGATTTTTTTCACCAATACCTCCTGCTATAAAAGACCTACCTTCTATTTAAACAGGCTTATTATTTCTTTACGTTTATCATCAACTACTTTTTGAGCATCCGAAATCAGAGTTAGCGTTTCCATTTGGGTACAGGGAATTTCTGCCATTTTCCCCAACGCATCCATATAAAACTTGGCCCATACTTCAAGTATATGTATTTCCGTTTCTTTATTACCTCCTTTTTCTATTGCCGTTTTACTTAATGCTGCTTCTATGGCTAATCTCTTCAGTGCCGACTGTTTATATTCTTCAATTAAATAGTGAACGAGTTTTTCATTATTGGCAGTAAGCGTAAACGCTGCGGCCAATGCAGATACGCCTACATTTTTCATTTCCCAGGCAGACACTTTATCAATCCGGTCAGCGTCTGTATGATAAAAAACATCGGTAAAATGCCATAGCAGTAATCCCGGTATTTTCGCATTCAGGAAGGGGGTATGATCTGAACCTCCTTCAAATGGATTTGTTTTCACCACCCAGCCATTGGTAGCAGCCTGATCCAAACAGCGGCTCAGCATAAAATCATTAAAATAATGCGGCACAATAGCAGATTCCGGCAAGGGTCTTCCACCCCATTCCGTATGTTTCTCATCACCTCTTGTCCATACAGCCGATGGATCAGGCATTTTTTCGATAAGAAAAGTACCACCCGTTTTTTGTGTATCTTCTCCTACCATATCAAGACTCATGCCCCATTTTATTCCTTTAGCTCTTATGGAATCTTCAACGATATACCTTCGGGTTGAACTGATTTCATCGCCCCATAAGAAACTAATACTACGCTGCGGCAGAACAGTTTTGCTTTTATAAAGCTGAGCCGCTACACTGGCCATTTCAACCAGGGTGCCCACACCGGAAGCATTATCATTGGCTCCTGGTTCCTGCACATGTGCAGAAAATACAAAACGCTCCTCTGCTTTTTCGCTGCCTTTGATATCGGCTACAAGCGTGAGTTCTTCAGCCTGATATGATTTTGCCTCAATCTTCACACGCAGTCGTACCGGCCCTTTGGAAACTAATTCCTTTAAACGATTTCTGGCACTGGTTGATAATACAATGCCAAACCCCTGCTTTTTGCTACTGTCTACCTGAGCAATAGAAGAGAATTGAATGGAGTTGGGATGTTTATCAGGCTGGGTATAAGCAGGAACCGAATAACCCATTACCCCTGCAACATTTTTTCCGGCCATAGCCCTGTCAACCTGTGAAACAGGCTGCTCTGAAAAAATAATCTTACCCTCCAGTTGTTGTGTAGCAAGTGCATCTGCAGAAGTTTTGGGTAAATACAACAATTCAGCTTCAATACCGTCTGATGGCGTAGAGGCAGAATTAATAGCCAGCATATTTCTATTGGTACGAAATGAAAGAAGCGGTTCTTTTTCCCCTACAATTTCAACAACGGCATCTACAGGTTCCCATGTTTTCCGCCTCATAGGCCTTTTCTCAATCCGGTAAGTCAGCCTATCACCTGATTTAGCTGCGGCTTCATTGATGTATCCAGCTTTTTTCAGCAGATTTTCGACATAGTAAATACTTTCATCAAAGCCTTTATTACCCGGCAAGCGCCAGCGCTGTTCTACATATGATACCGTTTTAAAAGCTTCCTGTTCCTTAAACAGCAACCGAACCTGTTCATAATATTTCCTGAGTGTAGGATCTGCCTGTGCTGATACACCAGCAACTGAAAAAATGAAAAAAAATATGAATAGTATACGCATAGTCATGGGGTCAATGGTCAATGGTCAATGGTCAATGGTCAATGGTCAATGGTCAATGGTCAATGGTCAATGGTCAATGGTCAATGGTCAATGGTCAATGGTCAAT
>NZ_SNWP01000015.1 GCF_004361915.1 Sediminibacterium goheungense | reverse complement strand
CAATGGTCAATGGTCAATGGTCAATGGTCAATGGTCAATGGTCAATGGTCAATGGTCAATGGTCAATGGTCAATGGTCAATGGTCAATGGTCAATAAACGAAACTCGACCCTGACGATCAATATTGTGCAAACACAATATTTTTTTTCATTCACCATTCACCATTGACCATTCACAACCCCTCCCACTCACTACTGACTACTCACTACTCACTCACCCCGCCGTTTAACAAATTTTTCACTATGCTTTACGATTTCTCTCGTAAATTGCTTACGAATAAAATCGTAAAGCATGGCGAAGCATATCAAACCAACAGAAAGTGAATTGGAAATACTCAGGGTTTTATGGGATAAAGGCACTGCTACCGTTCGGGAAGTACATGAAGTATTGAGCGAGCATAAAGATGCAGGATATACCACTACCCTGAAACTGATGCAGATTATGTTTGAAAAAGGGATCGTGAAACGTGACGATAGTAGTAAAACACATATCTACCGCGCCAATGTGAGCAAGGAAAGTACCCAACAGCAAATGGTAGGTAAAATGATCCATTCTTTATTTGGAGGTTCTTCCAGTCAGCTGGTCATGCAGGCACTGGGTAACCAGACTCCCAATAAAGAGGAACTGGATGAAATTCAAAAGATGTTAGACAACCTGAAAAAACAATCCTGATGCAAGCTTTGTTTCAGTCTGCTTTTCTACAGGCCCTTGGTTACTCGATCGCCAATAGCTTATGGCAGATGGCTTTTTTGTGGCTGCTCTATGTAGTTATTTCGGCAGTATTGAAGCCTGCTGCTTCGCATAAATATATCCTGGCAGTAAGCCTCGAAACGATTGGTTTTATCTGGTTTATTGTTACCCTGCAGTTTTATTACAGTCAGTACAGTCGTTTACTCTACATAGAATCAACCGGTTTGGATAGCGAAGCCATTGCCACACTGGTGCCACAAGGACAAGGTTTTCGTTCCCTGATCATTGAATGGATGATTCGTATCGAACAATTACTCCCTTATTTATCAGTGGCTTACCTCCTGCTTATGCTGATATTATGTGTACGCTGGATAATGGGTTATCGCTACACACAACTGATACGTAAGGAAGGATTGTTGAAAATTCCGGCCGAGTGGCGAATCTTTGTAAAAACAACTGCCCAGCAGTTAGGTATTCAGCGGGAAGTGGGCATTTTTCTTTCTGAAAAAGTAAGGTCACCACTAACCATTGGTTTCCTGAAGCCACTGGTTCTGATACCTGTTGCCAGTATTAATCACCTTACCGTATCGCAGTTGGAAGCTGTATTACTGCATGAAATAGCGCATATCAAACGCTACGACTACCTCGTAAACATACTACTCTCTGTTACTGAAATAGCTTTGTTTTTTAATCCCTTCACACAGCTACTGTCCCGGCAGATTAAAAAAGAAAGAGAGAATAGTTGTGATGATTGGGTATTACAGTTTCAATACAGTGCTACCATTTATGCTGAAGCTTTATTACGCATAGCACAATTACAGACCACTCCAACATTGGCGCTGGCTGCTCAGGGATCCAATGAGAATGAATTACTCAACCGGGTAAAACGAATGATTGGAGCCAAAGAACAGGGTTTTCATTACCGCAAACAGTTACTGGCTTTTTTATTGGTTACCGGTATTTTAAGTTCGATTGCCTGGCTCAATCCTGACCACCAGTCGAAACAAAAAGAAAATACTCCTGGTACTGTTACGAATGATCAACAAAAAGATAGCCTGGTAGATATTCAGCCGGTTACTGTTGAACCCATGGCAGTCAAAGTAACCAACCCGCTGTTCAACCCGGCTTTTTTTCTATCAGGCACCCTCAAAGAAGAAATGCAGGAAAACCTGAAAAAAGCAACTGATGAAATGAATGCTTCCCTGCAAAGTAAAGAAGTACAGGAAGCCATGCGTTCGATACCGGTAGTGTTGAATGATGCCTATAAGACCTTGCGTGCTGATCTTTTCAGGAATACAGCAGATTGGAAAGAAGAACTGGCCGGACTGGAAAAAGCTAAGGTGGAAATGAAATCGGCTATGCGTTCACTTGATACCCTTTCAATTCCGTCAGCTGAGCGCTTGAAGATTAAGGATGATATGGAACTATCCTTAAAAAAGATGGAACTTGATTTTTCAGAAGCACAGGAAGCACTCAGCAAACTGTCAAAAACAACCATCCCTTTCAAAAAAGAACAGGAAATGGTGAGTAAAGAAATTGAAAGGGCCATTCAGGAAGTGCAGAAATTACAATTGGATAAAAATATCAGCCAGGTGGTGCCTCTAGTCGATATACTCAAGGCAATTGAGAAACTGGATATAAAAATCAGTAAAGATGAGAAAGCAGATAAAGTAAAACAGAAAAAGACAGAAAAACTGGCACTGGAAAAACTTAAAAAACAAAAAGCGGAAGAAACTACCATTGAAGAGGAAGAAACTTACCTTCCCTTAATACCTATTAATTTTCAGGAAACGAATGATGTTGAAAAACTATTCAATAAATGGCTGTTGAGTCAGTTATTGGAAACAAAAGACAGCACCCTGCTTGAGCAAGATCTGCTGATGAATGCAGACAGTAGTTTCCGCGGAAGATGGGATAAACTGAAGCAGAAACTTTATCAGGAAAAGAGGAAGATTCGCATTTAGGTTTTTCTCCCATAAATAACCAAGCGCCAGGTTTAAGTCCGGCGCTTGGTTATTTATGGGTAGTGAGTAGTGAGTAGTGAGTAGTGAGTAGTGAGTAGTGAGTAGTGAGTAGTGAGTAAAGGAAAACTTTGCCCTGACGATCATTATTGTGCAGGCACAATAATTTTTTCATTCACCATTCACTATTGACCATTCACGCACTAACCTACCAGAGATTCCTCGGGCACCAGTCTCCGTATTTATTTCCGAGCTGGAAGCCAATTAATATTTCATGTGTTCCTTTACTTACGGTGTTGATTCTTGAGGTTTGCAGATCATAGGAATACCCGATATTGATATTGTGGCTCACATTCAGCCCTACCATTCCTGCGAAACCATCCTGGTATCGATAGGACCCACCCAGCCATAATAGATCCTGGTACATGAATTTGGCATTGATATCAAATCCTAACGGCAAGGGCGACACATAGCGAACAAGTGTAGAAGGTAATAAACTTACATCTCTCGATAATTGAAGACGATAGCCGGCACTGAGAAATAAATGGGGTACCAGTTTTCCTTTTTCTACATAGACTGTATTATTCGAGAAAGCTACATTCTGTGGAACGATCTGTTGAGCAGCCAACCCTACAAAATAATCTTTCGAATACAACCATAACCCTGCGCTGATATCGGGGCGGATCTGATTGATCATTCCACTGCTTGCCACGGCTGGATCAACCGTAGTAGTACCAAAATTCAGTTTGGATGCATCGAGGCTCATATTAGAAAAGCCTGCAGAAATACCTGCTGCCAGACTGGTGTTACTGGATATGCCCAGGTGATAGGAATAGGTGCCGAAAGCGGCAAAACGATTGAGTGGACCTGTTTTATCGTTCAGCATGGTAAACCCTACACCATGGTGTGGTGCAGCCGACTGATAACTACGCCAGTAAGCATCACCTCTTGGGTTCTCTCCTCTTGCACGCATACTGGTGGCGGTTTCCCAACCAAAATCATCTTTCTTTAAAGGCCCATGTATGGTTATGTAAGTGGTAACAGGCGCATCCTGAATACCTACCCATTGCATACGATGAGAGGCTTTCACATCCCAGTAATTCTCAATACCTGCCACAGCTGGATTGATGATATAGTTATTCATGATGTACTGCGTATAATAAGGACGCTGCTGCGACTTTACCAGTACGGGTAAAACCATCAGTACAAAAACAAAACCCAGCCAATATCTCACTTTACAATTCATATGCTTTCATCATACATGTGGCTCGTACCATGCCTAAGCCATTATTTGAAATTACAATATAATAATTAGTCACATTCCCAACGCAAATCTCACCACGGTTTAACATCTTCAACCCGATAAACGGTGCAACAGGCGTCAAAATCGGTCGAACCCTATTAAAAGCCAAAATTCAAAAATCAAAATTCAAAAATCAAATCTGACATCTGACATCTGCGATCTGCCATCACCTGATGATGGTAATTGATCCAGTCATCTGTGGTTTATTGTTTTTAGGGTTAATGATATAGTAGTAAGTGCCGATCGGTAAAAGGTTGCCGCCTGATACTCTTCCATCCCATGGTTTACTATACCCCAACGACCTGTATACAATTTGTCCGTAACGGTTGTATACTTCCACTGTTGCACCCGGATAGCTTTCCAGGTATTTAATGTTCCAGGTATCATTAATGCCATCTCCATTGGGTGAAAAGGCATTGGGTATTTCCGGCGATTTCAGCACTTTCACAAAAATGGTATCACTTACCGTACAACCTCCTTCTGCAATTACATTGAATGTATAACGGATATCATTTAAGGGTTTCGATATCGGCGAATAAGCTGTATCACTACTCAGGTAACTGGAAGGCGACCACAGATAGCTCAACTGATTACCATATACGAAAGAGGGCTTCAGTTTGATTTCTCCACCTTCCAGAACAGCAGTGCTCTTGGTACCCATTACCAATACGGGTAGAGGATATACGGTAAAACTAATGGCGGCGGTATCACTACCACAGCCCGCTGCACTAAATACATGCAGGCTGGTATTGAATATCCCCGAATCACGATAGGCCCTTACCGGGTTTTGTATAGTGGAGCTATTGCCCTTGCCCAGATCCCATACCCAGCGGGTGGGCACTGCTATGGATGCCAAGGCAGACTGATCCGTAAAAGAAACCGGCTCATCATAACAAACCGTTGCACTTGAAATGCTGTAAGCGGCTTTCGGATTTGGGTGAACGGTGATGGTTTTACTTACTTCACTTACACAGGTATTGCCTCCTGAGTAAGAAACCATACGAATGGTAAAGTTTTGTCCGGCAGCATTGTTGACTGTGTATTTATGCGGATAAGCTTTATCGTTTGCCGGAAATTCATCTGTTTGTACCTGCGCAGGCGCATTCACCCGATCCCAATAGATTTCTGATTTGGTGACCGAGCCAAAGTCTACTGTTGACTTATTCAATATAACGATGGGTACTTTATCACAGAGTACATTGTTCATCTGTACTTCAAAGTCGGCTTTCGGTATGGAGCCGTTTACGGTAAAGCTTTGCGAAGTTGTATTGATACAACCGTCCTTGGATGTAACCCGTAATGACACCGTATAATTATCAGACTTATTATATTTTACCTGTGGATTCTTCAAAGTACTGCTACTGATATTGGGGCCCGGTGTAATAGCTGGAGTACCTGCGTTAAAGTTCCAGAGATAACTGAATTGTGCTTCTGAGCCATCTGCAATTTTACTGGTATCGGTAAATTGGGCAGACGCATCATTCAAACAAACTTCCGGTAATATAAAACCGGGTTGTGGCAATGGATTTACGACAAGCGCCGTGGCCGGCGTAAAAATTTCACTCTTACAACCGGTGCTGGTTTCTACCTGAAGGGATACATTTTTGGTACCTGTACTGGCATATTTCGTTATCCTTGCTGCATTGGAAGTGGCAATTGTTTCACCTGTTCCGTCATCCAGGTTCCATGTCCATTTGGCAAGGGTGCCAGATTGTGTGGTGGATGCATCTGTGAAGGTAATATCACTATTAAGGCATCTTATGGCTGAGTAGGTAAATGAAGCGATGGGTTTGGTGGTAATAGCAACCGTCTTAATTACTTCTTCTGTAATACAACCAATGTCGGATACCGCCTTTAACTTAACCGTATAGCTGCCCGACTGAGAATAATTGTAGGTGAAGGTTTCATTAGGCTGATTAAAGTTGAAAGTTTTTCCATCACCTGTATCCCAAAAATACTGAACTCCAGAGCCTGTACTGGGTGACAAAACAACATTTTCACCCACGCATCCGGTCGTTGCAACACTAAAATCTGTGGTAGGTTTGGCAACTACCTTAATCGGAATAGAATATACCTGATCGGTACTACCGCAACCATCGGGTGTTGAAGAAGTGGTATAAAGTTTTACAGTATCACGTAATACAGTAGTATTTGAAGCGCTAAATAAAAAACTGGTTCCCGGACTGAAATAATAAAGTGTTTGTCCGCTTACTACGGGTGTACTATCGGCAGTTGGGCTGGTATTAAAGTTAATTGTTGTATTGGGACTGATATTCGGAGCTGCAGAAAAATCCCAACGAACAGTGGTAGGCTGAAATGAAAGTGGCACAGAAAATTTAACTGGTGTATTTACACAGGTAACCGCTGAATCAATTCTTCCGTATGGATTGGCAAACGTAGCCTGCCTGCTGAAGTCTTTGACGTTAGTGCCAGCATTGTAACCGTAACTTTCTGCCGATCCGAAACCATAGGCAATGGCATTAAAGCCTGTATCAGAGTAAAGATTATGAGCCCCCCTGCTTACACTGAGTGTTGCATAATAATAAGATGTATCTGCGGGGTGTGGTAAAAAATTAGATGAAATAGAATTTCCATCCAATTTAAAACTACTAACACCCCCCTTTTTTACAACGATGTTGATGAAACTCTGCAGAATTGCATTCCGGTCAGCAGAATAAAGGGTAATATCATTAATGGTTTGCTCAACCGGACTCAGATAAATCATCTCAGGATCACCACCAGGCATTGCACCTGAATTACCTTCTACTCCCTGGGTTGTACAGTATTGCGATACCAGTATAGGCAGGTCTGATTCAATCAGGTTTGGTGCTGCCGCGCTTGTTCCGGTCGTACTACTGTTTTTAAACTGATAATAAAAGTTGTTGATTAATTGGGTTTTAGGGATAACGGTTCCATTTAGCTTTACAACGGTATTTGGATCAGCCACACAAATACGATAAAAGTTATTGGGTTGTGACCCGGTAGGTACAGTCAAATATTTTTTCCCCCATGCCACAAATGGAAAAGCCTGTGCAAAAAGATTATCTGCACTTCCGGAGTTACCACCACCAATACTGATTTTTCCAGTACCGGAAAAAACAGCTATTTTTTTACATCCACCCGCTGCATTCACACTCACCGATCTTATTTTTGATCCGGTTAAATCAGTGCCTGTATTACCTGAAGTTGTACCCATTACGCTATAAATCTGTCCTTTATTAAGTGTCACAGTAAAAGGTGTGTTCACTGGTTTGTTATTCCGATTTTGGGCACTTGGGGTGATCTCGACAACGGTATTATCTTCTGTTGCTACCACAAAAAAGAATGAATTAGAAAAGGCCTGATTAGAAAATTGGTTATAACTAATCGCATAGTATTCTTTGCCTAATGTATTTGTGGGAAACAATAAGGAAGCCCCCGATATACTTGCATTATAAATATGAGCATAGGCTACTATATCCTGTGTACTGGTGATATGTATACCCCTGTTGAAATATCCCGTATCGGCAATTCTGGCATCCTGAGCACCCGTTTTCGGAATCGGATTGGAAACAGTAACCTGACCTTTAGTTACAGTATACTGCTGTGTATAGTTAAGTGCTGGTATTTCTACCGTTACTGAGGCGTCTTTGTCGGAAGTGAAATAAAGGATCATTTCCTGACTACCACCCGCCGCCAAAGGCGATCCGTTATTTGATGCCATACTAACATGGTAACCATATCCCAACCAGAAGTCTTTCCCCTTATTAGAGAAATCTTGTGCAAAACAGGCCATTCGAATAAAAAAAAAGGCTACAAAAAAAAAGAACCTGACTGACATTACATTTTCAATTTGTTAAAGAAAGATAATTTATAAATAATAAACTATCTTTTAAATAAAATGAGAAATATCATTTTAGTAATGAAAAATATTGAAATAATAGTGGAATAACATTTTTCAAAGGAATTTAATAGTATATAAATTATTATTTTATCTCAAGCTGAACAACCAATAAGTATTTAGCATTATCGTTTTAAAATTTTTCTTACAGAAATTCTTCCACTTTGATCATGCACAAGAGCAAAATAAGTTCCTGAAGACATTACTACTCCAATTTGAATTCTTACTTGTTTACTATTAACATTTCTCTTTTCATATATCTTTCTTTTAAACATATCATATATCTCAATATGTTTCATTAAAGTAGGACTCAAGAATGTTATTTCATTATTCGCATTTATAGGATTTGGAAAAATTTTAATATCTTCTTTTTCCGAGAGTTGAGTATCATCGACTAGTTTAGTTTTACTCAAAGTAGCTGGAAATTTCTTGTTAAAAACATTATTTACTCGTCCGTCGATGTTTGTAGGTATTTCTTCACAAACTAAAGTGTGAGGGAAAGATGATATAAGTTGGTCTGACAAATTGATTTCATCAAGTATTTTTGTTTGCACATGTTCAACAAGAATCTGGTCATCAGAAATAATTAAACTTTTATCAAATGTTCTATTAAAAGAAAAACTTTCATTACAACTATGACTATTGAGAGAATTCGCATAATAAAAGTAATTAAGTCCAGTCCACGGATAGTACATATACCTTCTTTCAAATACAGCACCAGGATTAATAGTCGAGTTATAATAGCCATTATTATGAGTTAAAGAATGATATAAATCTTCAAACCCATGATAAACTCCTGTATTAGGATCATAATAAAAGTCCCTTACTTTTGTTGATAATTGATACGCTTTCCCAGTTATATAATTATTAGGATCTGATGTGCTATAATCTATTTTTACAACTCCATAATACGGGCTAATATTTTGATCACTTTTTATCAAGTAGCCGCCGAAAAGAACAGATGAATTTACATACAAAGCATCTCTACCATTAGCATGATCGTCGCCTTTAAAAGCAAGAAAATTAGGGTTGTTATATGTAACAAGTGTTGTAGGGTTAACGCCAGTAGCAGGAGTAATTACAAAAACATCATTACTCTGTCCTGGTAAATAATCAGTCCCTGTTGACGAATATGATAATTGACCATAAAATTGTATAATCCCATCAATGGTTGCTTGAGAAAAAAACAAAAAAGGTATATTATTAATCGAATAATTTTTTGCAGATGACACGACTTGCGTATTAAAATTATAATCAAAAGTTAGCCCTACTCCACCCCATACGTCATTCGATATAATAGATGCTCCATTCGCATCTAAGTGTATAATTTTGCCCCCTTTATGGTAATATCCCCATCGATTGGGGTTGTAAAATTTCACCTCGGTAAATGTATTATCCGCACCATATTTATAAAGTAAACATAAATTGGAAAAACCACTAGATCCATTTGGAGAGTTTGGGTATTTATATTCTCCAAGAATGCCAATTAAAGGCGTGCTTGAGGATTGTGAAAATATACTAATCTGTAAATCTGTGGGGACAAAATAAGAATACAACTGTTGATTGTTTATTTTTACATACTCTTTTTTTAGTATTGAACCGTTTACTTTATTTAAAGTAACCAGAAGTACATCGGAAAAATTTATAGAAATTAAAACATAAAGCTTATCAAAAAACACCTCCATATCAACTACACTACTATAATAAACTTGATTTTGATCGAATGAAAACAGCACATTATACAAAGTTGTGTTGGTGCTAACATCAATTTTTAGAACGCCTATCTCAACCTCTGGGCTATACTCTGTAGGTGTTTCTGTTTGATATGCGACAAATCGCGTATCAGAATTCATATCACCATAATAATTGCTATTATCATTTATTATATTAACTGGTTTGACATGTTTATAGTTTGACCAACCTATCCGAACTTTATAAAAATCCTGAGCAACAGTTTCCAATGTTTGGAAAGAAAAAAAAGAAATGAGGCTAATTACAAAAATCAACTTTATGTTTTTCATAACTATTTTTCTTTTAAATTAAGAATTTTAGTTAAAATTCCGATATAAAGAGTCTCCCATTACAAAAAAGAATATCTAGGATTGATAAATTCGGCTGAAATCCGATTCTATCTTCAAAAACTTGCTGGTATCTGAATCTAATAGGCTCTTCCTGAAAATTGCGGGGTAGCCATCGATTTCTGTAATCTGTTGTTCCACTAGGATAATTTTGTATGAATCCGCTTGTTTCACTAAAATGAGTCACGGGTTTTAATAATTTCTGTAACCATTCCATGATCTCCCTGTTCAGGTCGAGCAGGAAAACGTGTCGACGCTGATAAAAGCCCTCCAGCCAATCACGGTAATATTCATAAAAAGGGGAACGGTTATAACAGGATTCAATAGTGCGCCAATGCTGCTGCTGCCAGGGCAGGGAATAACTGATTCTGACATCTTTGAGTAGCTGTTTCTGGTCCCTTCCTTTTTCCAACGGAACCGACAAATTCACCAATCCATTGCTACCCGCCAGTACCATTCTGTTCCGAAAACTCATCTTTTGGAAGGTTTCACATACTTCAAATTCTATATTCGAAAATTTAAACAAAGTATTTATGTAGTCAATGCTTCCAAAATATTGATATTCAATTATTAATTTGTTCATTTATTATTAAAATATAGAATGTCGAAAGAAAGAATGAATCATTGTTTTTTAGCATGTTTTTATCATATATTTTATAGTATATAATCAATATAAATAATTGATTAATATTTATTTACATAATTTTTATCAAACTAAATTTATTAGTTTTTATTGAATTAGCTTTTATTGGCTAAAATACTAACTAAATTAGTTGTATCTTTATATTATACACCTTCATTAAATAGTTAGTTCTTAATCCACTCCCCGCCCCTTTCTGAGTCTAAAGATAAAACCCGCTTCCCGCTCCCATTTTCACATTCTCCCCACAAATACAAAGATGATCTGAATTCTGGTTGAACGGATTCGCCCTCGTTCGCATATCCCTTATATTGCAGCAAATTGAATCCGTGAGAACTTTCAGCCTCTTAATCCTTGCCCTTATACTGATATTTACAGCCTGTCAGAAACCCCAGGCTTTTGACTATCGTTCTGTAAAAAATGTAAAGCTTGAAAAACTGGGTTTTGAAAAATCAACCCTTTGTATGGATCTGGTCTATTATAATCCGAATAATTTCGGGGTCGATTTGCGGAAAGTAGATTGTGATATCTATATTGATAACCATTATCTGGGTAAATACAAACTCGATACCCTTATGCACATTAACCGAAAGGCCGAGTTTGTACTCCCCTCACGTATCCAGGTAGATATGCAAAGCATCTTCAAAAATGTATTAACAGTACTCTTTAATAAGGAAGTACTCGTGAATGTTAAAGGAACCACCCGGGTGGGTAAGGCCGGTTTCTTTAAAACCATATCCTTTAATTACGAAGCAAGACATAAGATTGATATGGGGCTTTGAGTCCGCCCCTCCTTCGTCGGGATGACGAAATCAGAAGTCCGGAAGCAGATTTTCTTAAAACCTCCGTGAAAATCAGTGCATTACTCCATTGAACGCTGAGGTTAAAATATTACTATCACAGCGTTTAAAGGAGGGGAACAGGGAGTTGTACGGGGGGTATAACGATATATTCAGCTTTCGAACTTTCCGACTTCCGGACTCACGGACTATCTCAATAAAACGGCTTTACATGACAGGGCTTTCTGGGTTGTGGGCCGCCGCCGTCTTCTGAGCGTTTACAGGAGGGAGGTAATTTTTTATAGGCATCTTCCGTGGCTTTACTATTGTCTGCATCAAAACCTGCATTGTTTAATGCGGTACGGATACCATCGGCACTGGCACGGTCGGGCAGGAACTGCACTTTAATTTCACCCTGAAGGAGGTTGATTTTCCATTGCATTACACCCCCATCGGTGGCCCCCTTCTCGAGTAAAAGGTATTTATCTACTACTTCCTTACACTCCCAACATTTCAGGTTAGCAGATTTAATGGTTACCCATTCTGCCTTAGGCTGCTGTGCATAAGCAATTGAGGTAATTGCAATCAGTAAAACACTAAATAAAACCTGTTTTTTCATAGTTACAATTTTTACAGTCCGAAAGACCGGGAGTCGGAAAGTCCAAAAGTGAGATCGATCCCTTGTATGAAAGAGATAAAACAGTTCCCATTTGCTGCTCACTAATGCGTTAACATAAAGAAAATTTCCTCACTCACCCTCCCTATTCACCATTGACCATTCACTATTTCCCCCATCCCGCCGGATCCTGTCTCCATTGCAGCAATAACTGTTCCGTTTCTGCAGAAATCTGTCCTTTTTCAACGGCCATACTGATCAGGCTGCTGTAATTGGTGAGTGATTTATAAGTAACACCGGCTTTGGCAAAAGCTTCATCGGCATGCGGGAAACCATAAGTAAAAATAGATACCATGCCTACCACTTCCACACCCGCAGCTTTTAGCACCTCTACTACCTGTAGACTGCTTTTGCCAGTAGAAATCAGGTCCTCAATCACCAGTACTTTCTGTCCGGCCTCATAAAAACCTTCAATCTGATTGCCCATACCATGTTCCTTGGGTTTGGGGCGAACATACACATAAGGGAGTTTCAGCTGATCAGCGGCCATGGCACCCCAGGCTATACCCGCAGTAGCTACACCGGCCAGCATTTCAGCTTCCGGAAAACTTTCAAATATCACATTGCACAATTCACTTTTAATAAAATCGCGAACATAAGGGAAGGATAATACCTTACGGTTATCACAATAGATCGGACTCTTCCATCCACTGGCCCAGGTAAAGGGTTGTTCGGGACTTAACTTTACGGCAGCTACCTGAAGTAGCTTTTCTGCAACAGCTTTTTCGTTGGTCATGCTGCAAAGAAAGCCAATTCGTTAATTTGTCCCGCCTTAGGCGGAATGAAAATTTGGAAATTTGGAAATTAGGGTCAGATTTGGGTATGGAAATGAAAAAAATACTGGCTGCTGGTGGTTTGGTGTATAATGAATCAGGTGAACTCTTGATGATATTCCGCCGGGGAAAATGGGATTTGCCAAAGGGCAAACTTGACGAGGGAGAGCATATTGAAGATTGTGCTGTAAGGGAAGTGATGGAAGAAACCGGTTTAACAACCGTTGTAAGGGAAGAACTGATTGGTATTACCCATCACCAGTATTTTGATCAATGGTTAAAAGAAGAAGTGATCAAAGAAACCTACTGGTACCGTATGCAGGCTCCCGGCATACAATCCTTAGTACCACAAACCGAAGAAGATATCGAAATCATCCGTTGGGTTAACAGGCAGGAACTTGAAGAATGCCTGAAGAATAGTTATGATACGATTGTTGAGATAGTGAAGAAAGCATAATGGTCAATGGTCAATGGTCAATGGTCAATGGTCAATGGTCAATGGTCAATGGTCAATGGTCAATGGTCAATGGTCAATGGTCAATGGTCAATAAACGAAACTCGAACCTGACGATCAATATTGTGTAAACACAATATTTTTTTTCATTCACCATTGACCATTCACCATTCACCATTCCTCTATTTCTCGCAAGGCTCTTTCCTGCGTGTATCTACGAGGTAGAGTATTTTCCAACCGTCTTTTGTTCTCAGTAATTGGAATGAGTTGACGCCGCAGTGGCTGAAATTTCCGTTGAAATAAAATTTATAGGGTGTCCATACAGAAGCCAGCGGGCCATCGATCTGTACAGAGGTAAATTCTATTCTTTCATCTGCTGCATTTTTGGGTAGGCGACCAATGCTTTTACCAAAATCGGTAGCGAGGTCTGTCTTTGCCTGCATATTGCCATCCTTGTCTCTTACCAATGTTTGTAAAGTATGTTTTTCAGCAAAACAATTTACAATGGTCGCCGAGTCGGCGTTGCGCATAGCAGTAAATAACTGGTTGATGGCCGCTTTAACAGAGTCGGTAGCTGTTTGGGCATGGGTCATATAACCTGCAGTAAGTAAACAAATAAACAGGAAAGCTTTTTTCATATAAATGAATTTAATTTAAAAATAGCATGAAATCAGGGCTATAAAAAGCCACTTATAAAAAAATCCCGCCGGAGCGGGATTGTTATTATCGGAGATAACCGAGTATTTTCAACATGCTTTGTGCCGTTTGTTCTTTGGCGTATACCCAATCTTCTAGCTTCCCATTCTTATCATATTCCACAATTATGTGTTTAGGAGAAGGTATGAGACAGTGTTTGATACCTCCATATCCACTGATCTGATCCTGATAGGCGCCGGTATGGAAAAAGCCTACATAGAGCGGCTCTTTATTACCTTCCACATCTTTGGGATCTGTGTTCTGCAATTTGGGCAGGAACACTTCATTGATATGTTCTTCCGAATCATAATAATCATGACTGTCGCAGGTAATACCACCCAATACCACCCGATGGTATTCATTGTCCCACTTATTCACCGGCAGCATCAGAAACTTCTCTCCAATACCCCAGGTATCAGGTAATGTAGTGATGAAAGAAGAATCGATCATGTACCAGCACTCACGATCGTTCTGGATTTTTTGTCCGAGTACACTGTAAATATGTGCCATGCTCTCTCCCACTGTATAACTGCCGAATTCGGTGTAAATATTCGGCATCGGCACTTTCGCTTTCTTACAGGCTTTTTTGATATTGCTTACAATTTCATTGATCATGAACTGGTAATCATATTCAAAACCCAGTGAGTGTTTAATGGGAAAGCCACCACCGATATTAATAGAATCCAGTTCCGGACAAATTTTCTTTAACTGGCAATAGAGGTTAATAATTTTGTTCAACTCAGACCAGTAATAGATATCATCCTTAATACCTTTATTCAGAAAGATATGAAGCATTTTGAGTTGAAATTTGTCTTCATAACCTTCTATCTCATCTACATAAAATTCAAGGATATCTTTTGCACGGATACCCAGACGTGATGTATAAAAAGGAAAATTGGGCTCTTCTTCTGCTGCTACACGGATACCCAAACGGAAGGGTTGCTTCACACTTCTCTTATACGCCTGCAATTCTTCTTTGTTATCCAGAATAGGAATCACATTTTTAAACCCTGAATTGATAAGCTTGGCAATTCTGGAAGTATATGATTTCTGTTTATATCCGTTACAGATGATATAAGTTTCTTTATTAATTTTTCTACGCTGGTGCAGCCTGTTGATAATTTCAATATCATAAGCATAAGAAGTCTCCAGATGGATATTATGCTTTAGTGCTTCTTCTACCACAAAAGAGAAATGGGAACTCTTTGTACAATAGCAATAGAAATATTCACCTTCATACTTATGCTTTTTGAAAGCATCGGCAAACATCTTTTTGGCTTTATTGATCTGCATACCAATCTTAGGTAGATAGGTGAGCTTCAATGGAGTGCCATACTTTTCGATGATTTTTTTCAGGTCCAGTTCATTGAACTGAAGGTAGCCGTCATCATTTACATCAAATCCTTCCTGTGGAAAGTGGAAGGTCTGGTTCACCAGTGAGGTGTAGGTATTGTTCATTAGCCGGGTTAGTGGTTGTTTATTGTGAACAGAAAATTACCTTAGTTAAGCTGCAAAAATAACTCTTTGTACAGTATTGCAAATAAAAAAACCGGGAAGTAAGGTTACTTCCCGGTTATATTTTTCGATCAGGGATCTATTGTACTGATTATTTAACTGAATTTACAAGTGCTTTGAAGCTTGCAGGCTCATTCATGGCCAGATCTGCCAGCACTTTGCGGTTCAGATCAATACCTTTTACAGCAAGCTTATTGATAAACTGACTGTAGGTTAATCCTTCTTCTCTTACTGCTGCGTTGATACGGGCGATCCAAAGCTGACGGTATTCACGCTTTTTCAACTTACGGCCAACATAGCTGTAAGTCATACCTTTTTCAACAATATTTTTGGCTACGGTATATACATTTTTACGTTTACCGTAGAATCCTTTTGCCTGCTTCAGGATACGTTTCCTGCGGGCTCTTGATGCTACTGCATTTACTGAACGTGGCATAGTATCTTTTTTTTGTCTCGCCTAAGGCGAGAGTGTGTTTTTAAATGGTTTGAACTCCCTTCCGGGGAAAAATGGGCGGTTATTAACCTTTCAGACGCAATAAGCGCAGAACGAAATCCTTGTTAGGGGCACCTACAAGACCTTTCTTGTTGAGGGCTCTTTTACGTTTTTTTGATTTCTTGGTTAAGATGTGCCTTTTAAAAGCTTTCTGGAAGGTGATCTCTCCACTGCCGGTCACCTTAAAACGCTTCTTAGCGCTGGAGTTTGTTTTTACCTTTGGCATATAAATAATCTGCTTAAAGATTACACCCTGCTGGCGGCCCCGAACAGACGGGACACTTGTTGAGCCTTACGGGAAAAATTTGGAGTGCAAAAGTAGGGAAAAAATTTGAAAACCAGGCAATTTGAAAATTTGAAAATGAAAAGCCTGCCTTCGGCAGCTAAATATCTAAGACGCTTGTTATCAGGCACTTAGCTTTTGTATGGCAAAAAAATGGTCGTTGCTTTGCAACGACCATTCAACATTTTCAAATTCCCGAATTTTCAAATTATTCCTCCGTTTTCTGTGCTGCTTTCTTCTTCCCTGTTTTAGGGGTAAAAATGGCGAACATACGCTTGCCTTCTAATTTGGGCATGCTTTCCAGAGAACCGGCTTCTGCGAGTCTTTCAGCAAATTTGAGGAGTAAAAGCTGACCACGATCCTGGAACATGATGGCACGTCCCTTGAACTGTACATAGGCTTTTACTTTATTTCCATCTTTCAGGAATTTTTCAGCGTGTTTGGCTTTGAAATCGAAATCATGGTCATCGGTTCCAGGCGTAAAGCGGATCTCTTTGATCTCACTCTGCTTGGAATTGGCCTTCATTTCTTTTTCCTTCTTCTTCTTTTCGTAAAGGAACTTTTTATAATCGATCACTTTACAAACCGGAGGGTCAGCCGTTGGAGAAATTTCCACGAGATCCAGTTCCTGCTCCTGGGCAATCTTTAATGCTTCCTGAGTAGGATAAACACCTACGGTAACATTGTCGCCTACCAAACGCACTTGTGGTACCCGGATTCTTTCGTTGATACGATGTTCAGGCTCCGGTTGCCTGTTAAACCTGGGATTGAATCTGCCGCCCCCTCTTGGTGGTAATGCCATTAAAACTTGTTTAGTGAATAATTGTTTTGTTGTTAAAGATATAGCTATTTCTGCATTCAGTTTATTCTGCCGCTTTTCTGTGCAGAATTTCATCCTGAATCATGGTTACAAAAGTATCCAGTGACTGTGTTCCCAGGTCACCTTTACCCTGCCTGCGAACAGATAACTGTTTTTCTGCCGCTTCTTTCTCTCCCACTACCAGCATATAAGGAACCCTGCTCAGTTCTGTATCGCGTATTTTCTTTCCGATCTTCTCACTTCTGTCATCAATTTCTACACGAACACCCACAGATTTCAGGGTATCTTTCACCTGATTGGCATAATCCATAAACTTATCACTGATCGGCAGAATCTTTACCTGCAATGGAGCCAGCCATACCGGGAACTTACCCGCATAATGCTCAAGCAGGAATCCGATAAAGCGTTCATGTGTTCCCAATGGCGCACGGTGAATAATTAAAGGAACTTCCGGCTGATTGTTCTGGTTCACATAATTCAGTTTGAATTTGTTGCCTGAATTAAAGTCAACCTGATTGGTAGCCAATGTAAACTCACGACCTATTGCACTCCATATCTGTACATCAATTTTAGGTCCGTAAAAAGCAGCTTCATCGGGTACTTCTACAAATGGAATATCCGATTCGATTAATACATTACGAACCATGGTCTCGGTTTCTTTCCAGAGCTCTGGCTCATTTACATATTTAGCCCCCAGTTTAGTGGGTTCATGTAAGCTTAAACGCATTACATATTTATCGATACCAAATATTTTAAAGTATTTGATATACATTTCATTCACTGCACGGAACTCAGCCGCAAACTGTTCTTTGCTGCAATAAATATGCGCATCGTTCATATGCAGGCAACGTACCCGCATGAGCCCAAATAATTCACCACTCTGTTCATAACGGTAACAGGTACCGTACTCCGCGATTCGGAATGGTAAATCCTTATAGCTTTTGGGTTCCGCATCAAATATTTTATGGTGATGCGGACAGTTCATGGCTTTCAGGTAATATTTGGTACCGTCCAGTTCCATAGGCGGAAACATGCTATCGGCATAATATGGCAGGTGACCGCTGGTAAGGTACATGCTTTCTTTAGCGATATGCGGTGTTACCACACGCTTATATCCCGCAGCTTCTTCTGTTTGTTTGGCAAGCTTCTCCAGTTCTTCAATAATAACGGTTCCGTTGGGTAACCATAAAGGCAAACCGGCTCCCACATCATCATCCATGGTAAAGATGCCCAGTTCCTTACCCAGCTTACGGTGATCTCTTTTCTTCGCTTCTTCCAGCATCTGGATATACTCATCCAGTTCTTTCTGGTTAGGGAAGGTTACGCCATATAAACGGGTAAGCATTTTATTTTTTTCATCTCCTTTCCAATATGCACCTGCTATACTGGTAAGTTTAATGGCCTTAATAAAACCGGTATGTGGAATATGCGGGCCACGACATAAATCCGTAAACTGTCCCTGGCTATAAAAAGTAATCGAACCATCTTCCAGTCCCTGCAGCAGATCAAGTTTATACTGATCCGACTTATCGGTAAAGTAGCTAACAGCTTCTGATTTAGATATTTCTTTTCGCTGATAAGGATTGTTCTGTTTAGCCAGTTCATTCATCTTTTTTTCGATGGCTGCCAGATCCTCTTCAGAAATATGGTTGCCGCCCAGATCTATATCATAATAAAATCCTTTGTCCAAAGCCGGTCCAACCCAGAATTTCACACCCGGATACATCGCTTCCACTGCCTCGGCCATCAGGTGAGCCGAAGAGTGCCAGAAAGTGTTTTTACCTTCGGCATCATCCCATGTATGTAATTTCAGTGCACTGTCAGTCGTAATAGGGCGCGTGGCATCCCACACTTGTCCGTTCACACTGGCGGCCAGCACTTTTCTGGCCAGTCCTTCACTGATTGACTTCGCAATATCGAGGGCAGTCACCCCCGCTTCATACTGCCTTACTGCCCCATCGGGAAAACTGATGTTGATCATTTGTTTCATTAATTCTAAGGGAGGCAAAAGTAAGAAAAAGCCACGGCTTTTAAGCTATAAGGTTCAGGCTGCAAGCTACAAGCCAAAAGAAATATTCCTTGCAGCTTGCAGCTTGGGGCTTGTAGCCTATCTCTTATTTAACGCTTCTTTATCAGCATACACTATATTGCAGTTGTAGTTTTGCCCGAATGAAACTGAAGTTTACCCTAACCTCTTGTTTACTGGTGTTTTTAATTGCCGCAGGTGCACAAGACCTGACCGGTATCTGGCGTGGGTATTTTAGTTCCTCGAACGGATTGTACAGAGAAGATGTAAGACATGAACTGTACAAATATGAGGTTCAGATAGACCAACAGGCCAATAATGCCCTGAATGGCGTTACCTATTCTTACAAAAGCACTGTTTTTTATGGAAAAGCTGCTTTCAGAGGTATTTATACCGTTCAGACAAAAAACCTGATACTGAAAGAAACCAATCTTCAAGAAGTAAAAATTGGTGATAAAAGTGAACCCTGTTTAATGACCTGCTACCTGGAATACTCCAAAATTGGTAAACTGGAAGTGTTGCAGGGAACTTTCAGTTCTGTAAATGATAAAACAAAAGTTGATTGCGGCAGTGGTAAAGTTTACCTGGAAAGAGTAAAAGAATCTGATTTTGAACTGGAACCTTTTCTGATTAAAAAGAAACCCGAGTCTACTGCCAGAAAAACACCGATCATTGGGCCCCTCAAAAATCAGGCATCCACAAAGATATCAGCTCCCAAGAATACCAATCCGAGAAAAGACAATACAGTTAAAGCGCCGGTAAAAACCAATACCACCAAAGCTGCTACTGTACCGCCTAAAACAACCAATGTTACCAAAGTAGTTCCGCCGGCAATCAGCAATACCAGTAAAGCATCGGTAAAACAGAATACAACAACAGCACAGAATAAGAATAATGCGAAACCAAAAACAACCACCACTAAGCCGGAAATAAAATCCACGCCTGTTACCGTAACTCCACCCACTGCTTCCACCTGGAAACCGGACGCAACGGTATCAGATAGAAAAAAAGATACCCAGATCGTCAAATGGGAAAGACCACCTGTTTCGCAGGGCCCCATCCCCAAAGTATTACTGGAACGTGAGAATAAACTCATTAAGACCATCTATACCAATGAGAAATCATTTACCGTTGAGATTTTCGATAATGGCACCATCGACAACGATACCATCTCACTCTATCATAATAATAAACTGATGATCAGTCATGGTAAGTTAACCTATACCCCACTCAAGCTTACCATCGATTGTTCAGATGAAAAACAACGTCATGAGCTAATCATGGTTGCTGAAAATCTCGGCGAAATACCTCCCAACAGTGCCTTAATGGTGATCACCGCCGGTAAAAAAAGATATGAAATCTTCCTTGTATCCAATGAACAGCGCAATGCCAAAGTGGTGGTAGAATACAAGCAGTAATTTGAAAATGAGGAAATTTGGAAATTTGGAAATGAGAAAAAAATCTCAGCCTATTTATAGTTATCACATATCTTAACTCGATACATAAGCCAATATTTTATTTCCAAATTTTCAATCCGCCTTAGGCGGATCAAATTTTAATGTTCCAGGTCACCGCCGGAATAACCGGGAATAAGGAAACCTGTTTTGCCTTAACTTCTAAAGTTCCATTACTGGCATCGCCCTGCTGATCGAAATAGATGAAATAAGGGTTTAACCTGCTGTAGGCATTGTATAAACTGAATACCCAGTTGCTGGTATATTTCCTGATTTTTTTTGGCGTAGGGGTATAGGTAAATGAAATATCCATCCGGTGATAGGGCTTCATCCGGTAGGCGTTAATGCGGCTGTACTCCTGGGTAAGTACTCCTCCTGTAAAATAAAAACGTTCTGGCAGAGATGTTGCATTACCTGTTCCATATACGAATACAGCAGATGCTTTCCATTTTTTAGATAATTCATAGGTACCCACTACAGACATATCATGACGGCGATCGTAACGACTGGGATATTTCAAGCCATCATTCAGATCAGGAAACCTACGCCATGTCCAGCTGAGGGTATAACCAACCCATCCTGTAAATCTTCCTTTTATTTTGTTGATGAAGATTTCAGCACCATAACTCCATCCCTTTCCGAAAACAAATTCTTCCTCCGGATCTTTTAAAGAAGGCGTGTAACCTTCTCTGTATTCGATCTGGTTATTCATGGTTTTGTAATACAACTCCAGGGAAGTTTCAAACATACCATTGTTGAAATTTCTGAAATAACCCAGCGCATATTGCCAGCTGGTTTGCGGTTGTACGCGTATGGTACTGGGTACCCATAAATCGGTGGGAAGTGTAGTGCCAGCATTGGTTACAAGGTGTATGTATTGAATGTTACGCGTAACAGCGGCTTTTAAAGACGACAATTCATTAAATGCATAACGCAGCGTGGCCCTAGGCTCGAGACCACCGTATGCTTTCACGGTTTGTCCGCTTCGGTAAACAGTACTGTCTAATTTATTTCCATTGGCATCCCGCTGATAAAAAGTATAACGACCCACCTGCTGAAATACGCTGTATCTCAGACCCATATTCAGCTTTAGCTTATTGTTCAGTTCCCAGTCATCCTGCAGATAAACGGCATATTCATTGGCAAATTTTTTCGTTGCGTTATTAGGTTGAAAAACGACCGTATCCTGGTTCCCGCTCAGGACATTGGGCAGGAAAGTATGAAATGTATATTGTGCACCGAATTTGAGTTTGTGTTCAGGACTTGGGTAATAATCAAAATCTGTTTTCAGGTTCAGGTCACGTATACCCGATGAAAGGTTGATGTTAAAATCATTCTGGCGCCCTGATAACTGGAATTTATAATCATTATAAACAGCAGTTGTATTGGCAAACAGTTTTTTACTGAAAATATGGTTCCATCGCAGCGTTGCAGTACTGTTACCCCAGGGAATATCAATGGCAAAAGACCTTTTACTGTTATTAAAATTAAACTGGTCACGTCCAAAATAACCACTCAGGTATAAAATGTCTTTTTCTGAAAAACGGTAATTCATTTTAGCATTCAGGTCATAGAAATAATAACCTGAACCATAAAATTCATTGTCTTTTTTTATAAAAGGTTTTGTAAGCATATCCACGTAAGTTCTTCTGGCCGACAACATATAAGAAGCCTTGTTCTTTTTAAGTGGCCCCTGTATAGAGAAACGGGATGCAATCAAGCCGATACCGGCATCTATTTGTGTTTTATTATTGTTACCCTCTTTCATAGCAACATCCACTACAGAAGATAGTCGTCCACCATACTGAGCTGGCATACCTCCCTTAATCAGTGTTACATTTTTAATAGCATCGGCATTAAAGATCGAAAAGAAACCAAAAAGGTGTCCTGTATTGTATACCACTGCATCATCCAGTAAAATGAGATTCTGATCTGGTCCGCCACCACGCACATAAAAACCCGCATTACCTTCTCCGGCATTTCGAACACCCGGTAATAATTGAAGGGTTTTCAATACATCCACTTCTCCCAGTAAAGCAGGCAAAGCCTTGGCAGTGTTTACGCTCAGTTCAATCTTACCCATCTGAGCAGTTTTCACATTGTTATCTCTTCTTCTACCCAATACAGTTACATTATTAATAACAGCAGCATTGGGTAGCAAAAGAATATTCTGTTGTGTATCCTGCTGAAGGTCTACTGCAACTTCTTTCGACTGGTATCCGATAAATGAAATCAGTAGTTTATAATGGCCTTTATTCAGTGTAATGGAAAAGAAGCCATACTGGTTACTCTGAACACCTCTTCCCTCTCCTGTAACCAGTATATTGGCACCAATAAGCGTTTCGCCCGTGAGAGAATCTTTGAGGTAGCCATTTAGTGTTACTTTTTCCTGCGCTGAGAGCAGTGAGGTAAAGAAAACTGATAACACTAAAAGACATATACGCATAAAATAAAATCCCTGTTTGTTTTTCCTTGTACCAGACTTAAGTCCGGTGCAAGGAAATGGATAGATGATTGTTAGATTAGAATTTCCTGAAATCAAGAGAATCTTTTACCTCACCGCATGTCAGCATTTTTTTGGGGAGATAGGGGTTGCGGATATCAGATGAATTACTCAGCCAAAACGCACCTGCATCGTTAAATGCCATTGGACAATACTGATGATATACAATAGTGCGATCATATTTAACCGTACGGATCAGGTCATACATCTGTTCGCTCACTGTTTGAAACGATTTTCTTCTTTCTTCTCTATCAGTCTCAGATACAATGGATTTCAGTTCTGAACTGATGCTAACTGCGTAACTGCGGGCAGTGGATGCCACTGTTGAATCATTCTTCAGATCCTTAAATTCAACCGCTGCTTCTGCCACATCACTAATGAGGGCCACTGATTTTTGGGCAATCAGGGTATCATTTTCAGCAATGAACTGGTCTTTCAGTTCAAAATAATGATCCAGCAACTTGCCAAAAGCCAGGTTAAAGCTATCAGAATGAGCACTTGCTGCCAGTGTTTTGGGGGTTGTATCGGCTACTGCCGCTTTTTCATCCTTACCACCACAGGCTACCAGAAAAAGGAACCCTGTCAGTACCAGTATCTTATTCATATAATAAAATTTTGCACAAAACTAAAGCAAATTGAATTGGCAGCCGTTTGCAATTACCTTTGCGCTCCTAAATCGTTGTTAAGAAATGTTGATCGGCCTACAGAATGTAACTTTTGAATTTGGTGCCCGTGTAATTGTGGAAGATGCCACCTGGCATATACAACCCGGCGACCGTGTTGGTTTAATCGGATACAATGGTACCGGTAAATCTACCTTGCTCAAGGTACTGGTTGGTGAATATACCCCATCGAAGGGTTCTGTTGAAAAAGGAAGGGAAACCACGATCGGATACCTGCACCAGGATTTGCTGAGTTTCGATACCAATGATACTATTACAGAAGTGGCACTGGGTGCTTTTGAAAGGGTGCGCCAGTTAGAAAAAGATATTGAACGGTTGGGTCAAGAGCTGGAAAAGGATCCTGAAAACAATGACCTGCTCATTCAATACACAGATGCCCTCCATGAACTGGATGTGCTTGATGGTTATAATATTCACCACAAAGCTGAGGAAGTGCTACATGGCCTTGGTTTCAGCAATGAAGACCTCTCCCGCCCCTATAAAGAGTTTAGTGGTGGATGGAGGATGCGCGTATTGCTTTGTAAAATGATTTTACAGAAGCCGGATGTACTCTTACTGGATGAACCTACGAACCACCTTGATCTTCCTTCTATTGAATGGCTGGAGAAATACCTGATTCATTACCAGGGTAGCGTGGTGATTGTGAGCCACGATAAGTTTTTCCTGAACAGAATGGTGAATAAGATTGTGGAAGTATACCAACAGCAACTACACATTTATTCCGGCGACTATACATATTATGAAACTGAGAAAGCATTGCGTATTGAAATGCAGCAGAAAGCTTTTGAGAACCAGCAGGATTATATCCGTCAGCAGGAACGTTTTATCGAACGCTTTAAAGCCAAAGCCAGTAAAGCTGCACAGGCGCAGAGTATACAAAAGCGACTGGATAAAATTGAAAAGATTGAGGATGTTAAACTGGAACGCCCCGATCTGCGTATCAACTTCCAGTTAGATAAAGTTCCGGGTAAGGTTTTAGCGGAACTGAAAAATGCTACCAAACATTTCGGAAAAATCAGGATCCTGGAAGCTGCCAATGCAGAAATTGAACGTGGTGACAAAATTGCCCTCATCGGCGCCAATGGTAAAGGTAAATCTACCGTACTGCGTATGGTAGGTGGTACAGAACCTTTCGAGGGGCAACGTATATGGGGACATAATGTGGAAGAGAGTTTCTATGCACAGCACCAGTTAGAGGCACTCACACTTACCAATACCATATTGGAAGAACTTCAGCAATGCGGCAGTAAGAAAACTGATGTAGAATTAAGGGCCCTATTAGGTGCATTCTTATTCAGTGGTGATGATGTTGACAAACGCATCCGTGTATTAAGTGGTGGTGAAAAAGCAAGGGTGGCACTGGCCAAAACCATTGTAAGCAAGGCCAACTTCCTGATTCTTGATGAACCTACGAACCACCTGGATATGCATTCAGTGGAACTGCTGGCAGAAGCTTTGAATAAATATGAGGGCAGTATTATTCTGGTGAGTCACGACCGATATTTTATTTCCAAAACAGCCAATAAAATCTGGGAGATTGTAGACCATCAGATCAAAGAATTTAAAGGCACTTATCAGGAATGGGTGGAATGGAATGAGCGGATGGAGAAGATAAAGGCGAGTCAGGGAGACAGCAAGTCCGAAAGTCCGAAAGAAAAAGCCGTTACACAGGAGCCTAAGAAAGAAACAGTGGTTATTAAAGAAGAAAAAAGCTTACCTGCCAATCAGGCAATTGATAAGGAGAAACAGAAGGAATTACAAAAGCAGAAACGAAGGCTTACGCAGTTGGAAACAGAACTGAATAAATGCAAGGAAGAAAAAGCCAAACTTGAAACCGATCTTGGTAATCCTTCCAATTATTCAGACCCAAATAAATTTTCTTCATTGGAAGCCTCGTATAAACAGACAAGGGCAAAATGGGATGAGTTAAATAAGGAGTATGAAGAAGTGTTTGAGAAAGTGATGGAAATGGAAGGATAAAAATCAAAATGAATTGTTTGTAAAAAACTCCGCACAATATTCGGGTAAAATGTACCCGAATATCTGCGGAGTTTTTTATTGCTCAACTATTTTTAGCAAACTTATCTTATGGCAACAATACCGCATCAATTACATGCACTACACCATTACTTGCTACAATATCCGTAGCAGTGATGTTTGAAGCGGTAGTATTGGTATTACCTTTCACTTTTGCTCCACCAGCTAACGTAATGGTAACATTGGCTCCATTTACGGTAGCAGGTCTTGCGCCTTCCGTAAGATCAGACGAAAATACCCTTGCTCCTATCACATGATAAGTAAGAATAGAAGCGAGTGTATTGGGATTAGCTTGCTGAATGGCTTCCACGGTAGCAAAACCTGCATTCTGAAAAGCAGTATTGGTGGGGGCAAATACGGTAAATGGTCCCGTACCTGATAAAACACCCGCTACATTGGTTGTACCCTGACTGGCTCTTACAACTGCAGCAACCAAAAAGGAGAGATTGGGATTAGACTGAGCCAGTTGTACCAGATTACCTGGAGGTGGCATTAATACTTTATTAATTACGTGTACCACTCCATTCTGTGCGTCAACATCTGCCGTAATAACCGCAGACCCATTTACAAATACACCATTACTGTTTTTAGTTACATATACACGCGCATCACCCGCTGTGGTGAGTTCTGTGGTAGCAGAAGGAATATTACCTGATATATATTCCTGACCCAGAACGTGATAGAGCAAAATCTGGCGAAGTGTAGCTTCCGGTACGGCATTGATAGCAGCTTCTGTACCCAGACCAGCCGCTGCAAATGCATTATTGTCCGGCGCAAAAACAGTGAAGGTTCCCTGACCTGACAGTGTTTCCACCAATCCTGCCCTCACAACTGCTGTTCTCAGTAATGATAAATTGGCATTCTCAGTAACCAGTGCGGCTATAGTTTTGGCTGGTACTGCTTCATCTTTTTTGCAGGATGACAGCATCAGAAACAACATACTTGCCAACATGAAAACTTTGGTGTGCTTGATCATAATTTGGTTTTTAGTTTTTAATAATTGGATAAGTAGAAACAAAAAATCATTTCACTATTCATATTCATAGAAATGCTGCATACAGGTTGTATCAGAATTTATTCCATGATTGTTTCAGGCAATAAATTAGTACTTGGATACATATATGTTTCCATTACTGATTGATTATGATAGTGATAATAAAACTGACAAAAGAAATGTGTTATCGCACCTGCAGTATGCAATACACATCACTCAGATAAACAAATCACATGCCAGTTGCGTAAGGGTTATGAGCACAGCGTATATTTTAAAAACATACACTGTATCAGGGATTCAAGCGCAGGGATATATTAAAACAAAGGAAAATTTATTTTTGTTTTACAAACTTGTAAAAAAAATGTTATAAGCATTCTTGTTTTGCAAAAAGGAAAATATAAAACAGAAAGATTTAACAGTGTTGATTTTGTTAATGAAATGGAGCCAGCACTTCTGTACGAGAAGTCAGGATGTTTTCTTTCTTCCGGGTATGAGCTGCCCATTGATAATTTTCAGTGCCATACTGATTTGTTTATCCATATCTTTTAAACGTGTTATAGCATGAATTACAGACCTTTTTTTTCCCATGGTAAATTGATCGTATTTTTTCTTCAGATCTTCATCCTGATCGAGCAAAGCCGTTAATACTTCGGGTATTTCTACACCCAGCGGATTGGGATCCTCCTGAAGCGTAATATCAATTTTATCGCCTATCTTCTTTTTTAACTCCTTGACTTTCTTTGTACTGATAATAATGAAGAAATTACCGTCGCCCAGGTGATTCAGCCCGCATTGAAAAGTCAGGGTTTTATCAATGGTACAGATCAGTCTTGTTTTGTGCTGATGGGTCAATGCATTGGCAGTAGCTGCTGTTACCATAAAATAGTAATAGCCCCCTTTTCTTTTTTCGAGTTGACCAATCGCCTGCTGGTCTTTATATGTTTTCATGATCTGGCTTACATATGAATACTGATAACAAATAAATACCGGAAGAGTTTTATTTTATTTTGTTGGTCAGGCGGCCAACAAAGGCAGCCTTTGAAAAATTCAGGTATATTTATATGGTATGAAGAAAATCCTCAACATACCCAACCGTACATTGTTCCTGATGATGGTTGGTGTTGTACTCTTCTGGTTTACAGGTAAAAACTTTAATGTTTACAGTAATATTTTCACAGGTGCTTTATTTGAATTACTCTCTTTACCCATGCTCGCCTTACCTGTATTGTTAGCAGCCTTGGCCATCTGGAATTTGTTTCGGGCCAAAGGAATGGATAGAATATGGCCTGTATTTTCTTTGGTATTATTCGGGATCGGGGTTTGGTGGATCGTTTATAGTTAATGTATGATCAGTAGCAAACGAAAATAAAATAAAATACACTTTGTATATGCCATCCTCCATACGCTCCTCGGAGACTCTTCTGCAAAATGCTTTTATTTTTTGGACACTCTGCTCAGAAAGAATAATACTTTAGCGATATGTATATGATATACCGGTAAAAAAATTGCGAAACTCTTTCAAGTTTCGCAAGTCTATTTTCAACTCACCCCTTCCCTCTCTGCTGGGCAAAGAGGGCTTAAAAGCATGCTGCTTTTTTGAATTTTGGCTTTTGAGTTTTTACTTATTTAAAATACTTCTGCTGATCACAATCCGCTGTACTTCACTCGTTCCTTCATAAATCTGGGTAATCTTCGCATCGCGCATCAGTCTTTCTACATGGTATTCTTTTACAAAACCATAGCCACCATGTACCTGTACGGCTTCCGTAGAGATCCACATAGCGGCTTCACTGGCGAATACTTTTGCCATAGATGAGCTAAGGGTATAGTCTATATTATTGTCTTTTTCCCAGGCAGCTTTCAAACAAAGTAAACGGGCAGCTTCCACCCTGGTAGCCATATCGGCCAGTTTAAATTGTATGGCCTGATGGTGCATGATTTCTTTACCAAATGCTTTACGTTGCTTACTGTAGGCGAGTGCCAGTTCATAGGCGCCGCTGGCAATACCGAGCGCTTGAGAAGCAATACCGATTCTGCCGCCTGCCAACGTTTTCATGGCAAACTTGAAACCAAAGCCATCTTCCCCAATCCTGTTTTCTTTGGGTACTTTTACATCGGTTAATAGTATGGTATGTGTATCGCTTCCGCGGATACCCAGTTTATTTTCTTTGGCGGCTACGGTTACGCCAGGCCAGTTTTTTTCAACGATAAAAGCATTGATACCTTTACTGCCTTTAGCTGGATCTGTTTGAGCCATTACGAGGTACACAGAAGCTGATGAACCATTGGTGATCCAGTTTTTCGTACCATTCAGTAAATAATAGTCGCCCATATCTTCTGCGGTGGTACGCTGACTGGTAGCATCGCTTCCTGCTTCAGGTTCACTCAGCAAAAAGGCACCTATATATAATTCACCATCTTTCCTACCCTGTGCGAGCGGTGTCAGGTATTTATGTTTCTGTTCTTCTGTACCAAATGCTTCCAGTCCCCAGCAAACCAGGCTATTGTTTACACTCATACACACACTGGTACTCGCATCCACTTTACTGATTTCTTCCATGGCCAGCACATAACTAATGGTATCCATACCGGCACCACCATACTTAGGATCTACCATCATTCCCATAAAACCCAGTTCAGCCAGTTTCATTATCTGTTCTTTTGGGAACTGCTGTTTTTCATCGCGCTCTATCACGCCGGGCAGACATTCATTCTGGGCAAAATCACGGGCCGCTTTCTGGATCATCAAATGTTCTTCGCTGAGTTGGAATTGCATAGTTTTTACTTTTTGGCGCTGCAAAAATAAGCTAACAAACGTTAGGAATGCAGATTTTTTGATCTCAGATGGCAGATATCAGATTTATTTGTTTTTCTACCCTGAAAAATTCATATCTGCCGTCTGACATTAAGAAATTCAATAGTATTTTTTCTGCAGATTATATAAAACGCTTTTGTCAAGATCATTGATACGTTTTGTGGTATCCTGGAGGAAATGACGTTTGAATGCCTGTATGGCGGCCGTTGTGTCTTTTACATCGTATCCGATGATTCGTAGTGCCTGTATATGATTGAAATTGGCGGGTACTTCTTCTCTCACTTCATCATACCATAGACCAAACCCCTTTTCTGCGAGCTTTTTCCATGGGAAGCGATAATTGGGGTCATTTTTCCGGGTAGGAGCGATATCGCCATGACCAATAAAATTTGCGGCAGGAATATTATGCTCTTTTTTCAATCTTGTTAATAAACTGATCAGACTATTGATCTGTAAGCTATCAAAGGGCTCAAATCCATTATTATCCAGCTCAATACCTATGGATGATGAATTGATATCGGTCATATTACCCCATTTACCTATCCCCCCATGCCAGGCTCGCAGATAGTCATTGAGCATATGGTGCAATACACCGCTTTTACAGATTACATAATGGGCACTTACGGCCGTACGGGCCAATGTAAATGTTTTAAGGGTCTGCTCACAGGAATTCTGAGCGGTATGATGAATGATGACAAAATTGGGTTTCCTCATATTGAAATTGGTGGTACCCACCCAGTAATTGGGCAAACCCATCGAATCGGAAACAAAAGTTTCAACCGGTGCTGTTTTCAATGCTTTTGCATACTCTTTGGCTTTCTGGTTGTATACTTTATTGGTGGCTTTATAGGGATTACGGGAGCAGGCAATTACTCCTAAAACGATGCAGATGAGAATAAAATTTTTCATGTTTCGTCTTGAAGCGGAAAAGTACAAAGAAAGTCCGATGTCCGAAAGACCGAAAGATGATGAAGGATAAATGTATTTTTGGGCGTAGTTATATCCGTCCTAAATTTATTCGGACTTCCGGTCTTTCGGACATCGGACTCACGGACTAAAAAAACAATTATGTCTCTGCACCTCGGTAGATCAACTTTTGGCAACCCCGTCAATCAGGGAAATGTATTAACACGCGAAGAAGCCAATACACTCTTTCATGAATGGGTACTGAACCCTAAATTGAAATTGCATATGCAGCAGGTAGCACATCTTATGAAATGCTGGGCTGCTGAAAAATTACAGGCCGACGAAGCCACGCAATGGCGTTGGGAAATAGCTGGCTTATTACATGATGCGGACTGGGATCAATGGCCCGACGAACATTGTAAAAAGATTATTGAAGAACTGGAACGCAGAAATATTGACCCGGAAATCATTCGTGCCATTGCCTCTCACGGACATGTACATTTTGGTGTGATCCCGGAAACTGAGATGGATAAAATGTTATACGCCTTCGATGAACTTTCCGGCTTAATACATGCTTACTCCCTTATGCGTCCGGATGGTTATGAAGGTATGGATGTGAAAGGAGTAAACAAAAGGCTCAAAGAAAAATCATTTGCTGCCAACGTGTCCCGCGAAGATATACGCGATGCCTGTGAAAGAGCAGGGATTGAACTGAATGAACTGATTGCCTTTATTATTCCAAGACAGGCGCAGAGAACAGAGAAATAAGAAATATGGAATAAGGAAATCAAAGACCTCAAAATCAAAAAATCAAAAATCATATGCAAAAGCTCATTATGGTCATCCTCCTGGCATCCTGCCTATCCCAATCCCGGGGGCAGTATATTTTACCTTTGAAAGAACAGTCAAGGGTGGTGGATGAAATATTAGCTGAACGACTCAACAATCTTTTGCCAGTACTCATGAAAGAAACAGGCATTGATATGTGGGTGGTGATTTCAAGAGAATACAATGAGGATCCTGTCATTAAAACCATGTTACCTGCTACATGGTTTGCAGCCAGAAGGAGAACAGTATTGATTTTTTATCGCAATGCATCGGGTGCTTTTGAAAAACTGGCTGTATCGAGGTACAATGTTGGTTCAGAAATAAAAGCGGCCTGGGACATGACAAAGTTCCCCGATCAGTGGGATGCCGTAGTGGATCTGATTGAAAAAAGAAATCCTGCAAAAATCGGGTTGAACTATTCGTCGGATTTTGGTCATGCAGACGGACTTACTTACACCGAACAAAAAGAATTGATCACAAAACTATCTGCAACGACTGCCAGAAAAGTAGTGAGTGCTGAACCTCTCGCCGTAAGGTGGCTTGAAACAAGAACGGAAAAAGAAATGCAATTGTATCCGCAGTTGATACAGATTACACATACAATTATTCAGGAAGGATTCTCCGAAAAAGTAATCATGCCGGGTGTTACCACTACCAATGATCTTGTTTGGTGGTTCAGACAGAAAATACGTGATCTCGGACTGGATACATGGTTCCATCCATCGGTATCGGTTCAGCGAAATGATCCTGAGAACTTCGATCACCTGCGTACTTTCTCCAGCAGACCCAACGATGAAGTAATACGAACAGGTGACTTATTACATGTAGATATTGGCATCACCTATTTACGACTCAATACCGACATACAACAGCATGCTTATGTGTTACAGCCTGGTGAAAAAGCAGCCCCCGCCAGTCTCGTAAAAGCATTTGAAAGAGCCAACCGCTTGCAGGATATCCTTACCATGCAGTTTACAAATGGCAAAACAGGCAACCAGATACTGAAAGATGCACTGGCACAGGCAAAGGCAGAAAATATACAGGCAGTTATCTACACCCATCCTATAGGTTATCATGGTCATGCAGCGGGAACCACTATCGGAATGTGGGATAATCAGGTGGCGGTAGCTGGCACGGGCGACTATAAAATGAATGCTCATACTGCTTATTCGATTGAATTGAATGCTTCTACTGATATTCCGGAATGGAAAAAGCCGGTACGTATTATGCTGGAGCAGGATGGATACTGGGATGGGAAACAATTCCGTTATATCAGCGGCCGACAGGTAAAACTATTACTGATTCCGTCCCATGCTCCTCATATAGATAATTAATTAGGCTTCCCTTCCCCTCTTCTTCCTGCTAAGGAGTTGAATTAATCGCAGCCTGATTTAGTCAGGATTTTTCGCAAGGAGAAATGAAGAAGGAGAGTTTATAGCTATTATAATTCATTCAGGCATGAATACATTCTTATCGGCAGATTATTGGAATGAGCGATATAAAAAAGAGGAAACCGGTTGGGATATTGGTTATGTGTCTACTCCCCTGAAAACATATATCGACCAGTTAACAGGAAAAGATATCCGTATTCTCATACCTGGTGGCGGCAATAGCTATGAAGCCGCTTATTTACTGGAAAAGGGATTCAGTAATATTACCGTCATCGATATTGCGCCGGTAGTAGCAGAAAGGTTAAATACCCAATTCAGGGATTACGGAAATCGAATTCAGGTTATCTGTGGAGATTTTTTTGCATTGACGGGAAGCTATAATCTAATCCTTGAACAGACTTTTTTTTGCGCCATTGATCCTTCATTACGAGAGGCTTATGCTGAGAAGATGCAGCAATTGTTAAACCCGGGCGGAAAACTGGTGGGCCTGCTGTTCAACCGCTCATTTGATAACAACCCACCTTTTGGGGGTGATGAAAAAGAGTACAGCAATCTGTTCACCCCCTTTTTCCAGATACAAATCATGGAGCCATCATACAACTCTATTCCCCAGCGTGCAGGTAGTGAGTTGTTTGTCATTTTACAAAAGGATAAAGAAAATGTCTGATGTCTGATTGTTTATATCCTACATCAGCGATCAGACATCCTAGATCTATTTCGGTTCCTGCTGACTGAGACAGTGAAAACTTCCCAGTCCCCAGATGATATCGGTTGAATCGATTCCTACCACTTCTCTGTCTTTAAATGCATCTGCGATGATGCTGAGTGCCTTATCATCTCTTTTGCTGCGGAAAGTTGGTACGATCACATGTTTATTACTGATGTAAAAATTAGCGTAGGATGCCGGTAAACGCTGATCTTCATACACCACTTCCTCGGGCATGGGTAATTCAATAATGTTGAGCTGTTTGCCATTGATGAGTCGCATGGCTTTTAACTGTTGCAGGTTGGTCTGAAGTAAAGCATAGTTTTCATCCTGCTTATTTTCTTCAATTACAGTAATGACAGTATCCGCGTTTACAAAACGAACCGTATCATCAATATGTCCATCCGTATCATCGCCAACAATGCCTTCATCTACCCATAACACCTGTTCCATTCCGTAATAATCCATCAGGTATTGTTCTATCTGCAACTGGTTTAAATGCGGATTACGGTTGGGGTTCAACAGGCAGCAGGTTGAAGTTAATACAGTGCCCGCTCCATTGAATTCCACAGAACCACCTTCCATAATGATACCCGGATTGAATACGGGCAGGTTATAATGCTTACCGATAAGGGTAGGAATTACATCATCCAGGTCATACGGTGGATACTTGCCTCCCCATGCATTGTAATTCCAGTCTACAATTACTTTGCGTTGTTCAGCATCAGGGTTGATGAGAAAAGCAGGGCCATGATCGCGGCACCAGGCATCATCGGTCGGATGCATAAAAAATTCAACCTGCGACATATCTACACCTGCTTTCTCCATGTGTCCGACAGCGAATAGTTTCATCGCGTCATTGGCAACGTTTATGCGTACTTTTTCACTTTCAGCAAGATACTTTACAAAAAGCGAATAATTAGGGTATATAGAGTCTATTTTACCCGGCCAACTTGCTTCTTTATGTGGCCATGAAAGCCAGGTAGCTTCATGCTGTTCAAATTCAGCGGGGAAGCGATATCCAAGAGATTTGGGAGTGTCTGAGTCAGAAAGTCCGGAAGTCCGGAAGTCCGGGGATAATTGTCTATTGCATAGAAAGGACATGTATAACTGTTTTTATTTGAGTTTTAGTTTAGGGGCATTTAACATAGCCAGCATTTCTTCACAAAGTATATATATATCATTGAAATCTTTCTCTTCAATTAAGCTTCTTACTCTTGCTATATGCAAACATGCAACCACTTCTATATTCGATCGGATTGCAAAATTCAAAAACCGGATAAATTCTGGATTCGACTGCCCGGTTCAACCTTCTGCAATATTTAGCGACACTGAATCTGCTGCTCTTTTTATCTGGTTTGTTAAAACAAATAATTCTTCTTTTGGAAATTGTTTTACAAGCACATTCACCTTTTCAATTAATTGCAATGATTTCTGCCACACAATTAATTTTTCAAATTTAAAAGGCATACTCTTTTTGCACAAGATAGCGCATCGTCATACGAACCATTCGCTCCGTCTGGCATGCAATCTTAACCCTTTATCTCATCTCTTTCGGACTCTCGGTCTCCCGGACTTTCGGACTATATTCAGTCTTCGTCGATGAAACGTTTGGTAATCGGTTGATAGGAATCTATTCTGCGATCACGCAGAAAGGGCCAGTGTGTTCTGTAGCGATCGGTTTTCGTTGTGTCGATTTCTACTACGGTTACTTCCTCTTCTTCATGTGATGCTTTGTACAATAATGTTCCGAACGGATTGCTTACAAATGAACCTCCCCAGAATTTCATCGCACCATTCTGCTCAAAGCCTACCCTGTTTACACTTACCACGTGTACACCATTGGCCACAGCATGACTTCTTTGTATGGTTTGCCATGCATTGTACTGTTCTGTATTGGTGGCTTCATCCTGACTGGTGGCCCATCCGATAGCGGTTGGATAGAATAATATTTCAGCTCCCATTAATGATGTAATACGTGCTGCTTCAGGATACCACTGATCCCAGCAAATCAATACACCCAGTGTTGCATATTTGGTTTTGAATACTTTATACCCAAGATCCCCGGGGGTAAAATAAAATTTCTCATAATAGGCTGGGTCATCGGGTATATGCATTTTGCGGTACTTACCAAGATAAGTGCCATCGGCATCCAGTACAGCTGTCGTATTATGGTACAAACCTTCTGTTCTTTTTTCAAATAAAGAAGCAATGATTACCACATTGAGTTCTGCTGCAATTTTTGATAAGGTATCGGTTGATTCACCGGGTATGGATTCTGCGAGTTTAAAATTTTCATAATCTTCCACATCACAGAAATAGAGACTGGTGAAAAGTTCCTGTAAACAAACTATCTGGGCTCCTTTCGCCGCAGCAGAACGGATACCTGCGATGGCTTTCGCCATATTTTCTTCCCTTGATGATGTGCAACTCATTTGCACAAGGCCTATTTGAATTTTTGACATACTGATTTTTTTCGCTACGAGCTTTGAGCTATGAGCTACGAGCAAATTTAAATACCTATTTAATAAGCTAACTATAAGTCTTACGAACTGCTCAAAGCTCTCAGCTCGAAGCTCATAGCTACCTAAGTGCTGTGTTTTATAATCGCATCAAAACTATTGATTCCGATAATCTTCTCTGTGATATACCCTTCTGCATAGCCTACCCCGATACGCTTACCGAGCATCATAGCTCTGGCTTTAACGGTTTCCAGAAATTGCGGGCTTGATATATAAGTCTGAGGCTCATCGCCACCTGTACTGTTAAATTGCGTGGTATAGGCCAACACCGATTCGATCTTCTTATCCATATAAGCGGTAATGTCTACCACAAAAGAGGGCTGAATAAAACGATCCTGTATATAATGGAATACATATGTGGGGCGCCAGGCTTCCTGTGGCTGCCCATCCACCATAGTTTCAATTTTCCTGAGTCCGGCCAGAAAGGCTGCATCAGATACCAGTTTGGCACTGCGCCCGTGATCGGGGTGTCTGTCTTCCGGGGCATTGGCCAGAATGATTTCAGGGCGGTATTTTCTGATCACCTCTATCACTTTTCGCTGATGCTGTTCATCATTCTGAAAAAAACCATCCGCCATTGCCAGGTTTTCTCTCACTGTAACCCCCATAATAGCGGCGGCAGCGGCAGCTTCCTGTTTGCGTGTTTCAGCTGTTCCTCTTGTACCCAGTTCTCCGCGGGTAAGATCAATAATACCTACACTTTTACCTTCTGCCAGCGCAGCCATAATCGTACCCGAACAGCCAAGTTCCACATCATCAGGGTGAACACCAAATGCAAGTATATCCAGTTTCATGTATCCGTTTTAATGGATGCAAAGGTAATACTTGCATTTAACTTCACACAGCTTGACTGCTCAGCGATTTCCTCCATAAAAACGACTCCAACTAAACACTGTTTCCTCTCCCGCTCTCTGCGATGAATATTTGTGCAATTTCACTGCAGAGAATAAAAGAGAATAGCGTTTACGCAGAGTCGTTCAGGGCACGTCGATAGTTTAATAATAGCTGTAAATGACTTCTGTTTCCACCGAGCCAATTGGGCCGGTTGACATGGTTCTTTTTACAGGTGTTGCTTTGGCGTTATAGGTAAACTGGTAATTGTATACCTGTTCTGTACCGGCAATTTCATCCCGGCGGGTAATTTTTGTAGGGTTGTTAACGGTAACCGGCACCCCACTCAGGTATAAAAAATACCTGAAAGTATTATCCACATTCAAATGTTGATCATAATTTTCATAACGGGTGGTCTGGTATTTTTTCGACTGCCCATTCTGATCAATCTGGTACCTGATTTCTTCCTTCAGGTTACCATCTGTATGGTAAGTATATTCCTGTTTAAAAGTATAGGCAAAACCAATCGCACCGGGCGATGTTTTTTCATATTCTTCTACCGATTCAAGCCTGGTTCCACCTCCAACATAATTGATAAACTTATAGCTCTCTTTCACTCCATTCACATACCTACTCACCGCCGTTACCTGATCATTTACATAGGCATACCTGAATTCATCGCCATTTTCAATCTTAACTGATGACACTTTCCCGATACTATTGTAGGCAAACTGGTATACTTCTTTATAAGTTGTCCCCCCCAGATCAGAAAAGATAATAATCTTATCCAACTTACCATCCTGTCTGTAATAAAAGGAATCTGAATAACCGCCACCAAAACTTACTTTGGCAAGTTTCCCACTTACCGGCTGTTGAAGTATGGGCTGATTTACTTTTTTTCCGCAGGATACGATACCTGCCATCATAACCAGTACGCAAATAATTCCTATGCTTTGTTTCTTCATTTCTTCTTTTTTATTGTTGACACATACTGTTTTACAATCGTTTCAAAATCTATTGCTTTAACTATTTTTTAGGATGTATAAAACTGTCAATAGTAGCTGTATATACAGGTTCCTTCCAGCCAATTGCCACTACCGTAATATTCAAATTTTCTCGTAAGAGGAAGTGTTGACTGATTATATGTGTAAGTAAATAGATAGGTAGATTCTACACCTGTTTTTTCATTTTTAACAATGCGGGTGCGTGCATTATTCTTAAAAAAAGTATGGCCGAAAAAATAAGGCAACTGTTTAAAGATATCGTCCGGATTATACTTATTGTCATAATCGCTATACGTAATGGTCACTTCCTTCACCGGCCATCCTGTTGTTGGATGAACCGAGTAGGATGTTTCTGATTTCAGGTTTCCATCAGGATAATAGGTATAAGTAAACATGTCAAGAAAATCCTGATCATTTGGGTTACTCAACACATCTGCATAGGTATGTGTAGAAGTGAGTATCCCATTATTATAGGTAAATCCTTTGTGCCTGGTTTTAATTCCACTAATATATAAACCTACTTCTTGCAGTTCTGTACCCGAGTAGGTATAACGAAATTCTTCTCCCTGATCGTTGTATATACGTGTTAATTTCCCCTGCGTATTATAATCAAATGAATAGGTAATGCTGTTACCGGCGGTTGGGTCTACTACTGATCTGATTTTTATAAGCGCACCATCAACTGAATAATATAATGAATCATAAGCGCCACTATCGAAACTTATCTTAGCCAATTTCCCCTTCACCGGTTCTGCGGGTGGGGGTAACTGAATGTTATCTACTTTTTTAGAGCAGGCTGTTAATCCGAATAGTACCAGCACGAGTATATTCCATTTATTCGTCCTCATAATTTTTTTTATTAAGGCACGAAAGTATTTCTGAGAAATAGCTATCAGAATAGCATATTAATGTGGTTGGTGATAAACGGAAAAAAGGAGCAAAAAAAAGTCCCGTCTGTTATATAGACGGGACTTAAATATGTTGAAACTGAAGTTATTTCTTCTTCTCGTAACGTTTTTTGAATTTATCGATACGACCAGCAGTATCTACCAGCATATTCTTACCGGTATAGAAGGGATGTGATGTATTTGAAATCTCCAGTTTGATTACTGGGTATTCTTTACCATCTTCCCAAAGAACGGTTTCTTTAGAAGCTGCAGTTGAACGGCTCAGGAATGAATGTCCATTACTCATATCCTTGAATACAACAAAACGATAATTTTCCGGATGGATACCTTGTTTCATAATGATTTTTTTTAGGTGGTACGGATTTGGCCGTACGCTTATTTTTAAAGGAATGCAAAGGTAGGCAGGAAGCAGCGAATTGCCAAATTAAAGCAGTATTCTTAGTCCGAAAGTCGGAAAGACCGGAAGTCCGGAAGAAGTTTGTTTATCCAGTTACTTCTTTCGGACTTTCCGACTTTCGGTCTTTCCGACTAACTTTTCATATTAATAAACTGCAGTGGGATGCCAAAATCCCCGCTTTTACATTTTGCTATAACTTCCTGTAAATCATCGATTTTCTTGGCTGTTACCCTGATAATATCGTCCATAATGGCAGCCTGTACCTTTAAACCGCTGTCTTTGATCATTTTCACGATTTTCTTGGCATCATCCTGCTTCAGACCGTTCCTCACCGGCACTTCTTTTTTTACCACTTTGCCACTGGGATAGGC
This sequence comes from Sediminibacterium goheungense, assembly GCF_004361915.1. GTDB lineage: Bacteria > Bacteroidota > Bacteroidia > Chitinophagales > Chitinophagaceae > Sediminibacterium > Sediminibacterium goheungense. The sequence continues at coordinate 69,270 of NZ_SNWP01000015.1, read as the reverse complement.
ATCTTTGGAGAAATCGAAGGCATTACCGTCGATACCCTGCTTAATGGCGCGCCCTATGAGAACATCAATTAACTGCTTCATTTTCATGTCGCTTTCCACTTCCAGGGATACTATAAAATCCTTTTTGTTCAGCTCAACAGATACAGGTGAGTCGCGAAAGTCAAAACGACCGGCTATTTCTTTTTTCACCGTATTGATGGCATTATCCAAAGTCTGGAGATCTACTTTACTGGCAATGTCGAAGGAAGGCATATTTGAAATATTTATACAAAGATAAACAGATACCAGCATCACTATTAAAATATCATTAGTAGTATCTATTACAATCACTGTCAGAGAACAATTAGATATCAAATTTTTATATTTTTGAAGATATGAGACAAGTTAAGTGGGTACGTATTGTGATTTTTACATGCTATCTTTTCTCAATAACATGCAGTACTACAATAGCTCAGTGTAAAAACGATCTATTCAATGTTAGTTATACACAAACAGGCGGACGCACTTTTTCTGAATTGGTTGCTTTGCCCTCAAATCGAATTATTTTAGGAGGCAGTACAAGTTCTGGGTTAAATCTGATCAAAATTGATACAAATGGAGATACGATTTTTTCTAGGTTTATCTCTCCGATTTTTTCAACTGTTCCCGGCACCTCCTCAAGATCAGAACTCCACCCCAATAATACATTATTCAATATACACTTAGGCAGTTTAATACACACTGATACCAACGCCAATGTATTAGCCATCAAACAATTGGTGACAGGCAATTCGATTATTGACAGATTAGACATGACCAAGCTAGGTATGTTACAAAATGGAGATTTGATCATTGTTGGGAAAACCAGTAGCGGATATTTTCTCATCAGATCCTCATCAGATTTAAAAACAATTTATTGGTCAAAGCATATAAAAATGCAATCGACAAATGCCCTTACATTAATGATCGATGAAGATAAAATTTTAGTAACTGGTTATTACAATGATGGCTCATTTAGTGGGTTAGACGCGCCTTATCTGGCTTCATTTGATGCTTCAAATGGTCGTTTAATACGTTCAAGCGGCTTCGACAGAGTTCCGGGGTATTCTACAAGAATAAATCAGATTATTAAAACAGGCAATGATTATGTGCTTGAAATTTATCACTTACAAAAGAATTTTGACCCAACCGATCTTAAATTTATCCTGCGGCTCGACTCCTCATTCAATATTTTGTCTACGAAAAGAGTTAAAACAATTTTTGTTGACAGAAATGAAGAAAACAGCTCAAGTAATCGTTTACTGGCCGATAGAGACGGTGCTTATTACATGAATTCCAGGCCCAACGGATCATTTCTGCCAACCATAGTAGCACGAGTTGGTCCGGATGATCAGTTAAAGTGGAGTAGCAACCTAATCTCATCTTTAATTGGATTTGGCGACCTTAAACAAACCAGTGAAGGCATTATTATAGCTGCGACCAGTGTATATAACAATGTTGTTCTCAATAGAACCGAGACTGGTATTTCTTTTGCTAAAGTCAGTTTTAGCGGGTACACTTTTAATTGCTTTAGTCCTGTAAAAGTGAATACTGTTTTAGTTGACACTACCTATACAAAGAATAACCTACCTGTTAATCATGATATACGTGATAGCGTTGTTTCTTGGATAGACATTACTTATGTAAATCCGAACATTCAAACTACCCTGGCTCGAAAATGTACTTTACCTGGAGCCTGTGACTCATTGAATCTTGTGGGCAATACAAAAGTATGTAACAGTAATCCCGTGACCTATACTGGTAAAAGAAATGCAAATTGCTTTAACAGAGTAGATTGGGAAATAATACCTGGAAATGGGGTAACTAGCAAAATATTAACCGATAGTACGATCTCGCTCATTTTTTTTAAAAGCGGAAGATACCTTCTTGTTTCAAGACTTGTAACTTCTTGTGGTATTCTTTACGATTCTATACATATAGATGCTTCCGTTAACAATTTAAACCTAGGCAACGATACTACTCTTTGTCCGGGGCAAACCATCAGGCTGAATGCTGGAAATTTTTTTGATACTTATTCATGGCAAAATGGTAGTAGCGATTCTTTTTTTATTGCCAATCGACCTGGAAAATACTGGGTGGCCATTACCAATGGTGCCTGTAATCTTACGAGCACGGATACAATTATCATTGCGGAAGGAAAAATTTATCAGTTCCCAACAAGAACTCAAATAGAAATTTGCCTCGGCCAAAGTGCAGATTTAATTGCGGAATCGGGTTTTAAAACCTATCAATGGACCCCTGGTTACTATACAAGCAACCAAAGTAGGCAAATAATTACAGTTAACCCTGTTCTAGATACTTTTTATACAGTTGTAGTAACTGATGAGCAGGGATGTTCTGGTAAAGATACTTTTACCATAAAAGTAAAGCCCTACCCTGATTTTTCATTTCCAGCCGATACCCTTTTATGCGACAATGCTACACTGCTACTAAATGTTGGCCAACCGAATCCCGGAACCACTTATCTGTGGCAGGACGGATCAACAACATCATCTTTTACCATTTCTAAAGCAGGCTCGTATGATGTAACAGTAAATATGAATGGGTGCAGTACGAAGAAAAATGGTACCGTAAGATACCAGCTAACCCCTTCCTTATATTTGGGGCGAGACTCTATAAAATGTATTGAACACACAATAACCCTCGATGTTTCATTTCCAGATGCAAATTATTTATGGCAGGATGGAAAAACAACTCCTTTGTACCAAATTCAAAATGCAGGCCTTTATCATTGTACGATAACAAATGGATGTGGTATAGTTAAAGATACGCTGATCATTCAAAATGAAATCTGTGAATGTTCAATAGAAGCTCCAAACATTTTTTCACCCAATGGCGATGGGATACATGATTTTTTCAACATTTCTACAAAATGTCAACCTGCTTATTATTCATTATTTATCTATAATAGAAATGGGCAGGTAATATTTTTTTCCAACAGTCACACAAAACTTTGGAATGGCACTTATCAAGGAAAACCCGTTCCAATCGGAACATATTATTATCTGATAAAAGTCAGAGGTGTTTCCGAAACTGTGCCGAAGCAAAAATCGGGTAGTATTACCCTAATTCGATAATTTTTTTGCTGAAATTGTACATATACTTCAAAAAATAGGCCCCGATAGAAATCGGGGCCGCCTTCTATATAATGCACATGAGAAAAAAACGAAGTTGATACTGCTAAATTGATCTTATCATGCTACACAAAATTGTCAAAATTGGATGAACGGAATCATTTAAGTTCTAATGGAAAATAAAGTCCTCTCTCCTGCCCAATTCTGCTTACATATCGACCATTTAGTTTCCGCCACCTAAATTCACACGGTTCTGTTCTTCATTCGCTCCACCTCTTTTACGCTGTGCCGCAGTTTTACCTTTACTGAAGCGATAAGTAAAGCTCAGGTTTACAACGCGACTATCTCTATTCTGACGGATAGTTACATCCACATTCTGGTAACGGCTATAGCCATTAAAGATTTGTGTATAAAGTACATCTCTTACAACCAGCCTTACCATACCCTTATTCTTCAGTACCTGTTTGGTAAAACCAATATTCATAGCACCCATTGGTTTTGCCACCAATACGCCTTCCACACCCTGTGTACGATAGAATGCACTTAGTTCAGCACCCCATCCTTTGGGAAGTGTAAACTGATTGGAGATATTGGCCATCATTGAAGTAGCACCTACCGAAATTTCTCCATTGTTTACCATTCCTTTAAAGTGATTGTAGAACACATTTACGTACACATTTGTTCGGAACCATTTTGTAACAGGCATACCCAGGCTTACAGAGGCACCTATATTCTGTCTGCGGGCGATATTACTTTTCTTCATGAATGAGCTATTGGTGCTGTCAATCTGCTCTAACACATCCTGAATAATATCATTGGTTCTGCTATAGTTCAAAGATGTGTTTAATATACCTCTGTAAGTATGTACCAGTTCAATATTATGACTGAATTGTGGGCGCAGATAAGGGTTACCTACCTGATAAGTGTATTTATCCAGGAAATAATAGAAAGGGTTAAGATCCTGATAGTTAGGGCGATCAATACGGCGACCATAACTCAGGGCAAACTGGTTTTTATCGTTTGCGGTATAACCAATATATGCCGTAGGGAACACCTGTGTGTAATTACGCTTAAACACTTCCCCGGTTGTTAACTGGTTTCCGGTAATATTGGTATTCTCGGCACGCAAACCTAACTGACCGCTCCATTTTTTACTGAATTGTTTGCTGAAGTTTACGTAGGCTGCATTGATATTTTCTTTGTAAAGAAAATGGTTACTGCGTGTAATATCATTCACAAACTGAGCTCCGTTCCAGTTAGCATATTGTGCATCATTATCGGTATTTACATAACTGGTTTTTGCACCTGCTTCAAACTTCACCTGCCCTTTCAATGTTTGTGAATAATCTGCTTTAAGACTATAAATATTGATAGATGCAGGCAGTATACCTCTTAATATCTCATCAGGTGATTTGATATTACCCATATGATCAAAGAACTCATTACTCAGTACCTGTTTATTATTCTGTGTATAGTTAATATAATCTGCATCGATTGTTAATTCTTTACCAGTGCTATCGAACACATGACGAAGGTTTGCATTCACACCTACATTTTTAAATTTCATGTTCACATCATTGATAGCCTGGGTTCTTGTTAACAGACTACCTGCAGGATCTTTAATGTAAGTTGTATTATCCGTAAATTCATCCTGTACATTATTGTACCCGTTAACCACCAATCCAAGTGTTGTTTTCTTATTCATGAAATAATCAAAACCCGCTTTATAATTATAGCTGTTACCAATTCTATTGTTTTTCGCCAATTGATTGAATGTAGTTAACAGATTACCGTTTTGCTGATTGCGGAAATTCCTGTCGATTTTAATATTTCCGAATTGCTCATTATAGTTATAACTGGCGTTTGCAAAAAAGTTGATTTTGTTTTGTCTGTAGTTCAGGTTAAAACTATGGTTCGACTTCGGTAATACTCCCTGTGTATAACCACTGGTAATGCTCGCATTATATCCCATGGTTTTGGTTTTCTTGGTTTTGATATTGATCACGCCTGAATTACCTGAAGCATCAAAACGAGCGGGTGGATTGGTCATCAACTCAATGGTTTCAAGATTCGAGCTCGACATATTACGTAACATATTGGCCAGATCCTGTGCACCCAGATAAGTAGGTTTACCATCAATCAATACAACCACACCCTGTTTTCCTTTTAAACTGATATTGCCATCTTTATCTACTGAAATCCCTGGTGATTTTTCCAACACTTCCAGTACAGTTGCACCCGCATTGGTAGGTGATGCATCTACATTGATAATGGTTCTGTCTAATTTCTGCTCAATCATCGGCTTTTTCGATGTTACCACTACCCCTTCCAGTTCCTTTGAAATATTGGTAAGGGTGATGGGTTGAATAGTATAAGACTGACCATTGGCCAGATCAAATACAGGACTATAGTATTTATTGTAGCCAACCGACTGAATTAAGACCAGGTATTTGCCAGCAGCCAGTTTTTCTACTTCGAACTGACCGGTTTTATCCGTTACAGCCATTTTAACGATGGCTGAATCTTTGGCGCGTAGAACGCCTACTGAAGCCGCTTCAACCGGTTTTTGTGTTCCCGTTACAGCACCATTGATTTTTGCAGTCTGTGCCTGAGCTGCTACCGATACGGTAACCAATCCGATTGCCGCCAGTATGTTTCTCCAATTTCTCATAGTAAAGCTTTAATATTTTAGTTCTTGTGTTTGCTAATTACAGAACGAAACTATGTACTATGTTTTGCATAGTACATAGTTTTATAATGAACGGTGCTAAACAAGGATGAGCGGGAAAGGGGGGAATCTGAAATAAGGAATAAGGAATATGAAATGAGAAAGTGGCGTGAAGAGAAAGCTAAGAAAGGAGAAGCCAGCTACATATCTAATTGTTAATCAATTTATTAGATATTTAGCTGGCTGAATTATATTGCTCGCAGCGCATAGCTTGAAGCTTGTAGCTTACTGCTTACCTTTAGTTTATCTGGGATTTTCCGAACCAGTCTTTTGCTTTAACCATCAGCACAATACCTGTTACAATCATTACAAAAGAGATAAGCTCGGCCTGTGTGGGCTGGAATGGCAGAGCCTCATACTTTGTGTTTACGCGGATTTTTTCAATAAAAAAGCGTTCCAGGCCATTCAGGATCAGGTAAAGTCCAGAGAGTTGTCCGGCTACTTTTAGCTTTTTACGATAGATCCATAATACTGTAAAAAGCAGGAAACAGGCTATGATTTCATACAAAGGTGTAGGATATACTGCAGGAATCAGCTCATTACAATAGGGGCCTTCACATCCCGTGATGAGCTTACCTTCACCAATCACATTGTGTGGGTAGTTATAGGCCCATAGCCAATCAGGCATCCAACTGAAAGGTTTGGGATTCAGATTGGGAATACCCCAGTCACCATCGCCGCTAACCTGGCAGCCGATTCTACCAAAAGCATAGGCAAACATCATAGTAGGCGCCATGGCATCGGCGAGATGAATGACAGATATTTTTCTTTTCCGTGCGTAATAAATAATTGCCGCACCTGCACAAATCAATCCACCATAAAAAGTCAGTCCGCTGAAAGATATAAGCGCCCCAATCGGATCTTTTGCAAACTCATTCCAATTTTCGAGGTTATGAAAAATCTTTGCGCCCAGAAAACCAAACAAAGCTGCATATAAAACAATATCTCCTACCCTATCGTGCGGCCAAATCCGTATCACTCTTTCTTCTGGTTTTGCCAATTTCTGTTTATTCTTTTCCCACCACTTCAGACCTGCAAACACAATACCCACCAGTATTCCGAAGGGCCAGCTGCCATTAGTTGAGAGAATAAAAGATTGCGGATCATTTAACGCGGAATCAATTACAAAAGCACCCAGTATCTTAAAGCCGAATACAAAACCCAACAGAAAATTGATGAGCAATTCGCTGATAGAGGCGGTAGCTCCCACCATGATCTTTTCTTCTGTATAGGTAAACTGGCCGAGGTTTTGTTTTCTTTTCAGCTCAAGTGTCAGAACCCAGGCAGAAAGTATAAAAGAAAGAGCCACAAAAAAACCAAAACTGTTCACCAGTTTTAGTCCTTCCAGTTCAACCCCGAAAATGTCTTTAAAAGCGTAATACAGATTAGGATACATAAACAGATCTTCTAAAAGTCATTCATAAAAAAAGACAGATGCAATGATAGTCAGAAATTATGAAACTGTTTTGCGTTCTTAATGGAACAAAAAAGGCTCCACCACAGTGGAGCCGTACTTACTAACCCATCCTTGAACAAAACTAAGGTAAAATCAATTGCAATGCTCATCAAAAACCGAAATCAGGTGCTGTGCAATTACCTGTGCCGGACGACCTTCGATCTGATGGCGCTCTACCATACTTACCAGTTGCCCGTCTTTAAACAGGGCAATCGCCGGCGAAGATGGCGGATAAGGCAATAAATGTTCACGAACCTTGTTTACGGCTTCAATATCAAAACCCGCAAAACTGGTGCTCAGGTGATCGGGACGCTTGGTCGAATTCTGAACCGCCATCAATACACCTGGTCTGCAAGTGCCTGCCGCACAACCACATACGGAATTTATCACCACCAATGTGGTACCTTTTTGCTGTAACATATTGTCAACATCGGAGGCAGATAATAACTCTTCAAAACCACTATCTGTAAGCTCCGCTTTCATCGGTAATACAATCTCTGCTGGATACATAAACGCGCTTTTAATTTGATAAAACACAAAATTAGGATTAAAAGTTGTAACACTAACCATTAAAATAACAGCCATAATGTCTTTCACTATACGAAAAAAACTGACACTATGGCACCGCTTAATAGTAGTTATAAGTCAGACTGACTTTTACAAAACTCTTTTTTTGCCATGGTATAGGATTTGAATATATCTACCTGAATTCAATTCAAAAAAATAAAAAGTATACATATGACACTCGTAAAACACAACACCGCTCCTTTCAACAGTTTGTTTGATGAAATTTTCAACAGCTTTCCTGCAACCTGGGGTAAAGATGCTAACCTGGCTTATGCCACTGTTCCTGTGAATATTCACGAAACGGCAGAAGGTTATCACCTGGAACTGAATGCACCGGGCAGAAACAAGGAAGACTTTAAGGTAAACCTTGAAAATGGCCTGTTGACCATCAGTTACGAAAAGAAAGAAACAGCGGAGCAGAAGGATTATAAAACCATCCGCAGGGAATTCAATTTCCGTTCGTTCAAACGAAGCTTTACACTCGATGAAAAAATTAATGCTGATCAGATTCAGGCGCGTTATGAAAACGGCGTATTGAAACTGTACCTGCCCAAAAAAGACGAAGTTAAAGTATCTCCCAAAGAGATCAGTATTTTATAATAAAAGACTTTCATATATGTGCCGTCAGGCACACATGCAGTTGGTTTTGGTTTCGCCCCGTGTTTCTACACGGGGCTCTTTTTTTCGTAATATTTTTAACTTGTTTGCGACATATAAAGAAAAGCCATTCATGTTGCTGAGAAAAATACTCTATAGTTTAGTTGGTTTCATCCTCATACTACCCACTTCAGAAGCACAGAAAAAGCCCACCAGCTCACTCTTGTGGCAAATAAGCGGCAAGGGTCTGAAACACCCCTCCTATCTTTTTGGCACTTTCCATATTATGTGTAAATCAGATTTTTCCATTTCTCCTGCATTGGAAGAAAAAATAAAATCTTCCGAACAATTTTATGGCGAGCTCGACATGGATGATCCGGGTATGCAGTTAAGCCTGATGTCGAAAATGCGTTTACAGGGCACCAGTCTCTCACAGCTATTGGGTGAAACAGATTTCAAATCTGTAAGCGACAGTTTTCAACGGATTACGGGCATGTCATTGCAAATGATGAATCAGTTCAGCCCCTTTATGCCGATGAGCCTGTTAACCATTAGTTCTATTCAGTGTACAGACAGGATTCAGCCGGAAACGGAATTTGTAAACATCGCAAAGAAGAACAAACTACCCATACTAGGATTGGAAACGGTGGACGATCAGATAGCAGCCATTAATACGCAGCCTCTCGACTCTCAGGTACAGTCTTTCAAAAAAACGGTTTTGAAATACGATAGTGTTCAACAGATGATGACAAAAATGATTGCTGTTTACAAACAGAATGATGTAGAAAAGATCTATCGTTTTATCAAAGACAATGGAGGCGATGGTGATTTTGAAACAGCTTTACTGGTTACCAGAAATAAAAGATGGATTCCGGTTATAAAAAAAGCCATTGCTGAAAAAACCAGCTTTTTTGCCGTGGGTGCCGGCCACCTGGGCGGAAAAGAAGGCGTGATTGCTTTATTGAAAAAAGAAGGATATACACTCACGCCGGTATTATACTAATTTAGCCAGATGCCTTCTGAAAAGGAATTCATACAATTATTAAACGAACACCAACGCATCATTCACAAAGTGTGCAATCTTTATATGGATGCACATGCGGATCGCGAAGACCTGTTTCAGGAAATTACCCTGCAAGCCTGGAAAGCTTATGCTGGCTTCAGAGGCGATGCTAAATTTTCTACCTGGCTGTATCGGGTAGCACTGAATACAGCGATTACTTTTTTCAGAAAAGAAAAGAAAAAACCTGAGATCTATTCTTCAGCGCAAATGCCTGATTATGGCCATCAGGATACACATGATCCGATTGAAGAACAGGTTAAAGCCATGTATGCAGCTATCGGCGATTTATCTAAAATCGACAAAGCCATTGTTATGTTGTACCTCGAAGATTATAACTACAATGACATTGGTGATATGATGGGTATTACCGCCAATAATGTGGCGGTGAAAATGAACCGCATCAAAATTAAATTAAAGGAATCGACACAAAAATATATGACCCCCGCATAAATGCAGTGTTATGGAACTTGATGAATTAAAATATCAACTCAATCAAAAGCTGGCAACAGACCATGCCAGCCGGACTGATGCTGATATAGCAGCTTTATTGAAAAAGAAAACCCATTCAGTAATCAGCAAATTGAAACGCAGCCTGATTATTGAAATGATACTCTGTATACTTTTTTCAGCAGCCATGTTGTATGTGGTGGTGATTTCGAGTTACTGGTCTATCCGTTTATACTTTGGTGTATTCACCGTACTGATGTTTGGCTTTACTTTCATTCTATATTATCTGTACCAACGTACCCAAAAGCTTACCGATTCTCAACAACCTGTTAAAGCCAATCTGCAGGCCGTAGTTGCATTGCTGGAAGAATTTGTAAAACGTTATTTCCAGTTTACCATGGCCATCCTGCCTGTTTGTTTTGTATTCTCACTCATTCTCTCCAGCATGGAGCCCATATCGATTCCTGAGGTTGACAAATTTGCGCTACACTATTTTTCTGCCAGATGGCAGGTGCTTATTTTTCTCGGTGTATATATGATTGTGCTGGCTGTTGTACTGTATTATTTCACAAAATGGTACCTTAAGAAATTATATGGTAATTATCTGGCTGAGTTGAAGCAATGTATGACAGAATTAGGATAGGAAACGGAAGAACAGAGAAATAAGGAAGTTCGTTGTTTTTTTATGAGCGATTTTTTAGTACGGCTACGGTTAGCCTGCTGATACATACCAGTTTCTCTCTTCCATCATAAATTTTTATTTCCCATACCTGGGAACTGGCACCTATATGTACAGGTTTTGCAATACCTGTAACCAACCCTTCACGCACACCCCGTAAATGATTGGCATTAATTTCCTGTCCTACACAAATGGCTTTCAGCGGATCAATTGTGAGCGCAGCACCCACACTACCCAGTGTTTCGGCCAATGCCACGGAGGCTCCGCCATGCAATAAACCATAAGGCTGTTTGGTTCGATGATCAACGGGCATGGTGGCTTTCAGGTAATCATCGCCCAGTTCCGTAAATACCATACCCAGATGTTCACCCATGGTATTTTTACCAAGGGGCTGAATATCGGCCACCTTTAACGTTTTTTGAAACCAGATCGACGACATATTTCCATTATTTATGAAGGGAACGAATTACTGCCTCGGGTAAGAAAGGAGAAGCATCTCCCCCGTTACGTAAAATATCACGCACAATCGTGGAAGCTACAGAAGTATATTTTGGCTCTCCGGTAAGAAAGATGGTTTCAATGTTTTTATCCAGTGTTCGATTGGCATCAGCAATGGTTTTTTCATATTCGAAATCACTCACGTAACGGATACCCCGAAGTATGAATTTCGCCCCAATCTCCTTACAATAATTGATGGTAAGCCCCTCATATACCACACTTTTTACCTTGGGCTCATCATGATAAATTTCTTTGAACCATTCCATCCTTTGTTCCGGACTAAACATAGGCGATTTGGCGGCATTGATACCGATACCAATATAAATCTGATCGAATAAAGGCAGGGCCCTGTTAATAATATCAATGTGCCCTAATGTAACCGGATCGAATGTGCCAGGAAATAAGCAGATGCGCATGGTATTGGTTTGTGACTACGAAGAAAAGGAAGAAAACAGAGAAATAAGAAATAAGGAATAAGAAATTAGAAAGTTTATTCAACATCTTCTATTTTCTTATTCCTTATTTCTCTGTTTTATATTTCTCTGTTCCCTATTCTCCCGCAAGCAGATACAACACCGCCATCCTTACCGCTACCCCGTTTTCTACCTGGTTCAGTACAATAGAGAATGGTCCGTCGGCAACATCACTATCTAATTCAACGCCTCTGTTGATGGGTCCGGGGTGCATAATTACGATATCTTTACCCAGGCTTTCCAGTAAGCGTCTGTTGATGCCATAGGCCAGGTTATATTCTCTCAGCGAGGAGAACAAAGGCTGGTTCTGTCTTTCCAGTTGTATACGCAATACATTGGCCACATCGCACCACTGCAATGCTCTTTTGAGGTTATATTCTACCCGTACATCGAGGGCTTCTTCAATATATTTCGGAATCAGGGTTGGTGGTCCGGCAATGGTAATTTCTGCCCCCATTTTACGTAAGAGGTACATATTACTCAATGCTACCCTGCTGTGCATAATATCTCCGATGATGGCTACTTTCAATCCCTCCAGTCTGCCCAGTTTTTCCTTCATCGAAAAAGCATCCAGTAAAGCCTGTGTTGGGTGTTCATTGATACCATCCCCTGCATTTACAATAGCGGCAGGTATATGTTTAGCCAGAAAATGGGGTGCACCCGATGCACTGTGACGCATTACTACCATATCCACTTTCATACTTAGGATATTGTTTACAGTATCGAGCAGGGTTTCACCCTTGGCGGCAGAGGATGTGGTAGCTGCAAAATTGAGCACATCAGCAGAAAGTCTTCTCTCAGCCAGTTCAAAGGACATCCGTGTACGGGTGGAATTCTCGTAAAACAGGTTTACGATGGTTACATCACGCAGAGATGGTACTTTTTTTACCGGTCGCTGTAAAACCTCTTTAAATTGAGCAGCTGTTGTAAGAATTAACTGAATATCATCTCGTGTGAGATCTTTAATACCAAGGAGATGTTTGGTAGAGAGTTTCATTAAAGGTCAAAGTTAGGAAAAAAAGGTACAAGAAGCAAGAGACAAGAAACAAGGAATATGGGATAAAATAAAAGAAATAAAAAATAGCCAGCATCAGCTTCGTTTCAGCAGAATGGCAGATAAGATTTTGGTGATTTGAATACATTCGCTGATGAGGCGATTTCGGTCGGTAGCCAAGGGTCTATCAGTATGGATGAAAAGTAATTGTAACCAGAAAACTGATTCCTTAGCCTCCCGCCGGGCGATTTTAAGTTTCATGTTTTCATCTGCTTTTCCCAGCGAATCCGAAGCTTCTATATAATTAGCCCCAACAGATGAAGATGAGCGAAGCAATTGTTTTACATATTCATGATTGATCCATTCTTTACCTGCAATAGCACATAGATCGCGTACTTCTACAGCAAATTTATAAAAACGTTTATCCAGGTCTTCTGACATCTTTCGAAACTAAAGAGAATATCAATAAACTTTTCCATAAACTACATAGATAATTACCTGCGATACCCCGCAATTTTAGTAGAAAATAAAGACCATGGACAATGAATCTGTAGTTAAGAAAGGGGTAGGTCTTTCTACCGCGGCCTGAAACATATTTCCGGGCTTTTGTATCTTGTATCTTGGGTCTTGTGCCTTGAGCCCTAAATCAACACCACTTCATCCACCTCATCCCTTTCCTTCCAGCATACTTTTACTTTTTGGGAGATGATGGTATCAATGGTTTTACCGGTGAAATCGGGTTGTATGGGTAGTTCGCGGCTGAAGCGGCGGTCGATCAGTACACAAAGAGAGACTTTGGATGGACGGCCAAATGCCAGCAAAGCATCGAGCGCTGCACGGATGGTTCTGCCGGTATACAATACATCATCAATCAGGATCACATGTTTGTTCTCCAGACTAAACGGAATATCAGTACTATTGGCAATATGAAGGCTCTTGCGCACATCATCGCGGTAGAAAGTGATATCCAGCTTGCCGTATGCGATTTTGCCTCCTGTTACCAGCGTTTCCAATTCCGTAACGATACGGTCACTCAGGAAAATACCACGGGGCTGTAAGCCAATAACCACCGTATCCTGTAAGGAAGCATTGTTTTCCAGTATCTGATGTGCCAGTCTTTTTACCGTTAATGAAAGCTGCTGACCTGATAATATCGTCTTCAAACCAATTTTTTAATAAAAATAATTGCTTTCCCTGATACCACACATGAATAATTCCGAAACAGGTGTGTTAATTTGCCGCCTTATGTTCAGGCTTCAGCAGCTTTCTATGGTTCAATTCCGCAATTATGAGGGTCGGTCCTTCGGGTTTTCCGAACGTATCGTAGGTATCTGTGGCCCTAACGGAACAGGTAAGACCAACCTGCTGGATGCAATTTATTACCTCAGCTTCTCCAAAAGTTATTTCAACCGTACCGATAGCCAGAGTGTACATCATGGTAGTATGGGCATGCGATTAAATGGCCTTTACCAGATGAATAACGCAGAGAAAACAGTTACACTGATTGTACGTGAAACCGGAAAAAAAGAATTACAACTGGATGCTGAGCCTTATAAGAAGTTCTCCGACCATATCGGCAGTTTCCCGATCGTGATGATCGCGCCCGATGATGTGGAACTTATCAGTGGTCCGGGTGAAGAAAGACGAAAATTCCTGGATACCGTCTTATCACAGATTAACCCCCAGTATTTACAGCAGCTCATCGACTACAATAAAATATTACAGCAAAGAAACAGCCTCCTTAAACAGTCAGCCGAAAGTGGCATGCATGATGAAACACTTTTTGCTATCCTGAATGAACAATTGTGTAAAACTGGCACCATCCTATTTCATACCCGCCAGCAGTTTCTGCAAACCTTCCTGCCGCTTGCTTTCAGTATTTACGAAAGAATAGCCCGCAGTAATGACGGTATTTATTTATCTTACCACAGCCCTTTATTAAAAACCGACTTCCCTGCACTTTTACAGCAGAACCGTAGTAAAGATTTTGCCCTTCAAAGAACCAGTTCGGGTATTCACCGGGATGACATTGTACTACAAATGGGCGAACAGCTGTTTAAAAACGAAGCTTCTCAGGGACAAAGAAAAAGTCTTCTTTTTGCGCTCAAACTTGCGGAATGGCAGATATTAAAAGAACAGAAAGGATTCACCCCTATTCTGCTGCTGGATGATGTTTTTGAAAAACTGGATGATAGCAGAATGAACCAGTTACTGCATTGGGTTTGCGCTGAAAGCGACGGACAGGTTTTCATAACCGATACACATCCTGAGAGATTACAACAACAACTGGAATCGATCGGAACCGGGTTTCAGATGATTGAATTGTGAATGGTCAATGGTCAATGGTCAATGGTCAATGGTCAATGGTCAATGGTCAATGGTCAATAAACGAAACTTGGCCCTGACGATCTTTATTGCGCAAACACAATATTTTTTTTTATTCAATATTGACCATTCACTCACCATTTGCTACAGGTTTTTGAATTTATCTTTTTGACTTTTTACTTTTCAGTACCTTCGCATTATGTCTGAATCCCATATCGGCGATGCTATTAAGGGCTTTCTTCGCAAGAGCCAGCTTAAGAACGGTATACGTGCCGTTCAGATTGAAGAGATATGGGAACAACTGATGGGCAAAACCATCGCCCGCTATACAGATAAGATTCAGATCATTAACCAGAAATTATTCATCACCACCAGCGTAGGTCCCTTAAAAAACGAATTACTTTACCAAAAGAGCCAGATCATTGAAAGAGTGAATGAAGCATTTGGGGAGAAAGTGATTACTGAAGTGGTGATACAGTGAGTAGTGAGTAGTGAGTAGTGAGTAGACTCATCTCGGCCCTGACGATCTTTATTGTGCAGGCACAATATTTCTTTCATTCACCATTGACCATTCACTCACTACTGACTACTCACTACTCACCTTCTTCTGATCCTCGGGTCAACCACACTGTACAAGGCATCCGCCAGCATATTTACGACGATGAAAAATGTGGCAGTGATTAAAACGCTACCCATCACTACGGGGAAATCGAGTTTTTCGAGCGCATCAACAGTTACTTTGCCAATGCCTTTCCAGCCGAAAATATATTCTACAAAAAAAGCACCGGCCAGTAGTTCTGCAAACCAACCGGTTACTGCTGTAATTACAGGGTTTAATGCATTACGTAAAGCATGCTTTACAATAATGGTTCTTTTACGCAATCCTTTTGCCATGGCTGTCCGGATATAATCCTGGTTCAACACATCGAGCATGGCGCTTCTGGTTAATTGTGTAATAATAGCCAGCGGACGTATCCCCAGTGTAATGGCAGGTAATATCAGGTTTTTTAGCTGTAATGATCTGCCCTGAAAGGGATCAATATGATAGAGGCTCCCCGTCATTTCAAGACCTGTGTAATGACTCAGCACGAAACCAAATAAATATGCCAATACGATCCCCATAAAAAAGGAAGGAGCAGAAATACCGAGTATGCTCGCAAATATGGAACCTGTATCCATCCAGGTGTCTTTTTTTACAGCAGCAACCACACCGAGTGTAATACCCGCCATGGTTGCCAGCAACATAGCCGAAACCGCCAGTACAATGGTGCCGGGTAATGCTTCTGATAAAACAGCTGACACTTCTTTTTTAGTTTGGTAGGAACGCCTGAGATAAGGAACTTTTAGTGCAAATTTTGTATCCCCACCAATGAAAATACCTTTTAGCTCCTTACGTTCGATTTCTTCTTTTGAATGGATACCAATCGGTGATACATCATTCAGGTAATATAAAAACTGTTTCCACTTTGGCTGATCAAGTGCCAGTTCTTTTCTGATATTCTGAATGGTAGCACTATCACCGGTTTGCCCTAACACCAATCTTGCAGGATCACCAAAACCCTGGAACAGAAAGAATACAATTACCACCACACCTGCCAGTACAAGCAATCCATAGAGGATTTTTTTTGTGAGGTATTGAAGCATTCGACGTTTTTAAGGAATGAGCGCATCTGCTTTTGCAAGTGCGAGTTTATTTTTAACCCTCGCTCCT
Organism: Sediminibacterium goheungense; assembly: GCF_004361915.1. Lineage (GTDB taxonomy): Bacteria > Bacteroidota > Bacteroidia > Chitinophagales > Chitinophagaceae > Sediminibacterium > Sediminibacterium goheungense. The sequence continues at coordinate 52,619 of NZ_SNWP01000015.1, read as the reverse complement.
TCCATCAGGAAAAAAGTAGGATTCACACGGGCTGCTGTTTTAATCACAGTAGCATCACAACGGATAATAGTTGTTCCCGGAAACAGCGTTACGGCTTTTTCTGTATCTGCTGTTACAATGGCTACCGTAATATTAGCGGAGCTCCATTTAGCTTTCAGTTTTGTAAATTCATTAGCCCATTCAGCAACCTTACTCATATCTTTTGCGAAAACCAGTACATAGGGATGCGTGTTGGCAAAAACAGCCGCTGTAGTATCAACACCCGATAAGTTCTGCAGAGAGAAGTCTATAATTTTAGCCGTTAGCCCATTACCTTTTTTTACCAATTTGTCTTTTCTGTCAACATATTCATACGTTGAATCAAAATCGGCAGGAAAAGATGCCTGATCGAAAAAAATGTCTTTGCCATCTTTTTTATACTGAAAAACAATAGCGAAACTATCCGGAATGGCACCTTGAGGTGTTTTCATCTGTTCAGTTATATCATTTCCTTTTTTATAAGGCAGGCAGTCTACCAGTGGCAGGTATTTTAATACATACCATTGTAAACCAGCTGTAGCAAACAAACTAAGCAGCACATATATCACAGCGCCCGACTCACTCATCATAGATGGCACTTTGCGGTTGGTAAACAATAAAACCAGTATGAGTACCAGTAACAGAATATCTTTTCCAAAAGACATAGCTGGTGTTAAAGGCAGGCAATCGCCAAAACAGCCACAGGTTTTAATTTTACCAGAGAACAACGCATATCCGGTCAGGAATGTAAAAAAGATAATGAGCAGTAATAACATCCAGCTCACACTTCTCTTGCGCCAGCCCACAATTACAGCTACACCTGCTACCACTTCCAGTACATTCATACCCAGTGAAAAAACAAGTGTATAATCATTCAGGAAATGCCAGCCCCACACTTCAAAGAACTCCTGCATTTTATAACTGAGTCCTAATGGATCATTGGCTTTAATTAAACCTGAAAAAATAAAAAGCAGGCCTACAAACCACCGAATGAGTGAGATAATTATTTTCATGTCTGTTTTTTTATACATGCGCCTGACATTTTAATTGAACTTAACCTACTTCCGGCGCATCATTAATGCATCAATGTCTTCCCTCTTCTATTAAAATCAGTGCAAAAGCTGCATAGTTGATGATGTCAACATAATTCGCATCAATCCCCTCGCTGATCAGGGTTTTTCCGTCGTTTTCCAGTATCTGGCGGATCCGTAATAATTTCATTAGTATCAGGTCCGCAAAACTTTCCTGACTCATTTCACGCCAGGCTTCTCCATAATCATGGTTTTTATCGAGCATGGTATGCTTTGCAAACGCTATGTAATGATGATAGCGTTCATCTACTTTTTCAACCGGCACTTCTTCTACCTGTGGATTTCCCAACTCAAGTTGTATCAGGCCTATCACTGCGTAATTGATAATTCCTTTGAATTCGGAAGGGATATCATCCCCTACTTTCTGTGTTTTCAGATCCTGTATGGTACGAATGCGTAATGCTTTGATAAAAATCTGATCCACCACTGAAATGGTCCTGAGTACGCGCCAGGCCGTTCCATAGTCCTTTGTTTTTTTGATAAATATATCCCTACAGCTGGCAATAGCTGCATCATATTGCTGATTCGTATTACTCATTTTTCCGAAACCGTTATAGGCTTTGATAATATCTTTGGTCTGTGGATGCAATATAAATGAAACCCGCAATGTTTACACTGAACTGCAAAGGAAGATTACTCACAATTCATCAGCCCATTGTTATGGGTATTATCAATACTACCCCCGATTCTTTCCATGAAAGCAGCCGGGTAAACAGTATTGAGCATGCGTTGGCACAGGCTGAAAAGATGATTAGTGAAGGGGCTACCATACTCGATATAGGTGCTCAAAGCACCAGACCCGGCAGTGAAATGGTAGGCGAGGCCGAAGAGATCAAACGACTCCAGGCCATCATACCAGCCCTTGCCAAAAGCTTTCCGGATACTTTTCTGTCTGTTGATACCTTTTACAGTGCAGTAGCCCGTGCAGCAGCCGATATGGGTGTATCGATCATTAATGATATCAGTGGCGGACATTTTGATGCTTTGATGCTCGAAACAGTGGCCGACTTAAAAATGCCTTATGTATGTATGCATGTTCGGGGTAGTGCCGGGTCGATGCATGACATTCCTTTATATACCAATGTGGTAACCGATGTGATGGATTATTTTATCGAACGTATGGAAGAAGGCATGAAAGCCGGTATTACAGATATGATACTTGACCCCGGTTTTGGTTTCAGCAAAACAACCGAACAGAATTTTCAACTGATCGGTGCCACATCCAGCTTTGTTGCGTTGGGCAAGCCGGTACTGATAGGTGTTTCCAGAAAATCGAGTATTTATAAAACCCTGGGTATTACTGCAGCTGAAGCCTTAAACGGCACTACAGTATTGCACACCGCTGCCTTATTGGGCGGCGCCCATATTTTACGGGTACATGATGTAAAAGAAGCCATGGAAGCCATCAAGCTCACCCGTTACCTGATCGCATAAAAAAAGCGTACCGTTTTTCTCCGGTACGCTTCTGATCATCATCCTTACAGTAATGCTATTTTATTGACGTGGCATTTGTTGCGGCATCTGCTGTGGCATTTCAGGGTTTGCAGGTTTAGGTGCAGCTTTCACTACATCCACCACTTCGATATCAAAAGCCAGGTTAGCGAACGGAGGTATTACAGGTGCAGAACCCTGTGTTCCATACGCAAGTGCCGCAGGAATAATCAGACGGCCCTTACCACCTTTACCAAACATACGGAGACCTTCATCCCATCCGGGCATTACAGAACCTGTACCTACTTCTACATTAATAGGCTGGGCATTGGGATCCATATTGGTTTCAAATACTTTACCCTCATTGGTTTTACCGATGAAATAACCTTTGTAACGTACAACAGCCTGCCAGCCTGAATCAGCTTTCTGACCGGTACCCGCATTCTGTACTTCCACCTGCAAGCCTGAAGGGGTTGACTGTACATTCAGTTTCTTTTTCTTGACATATTCTTTTACTGCATTGATTTCTCTTTGTTTTTCCAATACGAGCTCTTTATCGTAGTCAGCTTTTACTTCGTCCTGGTTAGCAAAAACTTTCAGGATTTCAAAATGACCATTGATCAGATCACCTTTCTTGAACATATCATTGTAATCCATTACCTGCATGCTCTTCAGGGTATCGATAGACAATACAAAATCTACTTTATCACCTGCACCACATAAAGTGATGATTTCGGTAAAAGTATGTTTACCCAAACGGCCGGTATCCACTGCAAAATATACAGGGATATTGTCGAAAGAAGACTGTAATAAAGTGTCTTTTGATTTCAACTTATACTCAATATGCATTTTTACAAACTGACCATGTTTCAGTTTTTCTTTGCTATTCCCGCTGATTTTGTAGGTCATTCCGGAAGGAGCTTTTTCATATTGGTTACAGCTTGCAAGCAATACGATCGCCAGTAACAGCGAGGTGGTTGTTCTCATCATTGTTTTTATTGTAATTGATTGTGATATTGTTTGATTATTTCTTTAAAATCCTTCAATGTTGCTTCCAGACCTTTACTGCTCCGGCCACCTGCTGCATTTTTATGTCCACCGCCTTCAAAATGTTCCCTGGCAAAAGTATTTACATCAAAGTCGCCCTTACTTCTGAAACTCCATTTTCGTTCTTCATCCCTGTCAATTACGATGGCGCCCAGCTTAATACCCTGAATAGTGAGCAGGTAATTAACCAATCCTTCTGTATCGCCTGTTTTAATATCGAATTTATGGAGATCTGCCTTCGTAATATACATCAGACTGGTATTGTATTCATATAATACTTCCATTCTGTTAAGAAGGGCATGTCCGATAAAGCGAAGCCTGTTCTCTAAAAAGCTATCGTAGATAAAATCGTGTACCCTGGTATGGTTCAGTCCCAGTTCCTTTAAATGTGCGACCATGCGGTGTACAGATGCCGTGGTAGCCGGAAAACGGAATGAACCGGTATCGGTCATGAGGCCGGTATACAGGCATTCTGCCATGTCGATGTTGAGCAATGAGCCATGACCGGATGCCATAATAAAATCGTACACCATTTCACAGGTAGAACTTTTGGAAGTATCACTTATGCCATATGCAAACGCTTCTTCCTGGGGCTGCTGGTGATGATCGATCAGTATTTTTGTGCATGTTGCCTCAGTGAGTACCTGTTCCATATGTTTGGTACGGTGCAGCACATTGAAATCAAGGCAGAAAATAACATCAGCCTGATGAATCAGATCTGTGGCAGCATGGCGCTGTTGTTCAAAATCCATCACTTTATCCACCCCCGGCATCCAGTTCAGGAATGAGGCCCAGTTGGTAGGAGAAATGACCGTAACATCATGTCCCAGTGCCTTGAGAAAATGGTAAAGTCCGAGTGTGGAACCCATTGCATCGCCATCCGGCTTCTGATGCATGGTTATAACGGCTTTGAATGGCTGACTCAAGGAAGGGAAAAATAAATCGATCGACTGCATAGCGTGGCGGCAAAATTGGGGGTTCCGGACTGTTTTCGCAAATCAATTTAGCCCCATTTAACAAATTTCCTGCGAATATCTCCACAAAAAGCCCTGCTTTGACGTACTTTTGCGCCCGAAATAGATAAAGCAAGTATATATGAGCAACAGAACATTTACCATGATTAAGCCGGATGCAACAGCTAAAGGTTATACCGGAGCTATCCTGGACCAGATCATTAAAGCAGGTTTCAGTGTGAAAGCTATGAAATGGACCCGTCTTACCCCTGAACAGGCTGGTTTATTCTATGATATCCACCGTGAGCGCCCTTTCTTTGGCGAACTGGTTGAATTCATGAGCAGCGGACCAATCGTAGCCGCCATTTTGGAGAAAGAAAATGCAGTAGCTGATTTCCGTAAGCTGATCGGTGCTACCAATCCTGCCCAGGCAGAAGAAGGAACCATCCGTAAACAATTTGCCGCTTCTGTGGGTGAAAATGCGGTACATGGCAGTGACAGCGACGAAAATGCAATGATTGAAGGAGATTTTTTCTTTTCTAAATTAGAAAGATTCTAATTAATTGATTTTTTATAGAGAAAAGCCATTCATACTTTGGATGGCTTTTTCTTTTACTGCGGCTTCTTCTTGTATTAGCAATCACCGCAGACAACATGAGAACATTGAGGTTATGTAGGGCATCTAATGGAAAAGCCACCCGGGTAACGGATGGCTTTTTTGCTTAATAATTCAATGCCCGCCTTTGAATGATATCCTGTCTATTTCTTTTTTTGTGAGAACAACCACTTTAACAACCCTGGCTCTGCAAAAGCTGGATCCCAGCTATTATGGTTGGCAGTGGGAAATAATTTGAATTGAACATTCGCTTTTGCCTTTTTCAAGGCAGTAAACATTTGCTCAGAATAGATAGGCAGTACCACATCATCTTTACCCCCATGAAATATCCACCATTTGGTTTTGACAAGTTGGGGCGCTGTTGCGGGATGTGCACCACCACATATCGGAATAGCTGCCGCAAAAACATCCGGCATTCTTCTTACCAACTCAAAAGTTCCCATGCCTCCCATTGACAGGCCCATCACATATAGCTGGTCTGTTTTAACCGGATATCTTTCCTGAAGATTATATACCAGTCCCAATAACATTTTCATGGACTGTGAGGGTTCTCCCTCGGGAACAAAATAAAAACTGCGTTTCCCGGATTTGCTGCCACTGGTTACTGCCTGTACATTGCTCCAATAACTGTTGGATGCACATTGTGGGAAAACAACAATAGCAGGATAGTTTTTACGGATACTATCTTCTAAAAACATTTTGGCTCCATGCGTGAGTTGTTTTTCATTATCCGTTCCACTCTCTCCCCTTCCATGTAAAAACAAAACCAATGGATATTTCTTTACAGGATCATAATTTTCTGGCAGGAGCACCCTGAAAGGCAGGGTATCTCCGTTTTGTATCAGCCATTGTTTTTCGAACAGGTGAATATCCTGTGCATCCACAAACAAGCGACTCAACAATAAAAAAAGTATGGTTAAACTGATCTTTTGCATGGGTAACTGTTTATTTCAGGTATGGGCTTTCAAAACCTAATTTTTTGAGTCCGGTTTGTATTTCCGGACAACTCATAAAAAGTTTCCATAACAAACCACTACGATAGTTTTCCATCATCACAACGATGGGCCCCTGATCAATGGCAAGGTAACGTGGCAGATACCAGTTTTCTGTTTCACTGAATGCATCATAAAAGCCAAATGGACCCCATAGCTTATCTTTTTTATTGAGATACCAATTCTTCATGGCCGCCATCGATTCTTTGGGTGTATAGGGAAAAGAGGATAAAGCTGCTGTGGGTGAAATCACGCCAATATCCCTTTTCATACCCGGCGCATGTCCGGCATAACCTTTTACGGAATAGCTGGAAGTAAGTCCCCAGCTATCTGGTCCGTATCCTTTAAACTTTTTAGGGTTCTCAACACACCAGTTATAATGAATCAATGCATGATTTATATTCTCTTTTCCGTAATCAGCGTATTTGTCTTTTAATCCGCGCGGATCCAGACCCAAATAAGAATAATGTGCCCAGAATAAAGGACCCGATTCAGTAGCATCTCCCTGGTGATGCATTTGCAGTTGAATGTTTTTATAGCCCGATGGATTATTATTAATCGCTCCATTTTGTGCCCATCCCTCATGGTATACTTCTGCAGGTACGCCATGTGTAGGTGATGATGCCGCGAGTATATACATAATCTGACATTCATTGTATCCCCGAACCGGGAAATTCATTCTCCATTCATGGTTAGGGCTCCAGTGCCAGTAGAGTACATTTTTACCGTTACGATACCAGTCAAACTCAACTTCTTTCCAGAGTTTATCAATTCTTTCGGCCAATGCTTTTTCTTCCGGGTTTCCATCTTTGAAATACTGACGTACACAAAGAAGTCCCTGTATCATAAAAGAACTTTCCACCAGATCCCCGCCATCATCATATCGGCTGAATGGCTGTACTTTTCCGGTTTCTCCATTCCACCAATGGGGCCATGCACCGTGAAAGCGGTCTGCCAGTTCCAGAAAACTTACTATTTTTTGTAATCTTTGATAACCTTCGCTTCTGGAGATAAAGTTTCTTTCTATCCCTACCAGAATAGCCATTACACCAAAACCACCACCACCACTGGTTACAATATGCTTATCATTCTGTGGATATATATTATCATTATGAAAACGTTCCCGTGCCAGCCCACTGGTTGGTTCAGCACCATCCCAGAAATACTGAAACGTTGCGCGTTCTACTTCTGTAAATATCTTTTCATCTTCTGCAGAAGCAAATGTTACCGTTTCATTTACTGATGACAGCTTTTGCTGTGCAGTGGGCTTACAGGCAACCAACAATAGAAAGAAGCAGGGAACAAGTAGACGGATATGTGTAGCTAGTAGTGTGCGATGATCAAAATGCATATACTGGATTTTGGATGTAATAAAATATGGGCAGACCTAAGGCAAGTTGCCATGATCTGCCCAATATTTTTTACTGCTTATTTATTAGCCTTCCCTAAATTGAACAGAGACTTAATCTGTGCATCTGGTAATGCACGGTTATAAATCCTGACTTCATCAATTTGTCCGGTCATAGGTGCAAAACTCACATCCGTACTTACTGATTTTCCGGGTATACCATTGTAATTAGATCCAATGATGATTTCACTGGGCTCATAGGAATTGAACAGGTTATTTCCTACACCTCTGTTGGGGAAACCACCTATCTTAATACCATCTGCCCAGATATCAAATACGCCTGTATTGGTTTCGTATGTCAATACAATATGTGTCCACTTATCCATACCGATTACAGGTGACAGATTATTGTTCAGGTTATCCTGTGTTCCACCACCAACTGTCATAAATGTGGGTTGAATACGTAACGTATTGGTAGTGGTTGCCGGAAACGACTGGGTATTTAAAGCAAAATTGATATTCCCATTAAACATACCCGGACGTGCCAATTGAAACAACATGGTTCTTTTAGAGCCGTTATTGAGAATCTTTACCCATGTACTGATGGTAAAGCTTTTTAATGCGGCCGTTTTAAATGCCTGAAACTGGGTAGCGTAGTAGAGATAACCGGCATTCAGGTTAAGGGCCTTGCCTCTTACACCTGCAGCTACATAAGTATCATTGGCGGAACTTGTGGGTGCTGTGCTGCTCTTCAGTTCATTTTTGGTATCATCAAAACTCCAATATGCGATGAGGTTATCAGGATACACTTCATCAGAGCTTTTATAACCATCGATAGTACCTTCATAAGTTGCCGTACTTACTGACGGCAGGTTATTGGGATTACCATCTTTTTTACAGGAAACAACTGCAATAGCAATAACTGCTATGATGAGTGTCCTGTTGATTTTATATGATGTTGACAATAACATGTTTCATTTTTTTAAAGATTCACTAATCAATAACCAGGATTCTGTGTAAGTACACCGGCACTTAAATCGATCTGTGTCTGTGGAATAGGTAATAACACATCTCTTGCATTGCTGAATGCCGTTTTGCCATGTGCATTTAATACCGTTTGTGCAACACCCCAGCGTACCAGATCAAAGAAGCGGTCATGTTCCATCGCCAGTTCTACACGACGTTCTTTACGTATGGCGTCACGCAGGGTGGCCTGATCAGTTGCTGTTACATCGGGCAGAATGGTATTGTTACCTGCACGGGCCCTTGCTCTAACAGCGTTCAGGGCATTTCTTGCTGCAGTAATATTAGCGGTTCCTCCTACTTCATTGGCGGCTTCTGCATACATCAGTACAACATCGGCATAACGCAGGATACGAACGTTCATCCAATATCCGAACCGGTTACCAAGAGAAGCCCTTGTAGCTGGATTGGTGTACACTTTATTGTTGTAACGGGGGTTAGGTAATCCGGTAGGCAGGTTTTCGCCATAGATGGTCTGAAAGGTTGTAGTATTGGTACTGGTGTACATAATGGTCCGGTTTTTACGCGGATCATTGGCTTCATACGCAGCTTCCAGATCGGTAGTTGGCGTATTCCATCCCCAGCCAAGATCCCAGATACCCGCGCCTCTTACACCCTGAATCTGTGCATACTGAACACCGTTGTTACTGGGTATTGCTGCAGAAGCTGTAGCCTGCACTTCAAAAACAGACTCTTTACTATTCTCTCCTTCCTCACGGAATATCCGGTCGTAAGAAGTAGACAAATCATATTGACCGGAAGTCATCACTGCATTGGCTGCACCCATGGCTTCATTCCATTTTTGTTGTGTTAGGTATACTTTGGCCAATAATCCATTGGCAGCTCCCCGTGTTGCGCGACCTACAAATTTTGCGTCCCATGATGCCGGCAGGTTGGAAGCTGCAAATACAAGGTCTCCCTCAATAAAAGTATAAACCTGTGCAGCCGTACTTTGCGGAACATTGTTTTGCTGGGCAGGATTATCGAAAAGCTTGTCGATAATAGGAACCCTGCCAAAAAAACGAACCAGGTTGAAATAAGCATAGGCCCTTAAAAATCTCGCCTCAGCAATGGTTTGCTGTTTGATCTGATCGGTAGCTACAATAGTAGTATTGGTATTTACTTCATTGATGGTGACATTACACCTGTTGATGAGTGTATAATAACCAAGCCAGAGTGTATTGCAAAAGCCATTACTGGGCAGTACCGGAAAGTTATCCATGGTTGTGGCGTTGGCACCACCATCTGCCGGTGTACTTCCCTTATCAGCATCGTCACTGCGAATACTGGCAGCGGTAATAAAGGCCTGACTGTGTACGTTGAAACTTCTCAGTTCATTGTAAGCACCAAAGATAAACTGGTCGTATGGACCTGATCCACCGGGATATGGATAGTTGTCTGCATCATATGCACCCTGACGTTCAGTGTCGAGGAATTTTTTACATCCGGTAGACAATAATAACATACCCATGGCTGCTGGCACCAGGTAGGTTAACCGGAATATTTGTTTAATAGATTTCATATAAATGAGTTATTAAAGTCTTTTAAAAAGTAAGATTGATACCAAATGAGTAAATCGCAGGAACAGGATAGGCTCCGTTATCGGCACCTCCGCCCAGAATGCTTCCGATCAATGGCTCTGGCGAGTATCCGGTTACCTTGCTCCATGTTTTGATATTCTGTCCGTTCAGGTATATTCTTGCACGCTGAATTCCAATTTTCGACAATACAGTCTTTTTGAAAGTATAACCAATCTGTAATGTTCTAATACGGAAATAGTCACCAGGCTCAAGGAAATAAGTACTCATTAAAAAGTTATTTCCTCTGGTATTATCCAATATTGGTTCAACATTATTGGTACCGGGAGCTGTCCAGGCATTCAGACGGTTTGTTTCATAATTCAACACAGCAAAGGTTGATGTTCTGCGTTGCGTATAAATCTTATGACCAGCCATCCCCTGTCCTTCTATCTCGATATCAAATCCTTTATAGCTGATACCGATATTTCCACCAAAACTATAGGGAGGGAATGGTGTGCCTATATAGCCTCTGTCTGCAGGTGTAATTTGTCCATCACCATTAATATCCGCATATGCAATATCACCTGGCAATGAATTGGTAAAGGCTGGTGTTTTTTGCAGATCTGCAGTAGACTGATAAATACCGGTCTGTGTATAACCGTAGAAATAACCAATAGATCTTCCGGTAGTAGTGAGGTTTGCACCACCATTACCAATGATTGAGAAATTGAAATTATTTCCGATAGAGTTTACAACATTGTGGTTATAACTGAAATTGGCGCCTACCCGATAAGAAAGATCCTTACCGATATTATTGGTCCAGCCCAGGTTTACCTCAATACCTTTATTGGTAATACTTCCGAGATTGGTGAAATAACTGCGTGTTTCATTTGGCAGTGTTACACCAGTGAGTATATCAGTTGTCGTTCTGTTGTAATAGGTAATTTCAGCATTGAATTTATTATCAAATGCCCTTACATCGATACCAACATCAATACCTTTTACTGTTTCCCAATGCAGATTGGGGTCTGGAATATAGGCTGCCTGTACAGAGCTGTATATATTATCTCCAAAGATGGCAGTAGATGCATTCTGCACACCGGGTCTCCACAGATTATCTGCAAACCCATTGGCATTACCGGTTAAGCCCCAAGCGGCACGTAGTTTCAGGAAGTTTATTTTTTTTACTTTTGAGAAGAAAGCTTCATCACTGATCACCCAACCAGCACCTACACTACCGAAGGTACCCCAACGATTCTGTGGTGCAAATTTTGAACTACCATCTCGTCTTACTGTGGCATTCAACAGGTATTTGCCTTTGTATGAATACCCCACGCGTGCAAATCCGCCGGCGATGGCATTTTCTGTACCACCTCCTGAGTTCGAAATCGGATTGTTAATATTGATGATACCCAGGTACCAGAAAGCTGGGTCATTGGGTACATTCAAAAGCGTATCTCTTCTTGTTCCACCCACTGAGGAACTCTTATTGTAAATGGTAGTAAAACCAGCTACAGCATTAATGTTATGACCATTTCCCAGGTTCTTATCGTAGCTGAGTGTATGATCCTGCTGGAAACGGCTTGACTCTGACTGAGATTGACTTACTGATGTTCTGGCAGCATTATCAAATGTGGTAGTAGTTGGCGATCCGTTTTCACCCAGATTTATGAATGAGTATGGTAAAGCTGTATATGATCTTGTATTATCAAATACGAGATCCGTATATACCGTAGAGCGCCAGGTAAAGTTTTGCAGGAATTTAATTTCAGCAAACAAATTACCGATTACACGATATTGTTTGTCGATGGTATTTCCATTGTTTCTGTTCAGGGTAGCAATCGGATTACCTACCTGCGCACGTTGGAATGAAGGCATGCTATAATAGGTTTTATCATCCTGCTGTATAGGCACAATAGGTGCGGCCCACAATGCATTCGTAATAGATGCTGCGGCAGGATTGTTAACGGAATGATATCCGGTAATACCACCACCAACTTTAATTTTATCATTGAAACGCAATTCTTCATTCAGTCGAACCAGATAACGTTTAAAGCGGTTATCTCTCAGTACTCCCTGCTGGTCGGTATAACCTATGTTCAGGTAAGTCGTTGATTTTTCACCGGTGTTGGATATACTCAGATTGGTTGCACTGATCACTGCGTCACGTAATACCAGATCCTGCCAGTTGGTGTTGGCGGTATAATTGGTATAATCGAAAGGTGCAGCACCCAGATTGGCCAGCTGCGCATTGTATAATTTTTTGAACCCATCTGCATCCGTAATTTTAATCTTATCCTGTACAGTCTGAACACCTACAGAGCTTTGCAGTTCAATCCTCGTTTGTCCTCTGGAGGCTTTTTTGGAAGTGATAGCGATTACTCCATTTGCACCCCGCAAACCATAGATAGCGATTGACGAAGGATCGCGAAGGATGTCGATGGTTTCAATATCAGAAGGATTCAGGAAATCTATATTGTCATGTAAAATACCATCTACTACATATACCGGGCTGGCTGTATTGGTGCTGTTCACACCTCTGATTCTTACAACCGGGCTTGCACCTGCAACACCTGAATTCGCAATGGTTAAACCTGCCACACGCCCCTGCAGTGATGCAATAGGGTTGGTTGCAGGACGGTTAGCCACTTCCTCTCCCTTAATGGAAGATACAGAACCCGTAAGGTCTCTTTTCTTTTGTGTGCCGTAACCTACTACCACGATTTCATCAATGGCTTTTTCAACAGCTTTTAATGAAATACTGATGGTTGTATTTTTTCCGATTTTTTGTTCGATGCTAGTAAATCCTACATAAGAGAATACCAGTACATCACCCTCATTTACCGAAATTGAAAAATTACCGGAAGCATCAGTCAGGGTTCCACGTGTGGTTCCTTTTACAGCCACCGATACATCGGCCAACGGTACACCGTTGTTGTCTGTTACTTTTCCTTTTATATCAGGAGGAGCTACTGCTTCAGGTTCAATAGTTGCAGTAACCGTTGGCTCTGCATACTTGCGTTTTACTACTATGGTTTTGTCGCTGATGGTATAAGACAACAACTGATCCCTGAAACAGAGAGCGAGCACATTTTCCAGTTTCTCATTTCGTACCGACAAACTAATTGGCTTAGCGCTTCTTAATGCATCATCCGCATATAAAAACTGGAAACCGGTCTGCTTCCTGATATCTTCAAAAATGCGCTGGATGGAAATGTTTTCTCCTTTAATGGTTACTTTTTGTGAAAAGCCCGCTGCACTTACCTGAAGACAGGCGATGATCATAAAAACTGTGGTTAGTTTCATAATCTTTAGCGTTTGATTTGCCCTACGATGCAGGAAGCCCGTAGATTGGCAAACAGAAGTTAAATACATAGATTTGTAAAGATTGAGTAGTTAATAAACAGTTAGACTAGCTGATAAATGACTTCACTCACATTCGCCGGATGCTGCTGCAACAGTGTCCGGTTTTTTTGTGAATCATGATCAGCTGTTTAACCATCGCTACCCATCGGGAACATTAACAGGTTTTGCATATATGGCGATTTATAGTTAGCGTGCTACGATTACTTTTTTTCCTGCTACCCGGAATTTCACTTCCTCAGTCAGCTCCAGCATTTCCAACACTTTGGATACGTTGTTGTTACGGGTGATCTGCCCTGTAAACTGCATACCCACATTGTCTTTGTACTCAATATCTATATCATACCAGCGAGCAATCTGTCGCATGATGCTACGCAGATCGGTGCTTTTAAATACAAACAATCCGTTTTTCCAGGCCATGATTTCTTCTGTATCAATATTATTTACAACACTGATACGTCCGCTTCTGGTCATTCTTGCCTGCTGACCCGGTTTGAGAATTTTCATTTGTTGCTGATCGGGCTGATCAATGACTGCTATTTTTACAGACCCTTCCAGTAAACTGGTTCTTACCTGCACCTCATCATCGTAAGCATTTACATTGAAATGGGTTCCCAATACTTCAATGGCAGATTTGCCAGCCGTAACTTTAAAAGGTTGGGTTTCGTTATGCGCCACTTCAAAATACACTTCACCGGTAATCTGCACCTGCCTGTCTGCACCCCTGAAAGCAGTTGGGAAACGTATGGAAGATGCGGCATTGAGCCATACTTTGGTTCCATCTGATAAAGTGACCTGGTATTCACCACCACGTGGCGTTGAAATGGTATTGTAGAATATTTTTTCTTCTGCTGCGGGTATATTGCCATCCTGATTCTGGTAGGCTATTAGTCCGTTATCAAGCTTTTTCACATCCACATCACCCTGCTCTCCCAGAATACCATTGTGTGCACTATCCAGTACAATGACTGACCCATCATCAAGGGTAAGTATGGCTTTATTACCACCAGGTGCTACATCTCCCGCAGGAACCGGTGCCGATAATACCAAAGGCTGTTGTGCTGCCGTATTATCTAGCTGAATAAAATAGTAAATAACCCCTGATAATAGTATGAAAATCAATGCAGCAGCGGCAGGCGTGCGCCATTTGCGGGCGGGCACACCAGTCGGCTCTAAACGCTCCTCGTCCGCTGCCAGGCTTTCCTGCAGACGAACAGCCATACGCTCCGCCAGCTCATCTTCTGAACCCTGTGGAACATCGGAAACCACGGTTTGCTGGTCGTCGAAAGAATGGTACCAGTTGTCCAGTTCCTTTTTTTCGGTCGCCGACAGCAGACCCTGCTCGTATTTACTGATCAGATTTTGTATATGATCGGGGATGTTCATATACTATAGTGTGCATTCGGAGCAAAAGCACCTACGGGAGGAGAAAAAAAACAGAGAAACAGAGGAATAAGGAACAGAGAAATGTCCAAAGTGAGTAAAATTACCGATGGAGAACTTCTTCTACTTCGGACATTCCTTATTTCTTATTCCTCTGTTCTAAAAACCAAGTAATATCACTAAAAGTAAAGGCAAAAATGTTCGTACTGCTGTTCGCAGCTGCCGCAGGGCTTTATTGAGTTGGTTTTCCACCGTTTTGGGGGATATATGCATCACTTTGGCGATCTGTTTTACAGACATGCCTTCATTCCGACTGTATTGGAAGATGATACGGCATTTTTCGGGTAGCTTCTCCACTTCTTTTTTTACGAGCATAAGAATACGCTTATAGTGGAGGCTATTTTCGACAGGCATTTCTACCACAAGGGCTGTTTCAGTAGATTCACGGTATTGCCTTTCGCGTACTTTCGTTTTTACACGGGCCAGCACCATATATTTGGTAGTAACGGCCAGGTAGTTCTCAAGCTGGATGATTTGCTGGGTATGGCGGTTCTTCCAGAGGCTGAAGAATACATCATGAACAATATCTTCTGCCTCCTGGCTATCCTGTAAGCGGTTATGGGCAATGGTGAATATCTTCTGCCAGTAACGATGGTAAATGGTCATAAAAGCCTGCTCATCGCTATGAGAAAGCAGATTCAACAGCAGGGAGTTATCATATGACAAATATTGACTCATACAGCAAGGATGCGTAAAATTAGGGAAAGTATTCAATAATTATCAGAGAGGAATAACGCTGTGACAGGTTCGTTAATAATTTATTAAACAACCTATCCGTCTACAGTATCGCCGTAAGATTGATGTAAATTTTGTACAATTCTTACAGCAGAGTCCGGTGAAATAGTCATTCTTTAATCGTTAAAAAAAATCTTCCCAACACCAATGTCCACAATACGTAAGTCAATCCCTTTATTTTTCCTTTTAACATTATTGATGGCAACTGCTTCCCTTGCACAAAAGCGAGGCAATTATCTGTTGGTTAAATACGATACTACCGGTAAGCAACCCTTTGGATATATTATTACCACCCCTAAAGGAGATACCATTACAAAGCTCGACACGGCAAAGTATTATGTGTGTTTCAGCGATACTATTGAATATTTTGCCATCGTAGGTATCAGAAATAAAAAAGGCTGGTGGGCCATCGACACAAAAGAAAACCTTTTATTCGAGGTATATAATACCAGCAGTGGGGAGCCCTCACCCGATGTGCTTCGGGAAAAAATGATCCGGATTGTGGGAGAAAATGAAATGATAGGTTTCGCCAATGAGAAAGGTCAGGTCATTATCAAGCCTACATTTGAAGCTGTCTCCAGCTTTTACAAAGGCAAAGCCCTGATCGGTAAACAATGCCGGCAGGTGCTTTGGTGCTGCGAAGGTGACCATGCTGATAAACATTATATCACCGAATGTAAACAGACAGGGTATATCAATAAAAAGGGACAAGTTCTGTATTTAGGTTACCAGACTTTTGAGCAGACACAAAGAAAAATCGGGTGGCAATCAGAATAAAAATATCAAGGTTAACAATAGAATATAGATACAGCTACTTATCAGCTAATTAAAAAAGGAAATTGATCACTCAATCTCCTTTTTTAATTTATCGTCCCCCTTCCTACTCATCTTATAATCCTGCCCATCCAAGTTCACTTAAGTTTCACATCCAGGTACACTGAATGTCTGCCATAGGTTTCATAAAATGGTTTGAATACCACATCATCAATGGTGAACTGCAATGTTTTGGGATCGCCTTTGATGTTTTTACTGATATCATCTGCATCCAGTGTTACTTTGCGCCATTCTTTTCTCGCCTCAGGTTCCTGTGCGGCCAGCAGGATGGGGCCATAAAACAGACTCGCAATATTCTGCTGATCCATCACCGGATCGAGGTGAAACTGGAAAGGCATTTTCAATTCAATCACATCACCATTGTTCCAGCTACGGCTGAGTTTCAGATAACTGCCTGGAGTGGCCTGTACTTTATGTTCTTTACCATTGATCTTTACCATAAACCCTTTCGTGGCCCAGGCAGGCACACGCACATGCACATCAAACTTACCGCTTCCCTTGATCTTGAGTTTTGTTTCATCTTCATTCGGGAAACTGGTAATCTGCTCTACCGTAACATTTCTTTCTGTCCAATCCAGTGTAGAAGCTACATACAGGTTTACATACAAAGCTTTGTTATCATTACTTCTGTAATAGATCGTATTCTGCAACTTGGTACTGCTTTCTATGGCCGTACCATTACAACAGGTAAAACCAGTCATATTGGGATTACCGAATTGTTTGATAGAGCCTGGTTTTAATGGCACATGGTAGGTATTTGCAGCTGTATTCTCCGCCACAGATGCCAGGATATGGTTGTATAAACTGCGCTCATAATAATCCATATACTCCGTCTTCTGATCGAAGAGAAACAGATTACCGGTAAGCTTCAGCATATTATAGGTTGCACAGGTTTCGTTTTGTCCACCCGCAGCAAAACCATTTTCATACAGGGTTCCTGGCTGCGCAATAAAGCACTCCGCATTGGCAGGGTTTCGTGCGCCGGCCACACCACCGATACTATACATATAATCGTTTACCATCTTGTACCAGAAATTATCGGCTATCTTATAATATTCCGGATTATTGGTAGCCAGATAGGTTTCCACACTACCTACCACCTGCGGAATATGCTGATTGGCATGTAACCCACGGAAAAGATCTACATTTTTAGCCAACCCATGTGAATGTTGTGTGTCGCCAAAGAACACCCTGATATTATCAAACAGTTGTGCTGTTTTAAGGTGGTTGGGTTGTTTTGTGATACGGTATAAGCGTGCCATGGATTCATTCATACCACCAAACTCACCTGCGATATACGTGTTCCACATTTTAATGAGCGTATCGGTGGGTACCTGACTCAATCTTGCATATACCCAGTCGCCCATATGGGAAGCAATTTCAAGCGCTTTTTTATTGCCACTTACTTCATATATATCCGTTAAGCCTGCCAGAATTTTATGGAGCGTATAATAAGGTGCCCATACCTGATTTTTTTGTCCGCCATATTTAGCACCTTTTTCAAGCATGATGAACTGATCCGGAGGATAGGCACTGATAAAACCCCTGCCCCAGTTCCAATAATCGTTTCTGATAGCAGTATCACTTAAATCAGAATCATAATCCTTCTTACCCGGACCAACCGGCACTTTTGTAGGATCAGACACATAGGCACCACCCGGTTGTTTAGGATTGCCGGATAATTGCGATAACTGGTAAAGTGAATTTACCATGTAATCCATTTTCTGTGCAAAATTGGCCTGCAATGTTTTGTCATAACCCGTACCTGCATAGGCTTGCGCAATCGCAGTAAGATAATGACCCGTAGCATGGCCCCTTAATTTGGTATCACGGCTATCCCAAACACCCAATGGTTTGGCACCCTCCGGTTGCTTTTGTCCGAAAGCATGACGGAACATATACAGGAATGCATCCGGATCTGTTTTGGCCAATGTATTCACAAACTTATCCCGGTTCTCAACGAATTTTGATTTATGTCCGTGCGGATCATTTTGCAGTGTCACCTGTTGTAATGCAAAGGGTTTTAGTTTAGCGACAGGTTTGATGGATTTGCTGCTGTTTTTTACAGTCACCAACGCTTTCGGCTGAAAAGTAGTACCTGCAACACGCCCTGTGATGGTATATGTACCGGCTTTCAATACAGCATTATTATCTACATCTGCGGGCCAGATCACACGTACTTTCGGCCCTTTGAATCCGTCTTTGTAAGTACCATTGGTATAGCTTGGCAATCTTGGCAAGGTTCCTAGTTCTGTTTCTACTTTTACATCAGCAACGCCCGTTAAATAAGCGGTGTACAATTGTGGTTCGGTTGCTGCAAATTTGGGAAGATCCTCTTCTACCCTGCGCTGGTTCACACCACCCTGATTAATACCTCTGCGGGAATTATTAAATACGCTTCCAATCTGCGTAGGATTCAAGGGAACACGATAAATACGGAAATCGCGAACCATTGCATCCAGAAAAGGATCACCCGGTAGCAGTGACTTACCGATATATAGTTTTTTGTCGGCCGTTTGCTGACCAAATACATCTGTCAGTTCTTTTGGTATTTCTTTGGATTCACCCACTGCTTTACCATCTACATAAGTAATCAGTGATTTGGAAGGAATATCAATAACAATGGTTACCAGCACCCACCTGTTCAGTTCAATGCCGGGAGCGGCAATTCCTTTCTGTTCGCCGGTAGTAAGTGCCGCAACCATTCCCTGTTGTGAACCGGCTCCTGCGGGTGCTGCAAAAAAATGTTTCGAACTGTTTTGTCCGAAATCAAAAAAACGTTGACCGGGTTTTTGCGACCTGAGATGGATCCATCCGGAAATACTCAATGACTCCAGATCGGTAAGCGCTTCGCCAGGTATGCTGACATAGGAACTGCTGTCGCCGGCTAAGGATAATACTTTACCAAAGCGGGGATCATCTACGAATTTCACCTGTGTACCCGGACGACCATGCAAGGTATTTCTTGACCAGTCTCTGGTATCACCATTAAAAAGATAACGGGCAATCAATCCGGTTTCACCAATACCATCCAGTATCTGGTCGCCACCCTGAGCAAAAGAAGCAGTGGTACCCTGTAAGATAACCGTCAACAACAGGATCACACGCAGTCCAAATTTGTACATTTTCATATCGTAAGCATTTTCTTGATAACCCAGCTAACAGGTTATACAGTCAATAATTGTTCGTTTGACAATTAAACATAAAACTATAAAGAAACGGTGTCTGGTGACTGTGTTGATTTTAACTAATACTTACATGATATTAACAGGACTGGGATGGGCAGGATGAGGATGAACTAGGATGTGCAGAATGGAGCGGATCGACAGGATGAGGATGAACTTTCGATGTTGTTGGTCGCCTGACCCACAACGGCAGTATTACATATCACCGTTTCCTATTTCTCTGTTTGATTACTGGTTACTACTGAATGAATAGATACTGTGCTCCTATGAACTTTTGAAAAGTTTCGAAACTTTCCAAAAGTTATGCTGCATAAAAAAAGAGGTTAAGCATCAACTTAACCTCTTTTTATTGGTCGGGACGACTGGATTCGAACCAGCGACCTCTTGCACCCCATGCAAACGCGCTACCGGGCTGCGCTACGTCCCGCTCTCCCAAATCTGACATCTGCCATCCGACATCAGCCATCGATTTGGGGCTGCAAATATAGGGGTAAAACAAAAATTCAGGTTATATTGCACAAAATTTTATACCCGCTACATGAAGATCCTCATCAGGCAGGCTAAGATCGCCGATACAAATGCATCAATCAATGGACAGGTCAGGGATATTTTAATTGAGGATGGAATCATTACCCGTATTGCTGAGAACATTACAGCAAGTGCCGACAAAGAAATAAAAGCAGAGGGCTTACTGGTTTCTCCGGGCTGGGTCGATATTTTTGCCCATGGTTGTGATCCCGGATATGAATACCGGGAAACACTCGTTACTTTGGCTGAATCGGCTGCGGCTGGTGGTTATACGCAGGTATTTGCCCTTCCCGATAATAAACCTGTTACCGATAATAAGGCACAGGTAGAATATATTAAACTGGGCTCACAGCAATTAGCTGCCAGTATTCACCCTATCGGTGCCATTACCCGTAAAATGGAAGGTACCGCCCTGGCTGAAATGTATGATATGCGCAACAGCGGTGCAATAGCTTTCTCAGATGGTCTCACCCCTGTTCAATCGCCCGGACTTTTTCTCAAAGCCTTACAATATGTAAAAGCTTTTGATGGCGTATTGATTCAATTACCGATTGATAAAAGCATTGGTGCCGGCGGACTCATCAATGAGGGGATTGTTTCTACCAGACTTGGGTTACCCGGTTTGCCTGCCTTGGCTGAAGAACTCTTTATTAAAAGAGATATCGATTTATTGCGATATACAGGATCCAAACTTCATCTTACCGGTATTTCTACAGCCAAAAGTGTAGAACTGATCAAAGCGGCGAAAGCAGAAGGTTTATCGATTACCTGCAGTGTTACCCCTTATCACCTGTTTTTCTGTGATGAGGATCTGCAGCAATATGATACCAACCTGAAAGTAAACCCGCCCTTACGTGCCAGAACAGATATGATGGCTTTGCGTGAAGCAGTAAAAGATGGGGATATTGACTGTATTGCTTCGCATCATATTCCGCAGGACTGGGATCATAAAACCTGTGAATTTGAATATGCGGCGCATGGCATGATTGGTCTGCAAACGGTATTTGCAGTGGTGAATGAAACCATTCCTGAACTAACAGAACAGCAACTGGTTGCATTATTATCTGACAATGCCCGTAATATTTTCGATCTTCCAAAGACTCATATAAAGGAAGGTGCCGTGGCAGAACTGACTTTATTCTCCAGAACAGCCGGAACCGTGCTGCAAAAAGAGAACCTGAAAAGCAAATCTGCCAACACGCCATTTATAAACACCCCTTTTAAAGGTGCCGTGCTGGCGACCATCCACAGGGGACAAATTCATCAACCATAAACCAACTGATACATGAAACCTAACTTCAATCAGACTGCCATTACTTACGGTGTAATTACCGGTTTAATTTTCCTTGCTATCAATTTTGGTGCCTGGGCCCTGGCAGACACACCCACATATGTATCTGCATTAGGTATCACTACTTTTATTCCCTACGTTATTGTATTGTTGATTGTTGGCGGTATCAGACTCCGTAAGCAAAATGAAAACCTGATGACTTTTTCAGAAGCTTTGAAATTTACGTTTCTGGCCTATGTAATTTATGCGCTGATAGAAGCGATTGGTAATTATGTTTTGTATGCGATCGTTGATCCTGATCTAACGGCTAAAGTGTTGGAAATAACCCTGCAGAAAACGCAGAAAATGATGGAAGCTTTTGGGGCATCTGAACAACAAATGGAAGAAGCCATCAGTAAAGCACAGAAAGAACCTCAGACTACTTCTTTCAAACAGGTATTCGTAGGATTGGGTACCAGCCTGATATGGAATTTTATTAAATCTTTACTGATCAGCGTTATTATTAGAAGAGAACCTAAATTCGAAGATCAATTATAAATTCGCCCATGGATCTGTCAATAGTCGTTCCCCTTTTTAATGAAGATGAGTCGCTACCCGAATTATGTGGCTGGATTGAATCTGTGATGCAACAGAACGGCTATTCCTATGAAGTTATTCTTGTGGATGATGGCAGTACCGATGCCAGCTGGGAAGTGATACAAGCTATTGGCAAAAAAAATGCAAGTTTCAAGGGTATCAAGTTTCAACGCAATTATGGCAAGTCTGCCGCTTTGAACGAAGGCTTTAAAGCGGCTCATGGTGATGTGATCATCACCATGGATGCCGATATGCAGGACTCGCCCGATGAAGTACCTGAATTGCGTCGCATGATCATTGAAGAAGGATATGATATGGTGAGCGGATGGAAGAAAAAAAGATACGACAATACACTTACCAAAAATATCCCTTCCAAACTATTCAATGCGGTTGCCAGAAGCAGCTCAGGCATTCAATTACATGATTTTAACTGCGGACTAAAAGCATACCGTAAGAAAGTGGTGAAGAGCATTGAAGTATATGGTGAGATGCACCGGTATATTCCCATTTTAGCCAAATGGAGCGGCTTCAGAAAAATTGGCGAGAAAGTGGTGGAACACCGTGCCAGAAAATATGGGGTTACCAAGTTTGGCTGGCAAAGATTTGTGAATGGATTCCTGGATCTGGCCACCATTATGTTTCTGGGTAAATTCGGCAAGAGACCCATGCAGTTTTTTGGTTTACTGGGCACCCTGTCTTTTCTGATTGGTTTTGTGGCCAGCATATCACTCATTGTATCTAAATTCATGTCAACCGATTTTTCGCTGACCAACAGACCCAGTTTTTATATTGCGCTTACGACCATGATTATCGGTATGCAGCTATTCCTTACGGGTTTTGTAGCAGAACTGATTGCTCGCAACGCTTCAGAAAGAAATGTATACCTGATAGAAGAGAAATCTGGGCTTGACTGACGGACTACTACATGAAAAAAAAAGTGATCATTATCGGATCTGCCTGGCCATTAAGAGGTGGAGGCATCGCTACTTTTAATGAAAGACTGGCCAGGGCATTTATGCAGGAGGGGCATGAAGTCATTATATATAGTTTCTCTCTGCAATACCCTTCTTTTTTATTTCCCGGTAAATCACAGTTTGGCAATGAGCCCAGACCGGCAGATCTGCATATTAAGTCTGTCATCAATTCTGTAAATCCTTTCAACTGGTTTCGTAGTGGCAATGCCATCAGAAAAGAAAATGCCGATCTGATTGTGGTACGTTACTGGTTACCTTTTATGGGGCCCTGTCTGGGTACCATCCTCCGTATCGTTAAAAAAAATCATCGTTCAAAAATTGTTTGTATTGCAGACAATGTGATCCCGCATGAAAAAAGGGTTGGCGATACGGCATTCACGCGTTATTTCGTAAAACCCGTGGATGCATTTATTACCCTGAGTGAAAAAGTACTGAAGGATTTAACTTTGTTTACCCGTAAGCCTGCACTGGCTACTGTACATCCACTGTATGATAATTTTGGAGAACCTATCTCTAAAACAGAAGCAAGGTCTGCATTGGGTATTCCTTCGGAAAATCCTGTCATTCTTTTCTTTGGGTTCATCAGACAATATAAGGGTCTTGATCTTCTGCTGAAAGCCATGGCTGTTTTAAAACAAAAGGGCAATGCCCCACTCCTTTTAATTGCCGGTGAGTTTTATGAGAATCGTCAACAGTATGAACAAATGATCGATGAACTGGATATACGAGACCTGTTGATACTAAGAACAGATTTTATTCCCGACAATGAAGTGCGTAATTATATCTGTGCAGCCGATTTTGTGATTCAACCCTATAAACATGCTACCCAATCGGGCATAACTCCCCTTTCCTATCATTTTGAAAGACCGATGCTGGTAACCAATGTGGGTGCCCTGCCCGCTATGGTACCTCACGAAAAAGTAGGTATTGTTACAGCTCCTGAGCCTGAAGCCATTGCCCATGGTATTGAACAACTATACAGTTTAGGCGAAGCGCATTTTTTGTTTCATCTTCGCAATGAGAAAAAGAAATACAACTGGCAGTTGCTGACAGACAGTATCTGGCAGTTGGCGGGAAAAAACTAAAAATTGTATGATGTCTACAAGAATACAGGAAATCATTGCGGCTTCCATAGCCGTGAAGCAAACCATACTCAACGATGCTGCCATTCAAAAAACGGTACAGCAGATTACAGATGCGGTAGTGTCAGCTTTTGAATCCGGGCATCGCGTTATGTTCTGTGGTAATGGCGGCAGTGCAGCAGATGCTCAGCACCTTGCTGCAGAATTTTCAGGCCGCTTTTATAAGAATCGTCGCGCACTACCTTCCGATGCATTGCATTGTAATAGTTCCTACCTCACAGCGGTAGCGAATGATTATAGCTATGATGATATTTACAGCCGTTTGGTAGATGGCACGATGGAAAAAGGTGATGTATTGATCGGCATCAGCACTTCGGGCAATTCACCCAATATTGTAAAAGCCTTTGAAACAGCCAGAACCAAGGGTATCATTACCGTAGGTTTTACAGGTACCAGCGGTGGTAAAATGAAAGACCTGTCTGATTACCTGCTCAACATCCCATCTACAGATACCCCGCGTATTCAGGAAAGTCATATTATGCTGGGGCATATCATCTGCGAACTTACAGAAGCTGCTATTTTTAAAGGATAAGAATACATTATGTTGTCATTGGATCAGGTAAACAATGAATGGACACTATTTCTGGATCGGGATGGTGTGTTGAACCACGAAAAGAATAATGACTATGTGTTAAACCGGGCCGAATTCCGTTTTTATGAAGGCGTTCCGGAAGCCATGGCTGTGCTGAATACGTTGTTCCAACATATTGTAGTAGTAACCAACCAGAAAGGTGTTGGCAAAGGATTGATGAGTAAAGATGATTTAGCTGACATACATAGTCATATGTTATCGGTGATAGAACAGGCAGGTGGAAGGATTGATAAAATTTATTTTTGCTCCGATCTGGCCGACGACTCACCCAACCGGAAACCACAGGCAGGTATGGCTTTACAGGCGAGACAGGACTTCCCGGCCATTGATTTCTCAAAAAGCATTATGGTGGGTAACCGCCCCAGTGATATGAAATTTGGCAGAAATGCAGGTATCCATACCGTTTATCTGGCTACCACCCACCCAGAAACACCTTTTCCCCATCCGGATATTGATCTTCGCTTTAACAGCCTACCGGAGTTCGCCGCAGCAATGAAGGCTGTATAAGAAAAACATAAAACTGTTTTACATCATTGCGATTGGTTTAATTTTATAGTATATGAAGGCATTACTGATCCCCTGTTTATTATTGATGGGTATGATTCCGGCTCTTGCACAGGATGACCGCATGCGTATGCAGCAAATGGAAGATGAGTTAAAGCCCCTTGCCTATACCATTATGAACGATGATGATTTTGTAACGCGGTTCAGAGCAGACAGTGCCTTTATACGTGGATTGGTAAGGGCACTCAGAACGCCCCACTCTTTTCGTTATCGTTTTGATTCACTCAGCTCTATTTCACAACTGTATGCGCCCGACAGTAGTTTTCGCATTTTCACCTGGCAACTACAGATGGAGGATATGAATCATTTCAGACAAAAAGGAGCCATCCAAATGCGAACAGCTGATGGATCCTTAAAACTGATTCCTTTATTTGATGCTTCTAAATACACGGAAGCACCGGCTGATTCTGTACGAAATGCACAGAACTGGATAGGTGCGGTTTATTATAACATCATTCAGACCAAATACAATAACCGCAATTACTATACACTTTTTGGATATGATGAAAATGATGCCCGTAGTACCAAAAAATGGCTGGAAGTACTCACCTTCGATGTAAATGGTAATCCCGTTTTTGGTGGCAGGTATTTCAATTATCGCGAAGATGACCTGAAACCCAGGCAACCTGCATTCCGATTCTGTGTTGAATTTAAAAAGAAGGCCAATGCCAAACTGAATTATGATCCGGAGTTAGATATGATTGTATTGGCCCATCTGGTAAGTGAAGAAGGAGATAATAAAAAGAAACACACACTGGTACCCTATGGAACTTTCGAAGGTTTTAAATGGCTGGGAGGCCGCTGGGTACATCAACCAGATATCAAGGAAGCCAATCCGGATGCCCGTGTAAACCCCGATCAGACAAGGAGAAAACAATAGCAGGATATTTGATGTCAGATGGCAGATCTCAGATTTGTTTTAAAGATCTGAGATCTGCCATCTGCCATTTAATCAAGTTTCAGTACTGCGAGAAACGCTTCCTGTGGTACTTCTACGTTTCCGATCTGTCGCATCCGCTTTTTACCTTCTTTCTGTTTCTCGAGAAGTTTACGTTTACGACTGATATCACCACCATAACATTTGGCTGTTACATCTTTGCGCATGGCGCTGATATTTTCACGGGCGATAATTTTAGCACCAATGGCAGCCTGAATGGCAATCTGGAACTGTTGCTTAGGTAATAATTCTTTCAGTTTTTCACATAAGCGGCGACCAAAATCCTGTGCCCGGCTGCGGTGGATCAATGCACTCAGTGCATCTACTTTATCGTTATTAAGAAGAATATCCATTTTCACAATATCCGCTTCACGGTATCCAATCGGATTATAATCAAATGAGGCATAGCCGCGTGTAGAACTTTTCAGTTTATCATAGAAATCGAATACGATTTCGGTGAGTGGCATTTCAAAAATCAATTCTACACGTGAAGGTGTGAGATAACTCTGGTTAATGAGAATACCTCGCTTACCCAGACATAAAGTCATAATATTACCGATATAGTCTGGCAGGGTAATGATCTGCGCTTTAATGAAAGGCTCTTCAATTCTATCAATCTTCACTACATCAGGCATTTCAGCCGGATTGTTTACAATAATCTTTTCTCCCCTGGTAGTATAGGCATTAAAGCTTACGTTTGGAACCGTAGTAATCACCGTCTGGTTAAACTCACGTTCCAGTCTTTCCTGGATAATTTCCATATGCAGCAGTCCGAGGAACCCGCATCGGAAACCAAAGCCCAGCGCCTGAGAGGTTTCCAGTTCAAAAGTGAGGGATGCATCATTCAGTTGGAGTTTATCCATACAATCGCGCAACTCTTCAAACTCATCTGTATTTACCGGAAAGATGCCGGCAAATACCATGGGTTTCACCTCTTCAAATCCATGAATCATTTCACCCGGGTTTGCGGCAAGGGTAATGGTATCACCCACTTTTACTTCTTTGGCATTTTTAATACCTGTAATGATATAACCCACGTCACCCGCTCTTACTTCATCCTTTGGAGTCATACTGAGTTTCAACACCCCTACTTCATCTGCAAAATAATCATTACCGGATGCCACAAAACGTATCTTATCTCCTTTCTTCAACACACCGTTCAGGATACGGTAGTACACAATAATACCTCTGAAACTGTTGAATACACTATCAAAAATCAATGCCTGTAAAGGTGCATCCGTATTACCTTCCGGAGCAGGTATACGTTCAACAATGGCTTCGAGAATTTCTTCAATACCGATACCCGATTTTCCGCTGGCTAATAAGATATCTTCCTGTTTACAGCCGATCAGATCCACAATCTGGTCGGTTACTTCCGGAATCTTGGCACCATCCATATCAATTTTATTGATCACAGGAATGATTTCAAGGTCATTCTCGATGGCCAGGTATAAATTACTGATGGTCTGCGCCTGGATACCCTGCGATGCATCCACCAGCAGCAATGCGCCTTCACAGGCTGCCAGTGCACGGCTCACTTCATAACTGAAATCAACGTGCCCGGGTGTATCAATCAGGTTCAGCACATATTGCTCGCCTTTATAGGTGTAATTAATCTGTATAGCATGACTCTTGATGGTAATACCCTTCTCTCGTTCCAGGTCCATATCGTCCAGTACCTGATCCATCATCTGACGCTCAGTAATCGTTTTGGTATGCTCTAATAAACGGTCAGCCAGCGTACTTTTTCCGTGGTCAATATGCGCAATAATGCAAAAATTCCTGATCTGCTTCATAAGTGCGCAAAGATACGCTGAAAAAGGGTCAGGAATCAAAAGGTAAGGCACAAGGTTATACAGATTGAGGTGCTTTTTCAGGTTGTTTGGGCAGAAAAATGTCCATATCGCTTCCACAAACGCCGTTTTCACCTAAATTGGCATTATAACCCTGCAGTTTATGCTAATCAGAAAACTGAACAAAAAGGCCCAGATAAACAATGAAACCGGGCTTGGAACCAATACCAACCTTAGTGGTACAGGTCGCTTTTTTAACCGTAATGGCGAACCCAATATGCAGGTTATGGGGATGAACCTGTGGCAGCGATTAAACATATATCACTCACTGCTCACCATGTCTATGTGGAAGTTTTTACTGGTTGTGGTGATTTATTTTTTGGGTACCAATCTGCTTTTTACTGCCATTTACTACCTGATTGGTATTGAGCACCTTGGTGGTCTTATGCAGGTTCATGGGCTTGAATTATTCGGCGAAGTATTTTTCTTCAGTGCACAAACTTTTACTACGGTTGGATATGGCCGGATTAACCCCATGGGATTTGCGGCAAGCTTTACCGCTTCTATGGAAGCGCTTACTGGTCTTATGACTTTTGCTATTGCAACCGGTATTATGTGGGGACGTTTTTCCAGACCCAAAGCTTATATACGATACAGCAAAAATGCGGTGGTTGCACCTTTCAGGGATGGTATTGCACTGATGTTCAGAATGGTGCCCTTTACCAGAAATTACCTGGTGAATGTTGAAGTTAGAGTTACGTTGGCTATGCAGGTTATGGAAGATGGGCAGATGAAAAACCGTTTCTTTAATATGCCGCTTGATATTGCCAAAGCGAATACCATGACTGCTAACTGGACGCTTGTGCATATCATCAATGAAGAAAGCCCGATATATGGTTTTACCAAAGATGACCTCACCAATGCACATGCTGAAATGCTGGTATTTGTGCAGGGGTTTGATGAAAGCTTTTCCAATACGGTCATTTCACGTACTTCCTACACCTATGAGGAACTGGTTTTTGGTGCCAAATTTTTACCCATGTATCATCCTAGTGAAGATGGTATGAAAACAGTGCTTCACCTGGATCAATTGGATGCTTATGAGAAAGTTGAACTGGGACAGGTATGATTATGGAAGATCATCATGATAATAAATCATCTTGCCTATCACTCGCCATCATAGTTATCCTATCATTTAAGTGAAGATGTTATGAAAACAGTACTTCTCGTCGATCAGTTGGATACATAGTAGAAAGTAGAAATGGGATAGGTATGATTATGTAAGATCATTGTGATAATCAATCATCATACCTATCATCCAACATCATAGTTATCCAAGTTTATTTGAGTGAGTTTATGATGACTTTAAATTCATCTGCCAGTAAAGAGGCTCCACCCACAAGGCCACCATCTACATCCGGCTGAGAAAAAAGTTCTTTTGCATTAGCTGCTTTTACGCTTCCTCCATATAAAATACTGATTTCATCGGCTACAGAACTTCCGTATTTAGCAGCTAACTGAGCACGTATATATGCATGCATTTCCTGCGCCTGTTCACTGGTGGCGGTTTTGCCTGTACCAATGGCCCAGATGGGTTCATAGGCAATAACTACCTTCTGAAGCTGTTCAGCATTGAGATGGTATAATGACTCTTCCAGTTGTTTTGCTACATATTCATTTTGCTTGCCCGATTCTCTTATTTGCAGCGGTTCTCCGCAACAGAATATCGGTGTAATGGCATGTTCCAATGCGATATTTACTTTTTCTGCAAGAAACTGATTACTCTCATTAAAATATTCCCTTCTCTCGGAATGTCCCAAAACCACATGAGAAACATCCATCGACGCTAACATGAGTACAGAAATTTCACCTGTATAGGCTCCGCTTTTTTTACTATAACAATTCTGGGCCGCAACGGCCACATGAGCATGTTTTTTTACTTTTTCATTTGCCATGGCGAGATAAGGTGCCGGTACCGCAAATACCACCTGTCTGTTCCCGTTCAAGTCATATGCATTCGCTAGCAGTTGATCAAGCAATTGCTCTCCTTCGGTAAGGGTAAGATTCATTTTCCAGTTGGCTGCGGCTATTTGTTTTCTCATGAAAGTTTTTTTGAGAGGGTGAAAATACATTTTTTCTTATTTCAATTTCAATGCCTTCGGGTGAACTGAATTATTTCAAATACCAGTAAATGTACAGAATGACACAGAAAATTATTTTTTATACAGGTGGAGAAGGATGTTTCTTTCTGCTTCTGTTATACTTGCCTGTTTGAGTTTTTTCCAGTTATTAATATCGTCTAAAGCTTTATCAATTCTGTAAGTAACGCCTTTACATCCCCAACTGAAATCGGGTATAATATTCGGCAGTAAGCCATCCCCGAATACATTGGAAGAGATGCCGATTACGGATCCGGTGTTGATGGATGAGTTAATAGCGGTTCTGGAATAATCGCCCATGATAACGCCGCATTTATACCCAGCTTCAAGGTAATCATTCGCAGCTTCGCTCCATACTTTTATCACACCTGCTGTATTTTTGAGATTACTGTTGCAGGTGCCTGCTCCCCAGTTACACCACTCTCCGATTACGGCATCTCCCATATAACCATCATGTGCTTTATTGGAATACCCCGTCATGATACTGTTCTTGATTTCTCCGCCACCCATACAGAATGGTCCAAGGGTTGTTGCGCCATAGATACGGCTGTTCATTTTAAGCACGGCGTCGTTGCCCATGGCGAACGGTCCGCGAATAGCAGAACCTTCCATAATCATGGCATCCCTGCCAATATAAATGGGTCCGGTAGACGCATTCAGCATCGCATACTCAACTACGGCACCTGGTTCTATGAAAATCTGTTCGGGAAGGATGCAACGATTGGTTGCAGAAACGGGCGCCGACTGTCTCCCATAAGTTACTAATCCATAATCAAAGCGCAGCAGTTCATCATTGAACTGTATAATTTGCCACGGGTATTGAATGCGCCTGACAGCCGAATGATCGTGAATGGTTTGAAAATGTTGGAGTGAAGCAGCTGCATTAAAATCTTTAGATGCCAGATCGGTTTTACCCATAATCAGGCCATATTCATCGGCCCAGCATTCATTGTTTTCGAGACCAGCCATCATATCTATCATCTTTGCGTCCGGAATCACAGAAGCATCTATCCAGATATGGTCTCCTGAGGTTGCAGTACCATATACATCCTGCAGGTAAGCGGCGGTATGTATGAATACCTCACTACCCGTTAATTTTTCCCAGCGTTCGGCTACCGTAAGTATTCCCATACGTAAAGAAGCAACTGCACGTGTTTTTGTGAGGGGGAATAGATGATTACGGTAAGGGTTGTCGAATAGAATGACTGACATACCACAAACTTAATGAAATCAACCCGTGATTATGTACAGAAAATCATCATGAGAAATGCCGACCATTTTTGAGTGTGAAATACCATACTATGCTGGAAATCACTTAGGGATTGTGAAATAAAAACTACTTCCCGTCCCCTGAACTGACGGGCGAACCCAGATTTTTCCACCGTGTAATTCTACAATTTTTTTACAGGTAGCAAGCCCCATTCCGGTTCCGGAATACTGCCCGCGGCCATGCAATCTTTTAAACATATCAAATACTTTTTCAGCCTGTTCCGGTGGAATACCGATTCCATTGTCTGTAATACTAAACCTATATTCATTTTCAAATGCTGTACAGTTAATATGTACAATGGGTGGTAAACCTTCCTGCTGGTATTTCAATGCATTTGAAATGAGGTTATTAAACAATAAGCGTATAGCGGTTAACTGTCCCTGAATAACAGGCAAATGATCCCATTCGACTCTCGCTTTTTTTTCTTCCATGATCGGATGAAACAATAGAATAATTTCGCTAAGGAGTTTTCCTGTGTCGATTTTTTGCTTTTGAACACCTGCACTTCCCAACTTTGTATATTCAAGAATATCGGTAATTAGCATATCCATTCTTTTGGCACCGTCTACTGCATAGTCAATATATTGGTTAGCTTTCTCATCTAAATTATATGAATAATTTTTTTTCATCAGTGTCATAAAACCACTGATCATGCGTAAGGGCTCTTTGAGGTCATGAGCTGCGGTTGCCGCAAAATGTTCAAGTTCAAGATTTTTGAGGGCGATTGCCTTTCTGGCATCTACTATATCCTGAATCGGCTGTCCTTCAGACAATACAGCCAGTATCCTACCACTATCATCAGTTAGCGGTTTGAGATTGAATAATATGGTTACTTCATTCTTGTCTTTATCCCATACCGCTACTTCATATGTGACGGTTTCACCCCCTAGCGCAGTTTCAAAAGCCTTTTTAAGTTTATCTTTTGTTTCGGTATTCATCTGCCACCAGTAACAGTCCCAGAATTTCTTTCCGACAACATCATTCTGTATCAATCCTGCAAACTGCAATGCTGTTTCATTTACTTCTTTTAAAACACCTTCCGTATCAAGAAAACAGATAAAATGAAGTGTTGAATTGAAAATACCCCGAAACTTTCTTTCTTTGATTGCGAGTTGTTGGATAGACAATTGATCCATATACTGCTGACTCTTTAATGCAGCAGCTTTACTTGTGGCCCAGTTACTCAACAAGAGTAGAACAAGATTCACAAAAATAAGCCCTACTAAATAAATTCCGTTATTAGATGCCAATTCAGCTCTGAGTAACCTAATCTTTTGTGCCTGCTCTTTTAATCTGGTGTTTATCGCATTGTAACCAAGCGATATTTTACGGGTGAAGTAAATTGTTTTTACAACATCATCATTGATTTTTGATATTGCCTCATTGTTGGGCAAAGTCCGGGTCCAGGAAATGTGGACATCTATTTGTGCAAACCTTTGTTCGTTAATGTCCATCCAATCTGCAAAAACTATACTATCATCAGCAGACTCCCAGATATTGCGTAACTCTTTTGCCAAGGACCTAAAAATGGTCCTATCGCTATACATCTGCTGCAATACAGAATCGCGTTTGGTAAGTTGAAACAGCCTTTTATTACCCACCACATTCAACTGTAAAATGTACATGTCATTCACAGCATTGATATAATCTTCAACTTGCAAAGCATCTTTACCGGCTGCCGACTGCTTATTATAATTATGGTAATAAAGCACCCCTGCAATTATGATAAATAAGGCAGACAAAAAAGTAGCACTTTTTTGAAGAATTCTCAGGGTAATCATCCAAGTAATCTTTTGGGGGTAAGCATTACTACCCGTAAACTACTGAAATTTGTGAAAGAAATGTCTATTAAGACGTAAATATGCTTTAAACCAGAAGAAAATTATAACAACCCGGCACTCCCAATACTTAGGAAAGTGAGTAAGAGAGAGTGTGATCCCTAACTAGCATGTGGGGATATTGAATTTTTATTTATCCCGATAGTTAATGCTATCGGGATAAATAAAATACTAATCCATATTTCTGAAAATGGCTTTCATCTCTACCCTTCTGTTCAGTGCTCTACCGGCAGGTGTTGCATTCGTTGCAATTGGTCTTTCGAGCCCATACCCTGCAGCCTTCAGGCGATCAGCGGTAATTCCTTTTGAAGTAAGGTAACGTACAACCGTTGCAGCTCGTCTTTGCGAAAGTCCTTTATTCATCTCCGCACCGCCTTGATTATCGGTATGGCCTTCGACGGTCAGTAATACATCCGGGTACTCTTTCATGATAGATATAACTTCAGCTAAAGGCTTAAAGGATTCAGGCTTCAGGTCTGCTTTGGCAGTATTGAAATATACATTTCTCGCCAGTTCAGCAAGTCTTTTTAAGATATCAGATTCCGGACATCCTTTCAGTGGTTTGATTCCTTTACTATCGGGGCATTTATCGGTTATATCCGGAATGCCGTCTTTATCCCTGTCTGGCTCAGCCGTTACAACAGGAGCAGCCACAGGTAATTTTCCGATAATAACGGGCTTAAGTTCATAGGGATCTGATTGCAGAGGTGTTACAATCGCCATGGTTTCCTCCAGTGTATCACGATAATAAAACTGTAATTCATACTCGCGGTTCGGCTTCAAATCAAAACGATATGATCCGGTATAAGTAGTGGTAATGGGTAATGCGACTCTACCCGTATCTCTTTTAGGTTTAATATAAACAGTTACACCTGATAACCTACGCATATCGGCTCGGTTCAATACAACACCATCCACCGGAATGATCTTTTCCTGTTTCTGAAAAGCATAAATATCGTCGTTCCCTCTTCTGTTACTGGTTACATAACCTTTAAATCTGCTATTATTGAAAACCAATCCGAAATCATCGGCATGGGAATTCAGAGGATACCCCATGTTTACAGGAGTTTGCCAATCATTTTTTTGCCAGATAGTACGGAAAATATCCAGACCTCCCAATCCTGCCATCCCATTTGAACTAAAGAAAAATTCATTACCAGCTATTGTTGGAAATAACTCATCGCCTGCAGAATTCAAACTTTTACCCCCATGTATGATGGCGGGTTCAACTTTACCATCTGTAATATTTACATAATAAATATCGACCCCTCCGGTTCCTCCAGGTCTGTTACTACAAAAGTACAATCTGGTACCATCTTCTGTTATTGCAGGATGGAAAAAATCATAAGCAGGTTCTATAAACGGAAGCAGCTTTATATTCGACCATTGACTGTTCACTAACTGAGCTTCACATATTTCCAGGTTAAAACGGCCATTTACTTTCCTACTGCTATTCCTTGTAAAATACAATTTATCTCCTGCTTTATTAAAGCACAAGGGGCCGTAATTAAACCTTGCATCTAACTGCTCACTAAACATGGGCAGGTCATTACGATCACCCATGTACAGCCCCGACAAACTGATGGCAGCGATTGAGTTGTTATCATTACTGGTTGCTGCAGTGTTATCGTCATTTATCTTTAATGTATTGAATAATTTTTTCTCATTGGCTACCGGAATTTGATCCAACACAATGATAGAAGTGGTATCAGGCACTTTATAAATATGAGAAAATGGAAGTGCATCCCATCCAAATTGCTTATGTATGACTTTTTTATAATAGCGGTTGGATATAAAAACAAAATTTCTTCCCAGTAGTTGCGGACTAAAATCGCTTTGAGCGGTATTGAGTTTTAAGAAGCCAAGGGTATAATCAAGTGAATCCGAAAAAAATTGTGACCTGTTCTGTAGTCCGATGTATTTATGCTGATAAACAGGGTTAGCAGGAAAACGTTTTGCTAATTCTTCAAATGCCAGAATAGCTTCCTCATATTTTTTTCTGTTTGTCAGCAACTCCGCCCTCCGATGCATTATTTTTTCATCGTTACCATAACGCTTATACAGCTGATCATAATAAGTATAGGACGAATCATACTCTTTGATCTGGTAATAAGATTCTGCAAGTCGGTGTATGACTAGTGAATCCGGCTTGTCATATTTTACAGAAGCATTGTAGAATGCGATCGCATAAGAATAACGTTCATCCAAATATTCCTTGTGTGCTCTCAGTGCCAATGACCTGGCCCTACCTGTTTTTTGCGCAAATACATTCAACGCCGTAATACAAAGTAATAATATGATAAAAGCAATTTTTTTCATGCAGCAATTATTAAATTCAGAAATACCTGGGTGAAGCAATTTTTCCATTACCGGAACCAAATTCCATCCTCAACATCAGTTCATGGGTTCCTCTATTATAAACGCCGAGATTTGAAAACGTATGATCGTAGGCATAGCCAAAACGAAGTTTGGGATTCATCTGCCATTCCAACATACCTACCATGGCATCACCGGTTCGATAAGAAAAACCAAAGGCGATCGTATTTTGTATCCACAGGTTACTATTCAGATCAAACTGTACCGGTGCCCCGCTTACTACTTTCATGAGTACCGATGGTTTAAACATAAAATCCTCACCCAGTTTCAGAACAGTACCGCTTGTTACAAAATAGTGCATATCCCGGCTACCGGATGTTACATCGACAGTAGTACCATTACGGAGTTTTGTTTTTAACAGCGCAGGTACAGAGGCTCCGAAATAGAATTTATCTGAATTGTAATAGATACCTGCTGCTGCAGCGGGTAATATTCCATTCACATTCTGATAAAATGCAGGGTCATTGGGCTGAAAGGTTCTGGCTTCCGTAAAATTAGCACGATAATTCAACGCTCCCCCCTGCAGACCCAAACTCAAGGTTCCTGAACCACTCATTCTAATCCTGAATGCATAAGAGACATTGATACCCGTTGTTCGTTCAATTCCCAGCCTATCATCGAATAACTGTACACCTACACCAATTCTATTTTGATTGGCAGACATGTCGACCGATACGGAACTTGTTTGAGGAGCACCTGGCATATTTACCCATTGGTTTCTATAGAGTGCTGTAGCACTTACCACGCCCCTGCTACCCGCATATGCCGGATTAATGTTCATCATATTGAACATATATTGAGAATACATGGGTTGCTGCTGGGCCCTACTTTGTTGCAGTACAAGTAGAAAGCAGAGCCCCATACACGCTCTCAATATGAAGCTCTCTTTTGTTGCTATGATT
Organism: Sediminibacterium goheungense; assembly: GCF_004361915.1. Taxonomy (GTDB): domain Bacteria; phylum Bacteroidota; class Bacteroidia; order Chitinophagales; family Chitinophagaceae; genus Sediminibacterium; species Sediminibacterium goheungense. The sequence continues at coordinate 16,078 of NZ_SNWP01000015.1, read as the reverse complement.
GTATCTGTTCGCTTCATGTCTTTCACTTACCTTTTTAATGTTAAATAGCCAGCAAATTTCCTTACGGCACCCGTTCCTTTATCTGTTGCAAGTACTATGTAGTAGTAGGTTCCATCAGGCAGTTCATCACCTAGTATCCGATTTGGCTGATTACCTCTTCCTCCCCAGTTGTTCTGGTAGTTATCATCCCGATATACACGATTGCCCCATCTATTGAAAATTTCCAGACTGATATTTGTATTAAAAGGACGTGTAATCACGAAATTGTCATTCACCCCATCTCTGTTCGGGGAGAAGCCTGTTGGAATAAAAATATCAACGAGTGGAATTGAAAACTTGGTAGGTATTCTTCCCGTTCCAGTTCCGAATGGGTCTGTTGATACAACACCTACTCTTCCGAATGGAGATATCGCATTGATTCTTGCTGTGTTATTAAGGGTTCCGGAGAAACCGTTGGGCACCATACGAACCATAATCTCCACAGAATCAGTTTTCAGACCAGGTAATTGGCTGCCATTCGCCAACAGTTCAATCTGTGCCCTTCCATCATAAAGGCTATTGGCAATTAAATTACCGGATGCCTTGATCGACACTACATTGAAGCTGGTTGTATTCGGGAATACGGTTGTAAGATCATCTGAAAGTCTAACGCTATCCAGTAATTCAGGACGAAGGTTTTTGGTATAGAAAGTGAATCCAAACAGGAATGATCCATCTTCCTGCAGTTGTACAGGTTTCGTTAACACTTTCTCAATATCCGTTACCTGTGTTGGTGCCAGCATAGTTACCGTATATGGAATTCGATCACTTTCTACACCATTGATGATCTGACTCACATAATAGGTGTACACTCCTATTACACCCGGTAATACCGGAGCTGCCACATTGGTACCACCCGTAGGTGAAGTATAGAAACGAAGGGTTCCACCACCTGTTGCCTGAGCCTGTACACCACTATTGGGCGGGTTTCCTGGGGCCCCGATAATATAGATAGCATTTCTTGTTACTGGTACCGGTGGTTTAATAGTTACGGTGAATTTCACACGTATGCTCTCCAGACCCCATACCGGATCTTTTTGTGTTACCCAATAAGTATATACTCCAGGTGTAGTGGGGAAGACAGGAGCAACTGTTCCATTGGTTGTGGTGCTGTCTGCATACCAAACTATATTATTATTGGCACTCTTCTCTGTTTGTAATGTTGGTGTACCCGGTAAGCCAGGTGTACCAAAAATATAGACAGAATCTTTGACCAAAGGCGGTGGCGGCATGATCAATACGGTATCTACTGCTGCGCAGTTATTATTATCTGTAATGTTCAGCCAATACTTACCTGCATTTACCACTGTTATGGCATTGGAAGTTCCTCCCGTTGACCATGCGTAGGTTTTTGCAGTTGATGCGGTTACCGTAAGACTTCCATTGAATGGAATAACTTTTGTACCTGTAGGTGAGAATGCTGGTTTATCAGCTTTATTGATTGTTACCTTAATACTGTTGCTGAATACTTCCAGACTTCCTGATATTACTCTTCTACGGTACCATGTGGTACTTGTGAGTGTACCTGTTACATAGAATGTATCGGTTGCACCGGTAATATCTGTAAAGTTTACATTATTAGCCGATTGCTGCCACTGGTATTCATATGGATAGTAACCACCTGTTACTGCTCCCCTTGGAATTAACTTCAGATTGCTAACGGTATTACAGAATGTTGTGTCGGTAACCAATACTGCTTCGGTAATATCTTTCGGTGTTCCTACAGGTGGTGTTACCAATGGAGGTATATTTACATTGATGGCAATGGTAGTAATCAGTTTTTCAGAAGGCTTCTTATCACCATCTGTATCTGGATTTACACCATCATTAGAAAGATCACTAACTGTACCATTCACTTCCAAAGAGAATCCTGTAACAGTAGCCTGTAACTTATAGATGGCATTGGGTTGATTCGGTTTAATATTAACCGTCACTTCAACAGTAGCTGTTGCACCTACTCCCAGGATGCTATTGGCACTCACAAGCAAATTAATGTCTGTTTTCCCGTTAAATGCCGGATTAGCTGCAATTGTACCAGTAGTAGATGGTGGTGTTACAATTGTAAATGTAGCGGGACTTCCAATATTACTTAACAGGTTATGTAAAAGGGTTACATTCTGTAAGTTCACGTCTCCGTAATTGGTTACTACATAAGACAATTTCACATTATAACTACCATCTCCCTGTGCTATGAGCGGCCCTGCTTTCAGTGCGAGACCTATAGATGGATTTGGGAACACGGTAATCACAGAAGGTACAGGTGTGCCTTTTTTTGTAATCTCCGGATGTTGTGTTTCATCCTGATTATCATTCGAAACGCTATTGGCTTTCGCAGTACCAAATTGTGTAAATCCGGTACCTACTGTTGTTACCTGTGCAATAAAGGGTTCAAAATAACCATTGGGTTTAATACGAAGGAATATTTGCACATTACCCTCAACATTAACAGGCAGTTCAGAAATAGCCGCAAACATATTGTAGCCTTCTTCATTTCTTACTGTATAGTATTCCAATTCATTTTCTGTTGCTGTTTCATCTGCAGATTCTGTCCGTAGTTGATAGCTGATACGCTGTTCAAGTTTTTGCTGGATCTGTTCTGCCAATTGATTGATCTGCGCATCAGACATCAAACCTATCGAAGAAACATTATAGGTATTAGGTTGATGCCAATTAATCATACCGGCACTCCAAATTTCACCGGGCAGTGTTTGCTTGGGTTTATAATAAGCAAAAAGATCAGTATTACTTCTCCCGTTGTAGTTGGGATTTTGCCTTACTGTAGCACCACTCACCTTCACGCTATCAAGGAAGAACTCAACTGGTCTTGGAAAAATTTCTTCCAGATTGGCCCTGAGTTCAACCTGCTTCAGGTCTACATCACCAATATTCTTTACTTTGATATTCAGTTTTGTAGAATAGATACTGTCTCTGATCAGTTTAGGAGGATCCGCTTTCAGTGTTACTACAATCCTTGGCGCGAGTACAATTATTGTTGTAGTGTCACGTGTAAAATTATTATCTCTCCTTGCACCATCAGAAGCAATGATCGATAGCATTGTATAGAAGGTAGTTTGCTGAATATTTGGCACAGGTATCACCTGACCGCTTTGTATGTTTTTCAAAGTATCAGTCTTCTGACTATTACCTGCTCTGTAAATCACGGTAAATGGAGCTACACCTTCCGTTGCTGTAAAAGTAAGAGTAGGTGTTTCATGGCTAAATATAGGTCCATTACCTTTAATCGCACCCTGCGGTCCTGTGAAATTCACCTTCACTGTCTTCTGAATTTTCACACCTCCTACCGAACCACAGATATCTATATTATTGGCCGGTGAAGTTAATGTAGAAGAATAGGTTCCATTACCATTATCAATTACTGTTGTAAAGGTTCCGGTTCCTGAATTGGTACATAAAGTGGCCGGTCCTCCGCTACATGTAATAGGTAATCCGTTCACATCTATCAACTGAATGCCTACATTGATAGGTGTATTGTTATCACCTAATGCAGTAGTAGGTGTAGCACTGAATGTTACCTGTGCATAGTCAATTACTTTCACCGTAAAGGATACAGTCGATCCTGTACAATTGCCATTCTTAGGTGTTACAGTAATCACACCATTGGAATTACCGGTTCCAACCGTTATGCTATTCGTGGTTGAATTACCCGTCCATCCTACCGGAACTGTCCATAAATAACTGGTAGCATTGGCAGCAGGTGTTACGGTATATAATCTTGTACTGTCTTTATTAACCGCACAATCTCCAATAATAGGTCCAACAATAGCAGGTACTGGCGTTACAGTTACTTTTACCACATTCGAAATGGCTGTAATACCATTAGAGGTAGAAGCTATTCTTCTATAAAACCTGTCTTGCGTTAGCGTACCAGGTGCCAGCGTTGCAGCATTGGTATTGGTGATATTTGTAAAGTTGGTACCATCTGTACTAATCTGCCACTGGTAACTGATTGTACCGATACCGCCGCTTGCATTGGTAATTGAGGTCAATGTATTCGCCGGTGCACCTGCACATATTGTATGATTGGTTCCAATACTACCTGCCAATAACTCGTATTTATCAGGAGATGCCACACAAGCTGGAGAAGCAGGCGGATAACTTAACTGAACGGTATCAGTAGGGTTTACACTAAATACCAGATAAGCTGTGGGTCTTGTTTTTTCAAAGCCATCATTACCCTGTACCCATACACCATTCTGTATAATCCAACCTGGCCAGTCAACAGGTTTACTATTAGCATCCACTACAGCACCGGGCCACAAAATAGTTGCGGTGGTTGACTGATTGGCCTGAACCGCTTGTGCGGTTACTACAGACTTATCCGTATTCAGCCAGGTCAATGTAACCGGATTGGCACCTGCCAGGAAGTTAGGTGTTACCTTGTATTGCACATATGGCACATCACCTATACATACGGCAGTTACTTCACTATACAATCCTCTTGCAATGGTGATAAGCACTGTTGCCTGGTCACAATTGACCGGCTGCGCTTTTTCACATATCTGATAGATAACCGTATAATTACCTTCAGTTGTATTACTAGGCACGGTTAATATACCTGAAGAAGAAACCGTTAAACCTGTGATACCACCGTTGTTTACAATTGTAATATTGATATCATTGGCATTTACGGCATTATTATTCAGTTTATCATTAGTCAATACAGTTGTGGTACTTCCACCTTTTGCACCGTCAATCGGTTTGCTGGTAAAGTCATCATTCACTGCGTCGATACCTAAAGGCGATACCAGCAGGTGCAGAGTAGCATTCGTGCAGATATTAGGAGTACCACCACAAACCGTGTACACAATATCTACAGGTCCTGTGAAATTAGCCGCTGCTGTAAACGTATAGGAACCGTTTGCATTCATTACCAACGTTCCCTGTGAACTTAAAGGTGTGCCATTTGAAGTAACTGTAATAGCAGAATTTTCTGAGTGTTTATCATTTGAAAGAATATTACCTGTAATGGTTCCTCCCAGTGTTGTTGATCCATAGTCATCGGCTGCTGTAATCTTAGCCGAAACTACAGTTGGCAGTACATTGAAATAAACTTTTGTAACAGCACATAATGCAACTGGTGTAGTATTATCACACACACTGTATTGCAAACTATCTCTTCCTGTAAATCCATTATTCGGCGTATAAATAATTGTGCCGTCAGGATTTACTGTAGTTGTTCCGTTTACTGGATTGGTAGTAATGCTGACACTCGCAGGATTTAAGGTACATCCTGTATTGGCACATTTATCATTCGACAGAATATTTACCGTTACAGGTGTATTCATTTTAGTAGTAGCAATATCCGGATTGGCAACAGGTGGATTGGTAGTTGATATATGACTGAACACTGTAATCTGCAACAATGTTACCGGGCAACCTGTTGTTTGTCCGCTTGCACATACCGGTACATAATACCTGTATATACCTACATTGGGGGAGGTAAAGCTGTATGTACCATTTGCATTCATGGTAACAGTACCACCAGAAGGATTACCGGTAACTGGTATCGGCGTACCGTAGGTTGTACCTGCCTGTGTATTATCATTGGTGGATACATTACCGGGTAATGGAACGTTTACATTCGTAACACCAAAATCAGGATGTTTTACATCATCCACTGTAATCGTTACACTTAATGTATTGGTACAGGTATTCGCACCAATACCGGAAACAGTATAGGTAGTTGTAGCGGATGGGTTTGCGGTAACACTAGCTGTATTGGTTGAACCGAGATTCGTAGTGGGAGTCCAGGTATAAGTAGTAGCACCCGATGCCGTAAGTACGGCATAAGCTCCTTTGGGTAAAGTAAGTGAAGCTGGCGTAATGGTTAATACAGGCAATGGATTTGCTGTAATGGTAACCACATTCGACATCACTGTAACATCTACTGATGTGGTAGCTAATCTTCTGTAATAAGTTGTTTGAGAAAGTGCTGAAGGGGCATATGTAGCTGCTATCGCACCAACAATATTGGTAAACAAAATATTGTTTGTACTGCTCTGCCATTGGTAACTGATGGTACCCGTTCCGCCTGAAGCTGCAGCAACAGACGTAAGAGCTGCAGGAGCTGTATTCGCACAAATCACCTGATCTGAACCAATGGATCCGGGATTTAATGCAGGGTTTACGGTAACAGTAATGCTAGCAGTACCCACACAAGCATCCGCATCTGTTCCTGATACGGTGTAGAGTCTTGTAGTAGTGGGTGAAGCTGTAACGGTTGCCGTATTCGCAGCAGATAAACCGATGGTTGGCGACCATGAATAAGTAACCGCACCACTGGCTGTAATACCAATACTGCTGCCCGTTGTTATAGCCGCTGTTAAAGGAGCGATCACAATAATCGGCAATGCTTTAATGGTAATTACTACTGTATTACTATACACAGCAGCATCCACCGAAGTACTTGCTTTTCTTCTGTAGTAGGTTGTCTGTGCAATATTAGTACCTGGTGTATAGGTGGCGTTGGTGGCACCTCCTATATTGGTGAAAGTTGTATTATCTGTGCTGCTCTCCCACTGGTAACTGATAGAACCTGTACCACCTGAAGCAGCGGCTGTTGAAGTAAATGCAGCAGGTGTAGAAGGTCCGCAATAACTGTTATTACTGCCAATGGTTCCGCCTGTTAATGTAGGGTTAATCGTAGCAGTAACCGGTGTACGTGCAGAAGCCACACAACCGGTACTGATATTTCTTGCCAATGCAAAATAATTAGTTGTACTGCTGATAGATGGTGTTGTGTAGTTAACCGAACCGGAAGATAAAAGTGTACCGCCTGAAGCTGCAGAATACCAGTCTACAGTAACGCCTGCCGGTACCGCGGCCGATAGTGTAACTGTACCTGTACCCGTTCTGGCACCTGCTGTAATAGTTGGCTGAGCAGGCAGAGGATTAACCGTTACTTCTACAATATTGGATGCATTACCGGCTACCAACCTGCGATAGTAGGTAGTGGTAGTGATCGTTGTTGGTGTATACGTTGCACTATTTGCTCCGCCAATGTTGGTAAAAGTGAGCGGGTCAGTACTTGTACTGCTCTGCCATTGTATAGCGCCTGCATCTGGCGCCTGTATAGAAGTTAGCTGCGCAGGAGTGCCGGAACCGCAAATCGTTTGGTTACTTCCGATAATACCCGGATTGGTACTACCTGTAATAGTGACCACTACAGATAATCTTGAACTGGATACACAACCTGTTACCGTATTTCTGGTCGCCACAAAATAAGTAGTTGTATAGGTTACGGTAGGTGTTGTAAACGTGGTGGTACCGGATCCCCCTGTTAATACTGAACCGCCTGTTAAAGTTGCATACCAATCGAGGGTGAGATTTGCTCCGGCAGGTGCCGTTGCACTGATATTAAAAGTACCCGACACTGCGCTGGTAGCACCGGTTCCACTTACGGGCACAGATGGTAAGGCATTAAAGGTAACAGTCACCACATTACTGAATACAGCTGCATCATCGTTCGTAATCGCTCTTCTCCTGAAATAAGTAGTAGCAGCTATGGTATTGCCAGGTGTATAATCAGCGAAAGTTGCATCTGTAATATTTGTGAAAGTGGTATTATCTAAACTACTTTGCCATTGATAGCTGATAGCAGACTGACCACCACTTGCTGCAGTCAGTGAAGTTAAAGCTCCCGGCACACTCACACCACATACAGCACCCGGCCCATTGATAGAACCTGGCAACAATGGTGTATACATAGGTACTTTTACAGTTGCTGCTGTAAGCGATTCCTTGCCACTGTTGTCGATGACCTGAAACTGAATTTCAGGTGTTACCGTTCCTGCATTAGGGAAAATGGAAATCGTTGTATTCAACGCTACAGTTACACCACCACCTGGCCAGTTACCACTGGTATAGGTAGTACCTCCGATCACCACCGAAGCAATATTGGAGGGGAAACTTGTATAACGAATGCTGACAATCGTTCCGTCTACATCTGTTCCCGTAAATTTAGTGGCATCCAATGCCAGTAAGGCTCCGGGATTTACCTGTTTGGTAAAATCATAGGATATGGCTACGGGCAGAATACCGACGCCAAAGTCGATACCCGTCAGATTCGATGTTCCGGTAGTCAGGTTTCTGATACCGGGTGAGGTTACCACATAACCAGCTGGCAAGGTTGAAGTGGTCAGTGTTTCACCGATCGACTTCACCTCATTACTCATTATCAGTTTCAGGTTATTGGAAGAAGGCGGCACATTTACCAGTAAATAATTACCGCTGTTATCAATAGAAGTCTGGTCGATAATTTCATTGTTGTTATCTACCAGATACAGGTATATACCACCATTACCATTGGTACCCACTTCTCCACTTGTGAAAATATTGGAGAAAGTACCTGTACCACTACCATTCGCATCATCCCATACGGTACCGGCTACCGTGATAGGTATTGGGGTAACTTTTATGGTTACCAATACTTTTACTGATAAAGAAGATGAACCTGAACAGGATGGGTGGTTATCAGTCAGCTGATATTCGTAGGTATCTGTTCCTGTGAAATTCGCATTGGGTATATAGCGTATCTGTTTGTTCCCCAACAATACCAATGTACCATTGGTTGGAGCCAATAAACCCGGAGCAGTAATGCTTACGGTAAGGGGATCACTGTTCGGATCACTATCATTGGCTAATACATCAGTATTGACTGGTTGATTAATCAGTGTATTATCCGAGTCTGCCACACCTACCGGTGCCTGATTTGGGTTTGCAGCAGCACTCACGGTTACGCTAACCGATGCCGTATTACTTTGTAAGGAATCGGGCGAGCCATCTTTTACTTTATAGGTGAACCCATCTGAACCGGTAAATCCATTATTGGGTGTATACCGGATGGTACCATTTCCATTGATGGTAACGGTCCCGTTCGTAGGTTGGGAAACTATATTGATTGTGAGTGGCGTACCTTCCGGATCACTGTCATTCGTTTTCGCGTTGATGTCTACTGGTGTGCAACCGAATGTGGTTACGATATCGTTACCCGCAACTGGCGGTTGGTTATTAACCGTGATGCGTACGATGGCCGTATCACTCAAAACCGGCACACAAGGGTCAGAACTGATATTGGAACGGGAATAAATCAAACTGTCTTTACCATAGAATCCTGCGCCTGGCGTATACACAATACTGTTACCATTAATGGTAAAGGTTCCGTTTTTAGGATTGGTGGTAACTGTGGGCGCCCCCATTTGTCCCTGTGCATCAGTATCATTCGCACCTACCGCAATCGTCACAGCAGTACCGGAATTAGTAGAAGCTGCATCGTGGTTAATTTTGGGAGCAATGCGTGTTACATTGATGCGCACTGTGGTGGTAGTGGTTTCATTGGTACTGTTATCCTTAATCGTATAGGTAAGGGTATCCGTACCGACATAAGAACCATTCGGTGTGTAAAGAATAGTATTACCCACAATACTTGCAGTACCATATTGCGGTGTGGTTACGGATTGAATAACATTGGTATTACCATAGTAGTTAGCATCATTCGCCAATACAGATATGGTTTTTGCTGTCCCGGATGGTGTACTGGTAGTGTCAGGGTAAGCAATCGGTTTGTAGTTGCCGGGTATAACCAGACAGGGTGCCGGTGTCGAATAGTTTACTTCCAGTTGAGGACGTAAGCTGGCTGTAGATGCTTCACGGCTGAAGAAATGAATACCGCCACCGATTGCCCCAATCGATGTTTTAGGTACAATGATTAATCCTTTATTATTTGCAGGTGTAGAAACCCAACTACTTACCAATGAACCAATACTTGCATTCATTTCTGATTGTGCAGCCAGTGTAAGCGTATAGGTTGGCGCTGTACCGGGAAGTGATGGGTTGGTCACAAGACTTGAATAATCATCTGTGCCGGCACCGCCCGCAGACCATGCAGATCCGGTTTTATAATTATTCCATGTAGCTTCATTTTCTACCCAGTCTTTTGTTAAAGCAAAGATGGTTGCCTGTATCGGACTAAGGGTAGCATTAAGAAAAGAAGTACCTGAAGTAACATATAATTTTAATGTTGCACTATTCACAGTGGCATTGGTAGCAATGGTTGATAGATCAAACTTCATCAGTGGTTTTCTGACACCGATTGTTGACGTTGAGTTACCATGTAACCTTAAAACACTTAATCCACCTACAGATACATGATTAGAAGAATCAATTGGAGAATTCTGGCTATTAATATACGTATCCGAAACTGCAGTAAATGTAGTCGTACTTGTTGTGGTATTGGCAGCTTGGTACTGTCCCGTTGTACACGCATCCTGCTCCAATGTAATATTCACAAGACCCACAGCACAATAACCTGAATTATTACAGGCCAGATAACTGAAAGAATCTCCACCAGTTATATTGGTTTCATCTTTTTTAGAAAGATAGGTAAGCGTTCCATTGGTATTAATATATACATAACCCTTACCAGGCTTGGTTACAATATCCCTGATATACAGATTTCCTCCATCTGAACTTGAGGGCGTATTCTTATCATTGCCCAATACATTGATCGCAGTTGGGTTATCAATTTTTGCAGTGGCCGCATCATTGGTTAAGGAAGGAATCAATGCCACTTCCCCTACTGTTATATTCAGGTTACCGGTTACATTCGAAATACCATTCGAAATGGTATAGGTACCTGCATCGGTCCCTTTAAAATAGGCAGCCGGCACATAAGTAATTTCTCCCGTAGTATTGGTCAATACCGTACCATTGGTAAGACCAGTAACAGATACCAGTGTTCTCGCACCGGCATTGGCATCCACATTGCTGTCGAATACATTGAATACGATAGAACTTGACGTACATTCAGACAGTATAGATTTAGCAATATTGCTGGCAGTAATCGGCGGATTAGCAGGCACTACCGTAATACCTTTTGAATCGAAGCTTACACGACCGCAGGCATCGGTTACTTTACAGGTAACAATTCCTGTGGTTAATGTAGTTATGGAATTGCTCGGTGTAAATGAAGTTACTGCACCATTTGCAGCTGTAAAGGTTCCGGGTATGGTTGATACCCACTCATAAGTAAAAGGACCACCCAAACCTGTTACATTAGCTGTAAAATTAGTATACGTGGTATTGGCATTCATTTGGGTTGGAATTCCGGAAATGGATGCAGAGATTTTAGGAATCACATTGTCATTCAGTGCAAAAAAACTGAAGTTGAAAAATATACGCTGAGCCGCTACCGCATCTGCGGTAAGTGTTGATGCTATATTATGACCAGCCTGGTATGCAACATATCCGCGTGCATTATCATTGAATCCCTTACCATAAATATTAACGGCACCAGGGCCAGGAGAAAGCAAGGGAACATCAGATTGCTGCGGACTACCTGTTAAAATTTTAGTGCCGCTATTCCAACCACCACCGAGTTTTGGGAGGAACACATTTTCAGATCCAAAAGTTTGCGCCCCATCTGTTTTACCAATATACTGGGCAAGCGGATCTGCGGGGTTATAAGGACTATATGGCAATGCTCCCTTGCCATGTTCTTCAAAATTAACTAACCCATTAGTAGAAAGAAAATTCATTTTCAGTGTAGTCGGCACACCAGAAATCGATGTATCCTTAGAAAGGTTTTCCAACACACTTACCGCATGACAACCAGCCCAGATGGCACCTCTATTTTCTTTATTCCAGAAGTATAATTTATTATGATAAGCCCAGGTAGGATCAGCGTGCGGCATTACAAACAAATCGTCGCAATCGCCCAACTGGCTGGGTTCTTTGAATGAAAAAGCTGAAGAAGGAATACCGGCATTATTCAGAAAACGAACAGCAATTACACCATTGGTTCTGTCCATTACCCACTTAGGTGCAAAATTCAGTTTATAGGTAACATTAACAGTAAGATCTGAAGTTGTATAATCTACGATCGCTCCCTGATTCACAAAAGAATTAATCGTATTCTTTACCTGTGTTGTCAGATAATCAACAGAAATAATAAATGGCCCACCCCTATAACTCTTTCCAGAATAGGTAAAGTCGATACCGTCTTTTACTTTATTCGGATCAATCACACAATTTACCGGAACATTGTGGTTTTTCAACAAAGCATAAATCAATCCATATGGCTTTAATGAATTACCGATTGTTGGTGTGGCAGATCCTACATCAATAATAGCAGATCCTTTTTTGAAAGTGGTGTTTTGTGCGGTTGCATTCGTAACGGCAATCAATATTACTGCCATTAAAAAGAAGGCGATACGGATCCTTGCAAACATAACGAGCCAGTGGTTTTAGTTGTACGGTCAGGTTCTTGCATAAACAAGTATAATCAGTCAGTTAAGACCGATTGTTTACTTGAAGGATAGTTGGATTGAAAAAACCGGCATGTTATTGCATACAATAACATGCCGGTAAAAGATCATCAGCGTTTCAGCTTGATGAGTTGAACAACTTTGCGGCGGGTTCCCTGACGGAATTCTGCAAAATATGTTCCTGTCTGATATTGCTCCCCTATCTGAAGGGTACTGTTTGCTTGTTGATTGGCTTTGGCTTCAACAGTTCTGCCATACATATCGACTACTTTCACCTGAACAGGAGCCGTTTCTTTACTGCGAACCCTCACAATGAAGTAGTTGTACGAAGGATTACCCATAACCTGTACATCCAGATCTGTTTCTGTTGCAGCATTGGCAACAATCTTGCCACCCGAACTTACAGCCGGCGTTTCAGTAGTGAGTGTTGCTGTGTTAACACCTGTTGTAACCGGACTAGATAGCGCATTGGTTACACAACCAGTGAGGCCCTTACCAAGTCTGTCATTCGGGTAACAATTCAGATGATTAGCTACATCAGATACTTTCACCTGAAGTACTGTATAGTTATTGGTATTGCCATAACGTCTGCTGATATATACTTTGGAATAACTGCTGCTTCTCCAGCCCCAGTCATCGCAATCATCATCTACCCTGATATCTTTTACACATATGCTCACCTGACTGGTACTTACACAGCCTGCTGAATTGGTGATTCTTACTTCAAATGTATAATATCCTTCTTTGCTCGGACAGAATACGGGTTGTGAACTGCTGGTGCTGCTCAATGAACCGCCACCTGAAACCGATCTCCAGTTATAGCTGTATCCTGAACCACCTGTCGCATTGGCCCTAAGGGTTACTTTCTGAGGTCCGTATCCAATATAGATATTGGTGGGTATTCCACCCGTATACACATTGTTTTCAGGTATTACCGTAATGTTACTGCTACATACTACCGGTGCTACCACGGTTACTCTTTGTGTGGCTGTTGCAGTATTACCTGAACCATCTCTTGCTGTCCAGGTAACCGTTGTTGTACCAACTGGATATACAGATGGAGCGTTATTGGTAACTGTTACACTACAGTTGTCATTGGCAACAGGTGTACCCAGAACAACTGGCTGTCCACTCGTAACTGTGATATTGGCAGGTGCTGTAATGGTTGGAGGTACATTATCACTTACCGTTACACAAACAGTTGAAGAAGTTGCGGTACATCCATTTCCATTGTTAATGGTTACATTATAATTACCTGACTTATTAACCGTAATGGTTCTGGTAGTAGCCCCATTACTCCATTGATAAGCATTTGCAACGCCTGCATCAAGGGTTACAGAACCACCCGGACAGAAATTCAATGGTCCATTGGCTGAAATGTTTACCACAGGTTTCGGATTAACAGTTACAGTTTGTGAAACTGACGGTGCTTTACAGCCATTTGCGTAAGTAACGATGACGCTGTATGTTCCGGAAGCGGTAACTGTGATAGACTGGGTTGTGGCACCTGTGTTCCATTTGTAACTGCTACCTGCACTGGCGGTAAGTTTTACTGATCCACCGGTACAGAAAGTGGTTGATCCGTCTGCTGTTATAGAGCTGGTACAAACAGGTGGCTGAGATACTGAACAGCTGTTTTGTGTACCACAAGATCCCAATCTGTCGCCTGAGTGGTTTCTCAGATGACTTTCTACAGCATTGATGCTGATAGACAAGGTTAACGGATTACCCGAATTACCCGGAGGTACGTGACAGATGTAAACTTTATAGTTGTCATCGTCGTCGTCGTCGTCATGATCATCATCATCGTCATCATCATATTTATTCTTACAGGATGATGAACTATGACTTCTGTGGTCACAGCTACTGTGTCTATGACCTTTGTGCTTACAATTTTTATAATCATGGCTCCTATGATCACACTCATCATCATCATCATCGCCATCATCATATTTGTCCTTACACTTACTCTTATCATGTGATTTATGATCACATTTGGAATGATTATGCTGACTATGTTTACAATCTTTATAGCTATGAGATTTATGGTCGCATTTATTATCATCGCTTTCTTTCACACGAATATCTTTCACACAGATGGTAACAGTGCTGGTCGTTACACAGCCTGACTGTGTTCTTACCTGAACCCTGAATACATAGATACCGGCTACTGATGGTGCAAATACAGGCTGACTGCTTGCATTATTGCTCAGTGTACCTCCACCTGAAACAGATGTCCAGCTATAGGTATAGGAAGAACCACCGGTTGCATTTACTTTCAGTGTTACTTTCTGTGGTCCATATCCAAGATAAATATCGGTTGGTACACCGCCTGTATATATGGTATTCTCAGGCACAACTGTAATACTGCTTGAACAGGTTGCTGGTGCAAGTACTGTAACGGTTTGTTGTGCTGTCTTCGTATTACCTGAGCCATCTGTCGCTGTCCAGGTTACGATTGTTACACCAACAGGGAATACAGATGGTGCATTATTGGTCACCGTTACACTACAATTATCGGAAGCAACTGCATTACCCAATACTACCGTTTGACCGTAAGTCACCGTAATATTCGCTGGAGCTGTAATCGATGGTGCAATATTATCTGTTGCATTCACTGTTACTGCTGCAGAAGTTGCCGTACAGTTATTCCCATTATTAATGGTTACAGCATAATTACCTGATGTATTTACCGTAATGGTTCTGCTGGTTGCACCATTACTCCACAGGTAAGATGCGGCAGGACCCGCATCAAGAGTCACACTACCACCTGGGCAGAAATTTAATGGTCCGTTGGCTGTGATGTTAACAGTAGGTTGTGCTGTTACGGTAACCGTTTGCGATACAGGAGCCGACTGACAACCCGCTGCATTAATGGCTACCACACTGTAGGTACCACCGGTTGTTACATTAACAGATGCTGTGTTTGCGCCATTACTCCAGAGATAGCTAGTACCGCCACCTGCTGTAAGTGTCACAGATCCACCTGCACAGAAACTGGTAGAACCATTTGCTGTAATAGTTGCCACAGGTAATGGGTTAACATTTACCGTTACCACTTCAGCTCTTGAGCTGCATCCTGCACCATTAACAGCTACTACACTATATGTTCCAGCTGTTGAAACTGTAATGGAAGCTGTATTAGCACCATTACTCCATAGATAACTTACCCCACCACTTGCTGTTAATGTTACAGATCCACCTGCACAGAATGTAGTTGGACCATTCGCGCTAATCGATACCGTTGGTTTAGGATTAACTGTTACTGTTGTTGATACTGATGCTGATGAACAACCTTCTGCACTGGTTGCTACTACACTATATACACCCCCACTGCTTACAGTGATTGATGAAGTTGTTGCTCCATTGCTCCACAGGTAGCTTGCACCACCTGTTGCTGTCAAGGTTACAGATCCACCTGCACAGAATGTAGTCGGACCATCTGCACTGATCGCTGCTGTCGGAACTGGATTAACTGTTACACTGGTTGATACCGATGCTGATGAACAACCTTCTGCACTGGTCGCTACTACGCTATATGTTCCTCCGTTTGATACGGTGATTGATGAAGTTGTTGCTCCATTGCTCCACAGGTAGCTCGCACCACCTGTTGCAGTCAAGGTTACAGATCCACCTGCACAGAATGTGGTCGGACCATTCGCACTGATCGCTGCTGTCGGAACTGGATTAACTGTTACACTGCTTGATACCGATGCTGATGAACAACCTTCTGCACTGGTCGCTACTACACTATA
>NZ_SNWP01000014.1 GCF_004361915.1 Sediminibacterium goheungense | reverse complement strand
CATTGACCATTGACCATTGACCATTGACCATTGACCATTGACCATTGACCATTGACCATTGACCATTGACCATTGACCATTGACCATTGACCATTAACTATTTGCTCTCCGTCCTGTAAACCCCCACTGCATAACTGGCTACTTTTTTAAATCGTAGCCTTTCTTCTTTTACTGAGGCGCGGGAGAGGGGTTTAAAATTGCCTTTTTTATCCATAAACCCAAGCGTGCAGGAAAAGGGGCTACTGTCTTTTTGAATCTGTACGGTTGGTTCAATACCGAAATTGGGTACCATGATGGAATCTGTT
The DNA here is from genome assembly GCF_004361915.1 of Sediminibacterium goheungense. Lineage (GTDB taxonomy): Bacteria > Bacteroidota > Bacteroidia > Chitinophagales > Chitinophagaceae > Sediminibacterium > Sediminibacterium goheungense. Next base: position 159,963 of record NZ_SNWP01000014.1, on the reverse strand, counting down.
ATTCGGAGCTCTTTGTACTGCATTCTGACGATGTAATGAAATCTTCGTTTTGTTTCATACACACTTATCGCAAACACCCAGTTATTAAGTTCGTCAGGTACTTTTTCGGCATAAACGGCTACAGGCTCTTTTTTTACGATGGTTCGTTCTGCGGGAATGGTATCAGCACGTATTACCATCGTGGTGGTATCTGTAGCGGTTTTCGTTGTTTCTGTATTACTGTTTTGGCATCCGGCAGTGATACTTATGAATAAAAGGATCAGGTATGTACGATGACTCACGACTATTCGGTATTTTGAAATATAAAATAGTAAAATAATGTGTTTTGCTTGTAAAACACAAAAAAGCTATCTACATTTATACATCCCCCAATGATTAGGCCAGAATATCCCCCCTCACTGGCTTTATTCACTTAGTGATTACACCTATTATTAAGTTATAAATCTTTCTCTTATGACAAAGAAAGTGGGCATTTATATACCTGGGCTTGGAGAAACGTATCGGAAAGAGTCAGCTGAAAAATATGCCCGCCGTTTTATGAATCAGATGAACTACAACCGAATAGACAGCAGTGTTCAATACAGTTGTACAGTTGAGAAAATTGTGTATGACGAAAAAAACGGGTTGTCTACGCAACAAATAATCATCTGGGAAAATAAATTGGATGAAAAGACAGCAGTCTATCGTTTTTATGAATATCAGTATACGGATGTGCTCATTGCTGATTTCGAGAAGAAAAATGTGTTAAGTAAATCGGTAACCCTATTCGGGCATGTAATAGTGAAACTACCTTTAATTTTTTACAGGTTGTTTTATGTTGGAAAGTCAATTGGCTACAATCCACGTTATAGGGGTGAAGCACTTTTTGTATTTCTTCTCTTTTTGCTAATGTCATCAGCTATCCTCTTTTTATTTCCTGTAGCAGTTGCGCTAATTATTCATGCGATGAATGAAAGTGCCAATCTTACCGAACTGCTGAATAAATTAAGTATATCTCCTGAAAAGTTGGAAAAATATTCACAGGTGGCTTTGAATATTACAGCAGTTATACTCATTTTATTACCCGGTGTAAATACCATCATTACCTCATTGGCAACAGAGTTTTCCTGTGCTACCGGATATCTTAACAGCGGTGAACGGAAACAAAAAATTCATGGTCAGTTAGATCAGTTACTCGAATACATCTGCGAAAAGGAAGGTGATGATATTGATGTATGTATGCATACCTATAGTTTTGGTTCCATCATTGCATTGGATTATATTTTTCCTTTTGGCATACCTGCATCCACACGGATACAAAAAAATGTGAAAGGGCTGATTACCATTGGTTGCCCATATGATTTTATCCAGGTATACTTTGGTTCATTTTTTCATGGAAGAGATAGTACACTTTCCAAATCAATATATTGGATCAATGTTTATTCACTTGCTGATGCCTTGGCAAGTAATCTGCGTAAAACCAATACAAAAGGCGATGCAGAATATGGAATACCCGGCAGTTCATTATTACCGGTAAACCTTAACTATGAAGTTACCAATATCAAACCCAACGTATTGTATCAGTTATTCACTTTGTATTCCGTTCGAACACATACCTGTTATTGGGATAAAGATGATGATGCGCAAAGCTGTTTGAGTCTGGTGATAAAACAGTTGCAAAAACAAAATATTATTCATGCATAAAACCATACAGCCATGGCAGTATTTTATAAAAACGAAGAAACCTACCAGTCTGGCACAGGCAATCTGTTTCTTTTTCTGAAAGTAGGAATGGGACAGTATTATAATGCCTTTGTAAAAATCGGTAAAAAAAAGCTGGTTTTTGGCCAGTTTGAAGTAATCCTGATTGGAACAGTCGAGGATTGTCATGGAAAAAAGTTATTTGTAGAAATTAATGCTACCGATGTAAATCCTCATACAGATAATGTTCCGGTAAATATTATCCTGAAAGATGACCAGCAGGAAACTGTATATGACTATTCAGTAGATGCAGATAAAAATGGAGGTACTATATTATTTGAAATAGAATTTACAATTAAATAGCAATTCATGCGTAATATTTACCTTGCCTTGATAGTATTATCCAGTGTCAGTCATACTGTTTTTGCCCAGTCAGACACCATAAAACTGGATCATTTCAGACTACCCACTACACCTGCTGCATCAGTATTAAATCTGGGGGCCTACAGTATAGCACGCCCCACCACACCGCAAGCTGTGGCCACTTCTCTTATCTCAGGTCTGGGAGGAGCTACTTTGAATCCGAATGTAAGCCTTGAATTTTCGCCTTACTGGCTAAAACCAAGAAAGGATATTGATTTTTATGAGTATTACGGTATCAACAGGCGTTTCGGGGATATACCTGTAGCTGATGTTTGGGGCAATATGATGAAAACACTCGCAGTATCAGTCGCTACCAGTAAGCTCAATGATCAACGGGATACACTCACGGGTACCCGACTGGCAATTGGTTTGCGTACGCAATTGTTTTCAGGGAAAATACCCCAACAACTGAAACTGAATATGCGTTTGTATGTGGCCAAAATTGATATGAAAGATCTGATCCAACGTGCAGTTAAAGAAATACTGGACGATAACAGTAAATCTGCCTCATTGAAAAATAAAATAGCTGCAGAAAATGGTATTTTCAATGAGCTTGACAATGCGATGACAGAGTATTTTAAATTAATGAAACAGCAAGAGCCCAATAAATCAGATTCTATTTTAACCCTGGCTCAGGATTTTGTAAAAGAATACCTGGCAATTGCCAGGAAAACGGATTATACAGTGGAAACTGTTTTGCAAAACCTCAGAAAAACGGTACTTGATAAAAGTGCGGAGGCACTTGCACTTCAAAAGATAAAGTCCGAGAACAAAGATAAAGTCGGGTTCATTTGGGAAATAGCCATGGCAGGTGTACAATATTTTCCTGAGAATCAATTTGGAAAATCATTGTATCAGAAAACTGGCATATGGTCTACCATGAGCCACCGTACAACTGATCAGAAATCTGAATTTTCTTTTTTAACAAGATATACTTTTTCAAAAGCCGATTCGGTAAGTAGCAATTTTGATCTGGGTGTAAGTGCCAATAGAATTGTTGATAAAGGATTTAATTACGGACTGGAAATTATTTATCGTTTTTATGATTACAGGTATCCTACAAAAGATATCAGCGGAAACAATATACAGGCCATTCGCTCAGGTTCTACTTTTAGAATGGCCTTGAATATGGAGTATAAAATCAGTGAAGTAATATCACTCAATGCATCTTTAGGCAAAGATTATAATACGCCCTTTGTTGTTAACAGTAATTTACTGGCATTAATTGGAGCTAATATTTCATTACCATCGCTGGCAGGACTGGTCGTTCAACGATGAATAGACAGGATAAAATAAAAAGGGTTGATGCAATATCAACCCTTTTATTTATTGTATCTGTAAGCTTATTTCTTCTCTTCCGTAAGATCCACTTTAATATTCAGTTTTTCTTTACCATCGAGGTATTTAGAAAACTGAGCGGCAACTTCTGCTGAAAGTTCCTGACCATTCACAACAATCTTACCTTCTTTAATTTCTACTGAAACTTTATCACCGGTAGCCAGACCTGCATTTTTCAATTCAGCCACCAACTGATCCATATTCGCGTCGGCACCATTCAGGGTGATACTGGCTGTTTCTCCGCTATTAGTTGCTTTGATTTCAATTCTTTTTTCTACTGTATGATCAGCAGATGCACCATGTAACTGTGCCAGTGTTGGCGCGATAACAAGCGATACGATTGACATCAGTTTAATCAGGATATTCATAGATGGACCTGATGTATCTTTAAATGGATCACCCACCGTATCACCTGTTACAGATGCTTTATGTGGTTCTGATTTTTTGTAGAACATTTCGCCATTGATCTCCACGCCTTTTTCGAATGATTTTTTGGCGTTATCCCATGCACCACCGGCATTGTTCTGGAACATACCCATTAATACACCACTTACCGTAGCACCTGCCAGAAAACCACCCAATGCTTCAGGGCCTAAAAGGAAACCAATAATCAAAGGAGATACAATGGCAATAGCACCTGGCAACATCATTTTCTTGATAGATGCCTCAGTAGAAATGGCCACACATTTATCATACTCTGGTTTACCTGTTCCTTCCATAATACCAGGAATGGTACGGAACTGACGGCGCACTTCCTCCACCATCGACATAGCAGCCTGTCCTACCGCACGAATAGCCAGCGAAGAGAAGATAAAAGGAATCATGGCACCTACAAAAAGAGAGGCCAGTACTTTTGCTTTATAAATATCAATACCCTCTATACCTGCTACACCCACGAAAGCAGCAAACAGTGCCAATGCCGTTAAGGCGGCAGAAGCAATAGCAAAACCTTTACCGGTAGCAGCAGTGGTATTACCTACAGCATCCAGTACATCTGTTTTCTCACGAACTTCTTTAGGTAATTCACTCATTTCAGCAATACCACCGGCATTATCAGCAATTGGACCAAAAGCGTCGATCGCTAACTGCATAGCAGTGGTAGCCATCATACCGGCTGCAGCAATGGCCACACCATATAAACCGGCACACTCATAAGAACCCCAGATACCACCTGCCAGTACCAGAATAGGCAGGAAGGTTGATTCCATACCTACAGCCAGACCACCAATTACGTTGGTAGCATGACCTGTTGATGATTGTCGGATAATTGACATTACAGGACGTTTACCCATTGCAGTATAATATTCTGTAATAATACTCATCAAAGTACCTACGGCCAGTCCTACCACAATCGCACCTAAAACACCATCGCGGGTAAAATCGTGCCCACGGAGAGTCATGGTTTCGGGTAAAATATAATATACCAGACCCGCACAGGCTCCGGCTGTAAGAATAATAGAACCCCAGTTACCCATGTTCAGCGCTTTCTGTACGTTGGCCGTATTGATACCGGCGGCATCGCTAACACGGACAAACCAGGTGCCCACAATAGAGAAAAGAATACCCACACCTGCAATCAGCATAGGCAGCAGGATAGGTGCATATCCACCAAAATTATCAGAAGAAATGGTTTCCTGACCCAATACCATGGTAGCGAGTACAGTAGCCACATATGAACCAAATAAATCGGCACCCATACCTGCCACATCGCCCACATTATCACCTACGTTATCGGCAATGGTAGCCGGGTTACGCGGATCATCTTCAGGAATGCCTGCTTCCACTTTACCCACAAGGTCAGCACCTACATCGGCAGCTTTTGTATAGATACCACCACCCACACGGGCAAATAAAGCGATAGACTCGGCACCCAATGAGAAACCTGTTAATACCTCAATCGTACGCAGCATTTCTTCCGAATTCGCAGCGGCTTCCGGAGCAAACAATTGCTTCAGGATCAGGTAAACACCACCCAGACCCAGTACTGCCAAACCGGCAACACCCAGTCCCATAACAGCACCACCGGTGAATGAAACATTCAATGCTTTAGAAAGACTTGTTCTGGCTGCCTGTGCTGTACGAACATTGGCCTTGGTAGCCACTTTCATGCCAATATAACCTGCAACGGCACTGCAAACAGCACCCAATACAAACGCCAGTGAAATGGACCAGTGCGAATGCGGGTTGCTGCTGGCCATTACACCCAGTAAAAGCGCAACAATTACCACGAAATAAGTCAGTATTCTCCACTCAGCTTTTAAAAAAGCCATAGCGCCCTCAGCAATATATGTGCTGATCTCTTTCATGCGGTCATTACCCGCATCCTGTTTAGATACCCAGTTAAACTTTAAAAAAGTGTAGAGAAGACCTACAACTCCCATTGCCGGAACGGCATAAAACAAGATTTTGTCCATAATCAGTGTGTGTCTGGTAAAGTTTATATTAAAAGTCTGCAAAAATAGGGGTAAAAGGCTAAAAACAGCCTGTCTGATACCGCCCATCTAAAACTATTCTGGAGGCTTATTCTTCCAGCTCTGTACTATCTGTTCTACCGGTAAAGGCAACAGATAGCTTTTTGGCCTGATATATATTGCGGTTATAGCGGTTGCCAAGAACAATGATAGTAGCTGTATCCTTTATAAAACGGGTGAAAACAGTATTATTGCCATGCCACCAGCCATTGTGGTACACAATTTCTTCCGTTGGCGAGTTTAGCAGGCGCCAACCCAAACCATAGTTATGAAAGGATTTAGTTTCAAAACTATAGGGCTGATAAGCAAGTACTTGTGAGTTTTGATTCACATAAGTTCCTTCATGGAGGGCCTTGTCCCAGAGAAACATATCCCTTACTGTCGAGTACACGTTTTTATCACCATAAATACAATCCAGCTTTTCAAGGCCATAGGGCGCATTATTGTATTTATAGGAAGGTATATACCTGGCCGTATCCGCTATACTGAACACATAGCTGTCTGTCATACCCAATGGAGTAAACAAACTGTCTTTCATATATTTTGGATAGGAAAGTCCGGTAACTTTTTCAATAATAAGGGCCAGCATGGCGTAATTGGTATTACTGTAACGGAAAGCCCTGTCGGGTGCAAATAAAGGAGCTGGCTTATATTGAACCATATAATCCAATACATCCTGGTTACTAAGTAATCCCGGCTTTAAAGGGGGCATTTTGATGGTACGTGTTCTGCGTACCCAGCGACCTTTTTTGGTTTTTACCCGGTATGTTTCCACTTTACGGTCTACCATGAAATAAACATAATTGTTCAAACCGCTTCTATGATTCAATAATAGCTGTACAGTTATATTGGGATAGGGAAAAGAAGGAAAGAAATCGGTAACCAAATCATCGAGCTTCAGTTTACCCTGCTCCCGCAACCTCATAATGGCCATGCCGGTAAAAGTTTTCGATACCGATGCAAGGTGAAAAGGCGTATTGGGCGTAATAGGTTCCTTTGTTTTGAAATTGATATATCCCTGATAGTCTTCAAATAAAATTTCTCCATTTTTGGCCACCAGAATACTTCCATTGAAACCACGGTTACCTAACAATTGTTTGTATTGCTTTTCAATTTCTGCACTGTACATAGCTTTATTGGCAGAAGGTATTGGCGCATACGTTTCTACCGATCCTTTTTCAGTAGCCGGTTGTGCAGAACAGGACTGAAACAAACCCATCAAAATAGCGATACTAAAGGCTCTTACGATCATCTGTTAGTTTTTCTTCGCGGCGAAAATAAAAAACAATGTGTTACCGTAATGGTTAAAAAGCGAAAGGTTATGCAGAAAATAAAAACATTATTTTCGCTACATGAGCAAGCAGGCTATTACCAGTTATCCAAAAGAGAGGATTCACATTTTATTCCTTGAAAATATCAGCGACAAAGCAGTTCAGTATTTCAAGCAACAGGGCTATACCAATGTACGTAAACTCAGTGGTGCCCTTAGTGAAGAAGAACTGATAAAAGAAGTAAAAGATGTTCACCTCATCGGTATCCGTTCCAAAACGCAGATAACAGCGAAAGTACTGGATGCCGCAAAAAAATTACAGGCCATTGGTTGCTTTTGCATCGGCGTAAACCAGGTTGATCTGAAATATGCCGGTAAAAAGGGAGTGGTTGTTTTCAATGCGCCTTACAGTAATACCAGAAGTGTGGCTGAACTTGTGATAGGCATATCGGTAATGCTGATCAGAAAAATATCGGATAAAAATATCGCAGCACATAAAGGTATCTGGATGAAAGATGCCAAAGGCAGTTATGAACTTCGTGGTAAAACCCTCGGATTGATAGGTTACGGAAATATTGGTTCTCAGGTAAGTGTGCTTGCAGAAGCACTGGGTATGAAAGTATTGTTTTATGATACTGAAACCAAATTGCCATTAGGTAATGCGATCGCTGCTAAATCGATGAAAGAAGTATTGGGTAACAGTGATATCATTTCACTGCATGTACCCGAAACGCCGCAGACCAAAAACCTGATCAATAAAAACAATATTAAACATTTTAAAAAAGGCGCCATCTTACTGAATTACGCAAGGGGAGAAGTGGTTGATCTCAAAGCCCTGAGTGAAGCGTTGAAAGAGGGTAGTATTGCAGGTGCCGGTATCGATGTATATCCATGGGAGCCGGAAAAAAACGGTGATCGTTTTGAAACACCACTTCAGGGTTTACCCAATGTTATACTAACGCCACATATCGGAGGCTCTACAGAAGAGGCACAGCAGAATATCGGAGAAGACGTAAGTGTAAAATTATTTCAATACCTCGAGCGCGGTATTACCAATGGTTCGCATAGTGTTCCTGCCATTGGATTACCACCGGTTGATGGAGCTCATCGTATTCTGCATATACACAGAAATGTACCGGGTGTTTTAAGTGCGATCAATACCGCCTTATCCAAAAATAACATCAATATAGTTGGTCAATACCTCAAAACCAATGAAGAGATAGGTTATGTTGTTCTCGATGTAGACAAAAAACTCTCTAAAAAAGCTGTTGAATTGCTGAAAGAAGTAAAGGAAACGATTAAGGTGAGAATGCTATATTAAAATGTAGGATATCTGATGGCTGATGTCGGATTTAATCATATCCGACATCAGCCATCAGACATCAGCCATCAGACATCAGCCATCAGCCATTGCTTTCAATATTTTCCTACCCCTGCTTTTGAAAGCCGCTGTTTCCGTATCCCATCTTTCTTCGATGATAAGTTTTAACTCTTGTTTTATTTCAGGGTATTGCTGGGAAAGATTGAATAAGACGGTTAGTGAAAATGCTTTAATAGCAGCGGGCGTTACAGGATTTTCAATAAAGGCAAAACAACTGTTCATCACTTCTCCATGAAAGGATTCCGGTATTTCAATATCTTCAAGTACCCTTACTGCATTGCGTATAACAGCATCATGAACACCTTTTTCCTGTAATCTTTTTACAAGTACCGGTATATAGGGCGCTATCATTTCAGGGTTATTTTTTGCTGCCCAGCTTACACTCCATGCGGCCCTTTGCGATAAACGATAGTCCTCGTCAGTGTAACAGTCCATCAGCTCCCTGAACTTTTTTTTATTTTGAACCGCATAGTTAGCGATGCGAAGCGCCTGTTCTTTGGAATGTTCTCTTGCCAGTTCTTCTCTGATATTCATTTGTAAACTTCGGAAATAAGGTGACTCGAGTTACTGACTCAATATTTTTTTGAGTGTTGCGATTTCTGTTTCGTCTGTAAAATCCTGACTGAAATCTTCCGGTATCAGTGGATTCATATATTCAGTAGTAGAAGGTCGTAATACTCTGGCGGAAGTATGAAATTCTTTGGCGCCGGTGTAATCGATCATTTCTTTGAGATTACGGCTATTAATGCCACTTCCCGGCATAATAATAATTCTATCGTCAGCCTGCTCCACCAGTTGCCGGATAAGTTCTTTTCCATCGGGTGCTTTAGGATGTTGTCCACTGGTGAGTATTCTTGTACATCCACAAGCGATAATGGTCTCAAGAGATGCTAATGGATCTTTACATCGATCAAATGCACGATGAAAGGTAACATCCAGCGGATAGGCAAGCTCAACCAGTCGGGCTGTGTTTTCTTTGTCGATAGAGCCATCTCTGTTCAATAAGCCAAATACTACACCTTCAAACCCCAGTTCTTTACAGAGTGCAATATCTTTTGCAATGATTTCTATTTCTTCGGGTCGATGAAAATAATCACCACCTCTTGGACGTATCATTGGAAAAACAGGGATGCTGATTTTTTCACGGGTGGTTTTTAAATACCCATAGGATGGGGTAGTCCCACCATTGGCATAGTTTTCACACAATTCAATTCTGTCCGCTCCAGCCTCAGCCGCAGCAATCGCAGTTGCTGTATTGAATACGCATATTTCGAGTGGTAGTGACATATCTTGTCGGTGTTATGATCATATACAATTTGTAGCACTCACTTCACCTTCCTGCACCGGACTTAAGTCCGGTGCAGGAAGGTGGAAATGTTTTATCAAATCAACGGCTTCGCATCTACCAGAAAATTTTTATCATCCGCATAACATACTGCATAGTTAAATCCTTTCTGCAACGCAAACCCGCCATATTCTCCATTTTTGGCAATGGCGATAAAACCAGCCTGGATGGCTTTTGCTTTTTCTATCCCTTTTGTTTTCAGTAAACGTTCCATTGCTTTTTTACAGGCTGCTTCTGGAGCCAGGCCTTGTCGCATGAGTTCAACAATGGTATGTGCGCCACAGATCCGGATAATATCTTCACCCTGTCCGGTAGCCACTGCAGCACCCACCTCATTATCAACATACAGACCCGCACCAATAATAGGGGAATCTCCAATACGTCCGCGCATTTTAAAACCCATACCACTGGTGGTACAGCTACCACTAAGGTTACCTTTTGCATCCAGCGCAATCATACCAATGGTATCATGGTTCCAGCCACCATTTTCCAATTTGGCTGGTACCGACGCTTCCTGACGTTTTGTATTTTCAATATTGATAACTGGTTTATATTCACTTTTCTTCAACCAGTTCTCATATGCTTTTTTGGCATCATCAGACAGTTCAGCTTTCTCCAGTGGGAACCCTTCCGATACTGCAAACTGTTGTGCACCTTCACCTACCAGCATTACATGGGGTGTTTTCTCCATCACACGCCTGGCAACCGATATAGGATGTTTGATTCTTTCGAGAAAAGCCACACTGCCACAGTTGGCAAACTCATCCATAATACAGGCATCCAGGGTAACAAAACCATCTCGATCTGGATTGGCACCCAGTCCTACACAACAGTTTAAGGAGTCTTCCGTAATGCGTACTCCCTGTTCAACCGCATCCAAAGCTCTTCCACCTGAACGTAGCACGTTCCATGCTGCTTTATTGGCGGCAATGCCCGCATCCCAGGTAGAAAGTACGACCGGCTTTTTCATCCCGGCTTTCCCTCTGAAAGAAGAAAAACCCAATGTGGTTAACCCCAACGAACTGAGCTGTAAAAAATGGCGGCGATGAAGCATGAAGTAGTGTTTGTTTGTCCGAATGTAGGAAAGACAATTCAAAAGCCAAAAGTCAGCATGCAAAACTTAGTACCGCAGAAGCATAAATCTTTATTTATTGATGGCTACCTGTATAGACAGGTGACCATTTATTCGAAAAACAGTGAAAAATGTAACCTTATTCATGTAAGATGTAAAGAATGCTATGATGAATAGTGGAGCTTTGCTGTATAATGATGATCTGGTTTTATGCCACATTCATTCATTCATTGTTACTTATGTTATATCAAATTAAGGTCAAGTACCCCATTATCATGAAAACTTCTTTATACCTCATGATTATGATGACGGGTATATTAAGTTTTCAAGCCTGTAAAACCGGTAAAAATCCAGATGAACTGCAAAAAGATTCATTAACGGCTGATTCGCTAAAAAAAGCAGAAGCAGCCGCAAGTAAAGTCACCACTACCGTAATTACTACCGGAAAAGCGATTGCCAATCCTGCTAAAAAGAATGGCCGCTGGGAAATCATTGTTGAACGGAATCGTCAATGGGAGGAGGACTACGCCCGGATGATGTTGGAAAAAGATCAACTGGGTATTTATTATCGTACAGAAGTCAAACCTTCATACCCTGGAGGTGAAAAAGCACTCGCAAAATTTATTCAGGAAAATATTGTGTATCCGGAAACTGCACTGGAGAATGGTGTAGAAGGTGAAGTGATGGTGGGTTTTGCTGTAGATGAACGAGGGGTTATTTATACCCCGGTGATTAAGGGCGATCGGGCGGGTTTTGGTCTTGATGAAGCAGCAACCGCTGTAGTATCCAAAATGCCTGTATGGAATCCCGGACAGATAAAAGGACAAAATGTAAAAAGTTATTTTAGTCTGCCCATCAAATTCCGGATTTATTGATAATGTCTATTATTCTGGTTTGAATAGTTACCGGGCGATTCTTCATGTTATGGTGGAGGATCGCTTTTTGTTATAATAACTGGCAGGCTGCTGAAAACGATAGCTTACATTAATAGGTCTTATCTTTCATGTACGCTCAGTTTCCCGATCATCTCGTCGCTGAGCGAATCGCTGTACATTCCATAAGCATTGATCAGGATACCTTTCATGGTATGATCAAGGGATTCAATCACATATAAAACACTGGAATTGGAAGGATCTGTATCTCCTTCAAAACGGTGATGAGCCACAATTTCAAATTGAGAAGGCAATAAACAAATACCGGTATCGGCACATGTAATCTGATCAAAGGCAAGATTAAAATCAGTTGTATAGCCTGAAGCTTTTAAATCATTGATAGCATCTACGAGGTTGTCATAGGTTTTCATAGATACAAGATACAAAAAATGGCTGATGGAGGATGTCTGATTTGAATTATATCAGACATCCTCCATCAGCCATTCTATGCTATAGTATCTATGTGGAAGCATTTTTTGCAGGAAGAAGAGGAGAAGTGAAGATATAGCGTTTGATGTTTTATCAGGCTCTTTTCCGGTAGTTCCATACTGCCCAACCATTCAGTACAAAAGCGAAACCGGTGATGGTAAAAAACTGAGGAAGAATATCTTTCATGCTACTTCCTTTCAGCACCACCATACGCATTACATCAATAAAATAACTCACAGGGTTGAGTTTGGTAATCCACTGTGCCCATTCCGGCATACTGCTGATACTGGTATACAAGCCACCCATCAACACAAAAATCATCATGATAAAAAAAGATACCAGCATGGCCTGTTGTTGCGTATTGGAATAGGTAGATACGAGTAAACCCAGTCCGAGTACCGCTAACAGGTACACCGCTGCAAATGCATATATCGAAAGAAAACTACCTGCAGGCGAAATACCGTACACAACCCTTGCCACAACAAAACCAAGTGTCATTACAATCAATCCCAGTATCCAGAAGGGTATGAGTTTACCCAGAATAAAATGATGTTTGCGTATGGGAGTTACATTGATCTGCTCAATGGTACCAATTTCTTTTTCACGCACAATATTGATGGCGGTGAGATTGGCACCTACCATCGTAAGTAATAGTACCAGAATACCAGGGACCATAAAAAACTTATAGTTCATTTGTGGATTAAACCAGTTGGCATAAGTAATGGCAATCTGCGGTTGCGGTGGCATACCTGAAAAGGGGAGTAGCTTAGACCTGATTTCCTGGTTATAATCCTGTATAATGGTACGTATATAAGCTGCCCCCAGATTGCCTTTGGTACCATTTATGGCATTAACGGCAATAAAAGTACCGGCTGTATTTTCACGGATCAGCTTTTTCTCAAAAGCAACCGGTATTTCAAGTACCAGATCGGCTTTATCGGCTTCAATATCACGCAGGGATTGTTGATAGCTATTGTTTACAGCCGCCAGTTTAAAATAGCCGGAAGCGGTTATTTTATTGATCAGTTGACGGGAATACACAGAGTGGTCATGATCGGTTACCACAAGGTTTATGTTCTTCATTTCATAATCAGCCGCCATCGGTAATATGATCAACTGAATAATCGGCATCATAAAAATGATACGAAGTATGGATGGATCCCGAAAGATCTGACGGAATTCTTTCTGTAATAAAAAACGTAAGGTTCTCATGCCAGTCTGATTTTAAAGTTACGAATGGCCATCGCCAGAAAAAAAGTACACATACCCGCAAGTATCAAAGCTTCTTTCCAGATCGCGTTGAATCCAACACCTTTGATCATAACAGATTTTACAATGATATAATACCATTTGGCAGGTACGATATTGGAAATGACCTGTAAGGGTTTGGGCATATTTTCAATGGGAAACATAAAGCCACTAAACATAACCGTGGGCAGAAACATACCCACCAGTGAAATAAACATGGCTGTTTGCTGTGAACTGGACCTGGCAGATATCAATAGTCCGAGGGATAAGGATACCATTGTGAAAAGAATACTCATACCAATGAGCAGTAACACACTACCCCTGATGGGTACATCGAGTACGTACACACTCAGCAATAAAATACTGATGATGTTGACGATGGATAAAAGCAGATAAGGTACTGCCTTGGCCAATGTAATACTGAAAGGTACCAGCGGCGATACAAGCATGATCTCCATTGTGCCACTTTCTTTTTCTTTTACAATGGTAATGGCGGTCATCATGGTACAGACTAATAATAAAACCATTGCCATAACACCTGGTACAAAATTGTAAGCACCCTTTAACTGTGGGTTATACAACATCCTGAGTTCTGTTTGAATCTGGTAAGCAGCCTGTTGCTGTGGAAAAATAGTCGACTGAAACTGCTGCACAATCGAACCCGCATAATTCACCATGGTATTGGCCAGGTTCGGATCACTGGCATCTGCAATTAATTGCAGCTGTGCTTTATTGGTATGTCTTAACTGATGGTCAAAACCTGGTGGAATTACTACAGCAAGTTTGATCTGTCCTTTCAGGAATGTTTTTTCAATCTGCTGTTCATTTTGGAGGTAAGCACGTAACTCAAAATACCTGCTGGCATCCATTTGTCTGATCAGCTCACCTGAAGACTGATCTTTAGCCAGATCAAGTACTGCAATTCCTTCATTTTTTACTTCATTGGTGAGCGCAAAACCAAAAATGATGATCTGCACAATCGGCATTCCCAATAGTATAAATAAGGTTCGCTTATCGCGCAGGATATGCAGGAATTCTTTTTTTACAAAACTCAGAAATTGCTTCATGCTATGTGCGTTATAAAAATTTTCATATAATCAGATTGGTTAATTGTCTTGTCTTTTTGCACCTCTTGCCAATTGTTGAAAAACTTCATCCATACCACTGGCATGGTATTGTTTTTTGAGTGCTGCCGGTGTATCAAGTGCCGCAATTACGCCATCAACCATAATCGAAACACGGTCGCAATATTCTGCTTCATCAAGGTAATGCGTAGTAACAAACACAGTGATGCCTTTGGCGGCAGCTTCATAAATCATGTTCCAGAACTCACGTCTGGTTACCGGGTCAACGCCACCTGTAGGCTCATCGAGAAATACAATATCGGGCTGGTGAAAAATAGCTACTGAAAAGGCGAGTTTTTGTTTCCACCCCAATGGTAGGGCACCCACCAATGTATTTGCCTGTGCTTCCAGTTCGAGTTGATGAAGCAGGATTTCGGTTTCTTTTTTAATATAGGTATCACTCTTGCCATATATACCACCATAAAAGCGGATATTTTCTTTTACAGTAAGATCTTCATAGAGTGAAAATTTCTGGCTCATATAGCCGATACGCTGCTTAATGGCTTCATTGTCTTTATAAATATCAAGACCCGCCACTGTAGCTTTCCCGGAACTGGGTAATGACAAGCCACAAAACATACGCATGGCCGTGGTTTTACCGGCACCATTGGCGCCCAGAAAGCCAAATATTTCGCCCTTGTCTACTTCAAAGGAAATGGCATTCACGGCAATAAAATCACCAAATCTTTTGGTAAGCATTTCGGCTGTTATAGCTTTTTCTTTAGGCATGGTGTTGCATTAACTGGATAAAACAATCTTCAATATTGGGTGTTACCGCTTTTACTTCAGCATCTTTTCCCAAAAATGGGAGCGATACACCTGGTTGCATCACTGCATGATGGTATTCGCCAAATGGATAAGCTGCGAGTACGCCAGGCGTGTTATGTAATTGCTTTAGCAAAGACAGCATACCCGGTGCTTTCACAGCATATAAAGGTTGGGTAAAGCCACTGATAATAGCTTCCGGTGTATTTACCTGCAGTATACGTCCGTTCTGAATCAAAGCCACACGGTCACACCTGCTGGCTTCATCCATATAAGGAGTTGATACAATAATGGTGATACCTTTCTTCTTCAGCAGTTGTAACATATCCCAGAACTCATTGCGTGAAACGGCATCCACACCTGTTGTGGGTTCATCCAGAAACAATACTTTGGGCTCATGAATCAGGGCACAGCAGAGTGCCAGTTTCTGTTTCATACCACCCGAAAGTTTACCGGCCCTTCTGTCTTTAAATGGTGCTATCTGCTCATATATATCTTTAATCAGGTGATAATTATCTGCTACGGAAGCGTGAAAAATGGTAGCAAAAAAATGCAGGTTTTCTTCCACCGTCAGATCCTGGTATAAAGAAAATTTACCCGGCATATAACCCACTATTTTTCTAACCGCCTTATACTCCTTTACTACATCATACCCCGCAACAGTAGCTGATCCCTTATCGGCCAGTAATAGGGTAGTGAGGATCCGGAACAAACTGGTTTTACCGGCTCCATCCGGACCAATCAACCCGAATAATTCTCCCGTAGCGATATCCAGCGATATATCTGACAATGCCACTACAGGTTGCTTTTTTGAACCGTATTGTTTGGAAACACCCTGTACAATTACACTGTTGTTCATTTATTGATTTTGAAAAGTGATTTCACCATACATACCCAGTTTCAGAAAACCATTGTTCTTCACCTTTATTTTTACGGCATATACCAGGTTGGCCCTTTCTTCTTTTGTTTGTATGGTTTTCGGCGTGAACTCAGCTTTATCAGCGATCCAGGTAATGGTACCTGAATGTTGGTCATAACCATCCTTGCCATTGTCGGTATACACGGTTACTGTTTGTCCCAGTTTAATAGCAGGCAATTGGTTACCGGTAATATACGCGCGAAGCGTGAGTGTACTGAGGTCTGCTATTTTATACAATGCTTTACCCATGCTGGTGATTTCACCCTGCTCCGCATATTTGGTAAGTACTGTTCCCTGAATCGGGTTGATAATCGATGCTCTTTTAATCTGGTCATCAATCTGCTCAGCTTTCATTTTTAAAGGATCGGCCTCACTGAGTATACTACGATTCTGCGTGCGGATATTGTTTACCTGCACAGCCACCTGTTGTTTGGTTACCATCATTTGCTTCTGTAAGGCATCGAGCTGAAAAGAAATATCATCCAGTTGCTTACCGGTAGCAGCATCCATTTTCAGGAGACGCTCAATCCTTGCTTTTTCTTTCTGCAGGTTTTGCAACTGCACTTCCTGTAAAGCCAGCTGGTCTTTTAGTAATTGCAATTGCGGTTGTTCATCCGCTGTTTTTTGGTTGAGTGCCGCAATAGATGCCTGAACCTGTTCTTTCTGTAAAGACAGGTTCAATGCATCAACCTGACCCACCATGGCACCCGCTGCAAGGGTATCGCCTTCCTGAATGGTGAAAGAAGTGAGTTTACCGGGTATTTCTGCCGATACCAGTACTTCGTCTGCTTCAAATGTGCCCTGTGCATCAAACTGATCATCGCCTGTTTTACAGGATGCCAAAAGCAGGAGAGAAGCGGTTCCGAAAAAAAAGTTACTGAGTTTCATATCTATGTTTTATGCTTGTTTTAAGAATGACCGGCGATCAGCCTGAGGTTTGCCTGTGCCTGTATTAATTGTATTTTATGTGTGTTGAGTTGTTGTCTTGCCTGGTCTTCTGCATTTACTTCACGCAGGTAATCACTGGCCGTAATCACACCATTTTCCAATTGTGCAGCGGCAGCCTGTTTAACCGACACCCGCAAAGCAATGATCTCATCATCAGACGCAATCAGTTCCTTTAGTTTACTGATCTCGGCTTCCTGTTGGGTTACCTGTGTGCGTGTCTGCAGCAAAAAAGTTTCCTGCTGCAACTGTACTGTCTGCTGTTGTATGCCCGCCAGTTTCTTTTCTTTGGAAGCCGTGTACCAGCCACCCAGCGACCAACTGAAACGGATACCACCGATACCAAAAGGTTCAAAAGAATTTTTAAGCATATTCAATCCCGGACGTCCATAACCCGCCTGCAGAAAAGCACTGGCCCTGGGTTTATTGCGGATATCGATGAGTGCTGACTGACCTTTGATCAATTTCTGTTGTTGCTGAAAAAGAGTGATTTCCGGACGAGTAATGCTGGTGTCGGATAGGGTGGTGAGTACGGGTTGCAGCAGCACCTGATCATCCGCCAGTGTTTCCTGGATAAACAATCCCAATACCGATAATAGACCACGCCGCGTAGCTTTTAATTCAATGATGCGCTGTCCTGTTTTTAACCGTTCTGCTTTTAAAGCATTGTAGCCCGATTTAAATGCAGTGCCATTGGCAATCTGGGCTTCCACTTTCCGCATACCGGTTTCAATATCGGCTGCCAGCAGATCAGCCTGCTTCAACTGTGCATCTATATAAAGAATACCCAGGAATACCTGTGTAATTCTTTCCCTGAGTTTATAGAGTTCTACTTCCAGTTTCTGGTCTTCGATACCTGCATTGAGTTCCTGTAATGCCTGTTGTTGTTTGTTGAGACCACCATCATAAATCAGTTGAGAAATGTCTGCTGTGAGTCTGTACTGATCTTTGCTGAGCGGATTGATCGTCACACCCGGAAAGGAAATGGCGATAGCCGTAACTTCCGACTGGTAAGATGCCTGACCGTTGATACTGATTTGTGGCAGCATTCCCTTGGTAAGGTTCTCAATACTCAATGCGGCCGTTTGCTGCACGAGTTTTTTCTGTTGCAGTAAAGGATAATGTTCCCTTGCTTTTTCATAAACGGCCTCCAGTTGTAAAGGCGTTTGTGCTACCGAAAAGGCAGGTAGCAGTAAGATTAACCATTTAGTTAAATAGCGCATAAAAAAAATTATTTACGGATTGCGTGTAAAATGAAGTCTGTGGCGGCTTGTTTTCTTTCCTGCATCAGCTGCATAAATTGTTCATTATCGATATGAAGCAGTGTATTTAAAATCGGACGGCTCAAAAAAGGAAATATGCAGATGCCGAGCATATGCATTAATAACTGCTCAAAAGAGATAGGACGAACCTGGCCTGCTTTTATTTCATCTTCCAGTTGTTTTTTAAAAACCGAAAGATCAGGAGCGGCACCACCAAATAGTTTCTGTAGAAAGCTATCTGATTGCTTATTGGCCTCACTGAGTACAAACATGGGAATAAAGGGATTGGCCATGGCCATGGTGATGTATTCTGTACAAAAGCGATCGATTTTTACATAGAAAGAGTCATCTGAGGCAAGTATTTGTTTTACCCTTGGAATAAATCTGCCGGCACTTTCCTGAAAAATAGTCTCGAAAAGCTGCTCCTTGGTACGGAAATAATAATGCAGCAATGCCTTGTTCATACCAGCTTCATTGGCAATATCCTGCATACGGGCACCATCCATGCCTTTCTGAAAGAATACTTTCCGGGCTGCCATCATAATTTTCTGTTCAGTTCCCGGTTCAGTTTGTGTGCTTTCTGCAAGATTATTATCCATTTGGTTTAACCATTTAGTTAACAAAGGTATGAAACCGGAAAATATCAGCAAAAAAAATTGTTATGACTACATAGCTAAATGTGTGGTTTCCGTGTCTCAGCATCTATCAGATAGACTTTCATCTTACTCAAATCCTTTTTCAAATTCATTTTGATTGCTGGCTTCAGGTAATCAATGGCCGCCTTAGTTATATTATTATATGTATAACATTATCAATGCTTTACGGAGCTAAACAGTATATTTTAAGTTTTACAATTATCCTATAATTAACATTATGTTAAATCGCGCACAGCGAAATACGAGCAAATTCAATAGTGCGGCTTCTTTGGTTTTTGACTATGGAACAATTACTAGCTAGCGCATTAATCAACGATTATAGTTTTCAGTATTTCTCCAGAATATTCTTTTCGAGTTCCATTTGTATAAAGGATTTCGATTTTTTTTATTCTGAAATATGAAATTGCTTGATTTCCGGAAAATGCATACTTGTCTATATAACTAGCTTCTTTCATCACATTTACAGGTCCGACTAATGTGAATCTTTTCGATACCACCAAGTCATCTACTGCATTAAATGCTGACAATGTCAAATAAATATATTTTATGATTTTAGAAGAGTAATTAGTAAATGAAATTTCATAGCCACAGTAAAAATCTCCATCTATATATCCTGGATAGGTTACACTTAGCCCGGCTTTCATTAACTTCTTATTCTTAAGGGCATTATCGATTCGATCCAGTTCCTTTTTTGCATTTATGAAGGTATCATACTCTTCTTCTTGCTTTTTTGCTGCAGCGATCATAGCTTCAACTAAATCGTTTTCGTTAAATGAAGGCTCTTTCCCTTCAAAAAGCAAATGACTTTTAGATATGTAGCCAGTTACCCCTTTTCTATATACTAAATAGCTATTTACACCTCCGGGGCCAACAATGAATATGATGCCAGAACCTGCTGCTATTTCTCCGATTTTATTTAAACCTGCAGCTTCTTTGTACACATTTAGCGGCACCTCACTGTAATACTTCGCATATGGCCTTGTGACTTTGAATTGTGAAAAACCTATAAACGGCAGAAGAAATAGAATGAAAAATATTCTTTTCATTGATTGTGTATTTAAGAAAAAAGGGAAGAGAAAGTTTTCTTTGGTGACATATATACAAAATACAAAAAGCCACTCAAATACGGCTTCAAAATTTTTTTGTAAGGCAAATAAAATATTTATAACAGCTCGAGTCATTTATACGAAGCGCAAACTGCCCATCTACCAAGGTGTTTGAAGAAAAAAACTAAATAACTATCCAAATCAGACATCAGAGATCCTACATCTGCGATCTGCCATCCCTTCCGTAATTTTACACCTATGCATATCCTGATCGTAAATAATACCCCCATTCCTGCCCTGAAATATGGTGGTACCGAACGTGTAATCTGGTGGTTAGGGAAAGCATTGGCAAAAGCAGGTCATCAGGTTTCTTATTTGGTACCACATGGTTCGAGTTGTCCCTTTGCAAAGGTGTACCCCTTCAATCCATCACTTCCATTTAATGAGCAGGTACCAAAAGACAAAGGCATCGATATCATCCACCTCAATCATACGGTGAATGAAGAACCTTTATTACCACATATCATGACCATGCATGGTAACCTGAATGTACAGGTTCCGCTGCCGGTAAATACGGTATTTGTTTCAGGCAACCATGCAGCGCGGTTTTGTTCAGATTCTTTTGTGCATAATGGCATTGATCCGGATGATTATGGTGATCCGGCACTCTCCCGTCCACGCTCCTATATTCATTTCCTGGGTGATGCGGCCTGGCGGGTAAAAAATGTGCAGGGCGCCATTGCAGTTTCCCGAAAAGCAGGTTTACCACTGCATGTAATTGGCGGGTACCGCTTCAATTTTAACCAGGGAATCCGTATTACTTTTGATCGGCATGTACGTTTTCATGGCATGAAAGGCGGTGAAGAAAAGAATGAGCTTTTACGAGGTTCCAAAGCCATGTTATTCCCTGTTCGCTGGCATGAACCCTTTGGGCTGGCATTGATTGAAAGTCTGTATTTCGGTTGTCCGGTTTTTGGCACACCCTATGGTTCACTTCCTGAAATTGTACAACCCGGAACCGGTTTCTTATCTGCTATTTCAGGTGAACTGTCTGATGCATTGTCCCATATCGATAGCTACGATAAACAATATTGCCATGATTATGCCATGGCTCATTTCTCTTCGGAACAAATGATGCGTGCTTATCTCTCGAAATATGAAAAAGTAATGAACGGACATACTTTAAACCCCCATCCGCCCGTTTTGAAAGAAATACAGTATGAAAAATTTCTTCCGTTCGAATAGTAGCGTATGGCATATGGGTAATAGCCTATGGTGTTTTTTATTTATTTGTGTATTTGCATTTAGCAGCTGTGCTAAGAAAATTACGGAAACCGGCATGGCTTCTTATTATGGAGATGGTTATCATGGCCGGAAAACAGCCAATGGCGAAACTTTTAATAAACGCAAACTCACCGCCGCACATAAAACCCTTCCTTTTGGCACCGTTGTAAAAGTAAAAAACCTGAATAACGGACAAACCGTAAAGGTTCGCATCAACGATCGTGGTCCGTTTGTGAAAGGACGCATCATCGACCTCAGTGAAAAAGCCGCGCAGAAAATTGATATGAAAAAACAAGGAGTTGCGGAAGTGCAGTTGAAATACCGGAAAAATTAATGGCAGATGTCAGATATCAGATTTATAACATCAAATCTGACATCTGATCTGATATCTGACATCTGCGATAGCATTATTCTGCAGTAACTTTAATAATTCTCCCCGGCCCTTCTACTGACACGTAGATATTGCCATCGGGGCCTTGTTTGATGTTGCGTACACGGCCAATGCCTTCCAGTATTTTTTCTTCTCCTGTAATTTTATCGCCCTGTAGGGTTGCCCTGCTCACATAATTGAATTTCAGTGAACCCGTCAACAAACTACCTTTCCAGCTTTTGAAATTGTTGCTGGTGATAACAGCTAATCCGCTGGGCGCAATAGATGGATCCCAGTATTTTGTAGGATTGGTAATACCCGGTGCGGTTGGATTTGAAGATACGGCTACACCATCATAGTTCTTACCATAACATACCAATGGCCATCCGTAATTATTGCCTTTTTGTATCAGGTTAATTTCGTCGCCACCCATCGGCCCATGTTCGTTTTCCCAGATACGGTTGTTAACGGGATCAAATATCATTCCCTGCGGATTGCGATGTCCGTATGAGAACACGGTAGTAGCCGCTGTATTACCCGGCAATACAGGATTATCCGAAGGTATTTTACCATCGTCGGTCATACGGTGCACTTTTCCCCAGTCGTTTTTGGTATCCTGCGCATTCTGGTTAGCACTACTTGCACCACCATAACTTAGTGTACCACCCTCTCCTATACTCAGGTAAAGCATACCCACACTATCAAACACAATACGACTTCCGTAATGTCCATACCAGGTATTGGCGCTTTGGGTCGTAAACAGATTTTCTGTATTTGTAATGGCATTACCATTCAGTTTAAACCGGGTAAGCCTTAACAGACTTCCGCCTCCTGTATGATTGATGGCATAAGAAATATAGATCCAGCCATTACTGGCATAGGAAGGATGTACTTTAATATCGAGCAAACCGCCTTGTCCATTGGTGTTGATACCTGTAGGCACGCCCGTCAACTCTTCTGTAACACCCGCAACCGTATACCGATATATCCGACCACGTTTTTCGGTAAACAAAATGTCGCCATTGGGCAAAAAGTCCATCCCCCAGATAATTTCATGGTTATTCACCAATGTAGTGGTTTTCAAATTCGGTGAGGTTCCGTCTGGAATAACGGTGGTGGTATCGTTTGATCCATTACAGGAACTGAATAGCAGTACACAGTAAAAAAAACCAATAGTAGCTTGCCTTCTGGTTAACATAAGAAAAGGATATTAATATCTGGCGATATAGCCATATTAAAGATACCCATAGTTGGGGGGTATAAAAAAGCTCCGTTATAAAAACGGAGCTTTTAAGAAAAATTTATAAGCGATTAGAATTTACTATGCATAGCATCATATTCTTTAAATTTCGCCTCGTATTTATCAAAAGCGGCATTGTCTTTACCTCTTACTTTATCACGCTTATAGCTATATAAATTCGCTAACCAGTCAACAGATTTGTTGATCACACTTTTCTCGTTATTGGTTCTGTTGGCTTTGTCTTTTAAAAGCAGGTAAGCTTTCTCCAGCCATTCAATGGCCTGGTCTACCTGCTGAGCTATAGGTGCTTCCAGCGCAGTATTGGCTTTGAGGTAGGGCTCTGTTTCAGCTTTTACCTTGGCATCTGCGGCAGCTTTCTTTTTAGGATCTTTTTCAACGGGTTTCTCCGCATTGATACGTTGTACGGTTCTGATATTATCACGCACTTTGTCGTCCAGTTCACCAAAATTATTATAACAGATGACACCGGCGTTAAAGGCGGCAATAGCGCTTTTATCATTCTTAGCGAATGCTTTTTTAAAGGCATCCAATGCTTTATTATTGTACATTGCTGCACTGGCACTATCTATATCATCTTTCATTTTAGCATTGGCAAAAGCACTACCGTACTGAATATATTTTGCTTCGGTAAGTGTACCTGCTGCTTCTTCTTTCGCATACAGTTCGGTCTTTGCTTTCAGGTCGTAGGTATCAATAAAATCCATCTCGTAGCTTTCCCACTCTTCCTTTAATGAAGGATGGACTTCTCTGGCGATACCCAGATAATTGTAAAACAGCTTTTCGTCTTTTTTACCACGTGTATAGTAGTCAACCAGGAAGCGATATACATCTACATAGTTGGTATCGTTTATTTTATTATCGGCAATCTTTCTATAATAAATGGAAGCTTTTTCCAGTTCCTTTGCATTCTGAAAACAGATGGCAGCATAGAGTATCGAAGTGGTATCCATCGGAATCGTATTGCTGGTCCACTTATTGGCGATAATCTGGTCAATATAAGCCAGGGCATTTACAAATGATTGACCTGCATTTGACCAATCTTTTTGAGCGAAGCGGTTACTCCCCTGTGCAACCAAAGTAGCATACATATCGAAATAAGCTCCGATACCATCTTTTTCTTTGATGACGGCATAGGTAGGATCCAGCTCTTCATACTTTTTCAGCGCAGTAGCAGCTTCTGTTTCAGCGTTTGGATATTTCGCACTGAGTTGTTTGTCTTTAAAGAAAGACGCATAGATCTTAGCCTTCCACACATAGGTTTCAGGTTTTAGCTGTGCCTGTGCCTGGGTCTTAGGATCGGCCAGTAATTTGTCCAGTTCCGTTTTAGCATCTTCAATCCGGCCTAATAAAAAAGCATTCTGCACTTTTTTATAATCCTGTGCAGTAGCAAACTGCAACGACATGGCAATCATGGAAAGCAATAAAAGCTTCTTCATAAAGGGAGGTTTTTATTCTTGGTTTTCGTTCGAATTTGATTCATTGTTTTCCGGGTTTTCTTCACCGGTATTTTCCGTAACAGGGTTCTGTTCAGTTACTTCGCTCTCTTCATCATCTTCTTCAATCTGTGAAATCGCTGCAATTTCATCTCCGTCATCAATACGTATCAGTTTCACACCCTGTGTAGCTCTTCCGGCTTCACGGATATCATTGATACCTGTACGGATGGTTATACCTGATTTACATGTAATGATAAGATCTTCTTTCTCAGTAACATAGAGAATGCCGACTAAACTTCCTGTTTTATCGGTAACATTAATGGTTTTCACACCTTTACCACCTCTGTTGGTGATACGGTATTCATCAATGGCTGTTCTCTTACCAAAACCTTTTTCACTTACTACCAGAATGGTTCTGGTGGTATCTTCCTTATTTACACAGATCATGCCAATTACTTCATCTTTTTCATCATCCACTTCAATACCGGCTACACCAATAGCGCCACGACCAGTTACCCTTACTTTTTCTTCTTCAAATCTGATGGCTCTTCCGCTCTTCACTGCCAGCATGATTTCAGATTTACCATCTGTCATTCTTGCTTCCAGTAATTCATCACCCTCCACAATAGTAATGGCATTCACACCATTTGCACGCGGACGGCTGAAATCTTCCAGCGAAGTTTTTTTGATGATACCTTTTTTGGTACAAAGCACAATATAATGTTGCTGAACAAAGTCTTTATCAGCCAGGTTCTTCACATCAATAATGGCTTTTACCTTATCATCGCCCGGTAATTGAATGAGGTTCTGAATGGCTCTGCCCTTACTTTGTTTTTCACCTTCAGGAATTTCATACACACGCATCCAGTAACAACGTCCTTTTTCTGTAAAGAACAGCATAGTATCATGTGTTGAAGCTACAAACAGGTGCTCCACATAATCTTCTTCCCTTGTTTTAGAGCCCACTGCGCCCCTGCCACCTCTGCGTTGTTGGCGGTATTCAGATGCGGAAGTACGTTTGATATAACCCAGGTGCGAAATCGTAATCACCACATCTTCTTCTTCAATCAGGTCCTCGATACGCATTTCATCTGCCAGGTATTGAATCTCACTTTTACGGGCATCGCCAAATTGTTCCTTCACTTCCAGCAGTTCTTTGCGGATCAGTGCATAACGAAGGTCTTCACTGCCTAACAAAGCTTTCAATTCTTTAATGGTATTGATCAGACCATTGAATTCTTCAATAATCTTCTCACGCTCCATTCCTGTTAAACGTTGTAAACGGAGTTCCAGTATGGCTTTGGCCTGGGCTTCTGATAAACCTTCGGCCTGTGTATATAATTCATTGGTAAGGTCGCTGAAGAGTTCCTGCTTAAGCAACCATTTGCCTTCCTGACTTTTTTTGATCAGGCTTTCTTTGGCCTCATCGGGTGTTCTGCTGGCACGGATCAGCGAAATCACTTCATCCAGATGATCCAGTGCTTTCAGGTAACCTTCTAAAATATGGGCACGTTCTTCCGCTTTTCTTAATTCAAATCTGGCACGACGTATAACCACATCCATCCTGAAATCTATAAACTCCACGATCAGGTCACGCAGGTTCATGATTTTGGGCTTCCCCTTACTCAGTGCCACATTATTGATACCATAGCTGGTTTGCAGTTCGGTGTACTTATACAACTGATTGATGACTACCTGAGCAACTGCATCACGCTTCAGATCAAGTACGATACGGGTACCTTCGCGTTTATTACTTTCGTTGTTTACGTGCGCAATACCTTCTATTGTTTTATCCACTACCAGCTGACCAATACGGTCTGTCAGCTGATCTCTGTTTACCTGATAGGGAACTTCTGTAATGACAATCTGCTCACGTCCGCTGGCCTTGGTATCTACATGGCATTTACCACGCACCACTACCCTTCCTCGACCGGTTAATAATGCCTGACGAACGCCTTCCATGCCATAAATCACACCACCTGTTGGGAAATCGGGTGCTTTTACATGGGCGATCAGTTCTTCGCCGGTAATTTCTTTATTATCAATGTAGGCCACGCATCCATCTACCACTTCGCTCAGGTTATGCGGCATCATATTGGTTGCCATACCCACGGCAATACCCGATGAACCATTCACCAGTAATTGAGGAATACGGGATGGTAATACGGTAGGCTCTTCCAGTGAATCATCAAAATTGAGCTGGAAATCGACCGTTTCTTTTTCAATATCATCCAGCATAGCTTCTGCCACTTTCTGCAGACGAGCTTCTGTATAACGCATGGCTGCCGGCGGATCTCCATCCTGGTTACCAAAGTTACCCTGACCATCTACGAGGGTATAACGCATGGTCCAGTCCTGCGCCATACGTACCAGGGTATCATAAATGGATGAATCACCATGCGGGTGATATTTACCCATTACTTCCCCAACAATACGGGCAGATTTTTTATAAGGCTTGTTGCTGTTATTGCCCAGCTCATTCATAGCATACAACACCCTGCGATGTACAGGTTTAAAGCCATCACGGGCATCGGGCAATGCACGACCTACGATTACCGACATTGAATAGTCGATATAGGCCGTTTTCATTTGTTCTTCGATATTGACCTGTATAATCCGGTCATTATCATTCGTCTGTTCGGGTAGCAGATTTTCTTCCATATTCTCTGGTCTCGTGCTGAATTTTCGGTTGTTTCCGGCTGGTTTTACCCTATTTATTTGCCGGTTGGCGAAGATAGCTTTTTTGGGTGTGAAAGGGGTGTAAAAAGCCTTGTTTTTTAAGGGGTTTTATCCACAAAACTGCATAAAAAAATACCCCGGAAACCGTCACTGTTTCAGTATCGGTTCCGGGGTTGCTATCTTAACTCAAATAAACTGCCTATAAGACTTTCCGGATATCTGAACTGCCGTTTTTGCTGATCTTGGTTTCGGCAGGTGAGCCTTTGTAATGAATATCACTTCCACCACTGGCATGCGCATCTATGGATTTGCTCACATTTACATTCACATCACTACCTCCTGATGAATGTACCTGACAGGTTTCACTACTCAACGCATAGGCATCTACGTCACTACCCCCCGAAGCACTTATTTTAAGCGTGGTTGTTTTCCCCTTTATATCTGCATCACTTCCACCACTTGCCGTCAGAGAAAGCAGGTTGCAGGAAAAATTGCCCTTCAAATCAGATCCACCCGATAACTGAATATTCAGATCTGTGGCTTTTATCTGGTCCTCACAAAACACATCCGATCCTCCGGATGCTGATAATTTGTCGAGTGTTTTTACCGATACATAAGCTTTCAACTTTTTATTACCCCAACTGCCACCCCAACTCCAGCCACTATTCTCCTTTTCATAATAAATTTTCAGCACCCCATCTTCCACTTCCGTAATAATCTTATCACGATACTCCTCTTTGTCGGCACTTACCGCTACCGCTTCCTCAGCCGACTGGCTAAGGTATAAATCTATACCATGTGATACCCTGATGGCATGGAATCCTTTCAGGTTTCTTTTTTGCACATTGGCATCTCTAACGGTCTTTTGCGACCAGGCCTGTATGCCTATGGCGAAACAAGCCATCATCAGAATGATCAGTTTTTTCATGCGTTATTTTTTAGTGTAACGGAACCGGAACGGAAAAGTTACAACTTGTCTGAAAGTCCGTCCCTCTTTCGTCGGGGTGACAGGGAAGTACGGAAGATGATCGTTCTGATGTGTTACCGTTTTTCTACTTCGGTTTTTACGACTTACGGACTTTCTGTCTTCCCGACTTTTCTTAGCTTGCACCCATGCTCACCACCCAACATATTCTCGTTTTTGGCGCAGGCAAATCTGCCACTGTTTTGATTGACTATCTCAAACAAAAGACGACTGCGCATCAATGGAAATTAACCGTTGCAGACAGCGACCTGCAAACAGTCGAGGATAAACTGGGTACAGCTGATGGCTGCAAGGCTGTACAACTGAATATTTTAGATGCCGGCAAAAGAGCTAGCCTCATTCAGGATGCCGATGTGGTCATTTCCCTCATGCCCCCATCTTTACATCTACCTATTGCAGAAGACTGCTTAGCATACGGTAAGCATTTACTCACAGCTTCCTATGCAGACCCTGCCATCAAAGCATTGGCTTCGGAGGTCAGGAATAAGGACATTTTGTTTTTATGCGAAATGGGACTCGATCCGGGTATTGACCATATGAGTGCCATGCAACTGATTCACCGCATTCAAGCGGAAGGGGGAGATATCACCTCCTTGTATTCACATTGTGGTGGCCTGGTGGCACCTGAAAGCGACAACAATCCCTGGCACTACAAAATAAGCTGGAATCCACGGAATGTTGTACTGGCAGGTAAAGCAGGCGCGATTTACAGAGAAAATGGAACAGAGAAAAAATTGAGCTATGCTGATTTGTTCCGTCAGCATACAAGTGTTTCAATACCCTCTCTCGGCACTTTGTCTTACTATGCCAATCGTGATTCGCTGGCTTATATAGATTTGTATGCATTACCGGAAGTAAAAAATTTTCTGAGAACTACTTTACGCCACCCTGATTTCTGCAAGGGATGGGCTGCCATAGTTGCGCTGCAGTTAACCGATGAATCTTTATGGTATGATACAGATGGATTACCGATACAGGATTTTTTAAAACAACATCTTGCACAAAACAAACTTCAGGAATGTTTTGATGCATACA
This sequence comes from Sediminibacterium goheungense, assembly GCF_004361915.1. GTDB lineage: Bacteria > Bacteroidota > Bacteroidia > Chitinophagales > Chitinophagaceae > Sediminibacterium > Sediminibacterium goheungense. The sequence goes on along the minus strand of NZ_SNWP01000014.1, from coordinate 130,607 downwards.
TGAATGATCCCTTACTGAATGAACAGTTTAGTTTTCTGGGATTCTTTTCTGAGAAGCCGATCAACAAAGGCAAATGTAGTGCAGCCGATATTCTGCAATGGAGAATGGAAGAGAGCTGGTTGCTGCATCCAACTGATAAGGATATGATCGTAATGTTGCACGAAATTACCTACCTGTTGGATGGAAAATCACGTACCGTAAAAAGCAGTCTCGTGGTAAAAGGAGAAAACCATCTCCGTACTGCAATGGCTAAAACCGTGGGCCTACCACTGGCTATTGCTGCCGTATTGATTGCTGATGGATCTCTCAAAGAAAGAGGTTTGCATATACCGGTTACGCCAGCTATCTATGAACCCGTTCTGACAGTATTGAAGCAGGAAGGCATTCTATTTCAGGAACAACAGATTCTTAATTCTTGAATTCTCGATTTCTTGATGTTTGATTTTTAAAATTCCTCTTTCCCTTTGAGAAACGCAGGGAAGACTTGATCATTTATGTTTCTATTTTTTTCCTTTTTGATTTTTTCCTTTTGACTTTTGGTTTTGTTCCTCTCCTCCCAATACCCATTCATAATCCAACTGTCTTTTTTCAAGATTGGCAGCCACTACCCTGATCATCACCTTATCGCCCATACGGAAGGTTCTGCCGCTTCTTCTTCCTACAAGACTATAATCAGTTTCAATTAAACGGAAATCATCATAATCAGACAAACTGATCAGACTCACCAGTCCCTCACATTTATGTGCGACGGTTTCCACCCAGAAGCCAAAGCTCGAAACACCACTCACCACCCCTTCAAAAGTTTCACCCAGGTAATCGCGCATATATTCTACCTGCTTGTATTTATTACCTGCTCTTTCACATTCCATGGCCGCCCTTTCCCGGTCGCTGCTGTGCTTACATTTTTCCTCCATTTTTTTATCGACCAGGGGTTTACCCTTTAATACAGACTCAAGTACCCTGTGTACCAATACATCCGGATACCTTCTGATCGGTGAAGTAAAATGACAGTAATGTTCAAAAGCCAGACCATAATGGCCTATATTTTCGGTGGTATAAATGGCTTTTGCCATGGTGCGTATTCCCAATTGCTCCAACACATGTTGTTCAGGTTTGCCCCTGACAGCTTCCAGCATACTATTGAAGCTGCGTGCAATGGATTCGGGTGAGCCCAGATCAAATTTATGTCCATATTTTTTGGCGAAATCCATAAAGGGCATCAGTTTCTCTGTATCGGGCTGGTCGTGAACACGGTATGGAAATGGAAGCGGCTTTTTATTGATCTGGATTTTCGAAATGTTTTCCGCTACAGTTCTGTTAGCGAGCAACATAAACTCTTCAATCAACTGATGTGCTTCTTTACTTTCTTTTACAACAATACCCACCGGCTTACCTTTTTCATCCAGTTTAAAACGCACTTCCTGTGAGGAGAAATTGATAGCTCCTTTACTAAAGCGTTTTTTTCGCATTTTTTGTGCCAGATCATTCAGCAGCAATATTTCATCAAGGTATTTACCTTCTTTCTTTTCGATGATTTCCTGCACATCTTCATACGTAAAACGATGATCGGAATGAATGGCTGTTCTGCCAAGCCAATACTGTTTGATCTCTCCTTTGGTATTCATCTGAAAAATGGCCGAAAAGGTGAATTTGTCTTCATGAGGCCGCAGAGAACAGAGTTCATTAGAAATTTTTTCCGGCAACATCGGATTTACACGGTCTGGCAAATACACCGATGTAGCCCTTTTATACGCTTCTTCATCCAGCTCTGTGTCGGGTTCTACATAATAGCTAACATCTGCAATATGTACGCCGATTTCATAGATACCATTAGAAAGTAAGCGTATGGAAAGTGCATCGTCAAAATCTTTTGCATCAACCGGATCAATGGTAAAAGTGAGTATATCGCGACAGTCTTTTCTTTTTTTGAGTTCCTCGCTATCTAATACTTCCGGTAGTCTTTCTGCTTCTTCCAGTACATCTTCTGAAAAGAAAAGCGGGAAACCAGCTTGTGCCAGTAATTCTTTCATAGCCGCATCATTCTCATCCTCGGGTTGCATAACACCCACAATTTCACCAACAGGCTTTTTATCATCCTTGTCCCACTTTACCAGCCTGGCCACTACCCTGTCTTTATGTTTCGCCCCATTCAGTGCAGAAAGCGGAATAAAGAGGTCGGGCATGGGTTTATCAGTATCCGGCACAAAAAATGCGAAATTGGTGGATAGCTGGACATAACCAATGAATTCTGTTTGACGGCGGGTTACTACTTCTGTAATTTTACCTTCTTTTTTTCCCGTACGGCTGTTTTCTTTTATCACTTTCACTCTTACGATATCTCCATTGAGCGCATTCATGAAATCACCGGGGCGAACCAATACATCTCCTGTTCCATTTTCAATGACCACATAACCCATGCCGGAACGGGTTACTTCCAGTTTTCCTTTCAGTACCTGTACCTGTGATGACTTTTGCTTCTGCCGCTGTTTCTGCTTTTGTTTGGATGGTTTCTTACTCATGTCATTGACTTGTAATTAAAGTTCCTGATAAAATCAGTAACCATGGTATTAAATTGTTCACCTTCTCCAAACAAAAACTCGTGACGGATGGGCAAAACATACATTGGCAGGTTAGCCAGTTCTTCACTGAACTTCATCAACCGAACTGCATCTTTCTCTGTAGTCAGGATAATTTTTTCTTTGGCCTGTATCTGTTCAAACTTTCTACGGATATCATTCAGGTCGTCGATTGAAAATATATGATGATCTGAATAATCCTGCTGATAATAAGTATGTGTTCTTTCCAGCAGGTAATCTTTCAACGGTTTTGGATTGGCAATGCCGCACACCAGTAAAACCTCATCTCTTGGTGTTAGCAGCCATTCATCATCGTAATTAAAAATATGATATGGGATACCGTATGCTATTCTCGTAAAAAACACTTTCTGATCCGCCCTGGGTTTCAGACTTCGTATGATTTGCTGCTTTCTTTCATTACTCAGATCCTGCGGACATTTGGTAACCACTATTACAGAAGCTCTTCTGGCAGACATTTTCTCATCTCTCAGATCGCCAGTGGGTAGATAGAAATCATGTACATAGATATTACTGTACTCAGTGAGGAGTATATTGAATCCGGCATCCACAGAGCGGTGTTGAAAAGCATCATCCAGTATAATGGCCTGCAGATCCGGAACATCCTGTAATAATTGAGGAATGGCTACCAGCCTTTCCTCTCCAACCGCTACAGGCACATTCGGGAACTTCATATGAAACAGCATCGGTTCATCCCCTATTTCAAGTGCTGTAGTATTGGCATTGGCCAATGCATATCCTTTTGTTTTGCGTTTATATCCCCTGCTGAGTGTACCTACTTTACACTGTGGAGAGAGTAAATGTAAAAGATATTCTACCATGGGCGATTTACCAGTACCACCTACCGCAAGATTACCTACACAGATGAGGGGAAAATTAAATTTTGCCGATTTCAGGTAATGTTTATCAAACATCCAGTTTCTGATGCGTATGACAAGTGCATAAATCAATGCAACAGGCAAGAGCAATACTCGGAATGATTTCAGGAAAAGGGTATTAAAATTCATAGACTTCCTTCGGCGTAATACAGTATTGTAAAGGTACGTCAAATTCATGGGTGTCTGTAATGAGATCAACCGGCTCAAAATAGCTGAATCCGATTGTAACAGTATCAGGACGACACTGCGGCAGGAAACGATCATAGAAGCCTTTCCCATATCCTACCCTAAAGCCATGGGTATCACAAACCAACATAGGTACAAATACAAGGTCAATCTGCTCCGGATCCAAAACAGGTTCATATAATGGCTCTTCGATACCCCATTCATTTTGCTGGAACAGGGTTGTTTCAGAAACAAGATGAGCTGTTATAGTATGATTCTGCAGGTCGCTTACCGGATAGGCAAATTGAAGCTGCGGAATAAAATGTTCGAGGTAGCCTTCAAATAAAGATATATTAGGCTCTCCGTATTGTTCCATGGGAGCATAACTCAAAACGGTTTGCCAATTACCTATGGGTATCTGCTGAAATCGAATAAGCATAAGATCATCCATCCGCATGCGGTCTTTGGCTGAAATTTTTTGTCGTTCAGCTTTATACTGTTGACGCAACTGCTTTTTGGTCATACTAACTCCCGATTACTTGATACAAACCAGAACGTATTGATTCCGCATATTGCTGAATGACAGCGGAATCTTTATTTTCAAGATACGCAATTGTTCCAAGTGATGGATAACCGGTCCACTCAACGATTTCATTTTCATAATCCAGATACTGGTCATTGAATATCCATCCCATCACATCCAATCCTGCCTGCTTACAATAAGCCGCTGTGAGGCGTGAGTGATTGATACTACCCAGATAGTTCCGGCTCACCAATATGATCCTGGCATCAATGGCTTTGGCAAGGTCTGCAATGGTCTCCTTTTTATTCAAAGGCACCAGCAGCCCTCCAGCACCTTCCACTATCAGGGGTTTGTTATCCATACTTTGTAAAATAGATTGGCAATGGCTACGTAACACTTCCATATCAATTTCTATACCCTCATTAGCCGCAGCTATATGTGGGGATGCAGGCATTGAAAGACAATAGGCTTCTTTATGAATAATGGTATCAGCATTACTGATCAGCGATGCAACGGTTTGCGCATCGGTCCCTGTTTCATAACCTGCCTGCACAGGCTTCCAGTAATCGGCATGTAATGCCTCGGTTACAACAGCTGCCACCAGGGTTTTACCTATATCGGTACCAATTCCAGTGATGAGTATGGGTCGGGGCATGGGAGGTCAATGGTCAATGGTGAATGGTCAATGGTCAATGGTCAATGGCGAGGATTCTATTCACCATTGACCATTCATCATTCACACTTCTTTTTTTATAAAAAATGAAAATAAAGTCGTTCCATAATTTCTTTGAAAGCTAAAGCCTTCAAATTTTTCATAATTATTACGTGGCGTATGTTCAAGTACAAAAAATCCGCCAGAACGGATCATATTACGGCTTACAATGATTTTAGGAATTTCATCAATCGTTCCCAGTGCATAGGGAGGTCCTGCAAAGATGAAATCAAAATCTTCTGTACAACTGTTTAAGTAAGCAAAGACATCCATCTTCAATATCTTATGGTTTTGCATACCCAGCATTTCTGCATTCTTTTTGATGAATGCATGCATAATGGCATCCTTCTCCACAATGGTTAGGTCATTAGCGCCTCTTGAGGCCAACTCATAACTGATGCAACCGGTACCACCAAAAAGATCCAGTGTTTTAGCACCCTCAAAATCCATTCTGTTCTGGAGAATATTGAATAACCCTTCTTTGGCGATATCGGTTGTGGGTCTGGTATGTGGCATATTGGCAGGTGGGCTGATCCTCCTCCCCCCCCATTTTCCGGAAATAATCCTCATGTGGTACTATTAAAAAATGGAGTGAATGTATGTGGGTGATTATGTTCAAGCATGCCAGACAATACAGCCGTCTCCTGTAAATTATGAAAATGCCTGTTATTAAAAAGTTGCTGTAATCTTCTATGCAACTCTCCATGAGGCTCTATAAAACCACTCATTTCAAGTGAAGTATCGTTTACAGACGCTGCATATTCTTTCAAGATAGAGAGCAGGTAAAAACATATATCCTCAGTTGTTTCAAAACTAAATGTCTGAATCATTTGTACCTGTCTGCCAATCATTAAAACCGCAATAAAAGAATTCGGATACACCTGAATTTTTAAAAACTTATCCGTCAGATCGGTGCGTATCAGCAGTTGGTTAATAATGTCTGTATATACATGTTGCGCCTGAAACAGATGGAAATGACGGAGAGCCTGATCAACAATACTACTCTTAACCCGGTAAATCGTAAGCATACCTGCCTGATCAGCAATTTTATCATGTTTTATTTCATGGTTCAATGCATTACCATGTATCAGCGTCAGGTAATCAGCGGCGGCTGCACTGGTTAATTTTTCCATCGGCACCAGCAACACTTCTTTGAAATTATAGCGGATATCTACACTTCCGGAATGACTGTTTAATAAAAGAGAATTGCTTTTTACTTCAAAAATAATATCACTCCATTCATTGATGTCGTTATCCAATTCAAAAAACTCAAAAGCAATCGGCTGTTCCTCTTCTGAAACGGAACAGGCCACATAATGAGATCCTATTTCTACGCGAAGTTTATGCCCTTGTAAGGCTGCAATGGGTGTAGATGGATAGTATGCCCATGTTTTTCTTGCCATAGCATCAATATTGTTTGCAATGATATAAAAAAAGCCCCTGAGTTGTACAAGAGTTTAAATAGTAGCTTTGCGCCGTTCATGGCAGCAAATACATCAAATATCAATTTACAGGTTTCTATCAGTAACCGGCAAATACTGAGTATTGCCCTGCCTATTACCGCATCTATTGTAGTGCCCCAGATTAATTTTATTACCAACAATATTTTTTTGGGTGGATTAGGACAAAAAGAGCTGGCAGTAGCTGGTATTACGGGTGTATATTACCTGATTTTTGCTGTCATTGGTCACGGACTCAATAATGGACTTCAGGCACTTATTTCGAGACGGGCGGGTGAAAACAGGATTGATCAGATTGGAAACCTTTTCTCACAGGGTATCAGGATATCGATTGTATTTGCCATTGCGGGTATTTTGCTTACCTGGTTTATAGCGCCTTTTCTGTTTCGTTTTGCCCTTCATGATACAGAAAGGGTACGAATGGCTGTTGATTTTCTGAATATCCGCATACTGGGCTTACCTTTCTTATACATCTATCAGATGCGCAATGCGTTACTGGTTGGCACCAATCAAAGCCGTTTTCTGATATTCGGTACAGCTATGGAAGCCATTGCTAATATTTATTTTGATTATGGATTGATTTATGGAAAACTGGGGCTTCCTGAACTGGGTTTTAATGGTGCAGCCTATGCATCTATTATTGCTGAGTTTGCCGGCCTGGTTGTTATTTTTCTGGTTATACATCTTCAGGGGATGGGTCAAAGGTTAGCATTGTTTAAAAATATTCGTTACGATTGGGAGAACTGTAAACTCATTTTGAGAATATCCTTCCCGATTATTTTACAGATGGCCATCAGTATCATCAGCTGGGAATTTTTCTATATTTTAATTGAACACCATGGTGAAAGAGATCTTGCGGTTTCTAACACCATGCGTAATATATTCGGTTTTTTTGGTTGTTTCACCTGGGCATTTGGAGCTACCACCAACAGTATGGTTAGTAATATTATTGGTCAGGGGCTGCAACACAGGGTAATAGAACTGGTTGGTAAAATCATGAAATGGAGCGTTGGATTCGCAGTACTGGTATGTGTGCTCCTGAATATATTCCCACAGGCATTTTTATCTTTATATGGACAGGATCAGGCATTTATAGATGCTGCGATTCCAGTAATGCGTATTGTTTCAATGGCATTGGTATTGATGTCTGTTTCCGTTATCTGGTTGAATGCGGTTACAGGAACAGGCAATACAAAAGTGAACCTATACAGCGAAATTGCTGCTATTATCTTGTATTGCCTTTATGTTTATACCACACTGGAAAAATTAAAATTACCCATTGGCTGGGGCTGGGCCAGCGAAGGGATATATTGGATGACTTTGCTGATTCCTTCTTTATGGTATATGCGTAGTGGAAGATGGAAGTCGCATAAAATGTAAAAGACACCCGATAATCAATTGTTAAATAACCCCTATTGATGGGTATAAATAAGCCAGATGTTATTTCTTAGCAAAAAATATACTATGAAAAAAATACCACTATTGATCATCGGATCTATTCTTACAACGGCCAGCTTTGCACAATTTCAAAAAAATGACCGTTTATTATCTGGTCAGGTTTTTTTTAACAATGGTTCGGAAAAAAATATAAATACCAATGCTAAAATCTCCGGTTTAAGCACCGGTATAAATCTTTCCGCATCAAAATTCAGCTCCGCAACCAGGTACAATAGTATTCAGCTATCCTATACATATACAACCAATAAACAGGACAATGGCAGTGGTAATATCAGCAAATTTTCGAATAATCAGATAGGCCTTTCGTTGGGGCGTACCATGTTATCACCCCTCGCATCCAGATTTTATCTCAGCATTCCGATTACAGGTGGTTTTAGTATAGGCCAGGGGAAAAACAGGAATAATTCAATTCTTTCTGCATCCAGCAATTCCTTTTCAGTGGGTGTATCCGCAAGTTTAGGACTTCTTTATCAGACACAAAAAAGATGGGTATTCATGGCAAATATTATTTCACTGGGACAATTATCTTATAATAACTCCCGTATAAAATCCTATAATACTTCCGGCCAGATAGTAAATCAATCCAGAACCAATGCTGTGAGTTTTACAGGTGGCTTTGCGGGAACGCCCTTCAATAACCTTTCGATTGGTGTAGGGTATCTTTTACGATAAAATGAACCATAAAAAAGCCATCTGCCTGAGGCAGATGGCTTTTTTATTACGCACCTTTTAATTTTGTAACAAGGTCGATATATTGCTGCATGGCATCTTCTTTTGTGAGCCCTTTTAATTTCGCCCAAGCTTCATGTTTAAACTTCGCTACAAAGTCAAACATATTTTCAGGGGCTGCTTCGTTATTATCGCCTTCGGTAGCCTGTTTGTAAAGCGAGTATAATTTCAATAAAGTTTCGTTATCGGGTTTTTCAGTCAGTGTTTTACTATTGGCAACAGCTGCTGTAAATAATTCCTGTAATGACATAATAAGGTTTTAACAAGGTTATCTTAATTATTGCATAGACTCCAGCAATTTCGCACCTTCTGCTTTCAGTGCCACATCATCGCCGGTGCGGGTCGGTAATTTTACAAGTTTGTTCAGTACTTCAATCGCTTTTGCCGGCTGACGGCTTTCTTTATAGGCTTTGGCCAGATCAAGGTAATTTGCTACAAAATAGGGATCAAGACTTTTACATTTTTCCATGTATTGTATGGCCTTATCAAGATCACTGGGTGGCAAACCACCATACAACAGTTTTACAGCTGCTTTTTTTAAGCCCGATAAAGTTACCATTTCATAGTGCCATTTACCCATTGTATAATTTGCTTTGGCGTGATCCGCATTTAATGAGAGGGCCTTATCTGCATATTGATATATATCTTTCACATAAGCTACGATCTGTTTGTTTTCAGTTTCCACATCCGTCATTTTACCGGATGTCATAGCCATCACATAAGGCGCATCAGCATTGTTGCTGTCTGCCTGCCAGGCCCTCTTTGCATAAGAAAGCGCTGTTTCATAATACAGCCGTTTAGTGTTTTTGTCGGTTTGCTTTGCTCCGAGGGATACACTTAATTCAGCGGCACGTACCAGCGATTTCAGGTTCGTGGCTTCTATACCGAGTACCTGTTTGTATTTATCAAGGGCTTCATTATCTTTTTGCACCCGCTCCAGATTATTGGCTTCTTTGAGGAGTATATTAATATCCTGTGCATGGATGATATGAACTGAAAATGCAAGTAAACCAATGCCAATCCATTTTTTGATCCTTATACTCATGAGGGTAGGTCTTTACGATGAATGGAAAGTGACACGCCAGTTGCTCCCTGAAATTGTGCAATGGGTGGGTGTAATTTCCGGATAGAGATATTTACCTGTTCTGACAGAGAAAATTGTGCCAGAATATCGAGCGCTATGTTGGAAATCACTGTTTCCAGTAAGGGAGTAGCCTTCTTCATATGCTTTTGTACCAGTTCATAGAGTGACACATAATCAATGGTTTCCCCTATTTCCTTTACAGGCAGTGAAGCCGGATGGTAATCAACACTGATATCCATTACAAAGTCATTGCCCAATACCTTTTCCTCTTCATACAGCCCGTGAAAAGCATGTATTTGTAATTGGTGAAGATGAATTGACAACATAGAAAATATGAAATAAGGAATATGAAATAAGGAATAAGAAAGATAAGCAATGGTAGTAAGCTACCTTTAAAAGGAAATACTTTCTTATTCCTTATTTCTTATTCCGCTGTTTCTCTGTTTCTCAGGCCAGTCCTTTTGAGGTTAGGTAACGTTCCGCATCCAGTGCTGCCATACAACCACTACCCGCTGCGGTTACAGCCTGACGGTAGTTTTTATCCTGTACATCACCTGCAGCAAACACACCTTCGAGGTTTGTTTTGGTAGTGCCGGGAATGGTTTTGATATAACCTGTTTCGTCCATATCAATCCAGCCCTTGAAAATATCGCTGTTGGGCTGGTGACCAATGGCAACAAAGAAACCACTGATGGGTATTTCCTGGGTTTCGTTGGTTTGGTTGTTTTTCACACGAACAGCTTCTACTTTCTTTTCTCCCAATATTTCATCTGTATCTGTGTTCCAGTACACTTTAATATTGGGTGCATTCAACACACGATCCTGCATGACTTTACTGGCTCGCATCTGGTCACGGCGAATAAACATGTGTACAGTGGTACATAGTTTTGACAAATACAGTGCTTCTTCTGCTGCGGTATCTCCTGCTCCGACAATGGCAACATCTTTACCTTTAAAGAAGAAGCCATCGCAAACGGCGCAGGCACTTACACCAAAGCCATTTAAACGTTGTTCACTTTCAAGCCCCAGCCATTTAGCGGAAGCTCCCGTACTGATGATAACTGCATCTGCTTCAATCCATTTTTCTTCATCAATTTCAACACGATAAGGTTGTTTATTGAAATCTACTTTAGTAGCCAGTCCATATCTGATGTCAGCCCCCATACGGGCAGCCTGCTTTTCAAAATGAACCATCATTTCAGGTCCCTGTATACCTTCCGGATAACCGGGATAATTTTCTACTTCTGTTGTTATTGTGAGCTGTCCACCAGGTTGAATACCCTGGTATAATACCGGTTTCATATTTGCGCGGGCAGCATAGATAGCGGCAGTATACCCTGCCGGCCCTGAACCTATAATCAGCACATGTACTTTTTCTGTTGCTTCACTTGCCATACTTATTGTTTTATTATTAGACGAACAAATTTATAGAACCCTTGCAGTAATGTGGTTTCTGTTTTACACAATCAGGGTTTATTTGGGGATAATCAGGGTTCTGTATTGGGCAGCATATCCGCAAAAAGCACCCAGTGCCCCATTGTTGATATTACCAATGACTTTACCGGGTGAGGAAAAAGGGTTTCCGATTGACTGAAAACTGAACTCCCAGGTACGCCAGAAATCATAGGTAGCTTTGGATATATTACAGAGTTTCACGGTTGCGGTATCTCCCCTTTTAAAGAATCCATATTCTTCAAAATCAATTTCTTCATTCCGGTTCACACCTTTATCTATCTGTATTTCATAAGTCTTGCCGTCAATGATATTATCATCGAATACGCTGTTACCACCCGGCAGAAAAGGTTGGTTATTTACACTCGTGAAATAGCGGATATAATTTCCCAGTCCGGGTGGATCCGTTACCCTGCCCATCAGTACTACCTTGGTGGTATCTTGGTTATTGGGTGCTTTTTTCCACCAGAGCGAATCCATGGTTTTGGTGAGCAAAGGAATTTCGGTTTCACTGGTATAAGTGATTCCATCTGATGTAATGGTAAGTTTATACTTTTTACCCTGTTGTCCTAAGAGTAACTGTGTATTAGCCGGATCATTACTGTAATAATAAATGCGGTTGCCATTGGGGCCCCTTACCTGATATTCTTTCATAGCATACACCGTATTCCCTTCCTGAATACTCACTGTTGCGTTGTGTACGAATGAATTAAGCAGTTCTGCTGAATCGATGGTGGAGAAGAAATTGAGCGAACGGCTCAATACAATAAAGGGGGGGCGGTTGTTTTCAATTTCCGCATCTACCACCAGTTTGGCAGCAGATTGATTGGGAACAATATCAATATCTCTTTCACATGCTGTCATTGTCATAATGAGCAGCAGGCATCCTATCCAAAGTTTCATACTACAAATTTATTTCAAATATTCTGATCCGAGCATATCCATAAAAAAACCCTCGTTTTACGGAGGGTTTTTGTCAATTTTTGGTTTTGATTAACCGAGGTATGCTTTCAGTGCGTTACTGTAACGCGCTTTCTGCAGACGCTTGATAGCCCTTTCCTTGATCTGGCGGATACGTTCTTTGGTAAGATCGTATTTCATACCAATTTGTTCGATCGTTACACCATTTTCGCCGTCGAGGCCAAAATAAGCATTTACGATTTCTGCTTCACGTGGACTGAGTGATTTAAGTACACGGCGAATTTCTTCGCGCAGTGAATCTTTCATCACATCATCATCAGTGTCATCGCTACCTTCCAGTAAGTCGCCCATCGCTACATCTTCTGCTTCGTGCACGGGTGCATCGAGTGAAGTGTGTCGTGTGTTACTTTGGAAAATGTTGTTAATCTCGGTTTCGCTCATTTCCAGGATCTCGGCCAGCTCTTCTGTTGAAGGCTCGCGTTCATGTTCCTGTTCAAAAGCCATGTAAGCCTTATTGGCTTTGTTGTAGGTGCCAATTTTGTTTTGAGGCAGGCGGACCAATCTGCCCTGCTCTGCCAACGCCTGTAAAATGGACTGGCGAATCCACCATACCGCGTATGAGATGAATTTAAAACCCTTGGTTTCATCGAAACGCTGGGCTGCTTTTATCAAACCGAGGTTGCCCTCGTTGATCAGATCGCTAAGAGAAAGGCCCTGGTGTTGGTACTGCTTAGCAACAGATACCACGAAACGTAAGTTGGCCTGCACCAGTTTGTCGAGTGCTCGCTGATCACCCATTTTGATCCGTTGGGCAAGCGTGGTTTCCTCTTCAGGTGTGATCATCGGAATTTTGGAGATCTCCTGTAAGTACTTTTCTACTGCCTGGGAATCGCGATTGGTAATCTGTGTTGCAATTTTGAGCTGCCTCATGTTGTGCTATTGACTATTTATATAAACGACTATTAGACCCTGAATGTTGCATAAAAGCTGTCAACTGTTTCGTTAAAATTGCAGCAAAACCGCTTTCAGAAGCTTGCAAAGTTACGCAACCGCCTCCGAATATGCCAGTTTTTGTGGAAAAACTTACATAAATGGGCAAAAAAATCGTCTTTTTAACCGATTCTACTTTCTGCAATCGATTGATCCACAGCCTCTTCTGTTTGATGGGCCTCTTTCAGTCGCTTTAATTTGCGACCATAGGCTATCCGGGTAAACAAAACGAACAGCACCGGAACCACAAAAATAGCCAGGGTAGTTGCTGCCAGCATGCCTCCGAATACGGTCCATCCGATCGTTTTCCTTGATTCCGCAGCTGCCCCACTGGCAAAAACGAGCGGTAAAACACCCAGGATGAAGGCAAAAGAGGTCATGATAATCGGCCTGAGACGTAATTCAACGGCCTGTAAAGTGGCGGCCACCACTTCTACGCCCTTATCTACCCTTTCTTTCGCAAACTCAACAATCAGAATAGCATTTTTGGCCGCTAATCCAATCAGCGTTATCAAACCAATTTGTGCATATATATTGTTGCTGATCGACGGCAACAGGGTTAATGTAAGAATAGAACCAAAAGCACCAATCGGAACAGCAAATAAAACGGAGAACGGAATTGACCAGCTTTCATACAAAGCTGCCAGGAAAAGAAATACAAAGACGATTGATATACCGAAAATATAGGTACTGCTACCTCCTGCTTTAATTTCTTCCCGGCTCATTCCTGTGAACTCAAATCCATAACCGGCAGGTAATTCTTTTGCTGCCAGTTCCTGAATGGCCTGAATAGCCTGTCCACTACTGAATCCGGGTTTGGGTGTACCATTAATGTCAATTGATCTGTATAAATTAAAATGGTTGATCAATGCAGGGTTTTCGATCACAGTAGTGGTAACCAACGATGAAACAGGTATCATACCTCCCTGGTTATTACGTACATAATAATTACCCAACTGTTCTATCGAAGACCGGTAACTGCTATCTGCCTGTGCCACCACACGGAAATTTCTACCATAGATATTGAAATCATTCACGTATGAACTACCCAGGAGTGTTGAAATGGTGTTGTAGACATCTGCAACAGACACGCCTAACTTCTTCGCTTTTTCTTTATCAACATCTACTTTATAACCAGGTGTTCTGGTAGAAAAGAAAGTATAGGCTGAACCAATCTCTGGTCGTTGGTTCAACAATCCTATAAATTTCCTGGCTACCGCTTCAAATTGCTGGATATTATCGGTGCTGGTGGTTTGCTGCAAAGCAAAACTGAAACCCGATGTTTGGCCAAGTCCCGGAATGGCGGGTGGTGAAATGGGTAATATCCTTGCCTCTTTAATATCTGCCACTTTCTTTTGTATGGCAGCAATGACACCCTGCACATGTTCTTCCTTAGATGTTCGCTGATCCCATGGTTTGAGACTCACGAAAATGGTACCGGTATTTGATTTATTGGAGAAACTGATAAAGTTCAGACCCGCAAGTCCACCCGCCACTTTTACTGCAGGTATGGAAACGATCCTTGACTGCAGTTCTTTCATCAACGCAATGTTTCTGGTGGTAGAAGTACCTTCCGGCATTTCATAGGTAACAAATAAACGGCCCTCATCCTCTGTGGGAATAAATCCGGATGGTTTGTTCTTGAACAAAATGTATAAACCGGCAAATAAACAGACCATCATCACCAATACATAAGGTGTTGCCCTGATCCATTTCCCAACACTTTTGGCATATCCACGGGTAACCCTGTCGAAACCCTGATTGAAGCTGATAAAAAAGCGTTCGAGCCAGTTTTTTTTCGTATCTGCTGCTTTGGATGGTTTGAGCATGATACTACAGAGTGCCGGTGTTAATGAAAGTGCCACAAAAGCCGAAATCAAAACAGATACCGCAATGGTAATGGCAAACTGCTGGTATAAACGCCCCACAATACCAGGTATAAAACCTACCGGAATGAATACCGCTGCCAGAATCAAAGCAATGGCAATAACGGGCCCTGATATTTCTTTCATGGCTTTTTTAGTAGCCTCTTTCGGCGACATTTTTCCATGATCAATATTATGCTGCACGGCTTCTACTACAACTATCGCATCATCTACCACAATACCAATGGCCAGTACAAAGGCAAATAGGGTAAGTGTATTAATGGTAAATCCGAATGGAACAAAGAAAATAAAAGTTCCTATTAACGATACAGGAATAGCAAGTACCGGAATTAAAGTGGCACGCCAGTTCTGCAAAAACAGAAAAACCACAAAGACAACAAGCAACAAGGCCTCAACCAATGTGTCAAGCACCTCACTGATAGATACTTTTACTACTGAAGCTGTTTCAAGCGGCATCAGATAATCAATATCTTTAGGAAAGGTTTTGCGCAAATTCTCGAGGGCGCCCACAACACCATTATAGGTATCTAGCGCATTGGCGCCCGGTGCCTGATAAATAAGAATAAACGCACAGGGTTTACCATTTACAAATGCATTGGTTCCGTAATCAAATTTCCCAAGCTCCACACGTGCCACATCTTTCAGGTAAACAATGCTTCCTGTGGCTGTTTGTGTTTTAACGATGATTTTTTCAAACTGTTCTTTGGTATTGATCCTGCTATTGGTGAGTACATTGTATTCAAATACCTGTGAACCCGGTTGAGGATTACCACCAATGGTACCAGCTGCAATCTGGAGATTCTGTTCGGTAAGCGCTGCATTGATATCGGCAGTGGTAAGCGAAAGCGCAGCCAGTTTCTGCGGATCCAACCAGATGCGCATACCAAAATCATCTGCCCTCGCCACAATGTCTCCCACTCCTTTTACTCGCAGTAAAGCATCTTTCAGGTAGAGGTTGGCATAGTTTCCCAGAAACAAAGCATCATGGGTACCATTGGGTGAGTACAATGCCAGCGCAATCATAATGCTGGGATTTCTTTTTCTGGTAGTGAGCCCCAATCTTTTTACCGCATCAGGCAAAGTAGGTTCTGCCACTGCCACACGGTTTTGTACATCCAGTGTAGCGAGATCTATATTGGTACCTACTTCAAACGTTACAGTTATACTACTCTGGCCGCTACCGGTACTGTTACTGTTGATAAAAGTCATACCAGGCGTTCCATTCACCTGCGATTCTATGGCTGTGGTGGTAGTTTGTTCAACCGTTTGTGCATCTGCTCCAAAATAGTTTCCACTGATAGCTACCGTTGGCGGGGTAATATCCGGATACTGTGCAACAGGCAGGTTACTGAGAGAAATCAGTCCAACCAGTACAATCACAATCGACACGACTATAGCAGTAACCGGTCTTTTTATAAATATATCTGCGATCATTTTTTTGTTTTTATAAACGTACTTTATTGTTTACCGGCTACTGAAATCTTAGCACCCTCTCTCAGGTTCTGCACACCTTCTACTGCAATCCTCTCTCCTGCTGATAAACCTTCCTTCACAATAATATTTTGTCCGATCTGTCTGCTCAATTTCAGTTTTCGCTGGTTTACCGTATTGCTATCTGTAACCACATATGCAAAAAATTCACCCAGTTGTTCGGTAACCGCCTTGTAAGGAATCATGACAGCAGCTGAATTCGGCTTATTCAATACCCTTACCAGGGTCGTCATGCCGGGTTTCAATACATCTTTCTGGTTGGTAAAACTGAGTCTTGTTTTAATGGTTCCGGTTTGAGGATTCACAGCCCTGTCGATCAGACTTATTTTTCCAGGATAAGGGTAGATATCTGTTCCAAATGCAAGTGTGAATACAGAATCTTTTTCTTCTTGCTGTTGTAATTGTGTAAAGCGATAAAGATCCTGCTGGTTTACTTCAAAGTCAACGGCAATCGGATCACTGGTCGAGATCGTATTCAGGATGGTTTGTCCGGCCACCACTGCTGTACCTTCTTTTACCTGTGAAATACCAATGGTTCCTGAAAAGGGTGCATAAATAGTAGCAAAATTCACATTGCTCTTTACCACATTCAGGGCAGCTTTGGCAGCTTCTACCTGTTTCCTGGCTGCCGCAAGGGCCGCATCTGCATAATCAACCTGTTGTTTGGCTATGGCATCATTTTTATCCAGTTCATGATATCGGTCTGCATCTTTTTGTGCCTTTACAAGATTTGTTTCCTGTAACTGCAGATTGGCCTGCGCCTGCTGATAATTTGCGTTATATACCTGCGCATCTATGGTATATAATTTTTGTCCTTTCTGTACAGACTGCCCATCTCTGAAAAAAATACCGGTAATATAACCACTCACCTGCGCCCTGAGATCTGTCTGGTTTAAGGCTACTACTGTACCCGGATATTCATCATGGTACACTGCTTTGGTCTGATCTACCGTATCTATCGTTACAGTTACAGCAGCTGGCGCGGCTGGAGCCGCAGCCGTTTGTGGTTGATCTTTACAGGCAGCTAATAAGGCTATAGCTGTAATGAACCCTAAGGAAACTTGTTTATTGGAAAACATACTATGGATTTGAATAAAATGAATTAATAGTTGATCTGACCCAATGCTCTTTTTACATCCACTTTACTGGCCAATAAAAGATACAATGCATTGTAATAATTAATCTGGGAGGTTCGTAAATCGGTTTCAGCAGTAATAACTTCGAGATAGGTTTTTACACCTGCCTTATACTG
This sequence comes from Sediminibacterium goheungense, assembly GCF_004361915.1. Lineage (GTDB taxonomy): Bacteria > Bacteroidota > Bacteroidia > Chitinophagales > Chitinophagaceae > Sediminibacterium > Sediminibacterium goheungense. The sequence continues at coordinate 113,012 of NZ_SNWP01000014.1, read as the reverse complement.
AAGATCAATGACACCGTATACTTCTTTCGCAAGTGCCAGATTTTCTTTTAGTGCGATATAGTTGTTGTAATAACTTTTATAGGCCGATAACGCCTGCACATATTGGGTATTTACGGTTTGTTTGAGTTGAAGAATATCGAGTGCATTTCTTTTGATCTGCCAGTTTACCTGATCAATATTGGCTTTTCGTTTACCGCCCTGGGTAATAGGAAATGAAAGTGTTAGTGCCGCAAAAGAACTGGGGAAATTATTGCTGTATAATTTTCCGAATTGGTTATTCAGGTAATTAAAATTATAAGCACCATTCACACTTACCTGTGGCAGGAAAGCCCATTTTTCATATTGAAGGCTTGCATTGAGTAATTTTTGCTGTGTCTGTAAAAAACTAAATTCTGGTCTTTTGCTGGCATCGGGTTGTTGAAGCGTATCCAATTCAGTTTCTTTTTCCAGCAGCAGACTATCAAAGCTGATATGCAAAGCCATACTGTCAGGATAACCCATGATATTTTTAAGATAACTCATTTTGGCATCCAGTACCGATTGATTGGAGGCTCTTGCAGCTTTGGTATTATTCAGTAATATGGTAGCTCTTTTATAATCTGTTTTATCTGCAATACCTGCCTGATATTGATTCGTAGCTACTTTCAGACTGTTCTGTATGCGTATGATATTTTCATCGGCAACCTTTATCTGCTGTATAGTGGCGAGTACATCATAAAACGCCTTTGAAACATTCGCCACTACTTCAACCTTATTAATACCTGTATTTTGTTTTGCCTGGGTTCTTACATCTTCTTTGGTTCTGTTGGCAAGTAACACATCGCGGTTAAAGATATTCTGAGAAACAGCAAACTGCGCATTGGAAGTATTATTAACACCCAGTCTGATAGGATTACCTCCAATGATATTGGTAGGTACCTGAAAATTATGCTGCAGGCTATAATTAAAATTCAGTTGTGGGTACCACGCAGATAATTTATTGCGGAGGGTAGTTTCTACGATCTGTTCATCAATCACCGACTGTTTCAAAGAGGGCTGGTGTTGTAACGCATATTGAATCACCTGATCGAGTGATGCATTATGCAAAACAATATTTCCCTGATCGGTTTGCGACAGACCGGAAATACTTGTGATGAGGCTTACAAAAAACAAACATCCCCTGATGACGGGGCGAATTAATAGTGTCATAGTCTTCTCTTTTCTCTTTTTCGCTTTTAAGAAATGGCGATATGGCAAACAGCAGTAATTATTAGGAGCAGGGAGTACAGTTCCTTATACAAAAGATATGAATTTTGTATAATGGGGCGGTAAAGTTAAAGAGGAAAAAATCATAGTTGCAACATTATTTTGTCATTTCTGTTGTATTTTGATGAGCGGAACAATGATTTTTATCTGACTCTTACTAAGACCTTATCTTTGAACCCCTATGATTGATTTCCGGAGCGACACAGTTACCAGACCAACACCTGGTATGTTACAAGCCATGTTTGCGGCCCCTGTTGGTGATGATGTTTTTGGAGAAGATCCAACAGTGAACCATCTAGAACAATTATCCGCTTCTCTTTTTGGTAAAGAAGCTGCTTTGTTTTGTCCGAGCGGTACCATGACCAATCAGATCGCTATCAAATGCCATACACAACCTGGTGATGAAGTGATCTGTGATCATTTATCGCATATATACCAATATGAAGGTGGTGGCATTGCTTTTAATTCGGGTTGTTCCGTGAGATTGTTACAGGGTGACCGTGGCAGGATAACAGCAGCACAGGTAGCAGCTGCCATTAACCCCGATGATGTGCACAAACCGGCAACTACATTAGTATCGCTTGAAAATACCGCTAACAGAGGAGGAGGAAGTTGCTACCATTTTGCTGATATAGAAGCAATTAAACAGGTATGCCTCAAAAATAATTTAAAACTACACCTGGATGGTGCCCGTTTATTTAATGCACTCGTTGCCAAAAACGAAACCTGCCGACAGTATGGAGATGTCTTTGACACAATTTCCATTTGTCTGAGCAAAGGCTTGGGGGCCCCTGTGGGAAGCGTACTGGTGGGTCCGGCTGATTTTATTAAAAAAGCAAAACGTTATCGTAAAGTATTTGGCGGTGGCATGCGACAGGCTGGTTATATAGCAGCTGCGGGTTTATATGCACTCGAGCACCAGATAGCAAGACTACAGGAAGACCATAATCATGCACAAATATTGGTTACCGCATTGCAGGAAAAAGATTTTGTAGGTGAAATCCTGCCTGTTGAAACCAATATCATTATTTTTGAGGTGAAGGGACGCTTTACCGCCCCCGATCTGGTGACCCATCTCCAACGATCCAATATCCTTGCCATAGCCATATCTCCCACCCAGATCAGGCTCGTGGTGCATTTGGATATTACGCCTGCTAAAATTCAGGATACACTAAATGTTTTGAAAGCCCTTTAGAACGGTTGCAGATAAGTCAGGATTAAAAGAAATAAAAAGAGCAAGCAAGCCAATGTTACCTAAGATCAACCCTACGAATACCCAGGCATGGTTCCTGTTACAGAAGCATTACGAAGAGGAAATGAACCGCAGACATATGCGTGATCTGTTTGCAGCAGACGCAGACAGGTTCAAAAAATTCTCTCTTCGTATCGGTGATATTCTTTTCGACTATTCTAAAAATATCATCAACCAGAAGACTTTACAGCTTTTGCTGCAATTAGCGGAAGACTGTAAACTAAAAGATGCTATTCATGAGATGTTTGCCGGTATTAAAATCAATGAAACCGAGCAGCGTTCTGTTTTACATACAGCCCTTCGTAATTTTTCCGATACACCGATACTGGTAGACGGAAAAGATATCATGCCACATGTACAAAGGGTGCAGGCACATATGAAAGATTTCTGCGAAGAAGTTCACAGCGGTAAACACAAGGGCTATACCGGAAAGAAAATAAGATTTATCGTGAACATTGGCATCGGCGGCAGCGACCTTGGGCCGGTAATGGTTACCGAATCTTTAAAACCCTTCTGGAAAAAAGGAATCGAAACATTTTTTATCAGTAACATCGATGGTACCCATATCAGTGAGGTACTGAAACTGGTTCGTCCGGAAGAGACCTTGTTCCTGATTGCCTCGAAAACATTCACCACCCAGGAAACCATGACCAATGCGCATACAGCACGTCAATGGTTCCTTGAAAAAGCAATCGACGAGAAGCATATTGCTAAACATTTTGTGGCTTTGAGCACCAATGAAAAGGAAGTGACAGGTTTTGGTATTGATAAGAAGAATATGTTTGAGTTCTGGGATTGGGTTGGTGGTCGTTATTCTTTGTGGAGTGCCATCGGATTATCAATTGCGTTAACCATTGGCTACGACAATTTTGAGCAATTGCTCAAAGGCGCTTCCGTGGCAGATGAACATTTCAGAAAAGAAAAATTTGATAAAAATATTCCGGTTCTCATGGCTTTACTGGGTATCTGGTACACCAATTTCTTTGGGGCTCAGAGCGAAGCCATTCTCCCCTATGATCAATACCTGCATCGTTTTGCAGCTTATTTTCAACAGGGTAATATGGAAAGCAATGGAAAGAGTATTGACAGAAGCGGTAATCCTGTTAATTACAGCACCGGGCCCATTATCTGGGGTGAACCAGGAACCAATGGTCAACACGCTTTTTACCAATTACTCCATCAGGGAACACCATTGGTACCCAGCGATTTTATAGCACCTGCCATCAGCCACAATCCGATCGGCGACCATCACCAGAAACTGCTGTCTAACTTCTTTGCTCAGACTGAAGCCCTCATGAACGGTAAATCTGAAAATGAAGTAAAGATTGAACTGATGAAAGAGAACAAAAGTCAGGATGAAATCAAAAAGCTCACACCTTTTAAAATTTTCGACGGTAATAAACCTACCAATTCCATCCTGCTAAAAGAAATTAATCCGTTTAACCTGGGCACCCTGATTGCTTTATATGAACATAAAATTTTTGTGCAGGGGGTGATCTGGAATATTTTCAGTTTTGATCAGTGGGGTGTTGAACTGGGCAAACAATTGGCGAATCGTGTACTACCTGAATTAGCAGATGATACAGAAATCGTTTCGCACGACAGTTCCACCAATGGTCTTATCAATTCCTACAAACAATTCAGAAAGGGATAAATATGGAAGATATTCTTGTGCGGCATATTCAGTCACAAGACAATGCAGCGATGGCATTGATTATCCGGAAAGCACTGGAAGAATTTGGTGCGAATAAACCGGGTACTGTGTATTATGATGAGAGCACTGACCATTTGTATGAATTGTTTCAACAGGAACCTTTGAGTGAATATTTTGTAGCAGAACGAAATGGTATTTTATTGGGTGGTGCCGGCATCTATCCAACAGATGCGCTACCTGAAGGAACCTGTGAATTGGTAAAAATGTATTTATCCCCTTCTGCACGGGGTATGGGTTTAGGCCGTTCGATGATTGCAAGATGTATGGAAGCTGCAAAGGCAAAAGGTTTTAAGCAGATCTATCTCGAAACTATGCCCGAACTGAAAAAAGCAGTAACCGTCTACGAAAAATTTGGCTTCTCTTATCTAACCGGCCCCATGGGTAATAGCGGACACAATGGATGTGATATCTGGATGCTGAGAACACTTTGAAATAAGAAATAAGGAATAAGGAACATGAAATGTGAAAGTGTTATAGATATATTCACTTTCACATTTCTTATTTTATGTTCCTTATTCCTTATTAAAAAAGCCGGTCAGAGACCGGCTTTTACAGTTGGTTTTGGTTGTTTTACCATTTGTCTACTTCTTCTGAAGCAGTGGTTGATGCAGCGGCAGCATCGGCAATCGGTGTGGGCGCTACTGCTACAGGAGCAGCTACTGCTTCTTCCGCTTCAGTTTCGGCAGCAATATAGCTGTCGTTCTGGCCTTCTCCACCTTCCGCATCATCGTATTCATGGTTGAATGCGTCGAAATCAAAATCAGGCATCAGGTCAGTTTTCACATAATCTACTGCTTCACCCAATGCTTTGATAAACTTGTTAAAATCTTCTTTGTAAAGGAAGATTTTGTGTCTGTCATAACCATTGTTATCAAAACGCTTACGGCTCTCTGTAATAGTAAGGTAATAGTCATTACCACGAGTAGCCCTTACATCAAAAAAATAGGTTCTTCTCTTACCAGCTCTGATACGCTTGCTGTAAACACTTTCCATTTTTTTGTCGTTGTTCTCGTACGCCACAGTTGTTGTTTTTTGGTTTTCTGATTTTTTGTGCCTGACAAATATAGGGATGTTTCGGAATTACCAAAATTTTCTAAAAACTAAATAAAATAGTGAAGATGCAAGCTACAAGCGGCAAGCCACAAGGTTTTAAGAGTAAGGGTTTCTATTATGCTTCCTCTTTATGGCCGGCTTCTTTCATATCTGTTAACTGGAGCCTGTATAATTCTGTATAATAACCATTACGCGCCATTAACTCTTCATGTGTACCCGATTCAATCAAACTACCATTTTCAAGCACAATGATCTTGTCGAACTTAAAACTGGAAAATATCCGATGGGTAATAATGATGGCTGTTTTGTCGTGTAAAAAGCGATACAGGTTACTTATGATTTCAAATTCCGTTTTGGCATCTACTGCACTCAGGCAATCATCAAATACGATAATTTCCGGGTTTTTGATCAGGGCACGGGCAATCGATATTCGTTGTTTCTGTCCACCACTCAAGGTTACGCCCCTTTCTCCGATCATGGTATCATACCCTTTACTAAAGCCCTGTATTTCTCTGTGAACACTTGCAAAAACAGCTGCTTCCTCTACCATTTCCAGCGCAGCTGGCTCCTGTAAACCAAAACTGATATTGTCTTTCACACTGTCACTAAACAAAAATACATCCTGCTGTACATAGCTGATTTGTTCTCTTAACGATCGTAATGGCAGTTCTTTTAGTGGCTTGTTACCGATGGTTATTTCTCCAGCAACAGGATCATAAAAGCGGAGCAATAACTGAGCAAGGGTGGATTTTCCACTTCCTGTTTTACCGATCACCAGTACTTTTTGTCCCTTTCGTATCGTAAGACTAAAATCCTGTATCGCCTGGATGCCGGTATGTGGGTAGGTAAATGAAACATTATCAAAGTGTATATCTCCACTTACTTTTTCCTCATCTACGGCAATAACTTCATTTTTAATTTGTGGTTCTGTATCGAGGAACTCATTCAGCCTTTTCTGTGAAGCAGCGGCCCGCTGAATCATACTGGCTGTCCACCCGATCGCACTCACAGGAAAAGTGAGCATATTGATATAAATAACAAATTCAACCACCAGCCCCACTTTTGTAGGATCTTCCAATGCCTGCATACCTCCCATAAAAATGGTCACGAGGGTACTGATCCCAATCATTAATGCCATGCTGGGAAAGTAAATGGCTTCAACTTTTGCCAAACCAATAGCATTTTTCTTATAGGATTCACTATTTTTCTGAAAAAAACCCATCATAGCCTTCTCCTGAACAAAAGATTTGATAACCCTGATACCGGAATAAGATTCCTGCGCATTTGTAGTAAGGCTGGCCAATAAAGCCTGAATTTTTTCACTTTTCCGGTTAATGATACTGTTCACCCAATAAATGGTGATGGCCAGGATGGGAAGTGGCGCCAGCACATATAAAGTTAACATGGCATCTTTGCGAAGCATACTAACCACACAAAAGCCAATCAGACTGATCAGGTTAATCAGGTACATCACAGCCGGGCCGGTGTACATTCTTACCCGGCTCACATCTTCTGTCATACGGCTCATGAGGTCGCCGGTACTATGAGTTTTGTAAAATGAAGTATCAAGTAGCTGATAATGACGGAATATTTCATTTTTCTGGTCATACTCAATATGTCTGCTCATGACGATGATCGTCTGACGCATGAAAAACATTAATACACCCCTCAGTACCGCCAGTAACAGAATGGTGATGCTACAGATGGCTACAAGCCCTGTAAAACTGAAGTTCGCTCCATTTACCCAATGAATAAATGTATTCACCAACCCGTCATTTACAGGTCTGGCGGTTGGGGTTTTTGCACCAGGTAACTGTTGTTGAACAGCATTTACTACATACCCCGTAATCTGGGGTGCGAGAACGGCAAAGTAGTTGGACAATAAAACAAAGAAGATTCCGAGGAAGAAGCGGTACCTGTATTTCCAGAAATATTTATTAACTGCGGAGAGATGCTTCACTAAAAATCCAATTTAAGATCAAAAGTAAAGCCCTCTTTCCATGTATCCGTGGTTTTATTATAAATGGCTGTTAGGAGAATCCTAAAGTCTTTATCGTGTACAATTTGTCAACCAATGAATTATAGCCCATCTGTTGAAGAAAAATTACGTTACTCGCTTACCTTTGCGGCATGTTAACCGACGATGAAAAGGCATTTATAACTTACTGGGAGAAGAACAGCCTCAGACAAAAATATAGTACAAGACCTTTTATGGTAGGCATGTCGGCCGGCTTTGTACTAGGTATCAGTCTGATTGCAGTCGTTTTTTCAGGCTGGTATGAGCGTGCCAATATGGTGGCCAATTCTAGACTGAGTGCAGGTGTTTTTTTATTGGCGATATTGGGAATATCCTTCTTTATGGCTTTTATGTACCGGAAGTTTCGTTGGGAAACCAAAGAACAGCAGTACCGGGAATTATTGGCAAAGAAAAAATCACAAGGAAAAAATAAAGATTAAGCAGCCCTGCGGGCTAAAATATGGTCTAATAGAAAAATCAATGAATCTAATCATGAAATAAGCATTAAATAATCCTTTTGGGGGATATTTATCATCTTATTCCATGCGGCTAAAATCAATGAAATAAACCTATGAAAAGAACCTTGTTGTTATTGGGTGTTGTACTTTCTTCTCTTTTTCTCTCCTGCGGTAAACAGGAAACTGGTTGTCAGCCTAAGACACCTGCTTCCGAAAAAGCAGACATGGTGGCCTATTGTACAGCCAATGGTATTACATATACAGAACATCCAAGTGGTATTTTATATCAAATAATATTACCGGGAAACGATCCTGCACCAACAAGTACATCAACGATATCTGCTGTTTATACAGGTAAATTATTAAATGGAACCCAATTCGATGCTACTGCTACACCTCGTGATTTCAGCCTATCTGGAGGATTAATTGAAGGGTGGAAAATTGCCATCCCTTTAATTAAGAAAAGTGGTCGGATAAAAGTGGTTATCCCTTCAGCTTTGGCTTATACATGCGTTGGGAGTTCGAATGGTGTTATTCCGCCCAATTCTCCTATCTTTTTTGATATTACCCTTACGGATGTAAAATAAACAACCGATTTTTATAACATTTGTATAAGGTAGGAAATTATACAGTTATCGGGCTCAAATAAACGGTTGTTTAACAGGCTTTATCTGTTTTTCTACCCCTCAGCAGCCAAACTTGGCGGAACTGGTAATTTTCATTACCATTCCCCTATCTTTGCCGCTCTAAAATTTTTTGTAAACCCTTACTAATATGCAACTGAAAGGTTTAGTGCGATTTTTTGCGATTGCCCTGATTTTAATCTGCCTCTACCAGTTATCCTTTACCTGGTTTGTTCGCAGCCATGAGAAAGCTATGGATGAAAAGGCCCAGGCCTGGATCAAGCGCTTTCCTACACCGGAACAGAAATACCCCGGTAACAAAGAGCTTCAGGCCATCTATGCCGATAGTCTGGCTGAAATAAAGAAAGACCGCTTACAGCGTTTATTGGACAGTACCAAAGACACTAAACTTGCTTTTGGTTTAACGACGTACAGAAGTGCAAAAGAAAAAGAACTGATGCTCGGTCTCGATCTTCAGGGTGGTATGAGCGTTACCATGGAAGTGGGACTCGACGGGCTGATCAAGTCATTGGCCAATTATACAAAAGATCCGGTGTTTAATAAAGCATTGAATGCTGCTGTGGCCCGTAAAGCCAATAGTGGTGCAGACCTGATCACTTTGTTCCGTGAAGAATACAAAAAACTCAATCCTTCAGGTGGTCTGGCTTCTTTCTTTGCAGCCCGCAGTGCCGGTAAGGTGAAATTTGATGCTTCAGATGATGCAGTAGGCAACTACCTGAAAGAACAGGCTACTGCAGCTTTCAATAATACTTTCCGTATTCTCCGTACACGTATCGACCGTTTTGGTGTGGCTTCTCCTACCATCAATCCTGATCCTGCAAAAGGCATCATCAATATTGAACTGGCAGGTGTAAACGACAAAGAACGTGTAAGGTCTTATTTACAGTCTACCGCCAATCTTCAGTTCTTCGAAGTATATACTTTTGAGAGTCGCGATTTACAGGAAGGTCTGGTGGCCGCCGATAAAGCGGTTCAGGATTATCTGAATGGCACACAGGTGGCTGATACTACTAAAAAGGAAGAAGTAACTGCAGCCGTTAAAGAAACGGGGGATACTACCAAAACAGCTACCTTATCGGGTATCAATAAAACGACTACTGCCGGAGCTAAAACCAATGTTCCGAAAGATAGCCTTAACCAGAATCCGATTGCACGTCTGATTCAGTTCTCTCAACCTTATGCTGACCAGTCTTCAGGAAGAACCATCTTCCCTGCTGCATTGGGTTATATCCAGTCAAAAGACACAGGTACCCTCAATGATTACCTGAAACTGGATTTTGTGAAAGCTAAATTCCCTTCCAATCTGGCTTTCATGTATGGTAAAACAGAATCTTCTGACGCCAGCATGAAAGATATCCTGGCTTTCTATGCCATCAAAACCTTAGACAATGGCCAAGCAGAACTGGAAGGCGATCATATTTCGAGTGCGGCTCAGGATTTTGATGAGCGTGGACGTATTGCTATCAAAATGAATATGGATAAAATCGGTAGCAATATCTGGGCTAAAATGACTACCCGTAATGTAGGCAAACCTATTGCGATCGTTCTCGATAACTTTGTTTATTCTGCTCCTAACGTAAACGATCCTATTACTACAGGTAATTCTCAGATCAGTGGTAATTATACCCTGAAAGAGGCACAGGATCTTTCTGAAATACTCGAAAGCGGTAAATTACCCGCTCCTGCCAAAATTGTTCAGGAACAACAGGTAGGTCCAACCCTGGGTAGCGAATCTGTAAAAGGTGGTGCTTTATCTTTTGGTATTTCTTTCCTTGTCATCTTTATACTGATGCTGGTTTACTTTAATACCGGTGGCTGGGTTGCCAATATTGCCCTTATCCTGAACCTCCTGTTTACAGTAGGTATATTGAGTGCATTGGGCTTTACCTTAACAGCTCCGGGTATTGCAGGTCTGGTATTAACCATCGGTATGGCGGTAGATACCAACGTTATCATCTTTGAGCGTATTAAAGAAGAGCTTACCAAAGGAAAAAGTTATCAGGCAGCTGTTAACGATGGTTATAAGCGTTCACTGGCACCTGTACTGGATGGCCACATCACTACCTTATTAACTGCCATTATCCTCGCCTATTTTGGTCTGGGTCCGGTATTAGGTTTTGCCACCACACAGATTATAGGTATTCTGCTGTCATTGTTCTGCGGTATCCTGGTATCAAGGTTGATCACTGACTGGTACACAAACAAAAACCGTCACTTTGAATATTTTACCAAGATCTCCAGAAGCATCTTCCAGAAAGCAGCCTTCAAGTTCATTGAATACAGAAAGATCGCTTATGTAATTTCTGCCATAATCTTCCTGTTAGGTATTTCTACTTTTTTCAATGGATTTGATGAAGGTGTTGAATTTGCGGGTGGACGTAGCTATACTGTTAAATTCGATAAACCGGTGAACGTAGAAGCCGTTCGTGACGATCTGAAAGCCGCATTCGGTGAATCTCCGATCATTAAAACGGTGAACAGTAATAATCAATTGAACATTACGACTTCTTTCAAAATTGAAGAAACAGGTAATAATATCGATTCACTGGTTGAACGTACTTTGTATACCGGCCTGCAGAAACACCTGCCTGCTGGATTGAACTTTACAGATTTTGAAACCAAATACAAGCAAAGCTCTCAGACGGTATTACCCACGATTTCTGATGACCTGAAAGCGGGTGCCACAAAAGCAACCATTTTCGCTGTCATTGCAATCTGTCTGTATATCTTCCTGCGTTTCCGCGACTGGAGATATTCACTGGGTACTATTTTCTCATTGATGCACGACGTATTTGTTACCCTGATTGTATTCAGCTACGCACGTACCATTGTACCGTTCCCATTAGAAATTGACCAGCACTTTATTGCTGCGATTCTGACGGTAATTGGTTTCTCTATGAACGATACCGTAATTGTGTATGACCGTATCCGTGAAGACAGTGGTATGCTGAAAGGAATGAATAACGGAGCCATCATCAATAAAGCGATCAATGAAACATTGAGTCGTACCATCATGACCTCACTCACCGTGTTCCTCACCATTCTGATCCTGTTTATCTTCGGTGGTGAAGTAACCAAAGGTTTCTCATTTGCCATGATGATTGGTGTATTCACAGGTACCTACTCTTCTATCTTCGTTGCGGCACCGATCCTGGTTGACTTTGCAAAAGACAAACCACTGGGTAAACCTAATAAAGAGAAATAGGACTCTGTTAAAATAATAAAAAAGCGGCTGTTCAAAATGAACAGCCGCTTTTTTATTAGGTATTAGGATTTAGATAAGATAAGTAGGGAAGTTTATCTTTTCATTCAACCCCTAACACCTAGTTCATAATACCTAATAAAATTATACAGCGAAAGAGGTTCCGCAACCACAGGTTTTACTGGCATTGGGATTGCTAAAAGTAAAACCACGGCTATTCAGTCCGCCCTGCCAGTCTATTTCCATTCCGTACAGATATAGCTGGTGGCTTTTATTCATAATACAGGGTATGCCTTCAATGGAGAAATGTTCATCTTCAGCTGTAGCTTGATCAAAGCCCAATACATAGGTCATACCACTGCATCCCCCACCTTTCACACCTACACGTAAAACCTGAGATGGGTCAAAACCTTCCTCTCCCATCAGTCTGCGTATTTCGAGAATAGCGCCTGCTGTTAAGGTTACCGGTGTGCTTGTGATTGTACTCATAAAATGTATTTACGATACAAATTTACGAATGATTTGAATATTGACTGATAATGGCAGTTTCGATAGGCGGAAAAGGAATGGCATTAGTTTTTCCATTGGTAAAGCTGAATTCATCCTTAGAGCTTACTTTTGTCAAAATTCGACGCAATGCTCGATACTACGATGTTGTTAACAGTGGTAATAGCCCTGATGATTGCTGGTTTTGCCGGCTATCTCTTTTACCTGCAAAGAAAGAACCAACGGGAAGAAACAAATGACAAAAAAGGTTCTTTACAGCTCCGTTTACAGGCTTATGAAAGGCTAACCCTGCTCACCGACCGGATCGCCTTAGCCAATCTGATCAGCCGTCTGGGTAATCCGGATGTTTCTGCAAGTGAAATGCAGTTCTTACTGGGCAAACACATCAAAGACGAATTTGATTACAATATCTCCCAGCAGATCTATGTATCAGCAGAAGTATGGAATGCCATCCGCAACCTTAAAGAAAATAATTTGTTAATCATCAATCAGGTTGGTGCAAGGATTCCCAGTATAGCACCTGCTGCCGATCTGAATCGTGCCATTTTGGAATACCTGATGAGAGATCCCAAATCGAATCTGCATGAAATTGTCAGCGAAGCGCTGAGTTATGAAGCGAAAACATTAATGTGAATGGTCAATGATGAATGGTGAATACGCTTTATAGATTAAATTGACAATTGACCATTCACCATTCACGCCCCTCTAAATTTCCTACCATGAAAAAAATCACTACCGACAGCGGCATTGAAATAAAGCAAGTATACCAACCTGGAGACAATCCGGTAACGGATCCTGAACAGCCCGGAGAATTTCCCTATACAAGGGGTGTACAGCCGGATATGTATCGCGGAAAATTATGGACAATGCGACAGTATGCAGGCTTTTCTACTGCTGAAGAAAGCAATAAGCGATACCATTATCTCTTATCACAGGGTGTGATGGGATTAAGTGTGGCTTTTGACCTCCCAACGCAGATTGGATACGACAGTGATCATGCGCTTGCTGAAGGTGAGGTTGGTAAGGTAGGTGTAGCGATTGATAGCCTGGAAGATATGGAAACACTGTTTAAGGGTATACAACTGGAACAGGTAAGTACATCTATGACCATTAATGCAACCGGTTTTATATTGCTTGCTTTTTATGTGGCACTCGCGAAAAAGCAGGGTGCCGATCTGAAGAAAATCAGTGGAACCATTCAGAATGATATCCTGAAAGAATATGCCGCCCGTGGAACTTATATATATCCACCAAAGCCATCCATGCGTATCATCACCGATATTTTTGAATGGTGCAGTAAAGAGTTACCAAAATGGAACACGATTTCCATTTCGGGTTACCACATCCGCGAAGCAGGTAGTACCGCCGTACAGGAAATTGCTTTTACCCTCAGTAATGGTAAAGCCTATGTGCAGGCAGCATTGGCAAAAGGATTGGACATTAACGTATTTGGAAAAAGACTTTCTTTCTTTTTTAATGCACATAACAATCTCTTTGAAGAAGTGGCGAAGTTCCGGGCAGCCAGAAGAATGTGGGCACAGATGATGAAAGAACTGGGAGCAACAGACGAAAAAGCCATGATGCTGCGTTTTCATACGCAAACAGGTGGGGCTACCTTAACAGCACAACAGCCACTCAACAATATTTGCAGGGTAACCATACAAACACTGGCAGCGGTATTAGGTGGTACACAAAGCCTGCATACCAATGGTTACGATGAAGCATTGAGCCTGCCTACTGAAGAAGCTGCCAGAATTGCTTTGCGTACACAACAGATCGTTGCCTTCGAAAGTGGTGCACCGGATACCGTAGACCCATTAGCCGGTAGCTATTTTATTGAAAACCTAACTACCGAGGTTGAACAGAAAGCATGGGAACTGGTACATAAAATTGATGCGATGGGTGGCAGTGTAAGTGCGATTGAAGAAGGCTTTATGCAAGACGAAATAGCCAGAAGTGCCTATGAATACCAGCGCAATATTGAAAGCGGCGAAAAAATAATTGTCGGAGTCAATAAATTTCAGGTAGATGAAATCAATACAACTCCTGTATTTAAAATTGATGACAGCATCAGACAGGTTCAGTCAGACAAGCTTAAAGTACTCAGGAATACAAGGAACAAAGAACAGGTTGATGCCTCACTTTCTGCGATCAGTAATGCCGCCATTTCGGGCGAAAACTTGATGCCAATGGTGATTCATGCTGTAGAACAATATGCCACACTGGGAGAGATTTCAGATACTTTAAGAAAAGTTTTCGGAGAATATCAATAAACAACGCTATGTATCAGGCACAGCTCGTTACCAATGCCAGACAAATTCAACAGATAGCAGCATTGTCTGCTGCCAACCTGAAATCGGCGATTGACGACCTTACTAAAAAAGACCAGGGTTTTCTTACCTGGGAATACAGTGTTGATTTATTAACGGCTATGCATGAGATAGCACCCAGTATCATTGTTACTTATCATGACGAAGTGGTAGGTTATGCATTAACAGCCACACACGAAATGGCAGAAGTGCATACAGAAATGAAAATAATGCTCAACAATCTATCTCCCCTTACCTATCGTGGGAAATCAATTAACGATTACCGGTATTATATGATGGGGCAAATCTGTATTGCCAAAGAGCATCGTGGTAAAGGTTTATTCGAACAATTGTACGAGCACCATAAAACGGTTTATGGTAACCAATACGATTTCCTGTTAACAGAAGTCTCCACCTCCAACCACCGTTCCCTTCATGCCCATAAAAAAGTAGGTTTTGAAACCATACATACGTATCATGATCATGTTGATGAATGGGATGTTATAATTTGGAAATTTGGAAATTTGGAAATTTGAAAATGAAAATATACCTAATTGGAAAATTATCAAATAATACAAACCTGATCATTTCCAAATTTCCAAATTCTCAAATTTTCAAATTGTTTAACCAAACACCACAATCAACGCATAAATCACTCCCGGCAGCCAGAATAACAAAGTAAGCAACAGGCTGAGCCAGAATTTTCCGTTGATTTCGCCCTGGTGTAAGCCTACGGCCAGCGGTGGGAGTAACACACACAGAATGCCAAGCAGTACCTGATTGGTACTCACTTCCCCTCCTGCTTTTTTGGTAGCTTTATATTCACGCAGCATTTTCCTAACTTCTTTCATGCGTGCTTTTTTTTCCGTACGGCTGAGACTTTTGAACTCACGAAGTGCGTCTTCTGCAACTACATCATTGAGAACAGGAGTAGTAACAACTGTAGTGGAAGTGGAACCTGTAGAAATATCGGTAACAACACTGGCCTGAACAGAAAAAACAAGTGAACTGGCTAAACAGATGGTGATAATTTTTCTCATAGTGATATAGATTTGTATAAATATAATCCTTTTTTTAATTATCAAAAGGTCAGATACTCTGTGTATATTGCTGTAATAAATCATTGCAATACATTTTAACCACTGCTTATTACATGAGAACTCTTCTATTCGGTACAGTGTTTGCCATCAGCAGTTTTGCTAATGCGCAGGACATGCCAGCTTCCTATCCACAACTGGTGAAAGATATTACACCGAAACTGGTTGAATGGCGCAGACATTTTCACCAGAATCCTGAATTATCGAATCGCGAGTTTAAAACGGGTGCATATATAGCTGACTATCTAAGATCTATCGGATATGAAGTAAAAGCCAATGTTGCCAAAACCGGTGTGGTTGCGGTATTAAAAGGCGGCAAACCAGGTCCGGTAGTTGCATTGCGTGCAGATATTGATGCTTTACCCGTAACAGAACGTGTAAACATTCCCTTTGCCTCCAAAGTTACCACCGAGTTTAACGGACAAAATGTAGGTGTAATGCATGCCTGCGGACATGATTCCCATACTTCCATATTAATGGGAACTGCTACTGTATTAAAGAAAATGCAACAGGAAGTACCTGGTACGGTAGTATTTCTATTTCAACCAGCTGAAGAAGGTGCTCCTGACAATGAAGAAGGTGGGGCTTCTCTGATGGTGAAAGAAGGTGTACTTAACAATCCAAAAGTAGAAGCTGTATTTGGTATGCATATTAAGTCAGAAGTACCTGCCGGACAGTTACAATACAAATCAGGTTCGTTTATGGCTTCTTCAGACTGGTTCCGGATCAAAGTAAAAGGCAAAGGTGCCCATGGCTCCAAACCCTGGACTGGTGTAGACCCCATTGCCGCAGCCGCCAATATTATTGAAGGGTTACAGCAGATTGTAAGTCGTCAGATGGAACTTACCAAAGCACCGGTTGTAATTAGCGTAGGATCCATTCATTCAGGTGTTCGAAACAATATCATTCCTGAAGAATGTGAAATGCTGGGAACCATCCGTACACTCGACAGTAAAATGCAGAAAGAAGTACATGAAAGAATCAGAAATACAGTGAAACATATCGCAGCCAGTTCTGGCGCTGAAGCAGATGTATTTATTGATACCAAAACACTGGTAACCTATAATGACCCTGCATTGGTTAAACTAACCCTGCCCTTCCTCGAAAAAGCAGCAGGTAAAGGAAATGTAGTTGAACGCGATTGGGATACCGGAGCTGAAGATTTTTCTTTCTACGGTGTAAACATACCCAGCTTCTTCTTTTACCTGGGCGGTATGCCAAAAGGAATGGATCCCGCAAAAGCATCTTTACACCATACACCTGATTTCTATATTGATGAAAGTGGTTTTGATTTAGGTGTGAAAGCTTTTTGTCAATTGGTATTTGATTATGCTAAAAGTAAAAAGTAGAGATTGATTGCTCCGAAAGCACAGAAATACAAAGTATTGTTGATTGTATCTCTCTGCTTTCAGGAGCATTTTTACGGATAGACCCTTGCACCAAACAACAAACTACCGATTCGTACCATATTACTGCCCTCCTCTATAGCCATTTTATAATCACCACTCATACCCATACTGAGGATCGCTGATGCAGGATCGCTGAAGGCGGATTTGAGAAATAACTGATGTAAGACTTTGAATTCATTCCGCACTTTGGTTTCATCATCACTGAAAGAAGCCATACCCATCAACCCACATACTTTTACATTGGAAAATAAATGAAGTTGGGCCAAAGCTTCAGCCAGTTCATGCTCATCCATACCGAACTTGGTTTCTTCACTGGCAATATGAACCTGTAAAAGGCATTGAATAGTACGGTTATTTTTGGCGGCTTGCTTATCAATTTCTTTCAATAGTTTCAAGCTGTCTACACCATGGATCAGGTATACAAATGGTGCTATATATTTCACCTTATTCGACTGTAAATGTCCAATAAAATGCCAGCGTATATCTCCCGGTAAAGATGTCTGCTTATCTACGAGCTCCTGCACATAGTTTTCTCCAAAATCTCTTTGACCCAAAGCATACAAAGCCTCAATATCAGCAACCGGCTTGGTTTTACTCACCGCTACCAATGTTACTTTCTTTGCGGCAAGCTCGTTACTAATTGCTGCATACTGCTCAACATTCACAGACATGGCTTGATTTTTTGCAAAAATAGTGAATAGAAATGGTCAATGGTCAATGGTCAATGGTCAATGGTCAATGGTCAATGGTCAATGGTCAATGGTCAATAAACGAAACTCGCCCCTGACGATCAATATTGTGTAAACACAATATTTTTTTCATTCACCATTCACCATTCACACCCTCCCACTCACTACTAACTACTCACCTTCTTCATTCACAATTCACAATTCACAATTGACCATTCACCATTCACCTACTCGTAAACATCGCTTTTACAAAATCAGTTACCAGATAACTAATCATTTTCCCGGTGGTATGTCCGCTCCTGCCGTCTGTTAATTGCACAGCTCCTTCACAGATATGGAGATAGGCTACTTTACTATCTGTAGCCGTGAAATTGATAAACTGCCGGGCATGGGCCAATGAAATTCCTGCCGGACTTGATGCACTGCTGATGCTGTTTTCAATAACGTCGAGATCCAATTCGATGCCACAGTAAGTATCTTCTGTAAAACCTGTTGCATGCGCCACGGCCTGCAGAAAAGTTCTTTTTTCATGCAGGAAAATATCCTCATAACTGATGCAATCAATAAAAGGATTGTTTACCATATCCATCCATACATTCTGTGGCAGGTAACTCTCATGGAAAGCCAGCACACAATATTTTTCCAGGTATCCATCGGCTTCTGCATACGAAAACCCGTTACCACTATGCCTGCCTTCCATGGGTCTGAAATCGGCATGTGCATCCAGATTAATGGCATTGATCTGGGCAATGGGAATTTGTCCGGATTTGTATAACCCTTTGGCCGCTCCCTTAATACATGGATAAGCATTATTATGTCCACCTCCGATTACAATTGGAATTTTCTGGTTCTGGGTAATCACATGTATTAATTGTTCCACTTCATCATCAATCATATTCACTGCATGACGATAAGCCGCCAGTTTTTCATCATAACTCTGCGCATTGTTTTCGATCAGTTGCTTGGCATCATTAAAATCAAAATGACCTATCAGCAGAATACTGCTTCCTTCAAAAAAATCATTGCTCTGGGTATTCAAAAAAGCCTGTAAAAAAGCAATCCAGGCAGAATCGCAGCCCCCTACCCCCTGATTAGCCAATACACCAATATCTTCCGGCACACCGATCATGACAAAGGGAGCACTCGACTGACGTATGGCCAATTCAAGATCGCTGCTTTGTTGCAGAACCTGAATACGTTCCCCAATTTTTGTTTCAAAGCGACGGATACGTGTCACAGACAGGATATCCTGCTTATTGTAGATTTTCAGATGTGGCAGTTGCAAAGCGGTAGATTTTGTTGTCTGAATATACGAAAAAGTGAGTAGTGAGTAGTCAGTAGTGAGTAAATACCCTCAAATACACTCTACTGATTACTCACTGGTCACTTCCCTACCGTTCACCAGCACTTTATCAATCAGATTAGACCCGAATGCATAAGGAATATAAGCAATCGATGGAATGGGTCGGGTAATGATGAGATTTGCCCTTTTGCCAACGGTAATACTACCCAATTCTTTTTCAAGTCCCATGGCAAACGCACCATTCAAGGTAGCTGCATTAATGGCTTCTTCAGGCAACATTTTCATTTGTATACAACTCATGGATACCACTGTGTTCATATTGCCACTCGGACTTGAACCCGGATTACAATCTGAAGCCAATGCAATGGCCGCTCCTGCATCAATCAATGCCCTTGCCGGCTGAAAGGGCATGCGAAGAAAATAAGCAGCGGTTGGTAATAATGTACCGATGGTATCAGATGATGCCAGTAAGCTGATAGTTTCCTCATTCATGGTTTCGAGGTGATCAACTGAAACTGCATTCACTGAAATCCCTGCCTGAACACCTCCGGAAAGGTGCAATTGATTCGCATGAATTTTAGCTTTCAATCCATACTGTTTACCTGCCTCACAAATTCTGACAGTTTCTTCAGGGGTGAAAAAACCTTCTTCACAAAACACATCTATATAGTCTGCCAGTTGTTCCTGATCAATTGCAGGTAACAGATCATTAATAATCAGATCTATATAACTTTCATGATCTTCTTTGAACAACGCAGGATAAGTGTGTGCTCCCAGGAATGTAGCTTTTACGGGTATTGGCAGGCTTTCCTTCAATCGCCTGATGACCCTTAACATTTTAAGTTCTGCATCAAAAGACAAACCATACCCACTTTTAATTTCAATCGCACCGGTTCCCAAAGCCATCCATTCAAAAATCCTTTTTTTTGCCTGTTCATACAATACCTCTTCAGTGGTAAGTGCCAGTTTACTGGCAGAATTTAGTATACCACCTCCTTTTGCAGCAATTTCCGCATAGCTCAGTCCTTTCAATTTATCTACAAACTCATCTTCCCTGCTCGCAGCAAATACAACATGCGTATGGCTATCGCACCAGCATGGTAATACACTGGCCCCCTTCAGGTCATATACTTCAGTAGCGTCCGGACAAATATCCATGGTACCATAATCTGCAATACGGCCGTTGATAATTTGTACCCATGCATTGTTGAGTACAGGCAACTCTTTCAAGGCCTGTCCTCTTAATAATACAGGATGCTTGCGAACATTAATGAGCTGATGAATGTTGGTTAATAGCAGATTCGACATAATAGCAAATTAAGGAAAACACATTGTATTAAATTCAAAATATCATTCTCTGCTCCGGACTTAAGTCCGGAGCAGAGAATGATAAAACATACGTAATGAATAATGTTATCTTCACGCAAAGAAATGATCGTCAATGATAGCCAGGTTAACCATTGTCAGATATCCGGTATGGATGGGATGGGTAGGATTTCTATCCATGGCTATTTTTCGTTTTCCGTTATGGCTACAAAATAAATCCAGCTTCTGGAAACTCATGGGCTGTGGCCGCAATGGCAGTTTCGATAAAACACCCGACTGGCGACAATGGGCCGTGCTCGAAATATGGAGAGATACCGAACAAAAAAAAGAACATCCCAGATTTCTTTTACAATGGTGGCAATTCTTTGGATGCGAGCAATGGAGCCTTTTACTCAAACCTCTCGAAGGACATGGCCTATGGGATAACAAGGAGGTTTTCGGCAAACTCCCGAAGAATACAGATTATAATGGTACCATTGCCATTCTTACCAGGGCAACAATCCGGCTGAGCAGGCTATCGAATTTCTGGAAACAGGTAGATAGTGTAGCGAGGAGAATGAGCCAAAGTGAAGGTTTTATTACTTCAGTGGGTATTGGCGAAGTACCCTGGATCAAACAGGCCACTTTTAGTATATGGGAATCTAAAGAAGCCATGAAAAATTTTGCTTACCGACTGCATGAACATGCAGAAGTAGTGAGAAAAACACGACAAGAGAACTGGTACAGTGAAGAGATGTTTGTTCGCTTCCAAATCATTGAAAATGAGGGTAGTCTGAGGGCACAAAACCCATTACAAAGAAAATCGTAACTTTACAGATCGAATGTATCACTGCTCCACCATATCATTTCTTACTGCCCATTTTGCATGGATGTACCGTGGATTGAATTCCATGCCCGATCATTGAGTGCACCTACTCCTTTTTGACGCTTTCTCTCTTTTCATTTTTTAATACAAAATCTGTATGGAACATACATTGCTTGTTACCTCTGAAATAGGTACTTTAAAACGATTATTGGTACATAGTCCGGATAGTGGTCTTGGAAAAGTTGTACCCTCCAAAGCACAAGACTGGTTATTTGAAGACATTGTTCACCTCGATACCATCAGAAAAGATGAGTATGACTATTACACCAAGCTCCTGCTCTACTTTCTGGATCCGCAAAAAATCAAGGGTAAGCTGGCAGAGATTGATACAAACGATCGTAATTTTTATAAACCGGATGCCACAGAATTTTTCAGGTCTGATAAAGTAGTGGAACTACAATGGCTGCTGGCAGAAATACTGGAGAATAAAGACATACGATCTCAATTGATCGCGTCAGTGGCTGCCATTGAAGGATGTACTTTTGAAATACAGCAGCAGCTGTTTGATTATTCAGCCAATGAATTGTCGAAAACTTTTATATCCGGAACTTCCAAAGAAAAGCAATTACTCTTCGCCCCTATTCCGAATTTTATTTTTACACGTGACATCGGCATTACTATTAAGGATCATGTATTGCTCAATAAACCGGCGAAGAAAGCAAGAACCCGGGAAGCGCTCTTATCAAAGTATATCTTCTTCCATCACCCCATGTTCAGTGCCTGGCAAAAGAATATTATTGAACTGACTGATTCCAACCAGAGTTTTCTGATGCCGGAAGAGGAAGAAGACGACAGAAAAACGACTTTGGAAGGTGGTGACATTATGGTGGTAAGTCCCAACCATCTGCTCGTGGGTGTAAGCGAAAGAACTTCAGCAGAAGCCGCAGCCATGATTACCAATGTAATGTTTGAAAAAGGGTTGATGGATAAAGTAACCATCATCAGGATCCCCAAGAAACGTGATTACATGCATATCGATACCGTATTTACACAGGTGAAAAGAGATGTATGGGTGATGCTGGGTAATTTTTCCAGAAAAGCAGTAAAACATGAAGATGATAATGCCATAGAACGCATTTTACAGGTAAAGAAGGAAGAGAAAATTAAAATCACGCAGTTTCATAAAAAATGTCCGGATAACCCTGTTTTATTCGATAGCCTGGAAGATTTATTAGTAGACATCAGTGTAAATGATCTTCATTGTGAAAATGAAGTACGCTTTATTTTCTCAGGTAACAATGAGTTTCCCTATAATGCACGCGAACAATGGACAGATTCATGCAACCTGCTTGCTTTAAAAGAAGGTGTTGTATTAGGGTACGATAGAAATGATAAAACAACAGAAGCATTCCGCAAAGCAGGCTTCCGTATTATGCATGTAAAAGATTTATTACCGGAACTGGAAGCCGGCACCATAGAACCCGCTACTATGACCGACACATTGATACTGATGCCCTCTGCAGAACTATCGCGCGCCCGCGGAGGTTTTCATTGTATGAGTATGCCTTTGTGGAGGGAGGAAATGTGAGTAGTGAGTAGTGAGTAGTGAGTAGTGAGTAGTGAGTAGTGAGTAGACGGAACTCGACCGCAACGATCATTATTGTGAAAGCGCAATATCATTTTTCATTCACCATTCACTCACTACTGACTACTCACTACTCACTTTTCTCATTCACCATTCACGCAAAAAAAAACAACATGCAAGCACAAACCACTTCTCACCTGTTAATGATAAAACCGGTACGTTTTAGTTTTAATGCTGAAACGGCTGTGAATAATAGCTTTCAACAAGCTTTCGGCGGCGATACTGTTGCTGAGAAAGCGGCGCTGGAATTTGAAAAATTTGTTAATGTGCTAACAACAGCTGGCATAGACGTAACAGTTGTGCCTGACACACCCGATCCTCATACACCTGATTCTGTATTTCCCAATAACTGGATCTCCTTTCATAGCGATGGAAGTATCATTCTCTATCCGATGTTTGCAACGAACAGACGCATGGAACGGAAACCACATGTCATCAAAGCTATCCATGAAAAATTTACGGTAAAAGATACCATCGACCTGAGCGGATATGAAAGTCAGGATTTATTTCTTGAAGGAACTGGTAGTATGGTACTGGACAGAACAAATGCCATAGCCTATGCCTGTTTATCGCCCAGAACGAATAAGGAAGTATTGAACGATTGGGCCGAAAAAGCAGGATATCGTATTGTTTCATTCATTTCGGTCGATAGTAATGGATCACCCATTTATCATACTAATGTAATGATGTGTGTGGCCGATCAATATGCGGTGATCTGTTTTGATTCCATTCCCGATCCAAATGAAAGAAGCCTTGTAGAAGCCAGTCTGACCGCATCCGGAAAAGAAATCATCACAATCAGCTTTGACCAAATGAACCACTTTGCGGGAAATATGTTGCAGGTGCAGAATCAAAAAGGACAATTATTCCTGGTAATGTCAAGTCAGGCATTCCTTAGCTTAACAAAAGATCAAGTAGAGAGACTAGAAACCTATAACCCTATATTGCATTCAGATATCAGCACCATTGAAACCAATGGAGGCGGTAGTGCGAGATGTATGATGGCTGAGATTTTTCTTTCAAAAAATAGATAAAGATGAATAACAGCTCCCTGAATGAAATACTTTTTGAACAACTTGAAAAACAATGGCTGGACTGCAGGGATCACATCTTTATACCACTTTTCAAAAGGTATGCCGACTATCTCCAGCTATATAGAAACGGAGAATTTGCAATACTTGATGGAGAAGATATAGAAGAGGAACTAGCGGAGAAAGCAGCTGATATCAGCAGTAAAAATCCTTATGCAGATTTTATCGAAAACCATCCTTTACATGAACAAAACTGTATTCAATATTTAAAAAATGAAATACAGAACTGTTTAAATGATCCCGAAGTAAAGGCACAATTACTTCAGTCCGGTGCCATAGAGATCGGATATGACTGGTATTTTCATTACGATTCAGGTATCAATTTTTTCAAAAAAGGATTAACCTTTCCCATTATTGCCGAACCGCGGTATCTTTATAAAGAATTACCTCCCGGACATTATGCTGGTTTTGCCAAAGGCCCAAATTTCTCGGGTGTATGGCCCGATTGTGCGAAACTGATTGATGAAGCTGATGAAAAACATACACTATTAGGTCTCGGCTATGAATTAATGAACTATTATCAACTCCAGTCAAGATTATTCCTTCATAAAGTTTTTAGAGAAATGGATAACGAAGGACAATTTTCACAGCTGGAACAACACCCGTTTCCAGTCTATATTGCCGAGCATGATTGTGAAGAAATGACCCTATATGTAATTTGACCTGACTTCACCAGAAGATAAAAAGCCTGCTGATTCTTTGTATTTCAGCAGGCTTTTTTGCTACCCCCCAACCCTTCCTCGTTCCGCATCTGAAGATCCGGTATTACGCTGCGACAGACTCTTCCCTTTATTGAAACGATAAGAAAAGGAAAGTGTAAATACCCTTGAATCAAGGTAACTCTTCCAGTTGGCAGTAGAATTTTGTATCCCCTTAATGTTTCCACCAGGTTGATTCGTATAGAGAAAATCATTCACGCTGAAACGAAGGGTTCCTTTTTGCTTGAGTATTTTCTTTGCCACAGCCGCCCTTACTGAACCTACAGGTATGGTTACAAACTGTCCCACATACACACTTGATTGGTAATTACCACCTAACTCAGCCGACCACATTGGATTGATTTGAAAAATATTTACGGGCCCAACAAAAAAATACGTACCCTCATTCAATAAATTTTGTTGGTAGAGTGTAGCCGTAAACTTGTTTTTGGTTACCTCCGTATACAGTTGCAGCTTCCACCATTTGGTAACCGGTATCATACCGCTCAATGAGGCACTCAGAGATACCTGCTTGCCGAAATTACCGGGCCGGCTGTAAAATATACCATTTCGCTGTTCAATGGTTTCCATAATCAGATCATTGATATAACTGTATTGCAGCGAAAGCGTATAATTTCGTTTATAAGTATAACTCAGTTCGGTATTATAAGAGAACGTTGGTTTTAAAAATGGATTTCCTCCATATAAAGTATACCTGTCTAACGGATAGGTGAACGGATTCATATCCTGATAATTCGGCCTGTTGATTCTTCTGCCAAAATTTATATTTACTAAATGATTTTCTGCCGTATCAAGTTTATAAGAAAAATATAAAGTAGGAAACAGATTATTAAATGTGCGTGTAAAAGAAGAATCAGGTTTACCGGGTGTGCCATATTGCAATCCTTTGATTTCAGTATTTTCAAATCGTAAACCGAGTTTGGCACTGAATTTTTTCCTGTCTAGTGTATATGTAAGATAGGTAGCATTGATGTTCTCGCGGTATTTAAAATTATTCGAGAATTCAGTATTGAGCGTAAAACTACCATTCGGCTGCTCATCGTAAAACATTGCATTATTATTGGTTCTCACGATGCTTGTTTTTGCACCTGCCTCCAGTGTTCCTTTAAACAAGGGTTGCGAATAATCTGCCTGCGCTGTAGTGATTTCAATAGACGCCGGCAAATCAGATACCAGATTGGTTCTGCCTGCAATTGTTTGATCCGGATTATACACAATATTCAACAGACTGTTATCCTGATCGGCACTATACTTCAGGTAATCAGCATTCACAGTTAGTAATTTCGATTTACCATCTAATTTATAAGACATATTGAGGTTGGTTCCGATATTATTAAAAGATCGGTTCCTTGGCGCATGTGCAGACACCGTATTCACAAGTACGCCATTACCGTTTCGGATAACGGCATCGTTATGAATATCTTCTTTGTTTTTATTAGCAACACCGGTAATCACAACACCCAATGTGAGGTTTTTACTGGCATAATAATCCACGCCGGCTTTATAGTTAAAGCCACGTGGCATTCTTTTAATGAATGAGCGTTGGGTAAAAGATGACTGAAGTGCACCTGATGTAGAAAAATACTGACGATTAAGTGTAAGATCCTGATAGGTGTTATTAATGGCACTACTGAGATTGGTAAAGAAATTAAGTTTATTGATACGATAGTTCAGCGTAAAACTGTTATTACTGCGGGCATAGGTACCCTGCCCATACCCCAGGTTGATGGCTCCATTCAGCCCACTTACTTTGGTTTTCTTTAACCGTATATTAATAACCCCGCTGTTTCCCGCAGCATCATAACGGGCTGGCGGATTGGTCATAATCTCAATACTTTCAATATCACCCGAAGGTAAAGATCGCAGGTAAGCTGTGAGGTCTTGCTGCGACATATAAGTAGGCTTATCATCAATAAATACCAATACACCGGGACGGCCACGCAGGCTGATATTACCATCTGCGTCTACCTGAACAGCGGGCGCTTTCTCCAATACTTCCAATGCAGTGGTACCGGCATTGCTGATTAAAGCATCCGGATTCACCACTACCCTGTCTGCCTTACGCTCCACAAAATTTTTACGGCTGCTTACAACTACTTCTTTCAACTGGTTGGTAACAGGTGTTGCCATCGTTATCAACTCCATCCGGAATTCTTCTTTTGAACCGTCAATACGTACTGGATTGATAATGCTTTCTTCGTAACCGGTATATTTTACCAGCAGGTAATAATTGCCGGGACTGATATTTGTAAGTATATAGATGCCATTTGCATCGGTAATACCCGTTTTCACCAATACTGAGTCTTTGGTACGATACAGAAACACATTGGCTCCATCCGCTTTAGTACCACCGGTAATGATAATTTCACCTGTTATGATTTTTTTGTT
This sequence comes from Sediminibacterium goheungense, assembly GCF_004361915.1. Lineage (GTDB taxonomy): Bacteria > Bacteroidota > Bacteroidia > Chitinophagales > Chitinophagaceae > Sediminibacterium > Sediminibacterium goheungense. The sequence goes on along the minus strand of NZ_SNWP01000014.1, from coordinate 86,139 downwards.
TTCCTGGGCGAAACATATAAAAACTGAAACCAGTAAACATACAATAAGGCTAATAGTGCTTTTTCCGATCATACTGTTATTTATAAACCTGCAAATACGTTGAAATAACAATGCTACTTTAAAAGTTTTATAACAATGGTATGGTTCCCTTTAAATTAACACTTTACCCTTCCGAAAGCCTTATTCAGCAACGATATGTACAAATCCGATAGATAAAAGCTTACATGAAGCATTCATATGTACTTCTAAAGACAGGTATATTGATTGATAAAACAGTCAAGCTGATCAGTGGCCATATGCAGCAGTAAACCAATCGCAATGATACGGCACCTGGGAATAAATAACAGCAATACATAGCATGCAATTGCCGGATAACTATGTAGAGGATGAAAATTGATGCTGCACCTGCAGGCGTTGAACAAAGGTGCAGCCAGCAGATGATCAAGATCTACCAGCATAGTTAACCATAAAAGAAGTGTTGTTTTTTTCCATTGATCCCGAAAAAAAAACCATGCTATAAAAACCGGCAAACCAAAGTGGAGGAAGTAATGAAGTATGGGTTGAATTATTCGCATGGTTGATTGAGGAATGGGGTTCTTTTATTGTATGGTAAAGAGATAATCCTCTCTTTTATAATAACAATATGGTTTTGCCGATTGCATCACGCAGGTCGCTATTTACGGCTGTAATCGCAGCAAAATCATGCCACCTGCCAACAACCTCTTTCACCTGATCAATTATGGACGGTGCTTTTTTAATATTCATATTTTTAGCCACTGCCAGTAAATCATCCCGGCTGATATCCTTTCTTTTACCATTGATGCTGAGTGAGTGCTGACTTACCCATGAACTGTCAGGCCGGTATGCATGACAAAGATCAAAAGCAGGTGCCAGTTTCCAGGCACCATTTTGATCCATCATAAATGAAAAATTCTTGGTATGGTCATCACAGTTTTTCGCCATTACATTGAACACCATTCTTCTGAACAATTGTTCAGCGTCTGTATATGGTAGTAATAGACTGCGCATGGTTTCAAATAACTGCTCGTAACTGAACGATGTAATCTCATTAAAATCGTAATGCGCCAGTGCACAAAAACTCTGTATGTGTAATTTCTTGTTATCGGGCATGCGGTCGAAACGTTTGGTCATGAAATGCGCCCTTCCATTCTCTTCTAGTAAGCGGCATTCCATCATTTCAATACCAGCTTCCTTTGCCATGAGGTGATAGGCCATTTCTACCCTTCCGTATCCGGAAGAAGAACCCAGTTGCTGATCAGTAACCCCATCAAATTTCAGTAACCAATGCGTAAAGCCATCCGGCACATCTGCCTGTCCGGATCTGATTTCTCCTGTAAGCTGATTAAATGCGACCACGGCTTTGGCCCTTGCCCCACCTGCAGATGAACCGATCTTTAGTATATCGGTAAGTGCTTTTGCTTCATCGGCACTAAGCCGTGTATTAAAATCCTGTCTGCCCGATAAAATTTCCTGCGCCATATTCACCAGGCCATCCAATTCAATTTTTGTAGCTGTTTTATTTGAACTGTATAATCCGGGTTCAAATTCCAACGCCCCCATGCCCCTCTTACCAATAAAACAAAGCAGTTCCACCGGGTTCATACTATTCGCAGGTCTGCCGTTTCTGGAGAGCCAGGCATTGATAAGGCTGTTACCATATTTATCGGGTAATACATCTGCCAGTAAACCCGGTAGTCCTTTGAATGTAAGACTGTCTCTCAATTCAGGAAAAGAGAAAATCCGTCCTGCAGCATTTAATATCGGCATTTTCAGAGGGGATAGATTCCACTGCTGACGAAGAAAAGCAGGTTCATATTCGAAAGATGCAGTGCCCGTTCTTTCATCCCAGGCAATCGCACCTACACGCTTGTTCCATATATGTATAAAAGCAGTAGTAATCATTACCAGTCGGTTTTGGGTTGATGATCTGCTGTCTTATTTTTTCTACTGGCTCTTTTTCTTTTCTGCTGATCCATTTTAGCCAGTTGCAAGGGACTGATTTTGGGTTGGGTCTCAAAAAAACGGAACAGGTGTAATTGCTGAAGGGCACGCATAACCTGAATAAAAGACAATAAAGTTCCGCCGCCGCCGCCCTCTATCTGTACCAGGGTAGAACGATGTATTCCTGCTGCAGAAGCAATTTCCTGCTGTGTTTTATTTTGCTCCAGCCTTGTATGCTGCAGAAACTGCCCCAGCATGGCCAATATAGCCGGGTCACTCATCGCAAACCAATTTTTGTTGCTATTTTCCATCATTATTTAAATTAATGTATATTAATGTCGAATTATAACGACAATACGAATATACGAAAATGTTGCTATTTTACATCATTATACTTTATTTTATCATTTAATGTTGACATTATTAGACATAAATATAGGATTAATATAAAAATAAAATTTATTGATATCAGTCCTGAAATAGAGCAGCATGATGATCGGGTTACTAACTGCCACTCAAAAGATCATAACAGATGCAAACACCTCGTTCCCAATTACTCTAACAGCTTGTTTATGAATGCATTTGCGTATTATTTCGAATATTTTTTGGTAGAAATATTTCAACCCTTACTTTTGCCGCGGAGAGATGGCAGAGCGGTCGAATGCGGCGGTCTTGAAAACCGTTGACTGTCAAAGGTCCGGGGGTTCGAATCCCTCTCTCTCCGCTTACGCCCACCAAAGCTTCAGCGACGGTGGGCTTTTCATTTCCGGAACATCACTAAATTTTGGTGGGCTTCAGCGGACAGGTCCATTTTTCATCTTTTACATATTTATTACTGGATTCACCAACCGAAGCCTTGGCGCAGGTGATTTCTGATTTTCAACAAATATATTTAGGCGCACTTGCCCACCATAGCTTCAGCGACGGTGGGCTTTTCATTTCCGGAACATCACTAAATTTTGGTGGGCTTCAGCGGACAGGTCCATTTTTCATCTTTTACATATTTATTACTGGATTCACCAACCGAAGCCTTGGCGCAGGTGATTTCTGATTTTCAACAAATATATTTAGGCGCACTTGCCCACCATAGCTTCAGCGACGGTGGGCTACAAAAGCTCCAACACCCGAAATCCCCTGCCTCAAAATCAGGTATAAATACCTATTGCCAGCATAGGGGTTAATATAAATCTTTGCAGGAAAATGCAATACGTCTATATCCTCCTCTGCAACAACGGAAATACATATGTTGGATGCACAAGCGACTTAAAAGAAAGATTTAACAGGCACAATAAAGGATATGTACCTTCTACAAAATCGAATTTGCCTGTAAAACTTCTTTTTTACTGCGCCTTTCATGATAAAATAAAGGCATTTCATTTTGAAAAATATCTAAAGTCAGGATCAGGGAGAGCCTTTATGAATAAGCGTCTTTATTAGCACTATAACCCTGACTAACTGTAATCTTTCATCGTGCTTAAAAGCGCGATTAGTCTTTACCGGCGCAGTTTTGGGTACATTAAAAAATGCCTTGAATAATCATCGAAAAGCATTTACCAGAAATTTTTAAAAAATATACCAATCGGTATTATTTATTTACTATTTTTACATCGTCATGAGTATTGAATTATCAAAAGCAGAAAGAACCAGACAATATATTATTGAGAAAACAGCTCCTGTTTTCAATGAGAAAGGCTATGCAGGAACGTCCATTCATGACCTTACCGAGGCAACCGGCTTAACAAAAGGAAGTATATACGGAAATTTTGAAAACAAAGACGAAGTTGCCCTTGCTGCATTCGATTACAATTTCAATACCGTTACCAATTATATCAAGGCACAAATATTAGCAACCGAAAACTCAATTGAGCGCCTGCTTGTTTACCCTAAAGTCTATCGGAAATTTTTGATACTCCCCTTCCTGCAACCAGGATGTCCTATACTAAATACATCTACAGAAGCAGATGATACACATCCTAAACTCAGAGAAAAAGCTGCGAAAGCACTGGCATTCTGGAAAACTTCTATTGAAAACCAAATCAAACGTGGTATGGTAAGGGGAGAAATTAAAAAAAATACAAACCCCACATTGATTGCCATCATTTTAGTATCCATTATTGAAGGAAGCATCATGCAGGCCAAAGTGGTACAAAACGCAAAGGATTTAAAGGTAGCCATGGACTATTTAGAAAAAATAATACTGGATCTAAAGGCTTAAAAAATTTACACTAAAATATACCGATCGGTATTTTATTAAATATGGAAATTATAACCATTAACAGATTTCTGGAGTATTATGAAGACACTCGCAGTATCACAAATAAAGTATTAGCCGCAATACCTCATGATAAACTGGACTGGACTTACCGGGAAGGCAAATTTACCATTGGCGACCTGATAAGACACATTGCAGCAATAGAAAGATTTGTTTTCGCAGAAATGGCAATCGGTCATAAACCTTGTTATAAGGGTTGCAAAAGTGACATCACCATCGGCTACAACAGTATTTTTGATTATTTCGAAGCCATGCATGTGCAAACCATAAAAATATTAGAAACTGTAAGTGATGTTTCACTATCAAATAATATATCCCTAATCAAAGGAAGAGAAATACCATTAAAAAATCTGCTTAGAAATATGATTATACACGAAGTACATCACAGAGGCGCATTGTGTATTTATTTAAACCTTTTAGGAGTGTCAACACCTCCTGTTCTGGGTTTAATGGAAGAACAGTTAATTGAATTGAGTAAATAAAAACTGAGATTAGTTAGAAGATTTTATTTGAAATGATGATTAAACCAATGACATGGCTACTTTAAAAAAAATATTAGAGAGTACTGCAAGGATACAGTACCAGGATTGTGACCCCTTCAATCATCTGAATAATTCAAAATACATAGATTATATAGTAGCAGCCAGAACAGAACAACTACTCGAAAATTATTCTTTCCACACGGCTGATATAGCCAAAAAAGATGGATTGAGTTGGGTTGCCGCGCAAACACAAATTTCATACCTCTATCCTGCGGCATGGCTTGAAAAAGTAGTAATCGAAACAAAATTAATTTCATTTTCAGCTTCAAGTTTATTGGTGGAAGCTTTTATGTGGAATGAAAACAAAACACATATAAAAGCAATTATGTGGTCGAAACTGGTTCACTTCCATATTAAACTTCAAAAGAGCCACAAACATTCAACAGAGCTGATGCGGTTCTTTGAACAAATACACCATCCACTGGAAAACGATTTCACATTTGAAAACAGGGTTAACGCAATAAGAAAAGAAATATGAAAAAACACTTATTCATCATTGTAACATTCGTTCTGAACGTTTTGCTTTCAAACGCACAAACATTTACTTTAAAATCAAAAGAATTGGGTGGTCAGGCTACCAGTCAACAGGTATTCAATGGGTTTGGCTGTACCGGTGAAAACAAATCGCCCCAGCTATTTTGGGAATACGCTCCCGCAGGCACCAAGAGTTTCGCAGTTACCATTCATGATGAAAATGCACCAACAGGCAGCGGATGGTGGCACTGGCTGATTTTTGATATTGATAAAACTATACTACAATTAGTATCAAACGCAGGAAATACAAAAAATGGATCTGCTCCACCTAAATCCATTCAAAGTAAAACAGACTTTGGCACTACAGGATATAGTGGCCCCTGCCCAACACCAGGTAGTGGATTTCATAAATATACCATAACAGTATACGCATTGAATACAGAAAAGTTAGGACTCGATGCAAACGCAAATCCCGCCCTAGTTGGATTCTATCTATCACAGCATCTGATTGAAAAAGCCTCACTGGTATTTTATTATAAATTATAATACCTGAAACGATACTATTATGAAAATCCAGAAGTTAAATTGGGCAGGAATTAAAATTGAATGTAACAAAAAGACCCTATTAGTTGATGCTGTTGAAGATTTTACAGCTTATTCCGGAATACTAGGTTACCCAAGAACACCTCTTATTCATTTTTCCTTAACTACGAAGGCAGATTATATTGTATTTACACACCTGCACTTAGATCATTTTGATATTTCTATTATTGAAAAATGTTTGAAACCAGACGGAAAAATAATCGCTTATAAAAAACTGGAAAAATACATCCCCGCTCTTACAAGACATGTTATTTATCTTGACTACGATGAAATATTTACTGAAGAAGGAATCAGCATAAAATCAGTATTCTCACTTGATGGTATCGGACACGATCAAACAGCGTGGATTATTGAATGTAACGGATTTAAGATATTCCATGGTGGTGATACCATATGGCATAATAAGTTTTGGCAACTCGGTAAAGAAAACCAAAATATTGATTTCGCTTTTTTACCGATAAATGGCGCAATTGTAAATTTTCAGGCATTGGGGCTTGCTTACAGTACCATACCTGCATCCATGACTCTGGAACAGGCTTTTAACGCGGCAAAATTACTACAGGCCAGAGAACTCATCCCTATACATTACAACAAATTCTCGACTCCCTACTATCAGCCAGAAGAATTAAATGAAGAAGATTTTGAAAAATTATCAAAAAAAATCAGTCAACCTTATCGCCTGGTAGAAGATGGATATTTTATTAGTGGTGAATAATATAATGGTAATTAAAATAAAAACCCTACTTAAATAAAATGCAATGAAAAAAATCGGATTAGTTGGAGGAACAAGCTGGACTTCAACCATTGACTATTACAGATTTTTCAATGAAGAAACCAATAAAATTTTGGGTGGTTTACACTTTCCTGAGTGCATTATTTACTCTGTAAATTTTAAACTGTTTAGTTCTTATAATGCTGCATATAACTGGGATGCAACTTTTGAATTATTGGCCGATGCTGCAGACAAGCTGAAAGCTGCCGGAGCAGATATGATTATGCTTGGTGCAAATACGGCACATATTGTAGCAGAAAGAATAGCAGACAAAATTGACCTACCGCTTATTGATATCAGGGAAGCGACAGCCCGTGCCATTCAAAAAAAGCAATTGAAAAAAGTTGGACTGCTTGGTACCGTATATACCATGGAACTTGACTTTTATAAACAAAAACTTTACCAAAAAGGGCTGGAAGTACTGATCCCACAAACAAAGTCTGAGATAGACTATATAGAGGAAACCCTTGTGAATGAACTTGGAAAAGGAATCATAGTTCCGGAAACCAAACAGGCTTACCTCGCAATCATTAATAAAATGATTGCAGAAGGGGCCGAAGGAATTATTCTGGGTTGCACGGAAATACCCTTACTCATTAGTCAGCAGGATATAGCTATACCTGTTTTCAATACCACACAAATTCATGCACAGGCTGCTGTTGAATTTGCATTATCATCCAACTAAACCAGATATCAATGAATCTGACAAAACTATTGCGAAAGAAACCACTGGAAGCTTACCATGACGACATTAAAACAAGTCAACTGAAACGAACCTTAGGCAAATGGGAACTTACGGCCATCGGCGTTGGCGCTGTTATAGGCGGAGGTATTTTTGTTTTAACAGGTGTAGCTGCCAATCAATATGCAGGTCCGGCATTGGCATTATCATTTATATTGGCAGGCATAGGTTGCTTGCTTGCTGCCTTCTGTTACGCGGAATTTGCAGGTATATTACCTGTTTCAGGATCTGCCTATGCCTATTCGTATGGAACGATTGGAGAATTTTTCGCGTGGTTTATTGGATGGAATCTGATACTGGAGTATATGATGGGTGCAACAACGGTGGCAGTAAGCTGGTCTAAATACTTTGTAAAATTATTACAGCTGGCAGGGATCACAAATCTCCCTTTTTGGTTAACCAACGATCCGGTAACGGCAAAAGAGGAGGCGCTAAAATTGGGCATAAGCCCTCCCTCCTTTTCTATTAATCTTCCTGCAGCATTGATTGTATGGGTAGTTACGTATATACTGGTTCGTGGTATTAAAGAATCAGCAAAAGCAAACAATATCATTGTTGCCATAAAAGTAGCAGCCGTATTATTTGTTATTGTTGCAGGCATCGCCTACATCAATCCTGCAAACTGGCAACCCTTTATCCCAGAAAAAACAATCGATGCAACAGGTGTAAGTCATTTCGGCATTTCCGGTGTGTTAACAGCCGCAGGAATCGTATTCTTTGCTTTTATCGGTTTTGATGCCGTTTCAACACAATCTCAGGAAGCCGTAAACCCAACCAGAGATATTCCATTTGCCATTGTCACTTCACTGATTATCTGCACGACGCTATATATACTAGTTTCTTTAACCCTAACTGGCATGACAAAATACTCCGAAATAGACCTAGGGGCACCTGTAGCTTCTGCATTCGGTTCAGTAGGACTTAGATGGGCATCACTCTTAATTACTATAGCGGCTGTTATTGGTTTAATTTCTGTAATGCTGGTGATGCTGCTATCACAAACAAGAATTTTTCTCAATATGGCTAAAGATGGATTATTGCCACAAAAACCTTTTGGAGTAATTCATAGCCGATTTAAAACTCCATGGAAGAGCACAATACTTTTGGGGTTTATTTCTTCCATAGTAGCCGCATTAACCCCCATTGAAAAAGCAACAAAAATGACCAGCATTGGTACCCTATTCGCATTTGCCATGATTTGTATAGCCGTTTTAGTCTTAAGATTTAAACAACCTAATCTGCATAGACCTTTTAAAGTAAAAAATCTGCCAATCATCGCCGGCCTTGGATTTGCATTCAATCTTTTCCTGATGTTCAGTCTCGATCAAGCAACCTGGTTACGTCTGCTGATATGGAGTTTGATTGGCATCAGTATCTACTTTCTGTATAGTGCAAAAAACAGCAAACTGAATAAAGTTGAGTAAAACCAATTATATGAGTTATATCATAACTAATGCAACAACGGAAGATTTACCAATCATTTATCATTTATTTGAAGAAGCAATTCATTTTCAAAAGATCAATAATTACATCGGATGGAACAACTATGACAAAGAATTTATTCAGGCAGATGTTCAGAATAATCTTTTATGCAAGATTGTTGCCAAAGATGAAATAGCCTGTATTTTCAGTATATGCTTTACGGATAAATTGATATGGCGCGAAAAAGAAAGCGGCGATGCCATTTACCTTCACCGCATTGTATTAAACAGAAAATTTAAAGGAGAGAAACTCTTCGCCAAAGTACTTGACTGGACATTACAGTTCGCCCTGTCAAAAAATCTGAGCTATATACGAATGGACACCTGGGCCGAAAACGAAAAAATTATTACTTACTATAAGGGTTACGGATTCTCATTTATTGAAAACTACAGAACACCTGACACGGATGATTTACCGATACAACACAGAAATCTTCATATAGCATTGTTAGAAAAGAAAATAATACACTCATAAAATGATAATAGAAATCATAAAAACAATATTCGCAAGAGACCTTGACAGGTTATACAATGAAATATCATTGTATCAAAAAGAAGCTAATATCTGGAAAACCGAAAACCAGATTGCCAACTCAGCTGGCAATCTTTGCCTGCATCTCATTGGGAATCTGAATACCTATATAGGAAAAGAAATCGGAGGGTACCATTATATACGAAACAGAGAGGCTGAATTCTCCTTGAAAAACGTATCAAAAAGAGAACTTCTGGAAGAGGTAAAAAAAACTTCACAAACAGTAATCGCTTCACTAAACAATCTTCAGCAAAGCGATTTAGAAAAACAATACCCGATACTGGTATTCGATAAAAAAACGTCCACAGGCTATTTACTGATACACCTGACCACACATCTGACATATCATCTTGGACAAATCAATTATCACAGAAGACTCATTGACACACAATACACGTAAAATGAATTTCACATTCTCAACCCATATTATTCTCGAAAGCAGGAGCTTACGTTTAGAACCTTTACAACTCAAAGACATTGATAATCTGCTAAATATCGCAACAGAAGATCCTACTTTGTTACAATTTTCACCAAAACAGATTTACACAAAAGATTTACTGAGCGAGTATATACATACAGCAATTGAATTACGAAATATACAAACCAGGTATTCGTTCAGCATTTTTTCAAAAAACAATAATTGCTATGTGGGGAGTACTGCTTTTTTAAATGTGTCCAACGCCGATGATCGATTGGAAATAGGTGCTACATGGATTGGAAAGGCTTTTCAGGGAAGCGGATTGAATGGCGAATGCAAAAACCTGTTACTACAGTACGCTTTCGATTCACTGAATGCTCACAGGGTCGAATTTAAAACAGACGAAAGAAATATACAATCAAGAAAAGCCATTGAAAAAATCGGGGGAAAATTTGAAGGCATACTTCGCGGGCACACTTTGATGTCAGACGGATTTAGAAGAAACACATTTTGTTATAGTATTTTAAAATCAGAATGGAACCAACTGAGAAAACCCATAAACGAATAAAATCATGGATTCCAGCAATCAACTACTGATTCATCTTATAAAAACAATACAATATCGCTTTGTTAAAGCCACCCAGGGCTCAAAAGCAGATTTCGGTGTAGTTAAACTAAATAAACATACCCGGTCACCTAATGAAATCATACAACACATGTATGATCTTGCTGTTAAAACAACATGCCTTATTAAAGGCGAATCTTTTCCTGTTTCCAGCTACCAATCACTCGACTTTACCGGTGAAACAAATCGATTCTTAGATGAGATGAAAGAATTATCATTAACGATTGAAGAAGTTACCATAGATATCGTGTTATGTAAAAAATTACTTCAGGGGCCCATTTCTGATATCATAACGCATATCGGGCAAATTGCCATGCTGAGTGGCTTACACGGAAATAAAATTCCATCGGAAAGTTTTTATCAAGCCGATATATAATAACTACTTTATGCATACTACAAACCCTACGATATATATAATTGGCGCCGGTGCCATTGGTAAGGCATTGGCTGTATTTTTATCTTATACCGGAAAAAAAGTGATCCTGCTTCATGGACGTGATCATGACAAAAAGGAATACACAGAAACCATTCAGGTAGCCGTAAATAAAGGCGAAATAGTAAAAAGTAATATCCATATAAGTACAGTAAACAATTATGCTGTTCTGGATGGAATTATCATTTTAACAACCAAATCATTCAGTAACCATCAAATGGCAGACAACCTGAAGGATCGTGTTGGTGATTCTCCAATTGTTGTACTGCAAAATGGCTTACATGTTGAAAATCCATTCATCAGCTATGGATTTACTGAAATTTACCGATGCGTACTTTTTGCTTCGTCTCAGCATATTGAGACCCATCAATTGAAATTCAAACCGGCATCCAATTCACCGATTGGTGTCATAAAAGGTAATATCCCGAACCTGACAGCCATTGTCAAAAGTCTCAACAACCCCTATTTAGTATTTACCCCGGAAGAAGATATACAACCGGTTATCTGGTCAAAAGCCATTCTGAACTGTGTATTTAATTCCCTATGCCCGTTATTGGAAATTGATAATGGTATTTTTAAACGAAACGAAAAAGCTTTACAACTAGCGAAACAAGTCATTGATGAATGTATTGTTATAGCGGCAGCAGAGGGTATCCATTTAAAAGCGGAAACACTATTGGAAAAGCTTTTACTAATCAGTAGTACTTCTGAAGGACAGTTGATTTCAACTTATCAGGATATTCTCCATAAACGAAAGACTGAAATAGAAACATTCAATATTGAAATCGGCCGGATTGCTGGGCAGTATCAAAAAAATGAGCAGTCGAAAATAACCAAATTCTTAGGCGAGTTAATAGAGATCAAATCGGCGATAAACCAATAAGTATGCAACCACAAAAGATAAAATCCTATTGGTAAAAGCATTGCAGAAATTGAAACTCGATACTGTCTTACTGTAAAAATGCTTTAGTCAGACAATTGGTTCTACAGATATTAAGTCAGACAATTATCATTTCTTATAAAATATACTGCTCAGATCTGCTGGCAGCAATTCTCTTCATTGTTCACCCACTCATAGAAAACAGTATGTAAGGTAAAACCAATTACCTTATTTCCTTATATTTATCAAAATTAACAACTATGACCCGTAAACTTTTTCTATTTGCAACGGCTTTTATGAGCCTTACGATCCTGTTCTCTTTTTCGTATAAAGCTGCTAATTTCTCAGGTACCTGGAATCTGGATGAAAGCGCCAGTGAACTCGGACAATTCGGGGCCAGAGGTGCTTACAGCAAAATTGTAATTGACCAGTCTGAATCGGCTATTAAAATGACATTAAGCGGTGCAGGATTTGATGGTAGTAATTACGAAATTACTGAAACACATACTGTCGGCAAAGAATCACAGAACACCGGCATCATGAACAGTAAAAAAACATCAACACTTAACTGGGATGGTGACCAACGCTTTAAAGTGGATATTAAATTGACACTTGAATTTCAGGGACAAAGTATTGACCTGACAGGTATTGAAAAGTGGGAAATAAGTGGCGATGGTAAAACATTAACGCTTTTATCTACGATCAACACCCCTCAGGGAGAAATGAGTACAAAGGCAGTGTATAAGAAAGGATAATGAGTCATGAATGGTCAATGGTGAATTTTACTGTACCTATTCACCATTGACCATTCACCCTACTACTTAGCGGCTGTATCAGTCAATTTTTCCACCACCACCAGATCGGCCATATCTACATGTATGGGGAGCATGCCTACCTGAACAATGGCTTTTTTACCCCTGATCTCTTTCACCTCACCCACCTGATAATTTTTTTTGAGTTTAACAAGTGCCCCAACAGCGATATGCTGATTGAGTTCTTTGTATTTGAGGTCTACTTTTTTAGCGAGTTTATTGACTACAATGGTTTCTTTCTGCTTGAACAGGAGATTTTGCAGGTTTTTAATCACATCCTGTTTGTTCTCGGATTTCTTCCAGTCAAGCACAATCTGTTTCAGCTTACGCTCCATATCTTTTAAGTAAACCAGTCTCTCTTCAGTAATCCTGTTCTGGTTTTTGAGTAACTCTACCTGCTGACGGTGCCTTTCTTTATCCATCACCGTTTCCATTTCCTTTTTGAGTCTGTCGTTCTCACGCAGGAGCTTATGCAATTGTTTTTTCTCCTGTTCCAGTTGCTGCAGATCCTGTTCTGTTCTGTTCAGTAATCGATCCAGTTTAAAATGGTCTTCATCAACCAGTTTTCTGGCGCGGTTAATCAGGTGTTTCGGCAAACCAATTCTTTCTGCAATGGCAAATGTGTATGAACTGCCTGGCTTACCTACAATCAGTTTGTACATGGGTTGAAGATTCACCTCATCAAACTGCATGGCTCCATTAATAATACCCTGTGTTCTGTTGGCCATTACTTTCAGGTTAAGGTAATGCGTGGTTACCACACCGAAAGAATGTCTGCGGGCCAGTTCTTCCATAATTACTTCCGCAAAAGCCCCACCCAGATTCGGATCGCTGCCGCTACCCAGTTCATCAATAAAGAACATGGTTTTCCCATTGGCCGACTCAATAAAATATTTCATGTGCAGCAGGTGACTGCTGTAGGTACTCAATTCAAATTCCAGGTTTTGCGTATCGCCGATATGAATAAATAACTGTTTGAAAATTCCCATCTGCGAATCCGGACTCACCGGTACCAGCAACCCACTTTGCAATAGCAATTGGTTAAGTCCAATGGTTTTCATGGTAACGGTTTTACCACCTGCGTTGGGGCCGCTGATCACCAGTATCCTGTTTTTATCATCCAGTGTAAGGGTTACAGGAATGGTGGGTTTACCGGTTGACTTATTATACAGGAACAATAAAGGATGGTACGCATTGATGAGATGAATATGCGCTTTGTCTGATAATTCCGGCAATTGTCCATTCATATCAATGGCCAGTTTGGCTTTGGCCCTGATGAAATCAAATTCTCCGGCAATTAACAGGTATTGTTCCAGTAAAGGTGCATAAACAGCTATGCGTGCCGTAAGTTGTCTTAATATTCTTTGTACTTCTTTGGCCTCTTCATTTTCCAGTGTAAATACCTGGTTATTGAGATCAATGGTTTCTTCCGGTTCAATAAAGGCCGTTTTGCGACTGTCGCTTTCGCCATGTAAAATACCCTTTACCTGTCTTTTATGTTCTGAGAAAACGGCCACTACCCTTCTCCCATTACTGAAGCTTTCATCTATATCTGCCGTGTAACCTGCTTTGGCCAGTTTGCTCACGACTTTCTCGAACATGCGCCGTAGTTCATTCCTTTTTCGGAACAAATTCATTCTGATCTTGTGTAAATCATCAGAAGCATTATCCTTTACATTACCTTGCTCATCTATGACTTCATCAATTAGTTCAATAATTACTTTTTCATAATAGCTTCCATCAAGTACATGGGCCATGGCTGGAAAAGCCTGTCTGCGCTCCAGATCAAACCAACGGAAAATATTGGATGTATTCTCTGCCAGTTTACGAATCTGCAGCCACTGCTCACCGGGAATCAATGCGCCCTGAATACCGAGTAGTTTAATTTCTTTTTGAAGGGGCAGACTAAAATCATTCGGAAAATACTGGGCCTGCTGTAAAATAGATTTAAACTCAAAACTTTGTTTCAGTTCCAGTTCAATATATTCTTTCCGGGTATGAATACGCAATTGCTGTGCCTTTTCCTTAGCGTATACAGTTTTACAATACCCCTCTAACAGAGTGCGCACTTTATCAAACTCGAGCTGTGTAAGGGCGGTTTCCGGGTATAATCGCATATAGCTAATTCAGGCGCAAAGGTAAGGGAGGAGCTTTTAATCTCAGATGTCAGATCGCAGATGTAAGATGTAAAATCTGATATCTGCGATCTGACATCTGAAATTTTATCCTTTTTGTAAGTACAGAACATCTGCGGCGTCTAAACTGTTATACTATCAATTACGTAATTTTATCAAAAGAGGAACTATGCGAGTGATTATGAGTTTGCTGGTACTGGGGATGAGCCTGGTATCATGCGCACAGCCATCTGCAACTACAAAAACAAAGAAAATGGATATAAAAAAGAACTATGACGGTATACAGACAGATACTGCTACTTTCGGAGAGGGCTGTTTCTGGTGTACAGAAGCTTTTTTTCAGCGATTGGATGGTGTATTGGAAGTGATCAGTGGTTATGGTGGAGGTTTTGTAGAAAACCCTACTTATGAACAGGTATGTGATAAAAATACCGGGCATGTGGAACTGGCAAGGATCGTGTTTGACCCTAAAAAAATCAGTTACGATGAATTACTGGAAGTATTCTGGAAAACCCATGACCCAACCACCCCCGATCAACAGGGAAATGATATAGGCCCACAATACCGCAGCGTAGTCTACTATCATAATGCATTACAAAAAGAAAAAGCGGAAAAATACAAAGCGCTGTTAGATAAAAGTGGTGCATGGGATGCTCCGATCGTAACCACTATTGAACCCTTTAAAAATTTCTACCCGGCCGAAAATTATCACCAGAACTATTACAATGATAACCCCAACCAGGGCTATTGCCGCTTCGTTATCAGACCTAAACTGGAGAAGTTTGAGAAGGTGTTTAAGGATAAGTTGAAGAAGAAAGGGTGATTTTGTGAATGGTCAATGGTCAATGGTCAATGGTGAGTAGTGAGTAGTCAGTAGTGAGTAAATAATATATCCTAATACTCAATACCTAAAAGCTTAAGGCTAATAGCTAACAGCTCCCACCAACTTCACCCTTCGAAGTTCAAGCAGGTTTAGTGCGTTTGTTCTGAATCCCTGTACATTGTTTTGTACAAAGTGAATGGCCATATCGTACCAGATGGGAATAACAGGTGCATCATTGATTACCAGTTGATCCATGGTACGGTAAAGCGCGTAACGTGCAGAATCATTGGTTTCCAGCAAAGCCTGTTCATACAACTGGTCGAAAACCGGATTTTTATAGCGGGTATAATTGGGCGGTGCCGGGTTCTTACTGTAAAACATAGCCATATAATTTTCTGCATCCGGATAATCGGCAATCCAGCTACCCCTGAAAAACAAGGCCTGCGATTTGGCCGTCTGTTCCAGTAAGAGACTTTTCTGAATTACCTCTACCTGTACCGGAAGTCCTATTTCTTCCATCTGCTTAGCCACAAAACTGGCAATATCTGCATAGATGGGAATGGTAAGCAATGTTATTGCAGGAATTGTTCTGGTATCAGTAAACCCTGCCTGTTTCAGCAATTGCCTTGCTTTACCCGGATCATAAGTATACCCTTTTACCAATTCCACATTTCTGGAAGGGAGTCCGCCAGGTACAAAACCAGCTTCTGCCGGAATGCCAATCGAATTGCGCATATACATCATCAGCTGTGGCCGGTTAATGGCATAATTCATGGCCTGTCGAACCAGCTTCAGCCGGACAGGTGATTTTTTCACCAGCGGATTTTGTTCATCTACCAGTATGCCAAAATATTCCGTGTTCAGATAAGCCGTTTTATTCAAATGCAACCTGCCCTGCCATTCTTTTCTCAGTTCCCCTTTTTTGGTAAGCAATTCATCTTTAAAAGAAGGATCAATATCATTGATGAAACTGAGCTTACCCTGCCTGAACTGTAAAAATTCAGTGGCTTTATTATCAAAGAAACTTACCTGTATTGCATCCAGATAAGGTAAGCGTTCCCCCTCCTTATCTTTTTCCCAGTATTGCTCATTCCTATGCAGCACCAATGCCTCACCTTCATCCCAGGAAATAAACCTGAAAGGCCCTGTACCACATGGATTGCGTCTGAAGTCCTTGCCATAAGTCAACACCGCTTCCTTCGGAATAATACTGCAATACTGCATACTCAGGATACCCAGAATGGGATGAAAGGGACGTAACAGTTTTACCTGAAAAGTAGAATCATTGATGGTTGTAAAGGGATGAACCGTATCAACACGTTTGTTAAAAATCCAGGCGCCGCTGCTGGCGGTATTTTTATCGATAATACGGTTAAGGCTAAACACAACATCATCAGCTACCATCTTACGCCCCTTGCCACCGGGAAAAACAGGGCTATCATGAAAATATACATCGTTTCGGAGGTGAAAAGTATAGGTGGTTCTGCCGGCATCAATCTCCCAGCTTTTTGCCAGTGAGGGAACAATATTCAGGTTGCTGTCAATTTCTACCAATGTGTTATAAACCTGATGAATGGCCCACATGATCGACTGGTTCTTGGCAAATGCCGGGTCAAGGGTAGCAATACCGGTCGTTTCATTGTAATAGAAAACCATCTTCCCGGATTCTTTTTTACCCGTGCAGGCAGTCTGGTACAGAAAACAGCATCCGATCAAAAGCGTAAAAAGAGTTGATCTGAATTTTATGATTTTCAATTCTTTCATCCTGCCCCGAATATCCTATTTTTAGCCGATGAATACAAAGCTGTCTGAAAAACGGTTTCAGACAGCTTTGATAAACACCGAAACAATCAATTTTTACCGGGCATGGGAAGTATCAGGAAGCAAACCATTATTTCAAGTGTGTTGATCTATATTGGCTTTCTGATAGGCTTTGTGAACCATTATTTATCTACACTGAATGGCTCTCTCACAGTTGAGCAGTTTGGCCTTACTCGTATTTTCTTTGACTTCGCCCAAAACATGATGGCTTTTGGTGCCTTGGGAATGATTCCCGTAATCTATAAATTCTATCCCTACTATAAAGACAATCTTGCGCAGGATAAAATTGACTTGATGAGTTGGGCCATGATTGCTTCATTAATCGGTTTTATCATAGTACTTGTCAGCGGCCTAGTATTTCAACCCTATTTTGTAAAAAAATTCATCGACCGATCCCCACTAATTGTACAATATTATTATTGGATGTTTCCTTTTGCCATGGGTATGTTATTCTTTTCTGTGCTTGAAGGATTCAGCTGGGCCTTACAATTATCTGTTGTATCCAATTTTTTAAAAGAAACTGTTTTCAGGTCTCTTATCTGTATTCTGATTTTGTTGTTTTACTTAAAGCTAATCAGCTTTGAGGTTTTCATTTATCTGTTTGCATTTCAATACCTCATAATTTTTCTAGTCCTTCTTATTTACCTGATTAAAACTGGCAAACTGCGTTTCAATTTTAGGCTAAGCAGGGTTACACGAAAATTCTGGAAAAAAATGCTATCCATGCAAGCCTTGTTGTATGGAGGTACACTGATTGCTTCCGTGGCTGCGACGATCGACAGTTTTATCATCGCAAGTATCCTTGGACTTAAAGCTGTGGGGATTTTTGTTTTTGCACAATATGTGGCCAATGTATTGCAGGTGCCTCAAAGAAGTATTACAGCAGTATCTTCCAGTTTTTTATCAAGGGCTTGGAAAGATAAAAACTATACAGAAATCAATCGCATCTACTCCCGCTCCTGTATCAATTTACTCATCTTAACCTTGTTTCTATTTGGCAATATCTGGTTGAGTGTCAAGGAAGGGATTACTGTCTTAGATATACAGAAAGATTATTTGGATGGCATGAAGGTAATTTTTGTATTAAGCATGGTACGTATTGTTGACGCTGGGACAGGCTTAAATGCCATGGTCATCAATACTTCTACTTTCTGGCGTTTTGATTTTATCAGTGGCGTGGTACTCATTGGGCTTCGCTTTCCCCTTACGTATTACCTTATCAAACATTACGGTATCCTCGGCTCAGCCATTGCCGAATTGATTGCCTATGGTATCTATAATTTTATCCGCTACGAATTTCTGCGTCGCAAGTTTCATATGCAGCCATTTAATATGAAAACCGTTTATGCCATCTTATTAAGTGTAGCGGCCTATGGCATATGCTATTTTTCTTTCCATCACCTAACCGGCTGGACTTCCATCATCCTGAATGGTATTGTATTCTCCTCCATCATGATTGGTGGTGTATACTATCTCAAACTCACACCTGATGCAATGCAGTTGATAGAGGTAATGAAAAATAAATGGCGGAGGAATAATGGATGATGTAGGATCGCTGATGTCTGATTTAATTTTACAGTTCGATACCTATATCAATCAATGCCAATCCCATATCCGACATCAGCGATCAGCCATCATACATTATAAAATTACGTACTCCCCTTTCTTATTTACCGAAATGAGGGGTAGCTTTTTATGTTCTTCAAAGAAGTCGTACACTTCTTTTAAACGGGTGGAGAATTTCTGGTAATCGCTGTCTTCTTTACTGTTACGGGAAAGGTATTCCTGGCTTCGGTTATTACTGAAACGAACGGGGTAAATATGAACCGGAATAAAATCCTGTCCCTGGTTACGCGCATGGGAGGCCAATACATATAGTTCCTCAATCTGGTCGTTCTGAATAGGTATGCAGCCTACTGTTACACAACTTCCGTGGATATAAATATCACTCCCGGGCTTGATAGAATCACTAAGCAAAAGGTCAGAGGCATTGGGGTAATTCAGTCCCAACGACAAATGATACATGCTTTTAGGATTGAATTCATTGATATAGTAAAAACCTTCCGGCACCTGATAATCTCCTTCCATGCGCTTTGGGCCAAGAGTACCGGAAAGAGCGCATATCTTGTAGGTTTTGAATAACTTATAAGGTTCTGCTGAAGTATTTCTTACCCATACTTCCAACTGACTATCGTACTTAAAGCTCCTCACATACATATCTTTCGCTGGCCAGTTTAACCTGGCTGCTGCAAATTGTTTTTTTAAAGTATCTTCTTTTGATCGGATAGCACCAGCAACACGTGGAAAAACACGCTGGTTCTCAATAAAGCCATTCTGTGCCTGTAACCCGGTAGACAGAAAGCCAAGAACACAAAAGATAGAGAGGTACTTCATGTTTGCAAAATAACAAAACCAACAATAACAGGCATTCAATAGCCTGTTAAAGAAACGAATACGGGGTGAAAATATTGCGCATTGTTGGGGGCGCCATTAGCTTTTAGCTATTAGCGGTTAGCCAATTAACTTTTTATGATAATTGGCTAACTACTAGTTAAAAATCATTACCATCGAAAAAATTAGGCTATGAGCTTTGCGCCTCGAGCTATGAGCCTTAACGGGTGGCTACTTTAAATTTTCTGCTATTATTGAAATAAATGGCAGGCTCGCTCATTCGATTTGGGATTATACTGGTTAAACAGAAATACTTACACTCCCAAATAGACTGAATATCCTTCAAATGCAACTTATCAAAACTCACAGCTCGTAGCTCAAAGCTCACAGCAAAAAACTACAGATTCCCCCTGCTCTCCTGTTCACGCTCAATGGCTTCAAAAAGGGCCTTGAAATTACCCTTACCAAAACTTTTGGCTCCTTTACGTTGAATGATCTCAAAGAAAAGGGTGGGTCTGTCTTCAACCGGTTTGGTGAAAATCTGAAGCAGGTATCCCTCATCATCCCTATCTACCAGAATACCCAACTCACGCAACGGATTCAGGTCTTCATCGATATGTCCTACCCTATCTAATAAATCATCATAATAGGTTGTAGGCACTTTTAGAAATTCAACTCCTCTGTTTTGCAAATCGGTTACTGTTTTCACAATATCGTTGGTAGCCAGTGCCACATGCTGACATCCTTCTCCATTATAAAAATCAAGGTATTCTTCTACCTGCGATTTTTTCTTTCCTTCAGCGGGCTCATTGATCGGGAACTTAACAAAACCATTACCATTACTCATTACCTTACTCATCAATGCTGAGTATTCTGTAGAAATATCATTATCATCGAAACTGAGTATATTTTTAAAACCCATTACTTCTTCATAAAATTTAACCCAGGGGTTCATCTGGTTCCAGCCAACATTACCCACGCAATGGTCTACATATAAAAGTCCTGTTTCTGATGGATTGTAATGGCTATTCCATTTTCGATATCCCGGTAAAAAAGCGCCTGTATAATTTTTTCTTTCAATAAACAGATGCACGGTATCTCCATAAGTGTGTATACCACTCATTACCACCGCTCCATATTCATCTGTAAACTGCTGCGGCTCAAGATAGCTTTTTCCCCCACGCGCTGTTGTTTGTTTCCAGGCATCAGCTGCATCTTCCACTCTTAATGCCAGCACTTTTACACCATCTCCGTGTTTGTATACATGATCAGCAATGGGATTATCTGTACGAAGTGCGGTAGTAAATACAAATGTGAGTTTGTTCTGACGAACAGCATAACTGGCCCGGTCTTTTACACCTGTTTCCGGTCCGGCATATGCCAGACTTTGAAAACCGAAAGCCGTTTTATAAAAATGTGCTGCCTGCTTGGCATTACCTACATAAAATTCTACATAATCTGTGCCTTGCAAAGGGAGAAAATCAGTTATGGGGTTTGATGGTACCATAGTACTGGTAATTGTTTCCATACAATATGTTTAATAAGATGAATAATAGTAAGAAAATCCGGAAAGACTGTTATGCGGCATCCATGGCCAATGCTTCCATCAGCAGGCAATAGCAGAAACGCTTGTCGCTGAACAGTTTATGAGGGTAATCAGGAATCATTGGTACAAAATTAAGCAAATAATTTCCGGTATGGAAGATAAAACAGAATAGTATGCTATTATTCAGAAAACATTAGTAATTTGTAAACATAGCATCAGCTCACGCTGAAGAACTATGAAAAATCAGGTCAACCAAACAACAGAAAGCCAATCCAAATCTTCCGCCCATTATGTGGCGGAACAAAAAATGGCAGGAGAAGAATCTGATTCGCTCCCAGCAATCGTAGGTGCTTATCAACTCCAGCAAATTGCCAATAGCAGTCCTCAGGTAGCACAATTACAGGCATTCATGTCTATGGCGAATCACAATAAATCACTTCTTTCCTTACCGGCTGTTTCTGTTATTCAGAAAAAAGAAAATAAGACAGGTTTACCGGATCAATTAAAATCGGGGATAGAACAATTATCGGGTGTTGGCATGGATGATGTGAAAGTGCATACCAATTCATCCAAACCCGCCCAACTCAATGCCTATGCTTATGCACAGGGTACAGATATTCATGTGGCGCCTGGTCAGGAAAAACATTTGCCGCATGAAGCCTGGCATGTAGTACAACAAAAACAAGGCAAAGTACAGGCAACCACGCAACTAAAAGGTATTGCAGTGAATGATGATGCAGTGCTGGAGAATGAAGCTGATGTTATGGGTGCCAAAGCTTTAACAACTGATACCCATACACAGGCAACTCCTGTTCAGCGTTTTTCCATTTCAACGCCTGTTCTGCAGGGTGCATTTACTGCCGGTGACCCCACAACCTATGATGCAGATGGCGGACATGGCTATGGTGATCATGGATGGCAAACTACAGAACTGCAACACAAAGTACGACTTGAAACAGGAACTGCCCCCTCAGGAAGGGTTGCTGATATTCCTGATGCTTCCAGCAAATTTGCTTCTTCAGCTATCATGACGAATGCCGTAGCTTTGGCAATGGTTGATGCAGCAAAACCCGGCGTTTCAGATAAAACCGGTAAGAAAGGCGGAAAAAAAGCCCGCTTAACACTTGCTTACAATACAGCCAAAGCAGGCATTTCCTATTCACTCGATAAAACCAAAGTGCCTCCCGCTGTAGTAAGCAGCACCGTAGACTGGGTGGTAATCGTATTAAAAAATCCGCCGGCATATGATGAAATAGTAACCATGTTCCCCAGTGCCGCCAAACCTGGTGCTACTGACAACTAAAAAAATTCCACAGCATTAAACTACATTATGTCTGAGCCTCTCTTATTATATACGCTGAAACAACTTGTACTGGCCATCACCGGAAAAAATGCAACTGCAGAAATGATCGTTGATCTGGAAGACATACTGGAAGGTAACGGTCTTGATGATGAAAATTATGTGCCAATATGGGTACCACAAATATTTCAGGCGCTTACAGAAAAAAAAAACATTCCGGCTACTCAACAAACACCTGCCATTAAAGAAGGTGCATCTTATTACAATTTTTTTGATGAATTATCGCAAATCATACCTATGAAATGGGTAGAGTATGGCGAATATTTTCTGATGCAGTTTCCTCCACTTGATCTGGAAGCGAAAATTTCACTGGAAGACAATTCCTATGAAGTAAGGGCCATCACAAAAACAGTATAAACACCTCCGTTTCAGTCTTCAAACGGATCAACTATATTTGCTGCCCATTCAATCATTTATGAAAGCAGGCATTTTAGGTGGTGGACAGTTAGGCAGAATGTTATTACAGGCTGCAGCCAATTATACAGTAGAAACATACGTTCTCGAAAACGACCCCAATTGCCCGGCGGCTCATTTATGCCATCATTTTGTAAAAGGCAATATCAACGATTTTGATACGGTGTATCAGTTTGGAAAAGGACTGGATGTACTTACCATTGAAATTGAAGCAGTGAATGTGGATGCACTTGAAAAACTCGAAGCAGAGGGTGTAAGAGTGATCCCCAAACCATCTGCTATCAGAACCATCAAGAATAAAATACTGCAGAAACAGTTTTATCAGGATCATGATATTCCTACCTCCGACTTTATCATCACCGAAACATTGGCAGAATTGACCCAGCACCATGGTTTTCTTCCTGCCGTACATAAAGTCGGGCAAGGTGGTTATGATGGCAAAGGGGTTCAGGTAATAAAAGATGAGCAGGATATCAGTAAAGGCTTTGATGCCCCAGCTGTTCTGGAGAAAATGGTGCCGATAGAGAAAGAAATTGCCATGATTGTGGCGATGAATGAAAAAGGAGAAACGACCCTCTATCCGCCTGCTGAAATGGTATTTGATCCGTTGTTGAATCTGTTAGATTACCAGATCAGTCCTGCACATTTACCGGAAAAAGTA
Organism: Sediminibacterium goheungense; assembly: GCF_004361915.1. Taxonomy (GTDB): domain Bacteria; phylum Bacteroidota; class Bacteroidia; order Chitinophagales; family Chitinophagaceae; genus Sediminibacterium; species Sediminibacterium goheungense. Next base: position 62,440 of record NZ_SNWP01000014.1, on the reverse strand, counting down.
TTGTGGAAAGCGGAAGCCATCGCTTTACGGGTTGTAAAAGCACTACAAAGTCCGGGGCTTTTTGCGGTTGAACTTTTTGTCGATAAAAATGAAGAAGTGCTGGTTAATGAAACGGCTCCAAGGGTTCATAACAGCGGCCATCATACCATTGAAGCCAATTATTCAAGCCAGTATGATATGTTATGGCGCATCATGCTCGGCTACCCACTGGGCAACCCTGATGCCATTCTTCCATCCGCAATTGTAAACCTGCTGGGTGCCGAAGGATATTCAGGTAATGCAAGCTATGAAAACCTGGAAGAGGTATTGAAGATGGATAATGTGTTTGTGCACCTATACGGCAAACTACAAACCAAGCCCGGCCGAAAAATGGGCCATGTAACCATTATGCACAAAGACTACCAGGACCTCACTCACAAAGCAAACAAAATAAAGCATCTGTTGAAGGTAAAAGCATAATTTCTGAACGCTGATGTCTGATTTCTGATTGAATAAGTCATCTGCAATACAATACAAATCAGACATCAGCGATCCTCCATCAGGCATTTGATCATCCTTTCCTCACATTCAAAGGTTTCAGAAAACCAATACCGATCAGGCTTTTGGTTTGCAGGCCAGGGGATGTTTTATTTGGGCCGAACAGACGAACATCATCATCATAAATGAGATCGAGACTATAAGTAGCTGAGAAGAATTTATTGATCTTGAAAGAAAACAGGTTGGTCATAAAGAAGTCTATGTTCTGCGCCCTGTTGTTATAATTAGAAAATATATCAAGCCTTGCTTTATAGGTAACATTTTTGGCGATCGTATTATTGTAGTTAACGGTTGCAAAAGTACCTATCTCATTCACAGAGTTTTTACCGGCAGGCACCCCGTATTTACCCTGCGCAGATAATTTATTATTGGCAACAACGGTCAGCCTGGATGTTAACGGCGAAACAAAGACAGAAAGCTTATCGTTGGGTTTGTAATCAAAACCTACTGATAGAATAATATAAGCAGGCGATAAAAACGAAGAAGCAAAAGAAGGTACGCCACCCGAAAAAGTATAACCATCAAACCACTGTGAACGGAAATTGAACAGGCTGGAAAGAAAAATCTTACCGGTACTATCCATCTTATAACCATACTTACTCAGAAAATCAAAACGGTCATCATTCTTACGTCCACCCAAACTGGTCGTTTGTACATACCCCAGGTTCATATCGAAATTATTGTCCCAGTTATGCTTTCCCTTTTTAAAAAAATAGAAAAAATTGAAATAGGAACTAACCGCCAGTGAAAAATTATCACCCCCGGCTGCCCAGTTACTCAAAGACCCCTGTGAAAGGTTGGCACTGAGTAATCCCCCCCTTTTCCAGGTCCAACGGCTGGTATCCGCCTCCTTTTTAATCGTTCTCGATGTTTCACTACGAAGTTTGTTGACAACTATATCCTGAGAAAAAGCTGCTGAACCGGTTACAAGGAACAGCATCCAAAAGAACCATTTCTTCATGTGTACGGGGCATTTTCGATGCAAAACTAATTGATTAACACAATTTTCAAGCCTTAAAACCTGTCAAACTGACACAAAAACGAGACAATTTTGTTAATTTTGCTACTTATAAATTTTATTATTCATGGATGTATTGGCTATCGGAGACAAAGTACATGATGAAGCCCGCCAGGGAGAAGCGTTTAGTCCATTTGCGAATGACCCCAATCGTTATTCGAAACATTTCTACATAGAGAGTTATGGCTGTGCCATGAATTTTGCAGACAGCGAAGTCATTGCATCTATTCTGAACAATGCCGGTTTTGGCGCTACCAGAAATGTGGAAGAGGCCAACCTCATTCTGCTTAACACTTGCTCTATCCGCGAAAAAGCAGAACAGACGGTTCGTAAAAGACTCACGGAGTTTCGGAAACTAAAAGAAAGAACACCGGGTTTATTAATCGGGATGCTGGGCTGTATGGCTGAGCGACTGAAAGCGCAGTTACTGGAAGAAGAAAAACTGGTAGACATTGTTGTGGGTCCTGATGCTTACAGAAGCTTGCCCGGATTGATTGAAGAAGCAGAAACCGGACAGAAAGCCGTGAATGTATTATTGAGCCGTGAGGAAACCTATAGCGATATTGCCCCTGTTCGTATAGACAGCAACGGCATCAGCGCATTTGTTTCAATTATGCGAGGCTGTAATAACATGTGCAGCTTCTGTGTGGTACCTTTTACACGTGGTCGTGAAAGAAGCCGTGATGCCTATTCTATATTGCATGAAGTAACCGATCTTGTTGAGAAAGGATATAAAGAAGTAACCCTGCTCGGTCAGAATGTAGACAGTTATTACTGGATCGACGAGCAGAAAGATGAGACCGTAACTTTTGCTGTACTACTCGAAAAAGTAGCATTGGTAAGTCCGGAATTACGTGTACGTTTCAGTACCTCCCATCCAAAAGATATTACAGATGAAGTACTGCATACCATGGCCCGTCATGAAAATATCTGTAAATACATTCACCTGCCTGTACAAAGCGGCAGTACCAGAATACTTCAGCTGATGAACAGAACCTATACGCGTGAATGGTATATGGCCAAGGTAGACCGTATCAGAGAACTATTACCCGAATGTGGTATCAGTGCCGATATTATTGCTGGCTTCTGTACGGAGACGGAAGAAGACCATCAGGATACACTCAGCATTATGCGGTATAGTGGTTATGATATGAGTTATATGTTCTTTTACAGTGAACGCCCCGGTACACTTGCAGCCAGAAGATATACAGACGATATTCCTGAAGACGTGAAAAAAAGAAGGCTGCAGGAAATTGTAGACCTTCAGGGTCAACTTTCCAGGGCAAGCAATGAAAAAGACCTGGGCAAAACATTCAAGGTACTGGTAGAAGGCAATAGCCGGAAAAGTGATGCCGATTGGATGGGCAGAACCAGTCAGAATAAGGTACTGGTATTCCCTAAAAAAAGCATGGATGAACAACTGAAAGGAACCTATGTCATGGTAAAAGTTACAGACTGCACCAAGACCACGTTGAGAGGAGAAAGAAGTAAATAAGTCCTGCCCTGAGCGTAGTCGAAGGGAATAAGAAATGAGGAAGTGATGGCAGATGTCAGATTACAGATATAAAATCTGACATCTGCGATCTAGCATCCGACATCCGCGATCAGCGATCAACAAATCTAAATTATGGATCTACAAAGTATAAAAAACAGATTCGGTATCATCGGTAATTCACCGGCACTGAACCATGCGTTAAATACGGCGGTTCAGGTAGCGGCTACCGATCTTACTGTTTTGATAGTGGGCGAAAGTGGTGTGGGTAAGGAAGTATTTTCGCAGATTATTCATGCATTGTCTGCACGCAAACACAATCCATTTATCGCAGTAAACTGTGGCGCCATTCCGGAAGGCACAATTGATTCAGAACTCTTCGGTCATGAGAAAGGCGCATTTACCGGTGCGGTAGACAGCCGCAAAGGTTATTTTGAAACCGTGAGTGGTGGTACCATCTTTCTGGATGAAATCGGAGAAATGCCATTGGGTACACAGGCCCGCCTGTTACGTGTATTGGAAACCGGAGAATTTATACGTGTGGGTTCATCCAAAGTACAGAAAACAGATGTACGTGTAATTGCTGCCACCAACCGCGAATTACTGGAGTTTACACAGAAAGGACGTTTCAGGGAAGACTTATATTACCGTTTGAGTACGGTTCCGATACGTGTACCTTCTTTACGCGACCGAAAAGAAGATGTACTCCTCCTCTTCCGGAAATTTGTGGTGGATTTTGCAGAACGCTATAAAACTTCGCCGGTTCAGCTGGATGATGATGCCAAATCAATGTTAATTAACCATCCCTGGCAGGGCAACGTACGTGAATTAAAGAATATTGCAGAACAGATTTCGGTGTTGAGTCCAACCAACCAGATATCAGGGGCCACATTGGCTCAGTTTCTGCCCGACCAGAACAAATACTCACGTATGCCCGTACTGGCAGCTCAGGCAGGAAATTATACGGGTGAGTTTGCCAACGAGAGAGAAATTTTATACAAGTTGTTTTTCGACATGAAGAAGGATGTAACGGAGCTGAAAAAAATGTTTCTGGAAATTTTACAGAACCCTTCTCTGGCTGGTTCGGCAGCCAATTTCACCCGTGATTCTTTGTTGCAGGAATTTCAGGTAAATGGCGGAGATATGCAACAGGTTATGAATAGTGCTGTTAGTTCACCACATCAGATACTACCGGTTACCAACGGACAGCCGGTATTGCTTCATGAAGAAGATATTCATCACCACGAAGAAGTAGAGGAATCACTGAATATTATGGATAAGGAAAAAGAACTGATACTGAAAGCGCTGAAAAAACATAAGGGTAAACGTCGGGATGCTTCCATCGATCTGGGTATCAGTGAAAGAACTTTATACCGAAAACTGAAGGAATACGATATTGAAGAATAACAGGACTATGAAAAAAATAACAGGATCATATCATTTCAACTACCTTTTCATTTGTTTGAGCATAGTGATGCTCCTTTCGGCCTGTAAAGTGAAGTATGCATTCAACGATGCGGTGATTGATCCGAAAGTAAAAACGATCAAGTTGGAATTTATTGATAATAAGGCCAGCTATATCAACCCGCAGTTGAGTCCAAAACTGAATGATAAACTGCAGCAAAAAATTACCAATCAGACAAAACTTACCCGTGTTACCAGCGACGATGCTCATTATGTGGTTAGCGGTAGTATTGTTACTTATAATGGTACCCAGACTGTGGGTATCAGTAACCGGCAGGCAAGTACCAACCGTTTAACTGTTACCATTAAAATAAAGCTTAAAAAGAACCTGGAGAATACCCAGGATGATTTCGAAGTAAGCAGGAGCTTTGATTACAGCGCCAATCTTTCTTTCAATACAGCTGAGGCCCAGTTGCTGGATGAAGTGGTTAGAAATATGGTGGATGAGATTTTCAACCGACTTTTTTCTAACTGGTAATCAATTAGTACATTTATCGTTACGAAATAAGCCATCAACCAATATGAGTTCCATCCGGGAGAAAGTATTCATGCATATAACGGGTCAGTCATCCGCAGAACTGGTTCCGGTTGATCAGTTAGAAGCATTGGTAACCTCTTACCCCTATTTCTCCCCTGCCAGGATTCTCTATAGTAGTAAATTAAAGCAGGAAGGCAATACAAATGCTTATACAGCATCCCTGGGAACCTCCCTTTTACATGTAAGCAATCCGCTTTGGATGCAGTACCTGTTGGAAACGGATACTATTTCAGAAACGGTGGGTATGCCGGAAACACCAGTAGTTGATAAACCTGCCGGTAAACCCATTACCATTCCTTCGATTGATGATGTAAGGGATATTATTCGTTCGATTGATCCCCGAAAGGCTCCAGACAATCCGCCTGATGTGGATGATACAGAAGAAATGATTGATGAAACGGAGGATCTGCCCTTACCTGATACCAAATTATCCGGTCTTTTATCTGAGCAGTTGGCCGATTTTAAGAAACCGGTGGAAGCCAGCGATAAGCTGGAGATTGAAACGGAGCGCCTTCATACCATCGATTATTTTGCCTCTCAGGGTATCCGTGTAGACCTGAATAAGATGCCACAGGATAAGCTCACTTCGCAGTTAAGGAAATTTACTGACTGGCTGAAGGAAATGAAGCACCACCAGCAGCAGCCAAACGACCTTGGTACCGGCACCGATCTTGAGCAGGCTGTGGCCCTGATAGCTGAAAATTCGAATGAATCGAGGGAAGTGGTGACCGAAACCATGGCCGAAGTACTCGAAAAACAGGGGCAAACGGAGAAAGCCATCCAGCTGTACATTAAATTAAGTTTCATAAATCCTGAAAAATCCGCTTATTTTGCGGCCAAGATTCAACATTTAAAAGGTATATAAAATGATCATTCTGTTTCTTGTTCTGATTGTGTTAGCCTGTGTGGCACTGGGTTTTGTTGTTTTGATTCAGAACCCCAAAGGCGGCGGTCTCTCTGCCAATGTGGGTGGCTTAACCAACAATTTCATGGGCGTAAAGCAAACCACCGATGTTTTGGAAAAAGGTACCTGGATCTTTGCCAGCATCATTGCAGTTCTGGCACTGGTTTCAAGCCTGTTTCTCAAAGGCGGTTCCAGCGTTGATAATTCTGTTTTACAAAAAGTAAACACAACCACCAGCCAGCCCGCTCCCAAACCCGCTGTTCCGGTGAATACTACAACAGCAGCTACGCCCGATACCGGCAAGAAATAAGTATAAAAAAAGTATTCCCAAAACCCTGCCTGTACTACAGACAGGGTTTTTTATTTAATTTGATGATATGAAACGCATCATTGGCTGGATATTCCTCTTTTTTGTAGTAGTTATTACGCTTGCTGCCTGGCTACTGTTTGGCAGTACCACTGCTTTTGATGAGAAAAGCCGCTATTTTATCATCAGAGAAGGACAAACACATAAAGAGGCTGTTTTAAAGATTCTGCTGGAAGAAAAAATAGTATCCCGTACAACCGGTTTACAAATAATCGGTTCATTTACTACTGTATGGCCCAAACTGAAAATGGGAAAATATGAGGTAAAGAAAGGACAGTCGGCTTTTTCCATTGCCCGTATGCTGCGCAATGGCAGACAGGCCGAACTGAAACTGGTGATTAATAAACTGCGAACAAAAGCCGACCTCGCTAAACTGATTGGTAAACAGTTTGCCACCGACTCAGCTACTGTCATGGCTTTTCTTTCTTCCAATGATTCTTTACAGCAACTCGAAACCGATACCACACGCCTGTTTACCCGAATTATTCCTGATACCTATATTTTTTACTGGAACACCCCACTGGTTAAAATGATGCGTAAACTGAAAGATAACAGTGAGCAGTTCTGGCAAAAAAATAACCGGCTGGCAAAGGCCAAGGCAAAAGGACTTTCACAGACCGATGCTTATATCCTGGCTTCCATTGTTGAGGAAGAAACCAATTTCGACAGCGATAAGTATAAAATTGCCAGCGTTTACCTAAACAGGCTGAAGAAAGAAATGCCCTTGCAGGCCTGTCCTACTATTAAATACGCCATGCAGGATTTTACCATCACACGTATTTATGAGAAGTATCTCAGCAACCCCTCCCCCTATAATACGTACCGTAGAAAAGGACTCCCCCCTGGCCCAATCTGTACACCCTCACCAAAAACACTGGATATTATACTGGAAGCACCTGTAACCGACTATCTTTTCTTTGTAGCCAAAAGCGATTTCAGCGGTTACCATCATTTCAGTGCCACTTATGAAGAACATGATAAGTATGCAAAAGAATACCAGAAACAATTAGATATTTATATGGCCCATAAAAAATAACCATTCATTTTGATCAAACTGCAACGGCTTATTATTTCATGGAAACCCATTGCTTTTGTAATACGCAAAAGCAAGACCCTACATGTTCCGGGGTTCCAGGGCTTACCGTTGTTTGATGTGGTAGTTTTCTTTTTTAAGCAGATCAATAAAGTGGGATTAAATGAAAGAGCGGCAGCCATTTCATTTAACCTGATCATGGCCTTACCTGCGGCACTGTTATTTCTATTCTCACTCATTCCTTATTTTCCGGAAGCAATGCATGTCGACAAACAAATACTCAGTTTGTTTAAAGACATTACGCCTGATACAAAAACTTATCGGTTCCTAAGCAATATTGTACAGGGGCTGATGGAAAAACATGTTGGTATTTTCTCATTCGGTTTTCTACTCCTGATATTTTATGCATCAAATGCGATGATTGGCATCATCCGTACATTCGACAGATCTATACAGCAGCAAAAAGGATTTATCTTTCACCAACGTTGGAGAGCCATACAGATGACCGCTATTTTAATTTTACTGGTCATCGGTTCATCACTGATACTCATCGGACAGCAACAATTATCTGCTTTGATGAACAGTCTTTTCAAAATAGGCGATGCAACACGCGATAAGCTCTTGCCATTATGGAATGCGCTACGATGGCTGGTTATTATCGGGTTGGTTTTTTATGGTATTGCGCTTACTTACCGCTATGGCCCATCGGTTACAAAGCGCTGGAAGCTTGTTTCACCTGGATCACTGCTGGCTACATTTCTCACACTGGCCACCACATTGGTATTTTCATATTGGGTAAGCTTATTTGCCAGCTCAAGTTATAATCGCATTTATGGATCTATTGGAACCGTGCTGATTCTGATGCTGCTTATGTACATTAATTCGTTAATTTTATTGATAGGATTTGAATTAAACGTAAGTATTACTTACCTTACGAAAGAGGCTGAATTACGCCAGCAAAAAGAAGCTGCTCAACCTGCCTGATCCTGTATACTGCACCTGCTGAAGAACCATACTAGCTCAACCAGATAGGATTTTATCTGTTATCATTAATAAAACATACACTTATGAAAAAAATGCTTTTTTCGGCACTGTTGCTGGGCATGATGGTAGTTACCCATGCGCAATCCATTGCCGTTGGTGCCAACCTGCCAATGGGTGATGTTAAACTGAAGGATGTATCAGGAAAAGAATTATCCATTAAGGATGCCATGCAAAAAAATGGCGTACTCGTGATGTTTTCCTGCAACACCTGTCCATATGTAGTGAAGAACCAGCAAAGAACCCTGGATATCGCAGCCTATGCCAAACAAAATAATATTGGCATCATACTGCTTAACTCGAATGAAGGCTCCAGAGATGATGCTGATTCGTATGCAGCCATGAAAGAATATGCTAAAAACCAGCAATACAACTTTCCATACGTGGTTGATGAGGATTCTAAACTGGCCAATGCTTTTGGTGCTACACGCACACCTGAGCTTTTCTTATTTGACGCAAATGGCAAGTTACAATATAAAGGTGCTATCGATGATAACCCATCAGATGCAGGTAGTGTAAAAAGAGTGCATGCCAGAGAAGCCATCACAGAACTGGTAAATGGCAAGTCAGTTTCCCTGAAAGAAAGCCGTTCGGTTGGCTGTTCAATTAAACGAAGTTAATCCCCCCATACATAAAAAAGCGTGGTAGTTTTTAAAATTACCACGCTTTTTTTATGGAAATGACCGACACCAGCATCTTTTTTATAACCAAACCTCTGTTTTATGAGACCTCTATTCATTATCATCATGCTGGTATTGATTGCTTATGCTATTGCACAAGGCATCAATTATGGAAGTATAAAAGGTATTGTATTAGGCACCTGCAGCCTGATTGCATTGGTTTATGCTATCTACTTAACCCATAAGCTGGACAAGCAGGCAAAAGAAAGTGAAAATGAGTACCAGTAGCTTACTGCGCGGTTAAGGCTTTTAATTCCATCAGTAAACGCTGTTCGGGTAATTGCTGGGCATAAAATTTCCGGTAGCCCTTCTTTTTGTTTACCATCAAGGTAACCGGAATAGCACCATCCCATTGTTTGTCAATTTTCGGACAGAAGTCATCCGCATTGGTTTCATCCAGCCATACAATGGAAGAGGTATAATTATTCTTTTTTGCGAAGGCTGCAATCCCTTTTGGATAGTCATCTGCAAAATCGAGACTTACCAATAATAATTTCACCTTCTGGTCACTGAAGGCGGCTACTGATTTCTCAAACCAGGGAATTTCCTTGATACAAGGCGCGCACCAGCTGGCCCAGAAATTTACCACCAATGGCACCGATGTGGTATCAATGATCTTTATGAGTTCATTGATCTTTACTTTTCTGATCTGAGGAACCTGTGCCTGCGTTTGATAGAAAACGAACAGTAAAAGTGCCAATGCTATTATCTTCTTCATATTTTCAAATTAGTGGTGACACTTTTCTAACCTTTCTCCGGACTGAAGCCCGGAGAAAGGTTAGAAATTAATCTAATTCTTTAAAGCCCCATTCCGTCAATAGTTGATCCTGTCTTTCGGCCGGCATTGAAATGCGATCATAATGCCCTGCCAGTTTCTTCTGACGGCTTGCTTCGTAAATACTTACAGCACAGGCCACAGAAATGTTCAGACTCTGGATAATCCCCATTTGCGGGATGATAAAATTACCATCAGACAAAACCCTGATTTCATCACTAACACCCGCATGTTCGTTACCAAATACCAGCGCGATACTCTCTGTAAAATCGATATCGTATAAACTAACCGCGTCAGATGAAAGATGGGTCGTTAAAATTTTACTGTAATGCTTTCTCAGGTCTGCAAAACACAGCTGCGCATCTTCATACTGATGCACCGTTAACCATTTGGCAGCGCTACTACTACTCTTGGCCCCGAATTTCTGGTGCCGCGGGATCTTTGTGTTGAGAATATAGATGTCCTGTATACCCACCGCATCACAGGTACGCATAACGGCCGATATATTGTGTGGATCCTGTACATTTTCCATAACAACAGCTAAATCCGCCTGTCTGTTATGTAAAACGCGTAATAGCTTCTCTCTTCTTTCCGGTGTCATACCCCGAAAATCGGTACTAAACGAGACATAAACAAATGAAACAGAGGAACAGAGAAATAGAAGAATAACCAACTTCGAAATTCTATATTGGATATTTCTCTGTTCCTCTGTTTCTATCACCACCTTCTGCGATCATGGCCTCGTCTTTCCCAACGGTCATCATCTCGGTCATGGCCTCTTCTTTTGTCAACAATTACTACCGGGGGTCTGTATGCCATATACTGACGGCCGTATCTTTCACGGTAATAATTCGGACGGATAAAAGGATTTGGATCATTGATCACTATTTTCTGACCTCGATAGAGATCAAAACCTCTGTAAGCACGGGGCAAATCATTCACATAAATCCAGTTACCTCTATCGAGGTACACAAACCTGCGTTGGGGGATATTGTAATACACATCAATTTCAGGAAAATAATAGAAATCACCTGCATAGTTACCGGGAAGTCCCCAGGCTGGTCGCTGACCGATATTCACATTGAGGTTTACCCTTACCTGTGCATCGGGTGTGTTGATAATGAATATAGAAAGCAGGATTGTAATGGGTAAAATTTTCTTTTTCATGATGAATGGTTTTATACTTTGTATAAGCCAAACGCAATGCCAGAAAAAGAAAGAACTGTTATAAAAAAGTGAATTCCCATAACCACCTTCCATTCTCCCTGCGAGAAACATTTTGAATTAGTAGTTTACGAAAATGCGTAACGGTTTTTTGCAGGGAGAAAGGGAGAAGGAAAGATTTAATACTATGAATCAGGAGAGTCGAATACCTAATCCAGGATTTCCCGATAAGGTAATATGTCCATCGTTATATTGAAGTCCCGTAGCAATATCTTCGGCCAGTAACAAAGGGCCATCCATATCAACATAATCCAGTTGCGGCAGAAATTGTGCAATGGCTGCAGAACCGATGGTAGATTCATTCATACTACCCATCATAACTTTTAAACCCAGCGTTCGTGCTTCCTGAATCATTCGCAACGCAGGTGTCATACCACTGCATTTAGTTAATTTAATATTGATACCATGAAAATGACCGGCACATTTTTTAACATCATGCTCTGATACACATGACTCATCCGCATACAGGGGCAATGCAGACTTTTCATAGAGTATTTTCATCCCCTCCCAGTTATCTTTTGCTAAGGGCTGTTCAATAAACTCTACACCCAGTGTAGCCAATTGCGGAATTTTACTCAATGCTTCCTCAATAGTCCAACCGGCATTGGCATCAATTCTGAAAGTAGCATCTGTGTACTGTCGTAAGGCTTCTATAATCGCAATATCCTGTGGTGTACCCAGCTTAATTTTATATACCGGCCACGGATGAGCTTTCATTTTATTGATCATAATATCGATGGTATCGATGCCAATCGTGTAATCAGTTACAGGTGTATTTTCCCATTGGGTTTCCCATAACTGATAAACCGGTTTCCCTTTCATTTTTCCGAATAGATCCCAGCAGGCCATATCCAGTGCGCAAACCAAAAATGGATTATTGGGAATCAGGTGATGCAGGTAATGCCAGTAACGTTCCGGCTCTGTAAGGGCAAACTTTTCAATCATCTTACGGTACTTCTCCAGATCAGCCATCATCTCTTCCACCGTAATATTGTAATAGGTAATAGCGGGTGCTTCCCCAAACCCCATAAAAGGTCCTAATTCAAGCGCCACTATTAAAGATGGCTGGTGTGTTTTGGTTCTACCGTTTGATATTGTAAAAGGATATTGAAAAGGCAGATTAACAGCCCGGTAACTCAGCTTCAAGGGAATTGTTTTTGGAAGCGTAAAGATAGAGGAAGAATGTCAGATGGCAGATGTCAGATATCAGATTTTACATCTGCTATCTGACATCACTTAGTTATTTCCTGTTCCTTATTTCTAATTTTCTCAGCTTCTTCCGCTTGCTTCAATATATCCTTTTAACTCATTGGTAAAAGACACTTCTTTCATTAGTTCTTCCATACTCAGGTGCATACGGTAGCGCCAGTAGTGTTTGGGATTGGCAGGTATATTGATTCTTTCCTGATTGGGATCTTCTCTACGCAAAGCAGCATTCATACCTAATAAATCCTGTAACTGAAACACAGCCCACATAGCCGGTGAATACAAATGTTGCAATACAATAGCCTGATTGATCCAGGCTTCACAATACGCAGGTGCTTCACCCCATTGACCGAGTTCATGGTTATAAAACTGTTGAATCCGTTCACGGTCTTCTTCCCACCAGCCACGTATAGTACTCATATCATGTGTGGAAGGTGTTACCACACTCAGGTAAGGTGCATCATTGGGATGAAAGAAATCTTTTTTCGGATCTTTCGGCATCCTTTGTATTTCGAGACTTAACAAACCCAGTTGTTTCATTACATCGGGCACACAATCGGGTACCATACCCAGGTCTTCTCCACAGATCAGCATATTGGTTACCCGCTTTAATGCAGGTAATTTTTGTAAGGCTTCCTGTTTCCAGAATTCATCCTGACGACGATAGAAATAATCAACATACAAATCTTTCAGCAAACCCTGCACATGTGTGTCTAAGTAGCGATAAGAAGAAGTATTCTCTATACCGATACGGAAATGAAAATGCTCATGATCGTTTTCTGCGGCAGGAAACAGTATCACATTACTGATCAGGTTATACAGTCCCTTCTTTACTTTTTCATGTTGTTCGTCTTGTTCCAGTGTATGAAAATGAGTTTCTACCTTTCTTTGCGTGGCAAACGAAGGCTTTAGGGTATAATGACCAAAACCATCATAATCCAGAAACTCTTTTTTCACCAATTCATTATCGTATCCGAACAGTTCCCATAAAATATTGTCATTGATAAAGGGTTTGGTAAACCGGTGATGATCGAAAGAAATACCTCTCTGCTGAAATTCATTGATATGAACCGGAATGGCCGGCACAAAACGACCGAGTATACCTTCTACCGCATCCATGGGAATACTCCATATGCGGAAGAATCCAAGGATATGATCAATACGGAATGCATCGAAATAGTAACCCATCTGCTCAAAACGCTGTTTCCACCATGCAAAGCCATCGGCCTGCATCTGTTGCCAGTTATAGGTAGGAAAGCCCCAGTTCTGACCCGCTACTGCAAAATCATCCGGTGGAGCACCTGCCTGTGCATCCATATGATACAATTCAGGATGCTGCCATGCATCAGCTCCATGGCGGTAAACTCCGATGGCAATATCTCCTTTCACTATAATACCATGATCGTGTGCATAGGCAGTGGCTTCTTTTAATTGTACATGGAGTTGGTATTGTACATAATAATGAAGCGCTATCTCCGTATGGGCAGCCGATTCTCTGGCTGTTAAAAAGTCTATTTCCTGCTGGTTAAAATGTCTGTATGCCGGCCATTGGTTAAAATCAACCGTACCATACTGATCTCGGAGGTAACAGAAAGCAGCGTATGATTGTAACCAGTGTTTATTCTGCTCAAAGTATTCCTGAAATCCGGCTGATGAAAGTGTATCCTGTCCTTTTGCTGTATATATTTTCTGTATCAGCTTCGTTTTAAAACCAATCACAGCTTCATAATCAATTTCGGGCAGTGCGTTTAATTTTGCTTTTTCTACATTGATTTGTTTCTGCAATTTCACATCATCTTTTACCAATGCATCCAGGTTCAGGTAAAGCGGGTGTAATGCAAAAGCTGAAATAGCAGCATAGGGATAAGAATCTGTCCAGCTATGTGTGGCTGTAGTGTCGTTGACAGGCAATAACTGAATCATCTTCAACCCGGCTTTAACAGCCCAGTCTACCATTTTTTTGAGATCCGTAAACTCGCCAACGCCTAAACCATGTTCGGTTCTGATACTGAATACAGGAATCGCAACACCTGCTCCTTTCCATACATTATTGGGTAATACCGCAAAACCGTCATTTACCATCATGAGCTTATCTTTTACAGATGCTTCATGCAGGATACGGTTATTGCCATCTTCATACCTAACCAATCGTTGTGCGATAGTATCGTAGACTCCATATTTATAGGCTATCGGAAAATTTTCTTTACTCAGGTTCAATTCAATCCGATAAAAATCACTGCCATCATCTTTACTCATCAGCAATGGGTCGCTACTATCCCAGTATCCAAATGTATTACCGCTACCTAACACACAAACTGTTTGTCCTTTCTGTAACAAAGGGGTTTTTACACTGAGTATATGTGAAACAGATGTTACCTTCTTTGTTTTTACATGTATTGCGTTAGAGCGAAGCAATACTTTCGTAAACGGCTCCGTATAAAAAGCATTTTCAAAATACCCTGCATAGTTCCATGTATCGATAATATGCAGTTCAGTTACTTTCAGCGATTTCGGATCAAATGATTTATCATTACCCCAATCGTGCTGTATACTTCCATCGGCATTTCTTAACAAATAATGGTAGGTAACCGGCCCTGTGCAATCTGCCGTTTCAAATGGAACAGTTAATACCCAATATTCTTCATTAAAGTACTGCATGGGTACGGCCTGTTCAGGTTGGCCATTACCCAGTAAAGGGTGATCGCCAAGAATCAGCAGGTCCTGTCCGAAACTGGTATGAAAGCGTAATTGAAAAGTGATATGTTTAACACCTGTGACCGCCTTCACTGCCGACTTTTTAGCAGCGGGCGGGGTCTTCACCTTTTTTTTTGCAGCGGTATTCTTTTTCTTTGTTACCACTTCAGGTACAGACACAGGTTGGCCTTTTTTGGGAGCAATCGTTTTCTTGGTCGTAGCCACTTGAGCAGTTTTAGAAGTCACAAAGTAATTATTTAATGTGTAAATACAACACAATAGTTTCCAAACAGGGAGGCAAAACTAAGTTAGTTGGCTGATTTTATGAGATCGGAAGCTTTTTCGGCAATCATAATGGTAGCCGCATTGGTATTTCCTGCCACAATAATGGGCATAACAGAAGCGTCAACCACCCTCAAGGCTTTGATACCATGTACCCTGAGTTGGCTATCGGTTACGGCCAATGAATCTTCCCCCATTTTACAGGTGCCTACCGGGTGGTACAAGGTTTCTAAACTTCTGTTGATATGTGCATGCAGCGAAGATTCATTATCTGGTTCTGCGGGTAACACCATTCCGTTTTCAAAATAAGCATCCAGGGCATGACTACGCATCAGACCGATCGCTTTTTGAAGTCCGGCCAGTAACATAGAACGATCAGCTGGTTCTGCCAACACATTGGGATTGATGAGCGGATAATCTTTCGGATTAGCCGATTTTAATCCGATAGCCCCCCTGCTTTGTGGTTTTAACAATATGGCCATGACCCCTACCCCGTTTTTTCGGGGAAAAGTTTTCAGGTCATAAATATCCGTGCTGTAATCATCCGCAATACCGACCGGTGCAAAATGGAACTGAATATCGGGACGTGATGATTGGTTATCGAGCGACACAAATGCATTAGCCTCAATCGGACTATTCGACAGCGGCCCTTTTTTCATGAGCAATTGCTGCAGGAGGGCCATCCCCATATTCCAGGGAGCTAATAAATGATTGGCTGTAGGGATGATGGTATGGGCACCTGTACCTACCCATACATGATCCTGAAGGTTTTTACCAACACCAGTCAATGGATGAATCACATTAATACCAGCTCTGCCCAATTCAACAGGATCACCAATACCAGATAGCATCAGTATTTGTGGCGATTGTATAGTACCTGCCGATACAATTACTTCTTTGTTACAATTAATACGTTCGGATCCATGATTACCTATCATAACTTCAACACCTACCGCCCTGCCATTTTCAATCAGTATGGATTTTACCTGACTTCCCGTTCTTATAGTAAGATTGGAACGTTTCATCACCGGCTTGAGAAAAGCAGTGGCGGCACTATGCCTTCTGTTGTTTTTAATGGTAAACTGAAGCAGTGATGCCCCAAGTTGTTCCGCCCCGTTATAATCATCGTTTCTGGGAATACCTGATTCCATACAGGCTTGTATAAACACTTCTGAAAGCGGATGTGGTTGTTTAGATTGGGTAATATTCAATTCCCCGTTCCAACCATGATAATCACCGCCAAACTGTTCGTTGTGTTCTGATTTTTTGAAATAAGGTAAGACTTCCTCAAACGACCATCCTTTATTTCCCAGTGCGGCCCACTCATCATAGTCGGCCCTGTTACCACGAACGTAAGCCATAGCATTGGTAGCACTGCTACCTCCTAAAGTTTTACCACGGGGTATAAACAGTTTCCGGTTATCAATGGCTTTCTGTGGCGTGCTCCAGAAGGCCCAGTCAACTTCCGACCGGTGCAGCTTACCATAACCACCGGGAATATGTATTTCCATTTTTTTATCGGGCCCACCCGCTTCTAACAAAAGTACTTTACACTGATTGTCTTCCGATAAACGGTTAGCCAGTACACAGCCGGCAGAACCTGCACCAATTATAATGTAGTCGAACGACATACTAAATACTTTACAGTTAGTTCCCAGGATCAACTCCCGAAATACGATGAACTAAATATAAGAGAATTTATTAAGTGACGAAATCTCTGATAGATTAGTTATTGAATCCTTTATACCAATCCGTTTATATAACCAAATCTTTCAAGGTCAGCCGTGCTTTTAGCCAGATGAGCTACGCCGTCTTTCAAAACATAAAGACGATCAGAGATATCGGTTACCTGATGATACAGGTGATCTGTTATGAAAAATCCTTTTGTCAGTTTTTCCTTTTGTATCAACACTTTCAAAACCTCCACCTGCATGGGTGTTACATGAGAAAACGGTTCATCGAGCATTGAAAATATTGATTGTGCTTTTATGATAAGGTATACTTCTAGCAGCCGGCGCTCTCCGCCAGATAGTTTTCCAATACGGGAATGATAAACAGATTGAAACGCAGGAAACAGGGCTTCAAAATCATCGTAATTCAATCTGAAATCAGAAAACACTTGTTTTACAGATAAAAATGAGGGTATGAAATTGAACTGTGGTAAATAAGTTAAAAGATCCGGACGTTTAAAAGCCTGCAGAATAGAGGTTCCATTAATGCGTACTGATTTATTCAATGCAGGTAAATTTCCATATATGACATTCATCAGTGAACTTTTACCAGTTCCGTTTCTTCCCAGAATAGCAGTTATGCTCCCAGTTTCACATCGTATATAAATGTCCGACAATATTTTCCTTGACCCGAACGACAACAGAATACCATCGGCTTCCAGTTTTTGGCTCATTTCATTTTATGAATTACGATGAGGGAAATAATGAAAATCAAAAAATCAAAGCCCAGAGATACCGTCCAAAGTTTCTGTTTGGAAATGCCCAGATTCTGGTAGTAATAAAATTCTTTTGCTTTGTAGGTATTGACAAAGTAATACAGCAAACATGTAGCAGCTATTTTAAACCAGAAAATAGCCATAAAACTTTCGATACCATTTTTCCAGAACACAGTGATGCAAATTGCTGTCATTAGAAGTGATGCAAACAAAAAACTACGATAAAAAGTAAATATGAGCCGCATACCGGGATAGAACGGATAATGAGATACACTAAGATAAAAAGTAGTATCTTTATAGATAGTTAATTTTAGCCATTAGCCATTAGCCATTAGCCATTAGCCATTTCTTATTTCTTATTCCTTATTCCTTATTCCTTATTTCTTATTTTCCTCTTCCTTCTTCCCCACCAGATTAAAAAACCGGTAACAGGAAGACTGGCGCATATCAGGCTGGCAGAGAAAGCAAGTATTTTTCCGGGCATACCACCAATGGCTCCTACATGGATATCATAGTTGGCAGCATAGATACGCTCTCCGAAATTTTTATCTTTTACAGTTGTTGTTATTTCGGTGGTCGTAAAACGGTCAAAATACCGGAACTGTCTTTTGTAATAGGTTTTTCTTTCCGGATTATAGGTAACCATAATGGCATCTGCATTTTTTTGAGGCAGGCTTATTTGCAGCATCCCTTGTATAGGGGTATAATCTCTTATCACTTTTACCCATACCTGATCTTCCGGTGCTTTCAGTGAATCCGTAAGAAGAACAGTGGTATCTGACAAGGGGCGTTGATTAGGTTCAAAATTTTTGCCACCACTTACTACATAAAAATATCCTTTCTTAAACCATTCAAAACCATAAACCATACCCGTAACCGCTATCACAAAAGCAACCACCAATACATAAAAACCCAGTACATTATGCAGATCATAATTCACTCTTTTAAAACTTGCTTTTCGGTTGATGGTAAAACTTTTTTTTCTATTAGCCTTGTTCCATCTTTTCGGCCACCACATGATAATACCACTAATCAGCAGGAATACAAAAATGAGTACAATGATATTGACTACAGGTTTTCCGATAGCTGGTGGTAGCCATAAATAGAAATGACCTTTTAATACCTGTCGAAAAAAATCACGTTCAAGTATTTTTTCTTTCAATACCTCTCCCGTGTATGGATTGAGATATAAATAAGTAAACCCCTGTGGCTTTTTGGTATAGGTAACGGCAGCAGCTTCACCGGGCACACCGTACTGCACGCCGGCAGCAGGCACACCCGATTGCTTTTCTGCGATGCCCCTTAGTTGCGAAGGCAATAAGTAAGGTTGTTTTTTGATAGCAACAAACCGATAGGGTTCTGTGTAGTCACGGATATCTCTTTCAAAAACATAGATACAACCGGTGATGCTGATGATGACTATAAAAAATCCCACCACAATACCCAACCATAAATGTAACCAGTCATTGATTTTCAGGAACAGGGTTTTACCGTTTGCCATTTGTTTACCATTTAAATGAAACGTTCAGAGAAAATCTTCTTGGCATCTGTGGTTCAACCGTTGTCCAGCCACTCCAGAATTGCTGATTGGCAAGATTATCAAGTTTCAATCCAATTCTGAAAGCCGGCTGTTCATAAAAGAGAGTAGCATTCATCACTGTATAGGATGGCAGTGTAAAAGCACCGGTTACCTGGGTATTGGTGATCACATTTTCTGATGCATAATTACCACCAAAGCCAGCACCCAGACCATTCCATTTTCCTTTTCCTGTCCGGTAACTTAACCAGAGATTTGCGAGGTGTTTGGGGCCTGCCGTTACGGGTCGCAGGTTCAGTATATTTTTATCGGTCTGCTCATTAATGGCGTCATTGTAACTGTAACCGGCTACCAGGTTACAACCTTCGAAAAGATTGGCAACTATATCTGCCTCAAATCCCTTGCTACGGATATTACCATCCTGTACACTGAAACCCACCAATACAGGGTGTGGTCTTGTTACATTGTTTACGAGAATATTATAATAGGTAAGCGTACCGGTAATTTTACCTCCCAGCACTTCTGTTTTAATACCTCCCTCCCACTGATTGGCCTGCTGGGGTTTGAATATGCTGACATTGCCATCTGGTTGTGTAAGGGGTGCTACATTGGAGAAGCCATTCATGTAATTTACAAATACACTCATATGCTGAGGTATCAGTTCATAGGTAGCACCGAGTTTTGGGGAAAAAGCGGTTTGTGCAAAATTGCCTGTGGTTGTATTGGTACGCTGATTGTAAGTACCACGATTATCAAAACGATCTAATCTTAAAGATGCCATTACATGGAAAAGTGGTGTGATATCCAGCATATCTGAAATATAGGCACTGTATGTATTTACCAGTGTCTGGTTTTTAGTGGTGACACCTCCGGCTAATTTTTGATCAACGGCAGCTCTGTTCAGATTTGCATAGCGGGCATCGTTACGTTTATAGTTTACCGTATCAAATGTGATATAAGGCATATTGGCATTGTTACCGAGATTGCTCAAAAAATCGATGCCGATCACTACACGGTTACGAAGCTTGCCGATATTGAAATCACCTATAAAATTCTGTTGGATATCAGTAAGGGTATTATATGCATTTTGATTGGTGATAAGTCTTGCCAGAGAAGTATCGCCAGGTAGTATACTCAGGTAAGAATAATAGCCAACCGACTGTCTGTTACTTCTCGATAACAATGTTTGTGATACCCAACCTTTACCCAGTTTATATCGAATGGCGGCATCGATATTTACCAGCGGATTTTTTATGGTAAGGTCATTACTGGTATACGATCGTGAATAATCGATACCCATATCCTGCGGACGGAATACTTTTAAGGCAGTGGTACGTGTGAGAAATAACATTTCTGCATTGGTTTGTTCGCTGGACATAACACCCACATTAAGGTCAAAACTCAGTTTATCATTCACGTTATAGGTAAGAGATGGGGCTATAAAAAAGCTTTTTCGAAAGCCTGCATCCTGCCAGCTGTTTTCATAATGATACGCTGCATTGGTGCGTAATAACAATTTGCCCTCTTTATCCAATGGTGTATTGATATCAGCGGTAAGTCTTGTTAACCCATAGGAACCGCCGGTGTAACTGATTTCCCCTCTGGTTCCTGCCTGTGCTTTTTTAGTAACCACATTAATCAATCCACCAAAAGAAACCAGGCTACTGCCAAATAAAGTACCCGATGGTCCTTTAATCACTTCAATACGCTCAATATTAGCGGGGTCGGGTGAGCCATTGGTAGCCCCGGCTACCCCATTTACCACGCGTGCCTGAACAGAAAATCCACGAAGGCTGTAATAACCACCCCCATCACTTGCCCGGCCGGTGGAAGTCCATAATTTATTGACTCCAGGTGCATTTTTCAATGCATCATCAAAATGAACTATGACCTGTTCTTTCATCAATGCAGCGCCCACTACACTATATACTTGTGGATTCTCCAGGTTCTTTAATGGCATTCTTGCCACCATCTCAGTTTGCCTGTTACCAAAGCGTATTCCTGATTTTACGAGTACTTCTTCCAGTTGTTGGGCACTTGCTTCCAGTTGAGCAGAAAGTGTGGTTTCTTTATCTGCTATAACTGTTATCTTTTTTACCTGGTTTTCATAACCCAGCAATGAAATCTCAATACTATATTCACCCGGTAAAAGATTCATAAAAACAAACACACCATTTTCATCGGTAATCGCTGTTTTATGAACTGTATTTATTTTTGCTATAACACCTGCTGCTCCACTACCTTCTTTGGTTGTTATGGTACCGCGTACAGATCCTTTTCCATATTCATTTTCATTTGCCCATGTTGCCTGCACAAGTAAAAGCAGGAACCCTAACATACATCCGATTCTTTTCATACTGATTGTTTGATTTGCGGGCAAAATTGTGTGTGCAGATTTTAGTAATGCTTCTCTATCGGGAAATCTGTTTACGAGAAAAGAAAACTGACTTTGTAGTGACAATACAGATAAGAAACAAAAATCCTGCTTCATATTTCTTATTCCCTTCGACTACCCTTCGATTACGCTCAGGGCAGGCCATGTTTCCTATTTCTTATCCTCACTACCCTGAATATTTTTTACATTCAGTATTCTAAACTCTTTATTCATGATTCATTCATCCTTTTCCTCTTATCTTTACAAAAACTAACAATTGTTCGTATGACTGATATGGCATTTAACCGCAATGAAGACTGGATGAAACTTTCACTTGGCCAGGTACAGCAGCATTTTGATAAGATTAAGCTGGGCGGCGGGAAAAAGTCGATTGAAAAACAGAAAGAAAGAAAAAAACTCACCGCCCGTGAGCGGATTGCTTATTTGTGTGATAAAGACCAACCATTTATTGAAATTGGCGCCTTCGCGGGTTTTGAAATGTATGAAGCTGAAGGAGGTTGTCCGGCAGGTGGTACTGTAGCGGGCATTGGTTATATCAGTGGAAGACAAGCCGTTATTGTTGCGAATGACCAGACGGTAAAAGCGGGTGCATGGTTTCCCATCACCGGAAAGAAAAACCTGCGGATGCAGGAGATTGCCATGGAGAATAAATTACCCGTCATTTATCTGGTAGACAGTGCGGGTGTTTTTCTGCCTATGCAGGATGAAATATTTCCTGATAAAGAACATTTTGGCCGCATCTTCCGCAACAATGCCAGGATGAGCGCCATGGGTATTACACAGATTGCAGCCGTTATGGGGGCCTGTGTGGCAGGTGGTGCTTATTTACCCATTATGAGCGATGAAACACTGATGGTGGAAGGCAATGGCAGTATCTTTCTGGCAGGTGCTTATCTGGTGAAAGCAGCCATCGGTGAAGACATAGATAACGAAACCCTGGGTGGTGCTGTTACCCATACAGAAATCAGTGGCATTGCCGATTATAAATTTAAAACAGAAGAAGACTGTCTGGATCATATCAAAAAACTGATGTCGAAATTAGGTGCACAACCCAAAGCCGGGTTTGACAGGATAGCACCACTTGACCCGAAGAAAAATCCGGATGAATTATACGGCATTATTCCTGAAGGCAACCTGAAGCCGTATGATATGCTGGATATTATCGAACGGATTGTTGATAACAGTGAGTTTGAGCAATTCAAACAGGATTATGGCAAAACCATTCTTTGTGGATATGCACGCATTGATGGTTGGGCCGTTGGTATTGTTGCCAATCAGCGACTGATCTGCAAAAACAAAAAGGGTGAAATGCAGATTGGCGGTGTTATCTATAATGACAGTGCCGATAAAGCAGCCCGCTTTATCATGAACTGTAACCAGAAAAAAATTCCACTGGTTTTTCTGCAAGATGTGACAGGCTTTATGGTTGGTAGCAGAAGTGAACACAGTGGCATTATTAAAGATGGAGCCAAGCTTGTGAATGCAGTAGCCAATTCTGTAGTACCCAAGATTACCATCATTGTAGGCAATAGTTATGGTGCGGGTAATTATGCCATGTGTGGCAAAGCTTATGATCCACGTTTTATTTATGCATGGCCCTCTGCCAAAATTGCCGTAATGGGTGGTGAGCAGGCTGCTAAAACACTTGCCCAGATTCAGGTAGCAGGTATGAAAGCGCAGGGAAAAGAAGTAGACAAAGTGCTGGAACAACAACTGCTTACTGAAATCAAGGGCAGATACGAAAAACAAACAACCCCTTATTATGCTGCAGCAAGGCTATGGGTTGACGGAATCATTGATCCGATAGAAACCAGAAGAGTCATTGCAGAAAGTATTCATGCAGCCAATCACCAGCCTGAAATGAACAGTTTCAGCACTGGTGTTTTTCAGGTATAGCAGTCTTCTGCTTGGTAGGTAGATGAATTATGAACAACGGTATCATTTGTTTGTCTGAATCCGTTTACTTTGTCGTTTAATCATTTTTCACATGAACCCCTATCCTATTTATACTGTTGATGCTTTTACAGATCATGTTTTTGGCGGTAATCCCGCAGCGGTTTGTCCGCTCGAAACCTGGTTATCTACCGAAACCATGCAACAATTGGCGAATGAAAACAATTTATCGGAGACTGCTTTTTTTGTGAAACGTTCCGATGGCGATTATGATATCCGCTGGTTTACACCTGAACTGGAAATAGACCTGGCTGGTCACCCAACTTTGGCAACAGCTTATGTTTTGTTTCATGAACTGGCTTATCCAACAGATGAAATACGTTTTCATAGCAAGAGTGGTTTACTCACGGTGACCAGAAAAGGCGAACTTATGGAAATGAATTTTCCTGCACGTATGCCTGTAGCCTGTGATATACCGGCTCATTTACTGGAAGGATTCAGCATCAAACCCCGCGAGGTATTGCGCTCACGTGATTATTTCCTGGTTTACGAATCGGAAGAAGAGGTTTTGAATGCAGTACCGGATTTTGTAGAACTGAATCAGGTGGAAACGCTGGGCATTATTATCACCGCCAAAGGAAAGGAAGCTGATTTTGTATCCCGTTTTTTTGTTCCCAATTCAGTTATCGGCGAAGATCCTGTTACCGGATCCGCACACGCTACACTGATTCCATACTGGGCCAACGCACTTCAAAAAGATAATCTGAAAGCCCTGCAGCTTTCCAAACGCAGGGGCGATTTATGGTGTGGCATGCAGGGCGACCGCGTAACGATTGCGGGCAAAGCTGTATTATACATGAAAGGATCATATTATATTCAATGAGCGAACAACAGGGGCATCAACTGATCATTTATACTGATGGTTCTGCCAGAGGCAACCCAGGTCCGGGCGGTTATGGCATTGTATTATTATGGGGCAATAAGAAAAAAGAACTATCAGCCGGCTATCGGTTTACCACCAATAACCGAATGGAACTCATGGGTGTAATTATTGCGCTGGAATCGCTAACCAAAAAAAATATAGCCGTTACTATCTACACAGACAGCCAGTATATTGTAAACTCGGTTGAAAAAAAATGGCTGGATAACTGGATCAGAACAGATTTTAAAGGTGGTAAAAAAAACAAAGATCTCTGGTTAAGATATAAAGCCATTGCCATTCATTTCAAAATCAGATTTATCTGGGTAAAAGGCCATGCCGACAATCCATGGAATAACCGTTGCGATGAACTGGCTACTGCGGCAGCAGATGGACGGGATTTATTAATTGATGAGGCGTTTGAGAGAGAGCATTTGTCCGCCTAACACGGATGAAAATTTGTCCGCCTTAGGCGGATGAAAATGAGTTTAATTTATACGCTGCTAACAAATAGTTTTATAGTTCATCATAAAGTGATTTTAACTGTCTTTCCCTCTGGGAAAGCAGTCCTACATTTACAAATTTCCAAATTTTCAAATTAATGAATTCGCTTTCTTCCTGGAGTGGTGGCAAAGACAGTTGCTTTGCTTTGATGAAGGCAAAAGAAGCCGGTATGCAGCCGGCTGTGTTATTGAATGTAATGAATGAGTCGGGTAAGATTTCACGTAGTCATGGCATACCGGAGTCTATTTTGCAGGCACAGGCCAAAGCTGCGGGAATACCCATTCATCTGATCAGCAGTAGCTGGCAGGCGTATGAAAAAAATTTTATTGATGCACTCAGTTCTTTAAAAGAACAGTATCAGTTAACAGATGCTGTATTTGGCGATATTGATCTACAGGCCCATAGAGACTGGGAGGAAAAAGTGTGCACGAGTGTAGGGCTTCGGGCATATTTACCTTTATGGCTGGAGGATAGAAGAAAGCTGGTTTTTGAAATGCTGGATGCCGGCATAAAAACCATGATCGTTAGTTGCAACGCTGTAATGGGCCCCTCTTTTCTCGGCAAAACCATTACACCTGAACTGGTAGACGAGTTGGAATCATTGGGTATCGATGCCTGTGGTGAGAATGGTGAATTTCATACATTGGTATACGATTGCCCATTATTTATACATCCCTTACAAATAGCTGTAACACGTGAACTTGAACATGATAACTACTGGTTCTCGGAACTGGTACTGGTATAAAAGAAAAAGGTTTGTCTATCCGACAAACCTTTTTCTTTATGTGTTGAACGGGTATTATTTTACCAGCTCTTTTTTGGTATTGTTTTGTTGTAAGAGGTAATAGCCACCAAACAATATTGCTGAGAACACAACGGTTGCGATCAGGCTATTTCCATAAAAAGGAATGGCATCTGCATAACACTGTAATAAGCCATCAAAAGTTTTAGGACGATTTAATCCACCGCCGCCTGACCAAACCATAAAATTGGAAACCAGGAAGAAAGTGGTTGGTGATGCCATAGAGGCTGCCAGTACCTGAACAGGCTTTCCACTTTTCAGGAAGAATCCGAAAAATGTTAATGAGGTAAACAGCAGGTAATTCTTCCACTGACCTGTATAAAAACCCTGTATTTCAGTAAGCCCATTGATATAGAGTGCCTGGTACAATAAGTCTGAGAGAAACATGGAAATCAGGGGTATAGCAAAGGCCCATTTCTTATCTTTTACAAATAAAGCCCCGGCGAAGAGTGCAATGGCAAACTGTGGGGCAAAACCCCAGGGTCTGTTAGGCATAGCACGGTATACAGCACTAAGAAAAACGGTCAATACAAGCGAAATAACAAGCGAACGATTCAATTTCATTGTGGAAGATTTCAGGGACAAAAATAAGTCTTCTGGAGAAAGTTACCGTTTCAATTTTCCTCATATTGTGAATAAGCACTATTCACAGGAACAAATGCCTTACACAGCTGTGTCTTACCAGAAGTTCTGAATTGATAAGCATTGTCGGGGAATACAATAAATGCCTCCCCTTTCTTTCTCACTATTTCATTATTTATGATGACCCCTCCTTCCAGTACCATCCATATTTCAGGCCCGATGGCTTTGTCTTCAAATAAAGCTCCTTCCTTCAGGTGAAGGGAAGCCAATGCGAAATCAGGTACAGGAAAATGAAAAATGGTTTCGCCATCCTTTAAAGGCGTTCCTTTTACAATCTGAGGGGTAACAGGTTCAAAACGCATATTGGCCAATAATTCAGGCACATCGATATACTTGGGTGTTAGTCCACCACGCAGCACATTATCACTATTCGACATCAACTCAATGTTTTGTCCTTCCAGATACGCATGCGGGATACCTGCTTTTTGAAATATGGCTTCCCCGGGTTGCAACTGAGCTATATTGAATAAATAAATAGAGAATACGCCTCTGTCGATGTCGCCAATTGGATTTTCGTTATGATAATATTTGGCCACCCACCATCCGGGGTCATTTTTGGTGAGCAATCCTTCTTTTTTTCTTCTGACTTCTCTTTTAACAAGCGGCATTAAAAGATTGGTAACCGACAGTTGATCCATTTCCATGATAAAGCTGTACAAAGATGCCAGCCCTTCTCTTTTAAACAGAGGCAATAGAACCTGGAATTCGCTTGTTTCAGCCAATATGGATTCGATTTGCACCTCTTGTTTAAATCCATGTAAAAGCCAAAACTCACTGATTGCCAGCATTACTTCTGGCTTATGATTTTTGTCTTTATAATTACGGTTAAAAGCATTCCTTGCAATACCCAATTGATCTTCCCGTGCATAACCCGCTTCGGCAACTGCTTTTTCCGGGTGTACCTGTATAGATAACATCTGGTTTACATCCATGATTTTTAGGAGGTAAGGGAGTTCTCCGAACTGTTTGTAGACGGAAGAAGACAATGCTTTTTCGGGATATTGCCCCATAAAAGTATCCAGCAAAACAGGTTCATTGCCATTCAAAACAGTGGCCACCCCAAGCGGATGCACCCCGAGCCAATATTCAGCAAAAGGGCGCTTTTCTTCATTATTTATCCCCAGAAGTGACGGCAAATAGCTAAAGCCGCCCCATTCGTAGTGTTGAACTTTACCTTGTAGCGGATAAATAGTATAGGATGGGGTCATTTCAATTACCTGGTTCATTTTTTAAATAACGTTGAAATCTGTCAAAATCATATTCCCCTAACCAATTTTTAACGAAACTATGCAACCAACCAACCAGCAAACAGGCCAGCAGGGCGAAGAAATGGCAGCCAGCTTTCTCGTTGCCAAAGGATATACCATTACTGAAAGAAACTGGCGCTTCCGGCACTGGGAAGTGGATATTATTGCTTTCAAAGACCGAAAACTTCATTTCATTGAAGTGAAAACGCGGACTTCTCATCGTTTTGGCAAACCCGAAGAAAGTATATCACGTGAAAAAATGAAACATATGAGAAATGCCGCTGAAGAGTACCAATACCTTCATCCGGAATGGAAATACATTCAGTTCGATGTGATTGCCGTAACAATAGCAGATCATGAGGCCAAAGAAATTTTCCTCATTGAAGACGTATATTTCTGATCGCATCTTTTAACTTCTCGATACAACTATATTTTTATAACTTTAATGTCTAAACATTAAATATTGAATACTTCTGCCTTTTCTTCACTGATTTCCCGTACTAAACAAACCGTAAGAATGCCGGCTTTATTTGTTGGTCACGGCAGTCCTATGAATGCCATCGAATACAATGAATTTGCCAGAGGCTGGAAAAACATAACGGAAAAGATCCCAACTCCATCCGCCATTTTATGCATTTCTGCGCACTGGGAAACTCGAGGCACTTATGTAACAGCGATGGAAAAACCAAGGACAATTCATGATTTTTATGGCTTCCCAAAAGCTTTGTTTGATGTTGAATATCCTGCACCGGGAAGCCCCTCACTTGCCCAAAGCACCATTGAAGCCATACAGTCTGAAAAGGTTCAGCCCGACCGGCAATGGGGTCTGGATCATGGCTGCTGGAGCATTTTACATCATATGTACCCCGATGCTTCGGCACCTGTGGTGCAACTCAGCATGAACCAGTTACAAAAACCTGAATGGCATTATGCGTTAGCAAAAGAATTATCTGTTTTACGGAACAAAGGTGTATTGATTGTTGGCAGCGGTAATATGGTACATAACCTGGGCGTTATGAACTGGCGAAGTCCTGAACAAGGTTACGATTGGGCCATTGAAGCCAATGAACACTTTAAGCATCTGATCGTAGAGGGTAATCACCACCAACTTACAGCTTACCAGCAATTGGGCGCAGCAGTTCAACAGTCTGTACCCACACCGGAACATTTTCTTCCCCTACTTTATTTACTGGGATTACAAGAAGAAAATGACCAGCTTCAGTTTTTTAATGATAAAACCATCTTTGGTTCGATTTCCATGACTTCTGTTATGATAGGCTAAGAGCTCAGGATAGCTGTTGCATCATCTTTTCTACCATCTTAAAAGTGGCAGGGCAATAGGATACGTTTTGCTGGTGAACGTGAATATAATCAGTCATTTTTTTCTTCTTCAAGTGCGGGAAACCAGCACAGTCTGCAGGGCGCACTTCATAGATCGCACACATATTCGTGGTAAGATTCAAAAACTGACAGGGTTGTTTGGTATTCATCCAATCTCCATCCTCTTCATCGAAATAGAGCCATTTTTCCTTAAACTCCTTCGGTGTCATACTGAAATGTGTCGCTATGCGTTTAATATCACTATTGGTAAACGTAGGGCTCATGGTTTTACAGCAGTTTGCACAGGATAGACAATCGACTTCCTTCCACACTTCTGCATCAATGGTTTCTGCTATTTTATCTAAATGCCTTGGGGGATTTTTTTCAATCTTGCCTAAGAATTTTTTAAATGCTTTCTGATGATGTCTTACTTTCTGTTTGAACGAACGAAGGTTTACTGGCTCCATGTACAACGATAATGATGATTTCTGTTTGCAATATCGGTGAGCAACTGCGTTATGCCAAATCATTTTATGCAAACTGCCAGGTTTCTTTATTTATCCCGATTATTGTCAGGGAATATAAGCTATGAACTATGTGCTGCGGGCCTTGATGAAAGTTCATTTTCAGGCTATCTGCTACTTTATAGTAAATCCCGGTGCTTCCGGATTATTTTATGTGCTATACAGATTAAAAGAAATACTTTACATGGATAGGTAGGTTTTAACGGGCCATAGTGATTTATGCATGCTTTATGTGTAATGCCCCTACTAATCTCTATTTTTACGTAACGAAAGCCAGCTATATGTTCATTAGTTCCACATTTTCAAATTTCCAAATTTTTAAATGCTAAGATTCTCATGTGGGACGCTTATAAAAAAGGATTCAAAGCTTTTCTTCGTCTTGAGAAATCATTAAGTGATTTGTCGGTAGAAGCTTATTTGCGGGATGTTGATAAACTTACACAGTTTCTCGGAAAAGAGGAAGGCTCGCGCCCACCAGCTGACATCACTTTAAAAGACCTGCAGGGTTTTGTAAAATGGATTGGGGAACTGGGCATGACTGCTACTTCGCAGGCCAGGATTATTTCGGGTATCAGGAGTTTTTATAAATACCTTCTGACAGAGCAGATGGTTACCGTAGATCCGACTGCTTTACTGGAGACCCCAAAAACAAAAAGAGCTTTACCAGATGTATTGAGTTTCGAAGAAATTGAAAACATCATTGGTCAGATCGACCAGAGTAAACCCGAAGGTGGCCGCAACAAAGCCATTCTTGAAACCATGTACAGCTGTGGACTGAGGGTTAGTGAAGTGATTGGTTTAAAAATTTCCTGCCTTTACCTCGATGTTGGTTTTATACGGGTGATTGGTAAGGGTGACAAAGAAAGACTGGTACCCATTGGCTCTGATGCTGTGAAGTTTATTAAGTTATACAAAGACAATATCAGGGTTCACCAGCCGATGGTAAATGGCTTTGAGGATATTCTTTTTCTGAATGCCAGGGGTAAAGGATTGTCAAGGGTGATGATTTTTTATATCATCCGGGACCTCGCCAAAAAAGCTGGTATTGCTAAAAATATTTCTCCGCATACTTTCCGCCATTCTTTTGCTACGCATCTGGTAGAAGGCGGTGCTGATTTACGTGCTGTTCAGGAAATGCTGGGGCATGAAAGTATTACCACGACAGAGATCTACACCCACCTGGATCGTGATTTTCTGCGGAACACTTTACAACAATTTCATCCTGCATTTAAAAAATAAGTCTGACCTGTTTTACCAGACCAGACTCCCTCATTTTACTTATTCGAAAACACCATTATTTGTCTGTGTTTTTTGCAACGCTATTTGCTGTGCTTTTTCGACCAACTGAATAAACTCCCTTCTATAACCTTCTTTATCTGTACCCAAAGCAGATTTTGCCAGGGCCAGCGTTTGATCAAAGTCTGCACTACCCTTATAGGCAGATCCGCGCAGGGTTAATCCGAAAGAAGCCACCGCAGCTGCAAACCGAAGATTGTTGGAAGCCTGAGCGAATTTTACAGGTGCATTTTTTACCACTTCTGTTATTAATTTACTTTGTTCGCCATCGGGCTCCTTGTACCTGAGCTTTATGGTAACGCGTTCATCAGTATTTGCGTAATTTTTTTCAGGCTGTTTTTGTGAATCTTTGTGCTGGTATTTAAGAGGATCTACAGATACATGTGCAGGAATTTCAGCATCCGGAGGTACCAACTCATAGATCGCTGTTACGGTATGTCCGCTTCCCATATCACCCGCATCCTTCTGGTCATTATTAAAATCTTCTTTAGCCAGCATACGGTTTTCATAACCAATAAGCCGGTAGCCTTTGACATGCCTTGGATTAAACTCTATCTGTAGTTTTACATCTTTTGCTATGGTATAGAGTGTTCCTCCAAATTCACTGATCAATACTTTTTTGGCTTCAGCAATACCATCAATATAAGCATGGTTGCCATTACCCTTATCTGCCAGCTTTTGCATTTTAGCATCCTGGTAATTACCCATACCATAACCCAGTACCGTTAAAAAAATGCCGGATCTTCTTTCCTGCTCAATCATGGTTTCCAAAGCCGCATCACTTGTTTGTCCTACATTAAAATCGCCATCGGTACAAAGTATCACCCGGTTATTTCCTTTCTCTTTGTATTGTTCCCTGGCTACTTTATAGGCCAGCTGAATACCCGCCCCCCCCGCTGTAGCCCCCCCCGCTTCCAACCTGTCGATCACTTCTTTTATTTTGGTGCGATATTCCCCACTCGTGGCAGGCAATACCAGTCCAACACTACCTGCATAGGTAACAATGGATACTTTGTCTTTAGGTCTTAACTGATCAGCCAATAGTTTCAGTGAAGCTTTAACCAATGGTAATTTGTTTTCTGCATACATACTACCACTCACATCTATCAGAAAAACAAGATTAGATGCCGGCAAATCGGTTAGATCAATCTGCTTACCCTGTAAACCCACCAGCATCAGCTGGTGCTTTTTGTTCCATGGGCAATCTGTAATTTCTGTATTGACACTGAAGGGCTGGTTTTCTTTGGGTTGCGGATATTGATAAGAAAAGTAGTTGATCATTTCTTCGATTCGTACTGCTCCAGCAGGTGGCAACTGATTATTTTGAATAAATCGCCTGAGATTACTGTAAGATGCAGCATCCACATCAATGGAGAAGGTAGATAAAGGCTGTTCTGTAACGGATTGAAATGTATTTTCGGTTATGGCATCATAGCCTTCCCGGTTAAAATTCTTTTCATGATCATGCATTCTTCTTTTTGGGTCGTGCCATTCATCTTTGAATGGCTTACCGTTCCCCTTTACTACCGTTACCCCAGCAACTGTACCCTGTAATTGCTGAGAAATATTTGAAGCGCTATACTGATGAACAGATGAGGGTATAACAACAGATCCGGTCATATCCATTTTCCTTTGTTTGGCATATGCTGTAACCACTACTTCTGTTAATGCTTTCGAATCGGCCTTGAGTACCACCAAAATAATTTGCGATTGAGTAACTTTCAGTTTCTGTTCCTTAAATCCGATAGCCATTACCGTAATTTCGGTTTTTTCTTTATTGACTTTTAACCTGAATTTTCCCTCGGCGTTGGTTTCCGAGACATTCTTTGTATTGGTTTCTATAACACTGGCAGCTACTACCGGCATTCCCTTTTCATCTTTCACTATACCCTGAATAAATATTTCAGCAGGTGTAAAACCCATCACTGCCACTGACAGCAACAGGAAAGCAATCATCAGGTATTTCATAACATTTTTTTTATAGGATGCTTATGTAATTCTGATTACACACGCATCTTAAAAAAAATTATCTTGTCGATCAGAATGTTACCGGCCGCGCACATAGAAAAAATTTCACCTGCTACTGATGAGCAATTAATCCTTGCGTATCAGCAAACGGGTAATCAGGAACACCTGGCCGTTCTTTTTTTACGTTACAGCGACCTTGTATATGGAACAGCACTTAAATATGTAAGAGATGCGGATCAGGCCAAGGATGCTGTAATGAATATTTACCAGGAGCTGGTACAGAAACTACGGAGCCATGAAGTAGCTCATTTCAAAAGCTGGCTCTATGTGGTTACAAAAAACCATTGCCTGATGTGGCTTCGGAAAAACAAAAAAAATATTACCATAGCATTCCAACCTGAATTTATGCAATCGGGGGAAGATGGGCATCTGGATGATTTACTGGCAAAAGAGCAACAATTTAAAAAACTGGATAACTGTGTAAAATCCCTGCAGGATGAACAACAGCATACCATTCGCTTGTTCTATCTGGAAGGGAAGTGTTATAAAGAGATTACAGCATTGACGGGTTTTGAATGGGACAAGGTTCGCAGCCTGATACAAAACGGCAGAAGAAATCTAAAAAAATGTATGGAGAAAAATGCCTAAGGATCATACATATCGTTACGATTTTTCAGTGATTGAAAAATACCTGAGGAGTGAGCTTTCTCCTGCAGAAATGCATGGACTGGAGAGAGCTGCGTTAAGCGACCCCTTTCTTGCAGATGCCCTGGAAGGATACCAGGATGCTGATTTGGATCAGGGCCGGCAGCACCTGATGGATATACGTCAGTTGGTTGCAGGTGAAAAAGAAAGCGGCAAAATGGTTCCTTTGCGAAAACCAGGTGCCCCATGGTTGCAAATGGCAGCCATCTGTATACTATTGGCAGGTGTAGGCACGATAGTATGGAAATTCAACCAGCCAGTTCCTTCCCCGAAGCTTGCCAGTGCAACTGTTTCCAACAAAGACAGTATGCAGGATGTATTTACGCCATCACCACAGGTTTCCGATAAAGACACACAAAGAAGTTTATCAGAAGCTGCCGGAAAAAATACACTCATTGCGCAGACGGCTCCTCCTTCTGTTAAGGAAAAGGAACAGCCAACTACCGTGCTGAAAGATGTTTATACCCATAAACTGCAGGAAGCAGCAACCATATCTGAGAATATACAAAAAAAGGCATTAACCGATAGCATGATGCAAGACCAATTAATGCGAAGCAGCGCTGCTACCTTAAGTAATAGAACAGTAATAAGTCAGGCATTGAGCGGTAAAGTTGCCGGGGTACAAGTACTCCCTGCTTCACCATCTTATGTTTTGAAAGGTAAGGTAGTAGGCTTTATGCAAAAGCCTTTATCCTATGCTACTGTTCAATTTACGACTGCAGGTGTACAAAAAGCCATTACAACCTATTCAGACGGATCATTCCAGATCAATAGCAAGGATAGTGTGATGAATGCTACTGTAAGCGCACTGGGTCACCAACCTGTAACCCTCAACCTGTCAGCTGCTGCCAATAATTTTGTGGCATTGAGGCAAGGATCTGAGACATTGAATGAAGTGGTGGTAGTTGGATACGGAAGAGAAAGAAAGACTTCTTTTACAGGTTCGGTAAGTAAAGAAAATGCGGTGAAGGATACTACCAGCATTCGTCCGCCGGGTGGCATTGACGCATTCATACTTTTGATCAGGCAGCAATGGCAAAGACAACAATGGGACAGTTCGGAACTCAAGGGTAATATTGAATGCATACTTTCGTTCAACAGTAACGGTTACATAACTAAAGTTAGCTTTACAAAAAAACATAGCCGACTGTTCAAGAAAAGATTTACAAAACTTCTAAAAACCGGGCCTTCCTGGGAGAAAACGGAAACTTTATCTGCAACAGACCATAAAGTTGTTTTATCATTTTGATTCTGCCATTCCTGTATTATATCGTTTTTGTTATATAAAAAAATTAGGTTTGCAATTCTAAAACGATGATTAGTATGAAAAAACTTTTATTGCTTGCTGCCACATTTTGCAGCATCCATGCATTTGCGCAAATAAGTATGCCTCAGCCCAGTACCACGCAGCGTATTACTCAGGCATTTGGTATGGGTTCTATAGAGCTCACTTATTCGCGTCCGAATATCAATGGCAGAAGCCTGCTGAAAGAAGGCAGCGATCTGGCCCCTTTAAACAAATTATGGCGCACAGGTGCCAATGCAGCTACCCGTTTACGATTTACAGACAATGTAACCATCGGTGGTAAAAAACTGGATACCGGTTCATATGTACTGTATACCATTCCGGGTAAAGACAACTGGGATGTGATTCTGAATAAAGGCCTTGGCAACTGGGGTACAGATGGATATAAAGAAGCGGAAGATGTGGTTCGCTTTAAAGTAAAAGCTGATAAAGCAGCCGGTAATACCGAAACTTTTACCATGCAATTCTCCAATATTGCTCCTGAAACCTGCGATCTGAATATTGTATGGGGAACTACCGCCGTAAGAATACCCATCAGCACCAATATCAAGGATCGTTTGCGTGCACAGGTTGAGAAAGCCCTCAGTGCAGAAAAAGTAAATCCAAACGCTTATTTTCCTGCTGCCAATTTCTATTATGAAATGGATAAGGACTTGAATAAGGCCCTGAGTGCAGCAACCAAAGCAACGGAAGCCAACCCGAACGGTTACTGGATTTTCCTGCTCAAAGCCAAGATTCAGCGCGATCTGGGTGATAAAGTAAGTGCCAAAGCCAGCGCAGAAAAATGTATTGAACTGGCCAAAGCCGCACCTTCACCCAATGAAGAATACGTAAAATTGGGAACCGAACTGATCAAGAAATTGTAGGGCTTTACCCTTACGCCTTTTCATAAAATAAAAAGCCGCACCATTATTCATGTGCGGCTTTTTTTATGAATTCTTCTACACTTTCTTCATTCCTTATTCCTCTGTTTCGTATTCCGCTGTTTTACTTCGTTTCCGCCATATCAGGAATAGCTTCCGCCTTATAGGCACCTGCGTCCAGTTTTGCCTTGGTTTCACTGAATGCCTTCAGTGTTTCTTCAATATCCTGATCGGTGTGCGCTGCGGTAGGAATTAAGCGATAAATGATATGTCCTTTCGGAATAACAGGATATACCACAATCGAGCAGAATATATGGTAGTTCTCACGCAGATCCATTACCATCGCAGTAGCTTCTTCTACCCCACCCTTCATGTAAACAGGTGTAACAGGTGTATCTGTTTTACCGATATCAAAACCTCTTTCTTTCAGACCATTCTGCAGTTTCATCGCATTGCTCCAGAGTTTTTCTTTCAGCTCCGGCATGGTTCTCAGCATATCCAGTCTTTTGAGATTACCCACTACAATCGGCATGGGTAAGCTTTTAGCAAAGATCTGAGATCTGATATTGTAGCGAATGTAATCAATGATGATTTTTGGACCGGCCATAAAAGCACCGATAGATGCCATGGATTTCGCAAAAGTTGAAAAATAAAGATCAATGGCATCCTGACAACCTTGTGCTTCACCAGCGCCGGCACCTGTTTTACCAAGTGTACCAAATCCATGTGCATCATCCACCAGTAACCGGAACTCATATTTATTTTTCAGTTCAGCAATTTCTTTCAGTTTACCCTGGTCACCGGCCATACCAAACACACCTTCTGTAATAACCAGGATACCGCCTGTTTTTTGCTTCTCAATTAAAGCCGTTGCTCTTTGCAATTGTTTTTCACAGTCTTCTATATCATTATGCTTGAACACATAACGGTGGCCGGGATGCAGGCGCAGACCATCAATGATACATGCATGGCTTTCCGCATCGTAAACGATCACGTCATGACGACCACAGATGGCGTCAATAGCACTCATGATACCCTGATATCCGAAGTTCATGAGGATCGCATCTTCTTTTGATTCAAATTCAGCCAGTTCTTTTTCGAGTTGTTCATGGTAATTACTGTTACCACTCATCATACGGGCTCCCATAGGAAGTGCCAGACCAAATTGCTGAGAAGCTTCTGCATCTGTTTTACGTACTTCCGGATGATTGGCCAGTCCGAGATAGTTATTGAGGCTCCATACAATCATTTCTTTTCCACGAAAATTCATGCGGCCTCCTATTTCACCTTCCAGTTTAGGGAAAGCAAAGTAACCATGCGCACGTTCGCGGTGCTGACCAATCGGACCATAGTTCTTAACCAGTTTCTCAAAAATGTCTGCCATATTATTAAATTATTACTTTGTTTCTAAATTGCCGCAAAAATAACCTTTTCATAGCGAAGGGGCAAGGGCATTTATTCACGCTGCCTTATCTTCACACCCGATTATTCAGCTTCAACTCAGCAAAATTGCGTCACATGAAAAAAATATTCCTGATATCTGCCCTTATCCTGCTCATCAATAAAGGTTTTAGCCAGAACAGCACAAATCCTGCTTCTTCAGGTATTTCGCGCCCTAAACTGGTAGTTGGGTTAATGATAGACCAGATGCGCTGGGATTATCTGTACCGTTACCAGAACCGCTATGGGAAAGGGGGATTCAACCGTTTGCTGAACCAGGGCTTTAGCTGTGAGAATACTTTTATTCCTTACACTCCTACTGCTACGGGCTGCGGACATGCCTGTGTTTATACCGGAACCGTTCCTGCCATCAATGGAATTACCGGAAATAACTGGTGGGACAGCAAGCTTCAAAAAAGCATGTATTGCGTAGAAGACAAATCAGTGAAAACAGTAGGCTCAGACAGTCATGACGGAGAGATGAGTCCATTTAACCTCGTGAGTAATACGGTAACGGATGAACTGCGCCTGGCCACTAATTTCAGAAGTAAAGTGATTGGCATTTCAATCAAAGACCGTGGTGCTATTCTTCCTGCCGGACATTCAGCCAATGCTGCTTATTGGTATGACGAATCGAAAGGGGTATTTATCAGCAGCACCTATTATATGACTGACCTACCACAGTGGGTAAAAGATTTCAATGCCAGAAAATTACCGGATGCTTATTATAAAGAGGGATGGAAAACACTTTATCCGATAGATACTTACACGCAGAGTTCGGCGGATGCAAAGGATTACGAACGCATGGAGCTTGGCCCTAAAAATACATTTCCGTACGACTTAACATCTTTTATCGGCAAGGACTATTACAAATTCCCTCACCTGCCTCAGGCTGCCACTTATACCTTTGAAATGGCAAAAGCTGCGGCTATAAATGAAAAAATGGGAAAGAGTCAGGAGACAGATTTTCTGGCTGTAAGTATATCTTCTCCTGATTATGCTGGTCATACTTTTGGCCCTAATGCCATTGAACTGGAAGACACTTACCTGAGACTGGATAAAGATATTGAGCAGTTCCTGAATTTTCTGGATACACAGGTTGGCAAGGGTAACTATCTTTTGTTTCTTACAGCAGACCATGGGGCAGCACATGTTCCGGGATTTCTTAAAGAACATAACCTGCCAGGGGGCTCTATTCCATTGGGTACTATAGTAAGAAAGGTGAATGCAGAATTACAGTCAAAATATAAACTGAAGAACGGCATTATTAATTCAACCTATTATAATCTTGCCCTCAACCACAAAGAAATCGATTCATTAAAACTGGATACCGAAGAAATCAAATCAGTGATTATTTCAATGATGGAAAAAGAAGAAGGTATTTACCGTGTAGTGGATAAAGAAGAGCTTGGGGAATCGAACCTGCAGCAAACCATACGTGAACGCCTGATCAATGGTTATTTCCCTTACAGAAGTGCTGATTTACAGGTAATACCCCGACCTAACTGGTTTAAGGATAACAGCAAAGGAACCGATCATAGTGTCTGGAATCCATACGATGCACATATTCCATTGGTATGGTATGGATGGAAAGTGAAACCCGGCAAAAGCTATAAAGAAAGATACATGACCGATATTGCCGTAACGGTAGCTGCCATGCTCAGTATACAAATGCCCAATGGTGCTGTGGGTAAAGTGATTGAGGAAGTTGCGGGCGGGAAATAGCGAATGGTCAATGGTCAATGGTCAATGGTCAATGGTCAATGGTCAATGGTCAATGGTCAATGGTCAATGGTCAATGGTCAATGGTCAATGGTCAATGGTCAATAAACGAAACTTGACCCCGACAATCAATATTGTGTAAACACAATATTTTTTTTTATTCACCATTGACCATTCACCATTCACGATTCACTACTCACTGCTACAGGTATGAATATACTTACCGTTGTTCCCTCGCCCTCTTTGCTTTGTACTTCAACATGCCCATTCATGGCTTCTGCGAATTCTTTGGTAAGAATAAGTCCAAGTCCACTCCCCTTTTCTTTATGGGTTCCTTCACGACTTTGACGTTTTGTGGGATTGAACAAGTGTTTTTGAACAGATTCGGGCATTCCACATCCTGAATCTGTTATGGAAATTTTCACCATCCCATTATCCATTTTCTCTGATGCGATTGATATAATGCCCTTACTGGTAAATTTATTGGCATTACCGATGATATTGCGAAGCATGAACCTGAGTGTATTTTCATCAGCCCATACTTTACAATCCTTGCTCACCCTGTTAATAAGCTTATTTTCCTTAATACTGGTAAAAGGTTGCAGGTCATTTAGAAGTCTTTCTGTGAGAACCCCTAAAGTGACCCTTTCCAGGCTCAGGCTTTCTTTTTTCAACAGAATACTTCCCCATTCAACCAGGTTGGTAAGCATACCCAGCGTTCCATCCAGTTGTTTATCCAGCAAATCCATCAGTTCCGTTATTTCAGCCTCTGTCAGTTTTTTTTCTTTGGTGAGTTCAATCATGGCTTTTACAGAAGCAACAGGTCCTCTTACATCGTGGGCAATAATGGAAATAATTTTATGCTGAATCGCTTTCGATTCTTCCAGTTTCTTTTTCTGTTCCTCAATCAGCTGGTTCCTGACAAGCTCTTCTTTATTTTTTAAACGCAGCTCAAATAATTTCATCACCTGATTACCAAGTGTACGCAAGGTGAATTTCTGTTCATCTGTAAGGCTTCTGGGAACATTATCTATCACACAAAGTGTTCCCAATGTATAACCTGCCGGACTCACCAGCGGGTATCCTGCATAAAATCTGATTTTGGGATCATCGAGTACAAGCGGATTATCATGAAAACGTTCATCTGTAAGTGCATCACTTACTTCCATGATATCAGATTGCAATATGGCATGCCCGCAAAAAGAAGTGTCTCGGGCGCCATCTGTATTATCAATACCAATTTTTGCTTTAAACCATTGCTTGTGTATGTCTAGTAGTGTAATGGTCGATATCGGTGTTTGACAAATGGATGATGCTAATTTCACAATCTGATCAAAGTCTTCCTCATACTGGGTGTGGAGTACTTCGTAACGCATGAGTTCCAATAAACGTTCCTGTTCATTGGGGGCTTGGGGGGCAAGGATCATATATTCAGAAGGGGATTATATTTACTCAACGTTTCTTTCGAAGCCATAATCTCTTTCTACTTTGCAAATTCTTGTTTTAAAGTATTTATACCAAATTTCTCTACCTAAATGCTGCGCTTCCAGATGCTCGGTATTGGCTTTCCAGTTTTTGATGGATTCAAGGCTATCCCAATAAGAAATAGTGATACCTAAACCATTTCTAACCGATTCAAAACCAAGACAACCAGGCTCCTGTAATGCCATTTCGCACATTTTTTCAGCCATGGCCTCATATCCATCTGTATATACGGTTAATTCGTTGGTAAAGATTACCGCGTAATAGGGTGGCTTTGGTGTTGCTGCAATCATAATCTGTCTAATCTATGTTTTGTGAATTCATTTTCTGTATTGCCTGTATTCAGGGTAGTTGCAGGCTCAAATAACATGACCCATACTTCTTCGTCCGCATTGGGTCTGTGTTCCACGCCTTTGGGAACCACCAGAAAATCACCTTCATGCAGGGTAATATTCTGATCTCTCATTTCCATCACAAAAGACCCCTTAACTACATAAAACAATTCATCTTCGTTGTCGTGATGATGCCAGGTAAAGGGCCCTTTGAATTTTACCAGTTTCACTTCCTGTCCGTTCAAAGCTCCAGCTACCGTGGGATTCCAGTATCCATTTACTTTTTCAAAAGCCTCTCTTACATTTACTTTATTCATAAAGGGGTTCTTTAGCTTCCTCTAAAAACCTTTCATGCAACTGTAAAACCTGTGGTATTACCAGGTGTTGATCATCATTTAACACCACATAATCACACAAACGCATTTTTATTTCCTCTTGGATCTGTCTTTGCATTCTATGCAAAACATCTTCTCTTGACACCTGATCTCTTTTCATCACACGATGTAAACGCACATGCTGAGGTGCATAAACACCTATGATATAATCCATACCATCGGCTGACCCTGCTTCAAAGAAAAGCGCAGCTTCTTTGATAATATAAGGTGCGTTCTGACGGATGGCCCATTCTTCTGCGGCCCTGATGGTAGCCGGATGTACGATGGCATTGAGTTTTTCGAGT
The DNA here is from genome assembly GCF_004361915.1 of Sediminibacterium goheungense. Taxonomy (GTDB): domain Bacteria; phylum Bacteroidota; class Bacteroidia; order Chitinophagales; family Chitinophagaceae; genus Sediminibacterium; species Sediminibacterium goheungense. Next base: position 21,163 of record NZ_SNWP01000014.1, on the reverse strand, counting down.
TGGAAAGGATCCTGAAAAACAATATCAGCTATCAGTTTGCGGTTAAGCTTCCCTGCCTCGTAAGCCGATGAACCAAACAATGTCACTACCTCTTTTTGTAATTGTGCATCTGATTCCATCAGTTGCCTTGCATTGGCATCGGCATCAAACACAGGAATACCCAGTACCTGAAAGATACCCGCCACAGTAGATTTTCCACTGCCAATACCGCCGGTGAGACCAATTTTTAACACAAGCTAAAGATAAAACAAGAAGGTTCGGAAAGAGACTTCCCGAACCTTTATTTTCTTTTGATGAAGATGATTATTTCTTGTCTGAAGACTTATTAATCGCAGCACTCCATTCCATACTTACAGAAGATTTTTCAATCTTCAGGTAGCTGCCGGGACTTACTTCCAATTGAATGGTATTGTCTTCATTGATCTTATTGATCACACCGTGGATACCTGCAATGGTTACAATTTTATCGCCTTTTTGCATGTTATCCACGAATTTTTTCTGCTCTTTGGCTTTTTTCGCCTGTGGGCGGATCATAAATAACCAAAACACGAGAATGATGGCACCCATCATTACCAACTGTACCATTCCACCACCTTGTTGTCCGCCAGCTGCAAGTAATACTGAATTGAGATAAAACATTGTTATTTGTTTAAATGATAAATGACTAATTAACTTTTGCTTCTTTTACATGGCCTGTAAAGATAAGGTTGTGTTCGCTTCCATTACGGGTATTTGTATGCACCACCACTGTTTTTCTGGTATCTCCAGCCAGCGAGCGATTGGTATCGAATGCAGCCATCACCTCTCCTTCTGCACCTGGCGCCACTGCTTCTTTTGTATAACTCGGAACCGTACAGCCACATCCTGCTCTCACATTGGTAATAAAAAGGGGCTTATTACCCGTATTCTTAAACCTGAACTTCAGCTGTATTTTCTCACCCTGTGTAATGGTACCAAAATCCACCAGTGAATCCAGCCATTGTATGGTGGTGTAATTGGCAGTGTCTGCCAGATGAGAATCTGCCGCCGGTGCAGTTTTATCGGGCCCGGTACAGGCCATCATCCAGCTACTGACTATAAACACAATAACAACTATTCTTTTCATAAAAAAACTTGTTACTTGTTCCTCGTTACTTATTTCTTATATCCGATTTTTTGGATCTTGCCTGCTTCTGTCAGTTCTTTATGGATATTATCGAGAATACCATTCACAAACTGCCCACTTTGTTGTGTGCTATACTCTTTTGCAAGATCAATGTATTCATTGATGGTTACTTTTGTCGGAATGGTTTCAAAGTACAGCAATTCACAAACGCCCATTCTCATCAGTACCATATCTAACTGTGCTATTCTTTCAGCATCCCAGTTTTTTAATTTGGGTTTGATCAGTTCAGTAGCCTGCTCTTTTTTCTCAATACTTGTAATAAGTAATGATTTGGCAAACTGCCATTTTTCCTGACTCACCATTTCCTGCAGGTTATAACTGGCTGGCTTCTGAATATAATTCAGCATGAGCTGTTCCATCATCTCTGCATCGTCATCCCAGTTATTATAATGCTCTTCAATATGACTTGTGAATGACTCATTGGGAAGCATGAGATGGGTAAAAATGAGTTTAATAATTTCTCTTTCCTTATTCTTATCCCTACCCTCAACAGATATATATTCCTGATATTGAGTCGTTTCTGTAAGTTCATTGTAAACTTTCTGTACAAGATCCTTATCCAGTATTTTCTCAGGCAGATAGATTTCTATCGCTTTCTGGAAAGTGGCACTTTCCAGAATGATCCACAGGAGTTCATTACCTGCTATTTTAGTGTTTACGTTCAGGTCGGCATTGGTTGGCAGGTTACGTGAAGCACGTTTTACCGCATTGGTTTCCGCATAGCGGGCTACCTGTGTAATAAAATAAAGCAGGTAAACAAACAGGGATGTTGTTTGATCGAATTGCTTTTTTAATTCAACTTCCGGTTTCTGACGGGTCACACTTGTATCGGCAGCCTCTATCATATAGAGCAGCTGCATCACTTTCACACGAATATTTCTTCTACTGATCATCTGGTAAGAACTTGTTTGGAAGCGGCAAAGGTATTGTTTTCAGGCACCCGGTCAAAATGAAAAAACCCGTCCGGGAACGGACAGGTTTAACCTTGATACAACCTATAAATAATCCATTCCGGATTAAGGCTCAACAATGTCTGCTCTCATAGGCAGTAATACCCCGCCAATGGTATTCACATCTGCGTCACTTACATTGTTCTTTTTCAATGCCGCAACCAGGTCGTTTACCAATGCATTGAAATGCACATCTTTAATACCCAGCCCCACATGCGCCGCCTTCATAGACAAACCTGTATACTTTTCCGGTCCACCAACAGCCTGACCAATCTGGTTTACGAGGTTCATTTTAAGATCATCTACCCGCTCCTGGGATTTTGCGGTATTTGCAAAAAAACCGTTGATCACATTATCGGCTACTACAATGCCTATAAAGTCGTCCACTACTTTCTTTATACCGGCATTACTACCCAGCCTTTTGTACAATTCGCTCCCAGCGTTTGCAGGCGGTGCATCATCTTTTTTACATGCTGTAAACAGCATAGCAGCAGAAAGTGCTACAGCTGACATACGTAACAGACTTTTTTTCATTTTTTATTGATTTATTGGTTAGTGATGAAATGATATTTACTTACGAACATTCAGGGCATAGGTAATTTTCCTGAAAGCATGCAGATTTACCGGACATTCAGCTCTGGAATTCAGTGGTGCACGTTCAACAATAGATGTATTGTATGCTTTGGCGGCATCCAGTATAGCTGAACGATTGGTTACTCTTGGATCAATGGTTACGCATAATGTCTGGCTATTGAGGCTGACAATATTTGAATACACCCCTTTTTGTGTCATGAAGTAGTGGTCGATAGCAGCAGAATCTTTCCCCGTAAATCCCTCTGGAAAACGCATAACCACGATTTGCGTAGGATTCTCCATATAAACCCTTTCTCCCAAACTGGGCTCGCTCCAGTTGGCGTATATGAAAAGACTGGCAAACAGTACCAGAAACAGGATCAGGATTCCTTTTGTAATGCGTTTGATCAGTTTCATTTTATGACGTTTTAATGACATATACGGCAGATGGAATGGTTTGGATTGACCACCGACAATATTTTTCAGAAATCTCCTAAAATGAAAAATTGACACCAGAAACGGGAAACTTCCTGCATCTTTGCCGCCCGTTCTGACAGTGTTATAGAGGGATCAGGGTAAAAAATGGCATCAAAACTGAAATTTTGACCTATTGACCCCTAATGGCATAATTCTCGATGAAATAGAATCAGATTTTAAACCTTATTAAATTAAAAACCAATAACGTATGGCTAAGAAACTCAACGTTACTCCTCTGCATGACAGAGTAATTGTTAAGCCGGCCGCTGCTGAAGAAAAAACTGCCGGCGGAATTATCATCCCTGACACTGCAAAAGAAAAACCCCAACGTGGAACCATCGTAGCTGCCGGAACCGGTAAAAAAGATGAGCCCATGACCGTAAAAGTGGGCGATACGGTATTGTATGGCAAATATGCCGGTACAGAAATCCAGATCGAAGGTCAGGATCTACTGATTATGCGTGAAAGCGATCTGTTGGCAATCGTGTAATAATTTGAAAGTGTAGTAATTTGAAAATTTGAAAATGAATATACTTCAGCTTCAGATTTTCATAGTGACCTACACCACATATTTTCAAATTTCCAAATTTTCAAATTTTCAAATTGAATAAAAATGGCAAAACAAATATTCTTCGATATCGAAGCAAGAAATAAAATGAAAAAGGGTGTTGATACCCTGGCGAATGCTGTGAAAGTTACACTCGGCCCTAAAGGACGTAATGTAGTGATCGAGAAAAAATTCGGTGCCCCTTCTGTAACCAAAGATGGTGTTACTGTAGCAAAAGAAATTGAACTGGAAGATGCGATTGAGAATATGGGTGCACAAATGGTAAAAGAAGTAGCTTCTAAAACTGCTGATATTGCAGGTGATGGTACTACTACAGCAACCGTTCTGGCTCAGGCTATCATCGGCGAAGGACTGAAAAACGTGGCTGCAGGTGCCAATCCTATGGACCTGAAACGTGGTATCGACAAAGCTGTTGCCAAAGTGGTTGAGAACCTGAAAGCACAGTCGCAGGCTGTAGGTAACGATTCTAAGAAAATTGAACAGGTAGCTACCATCTCTGCCAACAGCGATAGCGAGATTGGCAAACTGATTGCTACTGCGATGGGTAAAGTAGGTAAAGAAGGTGTTATTACTGTTGAAGAAGCAAAAGGTACTGATACAACTGTAGATGTAGTAGAAGGTATGCAGTTCGATCGTGGTTACATTTCTCCTTACTTCGTTACCAACAGTGAGAAAATGGAAGCTGAATTACAGAATCCATATATCCTGATCTACGATAAGAAAATCAGCGCTATGAAAGACATTCTCCATATTCTGGAGAAAGTTGCACAGAGCGGCCGCCCATTGTTGATCATTGCAGAAGACTTAGAAGGTGAAGCACTCGCAACACTGGTGGTGAATAAATTACGTGGTACGCTGAAAGTGGCTGCTGTTAAAGCACCTGGTTTCGGTGACCGCAGAAAAGAAATGCTTACAGATATTGCCATCCTCACTGCAGGTACTGTAGTAAGTGAAGAGCAGGGCTTTAAATTAGAGAATGCTGATCTTTCTTATTTAGGTCAGGCTGCCTCTGTAACCATCGATAAAGATAACACAACTGTGGTAGGTGGTAAAGGTAAAAAAGCCGATATCGTTGCCCGTGTTAACCAGATCAAAGCACAGATTGAAAATACAACTTCCGATTACGATCGTGAGAAACTCCAGGAACGTCTGGCAAAATTGAGTGGTGGTGTTGCCGTATTGTATGTAGGTGCTGCTACTGAAGTGGAAATGAAAGAGAAGAAAGACCGTGTTGATGATGCGTTGCATGCGACACGTGCTGCTGTTGAAGAAGGTATTGTACCAGGCGGTGGTGTTGCCTATATCCGTGCAGTAGAATCACTGGAGAAACTGAAAGGCGCCAATGAAGATGAAGCAACCGGTATTCAGATCGTAAAAAGAGCGATCGAAGAGCCACTGCGTCAGATTGTAGCCAACAGCGGTATCGAAGGTTCAATCGTTGTACAGAAAATCAAAGAAGGCAAAGGCGATTTTGGTTTCAATGCCCGTACAGAAGTATTCGAAAACCTGTTGAAAGCAGGTGTTATTGATCCTACCAAGGTAAGCCGTGTGGCACTTGAGAATGCTGCTTCTATTGCTGCTATGCTCCTCACTACTGAGTGTGTAATTGCAGACAAACCAAAACCAGAAGCACCACACAGCCATGCAGGTGCTCCTGATATGGGTGGTATGGGTTACTAAGAACATATCTTATCAGCCGCTGGCTGATACACATAAGATCCCCGTTTCATTTGAATGAACGGGGATTTTTTTTACTCATTTCTATTAAAATCCGATGCCTCTTTTATCTGTAACAGATATCTTGTTTCCAAAAAAAGCAGGATTATGTTTTAATATGCTTACTCACTTCAGCCACTCCCCTGGCAAATAAATATTGTGCAATACCATAGGTAAGCATTACAGCTATATAAAGATTATGCCATAAAAGGTAAAACCTGTTCATCACCAGAATGGTATTGGATATAACAAATACAATGGCACCCGCAAAAAACAGCCAGCCGGTTTTCTTTAATTGAGAATGATAAGTTGTATTAATCGACAGAGCAGTTGTAATAGTTACAAAAAACATATAACACAAAACGGGCACCTGAAACTGTCGCAGCTTATCGCCCAGAAAAGAAAAAACAAGATAGCCGGCAATTGACAGTAATGCAATCACTAATAATGGCCGGATTATTTTCCGGAAAGAGAACCGTTGCAATTGCCAGAAAAAAACACTCATTAAGATTAGATTGATCATATAGGCAATCATTCCGGGCAGGAATAAAAGATCATCTATAATAACCAGCAACATGTCGCCAATAAAACCAAATAACATAGCGATCAGGTAAAAAATATTGATCCCGGCTAGAGCATCCTCTGTTTTCCTGGTAAAAAGATAGATGATCAAAGATGGAATAAGCAGTAGTTTACTGATGGCAACAAATGGTAGATGAAAAAAATGAAAGGTGCAATGAAGCAATAACAACACCCAGAATACGTGTAGTATATATTTTCGGATAAAATCCATGAATGTCAATGACAGTTTAGAAGCAATATGGGAAGCTAAAACATAATCTGCAAACTAAACTGAAAGTTCTGATGTTTTTTGAATTCCGCGAACAATAAAAAACTGAGCAAGGCCATAAGTAAGCATAACCAGTACTTCCAGTACAGGATGGTGCATGCGGAACATATTGATGGCCAGCAATGCATCACTGATAACAAATAAAAGTGCTCCGGGAATAAAAGTGTATGATACAATCGCTTTAACCTGCTGATTAGCATATGTATGCAATGCCAGTGCGGCCATACCACTAATGAACATCATATATACAAAAACAGGTATCAGGTACGAGCCGAGATCATTTCTCAGAAAGAAGAAAACCAGGCTGCTTACGATCAGTAAAGCCATGAATGGATACAGAAAATATCCCCGGTCTTTTGTAGTAACCGGATGAATTTTGAGGAACCCGAGGCTATAAGAAACATGTGTCATAACAAAAGCTGTCATGCCTGATAGAAAGAAAGCCGTACCCTCACCCAGCAATAGTATATCGCCCAGCCATGAAAAAAACAGCGCAATCAATGGCAGATAGCCGGCAGATGTAAATGAGCGGTTAACAATAAGATGCAATATGAGTAAGGGAACCAGCATTACTTTGGTAATGGTTCTGATCTGGTTCATTTCAACCTGAATACTAAAGCAATGCATCAACAACAGTAATAGAAATATAACAAGCAATATCTTTCTCTTACTCATCGGCTATTTTTTTTTGCAGACTTACTTGCACTGCTTCTTCAAAACTATGCGGTGCATAGCCAAGTTCCTGTATGGCTTTTTGAATTTGCAAGCCTGATTTTTTTGCCCGTATAACCGGTTCCGGAAATGTTGCCGATGTAACGGGAACAATCAGTTGTCGGTTCAAATCTAATACTTTCGCAACGGTTATAGCCATTTCATATGGAGACAAAATGTCTTTTCCTGCAAGGTGGTACACCCCTTGTTTTCTAAACATTAGTATTTGTAGTATTCCGTCGCATAAATCATTTACATAAGTAGGTGTACGTTGTTGGTCGGTAACTACCTGTATGGTTTCACCTGCTTCCAGTTTCTGCTGTACCCATTGAATAAAACTTGGCCGCATACCCTCCCTAATCCTGCCATATATAAATACAGGTCTGACGATAGTAGCGATAAGACCACTTTCCTGAACCAGTTTTTCTGCCATCAGTTTGGTTTCTCCATAAAAATTCAAAGGGCCTGGCTCATCATTTTCGGCATGAGGTCCATTTTCCCCGAAAATAAAATCGGTCGATAAATGAATAAAGTGTATTGGGAAGTGGCGGCTGGCTTCTAACAGGTAACGGGTAGCATCTACATTATTTTTTATGGCTGCATCGCGGTTTTTGTCACATTCATCAGGTTTGCTCATGGCAGCTGTATGAATAACAACATCCGGATTTACCTTTTCAAATACACGCAAAACTGAACGAACACTTGTTAGTTCTACATTGTGATAAATAAGGCGTTTATGAACAGCAATCCTTTGCGGTCCTCGCCCTAATGCATATACCTCAAACCCTTTATGCACAAGTGTTATACATAAGTGTTGCCCTGTAAAGCCGTTAGCACCTGTTACCAAGATTTTCATACAGCAAGTTTACTGAAATGTAATCAGATGTAACTATTGGCAATTGAACCCAAATGCTTATTTTTGAAACTCCGTGTAGTTGATACACATCGAGTTAGATTTAATACCAATTGCAAAAGAAAGAAGAACTGCCAAAAGAAATGTCTGATAAAAAAGTAACAAAAATAGGGGTACTCACATCAGGGGGAGATTCACCGGGAATGAACGCTGCGGTCAGAGCTGTTGTGAGAACAGGTAATTATCATGGTCTGGAAGTATATGGAATCATGAGGGGGTATAGCGGCATGATTGAAGATGATATTTTCCAGATGGATTCACGCTCAGTAGCCAATATCATACAGCGGGGCGGGACCATACTGAAAACAGCCAGAAGTAAGGATTTTTTTGAACCGGAAGGACGTGCCAAAGCTTACGAGAACCTCAAGAAAAGAGGCATTAACGGTTTGGTCATTATCGGAGGGGATGGCAGTTTCAGGGGAGCCCAGAAATTCAGTAACGAGTTTGATATTCCCTGCATAGGTTTACCAGGTACGATTGATAAAGATATTGCCGGAAGTGATTTTACCATTGGTTTTGATACGGCTGTAAATACAGCGGTAGAAGCCATTGATAAAATCAGGGATACCGCAGATGCCCACGATCGTTTATTCATTGTGGAAGTGATGGGTAGAGATGCCGGATATATTGCCTTACACAGTGGTATTGCCACAGGTGCCGAAAATATTCTGATCCCTGAAACCAAAACAGATATTGAAGAGCTAATCAGTTCACTTACAGAAAAAGAAAAAAGAAAAAAACTTGTCAACCTTATTGTGGTAGCCGAAGGAGACGAATATGGTGGGGCCAATGAAGTGGCTGAAATTATTAAAAAAAGACTACCCAATGCCGACACCAGGGTTTGTATACTTGGACATATTCAGAGAGGTGGCTCACCTACCTGTTTAGACAGGCTGATTGCAAGCCGGATGGGTTATCATGCAGTAGAATGCCTGCTTAACGGTCGCTTTAATGTTATGGTAGGTATACTCAACAATAAGATGAATTACATACCACTTGATAATGCCATTAAGGCAAAACAGAAAATTTCAGAAGACTGGCTGAAAATTGTTAAAATATTAGCAAGCTGATTGGTTAAACAAGCAATACCAATCACTGGATCGTAAACCAATAAACATCCCCTCTACAATGTCAAAAAACCTAGACAAGTACCTGCACAGGAACATGGATAAACAAGCAGGGCTGGAACACGTAAACCACAAAACCAAAATTGTTGCTACAGTTGGACCGGCCTGCGATAGCTATGAACAATTATTGGCATTGGTGAAAGCTGGCGTAAATGTGTTCAGATTAAACTTTTCACATGGCAGCCATGAAGATAAGCAGCGAATCATAGAACATATCCGCAACATCAACAAAACACAACCATATAATATTTCAATTCTGGGCGATTTACAGGGTCCGAAATTGCGGGTAGGTGAAATAGAAAACAATGCATTAGATGTTAAAGTAGGCGACATTCTCACTTTTACAAATGAAAAATGTATCGGTAATCTTGAAAAGATATATGTTTCCTATCCTAACCTGGCAGGTGATGTAGTGGTAGGAAACATCATCATGATTGATGATGGGAAAATTGAAGTAAAGGTTGTCAGCATTGAGAAAAACGGCGATGTCAAAGTAGTGGTAACACTGGGTGGCATTTTATCATCCAAAAAAGGTATTAACCTGCCCGATACTAAAATTTCCTTACCTGCACTAACAGAAAAGGATCTGATTGACCTTGATTTCATTATCGAACAGCAACTGGACTGGGTAGCATTAAGCTTTGTACGCAGTGTAAAAGATATTGTAATCCTCAGAAGTAAACTCACTGAGAAAAAAAGTAAAACAAAAATCATTGCAAAAATTGAAAAGCCGGAAGCACTGGTAAACATCCGTGACATCATCATAGAAAGTGATGGCATCATGGTAGCGCGTGGCGATCTGGGTGTTGAGTTACCGGTTGAACAGATTCCGCTTATTCAAAAAGAACTGATCCGCAAATGTATTCACCGAGCTAAACCTGTTATTGTGGCAACACAAATGATGGAAAGCATGATAGACAGGGTAAAACCCAACAGAAGTGAAATTACGGATGTAGCCAATGCTGTACTGGAAGGAGCTGATGCAGTGATGCTGAGTGGTGAAACTGCTGCTGGTAATCATCCGGCATTAGTGGTTGAAACCATGCGTAAGATTATTCTGGAAGTGGAAAAGAAAGAATATCGTTATAACCGTTCCGAAGACCTGAAGCCGCAACCACATTCTCCATCCTTCCATAGTGATGCCATCTGTTATAATGCCTGTAAAATATCGGAAGATGTTTCAGCACAGGCACTTGTTGGTATGACGCAGAGTGGTTATACAGCTTTTATGCTTAGCAGCTATAGGCCCTCTTCACCCCTGTATATCTTTACTAAGGAAAAATCACTTGTAAATCAATTGAGCCTTAGTTGGGGCGTTCGTGCATTTTATTATGCTGAAGAAGACAGTCTTGATGATATTATTTTCGATCAGATCAATATTCTGAAAGAAAGAGGATTCCTTAAAACTGGGGATGTGGTGGTAAATACGGGATCTACACCGGTTGACCAACACCTACCCACCAATATTATCAAGCTTACCAAAGTAGTGTAAGGAACATCCCTGATATATTTTGAACGTAAAAGATTCCCCATGGGAATCTTTTTTTATATTGTTTTCCCAATACTTAATATACGGCCATATGAAAAAAGTCTTTTTCATTTCTTTTCTTGTATTGATCATAAAAACCTATGCACAAACATCCGATTCTGCCTGGTTTGTAAACAACTATACAAAGAAAGAAGTGTACATTCCAATGCGCGATGGGGTAAAACTTTTTACAACCATCTATGCTCCCAAAAACGCAACGCAAAAGAATCCCATTCTCATGACGCGCACACCTTACTCCTGCGCCCCTTATGGTGAGAAAAATTATTCCGCTTTCTGGAACTCACCGAGAATGTATTTCATGAAAGAGAACTATATATATGTACAACAGGACGTAAGGGGTAGATGGATGAGTGAAGGTGTTTTTGAGGATATCAGACCCTATCAGCCCAATAAAAAAGAAAAAGAAACAGATGAGGCAAGTGATACTTATGATACCATTGACTGGTTGGTAAAAAACATTCAGGATAACAATGGGAATGTAGGAGTATTTGGTATTTCCTATCCCGGATTCTATTCAACCATGGCTGCACTAAGCAACCATCCGGCACTGAAAGCTGTGAGTCCACAGGCCCCTGTTACAGAATGGTTTTTAGGTGATGACTTTCACCATAATGGCGCGTTTATGCTGATGGATGGCTTTGCCTTTTACTCGGGATTCGGTAAACCCAGGCCCTTCCCTACAACGGTTGGTCCAAAGGGATTCGATTTTCCAACAAAAGACAACTATGAATTCTATTTACGCACCGGAGCGCTTCCCAATTTTACCAGATTAATGGGTGATACTATTCGTTTCTGGAAAGATTTGATGAACCACCCTACTTATGATAGCTGGTGGAAAGCACGGGATGCACGTGCCAACGTACAATCTATTTCACCTTCTATTGCAACACTGATAGTGGGGGGCCTCTATGATGCAGAAGACTGTTTCGGGGCTTGGAACCTTTATAAATCGATAGAGCAGAAAACAAAAAATAATAACAAAATTGTGATGGGGCCATGGTACCATGGTCAATGGGCCAGAAGTGATGGTAAAACCCTGGGGAATATTCAATGGGGCAGTAATACGAGCGAATGGTATGGAAAAAATATAGAGCTACCCTTCTTTAATTATTACCTGAAACAGAAAGGAAGTATTGATCATATTCAGGAAGCTACTATTTTCTTTTCAGGCTCAAACGAATGGAAGCATTTACCCAAATGGCCTGCAGACAATATTTCGTATGAAAGCTATGCTTTACGCAAAGGCGGATATTTATCAAAAGCCGTACCATTGATGGCTCCGCTGAGCAGTTGGAGCGAATATACCAGCGATCCTGCCAAACCTGTTCCGTATACCGAAGATGTGCATTTCGGAAGAACAAGAGAATATATGACAGATGACCAGCGTTTTGCAGCCAGAAGGCCAGATGTGTTGGTATTTCAGACAGAGGTACTGGAAAACGACCTCACGCTTGCAGGTCCTGTTGTTGCTGATCTGATGGTGGCATTGTCGGGTACAGATGCCGATTTCGTAGTAAAACTGATTGATGTATTTCCTGATAATTTTACATACGAAAAAGAAAACGGATATATCATGAATGGATACCAGATGCTTGTGCGGGGTGAAGTTATGCGTGGAAAATTCAGAAACAGTTTTGAAAAGCCTGAACCATTTGTACCCAATAAGCCTACCCGGGTAAAGTACAGTTTACCGGATGTGGCGCATACTTTCAAAAAAGGACATAAACTCATGATACAGGTTCAGAGCACTTGGTTTCCGTTGGTAGACCGTAACCCGCAACAGTTTATGGATATTTATCAGGCAAAGGACAGTGATTTTAAAAAAGCCTCCATCAGGATTTACCATAACGATTCAAGAATTGTTTTACCTGTTTTAAAATAGCCGCAGAAACTTGATCCGTCACCTAAAATACACGCATATTATTGCAAGAACATAAGAGAAAAATAGCAAAATTGGTACGTTAACGATTAATTATTGCGTTTTTTTGCGGTTTTTGTAAAGGATTCGGTGTATTTTCGTTAAATCAAAATCTATGTCAAACATGGTTGATTCCTTTGAGAAGATTCCGGTTAAAATTTATTCCTCGTCAAAAGACGGATCGAAATACGTGGCTGGAGAAATTGCAGCACTGATCCGCGAAAAACAGCAGAAAGGTGAAAAATGTGTATTGGGGCTGGCTACAGGCTCTACTCCTATCAGTATGTATGCCGAACTCGTTCGTATGCACAGGGAGGAAGGATTGAGTTTTGCCAACGTGATCAGTTTTAACCTGGATGAATATTACCCGATTGAAAAGGATGCATTCCAGAGTTACTGGAGTTTTATGCACAGACATCTTTTTGATCATGTTGATATAGATCCGAAAAATATTCATATACCCAGCGGACAATGGCCGAAAGATGAAATCAAAAAATATTGTGCCGAATATGATCAGATGATTGAAGAAGTGGGTGGTATTGATCTGCAGATACTGGGGATTGGTAAAAACGGACATATTGGTTTTAACGAACCTGGTTCAAGCATTCATTCAAAAACAAGACTGGTGAATCTGGATAACACTACCCGGATGGCCAATGCATATGAGTTTCAGAATATCTCTAAAGTACCAAGACTTGCTGTTACTATGGGCATCAGTGTTATCATGAAGGCCCGACGTATACTATTAATGGGCTGGGGAATGAAAGGAAAAATCATAGCCCTTTCAGTAGAAGCAGATGTAACAGAACAGGTACCTGCCAGTATTCTCCAGCAGCACGACAACTGTACTTTTGTAATTGATGAGGCAGCATCATCAGAACTCACACGTATTAAATCGCCCTGGCTTACTGGTGATTGTGAGTGGACACCTAAAATGATTAAGAGAGCTGTAATCAATCTGGCACTAAAACTGAATAAATCTGTATTAAGCCTCACAGAAATTGACTATAATGAAAATGGCCTGTCGGACCTGATTGTTGAAAAAGGTGAAGCCTATGAAATCAATCTGCAGGTATTTTATATGTTGAGAGACAGTCTCACAGGATGGCCAGGTGGGAAAGCCAATGCTGTTATACCGGCGCATCCGGAAAGAAGCAGCCCCTATCCTAAAAAGTGCCTGATCTTCTCACCTCACCCTGATGATGATATCATCAGCATGGGTGGTACCTTTATGCGTCTGCACGATCAGGGGCATGAAGTACATGTAGCTTACCAGACCAGCGGCAATATTGCAGTAGCAGATGAATTCGTAACAAGATTTATTGATTTTGCAGTTGGGTTTGAAGAAATGTTTGGTATCGATAACAAAAAAAGTCAGGATATTTTGCAATCGGCCAGGAGTTTTATTTCAGGCAAAAAGAAAAATCAGCGCGACACAAATGAAATCAGGGCTATTAAGGGATTGATTCGCCGATGCGAAGCCAAAGCTACTTGCAGGTATGTAGGCTTGACTGATGATCGTTGTCACTTTATGAACCTGCCTTTTTATGAAACAGGCACGGTAGAGAAAAACCCAATGGGTGAAGCGGATATTGAAATTACAATGGCCTTACTCCGAAAACTCCAGCCACAGCAGATTTATTGTGCCGGTGACCTGGCTGATCCGCATGGTACACACAAGGTTTGCCTGGACATTATTTTCGAAAGTCTTCGCCGTATAAAAGCTGCGGGTGATGAATGGATCAAAGATTGCTGGGTATGGTTATACAAAGGCGCATGGCAGGAATGGGATATTGCAGAAATTGAAATGGCTATTCCGATGAGTCCGGATCAGGTAATGAAAAAGCGTTTCGGCATATTTATCCATCAGTCACAAAAAGATATGGTGCCTTTTCAGGGAAGCGATAGCCGAGAATTCTGGCAACGTGCTGAAGACCGGAACGCAAATACAGCAAATCTTTATGCAGCTTTGGGCATGACAAAATATGCTGCTATGGAAGCTTTTGTAAGATGGCATTATTAATTCCTGTTAACCGTTGTTATAAAACCTCCGTTTTGAATAAAGCGGAGGTTTTATATTTGCCGGATGCAGGAATATACCCATAAGCAAATAAGCTATAAATCGCACTGGCAGGAAGCCTGGGGCAATCCTGTATTCAGAAGAAAATTTTCTATTGCTTCACTTGTATTGATTGTGATTGTTTTTTCTCTCCCGACTTTCTTTCATTATATTGAAAAACGGGAAGGCGCCACACTGCATGATCTGGTTTTACATGCCATCCCCCCTGCTGATGTTTCCGTACCGACTTTTCTGATTATATGGACAATCAGTGGTCTTGTTATTGTGCGAATGATACAACAACCATCGTTTGCCCTGCTGATGCTATCGGCTTTTACTTTATTGTGCATCGCACGTATGGTAAGTATAGCCATGGTTCCACTTGATCCACCGGCGGGTCTAATAAAACTGAACGACCCGATCACCAGCCTGATATATGGAGGAAAAGATAAATTTATGACCAAAGACCTCTTCTTTTCAGGTCATACCTCTAACATGTTTATCATGTGTCTTTGTTTGCCGAAAAAAACAGATAAGTATATCGCATTTGTAGCAACACTCGCAGTAGCTATACTGGTATTGGTGCAGCACGTACATTATACCATTGATGTATTGGCTGCATTTGTATTCACTTATATAGTCTACATGGTAAGTAAACTTGGCAGCTCCTATTAAAAAGCCTCGGCAAGCTGGAAATAAAACCCGCTGTTATTGCCCTTGCCAATTCCATAATCGATACGGAGGTTGAGTTTTTCAGAAGCATTTAATGCATACCTCATTCCACCGCCAAAAGAATATTTCAGGTTACTGAAATTAAGTTCCCCGATCTCATGCGCTACGTTTCCCATACCTGCAAATGCTACGATACCAAAGCGCTTATATATATGGCGGCGGTACTCCCCTTGTATTACAAATTGTTGTAAATCACGAAAACGTCCCTGATAGTAGCCACGCATGGTATTATCGCCACCAAAAGCTGCCTGACTACGTAGTGGCACCGATTTACCAATATTGCCAAATAGCCATGCCTGTGCTGCAAAAACAGCATCCTTACCCGCAGGCACATACTTTCGAATATCCACTACCAGATTGGTGTAGGGATACTGTGAACCTGTGAGGGGACTAAAATGGTTAAAATAAGTCTGTGCAAAAAAACCTTTATCAGGAGAAAATGCATGATTGCGGCTATCGTAGGTAAGACTCAAGCCAAGTCCGGAAACATGATAGTTTTGCCTGCCAGGCACCTGCTGCTGATCGAATAGTCCACCAGGCTTGTAACTGATGTTCCATACACGCTGGTATTCATATAATAGCCCAGCAAATAAACGTGGGGCTATTTTCTTCATCAAATGCAGGTAAATGTACATCTGTTTGAAAGAATAGTCTTCGACGCTGTTATCAGCCGTATTTTTACCCATCCCCCAGAATTTATCCGGGAAGGAACTGAAGGAAATCTGTTCGTTAAATATCCAGTTTTCATTACGCAGGTACTGGGTACCTCTGATAGAAGAAACCAACTGTTTTCTGAGGGAATACAATACCCCCATCTGAATGCTGGAAGTACGTGATAAGGTATCTTTAGCAGAGACCCTGAAAGTATAGGAGGCAGCACCTCCAAAAGCCCAACTGGTCTCTATAGAACGTGTCATAGCAGGAAAAATGACGAGTTTGGACTGACTGCGGGTAGAATCCTGGGCGATGACTGTGGAAAAAACAGGCAAAAGCAATGAATAAAGGCATAAACGCCTGATGCAACGTGTCATATAAATGCAAAATAAGCCGTTGGTACCATTATAAGTGCGAAATCTGGCCATAATTTACTTACTTTTGCTTGTTTCACAGACCCTGACACTTTACAATTTTGTAATAAATAATTAACATTACAGTTATATACTAAACGAACCGGATCAGAATGAAAAAATGGGACAGTCATTTTAAGCTTGGCGATACGGTAAGCCCCGAGCAACTGGATTTTTTTGACAAGCATGGTGTAATCGTGTTTCGCAACTTCCTTGATCAGGAAAAAGTAGCCACATATATCAGCGAATTAAAGCGACTGGAGAAACAGTGGCTGGATGAAAAGAAAGACAAGATCAACGGTATTCCGCTGAAATTCGGAAAAGATGATCAGGGTAATACTACCATTCAGCGTCTTTGCTTCAGCTCATTGTATAGTAATCCATTGCATGATCTTTTAGGTGATGAGCGTCTGAAAGCATTAACTGCATTTCTGCAGCCATATGAAGGACGTATTGCTGAGAATGAAAAAGATGGGTTGGTTATCAATAACTACATCAATACACCCAACAGTACTTTTACACAGATGGGTTGGCATACAGATAGCCCCCGGGATTTATTCATGGGACAAAAAATTATGCCCATGCTGAATGTGGGTATTCACCTCGATACCTGTTTATTCGAAAACGGTGGTTTACGGGTATTACCAGGTACACACAAACAGGGTATGTTTAAACTGCTCTTTGGCAAGAAGTATTTTATTGATAATAATGACGATCCGAGAGAAGTTGGATTTGATATTTACTCTGGTGATTTATCTGTTCACGACGGTCGTTTATGGCATCGTGTAAAGCAATCTCCGAAGTTTGGCGAAGAAAGCCGCAGAAGGGTTATGTATGTACCTATTGTAACCGGTAAATACAAACCCAAAGATGAAAACAGTAAAACACCTTTCTATCACAGGTTTACTGGAAAAGTGCACCACTAAGAACCATCAAAATCTTGATACCAAAAGGTCAACTACTGTTGACCTTTTTCATGCAAACCCTTTTTCATGACATACGCATTGATAACCGGGGCCAGTAAAGGGATCGGAAAAGCCATTGCAGAAGAACTGGCTTCCAGACGGGTAAATCTTTTATTGGTAGCCAGGGATACAGCATTACTGGAGGAACTGACCTCACAACTGAAACAGCAATACGCTATTCAGGCCGATTTCTTATCGCTTGATCTGGCAGTACCCAATGCTGCTGAAACCCTGAAAACATGGATTGAAAATCATCAGTATCAGATCAATATACTGGTAAACAATGCAGGCTATGGACTTAGTGGGGCTTTTACAGATTATACAATTGAAGAGCATAAAGCTATGATGCAGGTGAATATGACAGTGCCTGTTGAATTAACCGCCATGCTTTTACCACAATTGAAAAGAAACCAGCCATCTTACATACTAAATATTGCCAGCTCCGCTGCCTACCAGTCTGTACCCGGATTAACCACCTATGCAGCGAGTAAATCCTTTATACTGAGTTTTAGCCGGGGGTTAAGGTATGAACTCCGCAATAAAGGGGTATCAGTAACAGCAGTAAGTCCGGGTTCTACCGACACCGGATTTGCCAGCAGAGCCAAAGTGGGTGCCAAAGGCCTTCGTGCGGCCGAAAAAGTAAACATGACCCCCAAAGCGGTGGCAGGCATTGCAGTAAAAGCCATGTATGCAAAAAAGGCAGAAGTGATTACAGGGTTTATCAATCAGCTGGGTGCTTTTCTGGTATGGCTATTCCCCAAGAAACTGGCAGAAAAAACAGCTGCCGGCATTTACGAACTGGATTGATCAGGAAAAAACACCTTATAGTTTGTTAGTTATTGGTTGCAACCTTATATTTGCACCCCGATTGAGGGATTGGCCTCGTAGCTCAACTGAATAGAGCATCTGACTACGGATCAGAAGGTTTCAGGTTTGAATCCTGACGAGGTCACTAAAAAAGAGTTAACTACTATTGTTAACTCTTTTTTTATGTCGGCTACAATCGATTAACCTAAAATGAAAGAGCTAACAGCATTGCTATTATTTATCCATTTTCACAAATGCCAATTCTTTCATTATGTTTTATGCCTATGTTTTGTTCTCCCTCAACAAAGGAATTTACTACAAAGGTTCAACTGAAAATCTTGTGGTGAGAGTTCAGCAACATAATGATGGGTTGGTTGCATTTACCAGCAAATACAGACCCTGGAAAATTGTCTACTATGAAGTCTTTTCAACAAGAGCCGAAGCCTTGAAAAGAGAAAAATTCTTCAAATCTGGAAAAGGAAGAGAATGGCTAAAAAATACCCTTAATAATATCTCGTAGCTCAATCCGCCTGAGGCGGAAGCATCTGACTACGGATCAGAAGGTTTCAGGTTTTCCGCCGCGGCGGATGACGAGGTCACAAAAAAAGAGTTAACTACTATCGTTAACTCTTTTTTTATGTCGGCTACAATCGATCAACCTAAAATGAAAGAGCTAACAGCATTGCTATTATTCATCCATTTTCACAAATGCCAATTCTTTCATTATGTTTTATGCCTATGTTTTGTTCTCCCTCAACAAAGGAATTTACTACAAAGGTTCAACTGAAAATCTTGTGGTGAGAGTTCAGCAACATAATGATGGGTTGGTTGCATTTACCAGCAAATACAGACCCTGGAAAATTGTCTACTATGAAGTCTTTTCAACAAGAGCCGAAGCCTTGAAAAGAGAAAAATTCTTCAAATCTGGAAAAGGAAGAGAATGGCTAAAAAATACCCTTAATAATATCTCGTAGCTCAATCCGCCTGAGGCGGAAGCATCTGACTACGGATCAGAAGGTTTCAGGTTTTCCGCCGCGGCGGATGACGAGGTCACTAAAAAGAGTTAACTACTATCGTTAACTCTTTTTTTATGTCTGAAATTAATCTGTTTGGTTTTTGTGTTAAATAAATAGTTGCATCTATCAGAACGCAGATTTTTTTCACCAATACCTCCTGCTATAAAAGACCTACCTTCTATTTAAACAGGCTTATTATTTCTTTACGTTTATCATCAACTACTTTTTGAGCATCCGAAATCAGAGTTAGCGTTTCCATTTGGGTACAGGGAATTTCTGCCATTTTCCCCAACGCATCCATATAAAACTTGGCCCATACTTCAAGTATATGTATTTCCGTTTCTTTATTACCTCCTTTTTCTATTGCCGTTTTACTTAATGCTGCTTCTATGGCTAATCTCTTCAGTGCCGACTGTTTATATTCTTCAATTAAATAGTGAACGAGTTTTTCATTATTGGCAGTAAGCGTAAACGCTGCGGCCAATGCAGATACGCCTACATTTTTCATTTCCCAGGCAGACACTTTATCAATCCGGTCAGCGTCTGTATGATAAAAAACATCGGTAAAATGCCATAGCAGTAATCCCGGTATTTTCGCATTCAGGAAGGGGGTATGATCTGAACCTCCTTCAAATGGATTTGTTTTCACCACCCAGCCATTGGTAGCAGCCTGATCCAAACAGCGGCTCAGCATAAAATCATTAAAATAATGCGGCACAATAGCAGATTCCGGCAAGGGTCTTCCACCCCATTCCGTATGTTTCTCATCACCTCTTGTCCATACAGCCGATGGATCAGGCATTTTTTCGATAAGAAAAGTACCACCCGTTTTTTGTGTATCTTCTCCTACCATATCAAGACTCATGCCCCATTTTATTCCTTTAGCTCTTATGGAATCTTCAACGATATACCTTCGGGTTGAACTGATTTCATCGCCCCATAAGAAACTAATACTACGCTGCGGCAGAACAGTTTTGCTTTTATAAAGCTGAGCCGCTACACTGGCCATTTCAACCAGGGTGCCCACACCGGAAGCATTATCATTGGCTCCTGGTTCCTGCACATGTGCAGAAAATACAAAACGCTCCTCTGCTTTTTCGCTGCCTTTGATATCGGCTACAAGCGTGAGTTCTTCAGCCTGATATGATTTTGCCTCAATCTTCACACGCAGTCGTACCGGCCCTTTGGAAACTAATTCCTTTAAACGATTTCTGGCACTGGTTGATAATACAATGCCAAACCCCTGCTTTTTGCTACTGTCTACCTGAGCAATAGAAGAGAATTGAATGGAGTTGGGATGTTTATCAGGCTGGGTATAAGCAGGAACCGAATAACCCATTACCCCTGCAACATTTTTTCCGGCCATAGCCCTGTCAACCTGTGAAACAGGCTGCTCTGAAAAAATAATCTTACCCTCCAGTTGTTGTGTAGCAAGTGCATCTGCAGAAGTTTTGGGTAAATACAACAATTCAGCTTCAATACCGTCTGATGGCGTAGAGGCAGAATTAATAGCCAGCATATTTCTATTGGTACGAAATGAAAGAAGCGGTTCTTTTTCCCCTACAATTTCAACAACGGCATCTACAGGTTCCCATGTTTTCCGCCTCATAGGCCTTTTCTCAATCCGGTAAGTCAGCCTATCACCTGATTTAGCTGCGGCTTCATTGATGTATCCAGCTTTTTTCAGCAGATTTTCGACATAGTAAATACTTTCATCAAAGCCTTTATTACCCGGCAAGCGCCAGCGCTGTTCTACATATGATACCGTTTTAAAAGCTTCCTGTTCCTTAAACAGCAACCGAACCTGTTCATAATATTTCCTGAGTGTAGGATCTGCCTGTGCTGATACACCAGCAACTGAAAAAATGAAAAAAAATATGAATAGTATACGCATAGTCATGGGGTCAATGGTCAATGGTCAATGGTCAATGGTCAATGGTCAATGGTCAATGGTCAATGGTCAATGGTCAATGGTCAATGGTCAATGGTCAATGGTCAAT
>NZ_SNWP01000013.1 GCF_004361915.1 Sediminibacterium goheungense | reverse complement strand
GTGCAGGAACTTTGAGTGGTAGTCTGTCAGCATCAGCGCAGAACTCAATTACGAACTTAGCGAACATCAGTACGATCACAGCTACAACAGCGAACCTGACTACGGCTAATATCACGAACTTAACTGGTCTTACTAACTTAAGTATTACAGGTACTGCGCAGGTAGGTACTTTAAGTGCAACAGCAGTAAACAGTACAAGTGGTACGTTCAGCAATATCACTGTAACGGGTAATATCGTAGGTGGTACGATCAGTGCTACTTTGAACGCTGGTACACAGAATACAATCACGAACCTGGCGAATATCCAGAACATCACTGCAACCGGTACGATCAGTGCAGGAACTTTGAGTGGTAGTCTGTCAACATCAGCGCAGAACTCAATTACGAACTTAGCGAACATCAGTACGATTACTGCTACGACAGCGAACCTGACTACAGCGAATATTACGAACCTGACTGGTCTTACCAACTTAAGCATCACAGGTACAGCTCAGGTAGGCACCTTGAATGCAACAGTAGTAAACAGTACGAGTGGTACGTTCAGCAATATCACTGTAACAGGTAATATCGTAGGTGGAACGATCAGTGCAACACTTAACGCTGGTACACAGGCTACGATCACGAACCTGGCGAATATCCAGAACATCACTGCAACAGGCACGATCAGTGCAGCGACCTTAAGTGGATCATTAAGTACAAGTGCGCAGAACTCAATTACGAATCTGGCGAATGTAAGTTCAATCACCGCAACAAATGCAAACTTTACAAATGCCAATATCACGAACCTGACTGGTTTAACAAGTATCAATATCAGTGGTACAGTAACTGCAGGAACAGTCAGCGCTACAACCGGAAACTTTACCACTATTAGTACTACTGGAACGATTTCTGCGGGAATATTAAGTGCTTCTCTAAGTACGGGTACGCAAAACAGTATTACGAATCTGGCAAATATTGCTGCTATTACGGCTACAACAGCAACGATAACGAATGCAACTATTACCAATCTTTCAGGACTTACGAACCTGAGTATTACCAATACGCTGCAGGCAGGTACGGTTAGTGCTACGAATGGTAGTTTCTCTACGATTAATACCAGCGCTATTACCGGGTTAACTACACTGGCTGTATCGGGTACTATACAGGGTACAACTGTAAGTGCAACAACGGCAAACCTTACTAACGCCAATATTACAGGTACTGCTACTATAACTACGGTAAGTGCTACAACCGGTAATTTCAACAATGTGAATGCTACGGGAACGGTAAGTGCTACTACCTTAAGTGGAGCTTTAAACAATGCATTGAGTGTGTCGAATGGTTTGTTGGCGAATAATCTAACAAGTACAATTTATAATGGATCTGCAGCTGTGGCACTTAAAATTGATACCAGTATTGTTGGTACCAGGGCAAGAATGGATAGTGTAATTATGCGTAAGTTCAATATTGCAGATACGATTCAATTTACCAATCGCGTGAAGGTATCTGATACTGCTTTGATGTTAAACGGACCAGAACTTGCTGCAGAATTACCGAGAACAGGTTATGCACGATATGGTACGGTTGTAAAATATAAAGACAGAGATTCACTCTTCAATGAATGGTTCAATCCTGTGTTTGCTAAAATTGCAGATACCAGCCTTATGCTGGATCCATATCTGCAAAGGCTGAACAGGTGGGATGAGTTGTTCAATTTCCCAAGCGGATTAACCAGTGTGGTATTACCAGAATCCGGAACGCTTGCGACACTTACAAGAACAGAAACATTCACAAATAAAACGATTAACGCTTCAAATAATACGCTGACAAATATTACCGGAGCTTCTTTATCACCGAATACTGTCACGTTTGGTAATTTCCAACAGATCAGTACAACTACTTTATTGGGACGAAGTACGGCCGGTAATGGAAATGTGGAACAGATAAGTATAGGATCAGGATTATCGTTGGCAGGAGGTATTTTGAGTACAACCGGTGGCGGTGGAACCGGAACGGTAACATCTGTAACAGTCAGCGGAGCCAATGGTATAGGTGTGTCCGGTTCTCCGATAACTACCAGTGGTACAATCAGTCTGTCGTTGGGTAATATTACGCCAAGTTCAGTGAATGCGAGTGGAACGATATCAGGTTCTAATTTAACCGGTACAAATACGGGTGATATATCTGTAACTGGTGAGAACTACCTTTCTTTAACGGGTCAGCAGATTACTGCGAATGCTGTGAATCTCTCTGGGTCCAATGTTACGGGTACACTGGCAGCGGCGAGGTTCCCGGCATTAACAGGTGATATTACTACTTCTGCTGGTAACCTGGCGACTACATTGGCAACCGTAAACAGTAATGTGGGTACTTTCGGTAATACTACCACTATACCAGTAATTACGGTAAACGGTAAAGGTTTGGTAACGGCTGTTACAACAGCTACGGTTAGTGTATCAGTAGCTGCAAGTTCTCTTACCGGTACCACGCTGGCAGCGAATGTGGTAAGTTCATCTCTAACATCTGTAGGTACGATTACTACCGGTACATGGAATGGTACTGTTGTGAACTCTACCTATGGTGGTACAGGTGTAAACAATGCCGGCAGAACCATTACTATTGCGGGTAACTTTGCAACAACAGGAGCCAACGCGCTTACACTTGCTACAACAGGTATTACCAATGTTACCCTGCCTACCGCTGGTACACTGGCTACCTTAACCGGTACAGAAACATTGACAGGAAAAACCATCAGTGGTGCTTCAAATACGATTACAAATATTGCCACCAGTTCATTAACCGGAACGCTGGCAGCTGGTCAGTTCCCTGCATTAACGGGTGATATCACCACTTCAGCAGGTAACCTGGCGACTACATTGGCAACTGTCAACAGCAACGTAGGTACATTTGGTAACAGTACCACTATTCCAATCATCACAGTAAATGGTAAGGGCCTGATTACAGCGGTAAGTACAACTTCTTTATCAGTATCTGTATCGGCTGGTTCACTAACAGGAACTACACTGGCAGCGAATGTGGTTTCTTCATCTTTAACTTCTGTAGGAACTATTACAGCTGGTGTATGGAATGGAACTGTAATTGGACCAACATATGGCGGTACTGGTGTTAATAATGGTTCTAATACCATAACGCTTGGAGGTAACATTAATACAGCAGCTTCATTTACTACTTCAGGGGCCAATGCATTAACATTGACAACATCAGGCGTTACCAACGTTACCCTGCCAACAACGGGTACATTGGCTACACTCGCAGGTACTGAAACATTGACCAACAAAACCATTAGTGGTGCGGTGAATACCATTACCAATATATCTACATCTTCCCTCACAGGTACGTTAGCTGCTGGTCAGTTCCCTGCGTTAACAGGTGATATTACTACTACAGCTGGTAATCTGGCTACTACTCTGGCTACTGTGAATGCGAATGTGGGTTCATTTGGTTCTTCTACGGCAATCCCAACATTTACGGTGAATGCCAAAGGTTTGATTACAGCGGCCTCAACTGCTGCTGTGATAGCACCAGCAGGAACACTTACCGGAACAACACTTGCAGCTAACGTCGTTTCTTCTTCGTTGACATCTGTGGGAACCATAGCAACGGGTGTCTGGAACGGTACTGTGATCGGAGCTACTTACGGAGGTACAGGTGTGAATAACGGATCGAATACCATTACGGTAGCCGGTAATGTGAATTTATCAGGTGCATTCTCTACAGTAGGGGGAGATGCTGTGATTTTAAATACAACCGCTGCTACCGATATCACATTGCCCACAACCGGTACAGTAGCTACACTGGCAGGTACAGAAACCTTTACCAATAAACGAATCACCAAAAGAGCTGTTACCGGAGGTGTTACCGGATCTTTGACCATAGCGAGTGATAATACGGATATCTACATTGTGGAAGGCGCAACTGGTGCATTAACATTTGCTGTTCCATCTGGTACACCTACACAGGGACAAACGCTGATTATCAGAATACAGGATAATGGTACAGCAAGGGCGCTCACATTTACCAATGCTGCAGGTGGTTTCCGGGCTAGTACAGATATACCTTTCCCTACTACCACTGTAGTGAACTCAACTATGTATCTTGGCTTTATTTATAATACAAATGATAGCCGTTGGGATCTGGTTTCCAGAACAGATAATGTGAACTAAGAAGAATAATTTTCATATACGTATAGGCCCTCATAACAATAATATGAGGGTCTTTTTGTTTAATATTCTATATAGCCGCTACGTTAAATCCTGATTAAATTCTAATCTTATTTTAATCTTATTCTAATTTTATTCTAATTTTATTCTAATCAGACGATTTGATGAATGAGATGATTGGTTGCTGATAACATCATCTTTTTCTATCATTTTTTGTTCAGGTAAATTTTCAGTATATAAAACCTAATGGCGCGATGTTTTTTTTAAAAAGGGTAGGGCAAATAAAGATAATATGGATTATGCTCAGCCTGTTTTTCCTTGTTTCTAAACAAGCTGTTAGTCAGGTGACAATAACCAGTCCAGCAACCAGTGTCAACAGTAATACAGATGGTACTACATATAGCTTCGGTTCATTTACCCCCACTGCTGGTTCAATATTGGTAGTATTTGTGGTGGCTACAGGAACTGTGCAAACCAATCCGACCATTACCAATACAGGTACTACACTTACCTGGACCTTAGATGCTGCTCAGATTGTTTCCGGGGCAGGCTATTATATTTTCTGGGCAAGGGTACCTGCTACAGTTAGCGCGTCAATAGTAACTTTTAACTGTACTACTGATGGACCGGATGGTATTAATATGTCCATTTTTTCTTGTGCCAATACAAATAGATTTAGCAGTGACCCATTGATTCAGACAAAAATATCAACAACTGGTACAACCTCTGCCAATGCTACTATAACTTTCGATAATGTTTTGCGTCCGCGAAGTGGTTATATTGTTGCCTGGGCGGGATTGTTTACAGGTAATACTAACTCAACACCACCGACAGGATTTACTGAAGTGGGTGATCTTGGCAGAAACGCCCCCGCCAGAAACTTTTCTGCAGCAACACGGAATGGTGGATTAACTACAGCAGGTCCTATCACTTTTACCAATGCGAGTACAACCTGGGTCGTGATGGGTGCAGAAGTTGACTGGGTAAAACGAGATATGCCCCCTTCGTTACTGGAGAATTAAGGAGTATTCAATTCAGTAGATAATTTTCACTTCACATCACTAATTAAAATCTAATCTTATTCTAATCTGAGTCTAATGTCCATTTAATGTCTGTGCGTCAATATTACATTGACTAAACCTGGCAAAAGTGAAACTACTATTGTCTCCCAAATCATTGTGCATATATATAACCTGCACAATGTTTTTTTTATCCAATTCAGCAAGTGGACAAATAACTTATTTCAATAGTTCATCAAATCCTGCAGACAATGCAGCTCTTGCATCAGCTACTGTTACTGTTACTCCTCCGGGATCAATGCTGCAAGGAGATTTAGTGATTTTGGTGGGGCAGAGGAGGGCATCAAATATTACACTTACCATAAGTGCAACAGGGGGGCAAACATGGAATGCATTGCCGGTATTGACTGGTACAACAAATGTTTCGCCGAGAATATTCTGGTGTAGGTTTAATGGAACATGGACTGCAAACCCTTCCGTAGCAATGACTGCAGCGTCAGCTAATACAGTTGTTATGCATGTTTTTCGACCGCCAGGCCGAAACTACTCCTGGGCCGTAGATGTAGCTCAGGCTACTACTGCACATGCATCTGCAGCCACCATTACCCGAACGGGTGTTACCACTACTAATGGTTCTACTGTAACCTTGGCTGCATGGTTTACCGCTGATGTTAATCAGTGGGGCACTCCTTCGGCAGGGTGGACCACAACCGGAAGTGGTCAGTACCGGAATACACAAGCAGGTAATTCTCAGAGTTGTACTTTCGCCCATCAGATTCGTACCACTGCAGGAGCAACCGGTGATGTTTCGAAGACCCAAACTTCTAGTGGCCCCGATCCAACCCGATCTGCTATTGTAACTTTTTATCCTTATCGTACGAATATGTCTGCATACGTGTTGGAATAATTGAATCTAATCTGAAAATAATTTTATTCTAATCATGCTCTAATGGTATGATAGCACCTTGCAGGTGCTAAAATTATTCCTTATCAGAGCGTTTATTTTTATATTTATTTTTTTCCCACTTGCAACAAAAGCACAAATCACCTATTTCGCCAGTGCATCGGTTCACGCTGATAATAGCAATACGAATGCAGCCAATAACCCCGCAGCAGTAACTCCACCTGCCAATATGCGCGATGGGGATCTGGTTATATTTACAGGAGTAAGAAGAATAAGTAACCAAACACTGACAATTAGTAATACCGGTGGACAAAACTGGAATTCATTGCCTGTTCTTACAGGTGTGGCAGATATATCACCAAGGATATTCTGGTGCAGGTTTAATGGCACATGGACAGGCGACCCATCGATTGAAATGGGCGGTGCATCAATCAACACCGCTGTTATGCATGTCTTCAGGCCTTCTGCCAGAACCTACTCATGGGCAATGGATGTAGGGCAGACAATCGGAGCACCTACTACCCGTACCGCAACAATTAATGCAATCACAAATACCCAAAACACTACACTTGTATTTGCTGCATGGTTTACGGCGGATGATAATACCTGGGATCAGTTAACCGCCGGCTGGTCAACACCCGGTTCTTCGCAGTATAGAAATCCTATTGACCCCGATATGAGTTGTACGTTTGCCTATCGTATTTTTACAGTAAGTGGTAGTACAGGAAATGTTTCCAAGCGGCAAGCAACCAATCAGACCGATAACTCCAGAACAGCCATCATGAGTTTTTATCCCTTTCGCACCAATATGTCTGCATTTCTTCTCGAGTAAAGTTTGCATGGATTTAATGTTTTTAACGTTATTTATTCCTAATGCAATTTTAATTTATTACTAACGATCCTCTAATCGGTTGACTATACTTTCGTTGTTAGTGTTTATAAAAATTCAATCTCCTTTATCATCATGAGCATGATATAAGTTTTACTAAAAATTATTACCCTGTGCATGTAGTCGTAAGATTTAAAACTACTGCATGAAAAAAACAATATTTCTTTTCTTGGTTCTTCCTTTTTTCGGGTTTGGTCAGATAGAATATTTCGATAGTAATTCAAACCCAGCTGATAATGGGTCGCTTAATAGTGCAACTCCTGCAGTTGCACCTCCAGCTAATATGGAAGATGGCGATCTGGTATTGTTAATCGGACAGCGAAGGGCTTCAAACATAACTTTTAGTATAAGTGCTACGGGTGGGCAAGATTGGAATGAGTTGCCTGCATTGACAGGAACCGGTAATGTTTCAGCAAGAATGTTTTGGTGTCGTTTTAATGGTGAATGGACGGCAAACCCTTCTATAAGTATGAGTGGAACGGGGGGGAATACGATTGTAATGCATGTTTTCCGTCCTCCGAGCAGGGCTTACACCTGGAAGCTCGATGTGGATCAGGTGCAAACCGGGTCGAGTGCAGCTGCTGTAATTACACGCACTGGTGTAACAACGGATAATGCGAATACGGTTACTTTGGCAGCATGGTTTACTGCAGACGATAATTCCTGGGGTAATTTGAATGATCTGAGCGGAACAGGTTGGGTTGTTACCGGTGATCCACAATATCGGAACAGACAGGGGACAGACCAAAGTGCCACATTTGCCCATCTGATAAGAACTACAGCAGGCAATACCGGAGATGTTTCAAAACAACAAACGCAGTTCGGTAATGATGCCACACGTACGGCTATTGTAAGTTTTTATTGCTTTCGTACCAATATGCCTTTGTATATGTTTTAAGGGCGACAAACTGTTAATTTAAGTATGCGGTTTTAGATATCTTCAATGGATTTCTTATCTTGTCATCTTATTATTTATATATAGGATGAAACTTATAATTACATCTGTGTTTTGCGTAATGATGGCTATTGGTTACGCGCAGAAAAACACTAATAAACCCACTCCGAATTCTGCAGCTCCTGCAGTGAAGCTTTCCAATATTAAAGATTCACTACAATATGCTATTGGTTCATTTCTAGCCCAGTGGGTCAATAATCAGGGTTTTCTGATCGATAATCCGGCCTTGTTTATCAAAGGAATGGATGATGTATTTCAGAATAAAACAAGATTAGTGGCGGATTCAATCATTTCGCCATTGATTACAGCTTATCAACAAGCTACTCAAAAAGACAGGGCATTCAAGCTGGAACAGCAACTGTTTACAAATATCAAACAAAGACCGGGGCTTGGCATTTTTCCCAACGGTGTTCACTATTTTATCTTAAAATCGGGGCAAGGGGGCAGACCAAATGGAACAGATTCCGTTTTGGTAAACTTAAAAGGAGCATTGGCTGATGGAACTGTTTTTGAGGATACTTACAGTAATAAAATTCCGCAAACCATTCTGCCAGGTCAGTTAATACCAGGATTAGCTGAAGCCATTCAACAAATGCCGGTTGGTTCAAAATGGCAGATTTATATACCGTCTGCGTTGGCACATGGTGAAAAAGGGGTGAAAAATCCAGCTAATGGAATTTTTATTATACCGCCTGGTAGTGCACTGATTTATGAACTGGAATTGCTGGAAATCAAACCAGTTAAGAAGTAAAGTAAATTTTAAGCTGGATTTCAGTTATATTGAGCTAATTCTTTATATTTTCGATATTATAAACTATTCAAACATGAAAAAAATACTCTTTACCCTCTTGTTAGGTGCTTTTATTATGGGTTCTGTAAGTGCTCAGACTAAAACTGCCGCTCAGATAGCTAAAGAAAAAGCTACTGAAGACTCACTTCAATATGCATTGGGTGTATATATGCTGAAAACGCTGGAAAAAAAGGGTGTATTGATCAAAGGAGCTATGTTTCAGAAAGCCATTGATGATGTGATCACCAAAAAGAAACTGATGATCAGTGAAGCGAATGCTGAAAAGATGATCAATGTACTAGATGCGGATGTGGCAGGTGTAAAAGGTAAAATGATGGAACAACAACTTTTTGCTGAGTTAGCGAAAAGAAAAGACGTAATAACCATGCCAAGTGGTGTACGTTACGCTGTAATTACACGTGGAACCGGTACAACACCTGAACCTGAAGATTCAGTGGTTATTAATGTAACCGGTACTACACCTGATGGTACTGTTTTTGTAAATTCTCAGGACAAGCAGGAGTCTTTCCTTCTAACTGTAGGTCAATTGGTTCCAGGTCTTCAGGATGCTGTTTTGAGAATGAAGGCAGGATCTATCTGGAGGGTTTTTGTACCGGCAAACCTTGGTTTTGGTGAGAGAGGAAATGGCACCACAGTTCCCCCCAATACACCACTTGTATATGATATTGCATTGGTATCTGTGAGGGCGGCTAAAAAGTAAACTGATATTCACATATTACACAGCTAAAAACTGAGATCATGAGTTGAAAATCGCAATTCATTGATTATCAATTAAAATTGAAAGCTCCGGAATGTATTCCGGAGCTTTTTTTAAGGGGATAATTTAATCTGGGACAGCGATTCAGCGAATTGGTATTATTACTACCTTTGCCGCCTTGAAAATGGGAGCCTGTGTTCCCGTTAAAAAAATATTTAAACAAGCACTTTTATGGCTGACTTGAAATTTCAACGCAACTTCGGTATTGCCGCTCACATTGATGCCGGTAAAACCACCACTACCGAGCGTATCCTGCGCTATACAGGTATGATTCACAAAATTGGTGAGGTACATGATGGTGCCGCTACCACAGACTGGATGGAACAGGAGAAAGAAAGAGGTATCACCATTACTTCAGCTGCTGTTAGCTGTCAGTGGAACTTCCCTACCGTAAAAGGTAAGGCTGATGCGAATACCAAAAGCTACTATTTTAATATCATCGATACTCCGGGTCACGTTGACTTTACCGTAGAGGTGGAGCGTTCTATGCGTGTATTGGATGGTTTGATCGCCCTTTTCTCAGCAGTAGATGGTGTTGAGCCCCAGTCTGAGACCGTATGGCGCCAGGCAAACCGTTATAAAGTACCTCGTATAGGTTTCGTTAACAAAATGGACCGTTCAGGAGCCGACTTTCTGAATGTGGTAAACCAGGTAAAAGAAATGCTGGGTGCCAAGGCGGTGCCCCTGCAATTACCGATTGGTGCAGAAGATAACTTTAAAGGTGTGGTGGATCTGATCAAAATGAAAGGAATCATCTGGCACATGGAAACAGAAGGTATGACTTTCGATGAGGTTGATGTACCTGCTGATATGAAAGAAGATGTAGAGTTCTGGAGACAGAACCTGATTGAAGCAGTAGCGGAATATGATGATACGCTCATGGAGAAATTCTTCGATGATCCGAACAGTATTTCTGAAGACGAAGTACATGAAGCTATCCGTAAAGCATGTATCGATCTTAGCATTGTTCCCATGATGTGTGGTTCTTCATTCAAAAATAAAGGTGTACAAACCGCACTTGATGCAGTATGTCGTTATCTGCCTTCTCCAGTTGATATTGAAGATACAGTAGGTACTGATCCTGATACTGGCGAAACCATTACCCGTAAGCCCAATGCCAAAGAACCATTTGCTGCATTGGCTTTCAAAATCATGACCGATCCATTCGTAGGTCGTTTGGCGTTCTTCCGTTGTTATAGCGGACACCTCGATGCTGGTTCTTATGTATTAAACGTAAGAAGTGGTAAAAAAGAACGTATCAGCCGTATCATGAAAATGTTCGCCAACAAACAAAACCCTATCGATTTCATCGAAGCGGGAGATATTGCGGCTGCAGTTGGTTTCAAAGAAATTAAAACCGGTGATACCCTTTGTGATGAGAACCATCCGATTACATTGGAGAACATGTTCATTCCTGAGCCTGTAATCGCTATCGCTGTTGAGCCTAAAACACAGGCCGACGTAGATAAAATGGGTATGGCAATTGCTAAACTGGTAGAAGAAGATCCTACTCTGCGTGTTAATACAGATGAAGATACAGGCCAGACCATCCTTCGTGGTATGGGTGAATTGCACCTTGAGATCATTGTGGACCGTATGCGTCGTGAATTTAAAGTAGAAGTAAACCAGGGTGCGCCTCAGGTTGCCTATAAAGAAGCATTTGGTAACACTATCGAACACCGAGAAGTGCTGAAGAAGCAGTCGGGTGGTCGTGGTAAATTTGCCGATATCCAATTCTCTATCGGTCCTGCTGATGAAGAGTGGTTGAAAGAAAATGAAGGCAAACACTTCCAGTTTGTGAACGATATCTTTGGTGGATCTATCCCTAAAGAATTTATCCCTGCTATCCAGAAAGGTTTTGAAACTGCGATGACGACAGGTGTATTGGCAGGTTATCCTGTTAACAACATGAAGGTGCGCATTTTCGACGGTAGCTACCACGATGTGGATTCTGATTCCATGTCATTTGAATTGTGTGCCAAATCTGGTTTCCGTGAAGCAGGACGTAAGGCTAAACCAACACTGCTTGAGCCCATCATGAAAGTGGAGGTGTTAACCCCAGACCAGTACATGGGTGATGTAACCGGTGACCTCAATCGTCGTCGTGGTATGCTGGAAGGTATGGACAGCCGTGCCAACCTGCAGGTAATCAAAGCGAAAGTGCCATTGAGCGAAATGTTTGGTTATGTAACCCAACTGCGTTCACTGTCATCTGGCCGTGCAACCTCAACCATGGAGTTCTCTCATTATTCTCCTGCGCCAAATAATATTGCAGAAGAAGTGATGGCGAAGAACAAAGGAAAAGTAAAGATCGAGGAGTAATCCTTGTTCAATATAATAAAAAGCCCCGGCCATGTATTTTGCCGGGGCTTTTTTGTGAATGGTCAATGGTGAATTGTCAATGAGAAATATTGTGCGTGCACAATAATGATCGTCGGGGTCAAGTTTCATTTATTGACCATTGACCATTGACCATTGACCATTGACCATTGACCATTGACCATTGACTATTTACAAAACTGTTTCAATATCTCAGCTGTGCCCGGATAATTTTTTGCTGCTGCAATCTGTAAAGATTTACAGCCTTCTTCCCGGTTGCCGGAATTTACATAGCTGGCACCTTTAAAGAATTCTGATTTACCATCATTGGTTATTTTCATAGCAATGACCTTGTCGAAATAGTAGATGGCTTTTTTATATTCTTTGAGGTTGTAATAACAGATACCTGCATTTTCATACATGCTGTAACTGAAGGGGCTGATATTGATGGCCGCTACAAATTTTCTGGCTGCTGAGGCAAAGTCGCCTTTGCCAAATGCCTCAACCGCTTCATTGTAAACAGCGGTCGCCCTCTTGATATCTTCCTGTGTAGCCGTATTTGTAACGGTTACATTCATGTTTTTTTCTACTTCTTCTTTTCTTTTTAACAACTGCTGGTAATCTGTACTGGGTGCAGTATTCGGCGCAGGTTTAAACATATTCAGTGCACTGTCTGTGAGTTTGAGTAATTCAGGCGTGCCTCGCTGTAAGGCATTCAGCATACCTAATATGTATAACTGCCATGGGAAGACCTCGTTTCTGTAATGGGTATAGGTTCGGAATGCTTTGCCAAGCGCAGCAGTATCTTTTCTTTTAGCTTCCACAGCAATTAATGTCTGGTAATAGGTATTGGCACGGGGGCGGTTATAATAGGCTGTTTCAGCGTAATACTTCGCACTGTCTAATTTGTCAGTCAGAAAATATACATTGGCAATTAAAAAATGACTGTAATATATGTAAGGATTATAGGGCATTGCTTTTCTTAAAAGCCGCAATGCTTCATCGTATTGTTTGTTTTCAGAGTAATATCTCCCAATAATAGCATCTATAGGTTGTGATGAAGATGTGAGATTGGGAATTGGTGGAAAAATATTTGTTACTTCAGCGAGTGGCAGAGTCATCGGCTCATTTTTTAGATCGGGGATAACTTTCATTTGAGCGCGTAAAGAGATATAAGTAAGGTTATTTATATATAAGCTTGGTGTAATGATGAGTAGACAGATTAATATAGATCTAGTCAGTATTTTTTTCTCAGAAATGATCGGGGTTTGTTTGGAAATAATATCTACTTGCTTATCCCTGGATAATATTAATGCACTAACATTTACAGCAGCTAGTAATGCAAATAATACTTGCATTATGGGTCTTTCTATCGGAAAATTAAATAAGGCGTCAATTCCGTATACTACAATTCCCAAAAAAGAAAATACTGAAATCGATTTAATTTCTTCTGAAGTATTTGATCTCAAACTTGATATTGTACCCCAAAAAAGACTTACAAATAATAAAGCGTATAAGACACCTCCGAGTAAACCTAATTCAGTTGCATGTTCGAGAAAATCGTTATGCGCATGTGCCGGTACTGTTAGATCGTTTATGTATTCCTTTTCATATGGAATTGATGCGAGTTTCCAGTTGCCATAGCCACATCCGATAAAAGGGTGTTCTGATATATATGAAAGTGCATGTTTCCACAACATCAAGCGATAACTTGATGACTCATTAGTGACAGAAATGTCAGTGAGCCTGTTTGCAACGTTACTGAAAACACCACGGCCACTTTGAAAGTTGTTGACATAAGATTGTAAGGATAATGATGCAAAAAAACCTAAAATGAGAGGTGTCCACAAATAAGATAATAACTTGACTTTTTTAATCCTATGATTGTCTTTTTTAATCAATAGTATATATATAGTATATAGACTCGTACATGCAGCAAGGCTAAGGTAAGATGATCTTGCACCTAGTAAAAGTAGTTGAGTGATTCCAATTGCTAATGCGAAAGAATAGAAGATTTTCTGGCCTGTTTTTGAATAAATGATTGCGTATAAAATGAAGGGAATCTTAATGACAATACTTGCTGCAAAGATGTTTTTATTTCCCGTGTTGCTGGTAATGCTTACAACAACTTTATCAAGATCTTTAATCGTGCCATCAGTTAAGAGGGTATGAATGCCAATGCATGATTCAATAATTGTAATAATCGACAGTGCTTTAGCGAGATTAATGAATGCATTTTTTAAATCATAGAGGAGAAGAAAAAGCAGAATGTTAAAATATGCTAATACTGTTGTTGTGAATCTCGAAAAGCAGACTATAGATTCGATTATATTTATTGAGAATGAAATCGATATTCCGGCAAGAATTAGCAGGAGAAGTAAAATTTTACTAAAGACAGGTTTTATCAGAATAGATATCTTGATGTGTTTGTTTTGAAAATGGATTAGCAGAAAGAGTAAAATGCCTGTATCCAAAATACTTAGGTACAACCATTGCGGTCCCAATACATCTATGGCTTCCATATTCGGGATGAAATGAACGGCCATGTATAAAACTAGGATCAGAAAGGGGATCCAGGCAATCTTAGTAGCATTTTTAACATGTGTATCAACCGACTTATCAGTTGTTTGTTGTACCTGATTAGGGTGAACAGGTTTTTTTCGGGCCATATATAAATGATTGCCGTGAAATTAATCATTTTAGCATAGTCTGCAATAATCAGGTGAGGTTGGTTAGGTCTTGGGTGCTTTTCAATGAAAATGAATTTCTAATACATCCCCCTTAGTGGGGGAGTGGACTTGATAAGGGGGGCTTTTTTGTATTTTTGTGTAATATTAGGGTCTTTAGGTGCGATGGTGATAACTAAACCTGGAAAATCAGGCATTTTTTCTAAAAATAGTTCCAAAATTCTTGCCCATTCCAATTGAGACCCCTACCTTTGCAACCCCAATACGAAAATTGGGTTTCGACTATGTCTCAACGAATCAGAATCAAATTACAATCTTACGATCATAATCTGGTAGATAAATCTGCTGAGAAAATCGTAAAAACTGTACGCAGTACAGGTGCCGTAGTAACTGGTCCCATTCCCTTGCCGACCCACAAGAGAATTTTTACCGTTCTGCGTTCACCACACGTGAATAAGAAGAGCCGTGAGCAGTTTCAACTGGCTACTCACAAGCGTTTATTAGACATCTATACTTCTTCTTCAAGAACTGTAGATGCCCTGAGTAAGCTTGATTTGCCTTCAGGTGTTGAAGTTGAGATTAAAGCCTGATAATAGGCTTTGAGCTACGGGCTTCGAGCCATGAGCATTAGTTCTTACAAAAAATTAGTCATCTGCCAACTCTCCGATTTAAGCGTAGAAGAAAGCAGCTCTGAATAAATAAACGGTCAAGGATACTGGTTTCAAATCAGACATCAGCCATCCGAGATCATACATATAAACAGGCCCTTCGAGGTTTGTTTACTTCCGGTACTTCCTCGATCACCATAGCTTCAGCGACGGTGATCCAGCTTAGAGAAAGCATCCACCTTCGCCAAGGCTTCGGTGGATAGAAAAGGGAAAAGGTCGGCAGCGAACAAGGATTGAATCCCGCTTCATCGGTGGGATGTCCTCTTTAACCTTGCGGGGCATAAACCGCAAAAACGATGAAAGGTATTATTGGTAAAAAAATCGGGATGACCAGCATCTTCTCGGCCGATGGTAAGCAAACCGCTTGCACCATCATTGAAGCTGGTCCATGTACCGTAACTCAGGTGAAAACCCAGGATACTGATGGTTACACCGCTCTTCAGTTAGCATTTGGCGACAAAAAAGAAAAGCACTCCACTAAAGCAGAGCTCAATCACTACGCAAAAGCTCAGACAGCCGCCAAAAAGTTTGTAAAAGAATTCCGCAATTATTCCATAGAAAAAGCATTGGGAGAAACTGTTACTGTTGACATTTTCGCTGAAGGCGAAAGCGTTGAAGTAGTTGGTACTACCAAGGGTAAAGGTTTCCAGGGTGTTGTAAAGCGCCATGGTTTCTCTGGTGTGGGTGAACAGTCGCACGGTCAGCACGATCGTCAGCGTGCACCGGGTTCTATCGGTGGTTCATCTTACCCTTCACGTGTATTTAAAGGCATGAGAATGGCTGGTCGTATGGGTGGTGACAGGGTGAAAATGAAGGGTCTGAAAGTCGTGAAGATTTTCCCTGAAAAGAACTATATCCTGATCAGCGGATCTGTACCTGGTCATAACGGTTCAATCGTTTTAATCCAGAAGTAATCACAACTTAATTGAATTGACATGCAAGTAGATGTATTAAATATAAAAGGACAGAAGACCGGCAGAACGGTAGAATTACCAGCTGAGGTTTTCGGCATCGAGCCAAACGATCACGTGATCTACCTGGCTGTAAAACAATACCTGGCTGCAGGCCGTCAGGGTACACACAAAGTGAAAACCCGTGCTGAGGTTCAGGGTGCCAGCCGTAAGCTGCATAAGCAAAAAGGTACCGGTGGTTCACGTAAGGGTAATATACGTAACCCTTTATACAAGGGTGGTGGTACCATATTCGGACCTAAGCCTCATGCTTACGATTTCAAATTGAACCGTAAGGTGAAGGATCTTGCTAAAATTTCTGCACTGAGCTACAAAGCAAAAGAAAGTGCCATTGTAGTGATAGAAGATATTCAGATGGAAGCACCTAAGACCAAACAACTGGTTGAGGTGATGAAGAATCTGAATATTGCAGACAAAAAAACACTGGTTGTATTACCAGAATACAATGATAACCTGTACCTGAGCACCCGTAATGTGCCCAATGTTGCAAGTACATTGTTAGCCGATATCAACACTTATGAAATCATGAATGCTGATGTACTGGTAATCACCGAAAATACCGCCAAGATCTTCGCAGAAGAAGAGGCAGTAGCTTAATAAATTAGAAACGTTTCAACCGAAATACAATGAAACTGAGTGAAGTATTAGTAAAGCCTATTTTAACTGAGAAAGCCAATGCGCAGCAGGAAAAGCTGAGAAGATATGCTTTTAAAGTAAACCGTAAGGCGAACAAACTCGAGATCAAAAAAGCAGTAGAAGAATTTTATGGTGTAAATGTTATTGATGTGAACACTGCTGTTGCTCCAGGCAAAAATAAAACCCGCTATACCAAAGCCGGCTTTATTCAGGGTGCGAAACCTGCTTATAAAAAAGCATTCGTTACCGTTGCTGAAGGTGAAGCAATTGATCTGTACGCAAACATTTAATCACCCTGCCCCGAAGGGGCTGGAGGAGATAGAATGATAAAGTATGGTAGTTCAACTACCGCAAAAGTTGATTAATAAATTAAAATCTTAATCCCCTTTAGGGTTAGGGTCAAAAGAAAAGAAAATGGCACTTAAGAAGTACAAACCGATGACAGCCGGCACACGCTGGAGAATCGGAAACGCTTATGCTGAGATCACTACGAACAAGCCCGAAAAGAGCTTATTGGAGCCTCAGAAAAAAACTGCCGGACGTAACTTTCAGGGACGTCGTGCAATGCGTTATATGGGTGGTGGTAGCAAACAACACTACCGTATCATCGATTTCAAAAGAAGTAAGAAAGATATTGCTGCAACCGTAGTATCTATCGAATACGATCCAAACCGTACTGCATTTATTGCACTGGTTCAGTACACCGATGGTGAGAAGCGTTATATTATCGCTCCGCAGGGTTTACAGGTGGGTGCCACCGTAATATCTGGTGATGAAGTGGCTCCTGAAATTGGTAACGCACTGGCTATGAAAAATATGCCACTGGGTACCATGATTCACAACATCGAATTACAGCCTGGTCAGGGTGGTAAAATGGTAAGAAGTGCTGGTGCATCTGCTCAGTTAGCGAATAAGGAAGAGAAATACGCAGTATTGAAAATGCCTTCTGGCGAATTGCGTAAAGTATTGATCAACTGTTATGCTACAGTAGGTGTGGTATCTAATAGCGACCATAACCTGGAAACTGCAGGTAAAGCTGGTAAGAACCGTTGGAAGGGTATCCGCCCACGTGTACGTGGTGTTGCGATGAACCCGGTAGATCACCCGATGGGTGGTGGTGAAGGTAGAGCTTCAGGTGGTCACCCACGCAGCAGAACCGGTAAGTACGCAAAAGGTGAAAAAACACGTACCAAAGGAAAGTCAAGTGATAAACTGATTATCCAGCGTAGAGACGGAAAAAAAATAGCAAAATAATTTGAAAGTGTGGCAGTTTGAAAGTTTGAAAATGAAAAACTCAGATTCTCAAAATGTCAAAACAAACACTCTCAATTTTCAAATTTTCAAATTTTCAAATTAACTCATTACTATGGGTCGTTCGATTAAAAAAGGTCCTTACGTAGATGCCAACTTAGAAGGCAAAGTAGAAGGTATGAATGATGGTAAGACCAAGAAGGGTGTTATCAAAACATGGAGCCGTCGCAGTACCATTACGCCAGATTTCGTTGGGCACACATTTGCAGTGCACAATGGAAATAAGTTCATCCCGGTTTATGTTACCGAGTTCATGGTTGGACATAAATTAGGTGAATTTGCGCCTACCCGCAACTTCAGAGGACACGCAGGAACTAAAAAGTAATCACTTGGCGTATGGCAGATGGTTCATAGCAGATAGCTGAAATCAGATGCATACCCTAAACAAATAAAGAAATGGAAGCAGTAGCTAAACTGAACAATTATCCTACAGGGCCGCGCAAAATGCGTTTGCTGGCTGATGTGATCCGTGGAATGGAAGTAGAGAAGGCATTGGCTATTCTTGAACACCATCCTCAGCACAATGCTGTGCCTCTGGCAAAATTGCTGAAGAGTGCTATCAGCAACTGGGAGCAGAAAAACAATGGCGCCAGTGCGGCAGACAGCAGCCTGGTGGTAAAAACTGTATTCGTTGACGGAGGTCGTGTACTTAAGCGTATGCGTCCTGCACCCCAGGGCCGTGGCTACAGGGTACGTAAGCGCAGTAACCATGTAACATTAATCGTAGATTCTAAAAACTAATTGTAAAACCACTATATGGGTCAGAAAGCAAATCCAATTGGTAACAGGTTAGGTATCATCCGCGGATGGGAGAGTAACTGGTATGGTAGTAAGAAAGATTATGCTACCAAGTTAATTGAGGATCATAAGATCCGTACCTACCTGAACGCCCGTATCAACAAGGGCGGTATTGCCAAAATTGTAATAGAGCGTACCCTGGGTAAGCTGATCGTTACAATCCACACATCTAAACCAGGTATCATCATTGGTAAAGGTGGCGGAGAAGTAGACCGTATCAAAGAAGAGCTGAAAAAATTAACAGGTAAGGAAGACGTGCAGATCAATATTCTTGAGATCCGTCGTCCTGAACTGGATGCAAATATTGTTGGAGATACCATCGCTCGTCAGATCGAAAACCGTATCAACTTCAAACGTGCTACCAAGATGGCGATTGCCTCTACACTCCGTATGGGTGCTGAAGGTATCAAGATCAAATTGAGTGGTCGTCTGGGTGGTGCTGAGATTGCCCGTAGCGAAGAATTCAAACAGGGTCGTGTGCCTTTGCATACTTTCCGTATGGACATCGACTATGCCAATGTATATGCACAGACTGTATATGGTAAAATAGGTATCAAGGTATGGATCTGTAAAGGAGAAGTACTTGGAAAGCGCGAATTGAATCCAAACTTCGTTGGCGGCAAGAATGATATGAGTGAAAGAAGAGGTGGTGAGGAAAGAAGTGGAGGCCGTGGTGGTGACAGAAGAGATGATCGTGGAGGCCGCGGTGGTGACAGGAGAGATAACCGCGGAGGCGGAAGAGAAAGAAGATAATTTGAAAATTATTCAATTTGAAAATTTGAATAATGGTTAGTACAACATATGCTGATCATTCATTTTCAAATTCTCAAATTCTCAAATTTTCAAATTCAGTTATTCAAATTTTCAAATTTTCAAATTGTAATAAATGTTACAGCCTAAAAGAAGTAAACACAGGAAACAGCAGAAAGGCCGCATTCGTGAAGTGGCTAAGCGTGGTACTTCCATTTCATTTGGTTCATTTGCCCTGAAAGCGCTAGAGCCAATTTGGTTAACCAACCGCCAGATCGAATCTGCACGTCAGGCTATGACCCGTGCTATGAAACGTGAGGGTAATGTTTGGATCCGTGTGTTCCCTGATAAAATCATTACCCGTAAGCCTCTTGAGGTAAGGATGGGTAAAGGTAAAGGTAACCCTGAATTCTGGGCTGCTGTTGTAGAACCAGGACGCATCATTTTTGAGTGCGATGGTGTTACGGCGCAGGTTGCTCAGGAAGCCATGGAACTGGCTGCTCAGAAACTGCCGATTAAAACCAAATTCATTGTAAGAAGAGACTTACAAGCTTAATTTGAAAATGAGGCAATTTGATATGCCTAAGGCAGATGAGAATGTTTTCAGATTGCTAAATAGAGAAAGTAATTTCCAAATTTCCAAATTTTCAAATTTTCAAATTTTCAAATTGACCAAAATGGCAAATAAAAAAGTTGAATTCAATAAAGGTCTGAAAGATA
Organism: Sediminibacterium goheungense; assembly: GCF_004361915.1. Classification (GTDB taxonomy): domain Bacteria; phylum Bacteroidota; class Bacteroidia; order Chitinophagales; family Chitinophagaceae; genus Sediminibacterium; species Sediminibacterium goheungense. Next base: position 213,061 of record NZ_SNWP01000013.1, on the reverse strand, counting down.
TGAACGCTGCAGATCTGAAAGCGAGAATCCAGGAAGATCAGCTCCGTCTGAAAAAATTGGAATTCGCTCATGCAATTTCTCCATTAGAAAACCCGATGACAGTTCGAGGTTTACGCAGAGATATTGCACGTCTGAAGACTGAATTGAAGAAAAAAGAATTAGGCATCTAAAAACAGCTACGAGCTGCTAGCTACGAGCTACGAGCTTGTTAGAATTAAAAAATGCTCGCGGCTCGAAGCTCAGAGCTCAAAGCTTAAAAAAATACACAATGGCTGAAGTAAGAAATTTACGCAAAACAAGGATCGGGGTTGTAACCAGCGATAAAATGGATAAAACCATTACAGTTGCGGTTGAAAGAAAAGTAAAACACCCTATCTACGGAAAGTTCGTAAAGAAAACCACTAAGTTCCATGCACACGACGAGAAAAGCGAGTGTGGTATTGGAGACGTAGTAAAAATTATGGAAACCCGTCCGCTGAGTAAAACAAAGCGTTGGAGACTGGTTGAAATAGTTGAGAAAGCAAAATAATTGTCCGCCTCAGGTGGATTCAAGCTGCAAGCTGCAAGAATTTGAGCTGTAGCCTCTGACAAATTGATAAAAAATCTGGCGAGGAAATTTCCAGACCAGAAGCTAAAAGCTAAAACAATGATTCAGCAAGAAAGTAGATTGAATGTAGCTGATAACAGTGGTGCCAAAGAAGTACTTTGTATCAAAGTACTTGGTAACAGCGGGCAAGACTACGCTAAGATCGGTGATAAGATTGTAGTAACTGTTAAAGATGCTATACCTGCCGGTGGTATCAAAAAAGGTACTGTATCAAAAGCAGTAATCGTTCGTACCAAAAATAAACTGCGTCGTAAGGATGGTTCATATATCCGCTTTGATGACAATGCAGTAGTATTACTGAACAACTCTGATGAGCCTCGTGGTACACGTATCTTCGGGCCAGTAGCGAGAGAACTGCGTGATAAAGGGTACATGAAAATTATTTCACTGGCTCCTGAGGTTCTTTAAAATAAACAAGCCATTAGCTATTAGCCATAAGCTATTAGCGATTGATATAATAATTTCTGGTTAGCTAATTGCTAACCCCTAAAAGCTAAAAAGCTCAAAAAATGAGTACAAGATTTAAACCCAAATTCAACATCAAAAAAGGCGATACCGTTGTGGTTATTGCCGGTGATGACAAGGACTTGAAAAAGCCCCGTAAGGTGTTGGAAGTAATTGTGGATAAAGGCCGTGTGGTAGTAGAAGGCGTGAATATCGTAACAAAACATACCAAACCTTCTGCACAGAATACAAAGGGTGGTATCGTAAAAGTTGAAGCTCCGATTAACATCAGCAATGTAATGTTATGGGATGCTAAAGCAGGTGCTGCTACCAAAGCAAAACGTACCCGCGAAAACGGAAAATTAGTTCGTATATCTAAAAAGTCAGGGGAGGTAATCAAGTAATGAGTACTACAAAATACACTCCGAGATTAGCAGATAAGTACAGCAAAGAAGTTGTACCTGCTTTAATGAAAAAGTTTGCATACAAAACTGTAATGCAGGCTCCTAAACTGGAAAAAATCTGTATCAACCGTGGCGTAAATGGTGCGGTTACAGATAAGAAACTGGTTGACATTGCAGTAGAAGAGCTGAATATGATCACTGGTCAGAAAGCTGTCCCTACCATGTCTAAGAAAGATATCTCAAACTTCAAACTGCGTAAGGGTATGCCAATTGGTGCTCGTGTTACGCTGAGAGGTGAGAAGATGTATGAATTCCTGGATCGTCTGGTTTCTGTTGCATTGCCACGTGTACGTGACTTCAAAGGTATCAGCGATAAGGCATTTGATGGCCGTGGTAACTACACACTGGGTGTTACTGAACAAATCATTTTCCCTGAAATCGATATCGATAAAGTGAATAAGATCACTGGTATGGATATCACTTTTGTAACTACTGCTCAAACCAATGAAGAAGCGTATGAGTTACTGAAAGAACTGGGCATGCCTTTCAAAGGAGCAAAAAAAGAAAATAACTAAAAAGTAACTGGTAGCAGCCGGTTTGTAAAACGCAAATCCGGAACCTACTCAAATCTAAACATAAAAAAATGGCAAAAGAATCAGTAAAAGCCAGACAAAGAAAGCGTGAGGCATTAGTGGCCCAATATGCAGAAAAACGTGCAGCCCTCAAAGCAGCCGGTGACTATGCAGCCTTGGACAAACTGCCTAAAAACGCTTCACCTGTTCGTTTAAAGAACCGTTGTCAGCTTACAGGACGTCCGAAAGGTTATATGAGATACTTCGGTCTCTCAAGGGTAATCTTCCGTGATATGGCCCTGAATGGTAAAATTCCAGGTGTTAAAAAAGCAAGCTGGTAATAGCCCTATCCCGATCAAATCGGGAAATTGGTACAAAATTTTGAACACGAATTAATTCTAATAAAAATGGTAACTGATCCAATAGCAGACTTTTTAACCAGAATCCGTAATGCACAGATGGCTGGTCACAGACTGGTGGAAATTCCTGCTTCTAATCTGAAAAAACGTATGACAGAGATCCTGTATGATCAGGGTTATATCCTGAAATACAAATTTGAAGATGACAATAAGCAAGGTCTGATCAAGATCGCGCTGAAATATGATCCTTCTACTAAACAACCTGCGATCCGCTCTCTGGAAAGGGTAAGCCGTCCGGGTCTGCGTCAATATGCTAAACCTGCTGAGATCAAAAGAGTGATTAATGGTTTAGGTGTGGCTATCCTCAGTACATCTAAAGGTGTATTGACCGATAAGCAGGCGAAAGCCCAGAATGTAGGTGGTGAGGTACTTTGCTATATTTCTTAATTGAATTTGATATTGTCCTGTCTGACAATTAAGCTTTTAGTCGGAGCTGAACACGGTCAGGATATTAGTTGAACAATAAAAACAGAAACGACTATGTCACGTATTGGAAAAAAGCCCGTAACTGTTCCTGCCGGTGTAACCATCACCGTAAGTAAGGAAAATGAGATAACTGTAAAAGGCCCTAAGGGCGAACTGAAGCAATTGATCGATAGAGATATCATTGTGGAAGTGAAAGACAATGAAGTAATATTCAGCCGTCCTACGGATCAGATCCGTCACCGCGCTATGCATGGTTTATACCGTGCATTGGTTAGCAACATGGTAAAAGGTGTAACTGAAGGCATTAAGAGAGAACTGGAACTGGTGGGTGTGGGTTTTAAAGCTGCTAATACCGGAAACCTGCTGGATCTTGCTTTAGGTTATTCTCACAATATCATTTTCGAAGTTCCCAGTGAATTGAAAGTGACTACCGTTACTGAAAAAGGCCAGAACCCCAAAATCCTGTTAGAAGGTATCGATAAGCAACTGATTGGTCAGGTAGCTGCTAAACTGAGAAGCTTACGTAAACCAGAACCATACAAAGGTAAGGGTGTGAAATACGCTGGTGAAATCCTGAGAAGAAAAGCAGGTAAAGCAGCTGGTAAATAGTAATCAGTAATCAGTTGATGGTTCATGGACCAGGGTCAATGAACTAAAATAAAATGTAAAACATGCTTCCGGCCGAATCGGAAGTAACAAATAAAGCAAAATGGGTAAATTAATTCAAAGGCAAAAAATCAGGTACCGCATTCGTAAGAAAGTGCAGGGTACGGCTGTAAAGCCCCGCTTATCTGTATTCAGAAGCAATGCTGATATATATGCTCAGTTGATCGATGACGTAAATGGTCTGACACTTGCTGCTGCTTCATCACGTGATAAGGATATTGCTGCACAGAAAGTGACCAAGATTGAAAAATCGAAACTGGTAGGAGCAGCAATCGCTCGCAAAGCCACTGAACTGGGATTAAATACAGTTGTATTCGATCGTGGTGGTAATCTGTACCATGGCCGCGTTAAATCCGTAGCCGATGGCGCAAGAGAAGGTGGTCTTCAATTCTAATCTGCTAACACAAATAATCGTTAGATAAATGTCTAAAGTAAACGTAAATAAGGTAAAAGCCGGTGGCGACATGGAACTGAAAGAAAAAGTAGTTGCCATTAACCGTGTGGTGAAAACCACTAAAGGTGGTCGTACCTTCAGCTTCTCAGCACTGGTAGTAGTTGGTAATGAAAGTGGTGTTGTAGGACAGGGTCTGGGTAAAGCGAAAGAAGTTCAGGAAGCTATTACCAAGGGTATCGAAGATGCCAAGAAAAACCTGGTAAAGGTTCCCGTAATGCATGGAACGATTCCTCACGATCAGTGGGCAAAAGATGGTGCCGCTAAAGTGTTGATCAAACCAGCCGCTCATGGTGCGGGTGTGATCGCCGGAGGCAGCATGCGTGCTGTACTGGAAAGTGCGGGTGTAACAGACGTTCTGGCTAAAAGTCTGGGTTCAGCCAATCCACATAATGTGGTGAAAGCTACCATTAAGGCGTTGAGCCTGTTGCGTGAGCCTGTACAGGTTGCTAAAACACGTACTGTTAAGTTGAGTAAAGTATTTAATGGATAATAGCTTATAGCGAATGGTTGATAGCGTATAGCCATATGCCATCAACCATAAGCCATCGGCTATCTCAATAACTCGTTATGAAAAAAATTAAGATCACACAGATTAAAAGTGGTATCGACAGACCAGAGCGTCAGAAGCAAACACTGATAGCATTAGGTTTGAAGAAACTCAATGCTTCAAAAGAAGTAGAAGCTACCCCTCAGATCCTGGGTATGGTAAATAAAGTAAGCCACCTGGTGAAGGTTGAGGAGTTAAATTAATTTGAAAATTTGAAGATTTGGATCCGCCTAAGGCGGAGGAAATGAGTCAAGTATTTGATTCATTTTCCATTTATATTACTCTGAATCTTTCATTTTCAAATTAGCACATTTACAAATTTTCAAATTAACACGCGAGGGGTGATTCCCCGAAAGTTCAAAATCGATAAAACATGAAATTACACAATCTCAAACCTGCAGCAGGTTCTACACACAAAGAAAAACGTTTAGGTCGTGGTGAAGCATCCGGTAAGGGTGGTACATCTACAAAAGGTAACAAAGGTGGTCAGAGCCGTGCTGGTTATAAAAGTAAAATGGCTCACGAAGGTGGTCAGATGCCCATTCAGCGTCGTGTACCAAAACGTGGCTTTAAAAATAATAACCGTATCGAATTCGTAGTATTTAACCTGGGTCAGATTGATCAATTGGTTGAAAAATACGGTTTCACAGAGTTTAGTCTGGAAAACCTTTATATCAATGGTTTGATCAGCCGTACCGATAAAGTAAAAGTACTGGCCAACGGTGAACTGAAAGCCAAAGTAAGTTTCAAAGTGAATGCAGTCAGCGAAAAAGCAAAATCTGCTATCGAAACTGCAGGTGGTAGCGTTGAAATTATCAAGTAATTTTATCGTAACTTGCCAGACGCACAAAGTGCGTCTTTTTTTGGTTTAAGACTATTAACGCTTACAATTGCATTCAAGTGAAAAAATTAGTTCAGACATTAAGGAATATTTGGACGATAGAGGAGCTTCGTAACAAGATTATTGTAACACTTGCGCTGGTTCTTACTTATCGTATCGGTACACAAATTGTATTACCCGGCCTTGATCCTTCTAAAATTGAAGCAGCACAGGCATCTGCAAGAAGCAATGGAGGCCTGCTAGGTATCTTTGATATGTTTGCCGGTGGGGCCTTTTCTCAGGCATCTATCCTCGCATTGGGTATCATGCCTTATATCTCAGCATCTATCTTTATGCAGTTAATGACCATCCTGGTTCCTCAATTGCAAAAAGTACAGAAAGAAGGAGATAGTGGCCGCAAGAAGATCAATCAATGGACACGTTACCTGACTGTTATCGTAACTGCATTTCAGGCTGGTGCCTATGTAGCTTACCTCAATAGCCCCGGTTATGCTGAAGCCATTATACCTGCCTATTCACCTTATTTCTGGTTCTCTACTGTTATTACCTTGACTGCAGGTACCATGTTTGTAATGTGGTTGGGTGAGAAAATTCAGGACAAAGGTTTGGGTAACGGTACTTCTATCATCATCATGGTGGGTATTCTTGCACGTTTGCCGCAGTCTCTTATACAGGAGTTCAGCGCCAAAGGTGAAAGAGCCGGTGGTGGTTTATTGATCTTCCTGATTGAGATAGCTATTCTGATTGCCATCATTCTAGGATTGATTGTACTGGTACAGGGCGTTCGCAAGATACCTGTAAACTATGCAAAACAAATTATCGGAAACCGTCAGTTTGGCGGTGCCCGTCAGTTCCTTCCTATTAAAGTAAACAGTGCCGGTGTTATGCCAATCATTTTCGCCCAGGCGATTATGTTCCTGCCTACACTCGTTTCGTTTACCAATCTGGATTCTGCTCAGGGTATTGTGAAAATATTCAATGACCATAGTAACACATGGTACATGTTGGTATATTCTGTCATGGTAATTGGTTTTACTTTCCTGTACACTGCATTGATCTTTAATCCCAAGCAAATTGCAGAAGACCTGAAACGCAATAATGGTTTCATCCCTGGTGTAAAACCTGGTCAGCCTACAGCCGATTATATCGGATCTGTAATGGATAAAATCACTTTGCCTGGTGCCATTTTTCTCGCACTGGTAGGTATTATGCCTGGTTTTGCGCAACGTTTGGGTGTTACACAAGGATTCAGCACTTTCTTTGGTGGAACTTCTTTACTGATTATGGTGGGTGTGGTATTGGATACTTTACAACAGATTGAAACATATCTGTTAATGCGTCAATACGATGGCTTAATGAAAGGCGGTCGTGTACAGGGCAGACAAACTGTATCTACTACAACAATCTAGTATTAATTAATCTATCGACTATGGTCCCATGGACTATGGTCGGAAAATACGATATTTGCAAACCTGTCTTCCCCCTCAAGGCGGAACGACAGGTTTGTTTTTTTATCATGTCGAGACGAATAAATATGATCATTTATAAAACTGAAGCGGAAATAGCCCTGATGAAAGAAGCGGCACTACTGGTTAGTAAAACACTCACAGAAGTGGCCAAAGTATTAAAGCCTGGCATGACTACCATGCAGATTGATAAACTCTGCGGTGATTTTGTAAAAGACCATAAAGCCGTTCCTTCTTTTTATAATTATCGTGGTTATCCGCATAATGTATGTACTTCCGTTAATGACGTAGTTGTGCATGGATTTCCGAATGATACTGCTTTACAGGAAGGAGATATTATTACGGTTGATATGGGGGTTATCCTGAACGGATGGCATGGTGATCATGCCTATACTTTTATTTTAGGGGAAGTTGATGCAGCAGTGATGCAGTTGATAAAAGTAACCAAAGAATCTCTATACAAGGGTATTGAAAAAGCAACCGTTAATAACAGGGTAGGTGATATATCGTTTGCTATTCAGGAACATGCGGAGAAGAAATATGGTTATGGTGTAGTGAGAGAACTGGTAGGCCATGGTTTGGGACGCAGTCTGCATGAAGACCCTCAGGTTCCTAATTATGGTAAGAGAGGAAACGGACCTAAAATGAAAGAGAACCTGGTACTGGCAATTGAGCCCATGATTAATCTGGGTACCAAAGATGTGTATACAGATGATGATGGCTGGACCATCCGTACACAGGATGGAAAAGTTTCCTGTCACTTTGAGCATGATGTATGTGTTAAAAGAGGGGAGGCACTGATACTTTCAGATTATAGTATTATTGAAGCTGCGGAGAAGGCAAATCCAAATCTGAATACAGGTTATTATGCCTGATTGATGTAATAAAAATAGAAAGACCTTGCAAAAGGTCTTTTGTTTATCAGCAAATGCAGCAAAAGCTAATCGTGATAGGAGGTGGCGCAGCCGGATTTTTTTGCGCCGTAAATGCAGCAAGAATGAACCCGAATCTGCAGGTGATATTATTGGAGAAGACGGGTAAATTACTTTCAAAAGTAAAAATTAGTGGTGGTGGAAGATGTAATACCACACATGCCTGCTTTGAAATTCCTGAACTATCGAAACGATATCCGCGCGGGCAAAACTTTTTGAAAAAAGCATTTCATTGGTTCAATACAAATGATACCATTACCTGGTTTGCAGAAAGAGGTGTGGCGCTGAAAACAGAGTCTGACGGCAGAATGTTTCCTGTAACAGATCGTTCACAAACCATCGTCGATTGCCTGTTGCGTGAAGCAGATAGGTATAAGGTAGATGTAAGACTTCATAGCGAAGTAAAAAAGATTGAAAAAAATGGCACAGAATTTATTGTGTCTTTATCCGATCATACAACCATTGCAACGGATTATATCTGTGTGGCAACAGGTGGTTATCCAAAGTCTGCCATGTTTGAATGGCTGAAACAAACGGGTCATAGTATTGAAGAGCCGGTTCCTTCATTGTTTACCTTTAATATGCCAGGAAACAGTATTACCTCACTGATGGGGGTGAGCGTACCCAATGCAACCGTAAAAATAACCGGCACCCGATTGGTTGAAACAGGTCCATTGCTGATAACACATTGGGGGATGAGCGGTCCTGTTATACTCAGACTATCTGCTTGGGGGGCAAGATTACTGGCAGCACAACAGTATACATTTACCCTACTAGTTAACTGGCTGGGTACAGAAACAGAAAATCAACTACGAGACAGATGGCTTGAGATCAGAGAAATGAATGCTGCTCAAAAAATTGGTAATAAAAATCCTTTTCATTTACCCAATCGCTTATGGCAGTACCTGTTGGATGAATCTGGTATACCACCTGACACACGTTGGGCAGATCTCTCGTCTAAATTGCAGAATAAATTGATCCAGTTACTTACTACGCATACGTTCCCCGTTAAAGGTAAAACCACTTTTAAAGAAGAGTTTGTAACCTGTGGGGGTATTACATTAACTGAGATTGATCCGAATACCATGCAAAGCCGAAAAACAGAAGGGTTGTTCTTTGCCGGAGAGGTAATGGATATTGATGGTATTACAGGTGGATTTAATTTTCAGAATGCATGGACCAGTGGATTTTTAGCAGCCAAAACAATAGCAGAGGCCGGTCAGAGCTAAAATGCAAGAAGTTCAGGTTAATTCAATGGAGCAGTATCTCGGTACAAGTATATAACTTGTATACTTCAAACGCCCTTCTATGCAACCACAGATCACTGTTTATTCAGTACGAAAATGGTATATGTTGTTTTTGAGTTTGTTTGGAGCGCTCATTACACTTGCACAAACACCTGCCATTCATTTTAGTCTGTCATTTCCACAGGCAACGGAACATTTTGTACAGGTAGAAATGAACTATGATCCGAAAGGAAAGAAAATAGTTGATTTTGAATTGCCTAACTGGACAACCGGGTATTACCAGCTGATGTATTTTTCGAAGGACCTGAAAAACTTTGCAGTTCGAAATACCAAAGATACATTGGCATGGAAGCATACAAAAGATAATGGTTGGCAGGTATCGGGTGATGGCAAACCTTTTATGGTAAGCTATCGAATTTTTGGAAACAGACGCTTTGTAGCATCTAATTATATCGATGAAGAATTTGCCTATCTGTCACCAGCGGGCATATTCCTGCATCCAACAGGAGGGATAGCCTATCCATCAACCATTGAAATACATCCCTACAAAAACTGGAACAAAGTAGCCACAGGATTAAATATTGTTAAAGACAAAAGCAACACCTATTTCTCTCCTGATTTTGATATTCTGTATGACAGCCCTTTTTTACTGGGAAGTAAATTGGAAGATCTGCCTTCTTTTCAGGTAAATAATAAGCCACACTATTTTGTAGCCTATAAAGCAGGTGATTTCGATAAAACTGCTTTTATGAATGATCTTCAGAAAATTGTAGGTACCGCATCAGGTATTATCGGCGATATACCTTATGACCATTATAGCTTTCTGGCGATTGGTCCGGGTGGTGGTGGTATTGAGCACCTGAATTCAACTTCTATTGCTTTCAGCGGACAGGGGCTAACTACCAATAAGGCTGCCCGTATACGTATGTATCATTTTCTGGCCCACGAATATTTTCATCATTATAACGTAAAAAGAATTCGCCCCATAGAATTGGGACCATTTGATTACAATAAAGGAAGCCGTACCCATTCCTTATGGGTATCGGAAGGATTGAATGTATATTATGAAAACCTTATTCTCAGAAGAGCAGGATTAAAAACAGATGAGGAAGCATTGGCTACCGTTCAGCAACAGGTAGCGTCTTATGAGACCAAGCCGGGCAGGTTATTTCAAACACTGGCACAGTCGAGTTATGAAACATGGTCTGACGGACCCTTTGGCAGAACGGGTGACGAAGTTAATAAAACCATTTCCTATTACGATAAAGGACCAGTGGTGGGCGTAATGCTTGATTTCAGGATTCGTTATGTTACCAATAATAAAAAATCACTGGACGATGTAATGCGTAAATTATATTATGCGTATTATAAGAAAAAGGGTAGGGGATTTACTGAGGCTGAGCTGAAAGAAGAAATAGAAAAAGTGAGTGGCGAAAAGATGGATGATTTTTTTGAATACATCTATACGGTTAAGCCATTGGATTACAAACGTTATTTTGCTTATGCAGGATTATTAGTGAATGAAACACCCAAAAAAATACCGGCTTATTCTGGTATTGTAGCAGGTGACAGAAGAGATACAGTGGTGGTAAATAATGTTGACTGGCAATCACCTGCATGGGATGCAGGGTTAAGGAGACAGGCTAAAATTTTAGCTGTCAACAATCAACCAGTTAAAACCCTGGCAGAGTATACCAGCGCTATCAGCGGGAAACAAACAGGCGACGAAATAAGCTTGCATGTTATCAGCGGAAATGAAAGCCTGCAATTGAAGTATGTGCTGGGAGAAAAAGAAGAGAAATCTTATGCTATTACAATCGATCCATCTGCAAGTGAAAGAGCAACCCGTGTAAGAAAAGGCTGGCTTTTGGGGCAAACAGATAAATGATTTTTTATTGAGTGCCAGCTGCCTGTTTATACTCCATTAATTTTTTCTGATAAAGGTCCAGTTCTTCTTTTTCAAGTTCCTCTTTTATCGCAAGCTGAACGGCTTTTGTCTGTGCCTTTACGGCTTCGGTATAGTCTTTTGTATAGAAACTGGCAAGCGCAAGTGTGGCATACAATTCATAGTCCTCATTTTCTGGAATAGCGAGCATTAATTGCATCCATTTTTTTGCTTTTATATAATGATCTGTTTTCAGACTGCTATTTTTGAGTATGCTATTTACAGCTGTATTTACATCATTTTTATTAAATAAATATGGATACTTGTTGATGTTTATATCATAGAGCGATATGAATTTTTCAGTTTCAGTTGGGTTGGTAAATATTTTTTTCAGATTGGTTTCATTTTTGTACAAATAATCTATTTGCAGAACCCTGAGTTTAGCTAAAGAATGTTTGGCAGACCTGATAAAAACCTCAGCTTTTTTATATGCTTCAGTATCTGAACCTCCCGACCAGGCATCTTTCAATACGGTAAAGATCACTTCATTTACCGCTTGTTCTCCATATAAATTACTGAATTCTTTATCATGATTGAGCAGGTAGGTAAATACCTGCGAATAGGGGTTCGCTACATATTGACGGATAATTTCCCAGTTACCGGGTTGCGTGTATTCTTTGGGTGCTATAGCATCGAAATAAAGATCCAGTTGAGATTGTGCCTCACAAACAAAATCAGATTCGGCATATAGTACAGGTTTTTGTTCGGCTGAAAGGTATTTCAGCATCAGCGAAGCATTGGGTTTACCTGCTTTTAATTGTTGTTTCCAGCTTCTGTAATTATCTTCTTTGCTTAATGCCTGATGGGCAGTTCGCAGAAAAGCTTCTGTTTCCTTATATCCTGATTTATGAATAATTTCTCCGGTACTGTCTGTGAAAATAAAAGTAGGATTTGAAATAATGCCGAATTTTTTTCTCAACTGTGTGGTGGCAGAATCTGGTTTTCTAGTATCGTCGAAAGATTCTACATTAATAAAATTCGTGTTGTAAAAGCCCGCTATTTCAGGTTTGGGAAATACGTTTTTTTCCATTTTTACACAGAGGAAACAGCCTGTGCCGGTAAAATAGATCAGCACTGGTTTCTTTTCCTGTTTTGATCGGGCAATGAGCTGATCATAATTTATGTGATCGAATTTGATCGTTTCCTGAGCCTTCAGATCCTTGTAGACTAGGCCGGTAAATGCATATGCAACAAGCAATAGCTTTCTCATTTCATAAATAAATAATATCTAATATATGTATTTAATGAAAAAAAAAGCGGGGGCGATAAAAGTTTAACAAATAGCTACAGATCGATCCTCCTAATCATAAGCGTAATTGTTAAATTTTACCACTTATCCTAAGCTTACATAAAATTTGGTAGGGTTTACTTATTTTGATTGCGAACTAAAATACTCGCTATGAGAAGACCTTTGATAACCGCACTGGTATGTGCGGGCATATTGGGCTTACACGCAAATGCGCAAACGCCCCCAATTACTCCACAGGGAGCAAAGCCTGCTGGAGATACCTCCAAAGCTCCTGCAGCCCCTAAAAAACCAACTGTTGCCGATAGAACAAAGGGACAGAAAAAGATTGATGGTTTATTTACCCTTTATCAGGATACGGTAACAGGTAGTGTTCAGATGTATATCAAGAAAGATCAGTTGAACAAAGAGTTCATTTACCAAAGTTTCTCTATTAACGGACCCACTTCATTGTTTCTGCACCAGAGTATGCACAGGAATACAGCGGTATTTACCATGCGCAGGGCCTTTGATAAGATTGAGTTCCTGGTAATGAATACCGGCTTCTTTTACGACAAATCAAATCCTGTCAGCAAAACCGAAGATGTAGATAAGCCTGAGGCTGTTTTTTACAATGATAAATTCAGTATTGAAGATTCATTGGGTTATCTGGTGAGTGTAGATCAACTTTTCCTGAGTGAAAAGATGGATCCAGTGAAACCTATTTTCGGTCCGGGGCAGGCTACACCTTTTACATTTAACCTGGGTGGACTCAATCCTACCAAATCAAAATATGCCAATATCCGTTCATTTCCCAATAATACGGATGTAGTGGTGGATCTATCATATGATAATCCTAGTACCATTGCATCTACTGGTCCGGATATTACAGATGCACGTTATGTGCGGGTAAGAATGCAACATAGCTTTATTGAAATGCCAAAAAATGATTTTCGCCCGAGAAGAGATGACCCCCGTGTTGGCTATTTCACCCAGGAGAGGAATGACCAAACCAGTATCAGTGCAACACCTTATAAAGACATGATTAACCGTTGGGGACTCGTAAAAAAAGATCCTTCTGCGGCACTGAGTGAGCCTGTTGAACCATTGGTATACTGGATTGAGAATACCACGCCGCTCGAATACCGCCAGACCATTATGGAAGCCGGATTAAAATGGAACGAAGCATTCGAAAAAGCAGGCTTTAAAAATGCTGTACAGATGAAAATTATGCCAGATGACGCTACCTGGGATCCAGCGGATATCCGTTATAATGTGATCCGTTGGGTTTCATCTGCACAACCACCTTATGGTGCCATAGGACCCAGCTTCGTGAATCCCCGTACCGGACAAATCCTAGGTGCTGATATCACCGTAGAATGGTTCTCTGGTAGTGCCACACCTATTTCAGATGAATTATACAATGGTCCATCTATGGGTGCATTCAGTCAGTCTGGAATGAATACACAGCATCATGCAACCTGTACACTGGCTGGAGAACTGAAAGCTCAGTTTATGACCGGACAAACCACTTTGCAGGCGATGGATGCTCCTGAAGCTGAAATCAAAGAAATGCACAAGCAGTTTTTAACTTACCTGATCATGCATGAAATGGGACATACTCTGGGCCTGAACCATAATATGAAAGCCAGTCAGATGTTGTCACCTGCTGATATCCATAATACTTCTATCACCCGTCAGATCGGTTTGATTGGTTCTGTGATGGATTATCCTGCCATCAACGTGTCATTAGACAGAAGTAAGCAGGGAGATTATTATACAACCAAAGCAGGTCCGTATGATTTATGGGCAATTGAATTTGGTTACACACCTTTCTCTGCAGCTGGTGAAGAAGCAGGCATTACCAAAATCTTATCTCGCAGCACCGATCCTAAACTGGCATTCGGAAATGATGGTGATGATATGCGTTCACCCGGTAAAGCCATGGATCCACGTGTAAACGTAAATGATCTTACCAGCGATGCAGTAGCGTATGCTGAAGAACGTTTCAAACTGGTAAATACCCTGATGGGTAAACTGGTACAGAAGTACAGCAAGCCCGGACAGTCTTATGCAGAACTTCGTTCACGTTATGGTGCTTTATTGGGTCAACGTAGCAGCATGATCAATGCGGTGAGCCGTTATATTGGTGGTGTATATATAGACAGGAGCTATCCTGAACAGAATTCACCCAATAAACCCTATACCCCTACACCTCTGGCTACCCAGAAAAAAGCTATGGAAGTGCTGACCAAATATGTGTTTGCACCCAATGCTTTTGATGCAGATGCGCAGGTATTCCCATACCTCCAGATACAGCGCCGCGGTTTTAATCAGCCAGGTAATGGAGAGGATTATAAAATCGTAAACAATATCAACGCTATTCAGGTAGGTGGTACACTGGCACATATTCTGAACCCGGCTACTTTACAGCGTATCAACAATACACGCCTGTATGGTAACCAGTACAGTGTTGCCGATGTGATGAACGATCTGGTAAAAGGTATTTTCGATGCCGATATCAATGGTAATGTAAACCTGTACCGTCAGTACCTGCAAACATCTTTTGTAAAAGGTGCCAGCAGCTTCCTGACTCCACAGGCGCCGATTGATGATGTATCAAAAGCCGCTACCTTATATACATTAAGAAAGCTGCGTACCAAACTTACAGCTGCCGTTTCTACGAATGAAGAAACCAAAGCACACAGGGCCAATCTGGTGTTTTTGATTGATAAGGCGCTGAAGACAGATTAGTAGAACAGATAAATAAGTAATAAGGAATATGAAATCAGAAAGTAAGCAAATTTGCTAACCACTTTCTGATTTCATATTCCTTATTTCATATTCCTTATTTTCCCGCGGGCTTGCAAATTCCAATTTTGCATATTATATTAAGGGTGTAAAACACCTGCCATGCGAAACGTAAGTAATGTTCTTGCCCGTAAAGGGAACCGTGTAACCATTGTAGCCCCTGAAATGACCGTTATAGATGCACTCCGTATTATGTCTGAACAGAATATTGGTTCTGTGGTAGTGATGAAAGATGGAAAGTTCGCTGGTATCATGACCGAAAGAGATTATTCAAGGAAAGTAATATTGAGGGGCCGGCATTCCAGTGATACGCCGGTAGGGGATATTATGAGTACCGATTTTCCGTATGTGGGTATGAACGATGGCGTGGATGCCTGTATGCAGTTAATGACATCGCACCGCCTTCGCTATCTGCCGGTGATAGAAGATGAGCAGCTGGTAGGTATTATTTCTATTAATGACCTGGTAACAGAAACGATATTAACGCAGGCCGAAACGATTCATCAGTTACAGAGTTATATACAATCCTGATTGTATAATATGAAATGGTCGTAAAGAGTAGTTGCTCTGATTTTATTACATTCATGTATGAAAAAGTATTGCTTACTACTGCTGATATTATTTACAGTGCATTCCCTATATGCACAAAATGCGAGCACCCAACGTTGGACCCCGAATTATCCTACACCTGTAGAGGGTGATTATCAGGTAAAAAATTTTACCTTTCAGAGTCAGGAACAGTTGCCCGAAATGAACCTGCATTATACAACTATCGGTCAACCCACAAAGGGGAAGGATGGTAAAGTAAACAATGCTGTTCTTATTATGCATGGCACAACAGGTAATGGAGCAGGATTTTTGAACCAGCGTTTCGCGGGTCATTTATTTGGCTCCGGACAATTACTGGATGCTACAAAATATTATATTATTCTGGTGGATGGTATCGGACATGGTAAATCGAGTAAGCCCAGTAATGGTTTGCATATGCGTTTTCCAAAATATACCTATGATGATATGGTGAAGGCGCAATACCTGCTGGTAACCGAACACCTGCAATTAGATCATCTGCGTTTGGTAATGGGTACATCCATGGGAGGTATGCATACATGGGTATGGGGATATACTTATCCTGATTTTATGGACGCGCTGATGCCGCTCGCCAGCTTACCTGTTGAGATAGCCGGCAGAAACAGAATGACCCGTATCATGGCGATTGATTTGATTAAAATGGATCCTGCATGGAAGGGAGGTGAGTATACTGAACAGCCTAAAGTAGGGTTGACTGGGGCCATTTCGTCACTTTTTTTTATGGGGAGCAGTCCATTACAACTGCAAAAAAATGCGCCCACCCGTGAGCAGGCTGAAGCTGCTTATGCGCGAACCCGTTCATCCTATCTTACATCGCTGGATGCCAATGATTTCATTTATGCATTTGATGCATCCCGGTATTATAATCCTGCCCCACATCTGGAAAAAATAAAAGCACCATTGGTAGCCATTAATTCTGCCGATGATGAAGTAAACCCACCTGAACTGGGATTGATGGAAAAAGAGATCAAAAGAGTAAAGAACGCTAAATATGTCTTACTCCCAATAACAGATCAGACTTCCGGCCATGGAACACATTCCAATCCGCTGGTATGGGGTAATTACCTGAAGGAATTATTGGAGAAAACAAAGCAGTAATAAAACAGAACCGAAGTTTGCTTACGCTGTATCAATGTGTTGATTTATGAACTTCAATGCTCTTTTTTGATTTTCTGAAAGCCATATAAAACTGAAAAATAGCCAGCAATAAATAGGTGATCGGTAATGCTTTCTTGCCTGCATGAAAAAAATCCACTGCCACCATGATGGATAAGAGTCCTTCGATACAAAAAAACACCCCATCAATCCAGGGTGCTCTTTTTTCAATAGTCTGGTGTAATAAGGCGATGGTTAAAAATACAAGTCCGGCTATAGCAAATAAGAGGTAGGAGCCATGGCCGCTGTCATATTTTTCATAAGCGTGAATCAAAATCACGATACCAGCTCCGATATGTGCAATTTTTTTTCGCTTGCTCCTGTTTTTGATGAAATGCCGTAAAATCATGTTATCAACTATATAGGTTGCCAATGCTTCAAAAAATCTGTAGAAAAGACGACGATGAATGTTATCTTCCTTCTACAAGTTTCGATTTGAGAGCTGTTGATCAAGTTACGTATAAAATGGGAAACACAGAAATGTAGTGTTATCCCATAGCTTATAAAGGATGAACTAAGCAGGATAATAATGACATTTTAGTCCAGCAGCAATGCAAAATAATGATAGTAATCCACTATATGGTAAGCATCATACTGAGGAGTATTCATTACCTTAGGTTGTCATCTGCGATGAAGGACTTGGGTACTTGACATATATTTAATGTTTACGCTGTTTGTATGGCTACTGCCATCACTATAATTTTAACTCCATCTGATAAGGAAGCTACCTCATAAGCTATTCTTGCTGGTTTTTTCTCTTTTTCAAAAGCGGGATTCTATAATTGTATTTATCAGTTGTAAGAATTGCCAAATCTTTTTGGTCAATGTACGGATAGAATAATAGTATCGCGTATTTTTTATTTTTTTCAAGCTCTTACTGTTTTATCGCTTGGCCACTTCCATGCAAAATAGATGATTAAGCAAAGAAGAGTGATTTCTACAACAGCTGCAAAAATCATGTGTGGCCAGGCTTCTCCAGCCAGATTCAACAACATATAAGGAATGAGAGTGGTGGCAATAATTAAATTGATTAAACGGTTGGCTTTTGCTTTGAGGGTAACAGAAAGAAAAATCATAAGAATAGGAATGGTAGCGAGCGAAAGAGCCGTAAAAATAAATCCTTGCGTAATGTCAAATAAAAATACCTTTCCCCGCTGTATTTCTTCTATCTTATTCGGCATATACAGTTGAAAATAATCTACATACACGTAGAGAAACATAAAACTTACCCATATTGAGCCTATCTTCAGTTTCACACTTACGGTGTTATCCTGTAATACTTTTTTCGTTTTTATTTCTGTATTCATAAAGTATCATCTAAAAGTTAAATCCGAAGTCAAGACCAGGTTGAATAAAGTAGTTAGACCATTTATTTTCTACGGCTTTAAAAGAACCGGGAACATTCGTTCTTATGGGCCAATAACTGATTCCGATAGCGGGTTAAAGAAGAATCGATTTTTAAAAAACTTAAACTGGTAGCCCAAATAGAAATCCAGGTAAAGCGTGTATCCATAAACCACTTTTTCTGACTACTGTCTGGTTTCGTATCTTGAGCATTTACATGCAGACTGTTTACTAGCACGAGGGCAAGACTTATGCATGATATTTTCTTTTGCATTTATCTTTCTATTAATAATTAATACAGCAAAAGTAGGTTTGGGGAATCCAATTACACATTCACTTAAGTTAAGTAATAACCTGTCCTTTTTATGTCTTTTGAGAATCCATACACGACACATCATCCTGAGGAACATAAAAAAACACAGGTTTTTATCTGCGGCTGAGGGACTGTTCTAAAATCTTTTTTATCAAAGGCACCAATGATTTTTTTTGTTTTGTAAAATGAGGGACGATGAGATCTAGATGAGTAAGGTAGAAGTGAGACTAATTGTTGTGCTATAACAGTGCGGTCGGCGCTGAGTTTCCAAAGTAGTTTATGGACCTATTCGCGATAATTCAGTGAATAGTACTTTTTATCTGGGAAATATCAATTAAGGTCGAAGTCGACAATTAAAGGTGTATGATCGCTATATTTTGTCCATGGTTCGTAAGCACCCACTTCTACTTGTTTTATTTTGTTAATCAAGTTTTTCGATACAAAGCAATAGTCGATGTGATATGGCCTTTCAATTTTTCTATGCATGAAAAGTGTACTGTGTTTTTCTTTGCCCTGTATCTGATTATGGAAATGATGATAACTGCTTAAAATGTTTTTAGTCTTTAATAACTCTACAAGGTTTGTATGATTATAAATGCGCTTTGGTTTGTCCCAAATAGAATTGCTGTTGAAATCGCCTGCGAGAATTATATTCTCATGGTGTAATAAGATGTGGTAGAAATGTATGGCATTCCATATCTGTTCTGTATAACAGTCATGATTATCTGGCTTCTGTGCCCAAATCGCCAAAACTGTCAAACTGATTTTGTCGTTGTAAATGTTGAGTGGTAAAATATATTTAAAGTCCGGATTGTGGTTGAGAAGTTTAATTTTTAAATCTCCGAATGAAAAAATTGCAAAACCTTTGTTTTTATTTTGTCCATACCAGTATGTATTAGTCGGCGTGGCGTATGTGTTTGAAAAAATTATTTTGTCAGGATGTTCACATTCCGGTACAATAAGGATGTCTGGATGGTGTGGTAAAATAACATCAGCCTTTTTTCTAAACGCCATATTGCAGTTCCAGGTAATAATTTTCATATAGCTAGCTGTGTAACATGGGGGTCAATAATTCTTGTTTTGTGGTGACCAGTTCACAAGCTCCCTGAGGAGTAATACCTGTAAATATACAAAAAATGCGTCATATCTACCCGAAACTCGCTCAAAAACCTCTTATTTTCTCCGAAATCCATAACTTTCGGTCTTTCCGACTACCGGACTTCCGGACTTTTTCCCTACTTTTGCACCCCCGATTTATTAAACCATCGGGACTATTTTATGAATATTTTCCGTAAACAATTAAACGCAGATGCTCAGGAGAACGCTGGTGCCCCAGAGGCAGCAGAAGTTGCTACTGCGACAACAAATGCACCTGAAGCAGCGCTCTCGCCTAAGGTCGAGATAGAAACTGCGCATGATGATTTCGACTGGAGCATCGACAAACGTAATGTGAGTCATTATGCAGAAGCCGAAAGAGTTAAGTATGACAAAGTGTATGATAACACTTTTGTTCAGATTGAAGATGGTGAAATCGTAAGAGGTGGTGTTGTGGCCCTTACTAAAACAGATGTGGTTGTAAACATCGGTTTTAAAAGTGATGGTCTGGTATCACTGAACGAATTCCGCGATGTTCAGGGTCTGAAAATTGGTGATGAAGTAGAAGTTATGGTTGTTGAGAAAGAAGACCGTCAGGGTAATCTGCACCTCAGCCGTAAGTCTGCCCGCATCTTCCGTGCATGGGAGCGTATCGTAGAGGTTCACAAAACAGGTGAAGTGATTACCGGTACTGTTACCAGCAAAACCAAAGGTGGATTGATCGTTGATGTATTTGGTATGGAAACCTTCCTGCCAGGTTCTCAGATCGATGTGAAGCCTGTAACTGATTACGATCAGTTTGTAGGTAAGACCATGGAGTTTAAAGTGGTGAAGATTAATGAAGCGATCAAGAATGCCGTTGTATCACACAAGGCATTGATCGAAAGCGATATCGAAGCACAGCGTGCAGAGATCATGAGCAAGCTCGAAAAGGGCCAGGTACTGGAAGGTGTGGTGAAAAACATCACAGATTTCGGAGCTTTCATGGATCTGGGCGGTCTGGATGGTCTGTTGTACATCACCGATATTTCATGGGGCCGTATCTCTCACCCAAGCGAAGTGGTGAAGATGGATCAGAAACTACAGGTGGTAGTACTGGACTTCGACGACGACAAAAAACGTATCAGCTTAGGTCTGAAGCAACTGACTCCACACCCGTGGGATGTGCTGCCTGAAGGCCTGGCCGAAGGTTCAGTAGTAAAAGGTAAAGTGGTAAATATTGAAGATTACGGTGCTTTCCTGGAAATTCAACCTGGTGTTGAAGGTCTGGTACACGTATCAGAAATTACATGGGCCAATACTCCGATCAATGCGAAGGAGTTCTTCAAACTGGGGGATGAGTATGAAGCAAAAGTGGTTACCCTCGATAAAGATGCCCGTAAGATGAGCCTGAGTATCAAGCAAATGAGCGATGATCCCTGGAGCACCATCGAGAACAAGTTCCCTGAGAACAGCAAACACAAAGGACTGGTGAAAAACATCACTCCATACGGTGTATTTGTTGAACTGGAACCAGGTATCGGCGGTATGATCCATATCAGCGACCTGAGCTGGCTCAAGCGTTTCAACCACCCAAGTGATTACACCAAAGTGGGCGAACAAATCGATATCATCATCCTGAGCATTGATAAAGAAAACCGTAAACTGCAACTGGGTCACAAGCAACTGGAAGAAGATCCCTGGAATGCCCTGGAAGACACTTTCGCTGTTGGAACCCTGCATGAAGGTACCGTTACCCGTAAAGACGATAAAGGTGCCCTCGTACAACTGCCTTACGGTTTAGAGGGTTTTGCGCCTAACCGTCACCTGAACAAGGAAGATGGTTCACAGGTGAAAGCCGATGAAACTGCTCAGTTCCTGGTAATCGAGTTCGATCGCAACGAAAAGCGTATCGTTCTGAGCCATGCACGTATCTGGGAGAAAGTAGTAGCTGAAGAAAAGGAAATTGCCAAGAAAGAAGCGAAAGCTGAGTCTGACAATACCAAGAAAGCAGTGAAAAACATCCAGGCGAAAGTAGAAAAAGCCACCCTGGGCGACCTTGGTGCTTTAGCCGAAATCAAGGCCAAACTGAAGGAAGGAGAAGGCGAGAATCAATAATCGTCTTCATTTAGAATAGGTAAAGAATAAGGCTGTTCTGCATTGCAGGGCAGCTTTTTCTTTTAACAGAGGAACAGAATAACAGAGAAACAGAGGAATGATGGAGTATCAGTCCTTCTAAAGGTTGGAAATTGGACATTTCTCTGTTTCTCTGTTCTTCTGTTTTTTACCTTTTTCTTAACTCACTGATAATCAATTCTCCAATTCAAGTTTCTAAATTGCCGGTAATTAACTAATTTTGCCAACTTGTATGAATCGGATTGTACTCATTTTATTGGTTACGGTTACACTGGCGTCCTGCTCGAATAAGTATTCAAAGATCTTAAAGAGCAAAGACTATGAGTATAAATACAAAATGGCAGAACAGTATTATGCCAAAAAGGATTATACCAAAGCCCAGGTGCTCTTTGAAGACATTTTTCCCTATGTGAAAGGAACGTCGCGGTATGAGGATATGTATTACAAGTTTGCGTATTCTTATTATTACCAGAACGATTTCATGAATGCAGAGAATCTGTTCAAGACTTTTGTCGAAAATTTCCCGAACAGTACCAAAGGAGAGGAGTGCGATTATATGCGTGCTTATTGTTATTATAAACAATCGCCCAAGGTTGATCTCGATCAGACCAATACCAATAAAACCATGCAGTTGATGCAGGTGTTTATCAATACGCACCCTACTTCCAAAAGAGTACAGGATGCTACAGATATCATCGACAAATGCAGGGAAAAACTGGAAGCCAAGGAATATAAAGGAGCGGAACTGTATTATAACCTTGGGTTCTATAAAGCTGCAGCCATTGCTTTTGGTAATGTATCGGATAATTTTCCCGATTCTAAAAAAGCGGATGAGTACAAGTTGCAGGTAATTAAATCTTATTTCCGTTATGCGGAAATGAGCTATGAAGAAAAGCAGAAAGAGCGTTTTCAGAAAGTGATCACAGAATGTGTCGACTTTCAGGATCGTTTTGCAGACAGCAAATACCTGGAAGAAGTGAATAAATTGAAATTACAATCAACAAATTATATTAAAAACCAGAAAAATGAGCAAGCTAAGAAGGCAAATGAGCGCTAATACCGCTAGTGTGGTTGAAACCAAAAGCCTGATCTCTATAAAAGAGAAAACAGGTAACCTGTATGAATCCATCGCTATCATTGCGCGCAGAGCTAACCAGATCAATGTGTCGCTGAGAGAAGAGCTGCACAACAAACTGGAAGAGTTTGCCAGCCATACTGATAGTCTGGAAGAAATCCATGAAAACAAAGAACAGATTGAAATTTCACGTGCTTACGAGAAAATGCCCAATCCCGCCATCCTCGCCACACAGGAATTTATGGAAGGCAAAATCTACCACAGAAGAAACAACGATAACGACTTGTTCAGATAAGGTGGTTCATCTGTAAGATAATTTTATGAAAACGACAGTTATTATAACTGTCGTTTTTTGTTACTTTGGTTCTGTAATGTGAATGGTCAATGGTGAATGGTGAATGAGCTGTTTGGATATTGACTGTAGAAAAAGTAGGTATAAATGATAAGGATTCGATTTTTGTATCGTCTCCATCACTGTAAACAACTGATTCTTCATTCACCATTGACCATTCACCATTGACGATTATGCTTAAAGGAAAAAAAATACTCATCGGCATCACGGCCAGCATTGCAGCGTATAAAACCATTACGCTGGTGCGCTTGCTTATAAAAGCAGGTGCGGAAGTAAAAGTGGTGATGACGCCTGCTGCGAAAGAATTTGTATCACCTGTAGTACTTTCTACCCTTTCTAAAAATACCGTTATACATGATCTGGTGGAAGGCGATGCATGGTCGAACCATGTAATGCTGGGTCGCTGGGCCGATGTAATGCTGATCGCGCCATTAAGTTGTAATACGCTGGCTAAAATGGCGAATGGCTTGTGCGATAATGTATTACTTGCCGTGTACCTCTCTGCGACCTGTCCGGTTGTTATGGCACCTGCCATGGATGAAGATATGTGGCACCACCCTTCAACCCAAAGAAATCTTGCTCAACTGGAGCAGGATGGTAATCATCTGATAGAAGTAGGCAAAGGTGAACTGGCCAGTGGTTTATTTGGCGATGGCAGAATGGCCGAGCCGGAAGATATCTGCCTATATCTGGTTGAACATTTTTTCAGGTCGGAAGATCTGAAAGGGAAGAAAGCCATCGTAACCGCAGGGCCTACTTATGAAGCCATAGACCCCGTTCGTTTTATCGGTAACCATTCCTCCGGCAAAATGGGTTTTGCCATAGCCGAGGAACTGTATCTGCGTGGAGCCGATGTAATATTGATTACAGGACCAACAAGTCAGCAGGTAGCTTATAAAGGGATTCAAGTAAAACATGTGGTATCCGCAGATGAAATGTATGATGCGGCTGTGCATGCGTTTGATGGTGCCGCCATTGCTGTAATGTCGGCTGCAGTGGCAGATTACAAACCTGTACAGGCTGCAGTGGAAAAAATCAAGAAGAAGCAGGAAGCGTGGTCCATTGATATGGTTAAGAATAAAGACATTCTGCTGCAATTAGGTCAGCAGAAAAAAGCAGGGCAGTTTCTGATGGGCTTTGCATTGGAAACCCATAATGAGAAAGAAAATGCACTGGCTAAGCTCAAAACCAAAAATGCAGATGCCATTGTCCTGAATTCACTCAACGATAAAGATGCCGGCTTTGGTGTGGATACCAATACCGTAACCATCTTTCACCAGTCGGGTAACGAAACCAAGGTATCGCTGAAACCCAAGAAAGAAGTGGCTTCAGATATTGTTTCATTTATTATAAAGCACCTGCATGTATAAAAAAATTATTTACATACTGCTATTTATCCTTACTGTGACCGGTGCAGAAGCACAGGAGTTGCAGGCAAGGGTAACTGTGTTGTCGAATAGGGTAACAACAAATATCGATCGTAAAATTTTTAATACCCTGCAAAACCAGCTCACCAATCTGTTGAACAACAGAAAGTGGACCAATGACAGTTATAAGCAGAATGAAAAAATAGAATGCAGTTTTATACTCAATATTGAAAGTGTATTAGAGACCAATATTTACAAAGCATCTTTAAATATTCAGGCGGCAAGGCCCGTGTATCATTCATCTTATCAGGCTGCCATGATCAATTTCCAGGATCCGGATGTAGCCTTTAAATATGTAGAATTTCAACCTGTAGAATTTAACGAAAACAGGGTACAGGGAACAGATGCAACAGCGGCCAATCTTACTGCTGTATTTGCCTATTATGCCTATACCATACTCGGACTGGATTATGATTCTTTTGCACCCAAGGCAGGTGAGCCCTATTTCAGGAAGGCGCAGAATATTGTAAACAATGCACCTGAAGGCAGGGGTATATCAGGCTGGCGAATATTCGATGGGTTAAGAAACAGGTACTGGCTCAATGAAAACCTGATCAATACCCGTTACAATAACATACACGATATTATTTATGGCTATTACCGGAAGGGACTCGATAATTTGTATGATAAAGATGCAGAAGCAAGGGCAGGTGTTATCAATGCATTGATTCAGTTGCAATCGTTCGGAAAAGAAAATCCGAATACCATGATACAGCAGTTTTTTATGCAGGGTAAATACCAGGAACTGGTAGGTATTTTTAAAAAAGCACCTGCCGGTGAAAAAGCCAAAGCGCTGGAACTGCTTTCAGAACTTGATGTGATTAATGCATCAAAATATAAAGAAGAATTACGATGAAGATAGTAGCTGGTTGCTGTTTACTGTTATGTTTACTTGTGCAGTCTGGTTGCCGCAATGAAACCAGGCCTGCCATCATACCTGTAGATAGTATGAAGCTGATTATGTGGGATATGATGAAAGCCGATGAATGGTTCAACCGAAAAATTGTACAGGATACCCATGCTATTCGTAATAAGGAAGATGTAAAGTTGTATGAAATGGTATTTAAAGTGCATGGTATAACCCGTGAAAGATATTATAATAGTTACCGCTATTATGAAGGGCGCCCTCTATCTTTTAAACGATTGCTCGATTCGATAGAAGCATTGTCGAACCGCGAGCGTATCAAAAGATACCAAATGGAAAGAGGTAACCCCAATGCACCCGCACCCAATAAATGATTGCCAGGTTATGAATAAAGTGTATAAAAATGCAGCGGAAGCCATATCCGATATCCCCGATAACAGCATATTGATGTTAGGTGGTTTTGGTTTAAATGGTATACCGGAAAACAGTATTGCCGCGTTGGTAGCAAAAGGCGTGAAAGGTCTTACCTGTATCTCGAACAATGCAGGTGTAGACGATTTCGGATTAGGCCTTTTGCTGAAGACAAGACAAATCAAAAAAATGATCAGCAGCTATGTGGGCGAAAATGCAGAGTTTGAAAGACAGTTGCTGAGTGGAGAACTCGAAGTAGACCTGATACCACAGGGTACACTGGCCACACGCATTCAAATGGCTGGTATGGGTATTCCGGCCTTCTTTACACCTGCGGGTTATGGAACAGAGATTGCAGAAGGTAAAGAAGTGCGTGTATTCAATGGCAAGCCACATCTTATGGAAATGGCGCTGCATGCCGACTTTGCCATTGTAAAAGCATGGAAAGGTGATACGCTGGGTAATCTGGTTTTCAGAAAAACCACACGAAATTTCTCTACATCTATGGCCAAAGCGGGTAATATTACCATTGCAGAGGTAGAACATCTTGTACAACCCGGAGAACTCGACCCTGACGAAATACAGGTGGCAGGTGTGTACGTTCACCGCATATTTGAAGGAAAGAATTATGTAAAAAGAATTGAAAGGAAGACAGTGAAATTGGTGAATGGTGAATAGTGAATGGTCAATGAATGATTCACCGATACTCACGCTCCACAATATTATTCACCATTGACCATTCACATCATCTTTCATCAGCAAAACAAAAAAAAATGGCACTCGATAAATTTGGCATTGCAAAACGAATTGCACAGGAACTGCGGGATGGTATGTATGTAAACCTGGGTATTGGTATACCTACACTGGTATCTAATTTTATTCCGGAAGGGATGACAGTTATTTTTCAGAGTGAGAATGGTATACTGGGAATGGGGCCCTATCCATCAGAAGAAGAAATAGATGCCGATCTGATCAATGCAGGAAAAGAAACCGTAACGGTGATTCCCGGCGGTGCTTTTTTCGACAGTGCAGAAAGTTTTGGGATGATCAGGGCCGGAAAAATAGACCTTACCGTTCTGGGTGCCATGGAAGTGAGTGAGACAGGAGATATTGCCAACTGGAAAATACCCGGTAAAATGGTAAAGGGAATGGGTGGTGCCATGGATCTGGTAGCCAGTGCCAGAAATATTATTGTAGCCATGATGCATACCAATCCGAAAGGTGAGAGTAAGCTGTTGCCGAAATGCAGTCTTCCGTTAACAGGAGTGGGTTGTGTCAAAAAGGTGGTAACTGAACTGGCGGCATTGGAAATTACGACTGATGGTTTTCTGTTACTGGAGCGTGCGCCGGGTGTATCAGTAGAAGAAATAAAAAATAAAACAGCAGGAAAGCTCATTATTCCCAATCATGTTCCTGAAATGCAGTTATAAAACCTTTTCAGCATAGCTTTGTTTTAACAATTTAATCAAATCAAACTAAAATATATCGTATGAGTATTCAGACAGGCACCGTAGCTCCTGATTTTTCTTTGTTCGACACAGACAAAAACAAAGTAACCTTATCAGAACAAAAAGGTAAAAATGTAGTGGTTCTGTTTTTTCCGCTGGCCTTCACCGGCGTTTGTACAGCAGAATTATGCAATGTGCGTGATAACATAACTTTGTACAATAACACCAACGCTGTTGTATTTGGTGTTTCTGTAGACTCGTTATTTTCTCTGGGAAAATTCCGCGAAGAACAAAAACTGAACTTCCAGTTGCTGAGCGATTTTAATAAGGATGCTGCCAAGGCATTTGACGTATTGTACGATACATTTCCCGCTTTCGAGATGCAGGGTGTAAGTAAACGTGCTGCATTTGTAATTGATGCCGAAGGTGTGGTAAGATATGCAGAAGTATGCCCAACCCCCGGTGACCTGCCAAATTTCGAAGCCATTCAGCAAACACTGAACAGTCTGTAAGAAACAGATGAATGTCGAATAGCCAATATTGAACTTCAAAATTGGCTATTCGACATTTTTTATACTATCCTTTACCATAGAAATCGGGGGTCTCTTTTCTCCTGCCGAATAACTAACTGTATACATCGTTGGCTTAAAGTGCTTTCTTCGCAGGGAGCAGTGGGCAAACTGAGCCTGGTCGCTGGAAATTATCCGGTTTTAGCCTTTATATTCAATTTTTCCGGGTTAAAAATGCCTTTCAGGGTGATGTTAGTATAAGCTGTACCGGTCTGGAACTACCCCAAAACCAAGCTTCTAAATTCATTATTCTAGATTCGGTATTCGTAATTTCTGCTCTTGTTTTGCAAAAATCAGCTGAATTAACTATTTTTATAGTAGAAACAGACCCATGGGAAAAAGGTACACAATACTTTTACTGGTATTTATGGCCTTCGGTAGCAGTTTTGCGCCCGACCCGGTTTTTAATGTGGGTAAGGTAACGGAGTTTCCAGAGCTGCCAACCAAAGTAAGCCGTTTTTATCCCAACCCTGCTACCACTGTCATTAATTTTGAATTTGATAAGTCTGTTGATAAAAGTTATAGCCTTCTCATCTGTAATTTTCTGGGTAAGCGTATGACAGAAGTACGTATTACTGAATCTAAAGTAGTCATCAATCTGGACGATCAGTATTACCGAGGTTTGTATGTTTACCAGCTCCGTGATCAGAGTAACCGTATTGTAGAATCGGGTAAGTTTCAGGTCGTTAAATAACCAATTCTCATATTCTTCTTTTTCTTTCCGGTAAATACTTTTCAATTCATAAAGCATTTCTAACCCTAAATGTGCGGTAAGTATTTTTTGCAGGGAGAAGGGGAGAAAGGAAGTGTATTTTATTAATGATAGATAGGCGACGGTTATGAATAGAAATATGGTAGTTAAGTAAAAAGCTGCCTAACGTTTTGGTAGAAGTCTAAATTAATAAAACTACAGAGTTAGGCAGCGCATAGTATAGTTTTTTTTAAGCTGACATCTGATATCTGCCATCCTGCTATCTATCTGTAACTTCCACAATCAGAAACTTCAGATAATTGGTATTCTCCATACCCCAGATAATCGGGTGATCGCTGGCCTGTGCCTGGAAAGTGACCTGACGTATTTTTTTACGCGCATCTTTAGCGGCCATTTCAATGGTCTGCAGGAAGAGATCGGGTTGTACCAGATTGGTACAGCTGGAGGTAACGAGGAAGCCCCCGTTACGGATGAGCTTCATACCTCTCAGGTTGATTTCTTTATACCCCGTAATGGCTTTCTGTATGTTTTCGCGGCTCTTGGTAAATGCAGGAGGGTCCAGCATTACTACATCGTATTGTCTGCCATCTTTACCCCATTGTTTGAGCACATCAAAGGCATTCATGGCCTCAAAGCGGCAGATATTTTCAAGACCATTGAGTGCTGCATTTCGGTTGGCCTGTGCAACCGCATTTTCAGAAATATCTAAACCTAAAACAGATTTCGCACCATAATAGGCGGCATGTATTTCGAAAGTACCGGTATAGGTAAAAGCACCTAATACCTCTGCATCTTTTACAATATGCTGAATGGCGCGACGGTTATCCTGCTGGTCAAGAAAATAGCCTGTTTTCTGGCCATTTTCAATATCCACATGAAACCTGAGTCCGTTTTCATTAATGATGATATTGGTATCAAAAGGTGCCGATAAAAATCCTTTATGCTGGGTCAATCCTTCCAGTTCGCGAACAGGCACATCGTTGCGTTCATAAATGCCTTTGGGCGAAAAAATGGTTTCAAGGGCTTTTACAATGGCAGGTTTCCATTTGTCCATACCCAGTGAAAGGGTTTGTAAAACGAAATAGTCATTGAATTTATCGATGATCAATGCTGGCATATAATCGGCTTCTCCAAAAATGAGACGGCAGTTTTCTGTATAACCTAAATTCTGGCGATAGCTCCATGCTCCTGCAATTCTGTTGAAAAAGAACTGGTCGTTGATTTCTTCCTGCTTGCGGGTAAGCAGGCGTACCATGATCTGGGATTTTGGATTTACATAACCCCTTCCTGCCAGCTTTCCATCTGCAAAAAATACGTCCACAATATCACCGGCTTCAACTGGGCCGGATACCCTTTCTACTTCATTTCCAAAGATCCAGGGATGGCCATTGGCAATCCTTGGGGCTATCTTTTTCCTGAGATACACGTTTGTCATGGCGCGAAGATAACTCAAAGCCCGCAGAGCCCTGCTGTTAAAGAGGCGTGGAAAGCCGGAAATGGCTGTATTTCAACTGACAGGCAGGGCTTTTTCGCTTCTGAAACTGCCATTTTTTCCCGTTTCTTTGCATCGGCAAAATTTTTGACAGATATAGCAGTATCAAGTATTAAGTAAAATAATTATGGAAGAGCAGGCAACTACTACATCAAACGTAAATGAAGAACTGAATCAGGGTATTGATATCAATGCAGATGAAAATGCAGCGGGTACCTCACAC
The DNA here is from genome assembly GCF_004361915.1 of Sediminibacterium goheungense. Classification (GTDB taxonomy): domain Bacteria; phylum Bacteroidota; class Bacteroidia; order Chitinophagales; family Chitinophagaceae; genus Sediminibacterium; species Sediminibacterium goheungense. The sequence goes on along the minus strand of NZ_SNWP01000013.1, from coordinate 182,871 downwards.
CTGAATGAACCCGTGGCTGAAGATAACCAGTTAGAGAAACTGCAGTCCGAATTACAGGAGCAGAAAGATAAATACCTCCGCCTCATGGCCGAGTTCGATAATTTCAGACGTAGAACTGCTAAAGAGCGTATTGAACTGATACAAACAGCCGGTAAAGATGTAATTGTATCCTTACTGGATGTGCTGGATGACTGTGATCGTGCAGAAAAACAATTGCAGGGTAGTGATGATATTGCTTTGCAGAAAGAAGGAATTCAACTGGTCTTTAATAAACTTCGCTCCAGCCTTCAATCAAAAGGTGTAAAAGCGATGGAAAGCATCCATGCCGACTTCGACGTGGAAAAACATGAAGCCATTACTGAAATACCAGCACCCAAGGAAGAACTCAAAGGGAAAGTGATAGATGAAGTAATGAAAGGTTATTACCTCAACGATAAAATTATCCGCTTCGCAAAAGTGGTGGTTGGAAAATAATGTCAGATGTCAGACGGCAGATATCAGATATAAAAATAAATCTGATATCTGCCATCTGAGATCATCAAATTTATAAAGATGGCTAAAAGAGATTTTTACGAAATATTGGGCGTGAGTAAGTCTGCTTCTGCCGATGAGATTAAAAAAGCTTATCGCAAAGTAGCTATGCAGTTTCATCCGGATCGCAATCCCGGCGATAAAGAAGCGGAAGAGAAATTTAAGGAAGCTGCTGAAGCGTATGAAGTGCTCAGTGATGCAGATAAAAAAGCCAAATACGACCGTTATGGTCATGCTGCTTTTGGTCCGGGCACAGGTGGTGGTGGCGGTGGCTACAGCAATATGGATGATATCTTCAGTCAGTTCGGCGATATTTTCGGCGATGATATGTTTGGTAGTTTCTTTGGTGGTGGCAGAAGAAGCAACGGCGGTGGAAGCGGCCGTACACGCGGACAAAGAGGAAGTAATCTTCGTATCAAACTCAAGCTGAATTTTGAAGAGATTGCAAAAGGTGTTACCAAGAATGTAAAGGTAAAAAAGCATGTATTGTGTAATACCTGTGGAGGCAACGGTGCAAAAGATAAAAACAGTGTACAGAACTGTGGAACTTGTGGAGGTACGGGTCAGGTAAGAAGAGTAACGAATACCTTTCTCGGACAAATGCAGACCGTGAGTACCTGTCCAACCTGTAATGGTGAAGGGTCTACTGTAACTGCAAAATGTGGTAGTTGTAAAGGTGAAGGAAGAGTATATGGTGAAGAAACCATTAGTATTGATATACCAGCCGGCGTACAGGAAGGCATGCAGCTGAGCATGAGTGGAAAAGGGAATGCCGGTGAACGTGGTGGTTTTGCCGGAGATCTGATTATCCAGATTGAGGAGGAAGCGCATCCTGAGTTACAACGAGATGGATTGAATGTGGCCTATGACCTTCATCTGTCATTTCCGGATGCTGTATTTGGAACACAGGTAGAAGTACCCACGATTGATGGCCGTGCAAAAATTAAAATACCTGCCGGTACACAGAGCGGAAAAATATTCAGACTCAAAGGAAAAGGGTTTCCTGAAGTACAGGGATATAGCAAAGGTGATCAGTTGATTTATGTGAATGTATGGACTCCCCAGAACATCAGCGACGAAGAAAAACGTATGTTGGAGAAAATGAATGAGAGTGCTAATTTCAAACCCAATCCCAATAAAAGTGATAAGAGTTTCTTCGAACGAGTAAAAGAAGCTTTTAGTTAATAGCGTCAATCTCTGCGTAAGCCCTGCGTCCTCATTTCTCTGCTGTGCGTTTTCTAAGATCACTCTGGCAATGAAAGGGTAGGCAGGGCTTACTTTCTTTTTTTCTTTGATGGATTGTATAGAAACATTGCCTGTTCTACCAATTTCCCGAATTCGTTTTGTAGTACATCATTCTTTCTAATACCCGATCTGGCAAGTGTAAGGACGTCTTCAAATTGGTAGTCTCTGGTAAATTTCGATTTGCGGAGTACAGAACCAAACATGGCAACAGATGCCGCAAAACGATACATGCTGTCTGCGCTTTGAATCGGAAGGCCCTGGTATTCGCAATGAAATGTCTGATGCAGTATATCATTACTTCCGGGTTTTTTATACCGGAGATCCAGTACTGCCAAGGGTTGCTGAACAGCACTTACACTGTCTTTAGCCGGATTGATTTCAAATATCGCAGTAATTGTATGACCACTGCCGATTTCGCCACCTTCTAATACACTGTTACTGTCGTCCAGTGCAGATTTCTTATTGTCAAAACCAATCAGTCTGTATTCAGCAACAGTAGCAGGATTAAAGCTCACCGTGATAGCGGCATCATCCGCTACCGAAAAAATGGTTTTGGTGAATTCCTTTACCAAAACTTTCTCCGCTTCCCTGATCTGGTCCAAATAGGCAAAATTGCCATTTCCTTTTTTTGATAAGGATTCGAGTTTACTGTCTTTATAATTGCCCATACCTACACCCAAACAGGTTAAATAAATACCTGTTTGCTGATAACGCAGGATCAATTCTTCCAGCTCTTTTTCAGAGGACTGCCCTACATTAAAATCCCCGTCAGTAGCAAGAATAACCCTGTTATTACCGCCCGGTATAAATTTATCTTTTGCCAGCTGATAAGCAAGCTGAATGGCCCCGGCACCAGGTGTATCGCCCCCGGCAGACAATGAGTCGATTACATTTTTAATACTTTGTTTATGCGCACCACCGGTTGGCGGAAGAACGATGCCCACACCGCCTCCATAAGTAGCAATGGTGATGGTATCACAGTCTCTGAGTGTATTTACCAGCATTTTAAAGGCAGACTGGAGTAGGGGCAATCGATTGGGTTTATCCATTGAGCCGGATACATCAATCAGGAATACAAGGTTAGAAGGAGGAACTTTATCTAAAGATAAAGCTGGTGCTTCTATTTGCAGAAACAATAACTGGTGCCCAGCTTTCCAGGGATTACTGGTATGTTGATAACTGAAGTTGAATGAGTCAGAATAATGAACCGATTTACTTTTTCTGATGATTGGCAGGCTGAAATAATTCAGCATTTCTTCAATTCGTACAGCATCTTCGGGAACAAACATCTGGTTGGTAATAAAGCGCCTGATATTACTGTATGCAGCATTGTCTATATTCAGGGAGAAACCCGTTTCAGGAAACTCAGTCGCATGAATAAAATCATTTTCTATTAAGCTACTATAACTTTCACCCTGATTGGGAGCAGGTAGAAACAAATTGTTTCTGGCATTGGAAACAATGGAGGCTCTGTTGTTTTTGTATAGTTTTAAAGTGCCGGGAAGTGTTTTCAGTAATAGCCGGTTAAATTGTCTGCTGTCTGCCGGCAAACAGGTCTTTTCATAACCATCCAGTTCAAGCGAAAGAGAATCTGTAATTTTTGTGAGTGAAATGCCAAAAGCACCAGTATTGCCGGTTGTAAAAACCTGCTGTGGTTTAGATTTCAGTCTGATTTTAACACCTTCCAGCAATACCCCATGTTCATTTCTTACCTCTCCACGTATATAATATTGCGCAGAGGTGAATAGGTAGCATAAAAGACAGCAAAATAATATCCAAATGCCTTTCTTCATTTGGTTAGGGGTTTCAGCTACAAGATAACGATAAATAGGCTGAGACTGGTATGTGCTGGGCTGTTAAAGCCTTGTTATGCTTCGGTTTTAAGCTGGTAGATCTCTTTGATATTCCTGCCAAAACCATCATAATCCAGTCCGTAACCCAGTACAAAACGATTGGGGATGGTAAAACAGCAGTAATCCATCTGGATGGGATATTTCATAGCATCAGGCTTGTGTAACAAAACGGCTACTTTGAGTGACAAGGGTTGCTGGTTGATCAGTTGTGGTAAAAATTCACTCATGGTTTTACCAGTATCAATAATGTCTTCAAGGATGATGACGTGGCGGTTGTTGATTTCCATATCAAGTCCGATAGCTGTAATAACCTGACCAGTAGATTTCGTTCCTTTATAAGAAGCCAGTTTAATAAAGCAGATTTCTGCTTCTATGCTGAGTTCTTTAAAAAGGTCTGCGGCAAACATAAATGAGCCATTGAGGATGGCTATGAACAAAGGTTTTTTACCTGCATAATCTTTGTCGAGCTGCTGGGCCAGTTCTTTCACCTTTTCACGAATCAGGTCTTCCGGTAAATAGGGAACAAATTCTTTATCGTGAACCTTGATCACATTCATGTTAAATCATTTTGTGTTTTTTGTTTTGGCTTTCACTACTCCATTCTTGATTTCGGCAGGTGAGCGAAGGTAGAGTTTTTGTCCGGCAGAAAGCTGGCTGTCTTTTTTGAGTTTATTATATTCCAGCAGACTTTCCAAACGGATACCTTCTTTCTGGCTTATTTCATGCAGGGTTTCACCGGCTGTTACTTCATGCAGATCGGAAGCTCCTCTTTTTTGCTTTTTTTCTATAAATAACAAATGATCCGCATCCAGGATATCGCTCTCGGGTAATTCGTTAAAGTCGAATAATTTACTCAGGCTGATATCATATCTGTGCGCCAGTGCCAGCAGGGAAGTGCCTTCTCTTGCATAAATAGCTTTTGTATGATTGATGGTAAAAACACCTTCAGGATAAGGCGATGGTTTTTTTTCCGGTGTCGGTTCAGCTTTCTTTTCAGGAACAACGGTGTCTTCGGACTTATCAGCCATTTCTTCTTTTACAGCCTGTATTGGAGCTGTTTTTACTTCTTCCTCCCTCACTTTTACTATTTCTTGTGTCTTATTTTGCTTGTTTCCTGCTTCTTCCTCCTTATTAAGTACTTCGGCTTTCACAGCTGTAGTGGTTGTAATGGGCGGTGATGTGGTAACCGGAACCGGTGCATTTCTGTTTTCCTTAATGGCCAGTGCCAACATGGTATATTGATGCAGTTTATAGTCTTCAATAACCCGTAACAATTTTTCCGGATAAGTAGAACTGGTTGCATAACCTGCTCTTTTAAGCCCATAGGCCCATCCGGTAATATCAGTAGGCTCCAGTTTAAATAAAAAAGAGTAGTGGGGTCTGGTTTTTAAAAAATCAGAATGGTCACGGTATGATTGTTCAGCAGATGGGTATACTCTGAAACATTCTCCTTTGGCATCATCATCCTGATAAGTTTTTTCACCCGTCCATTCTGTCTTGCATTTAATACCAAAATGGTTGTTGGCATTTTTGGCCAGTGGGCTCTCTCCAAACTGCGATTCCAAAATACCCTGTGCCAGTTTAATGGAGGCAGGTACGCCTGTACGCAGCATTTCTTCAATGGCGATTTCTTTATAACTATTGATATAGGCTTCTGTTTTTTCTTTTACAGAAAGGTTCTGCGCAAAGCCTGCTGTTTGCACAGAAACATAAACCAGTATTAGTAATATCCATTTCTTCATTCTGCTCTCTTTTTAATCATTAATAAACCATCCCTGATGGTTAATAATACTTGTTCTGTTCTTGGGTCTTTTTTTACATGTTCATTGAATGCATGTATGGCTTTAGCATTTTTACCCGTAATCGGGTCTTCCATTACCTGTCCATGAAACAATACATTGTCTGCCAGAATGATGCCATTCTTACTCAGTTTCGGAACAATCTGTTCATAATATCCGATATAACCCGTTTTGTCAGCGTCCATAAAAACCAGGTCCCACTGGTGTGATAATGTGGGTATTATTTCTGCTGCATTGCCGATGTGCAAATGTATCTGATGATTTCTTTTGCTTTTGCTAAAATAGTTCCTTGCTGTTGTGGCGTCTTCTTCCCGGCATTCAATGGTATGCAGTTCTCCTTCGGGGCTAAGGCCATCTGCAAGGCATAATGCGCTGTAGCCCGTAAAAGTACCTATCTCTAAAACGTATCTGGGGCGCTGAATAGTGCTTATAAATGATAAAAATTTACCCTGTACCTGTCCACTGAGCATGTGTGCGTGTGGGTGTGCTGTCTGGGTAAATCTGGCAATCTCCTGTAAAAGACCCGCTTCCGGAGCTGTAAAGGACTGTGCATAAGCCTCTGCTCCGGGGGAAATAATCAGGGGGGTATTCATCCTGTAAAGATACGAAAACCTCTTTGAAGGGCTTGAAAGGGAAGGGGGACAGGCTGTTAAAATTGAAAACGGGCATTCCATTGGGAAATTTTACCTTATAACATCAGGAGTGGAACCATCGCTGAAAAGTATAGCCGTCGGTTATTTCTTTCTGAACAGTCAAAACTTTTTTCGTTACTTCTTTGCTTTTTTCTTTCAGGGAAAATGAGTAGTTTGAAGATGATATTCTCCTAACTAAAATATGTACAACATGTCAGTACCGGATTTTCCGAATGGATTTGATTCATGGCAAAAAACACATTTTGAAGTAGTGGAAGTCTTGTGTTATATCCGTTCACTGGAAGAAAGTGAGCGACCCAAAAGCTTTGCTGAAATGGTTGACCAGACAGCTACTGAAGAAATGTACCAACTGGCATTGAGTCTTACAAATAAATATGAAGCCCTGTCGAAGGTGAAAGACAGAGCCCGCAGTCTTTTTGATGAGATTGAGGAATTTGTATGGTCTGAGGTGAAAAAAGAAAAAGTATAGTTGCCGATGCCCCTGCCCCTGAGTGGTTGGGGTACGGTATATTTTCCGGATTTTCTAATCAACCTGCGGAAAAAACTGCTTGGAAATGGCAGCTTTCTCTTTGTTTATATACTCGAGAAAAGCAGTTGCTACCGGCGACAGTTTTTTGCCTTTTAACCAGATCAGTTGCCAGGCTGTTTTAATAGGCAACCCTTTTACCGGTATGATTTTCATATCACCGTTTTTCAACTCATTTTTAATACCGATCAGGGGCATGATTGAGTAGCCCAAACCTGCCAGTACGGCCTGTTTCACGGCTTCATTGGAAGTAAGCTCCATTTTCTTGCGAAAAGTGAGGTGGTGTTTCTCGATGAATTTTTCCATGGTTTGTCGGGTGCCGGAACCGTTTTCACGGAAAATCAGTGGCAGTTCTTCAAATATTTTTTTCACAGATCCCTGTGCTGTTATTCTGGCGCCACGCGTGCCAACCAGATAGAGTTTATTAGGTAGCAGCTCAATCCGGTTCACCTGTGATGTATCAGGTATGATCGATACCAGAGAGAAATCAACTTCATTTCTGTCGAGGCTCTCGATTACTTTGGCTTTATTCGTTACATCCATCATAAGGTCCACACCTGGATGTTGTTTCATAAAACCGGTGAGGAAATAGGGCATCACATATTTACCTGTCGATACTACTGAAAGTTTAAGTCTGCCCGATAGTTGCCCTCTGTAAGCCTGTGTTTTATAATTGATGGCATTCACTTCATTCAATATGGCTTCGGCAGCCATGGCAATTTCCTGTCCAAATTCGGTGATGTACAACTTTCTTCCCACCACTTCAGTAAGGGGTATGTCGAACTGGTCCTGAAAATTTTTTAGTTGAATGGAAACGGCTGGTTGCGTGAGGTATAATTCTTCTGCCGCTTTTGTTACGCTCTGTGTTTGCGACACTTTCAGGAAAATCTGTAACTGGTTTAAAGTATAATTCATAAATAATATTTATGGATATTATAGTAAAGATAAATAAAAATATATGGTTAGCTACAAGCATTTTTGCATCACCAAACAAAAATCAATACAGTATGACAAGAATTACCATTGCGAAAGGAGATGGCATCGGTCCGGAGATTATGGACGCTACCCTCGACATTATCATGGCAGCTGGCGCTCAGATTGAAATCGACGAAATTGAAGTGGGCGAAAAAGTATATCTGGCAGGTAATAATGCAGGTATTGCCAAAGAATCCTGGGATACGATCCGTAAAAACAAGATATTCCTGAAAGCGCCGATCACCACACCTCAGGGCGGTGGCTACAAGAGTCTGAATGTAACCACCCGTAAGTTTTTGGGTCTCTATTCCAATGTACGTCCCTGTATAAGCCTTCATCCTTATGTGAAAACAAAACATCCGAAAATGGATATTGTAATCATTCGTGAGAATGAAGAAGACTTGTACGCGGGTATTGAGCACCAGCAGACCGACGAAGTGGTGCAGTGTTTAAAACTGATCAGCAGGCCCGGCTGCGAAAAAATTGTACGTTACGCTTTTGAATATGCAAAGCAGTATGGACGTAAAAAAGTAACCTGTTTTACCAAAGATAATATCATGAAACAGACAGATGGTTTGTTTCATCAGGTGTTCGATGAGATTGCAAAAGAATATCCTGAAATTGAGAATGAGCACTGGATCATTGATATAGGAGCGGCAAAAATGGCCGATACACCGGAATATTTTGATGTAATCGTAATGCCCAATTTATACGGAGATGTATTATCGGATGTGGCAGCGCAGATTACCGGATCGGTAGGTCTGGCAGGTTCGGCCAATATCGGTGAATCATGTGCCATGTTTGAAGCCATTCATGGCTCGGCCCCCAGAAGAGCTGGCCAGAATCTGGCCAACCCATCAGGTCTTTTACAGGGCGCTATCATGATGCTGAACCATATCGGACAGTCAGGAGTAGCCGAAAAAGTGCAGAATGCCTGGCTGAAAACAATTGAAGACGGTATACATACTTACGATATCTACAAAGAGGGAGTAAGTAAGCAGCAGGTCGGTACCAAAGAATTTGCACAGGCGGTGATTGCCAATCTCGGACAAAAACCGGTACAGCTTAAAGCGGTACAGTATAATGAACAGGCGGTGTTGAACTTACCTAAGTATACACGCAGAAAAGCTTCTAAAAAGGAACTGGTCGGTGTTGACCTTTTTGTTCACTGGGATGGCTACAAAGCAGATGAACTGGCCACGAAACTGAAAGAAGTGGATGTTTTGGGTGTGGAATTATCGATGATTACCAACCGTGGTATTAAAGTATGGCCGGAAGGTTTTGAGGAAACTTTCTGTACCGATCATTGGCGTTGCCGCTTTAAGCCAAGTAATGGTTCGGGTGTTACCAAACAACAGATTATTGAATTGCTGGATAAGGCAGAAGCACATGGCATCGATACCATTAAAACAGAAAACCTCTACACGTTTAACGGAAAACAAGCTTATTCACTCGGGCAGGGACAATAAAAATCAACATTATGTTACAACTACAGCTTATTAAAGGCAGGTTCAGTAAAACAGAAGCATTTGATTTGGTTTCACAAATGGTGAATATCAAAATCAAGTATCATGAGGATAAAATCAGAGACGCTGAAAAAGAAGAAGATATCAAAATGCGGGAAAACCGTATCAAAGAATTGCAGAGGGAATTGCATGAGTTTAAAAGCCGGATTTTATCAAATGAACAGGCTGTAAATATTGAATCAGGAATTGTAATAGCTTAAAAAAAATAGCATGAATACAAATGAAAATGTTACGCTGATCAATGGTGTTTTTACGCCTGATGAAGCAAAAGAAGTGTTACTTACGCTGCTTAACCACAAGATCAACTTTCACTGTATGCGAAATTTCAGTGCAGAGGAACGCTTTGGAAAACCGGATCCGGTATCTACTAAAAGGCTCGAAGAATTATATGAGAGTCGCAAACAGGTACTGCGTCTGCTGGAAGAAGCTGCGTCTGAAGGATATAAACTGGAAATCGAATCACTGGTAAACATCAAAAAAGGAGAGAAAATGGAAGTCCCGGTAGAGGCATTACCCACTCCCGCAGAACAAACAGCAAGCCAGGAAATCGTACAGTTATGGTAGTGATTGTATAAAACTTACTATGTATTGCTTCTCCGTGAGATCAGTAATAACCCCAGGAAAGTAATGAGGCCGTTAATGATCAATAGCTCTAAGCCAATTTCAAAAGAACCAAACAGTTGTTTTTGAAATTTATCTACGAGCAGGCACAATAACGGGGAAGCAATACATACAAATGGTACGAGCTTGTCGTTTACTGATCGTTTCAGTAAAATGCCGAAAGTAAATAAGCCCAGTAAAGGTCCGTAAGTATAAGCTGCTACTTTTAAAATCACACCAATCATACTACTGCTATCGATCCATTTATACACCATTACAAACACCAGGAAGATGCCTGCGAATACCAGGTGAACACGTTGTCTGATTTTTTTCTTCTGCTGATCTGTCCAGTCTGTACGACGTTGTAATCCGATAATATCAATACAGAAAGAAGAAGTAAGTGCAGTAATGGCGCCATCGGCACTTGGGAAGAGTGCTGAAATCAAGGCAATAATAAATATCACAGATACCATACTTGGCATATGTTGCAGGGCAATGGTAGGAAACAGCTTGTCGCCTGTAGCGGCAATGCCCTGTGTATCTGCATAGAGATGTAATAAACCTCCCAGAAAAAGAAACAAACCAATAACAGCCAGCATAATAAAGCCAAGGGTTACCACATTTTTCTGTGAGTCCTTAAGCGTTTTCACCGAAATATTCTTCTGCATCATTTCCTGATCCATACCCGTCATGGTAATGGTAACAAAAGCACCTGCCAGTATTTGTTTTAAGAAGAAAAAACGACTCTCGGGTTCAGTAAAAAATATTTTGGAATAACCTTTGTCTCCCATAGCCGCAAAACTCTGTCCGATACCCATATCCAGTTGGTTAAGGATATAAATGACACAGATCACAAGACCGATCAGCATACAGGAAGTTTGCAACGTATCTGTCCATACAATGGTTTTTACACCACCTTCATATGTATAGAGCAAAATCATGAGGAGGATAATCAGTGTGGTGGCCCAGAAGGGTACATGAAAGCTTTCAAGGATGGCATCCTGTAATATGCGTACAACCAAATATAAACGTGCGGTAGCGCCCAGTGTACGTGATAAGATGAAGAAGGAGGCGCCAGTTTTATAGGAAGCAAATCCCAGTCTTGTACTGAGATAGTTATAAATGGAAGTCAGGTTAAGTTTATAGTAAAGGGGCAATAACACAAAGGCAATTACCATATAACCGATCAGGTAACCGAGTGTGATCTGCATATATGCAAACGATTCTTTGGCCACGGCACCGGGCACGCTAACAAAAGTTACTCCACTTAATGAAGTGCCGATCATGCCAAATGCCACCAGCATCCAGTTACTGTTTCTGTTGCCAATAAAAAAGGAATCATTATTACTGTTCCTGCCTGTGTACCAGGCTACGACTAATAAAATCAGGAAATAAATGATTACAAAAGAAAACAGCAGAAGTGGCGACATAGCGTTCTTGTTTATGAGCTGAATAACAATCGTTCAGGGTAAAGATAGGGGATGTGTGCGGTTTATTGCGGGAATTGGAAGCAGAACTTTTTAAATAAAAGACAGCCTGCTTTGGCTTGTAATGATAAAGCTGCTTACATTGCGGCGTAAATTAACTCATATGCAAATAAAGCGGATTGCAGTTTTTTGCGGTTCAAAGGAGGGGAATAATCCGGTATTTCAGGCCGATGCTTCCAGGCTGGGCATGCTGATGGCCATGCAGGGGATAACCCTGATTTATGGTGGTGGCAATAAAGGTCTGATGGGGGCTGTGGCCAATGCAGTGATGGATCATAGCGGTAAGGCAATCGGTGTCATTCCGGAAGTGCTGCTCGAGTGGGAACACCAGCATGAAGGTATTACTGAGTTGCATGTGGTTAAGGATATGCATATCCGTAAAAAAATGATGTATGAGTTGTGTGATGCTGCCATTGTATTACCGGGAGGTAATGGCACATTGGATGAGTTGTTTGAGATGCTTACCTGGAACACGCTGAACATTCACAATAAAAAAATAATCCTGCTGAATACAGCAGGATATTATAAACATTTGATTGCTCATATTGAGCAGATGACAGCAGCCGGTTTTTTATATGAGGATTGGCGTGATCGCCTCATAGTTTTAAACAGTGCTGATGAGGCTATTGCTTTTTTCTGTTAAGATAAACCCCGAAACCAGCCCTGAAAACAGGCAAGGGATCATTAAACTGATCACGGTAAGGTGAATTGATATTCTGTAAAACATCGATCATCAGTGTTACATAAGAATATTGAGAGCCTACAGCCCTGCTGCCATAGCCAATACCAACCAGCAGGCTTTCTGCATTGTAATTGTATCTGGCAGATTGTCCGGTAATTACATTCTTCTGCGAAGAACTGATCCAGTTATATTCCGGCTGTACCTGCAGGTGTAAGAAATTCACTGGCCATATGCGTAAAAAAGTTCCTGCGCCATAATTGAAATTGCGAAAGCGTGTATTGCTGAAATCAGAAGCATTCTGAGAAAAATAATTGATGTTCAGTGCCACGCCTGCATCCAGCCATTTATTAAGACTGTAACCCAGTTCAGGGTTAATACCCACATTAAAAAAACGATTACCCAATGAAAGATTAAGGCTTGATCCAAAGAACATATTCTCTCTTTTGAAACCTTTGGGTTGTTCGTTACTCTCATTTTGTTGTGCAACTGCAAATGTGGCAAGCATCATCAGGCAGGCAAACAATACACTGTTTTTCATGATCATAGGTATTTGTGCAAAGGTACGGTTCAGTTCAGGTCAAAGATTTTACCTGCGTTTAAAATATTGTTAGGATCAAAAGCTTTTTTGATTTCCCGCATTATATACAGATTGGCATCACGGAAAACAGTAGTCATATATGGTTTCTGTATCAATCCGATACCATGTTCACCGCTGATTGTTCCTCCCAGTTTTTTTACCAGTTCAAATAACGCACGCAGTGCTTCGGTCATTTCTGCATTGCCATGGCTGTTCTTAATCGTTGGGTGATTGATTCTGATATGCAGATTACCATCACCTGCATGCCCATAACAAACAGCATGAAAGCCATATTGCTTACCCAGTTCTTTTACACCTTTAATCAGTGCCGGTAATTCGGCACGGGGTACGACAGTATCTTCTTCAATGGTATAACCGCTGGTTTTTACAGCCTCGGCCACACGGCGGCGAAGTTTCCATAGCTCTGCTTTTTGTTGTGCATCATCTGCAAAAAATATTTCACCGGCATCAAACTGAGTAAGCAATGCTGCGATGGATTCCATCTCATTCATCAGCACATCCATATTATTGCCATCAACTTCTATGATCAGATGTGCGGCAATGGAATCGTCAACAGGTACAGCGGTACTCTCTACCATCTTGCTTACGATTTTCAATGCATCTATTTCAACCAGTTCCAATGCACTGGGTACAAAACCTGCTCTGAAAATGGCGCTTACAGCTTCACTTGCCTTTTCAAGCGAAGCAAAAGGTACCAGCATCAGCAGATCGAATTTTGGAAAAGGAATGAGTTTCAGTACAATCTTTGTTACAATGCCCAATGTACCTTCGCTTCCTACCAGTAACTGGGTAAGATTATAACCGGTTGAGTTTTTTAATACATTGGCACCTGTCCAGATAATCTCACCATTCGGTAATACTACTTCCAGGTTCAATACATAATCTTTGACCACTCCATATTTCACAGCTTTCGGTCCGCCACTGTTCTCGGCAATATTACCGCCAATAAAACAACTACCACGGCTACTTGGATCAGGCGGGTAAAACAATCCTTTTTCCTTAACCGCATTTTGTAAAACTTCTGTGATGACGCCCGGCTCTGTTATGACCTGTAGATTGCGTTCGTCGATCGATAAGATACTGTTCATTCTTTCGGTCGACAATAAAACACCGCCAAGATGAGGAAGGGCACCACCACTTAAACCAGTTCCGGCTCCACGGGGTGTTACCGGAATCAGGTCTTTATTACAGATTTTCATGATAGCAGCAATTTCTGCTGCTGTTCTTGGTTTCAATACAACTTCCGGCGGATATTGGAGATGCTCTGTTTCATCATGCCCATAATGGGTTAGGTTCTCTTCGTCTGATAGTACATAAGTATCGCCTAATATAGTTTTAAATTGTTGTATATGTTCTGCGGTAAGGGTTCCTTTTGCATCGGTAGCCGGCATGGTTCAGATAATTTTGGTAAAAATACTTGTTGGCAGGGAGATGTTTGCAGGTTTCTGCGCTTTTGGCATAAATTTTTATAAAAACTTCAATTTTTTGGTCTTGTAATTGAGCATTTGCATACAATATGTAGATATCCTTAAATATCTTAAAAGATTCTCCGCAAACGATTGATGAATGACAACGTGTAGTTCCTACATAAAAAAATGAACGGATGCGTTAAACAATTATTTTTGCCTCACTAACTAACGATTGTTCGTATATGACTGAATCTATGACCCAGCTAAATTTACAGCAACTCTCGGCATTGGGATTAAAACCGATGCATCAAGTTCATTATCAACTAAGTCCGGAAGTATTAACTGAGCAGACCGTTTTCCGGGGTCAGGGTGTATTGAATGATACTGGCGCCCTTTGTATTGAAACCGGTGAGTTTACAGGTCGTTCTCCGCAAGACAAATTTATTGTGAAGGATGCGATTACGACAGACACTGTTCACTGGAACAATTTCAATATTGCCATTGAAGAGAAATACTTTTTCCAGTTGAAGGAGAAAATGCTTCACTACCTGAATGCAAAGGACGAAATCTGGGTACGTGATGCATTTGCGTGTGCTGATCCAGCTTACAGGATGAATATCCGTGTGATCAATGAAAATCCATGGAGTAATTTATTTGCATACAATATGTTCCTTCGCCCTTCTGAGCAGGAACTGGAAAATTTCACACCTGAGTGGCATATTATTCAGGCTCCTGGTTTTAAAGCAGATCCTGCAGTTGATGGAACGCGTCAGCATAATTTTGCGGTTGTTTCATTTACCCATAAGACGATTCTCATTGGAGGTACCGGCTATACAGGCGAAATGAAGAAAGGTATTTTTACCATTCTGAACTATGTATTGCCACAACAGAAAAATGTATTGAGCATGCACTGCAGTGCCAATATGGGTGAAGCAGGTGATGTTGCGATTTTCTTTGGGCTGAGCGGAACTGGTAAAACAACTTTGAGTGCTGATCCTAACCGAAAACTTATTGGTGATGATGAGCATGGATGGACAGCCAACAGTGTTTTTAATTTTGAAGGTGGCTGTTATGCGAAAACGATCGACCTGAGTGAAGAAAAAGAGCCGGAAATATTTCATGCAATACGTCCGGGTGCATTGGTAGAGAATATTGGTTTTGTTGCCGGCACTAATCAGATTGATTTTACTTCAAAGAAAATTACAGAGAATACAAGGGTTAGTTATCCGTTGCATTTTATCAGTAATGCTGCAGAGCCAAGTATTGGCGGTCTTCCCAAAAATATTTTCTTTCTTACCTGCGATGCGTACGGGGTACTGCCTCCTATCAGCCGGTTAACACCAGGTCAGGCTATGTATCAGTTTATCAGCGGTTATACTGCTAAAGTGGCGGGTACAGAAGCGGGTGTAACTGAACCAAAGTCAACTTTCAGTGCTTGTTTCGGAGCGCCTTTTTTGCCCTTGCACCCAGGCAAATACGCAGAAATGCTTGGTCAGAAAATGAGAGAGCATGATGTAAAAGTATGGATGATTAATACCGGATGGAGTGGAGGCTCTTACGGTGTAGGTAGCAGAATGAAACTTAGTTATACCCGTGCCATGATTACAGCTGCCTTGAAAGGAGAACTGGATGATGTTGCATTTGAAGTACATCCAGTATTTGGTATGATGATGCCTGCAACCTGTCCGGGAGTACCCTCTGAAATATTGAACCCAAGAAATACATGGTCTGATGCTGCAGCATACGATGCAAAAGCAAAGGACCTTGCACAGCAGTTTGTGAATAATTTCTCAAAGTATGCGGCAGGTGTAAGCGAAGAAATTCTACAGGCAGCCCCTAATGTATAACTGATTACTATCGTATTGTCTTAGGCTATACGATATCAACTTGGTCTCTTCGATTGCTTTGTCTGTTTGAATGGAATCCCGTCAGCATTGGCGGGATTTCTTTTTTGTGAATGGTGAATAGAAAGAAAAATACTGCCGGTTACACAATAAGTATCCCGGTAGTGCTGTTTCCCCTTATTTCTTATTTCTTATTTCTTATTTCTTATTTCTTATTTCTTATTTCTTATTTCTTATTTCTTATTTCTTATTTCTTATTTCTTATCTCCTGCATAATATTCCCAAAGTTTTTTATAAACCCCGTTATTGTTAAGAAGTGTTGCATGTGTTCCCTGTTCTGCGAGTTCACCATTTTCAAGGACAATGATATGATCACTGTTGCGAATGGTTGATAAACGGTGAGCAATGATGATGATGGTTTTCTCCTGTTGTTTATACCATTCCAGGGTTTGCTGAACATCTTGTTCGCTATGCGGATCAAGATTACTGGTTGCCTCATCCATTAACAGTATTTCAGGATCTCTGTATAATGCACGTGCTATAGCGATTCTTTGTTTTTGTCCACCGGAAAGATTACCACCCTGTTCAGTAATAATACTATTATAGCTATTGGGTAACTGTTCAATAAATGAATGAATGCCTAGCATTTGAGTGAGAAAAAGTATTTTTTTAAGATCCGGTTCTGGATCACCGATAGCTATATTTTCAGTGATGGTGCCGCTGAATAAATCAATATGTTGTGGTACTATGGCAATACGTTCTCTCAGACTTTTATAACTGATCTGTTGGATATTGATGTCTCCGATATAAATAGTACCCTTTTTGAGCGGATACAGTTTCTGTAACAAAGACAATAGGGTTGATTTGCCACTACCACTTTCTCCAACAATCGCTGTGCATTCCCCTTTTCGGATATGTAATGTTAAACCTTGAAATATCATGCTTCTTGAACCATATCTGAAATATATATCGTTAAAAACGATATCGCCTGTTTGTTCGGATGTAAGGTGAATGCTGGCTTCCTCTGTTGATTCAGTTTCGAGATCAATAATTTCAAATAACCTGTCGGACGCTATCAGTGCATCCTGAATTTGTTTGTTGGCGGCAATGAGGGCAGATGCAGGCCCCGTGAAGTAGCCGATCAGGGTATAAAATGAAAGTAAGGCTCCGGGTGATAGTTCCCGGTTAATGACAAAATAACTTCCGGTCCATAATAATCCAATCGTAAATAAACGGGTGAAGAATTCGGACGATATACCAATGTATAAGGAGTAGATACTGCTTTTGTAAATACTGTTTAATAACCGGAAGAAGCGGGTTTCTGTTTTTTCATTGGCAAAAGCTTCTAATCCGAATCTTTTAATAGTACCAGAGGCGTTCAGGCTTTCTACCAGCTGTGTTTCCAGTTCTGCGGATTCTTCCATCAGTTTTCGTTGCCATTTTCTGTTAATACGATTGTTGATCCAGTATAGAATCAGATAAATCGGGATAATGACCAACATCAGTAAAGCCAGCTTCCAGTAATACAAGAACATCACTAAAAGACTAAAGAAAACGATCAACATGTTTACAATGATACCCAATGCAACACTGTTGATGAAGTCTCTGATTTTTACGGCGTCATTTATACGGCTGATGATTTCTCCTACCCGCATGGTATCAAAAAAACGTTGGGGTAACTGAAGCAGGTGTTTGTAGTATCCCAGAATCAGTCTGGCATCTATCATTTGTCCGGTCTGCAGGCCAAAAATGGTTTTATAAGAGCCTATGATGAGTTGAAAAATGAGGATCAGGATCATGGCAAAACTGAGCAGGTTCAATAACCGGAGATTAGCTTCTACCAAAACAAAGTCGATCAGTTTCTGAATATAGATAGATGTGGAAAGCCCCAGCAGGGTATATAGCAACGCGCCCACCAAAGCCTGTATCATAATGGCGCTATGTGGTTGTATCAAATGCCAGAATCGGCAGGCGTTGCTGATGGTATGGGTACCTCTTTTAAAGTTTTCATCAGGAAGCAGTAAGATCAGTACACCGCTCCATATTTCTTTAAAAGCTGAATAGCTAATGCGATGTATTAACCCGTCGGAAGGATCCATATAACTGATTTTTTTACGGGTTGTTTGGTAAATAACAATATAATGATGGAGACCATTTTTTAAAATGATGTGTGCAATAGCTGGTAAGGGTATTTTCAATAAGCTGTCTGTTGATCCTTTGGCAGCTTTAACCTGAAAACCCAGTTTTTCAGCAGCTTCAATCATGCCAGTTACATTGGTTCCTTTTTTATCGGTACCAGCGTATTGGCGAATCCTGCTAACGGGTACCTGTAAGCGGTAGAACATGGCTACAGATGCAATACAGGCAGCACCACAATCGGTTATATCTCTTTGCTTGACACATATTCTAGCGGTATTCATCTGGAAATGGTTTGGATGGGAGATGGCGCATTGGGATTAAACCAGTCGTCGATTTTATCAAAAAGTAATTGCCATAAGGTTCTTTCTGCAACAATAAAACGAGCATGTAAACTGAGTCCTTTTTTTAATTCACCGCTATACCCGTTTTTTAAGAGTAACTGTTTACGATCAAAGTTGCACTTTACCTTGAAAAAAGGTTTATTGTCTATAAGACTAAAGTCGTTGTCTATAGATGCAATGGTACCGGTTAATACTCCGAAATAATTGTAATCGAATGCCTCTATCTGAAATTTTGCTGTCTGCCCTTTTTGTAATAAACCTACATCCCTCGTGCTTACATAACATTCAGCGATAAGTGTTGTCTGTGGCGATATGGTACATAAAGTTTCACCTGCTTGTATGAAACCACCTGCATATCGGTGCTGACTGTTTTGAATGATACCACTTACAGGTGCGTAAATCAGGTGGTTCTTTTTATCTGCTTCTATTTGATATTGTTGTGCAATAAACTGAACCAGTTCCATCCGGTAGCGGCTGAGATCGTTTTGCCAATTTATTTTTTGTTCATTTTGAAAGCTCTGAAAGGAAGCAGACATTCTTTCGGCTTCAATTTCTTTATCGAAATATTCTTTCGGAGTAATGATTTTGCCGGTGATCAGTGATTGATTGATTTCTCTTTCTTTCTGTACTTTTTTCAGCGCAGCTTCCTGCTCCGCTAACTGAAACAGAAAACGGTTGAGTTGTTGCTTGTATAATGGACTCTGCAAATGAGATACGGCTATTTTTTCTTCACTGGTGAGCAATGTGAGGTCCTTTATATAAACCTGTCTCTGTATACGTTCAATTTCATTTAGGCGTAACCTTGGTAAACTGTTTCGGTCTTGTATGCAGGCCAATAACTGTCCTTGCGAAACAGTATCTCCCTCTTTGGTAAATAGGTGATCTATAAAGCCACTGGTAAAGGGTTTGATTTCTGTTCGTTCAGTTTGTGGTCTTATAATTCCTGTGCTTTTAATGGAAATAGTCGTGGAAACCAATGGGAGGCAGGCAATTCCTGTAATGATTAAGAGAAGAGTAGTTAGGTAGATGGCATTGCTTTTTATTTGAAAAGGCGTTTGTGGGCTGTTGATGGTATGGAGCTTCATAAGTAATCATTCATTGTGTTATACCTGCAGAATTCAATTTTCTTGTTGTTGGTATCTTGACATTTCTGATTTTAGAAAAAATATTATAACGAGAACGAATGCAATCAATAAGACGGTATTTTGAAAAGCGAGGATCTGTGAATGATTTAAGTCTGTATACCTCAGAATAAGTTTACCAATCGGATGGGTGTAAAAAAAACTCTTACTGTCTAATGTCAGCGTTGACCATCCATCTTTTCTTTGAATTGCAATAGCATTTCGGTAAACCAGACCCTGAAAAAAATTGTCAATAATGACAAGTGTTTTACTTAGGCAGTAATATCTTGGCCAATAATAACCCAGAAAATTGCCAATGCTTTTTATAAAATGAATGAGTTGTATTCGATTGGGAAAAAAAATAGTTTTTGTTTGCTTAAATGAGTAATAATTTAATAGCTGCCAGTAGTTGTTTATCGGCATCTCATATATCACTGGTTTATACCAGAAACAGCGATATGCGAGTGGTATTGTATAAATTATTTGCCAGATCAACAATACAGTAATAAGTCCAGGCCATCCAAACTGATGTTCCCTAACCCAATAATTGGCTTCATGATATAAATCAGGCATGGCGAAATAGGTCATAGCTATATCCAGTAAATTTCCGAACGACATTAGGAATACGATATGGCGGAATTCTTTATTCATTTGTTGAAAGCTGTGCAGGTAACTGCACAGCTTTTTTTTATTTGTTTACAATCGTGTGGTTGTGTCCATTGCAATGGATAACTGTGGTGTCGGGATAACGGGGTCCATTAAACTGTAAATTGATCTGACAGTTGTGGTCGCCGCCTGACTGTTGATTTCTCTGACTATTGCAGCCAGCCAGAAAGACAACGCCGAGTACTAATAATGGTAAGAAGCCACCTTCCGTTTCCTGAAGTTCATCAGATGTAAGGCTAGTTAGCCCCATCATCTCTGTTTGCATCATTTTCATGGCTCATTATTTTGGTGATACATGAAGGGTACCCTGATTTGTATTATGGATAGAATCACCCAGATTTTGCGCATTCGTTTGTCTGTTGTTCTGTGTATTACCAGTACCGTTTTGTTGATTATTCTGGACACATCCGCCGAGCAATAAGCAAGCTCCGGCAATCACAAACCAAATAAATCCACCATCTGTTTCTTCCATATCGATTTCTCCCATGGGTAATAAACCCATGCGTTGTAATTCAAGTGTTTGCATACAAATTGATTTTGGTGATAAATACTCGTCTTTATCTGTTGTACTTCCAGACAGGGCATACAGTAAATACTCCCTTTAACCGGTTTGTTTTTCTTTGGGTTAACCGATCAGTTCCATCCCGCAATTCGTAGCTACTGAATCTGTTTGTTGAAGCGGGTACAAAATGGTAGTATCTCTTGTTGAGATATAGAAACCTTTACAGCTACAACAATATATTGTGTAGCACTTTCTTTTTTGGGGGGCAGTTATAAGAATGTATTCGTTTTTTTAAAGAGTTCTCTCTGTGCGTATGTAAAATTAACCGGAGAAAATGATGATCGAGATGTTGGTTATTAACAAAAGTAGATGTAGTGTATTTGTAAACTACGTCGTAGTTGAAGTACTAAATCTGTGGTGTAGTATTTTTACGAATAGCTGCTAAGTTTGACACGAAGTAGCATAAAAACGGTTCTTATCAATTCATCCTTACTTATTATGTCCAATATTCAGATAATAGCCTATCTGGATAAAATCTCGCCCGGTTTCATCATTGATTCGATAATCAAACTGATGTAGATAACCTAGCAGGATATTAGTATTTGCATTCATCCGGTATTGTAAGCCCATGGCCATTCTGTTTCTTTCAAAAAAGGGCTCACGATCCGTAAAAAAAAGTTCATTATTCAGAAAAGCCTGAAAGGGAATTTTATCTTTCTTTTTTTCGCCCAAAGGGAAATTGATACCCAGCCTGTACCGGAAACGATTTCTGTACCCATTACTTGTGAACCTTAGTTCTGCCCGGTATCGTTGTTCAATGGTAAATCGACCAATTGATTGAAGTAAGAGTATTTGTGGCCATAACCTGAATTCATCATTGTTTTTGGGTCTGAGGAAATTACCTCCTTCCGCAAAGGTCTGATAACTACCTGCTCCCAACGACATAACCAGCTTATCATTAACTTTATAGTTGATGCCTCCCTTATATTCATAATAATGGAACTGGTTATAGAATTTAAGTGAACGGAGCTGCGCTTCACCAAAAAAACTCAAACGGTTTGAAACCTGGTATTTAAGGTTTACGATATTCCATGAACCAATACCAGCTGATTGTGCAGATACATCATAAGTGCCATAACAATGTAATGCCAGGAGCATTACCCATACCCGTAAATTATTTATTATTCGCTTCATGTATCTTCTATTACCAATCTACATTATTTCACCTGCTTTAACAAAAGCTATTTCGGATTATCAATATTGCTCGTATGAAGAATTACCTGTACCAATGGTTAAGTTAATTCCATATGTAAAATCGGATAAGGTTTACCTGTACTGTCAAGAGGCGACCGGCTTTTTACCTCAAACCCGAAATGTTCATAAAATAAACGGGCAGCAGTATTCTGTTCATTCACATCTACTTTGGTAATCCTGTATTCCTGCATTGCAAATTGCAACAGTTGTTTGCCCAATCCTTTACCGATTACGACAGGGTCAAGAAAAAGCATTTCAATTTTATCTTCTGCGATGCCTATAAATCCCACTAATGTTCCATTCTCATGAACTGCGCAGGTCAGATCAACCTGCGAAAAAGCCTGGTGCTCCTGAATCTGTGATTTGAAGAAAACGATATCAGCAGGATTCAGAAAATCATGCGTAGCTTTTACAGACAATTCCCAGATCGATAACAATTCATTGTAATCAGCTGGCAACGCTTTTCGTAGTGTAAACACAAAATTGAATTTTCGTAATGGCATAAAATTAATGGTTCACACAATAGGGCAGGGAATATTTAACTTAATTTAGTTCTAAACGATCGTATCAGTATGAAACAGTCTATTCTGCATATCGCATTGGTAGTGAGAGATTATGATGAAGCCATCGCATTCTACGTAAACCGCCTGGGTTTTTCATTGGTAGAAGACAGTTTTCAGCCGGAACAAAATAAGAGATGGGTGCTGATAGCGCCACCTGGTTCAAATGGAACACAGATATTACTCGCCAAAGCATCCAGCGAAGAACAAGAAAGCAGAATCGGTAATCAAACCGGTGGCAGGGTTTTTCTTTTTCTGCAGACAGATGATTTCTGGCGCGATTATCAACGGATGACAGCAGCCGGCATTGAATTTATTCGTGAACCTCAAACAGCGCCGTATGGTACAGTGGCTGTTTTTAAAGATTTGTATGGTAATTTATGGGATCTGTTACAACCCAACCAGCCGGTTAAAGCATAAGTACCTCCGAACTCAGCTTTTGTAGCAGCAATAAATATAAGCCATCAGCATGGGCCAGGTTAGATAACAAAGTACCAGCAAGCGGTTGAAATAACCATTGATGCCAATAACACCAGGCGGCAATTTTTCAGGAGGTGCTATGTCAGGACCAAAAGCAATACCTGCTTTTCTGAATCCTGAAAAAAGAAGTGCCATGGTAATGCCCATTAGTACAACCGATATCCAGATCGCATGCGCAGATGCCAGTATACTGAATTGAGCATGGCCCCATCTTTCGGATTTTATCAAATGATAGCTGATCAATAAAGCACCAGCTGGCATAAACGGAATGCCGATGCCAAATGCCATTCCGTGTAGTTTGTGTTTCACATCAAATAAACCTCCCATGATGGCACCGATACCTGTTAATATGAGGCAGAGAATACCCAAAGTTGACCAGAAGCCGCTTACTTCGGCCCATAATAACAGAGCTGACAAGAGTGAACAGGTGCCCCAGCAAACAAAAAAAATCGTCAGCAGCCATTTGTATTTGCCTAATGCATATTCACTGATCATTCGCCAGCCTGGATCGAATTCAGGGCTGGTAAAATGCAATAACAGTAATGATAATACAGATATACTGCCTGTTAAGAGTAATAAGAATGATACTGCTTCCATAACATGAATTTACTTAGATAAGAAACCGTTCGGTTGCAAATATAAATGCAACTATCTGGTTTCGCAAAATTTATTTGTACCAATGCGGGAATCTATACAATGTGTGGTTAGAATAAAGAAAGGTTAAAATAGGATGGGAGACTGAGGGATATAATGGATTCAAATGTCACTTCGGAAAATAAAGTTGCCACTGAAGGCACAGAAAATTGTAAAATTCTGGGTCTTCAGTGGCAATACAAATGCCAGCTATCCGGTGTAGAAGCCAGGCCTAGAACAAGCCAAACAACATACCATCCACTTTGCTGATGATCTCACCAAAATGCTCTTCGCTTTCAGCAAATTTATTCTTATCGCAATCGATTACCAGTAACTGACCTTCTTTATAACCATCAATCCATTTATTATAGTATTCATTCAGTCTTTTCAGGTAATCGAGACGGATATTTTCTTCATATTCACGGCCTCTTTTCTGTATCTGTGCCACGAGTGTGGGTACAGAGGCTTTTAAATAAATTAATAAATCCGGTGGTTGTACCATGGTTTTAAGCGTCTGGAAAAACTGGTAGTAATTATCAAAATCGCGCTTGCTCATCAAGCCCATTTCATGGAGGTTGGGGGCGAAGATGTTGGCATCTTCATAAATGGTACGGTCCTGAATTACGGTTTCTGTTCCGTGATGGATATCCAGTAACTGATTCAGGCGACTGTTCAAAAAAAAGATTTGCAGGTTAAAGCTCCATCGGGGCATATCCTCATAAAAATCCATCAAATATGGATTGTGGTCAACATCCTCAAATTGAGGTATCCAGCGATAATGTTTACTCAACATCTCAGTCAGCGTGGTCTTTCCGGCACCGATATTACCGGCAATTGCCACATGTTTTGGTTTCTTGGGTTTCGCCATAAAAATGAAAATACGAAAGTTGAGAGAATTAGGATGAGATTTTTAAAAGGGAGCAAATGGCTAATCGCTAATGGCTAATGGATCATAGCTTATAGTAGATCGTTCATTTCATAAAACCTGGCCGTTACCACCACACCGCAATGCTATACTCTATTTGCTATGAACTATATGCTATCAGCTCAATAATCCATTCCCACGGCTGCCCTAACCAGTTTCAATGTTTCACTGGCACTGGCACGGGCCTTGTCTGCCCCCTGACGGATGATTTTTTGCAGGAGTTCATGGTTATGCTGAATATCAGCAGCTTTGGCACGGATCGGCTGAATAAAACGAATCATATCTTCTGCCAGTTGTTTTTTCATATCGCCATAACGAATAATACAATTACCGGTGCTGCTGTTATTAAAATCATCTTCAAATTTCTGCACGGTATCAGGCGTACTTACCAGTTTCATCAGTGTGAAAAGGTTTTCGATATAATCAGGCTTTACTGAATGAGGTTCTGATGGTCCCTGATCTGTTTTAGCCTTCATGATTTTTTTACGAATACTTTCATCTTCATCTGCGAGATAGAGAGTATTCATCTGGTTCTCGCTCTTGCTCATCTTTCCCACACCATCCAGACTTAAAATTTTTACCAGTTCACCGCCATAATTAAATGCATAGGGTAGTGGCAATACATCACCATAGCGATGGTTAAATCTTTCCGCATAATTGCGGGCCATTTCAAGGTGTTGTTCCTGATCTTTTCCAACCGGTACTTTTACTGCACGGTGTATCAGAATATCGGCAGCCTGTAAAACCGGATAAGTCAATAAGCCTGCATTCACATTGTCCGGCTGCAGGCGTACTTTCTCTTTAAAGGTTACTGTTTTTTCCAGTTCACCTTTATAGGCCATCATATTCAGGTACAGGTAAAGTTCTGCAATTTCCGGTACATCACTTTGTACATAGAGTGCAACCTTATCCGGATCAAGACCACAGGCTACATTCTCTGCAATCACACGGTGAACACTGTTTTTCAGTTCTTTTGTATCAGGGTGTGTGGTGAGGCTGTGCCAGTTGGCTACAAAAAAATAGCAGTTAAATTCATCCTGCATACGCACATAGTTGCGCATGGCGCCAAAATAATTACCCAGGTGTAAAAAACCCGTAGGGCGTATACCACTTAAAACAACCTCTTTTTCCATGCCGCGAAGATAAGGAAGAGAAGCTATAAGCTGCAAGCAGCAAGCCTCAAGCTGCAAGAATCAGGATACAGGGAACAAATCTTGTTCCCTGTATCTTATAGCCAGTTTCGTTCTTTCCGAAGATTGAATTTTCTATATCCGCATCAGGATGGATATTTGTAAAGAAGGAGACCGCGTGCAAAAGCCAAGATCCTTCCCAATCAAAAAATCAAAGATCAAAAAATCTATAATTCATCCGACATCATCCATACAACATCATCCATATTATCTACCCCCATCGAATACCTGAAAGGCGTTGGTCCGCTGCGGGGCGATTTGCTCCGTAAGGAACTGGAGATATTCAGTTTTGGCGACCTGTTGGATCATTTCCCGCATAGGCATATTGATAAAACAAGGGTAAACAAAATTAGCACTATCAATTACCAGACAGATTTTGTTCAGGTAGCAGGTGTGCTGCAGCAGTTTGACATATTGGGTGAAAAAAGAGCCAAAAGATTGGTGGCGCATCTGAAAGATGAAACCGGCAGCCTTGAACTTACCTGGTTTCAGGGCATCAGTTGGGTGCAGAAAAATCTGGTACCCGGGCAGAAATACCTGGTATTTGGCCGCACCGGTTTTTTTAGCGGCCGACCTCAGATGGTGCATCCTGAAATTGAACCCTTTATTGCTGCAAAAGCAGATGGGAAAGAATATCTGGAACCGGTGTATCCGGCTACGGAAAAATTAAAGGCAAGGGGATTGAATGGACGCCAGTTGGGAAAACTGACCTATCAGTTATTTTCTCAGCTCAAACCTGACGATATACCCGAAAATCTCCCAGAAGCTGTCATTGCAGCAAATCAATTGATCAATCGCTATGAAGCATATTGCAATATTCATTTTCCGGTATCACAAGTAGCGTATGAAAGATCATTGAAAAGGCTGAAGTTTGAGGAATTGTTTATTGCGCAGGTAAGACTGAATCTCATACGTCTGGAACGACACAAAAGCAGCAGGGGGGTAGTGTTTGAAAAAGTAGGAGAGTTGTTTAATGACTTCTACAATCATCACCTGCCTTTTTCATTAACAGGTGCGCAGAAGAGAGTGATCCGTGAAATAAGAACAGATACCGGCCGCGGGCATCAGATGAATCGTTTATTGCAGGGCGATGTGGGCAGTGGAAAAACCATTGTAGCCCTATTAAGTATGCTGCTGGCGGCCGACAATGGATACCAGAGTTGTTTGATGGCGCCCACAGAAATTCTGGCACAACAACATTACAATGGGTTAAAGGCTTTATTAAAAGAAATACCCGTTGAAATAGCCCTTCTTACCGGAACGGTGAAGGGAAAGGAAAGAAAAAGAATATTGGCAGGGTTACTGGATGATAGTATTCATTTTGTAGTAGGTACCCATGCTGTTATTGAAGATGTGGTACAGTTCAAGAACCTGGGCCTCGTGATTGTAGATGAGCAACACCGTTTTGGTGTGGCACAAAGGGCCAAATTATGGGAGAAATCACTTATACCACCCCATGTGCTGGTAATGACGGCCACACCCATACCCCGTACCCTTGCCATGACCGCCTATGGTGACCTTGATTATAGTGTGATGGATGAATTACCACCAGGCAGACAACCCATTACCACCGTTCACCGTAATGAAGGGGCAAGGGCCAGTGTGATGGATTTTGTAAAAACAGAAATACAGAAAGGACGTCAGGCATATTTTATTTATCCCCTTATCGAAGAAAGTGAAAAACTGAGTTATGAGGACCTGATGCAGGGGTATGAACAGGTAAAGAGTTTCTTTCCCGAACCCAGGTACCGGATCAGCATGGTGCATGGCAGACAGCCCCCCGAACAGAAGGAAACCAATATGCAACGCTTTGTGACCGGTGATACCCATATTATGGTCAGTACAACGGTGATCGAAGTAGGGGTAAATGTGCCCAATGCAACGGTGATGGTGATTGAAAGCTCAGAAAAATTTGGTTTATCACAGTTGCATCAGCTCCGTGGCAGGGTAGGAAGGGGTAGTGAGAAAAGTTTTTGCATTTTATTAACGGGTGCCAAAGTAAGCAAAGAGGGCAAAGAACGGATCAATACAATGTGTGCCACCAATGATGGGTTTGCTATAGCAGAGAAAGACCTTGAATTACGTGGTCCCGGGGATATTTCAGGTACCAGACAGAGTGGGGCACTGAACTTTAAAGTAGCTAGTATTGTTAATGATAAAGAACTACTTGAACTCGCCAAAACAACCGCTGAGCAAATATGTGAAGAGGATCCGGAACTGGATATGGCAAAGAATTTGCTGTTAAAAAACTACCTCAGGTCACAGAAAGGTAAAAATGCATGGAGTCGGATTTCCTGATGACAACTTTAACAGGTCTGGAAACGTATATTGTAGTAACTTATTAAAAAATTGAGGATTGGCAGCACTGAAGAAAATAGCGGGATTATTGGGATTGCTAATGATAGGACTCATAACCTATGGACAGAATTATCTTGAATTTGTAGAGAACAAGGGACAATGGGATAAAAAAATCCTGTTTCTGGCCAATACAGGTATTGGGTCTGTGGCATTACAGGCTGATGGTTATAGAGTACTGCTGCACAATGAACAGGATCTTGCAAAACTGAATCCGCATCCACATGCGCATGAACATATTACTTCTACTGCCAGTTCAGCTATCAAAAAATCGGCGGTGGGTGATCCTTCAAGAGGGGGAGATGACGGCGGTGAGGCATCAAACGGCGATCTTATTCTCCGTGGGCATGCTTATCAGGTAAAATTCCTGAATGCCAATCCTAAGGCCGAAGTTGTTCCCGATAAAGCACAGGCTACTTATAATAATTATATACTGGGGAATGATCCTTCAAAATGGGCCTCCAATTGTAAGATATACCAGGCTGTAACATTCAAAAACATTTATCCCAATATCGATATCCGCTACTATACGGCGAATGGAACTTTGAAATATGACCTGATTATAAATCCGGGTGGTAATGTCAATGATGTAAATCTTTATTTTGAAGGGGCTGATGGTTTAAAAGTAAAAGACCAGAACCTTGTTATCAAAACATCGGTTATGGATGTGCAGGAAATGGCGCCCTATACCTATCAGCTATCAAGAAATACCCGAACAGAAGTACCCTGTAGTTTCGAAGTAAAAGGAAATATTGTACGCTTTAAACTGAATGGTAATTATAATAAGGATGCTACTTTGGTGGTAGATCCTTCGATTGTGTTTTATGGATATAGTGGAAGTACAGCTGATAACTGGGGATTCACCGCCACTTACGATAATCTGGGAAATTTTTATGGGGGAGGTATAGTATTTCCTGGTGGACAGTTTCCTGTAAATAACGGAGCTTTTCAAACCAGTTTTCGTGGAGGGATAAATGAAAATGGTGTAAGTGGTTATGATATTGCCATTATAAAATTTGATCCTTCAGGTGCTAATAGGATTTATGCAACTTATCTGGGTGGTACTGGAAATGAGCAGCCGCACAGTTTAGTAGCCGATGCACAAGGCAATTTATTTGTAGCTGGAAGATCCAATTCTGGAAGTTCTTTTCCTACACGAGGATTAGGATTGTATGGAAGTGGTGGTGCTTACGATATCATTATCACGAAATTAAATGCAGCCGGTACTGATATCATAAGTTCAATAAGAATCGGTGGTTCCGGGGATGATGGAATAAATGTCAGAGCAAATTATGCAGACCCCAGAGTAGCAGAAACAACCCGAAGAAATTATGGAGATGACGCAAGAAGTGAAATTATTTTAGATGCGGCAGGAAATCCGATTCTTGCATCTGCAACGCAATCAACTAATTTTCAGGTAACTACAGGAGCTTTTCAAACAACTCGGGGTAATAACAGTTCGACCCGTTTTCAGGATGGGGTATTAATTAAACTTACACCTGATTTGAATAATATTTTGTTTAGCTCTTTTTTAGGAGGAAACGGTGATGATGCAGCTTTTGTTTTAGCAACTCATCCTCTAAACGGAAATATTTATGTAGCCGGAGGAACTGCTAGTAATGATTTGCCTGGAGATAAATCAGGTGTATTATATCCCACATTTCAGGGAGGTTCTGTTGATGGCTTCATTAGTATTGTAAGTCCTGATGGATCACAGATACTTAAAACCAGCTATTTTGCTACCAATGGTACTGACCTTATTTATGGAATTCAGTTTGATAGAAGGGGGTTCCCATATATTATGGGAACATCAACCGTTCCCTGGCAGGTAGTAAATGCACCAATCAATGCCAATGGTAATCAGGCCACAGGCAAACAATTTATTGCGAAACTGCAGCCCGATCTTTCTGCTTTTGTTTATTCAACGAATTTTGGAACAGTAACAGGCAACGCGCCAAATATATCTCCTACAGCTTTTCTTGTAGACAGATGTGAAAATGTATATGTTTCAGGATGGGGAGGTGTTTTAAATACAGGGATGCCTTCTGCAGGAACACGGGGTTTAATTACCACTGGATCAGGTCAATTTAAGACAACAACAGACGGAGAGGATTTATATTTTTATGTAATTGAAAGAGATGCTCAGTCTGTTTTGTATGCTACTTTTTTTGGTGCTAATTCCGGTACGGGTTCCACTGGAGACCATGTAGATGGAGGAACAAGCAGGTTCGATCGGAATGGTACCATTTATCAATCCATTTGTTCCTGTTCACGTGATATTAATGATCCGGGTCGATTAACTGGTTCAGCGGGCGTTTGGTCACGAAATAATCAAAATGCTGGCTCTAATTCGGGAGGAGGATGTAATCTCCTCGCTATTAAGTTTTCTTTCGATCTGGCAGGCGTTGGCGCAGGTCTTCAGGCTTCTATTAATGGAGTAGCTCGTGATACAGCTGGTTGTGTGCCTTTAACCGTTGATTTCAGAGATACACTCGCATTGGGTAAAGCCTATTGGTGGCATTTTGGAGATGGCTCACCAGCTGTGCGTACCACAACACCTTCTATCTCGCATACCTTCAATAATATCGGCCTATACAGGGTAATGTTGGTGGCGGTAGATTCTACTACCTGTAATTTTACAGACACAGCCTATATCAATATGCGTGTACGTGGTGATGAAGCCGCTTTATCTTTTACCGCTACCAAAATTCCGCCCTGTCAATCACTGGTTTTCGAGTTTAACAATACATCTGTTGCGCCTGCCGGAAAACCTTTTACCAATCAGAGTTTCCGATGGGATTTTGGCGATGGCAATAGCAGAATTGCAGGCCCGGGTATTGTAACACATAGTTATGCTGCAGGTGGTACCTATGATGTAAAACTGGTGTTGATCGATACCAATTACTGTAACCATGCCGACAGTATTGTGCAACAAATCCGTATTGCGCCCAATGTAGCTGCGCGATTTACCACGCCTTCTGTAGGTTGTGCACCTTACAATGCAGTATTCAATAATACTTCATTGGCCGGACAACAATTCTTCTGGGATTTTGGTGATGGCTCAACATCTACGGCAACCAGTCCAACGCATCTGTATGCTACACCAGGAACTTATACAGTTACTTTGATTGCAGTAGACAATGCAACCTGTAATATACGGGATACCACCAGACAAACGATTACCGTGAGTGGTAGTCCAACTGCAGCCTATACCTATTCGCCCAATCCAACACAGCCCAATACACCCATCAGTTTCAGTAACGGATCAACCGGTGCGGTTTCATTCAAATGGTTATTCGGCGATGGAGACAGTACACTTGCCACTAACCCCGATGCACCGGTTTCACATTTATACAATCGTACCGGAACCTATAATGCCTGTCTCATTGCCTATAATGCATCAGGCTGTAGTGATTCAACCTGTCAGTCGATCAGTGTTACCGTAAATGCAACAGCCGCTGTGCCGAATGCATTCTCACCCAATGGAGATGGTACCAATGATAGAATCTTTGTACGTGGATATGGTATCGGTAAAATGACCTGGCGCATTTATAACCGATGGGGTACACAGGTATTTGTAACGAATAACCAGTCTGAAGGTTGGGATGGTACCTATAAAGGTCGCTTACAGCCGCAGGATGTATATCATTATACTTTACAGATAGAGTTTACCAATGGCGATAAAGTCTCAAAAAAAGGAGACATTACTTTACTTCGATAAATGCAAGCTATGCGTAGAGTTTTGAAAACAGGAGGGTTTGCTGTATTACTGTTCATGGTGCAAAATGTAACAGGGCAGGGGCTGCATTTCTCTCAATACTATAATGCTCCTATGCTGGTCAATCCGGCCAATACAGGTTTCAATCCGGATTATGATTATCGTATCGGGGGTAATTACAGGAACCAGTGGGCCAGTGTGGGTAATCCCTTCCGGACCATGAGTGTATGGGGTGATACCAAATTATTCGCCAATCGCTTCGAAAATGGCTGGATGGGTTTGGGAGCTTCTTTATATAGCGACAAAGCCGGTAGTGGTAATCTTGTTTCCACCAATGCCTATGTAAGTGCAGCCTGGCATCAGATGCTGGGTTATAATAGTTTATTAAGCGGTGGGTTTAGCGTAGGACTTGTTACAAAACGAATAGATATTACCAAGCTCAATTTTGATAATCAGTGGAGTGGTCAGTTCTTTGATGTCAATATCCCATCCAATGAGCCCTTTGCTTACACACAAACCTCTTATGTAGACTTACAGGCAGGCATGAACTATGCTTATTTTGCTTCTGATAATTTGTACTTCAATGCAGGTCTGAGTGTGATGCACATTAATACCCCTCAGGAAAGTTTTTTTGCACCCAATGTTGCAGACGCGAGGGTGAACAGAAGATATACAGGTTTTGTAAATGCCAGTATCAAACTGCAGGACCTCTGGATTGTGAACCCGAATATTTATGTGAGTAAAATGGCCAGTGCCTGGGAAACGGTAGTAGGCTTTAATGCCAACCGGAACCTCAGTGGCGATGGAGAACAGCAATTGATCTTAGGTTTATACTACCGCCATAAAGATGCCGTGATACCATTGGTAGGTTACCAGGTAAACGATACCCGCTTTACATTTAATTATGATGCTACTACATCCAACCTAGGTGGGATCAACGGTGCCCGCGGTGCTTACGAAATCTCCATTATCAAAAGCGGGATTTTTTCTAATGGTGGTAGAAGTGTGAAATGCCCGACAGTAAGATTTTGAGTTTAGCAAATAGTGAATAGCATATGGCCTATAGTCTATTAGCATTTTACTGAATTGATTATTTAAAGCTACAGACTACTGACCATACGCTATCTCCCATAATTCATCTGCTATATCTCAATATCTTCATCACCCGCATCCTTACTAATGCTGTAATCCTCATCATCCAGGTATTTACTGTATTTCTTATTCACTGCTTCAGACTGGGCCTTGCCGTTGATGTATAACTTGTGGCTTTTCACCTGTATCTTATAGTTTTTGTCTTTATCAATCAGTCCGTCTTTGTCAAGCTCATCTACAAAAGCTTTGATCCTGGTCAATTGTTTTTTGGCGGTATTGATCCCCTCTTTTGCTTCTGCCAAACCTCTTTCAACTTCACGGGTGATTTTGCTGAAGTCGATATCGTGTTTGAATTTTTCAGATTTTAGTTCTTCTTTTACTTTCACCATTTCCCTGTCCACTTCCTTGAAGTCTATTTCTTTTAGTGCCAGTTCTACTTCTTTCATGGCTTTGCGTACCTCAGACTGAATTTTATCAACATCAATCTTCTTGATCTCTTCCATGGCTTTTTTGAGTTCTTTTTCCATTTTGCCCATATCAATTTTAATTTCGCGGTCCAGTTCCAGCGAAGCTTTGTCTAATTCTCTCATGGCTTTATCTAAGTCGCGTATTTTATAATCGCGGTCATCATCGTACCTGAGTTTGTATTTCTTTTTTGTTTTGGTTGTATCCTGGTAGAATTGTCCGGAATCTGGTTGCTGGTTTTCTTTTCTATTATCAGCCACTTTCCAGGCTGAGAAGCTGATGGCAGCCAGTGCCAGTACAATACCTGCGGCCCATTTGTTGAGTAAGATCGATTTCATGTTCTTTGTTTTATAGATTGACGAATATTTTCGTAGTAAACATACGATTATATTCGTAAATCGATCCTTAATCTGGATAACCGGTCTTTTTTTAACATTTATGGCTATAGGGCGGGTTGAATTGTGGCAGGTGCACTAAGCATTATGTTTTATATTGCAGCCACTTCAAAATAACCCATATGAAATAAGCTTTCACAAAAGGGGTGGTATAAACCCTGATTGTTGACGGGCGAATTACATGTGATCAAAACCAGTGAAAATCAACACATGAAATACCTTCCTTTAGATGCTAACATCTTCATTACCAATAGGGAACGTTTTATAAAAGCCATGCAACCCAACAGCATAGCCATTTTTGTGAGCAATGATGAATGGCCCTTGAATGGCGATGCCTTGCACAAGTTTAAACAAAACAGTAACCTGTTCTGGTTAAGTGGTATAACACAGGAAGATTCGATGGTGGTATTGTTCCCCGACTGCCCTGATCCCAAATACAGGGAAGTACTGGTATTGGTACGTCCTAATGAACTGAAGGAAAAATGGGATGGAAAAAGGCTCCGTGTGAGCGAAGCCACAGCTATCTCAGGTATCAAAACCATCGTATGGCTCGATAGTATCGATGCTTTACTGCAGACCTGGGTACACCTGGCTGATAATATATATCTCGATACCAATGAAAACGACCGGAAAGCTTCGCAGATCAGAAGTCGTGATTATCGTTTTGTGGATGAAATGAAAGAAAGGTACCCGCTTCACAATTACCTGCGTGCGGCTAAAATTATGCGTTCGCTGCGTTCCATCAAAACAAAAGAGGAAATCGTTGTATTGCAAAAAGCAATCGATATAACAGAACATACCTTCCGTCGTTTGCTGGGTTTTATTAAACCCGGGGTGATGGAATATGAAATTGAAGCGGAGATTTACCACGATTTTTATAGCCAACGTGCAACGGGGCCGGCATATGGCAGCATTATAGCCGGTGGCGACCGTGCCCGTATTCTTCACTATGTATCCAATAACCAGGAATGTAAAGATGGCGAAATGGTGCTGATGGATTTTGGTGCTGAATATGGTGGTTATTGTGCCGATCTTACCCGTACGGTACCTGTTAACGGAAAATTTACACGCCGGCAAAAAACAGTATACAATGCCTGTTTACATTTACATAACTATGCAAAAAGTATCCTGAAGCCTGGTATCACCGTTGTAGATTATACAGAAAAAGTAGGTGAGGAAGCTACACAACAGTTCCTGAAGATCGGTTTGCTCAGAAAATCGGATGTGAAGAATGAAACGCCTGAAAATCGTGCTTATCGTCGATACCTGTATCATGGCATCTCTCACCATCTCGGTATAGATGTACATGATTTAGGTACCAAAACCGAACCCATTAAACCGGGTATGGTATTTACCATTGAACCCGGTATTTATATTGAAGAGGAACAAATGGGCGTACGTATCGAAAACAATTTCTGGATTACCCGTAACGGCAATATAGACCTGATGAAAAATATTCCGATTACAGTAGAAGAGATTGAAGCCTTGATGAAGAAAAAATAATACCTGCCAATAGCAAATAGCTGACGGCGAATAGAAAATGCTATGAACCATCAACTATCTGCCATAAGCCATAAGCATTCCCCATGAAACAGATTCCTAATATATTCACCCTGCTGAATCTTGTATTTGGCTGTATTGCCATTGTTTGTATTATGCAGACAGGGCTGGAGATAACCAGTACATCTGCAGGAGAACCCATCGTAGAGATACCGGCGCAGATGCAATGGGCAAGTCTTTTTCTGGCACTCGCAGCAATTATAGATTTCTGTGATGGTTTTATGGCCAGGTTACTTAAAGTGCCTTCTGAAATGGGGAAACAACTGGATTCACTGGCAGATGTGGTTAGTTTTGGTGTGGCACCAGGGCTCATTGTTTACCAGTTCCTCCGCTTATCTCTGGCACAGGAACCCGACGGACTTGACATTTCAATAGTATGGTTATTGCCTGCTTTTCTTTTGCCTTGTGCCGGAGCTTACCGTTTGGCAAGATTTAATATCGATACACAGCAAAGCTATGGCTTTAAAGGTGTGCCGATTCCGGCAGCCGGATTGCTTTTCGCTTCTTTTCCGCTGATCTATTGGAACACATCTGAATCATGGATACTTAGCCTCCTGTTGAATAAATGGTGGTGGTATGTTATTGTGATAGCAGTAAGCTATCTTATGGTATCTACCTTGCCCATGATGGCATTAAAATTCAAAGGTGTAACCTTCTCCAAATTATTGCCATTCCTGCTTATTGCTCTGGTAGCATTGGTTGGGGCCTTATTATTTGGTTGGCTCGCAGTTCCGCTTAGTTTTATTGCTTATGTAGTTTTATCTTTGCTCCTTAAACAAAAAGAATCATGACTTATAACGTGCAGATCAAAGTAATGCCTTTAAAAGACCTACTCGATCCACAGGGTAAAGCTGTGTTGGGTGGATTGAATAATCTCGGACTCGGTGCCGTAGCCGATGTGAGGGTGGGTAAGCACATTACTTTACAGATCAATGCAGCATCTGAAGCGGAAGCCCGCGAAATTGCCGAAGAAGCCAGTAAAAAACTGCTCGCCAATCCGGTAATGGAGTTTTATGAGATTGAAATGATACAATAATATTTTAGGATGTCAGATGGCCGATGGCAGATTTTAAATATCTGACACCTGCTATCTGACATCTGCCATTTAAACTATGCTGTACCTCGTTCCTACACCACTTGGTAATTTGAAAGATGTAACACTTCGCTCTCTGGAAGTATTACAGCAGGTGGATGTGATTTTATGCGAGGACACACGTACTTCTTCACGTTTCTTGAATCATTACCAGATTCAGAAACCCCTTTCTCCCTATCATCAGCACAACGAACATAAAGTAGTGAATCATCTGGTCGAACAGATGAAAGCAGGCAAGCAGTTTGCATTAATTACAGATGCAGGAACACCGGGTATTTCCGATCCGGCTTTTTTATTGGTACGGGCCTGTGTACAGGAGGGTGTCAAAGTAGAATGCTTGCCTGGAGCAACTGCTTTTGTACCTGCATTGGTAAATAGTGGTATTCCGGGTAACCGTTTTGTTTTTGAAGGATTTCTGCCACTTAAAAAAGGGCGGCAAACACTTTTCAAACAACTGGCTACTGAGGAGCGAACCATGATTTTTTATGAAAGCCCTGTAAGGCTGGTAAAGACCCTGGATGAAATGAGTGGTTATTTTGGCGAAGAAAGGACCTGCGCTGTGAGCCGCGAACTAACAAAACTATATGAGGAAAATTTCAGGGGCACACTCAAACAGGTAGCAGATCATTTCCGTGCAAAAGCAGTGAAAGGGGAAATCGTGATTGTTGTTGCAGGAAAAGCGGATTGAAACCTGTTCGCCCATTTATAAATTTTTACCGCTCATTTGATCAATTCCAAAGCATAATCTGTTTCTTTACGCATAGAGAAAGAAGGGGTTGGTACTTATTAAAAATTATTGACATTCTTTCTGTTTTACTAAAATGATTCATGCAACATGAAAAAAACATTCTTACCCGCCATTGCATTGGCAACTGTTATTTGCCTGTTTTCAACAGCAATACATGCGCAGCCTGATCGCTGGCAGCAGCGTATTAAATACCAGATCAATGTTAACATGGATGTAACCACCAACCGTTTTAGTGGTACAGAAAAAATTGATTACTGGAATAATTCTCCGGATACCCTCAACCGTATTTTTTTCCATTTATACTGGAATGCATTTCAACCCAATAGTAGTATGGATGTTCGCAGTCGTGAATTGGGTAAAACCGTTTTAAGGGAACCTTCCCGAATGAGTGATGGGCTGGACTGGGATGCAAGGGTAAAAGATCGCATCAGTAAGCTTACGCCGGAACAGATCGGTTTTCAGAATGTAGCTTCTGTAAAGATTGCGGGTGTAGCGCAGGAATTAAAAGTGCATGAAACCATTCTGGAAGTAGTGTTGGCTAAACCTTTACTGCCTAAAGCGAAACTGCAAATGGATGTTCAGTTTGAGGCGCAGGTCCCCTTACAGATCCGAAGAAGCGGACGCGACAATGCGGAAGGTATCCGCTACAGCATGAGCCAGTGGTATCCCAAAGTAGTGGAATATGATTACCAGGGCTGGAATGCCAATCCATATATAGCCAGGGAATTCTATGGTGTATGGGGCGATTTTGATGTAAATATTACCATCGATAAAAACTATTTTGTAACAGCTGGTGGTGATCTGGTGAATGCAAACGAAATAGGCAGGGGGTATGAAGCTGCGGGTGTTAAAATACCAGCTCCTTCAGGAAATACCATTACCTGGAAATGGCAGGCATACAACGTACACGATTTCATGTGGGCAGCAGACCCTAATTATAAAATGATAACCCGTACTACCGCAAATGGTCCGTTGATCCGTGTGGTGTATAAAGCGGTTGATTCATTAGATAACCGTTGGCAGCGTGTGGCCGATTCAACAGCTTTGGCTTATCCGATCATCGCTAAAACATTTGGACCTTACCCTTACAAAACCTACACATTTGTTCAGGGTGGAGATGGTGGAATGGAATACCCCATGGCTACATTACTGAAAAATGCAAGCATCGGAACAGCCATCCATGAATGGATGCATAGCTGGTACCAGATGATGATGGGTAGTAATGAAGCGCTGTATCCATGGATGGATGAAGGGTTTACTGATTATGCTTCATCTCGTGTAATGGCTGAAATGAGGGGTAGAAGCGGTTTTTCCGCCGAAGGATCTTATAGAAGTTATTTCAATCTGGCAAAAAGCGGACTGGAAGAACCTGCCAGTACCCATGCGGATCATTTTAATACCAATTTTGCCTACAGTGCAGCTGCATATAGTAAAGGAGCTGTATTCATTGCACAGTTGGGTTATATAGTAGGTGATAAAGTACGGGATCAGATTTTACTCGACTATTATTATCAATGGCGCTTCAAACATCCGAACCCCAATGATTTTATCAGAGTGGCAGAAAAAAGAAGTGGGATGGAACTTGACTGGTATAAAGAATACTGGATCAATTCAACCAAAACCATCGATTATGCAGTAGGTGATATCAATGTAGAAAATGGTAAAACAACGCTCTCTGTAAAACGGATCGGAAAAATGCCCATGCCCGTTGATGTACTGGTTACATATAAGGATGGGTCACAGGAAATGCATGTTATTCCGCTGGATCTGATGTATGGTACAAAACCTGCGGAAAATGAAGTGCCCAGAACCGTGCATACGCCATGGCGCTGGACACATCCTGAGTATAAGTTTTCTATCAGTAAAACCATACCTGAAATCAAATCAATTGAAATAGATCCGTCTATGCGACTGGCGGACTTGAATCGAAATAATAATAAACTGGTTATACCGGACTAAAATCAGGAGTAGCAAATGGCAAATGGCTAATAGTTTGAGAGAACTATTAGCCATTTGCTTTTAGCCCTTAGCCCTTAGCCAATTTGCTCATGGCAACAAATTTTCACTTGCATTGAAAAGAACCAGAAGCTAAGAGCTAAAGACTAACTGTATGCTATCAGCTATTGACTATTAGCTATTAGCCCTTAGCCAATTTGCTCATGTTAGCAAATTTTCACTTCTATTGAAAAAGGCTAAAAGCTAATTGCTAAAGGCTAACTGCTCTAATACTCCATCTTTCTCAAACTTGGTGCTTTAAACCAGGTGGTAATAACAACAAGCAGGGTCATGCATCCACCAAAAACAACAGAAGGAACAACCCCCAGTAATTTAGCAGCCACGCCACTCTCAAATTGTCCGAGTTCATTACTGCTGTTGATAAACATCGAATTAACACTCATCACTCTTCCTCGCATATGATCGGGGGTTTTTAGCTGTAGAATGGTGCCTCTTACTACTACGCTGATACCATCCAGAATCCCGCTTAATAGCAAAACAGAAAAAGATAGCCAGAACCATTCAGATAAGGCAAATGTGATGATACAGATACCGAATCCACCAACAGCCAGTAGTAGTTTTTTGCCTTGTTGTTTACGAAGTGGAAAAAGCGTGAGTAGAATCACAACGATAATGGCACCCATATCAGATGCTGCATTCAGCCAGCCAAAACCTATGGGTCCTATTTTAAGAATGTCTTTTGCAAATACAGGTATCATGGCAACCGCCCCTCCAAAGAGTACCGCAAACAAGTCGAGACTTAAAGCGCCCAGAACTTCCTTGGTTTTAAATACAAATCGGAGCCCTTCTTTCACACTGTCCATCGTTTTTTTCTCACCGGGTTCATTCAATGAAGGTTTGGGTTTTATCTGATACATAAACAGGAAGCCGATGGCAACAAGGGTACAAATGATGATGAGAGAGCCGGTATTGCCTAATAAGGCAATCATAAAACCAACGGTGGCGTGTCCACTTACCGAAGCAGTGAGCCAGATACCCTGATTCCAAGTGGTCGCATTCTGCAATAAATCTCTGGGAACAATAGAAGCTACCATGGTTCCGAATGTAGGGCCTGTGAAAGCCCGGATAATGCCCGTAAAAAAAATGATCACATAAATACTGAAAGCAATCCAGTGATTGCTTAATTGGGTTGCTGTATAATTACCCGATAGCAACAATAAAAAAATAGCACAGGTAAGATATAGGCTAACACCACGTAACAGTAATTTTCTTTTTTCACT
The DNA here is from genome assembly GCF_004361915.1 of Sediminibacterium goheungense. Lineage (GTDB taxonomy): Bacteria > Bacteroidota > Bacteroidia > Chitinophagales > Chitinophagaceae > Sediminibacterium > Sediminibacterium goheungense. The sequence goes on along the minus strand of NZ_SNWP01000013.1, from coordinate 142,670 downwards.
GATGTCAATAATATGCCCTGCATATAGCGAGAGTGAAACAGCAGGAATCACTTCTGATAAGCCGATGAGTCCAATAGCGAATGGATCATTCGTGAGTTCATAAATCCACCAGCCTACCAGTGTACCCATCATGCGTAAACCCATGATAAACAGAAATCGTCCCATCATCAGGTTCCGGTATTCGGGAATGCGCATGGCTGCAAAGGGATCATATGTTGTTTCCGTTTTCATCTCTCTTTATTTCTTGCAAATCTATTCTGCGGTTATGGCAGGCTGAAATAATGCTGACCTCCTTCATAGTCCTTTTCCAGTGCTTCAAGCACAATATTCAGGTGTTTCTCATTGCCCAGAAAATCTGCATTGCTGGCATCAATAAAAATAGTTTTGATATTGTGTTGTTTGATATAGCTGGTATAAGTTTCCTGAATATTAAATAAATATTCATCAGGTATGGATTGTTCATACTCCCGGTTTCTTTTTCTGATATTCTGCTGTAGTTTTTGAACCGGTGCATGCAGATATATTAAGATATCGGGGAATACAAGTTGCTGGTGAATAATATCGAACAGTTTCTGGTAAAGCCTGAATTCTTCTTCCGGCAGGTTTACCTTGGCAAAGAGCAAACATTTGGTAAACAGGTAATCGGAGACGGTAATATGCTGAAACATATCTTTTGTATGCAGCATATCTTTCAATTGTTTGTATCGTTCCGCCATAAAAAACAATTCAAGCGGAAAAGCGTATTGTTGTGGGTTGTCATAGAATTTTGGCAGGAAAGGATTGTCTGCAAATTCTTCCAGTATAAGTCTGGAATTGAGTTTTTTTGATAGTAAATGTGCTAATGTGGTTTTTCCTGCCCCAATGTTACCTTCTACTGTAATATATTGATACTTCATATTGGTTCTCTGCAATGCGGTCAAAATTAACTGCCAGAGCTAAGCGGGCTATTATTTTTTTTGCACATTTAAAGGGTCTTTACAGGCATCCAGTAATGCACTGATCGTTTTGCCTTCAATCGGATGTATCAGCTGTGGTGCAATTTCTGCCAGCGGCATCAAAGCAAAACGCCTGTCGGGTAGGGCAGGGTGAGGAACTGAAAGCAAATTTGTTTCAATAATGAGGTCGTCAATCAATAAAATATCAAGATCGATGATTCTGGGTCCCATTTTCTGTATTCTGATACGTCCCATTTCCAGTTCAATTTCAAGCAGCTTGCGCATTAACTGGTCGGGAGAAAGTAAAGTTTGGAGCTTAATGGCCTGGTTATAAAACGAAGGTTGGTCGGTTAAACCCCAGGCTGCCGTTTCATAAATGGAAGAGCTGCAAACGATTTCGCCGCAGTATTGTTGTATATATTGTTCGGCCTGTTGCAGGTGAAAAGCCCGGTCTCCCATATTGCCGCCTGTCAGCAAATACGCTGTATTCATAAATTGAAGATATTAGCAACCTCAAATATCTTTAAATTCACAAAACAAAGCGGTATTCGCTCAGGATAACTTGGGATAACTGAAAAGAAAATTTATGCGGACATTTTTTAAGATATTCTTTGCCTCTCTGCTGGCATTAATTGTATTTACGGTAATTGGTGTATTTATATTGATTGGGTTTATATCATCGGCTACCACATCAGAATTACCGGTTGTTGGTACCAAAGCTGTATTGGTATTGGATCTTTCTGTTAATTTCAAAGAGCAGGCAGAAGAAGATCCTTTTGGAGAACTCATATCATCGGCAGAAGCGAATAAGCCTTCTCTGTTTGATGTTGTAAGATTGATTGGTAAGGCTAAATCAGACTCAGCGGTTAAGGGTATTTATATACTGGCAAGCGACAATGCAAACGGATTCTCATCCAGTGAAGAATTGAGAAAAGCAGTACTCGATTTTAAGAAGTCCGGGAAGTTTGTAATAGCCTATGGCGAAACCATGACTCAGAAAGCCTATTATGTAGCCTGTGCTGCAGAACGTATATATGTTCATCCGCAAGGCGGATTGGAATGGTCTGGTTTTTCTTCCAATCTTTTTTTCCTGAAAGGCATGCTGGAGAAACTACAGATTGAACCACAGATATTTTATGCAGGGAAATTTAAAAGTGCTACAGAGCCATTACGTGAGACAAAAATGACGGAAGCAAACCGTTTACAGACTTCGGTTTGGCTGGGTGATCTATATGGCGCATTTCTGAAAGCAGCAAGCGTAGCCCGTAAAATCGATACCGCAGTATTACACCAGTTAGCGAATGAAGGTGATATACAAACAGCGGTAGATGCAGAAAAATATCAGTTAGTGGATGGATTGAAATACGATGATGAGATAAAAGATGAGATACTGAAAAAGCTGAAAAAAGCATCCGGAACAAGTATCAATTTTGTTACCATTAATGAATATGCAGCAGCCACTACCATAGATGATTATGCTGGTGGTGGCAAAATCGCCATCATATACGCACAGGGCGATATTGTAAGTCAGGAGGGTGATGAAGAGCAGGTAAGCAGTGATGTATACAAAAATGTAATTCGCAGGGCCAGACTGGATAACACTATCAAAGCCATTGTACTGAGGGTAAACTCACCAGGGGGCAGTGCACTCGCCAGTGATGTTATCTGGCGTGAAATAACATTGGCAAGAAAAGAGAAGCCCGTAGTGGTAAGTATGGGAGATGTAGCTGCATCAGGTGGCTATTATATTTCCTGTAATGCAGATGCTGTATTTGCCAATGAAACAACCCTTACCGGTTCAATCGGTGTGTTTAGCATTGTTCCCAATTTTGAATCCTTTCTGAAGAATAAGCTGGGCATTACAACCGACAGGGTACGAACAGCTCCTTATGCTGATATGGGTTCGGGCGATCGTCCATTAACGGCCACCGAAAAAAGATTTTTTCAGTCTGCAACTGATTCTATTTACCACACTTTTAAAAGCCGTGTAGCCGAAGGTCGAAAAAAAGATATTGTATACATCGACAGTATCGCACAGGGTAGGGTTTGGACAGGTGCTAGGGCACTTGATGCCGGTCTGGTGGATAAAATCGGTACACTGCAGGATGCTGTAAAATATGCAGCTAAACTGGCTAAAATAGAAGATGATTATCGTTTACGCGAATACCCGGAGAAGAAAAATTTTCTGGAGAAAATCATGGGTAACTATAAGCGTTCCATTAAAACCAATCTGATCAAAGATGAAATAGGTGTGGAACAATGGCAACTCATGCAACAGTTTAAACAGGTAAAGCAAATGGTAGGAGAACCCCAGGCCCGTATGCCTTATTTCTTAACGATACACTGACGGGAATAAGCGTTCATCAAAATAGAAATCTTTCACTTCCTGCAAACGGATTTTATGGAAATCGCTGTGTAAAGGATTCAGTAGAAAATTTACTTCATGTTGTACAATTCCTGAAGGACAGGCAATGGCCAGCGCGTTTTTATCCTGCATAATTTCAGAGCCCATCCATTGTGTATACCCAAAATCCTGGGGCCAGTTTTTCTTCAGGTTTTTGTTTTGGATGTGATAAATAGCTGCATCAGTTGGTAAGTTGAGCTGCATCAATTTATATAACTGCAATTCCTGAAAACTACCTGTATTCGCCAATGTCTCTAATAATGCAAGCGATATGGAACTACTGGTATATACAACGGCTGTGCCGGTCAGGTTCCAACGACCACCTTTTAGTTTTGCGCCGGTTCCGGATAAATCATGGGCAAATTTGTGATGTGCAAAACGGTAGAGTATCATGCGTAAACACCCTGTTGTATACGAATAAGCTGATTAAGGGTTTCCTGTATACCACGGCTGGTAGATAAAGAACTAAAGTTGAGGAGATGTCCCATAACAGGTTTATCTTTTTTGAGCCACTGATAAAAAGCATCGGGGGAAGTAAAAGTGGCGAGCCCTGTTTCTATGAGTTCCTGTAATTGGAGAATACGGTCAGCATAAATACCTTCAAATACACTATTATTTTTTGCATATCGTTGAAGGGTTCTTTCAGAGAGGTGCAGTATACCGGCCCATTCAGCTTGGGTAAAAGGAACCTGGTCGTAAATTTTTTTGAATTTCCGATAAGTAAAATCGGCAATAGCGGGCAGATACGCTGCTGCAGCTTCCTCAACCATGGGAGGCTTCTGTGTGGCAGGTATTTTTTTCGGTTTTGCCATTTAGTAACATTTGTCTACTAAATATACGACAATTGTCACTTATTTTCAATAATCATTTTTCTTGCCTGAGAATAAATAGCTTTGTTCTATAAGTAAATTCCTATGTCTGTAAAGTACAGTCAGTTAAAAGCCATGATGGCCATTACAAAAGGAAGTCTGAAAGCTGTTTTTCGGAGTCCATCAGCGGTCATCTTCAGTATAGCTTTTCCGCTGATTTTTATTTTGGTATTTGGTTTTATTGGTGGAGGCAGCCGCGTATCGCTGAGTATTGCCTTTTCGGCAGAAACAGACACCCTTAATCCGATATATCCTGCACTCAAAAAAATTGCCGGTATACGGATTGTCGATAAATCGGGTCAGGCACTTAAAGAGGATCTTGAAAAGGGTAGGGTGACGGCTATTATTGACATACGTAAATCGGGTATTGAAAATCCTCCTTATACCATCAATATCTCCAGTTCAGAAGCCGTAAATCCACAAAACCTGCAGGTACTGCAATCCATATTAAATGCAGTTATCGCCGGTATTAACCAACAAACTTTCAGCAATACACCCACCATTGCCATGGTGAATAGCCGGATTGAAAAAATACCGGGAAGGGTATATCGAACCATTGATTTCATTTTACCGGGTCAGTTAGGATTTTCCCTGTTAAGTGCAGGTGTATTTGGTGTGGCTTTTTTGTTTTTTAATCTGCGGCAGCAACTGGTGCTGAAAAGATTTTATGCCACGCCTATCCGCAGGCCCTATATTGTCCTGGGTGAAGCTTTAAGCCGGGTTATCTTTCAAATGATGACGGCTATTATCATTATAGGGGTCGGGCATTACGCCTTTAAGTTTACGCTGGTAAATGGATTCGAAACTTTTCTCACTATTATGTTACTGAGTTTTATCGCCTTGCTACTTTTTATGGGCTTTGGTTTTATAGTGAGTAGTCTGGCTAAAAATGAAAGCAGTATTCCTCCATTGGCAAACCTGATAACGCTGCCACAGTTTTTATTGGCAGGTACTTTCTTTTCAATTGATGCATTCCCTACCTGGCTGCAACCTATCTGTAAAGTGTTACCCCTGACTCATTTTAATAATGCCATGCGCAATATTGCATTTGAAGGAGCTGCATTGTCGGCTTGTGGAAAGGAACTCATGATATTGGGTGCCTGGATCGTTGTGGTATATGCGGTAGCATTTAAAACATTTAAATGGGAATGATATGAAATTGCTGAAACTTGGGTTGATCAGTGTGGTATTTTTATTTGCACTGGCAACTGCGATAGGTGCATTGCTTCCATCAAAAGTATTGGTGTCAAGGGCTGTCAACATAAAAGCACCTGTAACACAAATACAGGCTGAAATAAAAGATATCGAACACTGGAAAAACTGGGTGGAGGGGATGCGTGATACAATTGTGCGAATCAGATCTGCTCAGGAAGCTGTTATCGGTAAAAGTGAAGTACGCATTACACAGGTGTCTGATTCTATGGTGGTGAGTGAATGGATCAGTCCGCAGAAAAAAATGCAAATAAGCACCATTCGTTTACTATATCAGCCACAACAGGCGGTAACCATTGTGCAATGGCAGTTTGAACAATCTGTTGGCTGGTTGCCCTGGGAAAAGCTGGGGACGATGATGAACGACAAGATACTTGGCCCCATGATGGAAAAAAATCTGGAACAACTCCGGCAATACCTGGAAGCGAAAAACAGCAATTTGTAGAGTTTTTCTGCAATTTTATCCCCAATTTGTAAAAAATAGTTGCGGTTATTTGCGTTTTTGAAAAAATAGTTGCAGTTTTATACCAGCATTACAACTAATGTTTGTTAGTTTAGGGAAACGTTAGATTCAGTTTTAACAACTTCTGATTAGGGTATATGGGAGTTGTTGGTTGTTAAATGAAAAAAGCCATCCCGCTCAGGCAGGATGGCTTTATCTTTTTTCGGGCCTTTATCAGATAATCAATAACGCATCTCCATAACTAAAGAAGCGATATTTGTCTTTGATGGCTTTTTTGTATGCCTCCATAGCCAGATCGTAACCTGCAAATGCACAGGTCATAATCAGCAGACTTGTTTTAGGCAAATGGAAATTGGTAACCAGGCTATCTGCCACATTAAAATTGTAAGGTGGGTGAATAAAGTGGTTGGTCCATCCTTCACTTGGTTTCAGTAATTTCTGTGCAGTAAAGCTGCTTTCCATGGCACGCATGGTGGTAGTGCCAATAGAGCAGATACGATGCCCGCCTTCTTTGGCCTTATTCACAATTTTACAGGCTTCTTCAGAAATCGCATAATATTCTGCATCCATTTTGTGTTTGCTGAGGTCTTCTACTTCAATCGGACGGAAAGTACCGAGACCGGTGTGGAGAGTAACTTCAGCAAAGCGGATACCTAATATTTCGCAGCGCTTAATCAGTTCTTTACTGAAATGCAATCCGGCAGTAGGAGCGGCAACAGCACCTTCATGTTTTGCATACACAGTCTGGTAGCGTTCTTTGTCTTCCTCATCAGGTTTGCGTTTGATGTATTTAGGTAAAGGGGTTTCACCTAAAAACTCCAGCATCTTTTTGAAGCTTTCATCATCATCGTCCCATAAAAAACGAATGGTACGACCACGGCTGGTGGTATTATCAATTACTTCAGCAACCAGTTCTTCGTTGTCGCCGAAATAGAGTTTGTTACCCACACGAATCTTTCTTGCGGGATCAACAATAACATCCCATAAACGATTGGGTTTGTTCAACTCACGCAACAAAAACACTTCGATTTTTGCACCGGTTTTTTCTTTCCTGCCATACATACGCGCAGGGAATACTTTGGTGTTATTTACTACAAACACATCTTTGTCATCGTAATATTCGAGGATATCACGGAAATGTTTGTTCTCCATGTGACCGCTTTTACGGTCTACTACCATCAGGCGACTGTCTTCTCTTCTTTTGGTAGGGTTTTGTGCAATGAGGTTAAGGGGTAGATCGAACTTAAATTGAGATAATTTCATGTTACGGCATGATTTTTTATGAAGTCGGCAAAGGTACGTATTTTATTGTTATCAGCCTCGTTGAGAGCCAAACAGGTCTGTTTTCATGCCGGGAATCGCATCAATCAGTTGTTTTGTATAGGCAGTCTGGGGTTGATGGTAAACACTTTCCGCATCACCACTCTCCTCAATTTTACCAGCCCTCATTACCATAATCCGGTCGCTGATATACTTTACCACCGATAAATCATGAGAAATGAAAATAGCTGTAAATGAGAAGACTCTTTTCAGGTCATTCAACAGGTTCAAAACCTGTGCCTGCACACTAACATCCAGTGCCGAAACGCTTTCATCGCAAACAATAAAGGAAGGTTGTAATGCAAGCGCCCGGGCTATTACAATTCTTTGTCGCTGTCCGCCACTGAATTCATGCGGATAACGCGCATAATGTGCGGGTTCTAACTGCACTTTTTCAAGCAGGTCAATGACCCTTTCTTTTTCTTCTCTTCGGGTCTTTACCAGCCCATGTACCCTTAAGGGTTCTGCAATGGCTTCCCCAATGGTTATGCGAGGATTCAGTGATGAATAGGGGTCCTGAAAAATAAGTTGCATATCCCGCCTGAATGGCATTCTTTGTTTCGGGCTGGCATGCGTAAGGTCCTGTCCTTTGTAAATAATGGAGCCCGAGGTAACGGGGTTAAGACCAAGCAGGGTTCTGCCAAGTGTTGTTTTTCCGCAACCTGATTCTCCCACCAATCCCAATGTTTCGCCTTCTTTGACAACAAAACTTACCTCATCTACCGCTTTCATAAAGGCAAGTGGTTTTCCAAGAAAACTTCTTTTTACAGGGTACCAGACACAAAGATTTTTTACTTCGAGTATCGTGTTAGCTGTGCCGGTAGTCTTTATTTGTTCGATGGGGTCATGTGAAGATGCCAACCTGTTTGTTGTCATTTTCCCATCCATAAAATCACTGACTACCGGTAATCTTTTGCCTTTCGGGTGTAAAGCCGGTCGACAGGCCAGCAGGGCTTTGGTATAAGGACTGGAAGGATGCTGGAAAATCTCTCTCACATTTCCTTCTTCCAATAGTTTTCCACGGTATAAAACCGCCACACGGTCTGCAATCTCTGCCACCACACCGAGGTCATGTGTAATAAAAATAACAGCCATCTGATGTTGCAACTGCAACTCTTTAATGAGCTTCAGCATATTTTGCTGAACAGTTACATCCAGCGCAGTGGTAGGTTCATCGCAGATCAATACAGTGGGATGGCAACTCATGGCCATCGCAATCATTACCCTTTGTTTTTGTCCACCACTGAGTTGATGGGGATACCTGGATCCGATTTTTTCGGGATCTGGGAGTTGTACCTGACGGAATAATTCCACCACCTTTTGCTGAACAGCCGTTTCATTCAGATCCAGGTGCCGGCGAATAGCTTCGGCTACCTGATCGCCACAGGTATAAACCGGGTTCAGGGCCGTCATCGGTTCCTGAAAAACCATAGCTATTTTTTGTCCGCGAAGACTTTGCATAGCTTCTTCGGGCAGTTGCAGCAGATCGGTTTCTTCATTTTCGTCAAAAAAAATAATCTCACCTGAAGGATAGGATACCTGTGTGTCTGACAAAAGTCTCAGGATGGAAAGAGCCGTTACTGATTTTCCCGAGCCGGATTCCCCAACAATAGCCAGCATTTCGCCTTTTTGCAGGTGTAAATTCAGATGGTCTACTGCCCGGTGTTTACCGGCTGAAGATGTGAAATCTACACAAAGGTTTCGGATAGCGAGAACGGGTAAGGACATAGTCTGCCACAATATAAGTTCGATTTATGGATTCTGCCGGATTGGGGGCAAATTCGGAAATGATGTGAATAGATAATTTTACCCTTTACTGGCAATTATTGAGGGGCTTTCACCTAATTTTGCGCCAAACAGTTGTTAGTTTGATTAGTGGGCTGGGAAACTGTAAAAAAATGATCATGATTCGAAAAGCCTGGTGGAAGATATTATCCTTTCTGTTACTTATGTATGTATGCTCCTATGGTTTTTTGGTAGAGGTACCAAAGCTGGATGACAGGCTACAGGAATCGATCCGCAATTTTTTCTTTCACGTCCCCATGTGGTTTTCCATGATGATTCTACTAGGGGTATCGGTTGTGTATGCCATCAAATATCTGCGTAACAATAAACCGGTTTATGACCATTACTCTGTGGCTTTTGCCATTACGGGTACCCTATTTGGTTTTTTAGGTCTTGCTACCGGTGCCATCTGGGCCAATTACCAGTGGGGTAGCCCATGGAGCGGCGATCCGAAACAGAATGGTGCAGCCATCGCCATGCTTATATACCTCGCTTATTTTGTATTGCGTGGCAGTATGAATGAAGAAGAGAAGAAAGCAAGGATTGGTGCTGTGTACAATATTTTCGCCTTTTTCATGCTTTTCCCAACACTTTGGATATTACCCAGATTAACAGAATCATTACATCCGGGAGGAGAAGGGAGTGAAGGTAATCCGGGGTTAAATGGTAAGGATATGGACGCTAAAATGCGGTTGGTATTTTATCCTGCAGTTATTGGATGGACCTTATTAGGCGTGTGGATCAGTACCCTGAAAATCCGCTATGACATTATTAAAGAACAAAGACTAGCACATGAATAAGATTCTGCAAAAAACAGTCTGTATGCTTACTGCCTTATTCCTGACGATGGAAACCATGGCGCAGAATGCAGAAGCTAACACAGATATCATGAGAAGTAACGGTAAAATTTATGTGGTAATGGCAGTGGTCATCACCATTGTAGCCGGCCTCTTCATCTATGTGGCAAGTCTCGACCGTAAAATCAGTAAACTGGAGAAAAGTAAATAGCTTATGGCAAATAGAGAATGGGCCATAAGCCATAATCTATATGCTATTTGCCATACAATAAACGTCAAAAACAAAAACGATTAGCTCATGTCAGAACACAAACCGTATAGCTTCTTTCAGAGTGTTGAAAGAAGTTTTGATAAAGCGGCCAAATTCACCAAGTGGGAGAAAGGTTTGCTTGAACAGATCAAAGCCTGTAACAGTATTTACAGCATGCGTTTCCCTGTTAAAATGGATGACGGTCGCATAGAAGTCATTGAAGCATACCGTGTGCAGCACTCGCAGCATAAATCACCTTGTAAAGGCGGTATTCGTTTCAGCGAAGAAGTAAATCAGGATGAGGTGATGGCGCTGGCATCATTGATGACGTATAAGTGTGCGATTGTAAATGTGCCTTTTGGTGGCGGTAAAGGTGGTATTAAAATCAATCCCCGTAACCACAGTGCTTATGAACTGGAAAAAATCACACGCCGTTATACTGCGGAACTGGTAAAGAAAAACTTTATCGGACCTGGTATCGATGTTCCTGCTCCTGATTATGGTACCGGTGAACGTGAAATGGCATGGATCGTAGATACTTATGCTTCTTTAAAACCAGGCGAAATTGATGCTGCTGGTTGCGTAACTGGTAAACCAGTAACACAGGGTGGTGTGCGTGGAAGAAAAGAAGCAACGGGTCTGGGCGTTTTCTATGGCATACGAGAGGTATGTAATATGTCTGACGTAATGCAGAAACTGGGCCTGAGTGTTGGTGTACAGGGTAAAACAGTAGTGGTACAAGGTTTAGGTAATGTAGGGTATCATTCTGCTAAATTTTTCCGTGAAGCGGGTTCTAAAGTAGTAGCTATTGCAGAATATGAAGGTGCGATTTATAATGCGGAAGGATTGAATGAAGAAGAAGTATTTCAGTTCAGAAAGAAAACCGGTTCTATTTTAAATTTCCCCGGCGCCACCAATCTGGCTAAAAGTACAGATGCACTGGAACTGGAATGTGATATATTGATTCCGGCAGCACTGGAAAATGTAATCAATGGTGAGAATGCTCCACGAGTAAAAGCAAAAATCATCGGAGAAGCCGCAAACGGACCATTAACGCCGGAAGCTGATGAGGTGTTTTCTGCAAAAGGAGTATTGGTAGTACCTGATATGTACCTTAACGCAGGTGGTGTAACGGTATCTTATTTCGAGTGGTTGAAAAACCTGAGCCACGTACGCTATGGCCGTATGGAGAAACGTTTCACTGAAAATATGAACAATCATATTCTCGGTCAGATTGAAGAACTTACAGGTAAGCAGGTAACAGATAAGGAACGCTCATTCATTCTGCATGGCCCGGAAGAAGTAGATCTGGTTCACAGTGGTCTGGAGGAAACGATGATTACGGCTACCCGCGAGATCATGGAAATCTGGAAAAGCAATCCTGATATTCCAGATATGCGTACTGCAGCCTATGTATGCGCTATTAATAAAGTAGGGACATCGTATGCTGAACTGGGTATTTTCCCATAATACTTTAGGAAACCATAGTATATATAATAAACAATAGCAAGAGGCTGTATCAAAATCTGATACAGCCTCTTGCTATTTGTAAACCTGAGAGAGAAAGCTTTGTGCTAAGTGATTAATATCCTTCGTTTTACTTTTGAAACCGCTGAAAATCCATTTGTAAGCCATATCTGCCTCCGTGTTTAGCAACTAGTGAGGTGTTTGTGAGAGCCCTTGTAAGTAACAAAGTGTGCGATCATGTAAATGATTTTCTCTTTCCTGATATATAATATTACGAACCTTGGTAAATTTTGGGTAAGCGTCAGAGACGGCCATTAAGTTCTATAAAAGGGAACCTTATAAACACGCGTTGGTAATAGCAAATTTTGCGGAATACTATAAAGACATTGAAAATGCAGTGAAACTGAAAAATGGACCTGTTTTAAATGCATTTGATAACCATTCTTTTGTGTTTGGTACCATTTGTTGATTCAGCAATTCCCGTGCAATTTAATTTAACATTCTAATTAACTACGTAAGTATTTAATCTGTTGGATATATTCATCTGACGTCTCAGTCTGGATTATATCACGCCTTTTAATCCAATTTCCGTCCAATTATCCCGGTTAGGCCATTTTGCAGAATTGTATGCGTTCTGTGAAACCATCATAAGTGCATATATACCAAAATCACTATTATGAAATTGATTTCTACCCTGAACAGATTTACTGTTAACATGTTGGTACGCGTTGTGTTATGTAGCACTTTGCTTCTTTTTATTGGTCATGACGCTGCAGGGCGTATCCCCGAAGGAGTGAGAAAGGTAGAGTTGCCCGTTATAAGTGCTGTAACCGGCAATACCACTATTTGTAACGGTGCGAGAACCATTTTAACAGCTTCGTCGATTGCAGCATCTCCGGTTTATAACTGGTACGATGCAGCTGTGGGTGGAAATCTATTATTTACAGGAGCGTCTTTTAATACACCTATCCTTACAGCAAATAAGGTCTATTATGTAGATGTTACCAGTGGAGGTAACACATCTTCAGCACGCACGCCTGTTTCGGTAACTGTAACAGCATCGGCAAGCCCTGCTTTGTTTCTTTCATCCAGCAATGCGAATGTTTGTGTTGGAGGCTCATCTACCTTATCTACCCAATCCAATGGGTTGGTAGGGTATTGGAAAATGGATGAAGGTTCAGGCAGTACCGTTACTGATTACAGTGGAAATAATCTTACAGGCTATTTCAGGGGTAACCCATCCTGGTCAAACGCAGCTAGTATTCCGGCATCATCTGGTTCTATTAATATGGGTACAGGTTACAATAGTAACTATATAGAAGTGAACGATGCCTCCGTTATCAATACCATGCAAAGCAAATTTACCATTGAAGCATGGATTAAAATGGATGGTACCAAAACGGATAATACCATTATTGACAGAGGAGATTATAATTTTCTTTTTCAGGCAAAAGCATACAGCAGAGGTTTGGGTTTCTATAATCCCTATGGAGGATGGTCATTCAGCGATTATCAGCTTCCTTATAACGAATGGATACATGTAGCTTGTACATGGGAAGCTTCGACCGGTGAGTTGCGCTTCTATGTAAACGGTGTACAAACAGATCTTTTTTATAGAAGTGGATTGTATTTTGGCGGAGGACCTATCAACATAGCCAGACAGTCTCCAAGCACTTGTAGATGTAATCCGTTTGCAGGTAATCTGGATGAAATAAGGATATGGAATGTAGTGAGGTCAAGAGCAGAAATACAGGCTACCATGAGTACTTCACTGCCACTTTCTTCTCCGGCTACTTTTAATTGGAGCCCGTCAACCGGTCTAAATACAAGTTCCGGATCATCTGTGGTAGCTTCGCCATCTGCAACAACTACGTACACGGTAACGGCAACCGGAACGAATGGTTGTGTGAATACAGCTACTACAACAGTCAATGTCTACTCATCTACACCCGTTGTAAATCCAATTACCGGAAATGATGTGATTTGTATGGATACTACTACCCGTCTCAATACCACCACGACCGGGGGGCGTTGGAGCAGCAGTAATACCAGTATAGCCAATGTAAATAGTGATGGATTGGTAACACCTGTCAGACCCGGCACAGCAGTGATATCGTATAGTATTGCTCCGGCCGGCTGTGGTACCATTTCTGCCAATAAAACCGTAACCGTAAATGCACTTCCCGAACTATCGCCCATTATGGGATTAAATAATGTATGCCCATCTTCGGATATACAGCTAAGTAACACTGCAACCGGCGGACAATGGAGCATCAATAACACTAATGCAGCAACCATTAATCCTAATGGCTTGCTTAGTACAGCTGATAGTGGGTCAGCAACAGTTTCATACAAAGTAATCAATGAAAACGGTTGTGTAAAATCAGTTACCAAAGTATTTAAAATCAATGCCATTCAGGCAAGCTTTACAAAAACTGCAACCTGTGTTGGCCTTAATAATGGAACAGCAACAGTATCAATACAAGGTGGCGGTGGAAAAAATTATGCTATAACCGGCGACTATTCGGATAGTAAACTATTAACCATCGATCTGGCTACGGGTGCCACTACTGAAATCGGAAGAACGAACGCATATGCCTATTTTCTTGGATTGGCGGTTAGCCCTTCAGGTGATATCTATGCGACAGCTGACGATTATTATAATCCATTGTGGAAGATTGACCCCTTAACGGGCAATGCAACACCAGTTGCTTTAAATATTGATGGTAACGGTCCATATTATGCAAGATCGATCGTATTTGACAATAATGGAGTATTGTATCTTTCAGATGCATACGGGTACTTTTATACGGTTGACCTAAATACAAATTCGGTTACCAATATTGGCTATTTTGGATATGAATTCAAGTCTCTTCAGTTTGATCCTACAAACGGGCAACTGTATGCACTTACAGATTTCGAGTTATTTACCATTGATCTTAATAACTTAAGTATAAACAATATAGGAAACCTGTATTATAACTCCGGCTATCAATATTATTACTTTACCGATATGATATTTGATGCCAGTGGTAATCTGTATGTAGTGAATGATAACTATCAAGGAGGTAGTAATTTTCTGCAGGTAGATAAATCAAATGCGAATGTTACATTTATTGAAGAATCATTTGATGGTGCCATTTACGGGTTAGCCAGTGGTGGTACTTCATATACTTATCTGTGGGATAATGGACAGACTTCAGAAACGGCTACAGGACTAACTGTAGGTGAACATACGGTGGTGATTACTTCAGCAAATGGTTGTTCATTGACACGAAGTGTTATTATTGATGAATTAGACCTGCCTAAACCTGTGATTACGGTCAATGGACCAACAAGTTTCTGTGTTGGTGGCGGTTCTGTAAGCCTCACTGCACCTGCTGCATCATCGTATCAGTGGAGCAATGGCCAAACTACACAGTCAATAACAGTAACTTCAGCGGGTAATTATACAGTTACTGTGCCAGGCGCGTCTGGTTGTCTCGTTACATCTAATCCCGTATCCATCACCACAACACCGGCTCCAACGGTGAATCCGGTGGCCAATCAGGAAGTTTGCCACAATGCTGTAGCAACTACAGCGATTAATTTTAGTGGAGCAATACCGGGTACCGTGTATAACTGGATAAATAATACGCCTTCTATAGGGCTTGCCGCAAGCGGAACTGGTGACATAGCTTCTTTCGTTGGGCAAAATACCGGTAACACCCCTGTAACAGCAACCATAACTGTAACACCATCTTATAACGGATGTGTAGGCACACCAGTAAGTTTTACCATAAGGGTAAATCCGATACCTGTTTTTGCTGCTATTCAGAACCAGACAGTTTGTGCGGGTTCTACCACAACACCTGTTACTTTTGTTGGGCAGGTTGCCGGAACAACTTATTCCTGGTTTGGCGGTGCATCGGTTGGTTTGGTAAATGGAAGTGGTAACACCATCCCTTCATTTACTACTGTCAATACCGGCAATGCCCCTGTCACCGCAAGTATTATTGCTATTTCAAACTATGCGGGTGCAACCATGAGTTGTGGAACTTCCAGACAGTTCAATATTACCGTGAACCCTGTAATATCTGCTTCTATCTCTGCAGCGGGTGCAACAACTGTTTGTCCGGGCAGTTCAGTAGTACTTCAGGCAAATACTGGAAATGAATTCACCTATCAGTGGAAAAAGAATGGAGATAATATTATAAATGCTACTTCTGCAAATTATACAGCTACCTCGAGTGGCGATTACAGCGTTGTTGTTACTGCCAATGGTTGTAGCTCTAATCCTTCAAATACGATTGCTGTACATATTCAGGATAATGTACCACCTGTGGTACCGGTATTGGTAGATATCACTGCAGAATGCGCAGCTACAGTCACCGCACCAATAACAACAGACGCGTGTAGTGGACAGGTTACAGGAACAACAACAGATCCGTTAACTTATCAAACACAGGGTGAATTTATCATTCATTGGACATTTACCGACGCAAGTGGTAATAGCTCTTTTGCTGAACAGAAAGTAATAGTCCGGGATGTAACACCGCCTACTATTCAATGTGTAGCGAATATCACAATTACCGGAACAAGTGCAGCAGGTGCGGTCGTAAATTATATGGCACCAACAGCTACTGATAACTGTACCGGTGTAACTGTAACCCAAACTGCTGGATTGCCATCCGGCTCGGTTTTCCCGATGGGTACAACGACTGTTACCTACACGGCAACTGATGCAGCAGGATTAACAGCAAGTTGCTCCTTTACTGTAACGGTGTCAGGATTACCTCCTGTCATTGTTTGTCCTGCGAATATTACTGTATCAAATGATGCAGGTCAGTGTGGGGCTGTTGTGAATTTTGCGGCAACTGATAATACGGCCATTCCCGCTGCTGTCATCAGTTATACAAAGAATGGTAATCCTGTAACATCGGGTAGCTTCTTTGCCATCGGTACACACACCATCGTTGCAACATCAACCAATGCGATTGGTACTTCAAGTTGCACATTTACTGTAACAGTTAAAGACACAGAAAAACCAAACATACAAGCACCTGGCAATCAAGTAACCTGTGCAAGTGCTAATGGAAACAACACCTATACTGTTCCTGCGGCGACAGCTGCTGATAACTGTGGTATTGCAACTGTTATGTATACAGTAACAGGTGGGGTAAACAGAACAGGAACTGGTTTAAATGCAAGTGGAGTATTCGGCATGGGTGCTTCAACCATTACATGGACAGTGACAGATGTAAATGGTAATACCCATACTGCACAAACAACTGTAACGGTGAACCCATTGCCAGTAGCTTCTTATGTAAGCAGCAATTCAGATGCTTTCTGTAACAAAACCACTGTAACAGGTGCATCAAGTATCAATGCCGCTACCTATAGTTGGTCTACTGTTAATGCAGCGGGCAGCTTTAGTGCGAATCCTGAATTGAGTCTTGGACTCGGCAATGCAGATGGTAACTACTATCTCTTTGTGAAAGCTACAGCAAGCGGTTGTGTAAGCGCAAGGCCGGCAGTGTATAACTACCAGAAACAAAATGTAGCGGGTAATTATACCATACTCGCTTATAAGGAAGTAGAACTGGGTAAATACAACAAAGTAGCAACAGGAAGTGTAGGTGTGCTTACTGCCAAAGGTGAGGCCGAATTCAAAAGTAATAGTGCGGTAAACGGACCAGGCGCATTTGTAAAAGCACCACGTATTGATAAAGATGGTTCCGGTATTGGTATTCCAACACAGATTATTGGTGTCGCAAACGTAAGTCTGCCTGTTATGCAGTATAATAACACCAATACCAATAACCTTCCCAATTTTACAGCTTCTGTAAATAATGCCACGTTAACTGGTAATTATAAAAACCTGACTATTAAGAAAGGTATCAGTGTGACGGTTACCAATACAACATTTGGTACTATAAAACTGGAAGAGGGAGCGAGTGTCAGGTTTACAAATGCAGTATTGAACATCGGCGATCTGGTAGCAGAAAAAGGAGCTAAGAATAATACTTACAGTTATATCCGTTTTGCGCCCAATACAAGTGTACGAGTTAGTGCTAAAGTTAGTTTTGGCAGTCAGGTATTAGTAAATCCTGATAACTACAAAGTAACTTTCTATATGGGTGATAACCGTAAGGATGAAGAGAAATTTACGGTGAAAGGAGGTGATACAAGAATAATAGCCAATATTTATATGCCGGATGGTAAGCTTCGTGTAACAGCAACCGATTCAGGTGATGACGATCGGGATAATTGCGACCACAAAGCGCATACCAGCAAAACCTGTCGTCATAAATCGCATGATCACAATGATTGTGATCACAAAGGCCATTCTGCTGCAAGTTGTGAAGATGATGTGTATATGACAGGATTGTTCATAGCAGAAGAGGTGGAAAGTAAAGGTAATACGGTCATCTGGAACAGTTTTGATTGCACCACACCGGCACAGCCTGTAGCGGCCAGTAGTAGTAGTATGAAGTCAACGACTTTATCTGAAAAAGTTGCCACAGTTAACAAAACAGAGGAAGATCTGAAAGTAACAGTAATGCCTAACCCAAGCACTACCTACTTCACGCTAAAACTGGAAAGTAAAAACCAGACTCCGGTTGAACTTCGCATAATAGATGCAGGTGGTAGAGTAGTAGATGCTAGATCTAAACTGGGTGCCAACAGTTCTATACAGGTTGGACATAATTACAACAGTGGTATTTATTATGCTGAATTCATTCAGGGAACACAAAGAAAAGTTGTCAGGTTAATAAAAAGCAGAGGTTAATTTTGGGTATTAACTGTCTGTAAAGAGGCTGCCTTTAAGGCAGCCTCTTTTTTATAACAGATACTCAGCTTACTGTGTGTTTTTTAATATAACATCGATTGCCATACATTGGGATCATATAAAACCTATATGAGAAACCCCTGAATTTTGGATGATGCAGAATGGTTAAGGGGTGTCGTGGTAGTCGGGTATGGCAGTTAAATAGACAATTTCTTTATTGATGGTAGCCCAGCCCTTTGTTTCATTGCCATTGGTGATGATGATATATCCGGCTTGTAAAGATGACTGATATCGAAGCAATTGATGAAATACTGTTTCATCAACAGGTATATTCATTTCCTTGCATTCTACCAATAACCAGGGGGAATCATTTTTATAGACAAGAATATCAAAGCGTTTTTTAAGTTCTCCGACCGTAATTTCTTTCTCAATGGCAATCAGAGAAGGAGGGTATTGCTTTATTTGTAACAGGTATTGCAGGAAGTTCTGTCGAACCCATTCTTCTGGTGTAAGCCGGATCCATTTTTTGCGCAAAGGGTCAAAAATTTGCTCTTTGCCATCTTTCATTTCTATTTTAAAAGGATAGGAT
The DNA here is from genome assembly GCF_004361915.1 of Sediminibacterium goheungense. Taxonomy (GTDB): domain Bacteria; phylum Bacteroidota; class Bacteroidia; order Chitinophagales; family Chitinophagaceae; genus Sediminibacterium; species Sediminibacterium goheungense. The sequence continues at coordinate 123,807 of NZ_SNWP01000013.1, read as the reverse complement.
GGGTAGGCAATTTTGATCATAATGCTTGTAAATGGAATTGATTTTTTGTATTTTAGCCAATTAACCTGTATCAAAGATACCGGGCAGGAACACTAAAAAAATATATTATGAAGACGAAAGCAGAAATTGTGAACAACTGGTTACCACGTTATACCGGAGAAAAACTCGAAAATTTCGGGAAATATATTTTGCTGACCAATTTCAGTAACTATGTAACCATGTTTGCCAAATGGAACAAAGTGAAAGTGGTGGGAGCCGACAGACCCATGCAATGTGCCACCGCCAATGGTATTACCATTATTAATTTTGGTATGGGTAGTCCCGGTGCTGCCACAATTATGGATTTGCTTACGGCCATAGCACCGGAAGCGGTATTGTTTCTGGGGAAATGTGGTGGATTGAAGAGACGAAACAAACTCGGAGACCTGATATTACCCATTGCAGCTATAAGAGGAGAAGGTACATCCAATGACTATTTTCCTGCAGAAGTACCTGCCATGCCTGCATTCGCCTTACAGAAAGCCATTTCAACCACCATTCGCGATTATAAGGTAGATTATTGGACGGGTACCGTATATACCACCAACCGAAGGGTATGGGAGCATGATGATGAGTTTAAGGCTTATCTCACAAAAGTTCGGGCCTATGCCATTGATATGGAAACGGCTACCATTTTTACCGTAGGTTTCTACAATAAGATTCCAACCGGTGCCTTATTACTGGTTAGTGATCAGCCCATGATTCCCGAAGGTGTAAAAACAGAAGCCAGCGATAAAAAAGTAACAGCAGACTATGTAGAACGACACCTCAAAATAGGTATAGACTCACTAAAACAACTCATTAATAAAGGCCAGACCGTAAGGCACCTAAGGTTTTGATGTCAGATGTCAGATGGCAGATTTGATATTCACTATGTCTTACATCTGACATCTGCCATCTGATATCAGACATTTGCGCTTAGTCTTTCCATAAAAAAGGAAACAATATCACGGCCAGGGCAACCACGAGTATGTCTAATCCGGCTAGCATGGCTACCATTTGCCACCAGCCTGCCTGAATTACATCAGAGAAGCCGGTTCCTGAAATCTTCATCAGCAACAATAACTGTGGGATAATGAGGGGAAAACCCATTATGGCCATCATAGCCGATTGTTGTTGTGCTTTTGCGGCTATCGCAGCAAGGAAAGTAAATACCAGACTCAGGCTGATGCCGCCAAGGCAAACAATACCTGTAAACTTCAGAAAATTTTGCAGTGGATTACCCAGTAATAGTGAGAAGATCAACAAGCTCAATAAACTCATGATGAGCATGAGTAAAAGGTTGAAGATAAGTTTGGCCAATACAAAATCAACAGGCCCGGCTACGGTGTAGAAATATAACATCCTTCCACGGCCTTCGGCAAGGAAACTTTTTGCCACGGCATTTACGCATACAAACAACTGGATGATCCAGAACAGGCCATTCCAGACAGCGTCGTCGGGCTGCCCCATTGACAGATAAACAACAAAAATGGTGGAAGCTACATAAAGTAGTATGCCATACAGCGTGTATTGCTGGCGCATTTCCAGCAACAGGTCTTTTTTTACCAGTGCGAGTATCGTGCTGCTACTTTTCATGTGTTCATTACTATTGTTTTTGTCCCATTCAATTTGCACCTTGCTACGAGGGTTCTATCAACCCTTGCTGGGGCTCATTTCATGGAAACATTTGCGGCAACGGGGTTCATAGGTTTCTTTTTCTCCCAGTAATACCTGTCCTTCATTTTCCACTTTACGGAAAGAAACATTGGCAATATTGCCACATTTCATGCAAATGGCATGCAGTTTCGTAATATAATCGGCAATGGCCAGTAAATTGGGCATTTGTCCGAAAGGACGCCCCAGATAATCCATATCCAGTCCCGCAACAATTACGCGGGTGCCCCTCAGTGCCAGCATTTCACATACATGCATAATTTCTGCATCGAAAAACTGAGCTTCATCAATACCAACCACATCCACATCCTGGGCCATCAGCAGAATGGTTTGTGAATTATCTATCGGTGTACTTTGTATACTGTTGGCATCATGACTTACCACCTGTGTTTCATCATAACGAACATCAACGGCCGGTTTATAAATTTCTACTTTCAGGTTAGCAATCTTCGCCCTTTTTAGTCTGCGTATCAGTTCTTCTGTTTTGCCACTGAACATACTGCCACAGATCACTTCAATCCATCCTCTGCGTTCACCTGTTAAATTGGGTTCAATAAACATGTTAATGTTTTAATAATGGGGTGGGGCAAATTACTTTAAACGAACCTTATTTTCCTATTTTTGTTTTATATATCCCGGGTTCGTCCCTTGAGCAAATAAAAGATTATATGACAGAATTTTTTAAGAAGCTTATTGTTGTGCTACTGCTCATGGGTTTTGCTAATATGGTGACCGCCCGGCCAGGTTGTCATTTTTCATCCGGATCCCTCGCCGATGATGCCGGTCAGCTGCGCTTTAATAAAACCGAATCATTTACGGTACTTGAGTATGTACTTGAGTCGGTGCATGGTTTACAGGATAATATTCCCAATAACGAAGAGTCAGGGGCGCATTATAGTATATTCAGGGTAACAGGTAAAACAGCCCTACCCAGGGTAGTTGTGGCGATACAGCGGGAAAAAATGCTGCCATCACCCTCGCACACATTAACGCATACAGGTGCTTTTAACCGGTTTTACCCCTCACCCGAACTGGGGCATTTCCACGGTTTTCTCTTCCGGCTCACTCCATTCTGATTTCAGGCTACTTTATTGATTCATTTGCCCCGGCACTGTTACAAGTTACAGTGCGGGTAATCCTGTATTTATTCCATTCACAGTTATCAAAAAGTACAATGAGATCATTTTTACCCCTCGTATATTTTCTGGTTATATTTTTTATGTCCTGTAAGGACAAAAACAACGGTCAGCAAAATCAAAATGAAAATACTGAACTGCCGGTTTTGGCGATTCAGAAAAAAGATACCCTGTTACTTACAGAATATGTTTCTGAAATACAGGCTGTACGCAATGTAGAAATCCGTGCAAGGGTGCATGGCTTTCTCGAAAATATATTTGTAGATGAAGGAAAGGAGGTAAAGAAAGGTCAACTCCTTTTTCAGATTAATGACCTTGAATACGTAACCGAAGTGGCCAAGGCAAAAGCCAATGTATCAAATGCAGTAGCAGAGGCAAAAGCAGCTGAACTGGAAGTTGATCGGATCAAGATGCTGGTGGATAAGAAAGTGATTTCTTCCACCGAGTTTGAACTTGCATCTGCCAAACTGAGGGCTGCTAAAGCTAAAGTGGAAGAAGCCAATGCTGAACTGGCAAGTGCACAGAATAAATTATCATTCACCAGTATTAAGTCTCCCTTCGATGGTGTAATAGACCGTATACCCTTGAAAATAGGAAGTCTGATTGATCCGGGCGCATTACTTACAACTATTTCTGATATACATGATGTGTTCGCTTATTTCCATGTATCTGAAAGTGAATATCTGCGATTCAGAAAAGATAAATCAAACGCATCCTCACGAGAAGAGGCCATTCAACTGGTATTGTCAGACGGAACAGAATATCCGCAGAGAGGGCGTATTGAAACCATGGATGGGGAGATCAATGAAAATACCGGTGCCATTGCGTTTCGTGCCCGGTTCCCGAATCCATCTAAATTACTGAAACACGGTGCATCCGGGAAAATCAGATTAACCAGCGTGGTAAAAGATGCCATGTTGATTCCGCAAAAATCAGTGTTTGAAATACAGGATAAGAACTATGTATTTGTAGTAGGCAATGATAATATAGTGAAGATGCGGGGCTTTACCTATCGAAACCGGGTAGCTGATTTTTATATCGTAGAGCAGGGTATTCAGCCTGGAGAAAGAATCGTGTACGAAGGTGTGAAGAATATCCGTGATGGTATGAAGATCAGTCCGCGTATGATTACAGAAGCCAACTTTATTGCTTATTCCAAATAAACAGTCATGTTCGAAATATTTATTAAGCGGCCCGTGTTGTCGCTGGTGATTTCTTTATTAATAACCCTGTTAGGATTACTGGCTTTATTTACATTGCCTGTTACGCAGTTTCCAGATATTGTTCCGCCCTCTGTTACTGTAACGGCTAAGTATACCGGAGCAAATGCTGAAGTATGTGCCAAAGCCGTTGCTACACCGCTTGAAAGAGCGATCAATGGTGTACCCGGCATGACTTACATGTCGTCGGTATCCAGTAACAATGGGATTACACTGATTTCCATTGCTTTTAAAGTAGGTACAGACCCCGATCAGGCAGCTGTAAACGTTCAGAACAGGGTAACAACTGTATTGGATGAGTTGCCAGAAGAAGTCATTAAGGCCGGGGTAACTACCGAGAAAGAAGTAAACAGCATGTTGTTATACCTCAATATCATGAGTGAGGATACAACTGCTGATGAACAATTCATTTACAATTTTGCGGATATCAATATTCTTCAGGAGTTGAAGCGTATTGATGGGGTAGGTTTTGCTGAGATTATGGGATCGAGAGAGTATGCCATGCGGGTATGGCTGAAACCCGATCGGATGCTTTCATATAATATTTCAGCACAGGATGTGGTAGATGCTTTGCGGAATCAGAATGTTGAAGCGGCACCTGGTAAAACAGGCGAAAGCTCTGGTATGGATGCCGGATCATTGCAATATGTTTTGCGTTATACCGGAAAAAAATCAGAAGCTGTACAGTATGAAAATATTGTAATAAGAGCCGAGTCAAATGGGTCTGTATTGCGGTTAAAAGATATTGCAGATGTTGAATTTGGTTCCATGACCTATAGTATGGAATCGAAGACGGATGGAAAACCTTCAGCATCCATTATGCTGAAGCAACGCCCCGGTTCAAATGCAAGAGATGTTATTAATAACGTAAAAAAACGGATGGAAGAGTTGAAGGCAACTGCTTTTCCTCCCGGCATGAAATACAATTTTGCGTATGATGTATCACGCTTTCTGGATGCTTCTATTAAAGAAGTAATCAAAACATTATTTGAAGCTTTTATACTGGTATTTATCGTGGTATTTTTATTCCTGCAGGATTTCAGGTCCACACTTATTCCTGCATTGGCCGTACCGGTTGCATTGATCGGTACGCTTTGTTTTATGCAGCTACTTGGTTTCTCCATTAATCTATTGACCTTGTTTGCACTTGTACTTGCCATTGGAATTGTGGTAGATAACGCCATTGTGGTGGTGGAAGCCGTACACGTTAAAATGCAGGAATACCATATGTCGGCCATGGATGCAACCATTGCAGCCATGAAGGAGATAAGTGGCGCATTGGTTGCCATTACACTGGTGATGTCGGCCGTGTTTGTGCCAGTTGCCTTTCTCTCGGGGCCGGTTGGCGTGTTTTACCGTCAGTTTTCACTCACGCTGGCTATTTCCATTGTTATTTCAGGTATTAATGCAGTAACACTTACACCGGCCTTATGTGCCATTATGTTAAAACATCAGCACCTGCCGGCTAAGAAAAACTGGCTGCAACGCTTTTTCGCAGGGTTCAATAAAAGGTACGACAGTACTTCTTCCCGATACCAAAAACTTTTGAAGGCCATCGCCGGAAAAAGGGTGGTTACATTGTCACTATTGGTTGTATTTTTTATGGCAACATGGGGTATTTCAGCTGTATTGCCGGGAGGGTTTATTCCAACAGAAGACCAGGGTATGGTATATGTGAATGTAACTACGCCGGCTGGCTCTACAGTGGAAAGAACAGCAGCCGTAATGAATGAGATGCAGGAATCGGTGAAGGGTATCGGAGCCATTGAAAATATATCTACACTTTCAGGTTATAGTCTTGTAACAGAAGTGGCAGGGGCCTCCTATGGAATGGCTATGATTAACCTGAAGCCCTGGAAGGAAAGAACCGAATCGGTGAATGAGATCATTACATTGCTGAAACAGAAAACCGCACATATCAAAGATGCCGATATTGAGTTTTTTCCTCCGCCAACTGTTCCGGGTTTTGGTAATGCGAGTGGTTTTGAAATGCGTATTCTTGATAAAACAGGATCCGGCGACCTTACAAAAACAGCTGCAGTGGCCAACGCATTGATTGATACACTGAAAAAAACAAAAGTCATAGGGGCTGCATTTACCAGCTTCGATCCTTCCTTTCCGCAATATATGATACATGTAGATCAGGATATGGCAGCGCAAAAAGGTGTTACCATCGAAAATGCCATGAGCACACTCCAAACACTGATAGGCAGTTATTATGCTACCAACTTTATCCGTTTCGGGCAAATGTACAAAGTGATGGTGCAGGCTTATCCGCAATACCGTTCAAAACCGGAAGATATACTTCAGTTATATGTAAAGAATGACAGGGGTGAAATGGTATCTTATTCTACGTTCATAAAACTGGAAAGGGTATTCGGTCCGGAACAGCTAACGAGATACAATATGTACACTTCTGCGCTTATTACAGGTGATGCAGCACCGGGATACAGTAGTGGCGATGCGATTAATACATTGAAAGAAACCGCAGAAAAAACTTTGCCACGAGGGTTCAGTTATGAATGGTCTGGTATGACGAGAGAGCAGATACTATCAGGTAATCAGGCTGTTTTCATTTTTGCTATCTGTTTATTGTTTGTGTATTTGTTGCTTGCAGCGCAATATGAAAGTTTCCTTTTGCCTTTGGCGGTTATTCTTTCTTTACCCGCAGGTGTATTTGGGGCTTTTCTGGGATTGAAATTATTCGGACTGGAAAACAATATCTATGCCCAGGTAGCACTGGTGATGCTGATTGGTTTGCTGGGAAAGAATGCCATTCTGATTGTTGAGTTTGCCATATTGCGGCGCAAACAGGGACTTCGTATTATCGATGCTGCCCTTGAAGGGGCTGTATCAAGGCTGAGACCTATTCTTATGACATCTTTTGCCTTTATAGCGGGGCTCATTCCTTTATGTATTGCATCTGGTGCAGGTGCCATGGGTAACCGCTCTATTGGTACTGCTGCTGCAGCCGGAATGTTGATTGGCACCTTATTCGGCGTCATTGTAATACCCGGACTCTACTACTTATTTGCGCAGCTGTCTGAAAAAACAAGTAACAGCCAAAATACAGTGGTAACAGTAACGGAAGAAAATGTTGAACAATATACTGATCGATAAATCATTTATTCATGAAACTGAGAATACAATCATCTATATACATTATAGTCTGTTCTGTTGTGATCATGGTGGGGTGTTCCATACCAAAGTCAACACAGTCATTCAAGGAAATTGAATTGCCGGCTACCTATAAGGGTAGTAAGGATAGTTCAAAAATGCAGAACATGGATTGGCGGAGTTTTTTCGCAGACACTGCTTTGCTGCAGTTGGTAGAAGTGGCACTCAAACAGAATTTCGATCTCCGGAAAGCGGTACAGCGAATCAGTATGGCAAAGGCGCAGATGAATATCGCAGCCAATGCAAGACTACCTATGCTGGAAGCAGTTGCATCGGCGGGATTTACAAAGTTTGGTAAGTATACCATTGATGGTGTGGGTAATTTCGATACGAATCTTTCTCCCAATATTTCAAAAGACCAGCGAATACCGGTATTGACCCCTGATCTTTTTCTCGGTTTAAAAAGTAACTGGGAAATGGATGTATGGGGCAAGCTCAATGACAGAAAAAAAGCCGCTTTCTCAAAAGTACTGGCTTCAGAAAAAGAACGTCAATGGCTGGTAACACAACTGGTAGCGCAGGTAGCCGATATGTATTATGAATTGGTGGCACTGGATAGTGAAATGGAAATTCTCGAGAAAAATATCCGTCTTCAGGAAGATGCATTAAGCGTAGTGAAAATACAGAAAGCAGGAGGGAGGGCCAATGAATTAGCGGTTCAGCAATTTGAAGCTCAATTGTACAACACCAGGAGTTTTTCTGCTGTTATCAGGCAAAGCATTGTGCAAACAGAAAATGAGTTAAATCGTTTACTGGGTAGATTGCCACAACCAGTAAAACGAAAAAAATCTCTATTCAGCCTGAAATTGACGGGTACGGTAAAAACGGGTGTTCCCTCAGATTTAATGGTGAACAGACCCGATATACAGGCTGCGGATCTGAAATTGATGTCGGCAGGTGCCGAACTGAGTGCTGCCCGGAAATCATTTCTGCCTTCTTTTAATATCACACCTTATATCGGATTCAACTCCTTCAATGCCGCGCAAATGATAACCCCCGGTTCTGTTGCGTACGGGTTGCTGGGTAGTATTACGGGACCGGTATGGAACCGCGGAAGACTCAAAGGAATGTTAAAAGAAGCAGAGGCACAGCAGGCTGAATTATGGTATGAATACCAGCAAACCATTGTAAAAGCTTATCATGAAGTAGCTACCAGTATGGCTGCGGTGGTAAATAATGAGGAAGTATATGAATTGAAAAAAAAGCAGGCACAGGCGCTGGAATCGGCTGTGGTAACGGCCCGGGAGCTATACGTAACAGGGTATGCATCTTATCTTGAAGTGATCTCAGCACAGCAGGGATCGCTTGAAAGTCAGTTACAGTCTGTACTTACGTATAAAACTTTACTGCAGTCTCAGATCGATTTATATCGTTCACTGGGAGGTGGATGGCAATAAAAACAGGGGGAGAAATACTAAATGGTACTAAAAAACGTTAGTAACTTGTGTTTCTCCCCCTAAATCATCATGCCATGGAAAGAGTAGGCACATTGATCAATAAATTGAAAGAGCAGTTTGAGCAGGATGCTGATGCTGCAAAACTGCTGGTAAATACACGTCTATTGCTGGCTGAACTGCAAACAGCTCTCCAGCAACAGCCCTCTACTATTAAAAGCAAGGTTTCGGTTACGATGCCATCATCATATATGAATGGTACGGTTGGTCCTGTTATCCCTGAAGTAGTAACACCTCAGGAAAGCTTAGCGGTAGAAGAGCCAGTTTTTGAACCTGCACAAATGGTTCCTGTAGCAGAACCGGCTGAAAAAGAAGTATCGATTCCCTGGATGATGAATATGCCGGTTGAAATACCTACCATGGTACATCAATCTGTTCAATCTCAGAAAGAAGTATATGAGTTGAATGAATTACTGGTGGCGCAGCATGAACAACCTGAAATAAATGAGAGACTGAAAGAGGAAAAGGTAGAAGTAGCCACGGTATTACAAAGTGCACCTGTACGCGATCTTAAAAAAGCAGTTGGGATTAATGACCGCTATCTTTTTGTGAATGAATTGTTTCGCGGTGATGAAAATATGTATGAGAGAAGCCTGAAAACCATCAATGGGTTCAGCATTTATCCGGAAGCGCAATACTGGATAGAAAGGGAATTGAAGGTGAAACTCGGATGGAATGATCAATGCGAAGCAGCGCGCATGTTCGATCAGTTGGTAAGAAGACGTTTTGCGTGAATATAATCAAGGATTTTTTTTGTAGCACCTGCTTTATCCCTTACATAATTGCCCCCAATGGTTCCAGACTCTTTTAAAAGGGTTTGATCGGATAATAATGCTTTCAGCTGCTCTTCCAATTCCAAAGCATCTTCAATACTGAATCCTGCTCCCGCATCTACCAGATCAATGGCTTCCTGGTATTTATCGTAAACGGGACCGAAAACTACAGGTTTATAAAATACAGCAGCTTCCAGTGCATTGTGTATGCCATCATCGCCAAAACCACCCCCTATATAGGCAATAGTAGCGTAATGATACAGTTTACTCAGCATACCCATATTATCCATGATCAGTACATTTTTGTTCTGGCCTGCTTCAGGCTGAGCTGCCCATACCGAATAACGGATACTTCTTTCATAAAGTTGTTCGCATTCTTTTAGTCGGTCTTCATCAATATCATGTGGGGCTATGATAAAACGAATATCAGCGTAAGTATTGGCAAAATGATCCAGTGCTTCATCATCTTCTGTCCAGGTACTGCCCGCAACAATTACCGGATGGTCGCCACAAAAGGAAGTAATGGGAGCAATTTCTTCAAACCTGCCGGCAATTTGCAGTACACGGTCGAAACGTGTATCACCCGCTACAGAGAAATCTGTTTTCATTTCGATTTGCTGTAAGAGATCTGCTGAAAATGTGTTCTGAAGAAATAAATGGGAAAATTTTTGCAGCATATTCCGGTGAAAATTTCCATACCACTTAAAAAATGGCTGATCGTTTCTGAATACACCCGATACCAGTAGTAAGGGAATATTTCTTTGTTTGATTTCATCGAGGTAATAATGCCAGAATTCATATTTCACAAAAAATACCAGTGAGGGCTGTACAATATTTAAAAACCTTACAGCATTGTAGGGACGGTCCATGGGAAGGTAGCAGACATGATCGGCTACCGGATCATTTTTTCTGATTTCATAACCGGAAGGGGAGAAAAAACTGACCAGTATAAAATATTGCGGGAATTGCTGCTTAACTTTTTCCAGAATGGGTTTGCCCTGTTCAAATTCGCCCAATGATGAGCAATGCATCCATACCACTGGTTTTTGGTTGGTATGGAAAATCATAGCGAGTTTACGGAACTGTTGTTTTCTGCCGGCTATCCAAAGCCGGGCCTTAGGGTTATAAAAAGATAATAACCATGCGGCTTTGGGGTATACCCATACAAATAACCGGTACAATAAACGCAATAGCAATAATTTATAAGTACAAAATAACAACTTAAACGGCTTGAAAACCATTTTGATGATAAGGTAGGTGGCAATAAGCTGAGCTTTTTTACAGTAATTTTGCCCCCTAAAGCACAGAAAGCATGCGACCCATACAGATGGTGGATACAAAGAGGCAGTATGAACAAATTAAAACAGACGTAGATGCTGCTATTCAGGAAGTATTAAACTCGGCTGCCTATATTGGCGGAAAAGCGGTTCAGGATTTTGCCAGTGGATTGAATGAATACCTTGGTGTGAAACATACGATTCCCTGTGCCAATGGTACGGATGCGTTGCAGATTGCTATGATGGCGCTGGGTTTACAACCCGGTGATGAAGTAATAACACCCTCTTTTACTTATATCGCTACTACAGAAGTAGTGGCCTTGTTAAGGTTAACGCCTGTATTTGTGGAAGTAGATCCCCGCACTTTTTGTATGGATCCGGAAGCATTGCGTAAAGCCATAACATCCAAAACCAAAGCCATTGTTCCGGTGCATTTATACGGTCATGCTGCACCCATGGAAGAAATTCTCGCAATAGCGAAAGAATATAATCTCTATGTCATAGAAGACAATGCACAGGCAATAGGTTGTAATTATACATTTTCCGATGGTACGGTTCAAAAAACGGGTACCATGGGAACCATCGGTGCAACTTCCTTTTATCCCAGTAAAAATTTGGGGGCCTACGGAGATGGCGGTGCCATTTTTACCAATGATGATGCACTGGCCCAACAGTTGAAGATGGTGGCCAACCACGGACAACAGAAAAGATATTACCACGAGGTAGTGGGCTGTAATTCGAGATTGGATAGTATTCAGGCTGCCATACTGAATATTAAACTAAAAAAACTGGATCAATACAATGCGGCCCGGCAGTCTGTTGCGGCCTATTACAATGATGCATTTGCCGGCAACGAAAAAATTACCACACCATATGTAGCATCATATAGTTCGCACGTATATCATCAGTATACCCTGCTGCTGAATGGTGTAAACAGAGATGAACTGGTTGCCTATTTGGCAGATCATAAAATTCCATCTATGATCTATTATCCTGTTCCGGGGCATAAACAGGATATGTTTAAAAGTTTTGCATTGCCTGCCTATGATCTTGCCACTACAGACTGGCTTACAGAAAGAGTCATTTCTTTACCGGTGCATACGGAAATGGATGCCGATCAACTGGAGTACATAACAGCGCATGTATTAAATTTTGTAAATAAATAAGGAATGAAGATTGCAGTTGTTGGAACGGGATATGTTGGACTTGTAACAGGAACCTGTTTTGCAGAAACAGGGAATAAAGTTACCTGTATTGATATTGATGTATCTAAAGTAAAACGTTTATCTGAAGGACAGATAACGATCTACGAACCCGGGCTGGAAAAAATATTTCTTCGTAACCTCAAAGAGGGGCGATTAAAATTTACAATCGATCTGGCAACGGGTATCAGTGAAGCAGAGATTGTATTTCTGGCCTTACCCACACCTCCCGGTGCAGATGGTGCAGCAGATCTTAAATACGTTCTTGGGGTAGCCGAAGACCTGGGTAAAATCATGACTGCTTATAAAGTCATTGTTGATAAAAGCACCGTACCTGTAGGTACGGCAGATAAAGTAAAAGAAGCCATTGCGCTCAATTATAAAGGCGAATTCGACGTGGTAAGTAATCCTGAGTTCCTTAGAGAAGGGGTGGCCGTGGATGATTTTATGAAACCAGATCGGGTAGTGGTGGGTACCGATTCTGAACGCGCAAGGAAAATAATGGGTGATCTGTTTGCACCTTTTGTACGTCAGGGTAATCCCATTATCTATATGGATGAACGTTCTGCAGAACTTACCAAATACGCTGCTAATTCGTTTCTGGCTACCAAGATATCCTTCATGAACGAAATTGCACAACTCTGTGAGCGAATGGGAGCCGATGTGGATATGGTGCGCAGGGGTATTGGTAGTGACGACAGGATCGGTAAGCGTTTTCTTTTTCCCGGTATCGGTTATGGAGGAAGTTGTTTCCCCAAAGATGTACAGGCCTTGATAAGGTCGGCAGAAGAAATCAGTTATGATTTTAAAATACTAAAAGCAGTAGAACAGGTGAATGCCCATCAAAAACTGCACATGGTTGAAAAAATAGAACAGTATTTTGATCATCAGTTAAAGGGTAAAAAACTGGCATGCTGGGGGCTTGCATTTAAGCCCAATACGGATGATATCAGAGAAGCACCTGCTTTGGAAATGATCAGGGTATTGCTTGAAAAAGGCGCTTCTGTTACTGCTTTTGATCCGGAAGCGATGTCCAATGTAAAACAGTTATTGGGCGATCAGATACAATATGCCAATAGCCAGTATGATGCACTCAATGAAGCCGATGCTTTAATTATTGCAACAGAATGGAGTGAGTTTCGTACGCCTGATTTTGAAATGATGGAGGCACGGTTAAAAAGCAAAGCCATATTCGACGGACGTAACCTGTTTGATGTAAAACAGATGAAAAATATGGGTTATTATTACGAAAGTATTGGCAGGAAATAGTTGATAGTGAACAGACCATGATCCATATCTGATAGTGATGGATCAACAACCATAGATTATGTCAAAAAAAAGAATACTCATAACAGGTGCTGCTGGCTTTCTGGGTTCACATCTCTGTGACCGTTTTATAAAAGAAGGCTACCATGTTATCGGAATGGATAACCTTATTACCGGCGACATGAAGAATATTGAACACCTCTTCAGCCTGCCAGACTTTGAGTTCTTTCACCATGATGTAACCAAATTTATTCATGTGCCGGGGCATCTGGATTACATACTTCATTTTGCCTCGCCAGCCAGTCCGATTGATTACCTGAAAATACCGATTCAAACACTGAAAGTAGGTGCTTTAGGTACGCACAATTGCCTGGGGCTTGCCAAAGAAAAAAAAGCCAGGATACTGGTAGCCTCAACAAGTGAAGTATATGGTGATCCGCTCGTACATCCACAAACAGAAGAATACTGGGGAAATGTAAATCCTGTGGGCCCCAGAGGCGTGTATGATGAAGCCAAGCGATTTATGGAATCTATTACCATGGCTTATCATACCTATCATGGGGTGGAGACAAGAATCGTACGCATATTCAATACATATGGGCCAAGAATGCGTTTGAACGATGGCAGGGCCTTACCTGCATTTATCGGACAGGCTTTGAGAGGAGAAGATCTTACCGTATTTGGTGATGGTACCCAAACCCGTTCATTTTGTTATGTGGATGACCTGATAGAAGGCATCTATCGCCTGTTGATGAGCGATTATGCATTGCCTGTAAATATTGGTAACCCCAATGAAATAACCTTACTCGCATTTGCCGAAGAAGTATTGAAACTTACCGGTTCTTCTGTAAAAATCATACACAAACCTTTACCGGTCGATGACCCCAAACAGCGCAGACCAGATATTACAAAAGCAAAGGAACTACTGGGATGGGAGCCTGTAATTGACAGAGCAGAAGGACTGAAAAAAACCTACGAATATTTTAAGTCACTGCCCAAAGAAGAATGGTCCAGACAACCCAAAGAGTTTAACTGATCATATGTCTAAGCCGCTTATTCTCGTAACAGGTAAAAATGGTCAGCTGGGTTGGGAACTTTCTCAACTGGCAGCTGCGTATCATTCATTTGATTTCGTTTTTTTAGGTCGGACTGAATTGGATCTATCCGACAACCTATCGATACAAACCTGTATCGAAAAATACCGCCCTGCCTATTGTATTAATTGTGCAGCGTATACGGCTGTAGATAAAGCTGAAACAGAACAGGCAATGGCCTATCAGGTAAATGCAGCGGCCACAGGTGCCATGGCAGATGCCTGCAGAAAACTAAATGCTACACTTATTACGATATCTACCGATTATGTATTTAATGGAAATGGAACAAAACCATATCCTGTGAATGAGCCAACAGATCCGGTTAATTATTATGGTTACAGTAAACGGGCTGGCGAGCAATTGGCGCTGACAAATAATCCGGCAACCATTATTATCAGAACTTCATGGGTATTCAGTTCGCATGGTAACAATTTTGTAAAAACAATGATACGTTTGATGAAAGACCGTGAATCATTGAATGTAGTAGCAGATCAAACCGGGTCACCAACTTATGCACATGATCTTGCGGCTGCCATTATACAAATCATTCAGCAACTGGAGGCCGGTAATAAGCACTATGGTATTTTTCACTTCAGTAATGCAGGCATTACCAACTGGTGCGATTTTGCGAAAGCCATTGCAACAGAAGCTCAGCTTGCTTGTAACGTCAAGGGTATTACAACTGCAGAATATCCGACACCTGCCAAAAGACCTGCTTATTCGGTAATGGATACGGGTAAAATCAGTAAGGATTATGGCATTGTGATGCGGGAATGGAAAGAGGCCCTGCATGATTGTATTCATCTCCTGCAGTCTGAAAATAAATCCTGAACCAACCTGTTATAAGTTGTCTGGTACTTACATCGTACTATATAAAGATACGTTTTTTTTGCTAAATAACATCCTTGGTACGTGGGCATTTGTATCCTTTGCCTGTAGAGCGATCAAAGCATTCGGGCGGGAGAAAAACCTCATTTTATAAGACAAGAAAATACCTCTGAAAATAGCCAAATCTGGAAGGTAGTGGTTGTGCAAAGCCGTTTGTCATTTATCATTCTTTTCAATTTACCAGACCTGCTAATTTTACCATATGCAAATACAAAACAGCACGCTCGCAGACTTAGATACTATTTTCAGTTTATACAGAATGGCTGCCGGGTATATGAAAGAGAGATTCTGGGTGCATTTCCCCGAGTTTGATAGAAATATGGTAATCAATGAAATTGAAGAAGGCAGGCAATGGAAAATGATGATAGATGGAGAACTGGCTTGTATATGGGCCATTACCTTTAATGATCCGCAGATATGGGAAGAAAAAGATGCCGACCCCTCTATTTACATACACCGTATTACCACAGTGCCGGCATTCAGGGGTAGACATCTGGTGAAAGAAATTGTGAACTGGGCAAAAGGGTATGCAAAGGAGCAGGATTGTAAATACGTGCGGCTGGATACAGTAGGAGAGAATCAGAAACTCATACAACACTATCAGGATAGTGGTTTCCGTTTCCTGGGAATGGTGGCATTAAAAGATACCAGTACTTTGCCCGATCATTATAAATTAGACAAAGTGAGTCTTTTCGAACTGGAAGTATAGCAAGTCGGTTTATAATTTAAAAACATCTCCCATTGATGCAATCCTAAATCCGGCTGCCAATACTTTCTTAACCGCTGAACTGCTTTTTATCAAAAGTGGATTGGTGTGGTTAAAGTGAATAAAATGAATCTTTCTTCTATCATTCAGCGATAAGTGAGCAAAGCGCTGCATACTTTCAATAACAAAGGGGTGGGGTATGGTTTTGATATCTCTGTTATTGATTTCTTTTGCATCGAAGAATGTAGCGTCAATAAATGCATAATCTACAGTGGCAATTAATGAGTCTATATTGCGCTCCCATTTTTCCCATTTGTCAATATCAGGAATAAACAAAGCACTTTTATCGGGCCCTTTGATAAGATAGCCAACGGTTTCTGAATATTCATCCCGATGAGGCACCTGTAAAGGTGTAACATCCAAAGAGGCGTTTAACCTAACCGTTTTTTCATTGGTAAGTGTTTGAAGTACGATATTCTGCTGGCTCACCAGTTGACTCCAGGGTCCGTTTTGTGATAAATATTCTTTCATGCGT
Source organism: Sediminibacterium goheungense (assembly GCF_004361915.1). Taxonomy (GTDB): domain Bacteria; phylum Bacteroidota; class Bacteroidia; order Chitinophagales; family Chitinophagaceae; genus Sediminibacterium; species Sediminibacterium goheungense. Next base: position 107,384 of record NZ_SNWP01000013.1, on the reverse strand, counting down.
GGCATACTGTATACCGCTATTCGCTGGGCATTCGCCGCTTCTTTACCCAGGTACATCAAACCTGTATAATGCCCGATATGTGCATGGGAAAGAAAAATGCCATCAGGAAAATCATGAGGCTTATTGGAATATTTTTTAAGTAAGCGTAACTGTGCAGCGATATCAGGGCTCGCTTCCAATAAATAAGTACTGCGGTTTTCTTTATCAATCAGTCCCAATGAAACAACTTTTCGGCTATGGTCAGGTCTGGTAAACAGTTGTTGGCAGCAGTCTTTGGTACAGCCAATTTGAGGAGAGCCTGCATCCTGTACGGTACCCAATACGATGAGTGTAGGTTGGGCCTGTAAATCTTTACATATTAGAACAACGATAAAGAATAGCCATTTCATAAGGGTAAGTTAGAAAATAATATCAGCATGAAAAACTATGGCATACGGTTTCCCTAAAACTATGTGGTTATACTTACCAGCCAATTTATATATTCAGTAACTTTCCTGAAATGCTATCGTATTCAATTTTTGCAGGCAGGTTTTGGCACTCCGGTTGCAGGATTGCGGTATTGTTTGCGTGTATAACCTTTGTGTATCCGCAACGAATATATGCCTGGGTATATCCTGAACACAGACTGATTACGATTGCAGCAATTCAAAAGCTATCTTATCAGCAAAGAAATACCTTGAATTTCTTGTGGAGCCTTGCGCAGCAGCAGTATAAGAATCGATTCAGTATTTCAGTAATAGACACTGCAAAAAGTGAAAAAGTTCGGTTACTCGATTTTGCTGCATGGCCTGCTATTGCAGGAGATCATAGTTGTTCTCCTGCTGAAATGCTCCATACAATAACCAATAGTACCTGGATATCAGGGGTAAATGAAGTAGGCGTGAAACTGGGTGAACGATTGCTATCAGCCAAAAATAACAGCCAGCGTTCCAATTATCTCCGGATGTCTGATATGCAGTTGTTAAAAAAAGATGACGCCTATGCAAGTCGCGCAGGGGTAAACAGTGTACACTTTTTATTGCCCAGAAACACTACAGAAATTTCATTGATCCAATATATTCAACAATGTACCAGGAAGGGTGCATCACTCAATGCGATGGGTGTATATACGTATTTTCATCAACTGGCCATGCAGAAACTCTGGAATTACTGGCATGAGTCTGAACAAACACCCGGGCATACTTCTTTACTGATTGCCGCATTGGCCGATGAAGCTTTTGCTATACATTTTCTTCAGGATGCATTTGCTGCCGGACATATTGCTGGTTCCTGGGGTGGGGCTGCATTGCAAAAGGGTACACATGATCATTATAACGAAGAGGGACTTGAAATAGAAACCTGGGCAGGTAAAAGAAAAGTAGTGAAAGGGGATGCTTATATAACAGAAGAGGACATTCAGCTTGTATCCACTGTGGTGAGCCAAAGTCTTACCCAATTGTTTTCCGTTGTACTGAACAGTCAGATGCCATTGGGGCCTGGAGACAGAAATCCCGACGGATTTAATGTTTGTACCAATACAACCATGCCTGATTTTTCGTTTGATACAGCTATGATCAATGAAATGGTATCAATGACCCCTATCCCAGGGCTGGCAAGTGGTGCCGGTTCATTGCCACGTTTCCGGGCTGAACTGGGACCTTTTATTGGCATCAGTACGGGTATCAGCGGGATGTCTGTTTCTGGTGGATTTGGACCTGATCAAAACGAAGCAGGTGCATTGGGCGGTTTGGAAGCCAATATCCGTTTCGGATTGGGATTAGATGGTGTGGTGAACCAATCGGGTGATGGATTGATATTTATTGATGCAGGATGGAAACAGGAATCCTCATCCAGTAACAATATATTTTACAGTGGAGGAGCAGTGGCTACCAATGCCATCACATCTGCCATTCCTGCCCGCTCAGCTTATAATCTTCGTTTACGCATGCCCTTCTGTATCATTCCGGGTGATCTTATTCTGGCAGCACCCGTGCTGGGATTACTGGCACCGAAGCTGTATAAAAAAATGGCCATAGCCGCCGTCAATGGCGGACTTATTCCATGGCAGTCTGCACTTCATACAGGCATAGGGCGTTTTCAGATAATTTTAGGCAGAGAGATGGGTGTTTCATTATATGGACTTCGCTCGCCACGTGATTACCTGATTTTACCTGATAACAATAATCAGGCGATCCTTATTGAATACCGATCTACTAAAATTGAATTCCCTGTTATTGAATACAGACCTTATAAAAGTTTTACAGCCAATCAGTCATCGGGTATTTTATTACAGTTGTATACCGGTACAGATATTCCTCATCGGGTAAGGTTACTGGCTCCTTCAACAGCAACTGCGCCGGCTTTACAGCAGGTTTGGTTTGCGGGGATAAGGGTTTTGTTTAACTGGAGGCGTTATTTGTGAAATAATGAGTGAACATTTAGGGTTGAGGAAGCGCATAAAAGCATCTGTTTACTTATTTATTTCATCTAAAATTCTTATTTTCCAATAACGTTTCGCGCAACAACCAAACCTATGCCATGAGCAAATATTGCAGGTGTTTTAGCCTGATGATACTCATTTTTTTTGCATCCGCATGCACAAATGAAACAGATGAGCAGCCCGGAAATACATCCGGCGAGCGTGATCCGTTTATCGGACATTATGCAGACAATGCTTATGCAAAAAGAAATGAAGGCTGGGACTGGATAGGCATCATCATCAGTAAAGGAGAAGATAGTGCCTATCATATTTCGGTTCGATCGAGAGCTGACCGAAAAAAAGCAACCTGCTTTTTTGATGCAGAAGCAGGAATACTCGATGACAGCACACTACGGGCTGTTGTAAATGGAACCAATATACTATTGGTATTCAAAGATTCATTGTTACAGATACAGCCGGAAAAGCAGGAAGATGCGAATGCACTCTATTATTATTGTTCAGGTGGTGCAAGTTTCGCAGGGAACTACATCAGACAAAAAAATAATCTCGAAGCTTCGCAGATCGACCCTCGCATTTATTCAAAATTTCTCACACTACAGAATATATCTTTCGATGTTACTACACAAAAGAAAGGCTCGCTGGTGTACCTGTTGGTAACACCTTATGGACTTTCCAAAGACACTGCCCGTTTCCGGATTGGTTTAACAGACAGGTATTTGGTAAATGCAGAAATGGAAGACATAAACAGCGACGGTTATCCGGAATTACTAATTTATACAAGAACACGCTCAGCCGAAAAAAAAGGAGATGTGATTGGATTATCAGTGAACAAGGGCCGGTCGATGAGTATGATTTCATTTCCTGATATTCAGGATGATTCAGTGGCATCGAAAGGTTATCAGGGTAAAGATGAATTTGCTGTTGTGGAAAATATCCTTCAACGTAGGTTTACGGTGATAGACAAACAGGGACTTACCAAAACAAGGTACATCAGTTATAAAATGATCAGAGGCGAAGCTGGGTATCAATGGGTACTAAGCAGTATACGAGAAGAATGATAACTGTATGTATCGGTAAGAAATAAAAGATGCAATAAAATATAGTATGGAGGTACATCATCATCACAAGCATGAACAAGGTTCCGGATGGAAGGAAAGTCTGAAAGAGTTTTTTATGTTGTTTCTGGCAGTTTTGTGCGGATTCTTTGCAGAAATGCAGGTGCATAACAGCATAGAACATAAGCAGGAAAGAGAATACATCCATTCCATTCAGGAAGATATCAGTTCCGATATCCGGCAAATGGATCGCTTGCTGGCAGACTGGAGCAGAGCAGAAAAAGGATTAGATACCCTCATCGGTCTATTGTCGGGTGAAGCCATAAAGACCGATTCCAGAGAAGCCTATCGTTTATGGACAAATTATATAGGTTTTGAAGATTTTAGTTATGATGACAGAACCATTCAACAGTTGAAAAATGCAGGGGCGCTAAGGTTGATTGAAGAAAAAGAAGTTGCCAATCAGATCATGCGATACGATCAGGCCATCCGAAAATTTCAGTTGCAAGTAAATGTAATGACAACGGAAGTACTGAGTCAACAATATTATTTCCGCTTATTCGATTTTGTACAATTGAAAAAAAGTACCAATGAACCTGTGCCTTTAACTGCTGCAGGTAAATTACTGTTAACCGAAGCTGTTGGCGAAAGAGCGTTTTATCAACTATCTTTTCGTACCATGCTGGAGTTGTTAAAAGGGGCCAGACTTTCGGCACAAAAAACACTGGACACTATACAAAAAGAATACAAAGATTAAATCAGCCGACACCCTCATGAAAATAGCAGCAAGCATTTTTTTAATTTTCTTTTCTGCGATTCATCTATCTGCTCAAAAAGGGAGGGTGGATATGATAGCCGGTGCTGAACTAGCTTTTCCCACCGGTAATTTTTCGAAAGTATACCAGCCCGGTGGAAGTGCATTGATGAAATGGTTGTTAACAGGTAAGTCGGGTGATCAGGGAAGTTTTAGTATGGGTTTTTATTCATTCAATATCAAAGACGATGTGCTGAATCCGGGTTTTGACTTTTCATCCAGGTATACTATTATACCAGTTTTATTCGGCTACAGAAGGTATATCAACCATTTCTATTCAGAGACGCAGGCCGGAACAGGTATTTATACCATCAAAGTAGCTGCATTGGGACAGAAAGAGCAGCGTACAGATGCGAATTTCACCTGGGCACAAAGTTTTGGTTTCATATGGCCGCATCTGGATGTATCGGTTCGTTATCAGCAGGGTAACCTGAAAGATGCAGGTGTGAATAAGCTCACTATGATAGGTGTAAATGCGAGTTACCGTATTTCATTTTTTAAGAACAGCAAATCAATAAAATGAAGGGGAACAGATATTCATATCATCAATGCCGTTCTGTGATCCTCTGCTTGATGCTGATCATGGCGACTGTTACAGATATGGAAAGGTTATGGGCACAAACATCAGATACAAGCCTCTTTAATCCGGCGAAACAGGATATTATTATCGGACACAAAAGAGCTGTGAGAGGTGTTACAGAGCTGCTGGTAACACAGGCTGTACCATGGTCTATCAACCGCTTTGTGCGTAAAGCAGATTTTGCCAAAATATCCTTCAAAAGTCTGTCACATAATGTACAACCATCTTCCTGGGAGTGGGACGATAATTCTTTTCAAACCAATCAGTTTGCGCATCCTTTTCATGGCAATCTTTACTTCAATACCCTGCGAACCAATGGCTATAATTTCTGGGGATCAGCACCTGCCGCTTTTGCAGGTAGTTTGTTTTGGGAAGTAGCAGGCGAAACACATGTGCCTGCCCCCAACGATTTTATCAATACAAGTCTGGGAGGGATATCACTGGGCGAAATGACTTTTCGTTTATCAAATGCGCTGATCGATCCGTCTGCACGGGGTTTTAAAAGAACCACGCAGGAAATTCTCGGCCTGCTGTTGAATCCGGTGAATGGCTTAAACAGGATAATCGACAGAAAGTGGGGAAGGGTACAACCCTTTTCATCGCAGCAGGTAAGACCCAAACTGGTACACACATTTATGGATTATGGGGGCAGATTTTTTAGTGAGAAAACAAAAGACTTTTTTAAGCGCAGGGGTAATAATGAATTCTATCTGCGCCTGAGGGTGTTATATGGTAATGCCAATGAAGCCTCTAAAATACCGTTCAGTAGTTTTGCAGTAACTGCAGAAGCGGGTGCAGCTGATTCAGGTTATATCAATACACTCGCTGTTACGGGTTATCTGCGTCGGTGGAAGATGAGATCAACGGATAAGGCAAGCCATATGGGCGTTATCAGTATGAACTACGATTTTCTGAAAAACAATGCTTTTGAATATGGAGCACAAAGTTTTCGCTATAGCATTATCTCCGACTGGAAAACAAAGAATCCCAGAAATCAGTTAAAAACAACAGCAGGAGGAAGTTTGATTGTACTCGCTGCTGTTCCGGATGTATACCTTTATTATGGCGAAGGCAGAAATTATGATTATGGCCCCGGTATCGGTTATCATGCCGGTACGGAAATGAGTTTCAATAAAAAGTTTTTTTATAGCCTTCAATACCGGGGAGGCTGGTTTAAAACATTAAATGGGAACCGTTCTGATTTTTTTCTGAACACCGTAACCAATGAGTTTAGGTTAGAACCCAGGGATAATCTTTTTTTTACACTTGAATTGGGACACTTTAGTTTACAAGGTAATTATCAGAACTATCCTGACTTTACCAGGTCCTATCCCTTTTTGAGATATTCAACCGGATTCAGGTTTTAAAAAATAGATATGGAGGAATCAGGAAATGCATAAAGGGTATTCAAACATGAACATATGATACGACCCGTAAAAGAATTTTTTATATTTAATGCATAGGCTTATTACCTGAATGGTATCAGGTACCCTATTTTAAAATGTACATCATGAAAAAGATCATCGGAACATTACTGTTTTTTTTATTTTTTCTTTCTGTCATCGCACAAACCAATAACAACAGCGATGTGGTACTAAAAATCAATGGTGATGAAATGGTAGGTAAGGTAACCGAAATCAATGATGCGGATATCAAATTCGTGTATAAAGGCGAAACCCTTGTATACACCATCAAAAAAGCCGATATCCTTAAAATTACCTATGCCAGTGGCCGTATAGAATTTATTAATAAACCGGCATTGCCATCTCAAACAGCGAATACCACACCTGGGAATGCCAATCCCAAACCCGTAGTAGTCTCAGGACTAGGCGATCACCACAATAAAGTAGCCATTCTGCCTTTCTCTTATCTGATTGATAAGCAGGATGCGGGTGAGCAGATGACATATGCTGTTCAGAATGAAGCTTTTTCTTTTTTGTCGAAACATGCGGGTATGCTCGAGTTACAATCTACCAATACAACCAATGCACTGCTGATTAAAGCGGGTGTAAACAGTGGCAATATCCGTGGATTTACCATGGGTGAAATCTGTGATGTATTGGGAGTAGAATTTGTATTACAGGGATCTATCAGACAGGATAAAACAAGTGCCAGCAATATCAGTTCTGGTTCAAGTACAGTTAAGCTGAACAATAACAATAATAAAAATGTCATTGGTTCCATTAACGGAAGATCGTCTTATAGCGGGTATAGTACTTCAGTTCAGAATTACAGTACATCTGTTACCATGAGTGTATTCAATGACAAGGGAGAAAACCTCTTCAGCCAGGATCACCAGAGTTTCTGGAGCAGTGATAATGCTTACAAGATCACATTACAGTACTTATTGAAACGCACTCCTTTGTATAAGAAATAAATCAAAACCTGATAAAAGACCTATATGAAAAAAATAACAATACTGATATGTCTGCTGGTAAGTGCTTTTATGGTGCATGCCCAGGAAAGCCGGTGGCATTTGCAGATAAGTCCTGAACTTGCCTTGCCAACAGGTGATTTCGGAAAAGTGGTAAACACCGGATTGGGCGCCAATGTAAAAGGTATGTATCTGCTCAAAACAAGAGATTATCTAACACTTACGGCAGGCTACCAATACTTTAAGGTAAAAACACTGGTGGGGGGTGTTTCATCGGGTTATCATATTGTTCCATTGCTGTTCGGGTATCGGAAAACCTATAAAAAACTATTTTTTGAAAGTCAGGTAGGTCTGGGTTTCTATACACTGAAAGCAAAAAGTACAGTAGGAACGGCTACTGACAGTAATACCGGTTTTACCTGGTCACAATCATTTGGACATGATTTCGGGAGCCTGGAACTACAGTTACGTTACCAGCAGGGTAACTTCAATAAAGATCATGTGGGTATGGTAGGTGTGGGATTGAATTATCATTTCGATTTTTAATAAACACCTTTATAAACCCGGAACGCATGTAAGCCAGGATATTTTTTCTCCCTGAGCTTGTGTAAGATGTTTATTTAACCGCATAATTGTACAAATCAGGCTTTACTGATACAAAATGTTTCGATTCAAAAAAATAATTGACCATTGCTAGCGCATCGGCTTTCGAATTTTTTGTGGCTTTCAGCATGAACACATTAGGGGATGAGCTGACGTATGGCAATAGTTCTGTTTTTGTTTCAGCTACCAGTTGGTACAAATCAGCAAGTTTGTTCGTATCTGCTACTTCTACGGAAAAAATATCGCTATAGATAGTTATACAAGTAAAGCCCAGCATTAGCCCAAATCTGGTAAAACGATCGTTGCAATCATTTGTTTTCATGGTATAATGGGCATAACTCACTATGGGGCTTTTTTGCATTTTCGCAATAAAAGCTGCTATTGCTGAGCAGGTTTTAGGTGTATTAAATTTCAGCACAGCAAAATCTTTTCCCAAAAGCTTGTAATTATACTGCTGATCGAATTCGGCTTCAGCTGATATGAATTTCCTTATCTCAGACTCATTATATATGCTGTCGAAGCCCAGCATGATGTAGTCATTGGATAATTCGCCAATCAAATTAGCCACATTATTAGGATAGTAATACCCTTTAAAATTGCAGAATCTGTCAGCCTCATTATACATGTCGTCTTTACCACAACCGATAAATACCAGGAAAAATAATAATAAGGAAAACGGCGATTTACGCATGATATTATTTCAGGACTGGATGAGGAAATCTAACGGGGGATATATAAAGATACCTAAAATATTTGAAAAAATATCATCCATATTGCTGCGCAGAAAAGGGATGTTTTGAGACATTGATTATCAAATACATAGCCAAAAAGGGAGCGGCTAATGATCTGTTATCAGATATCTTCTCCATTACAAAAATCTCGGTTGATTAAATTTCAGCCACTGTTTTCACAAACCTGTTCCTGTATTCAATCGGTGTTAAGCCGGTCAGTTTTTTAAAGATATCGCGAAAAGCCTTGGTGTCTGTATACCCCACATCATACATTACCTGGGTTACATTTTTTCTAGAGCTTTCAAAATGTTTTTTAGCGGCTTCAATTCGCACACGTTGCAGGTACTCAATCGGGGCATTACTGGTAGCTTGCTTAAACCTTCTTTCAAAAGTTCTTCGTCCGGTATTGATCATTTCAGCCAGTTGCTCAATGCTGAGTTTTTCTTCATAATTCTTCTCAATAAAATCCTGTACCCTTTGTATCTCTGTGTCTGTATGGTTACGCTGGCCTCTGAAGATGGCGAACTGGGCCTGGCTATCGCGGCCAATATCCAGGGCAAAATATTTGGAGATCATAACCGCAGTTTCTTTATCCGAGAACTTTTCTATCAGGTATAAAACCAGGTTCCATAAACTGCTGGCACCACCACTGCTGTAGATATTTTCATATTCCGTAATGATGGCCCCGTCTTCTACTTCTATTTCCGGATATTTTTCCCTGAATTCGCTGATATAGGCCCAGTGTGTAGAACATTTCTTACCATTCAATAAACCCGTTTCTGCCAAAAGAAAAGCACCAATACAGAGGCTTGCCAGACTGGTACCCTGCTTATATAGTTTTGTAAAATAGGGGATGGCTTCTGCATTGGCTTCAATGCCCCGGGCGGTATCTCCAAAAGTAGGCGGAATGATCAACAGATCAGTTTGCTCCACCTGTTTCAATAAGCGGTCTGTCTTAATCGTGTATTCCCCGTTATTGGCAGGAACATGGGTATGAAGCCCCACATATTCTACTTCAAATACAGGCTCTTTGCCAAATGCCGTCAGGAATTCATTAGCCGTATGAAATGACCTGAAAGGGGGTGTAATGGCTTCGATAACACCATATTCGGGAACAAAAACAGATACACGCATGGCTGGCTCTATTATATCTAACAATAAAAATAATCCAATGTCATAATCCACCCCTAAACTTGTCGTTTTCAAGTATTGCAATCTAAGGATGGGTGATACATCTTTGCAGGGTCAATCAACAATCCATCAATAAACTTAAGAAAATGAGCACAAACACAAAAATTACCATATCAGCCCAGGTAGCAGCACCGGTTCAGAAAGTATGGGATGCATGGAACAATCCTGAAGACATAAAGGTATGGAATACGGCACATCCAGACTGGCATTGTCCGAGTAGTGAAAATGACCTGCGTACCGGCGGTTCTTTTAAACACAGGATGGAAGCCAGAGATGGTAGTTTCGGATTTGATTTCGGAGGGGTATATGATCTGGTGGTACCCAACAAAGAAATCAGCTATACCATGGCCGATGGCAGACAGGTTACCACGCTTTTTGAAGAAAAAGAAAACCAGGTGCTGATTACCACCACTTTTGATGCTGAGGCTGAAAACCCGGTCGAGGTTCAACAGCAGGGCTGGCAGGCCATTCTGAACAATTTTGTTCAATATGTCACGAACAAATAATAGACCCACCTTAAAACACCTCATCATGAAACGCAACAAAATCATCTTCTGGATCGCTACCATTATCATTGTTTTATGGGAAGGCGTGATGCCATTGTCAACTGTATTGTTTATGCCGGAATATGTGAACGCAGGCACCAAGCCCCTCGGTTACCCGGATTATTTCGCCTATACATTGATTGTCTGCAAAGTACTGGGTGCAACTGCGATTGCTATTACCCGACTACCCGCTAAACTGAGAGAGTGGGCCTATGCAGGTCTCAGTTTCAACCTGTTGTTTGCGGTCATCAGTCATATGATGGTAGATGGTAACATCGGCTTTATACTGATGCCGGTGGTAGTAGGTGTGATTTTATTTATATCCTATCGTTTTCAACCTCAAGCAGTGCAACATGGCTAAAACCAATTACCAGCATATTGATGAATACCATGCTGCATTCAGCGGAGAAGCTTTGCAAAGAATGCAGAAGATCAGAAAGATGATCAGAAAACTGGTCCCGGATGTAGAAGAATGTATTAGTTATCAGATACCCTGTTTCAAGTATAAGGGTTACCTGATTTATTATGCAGCATTCGATAAGCATATTACCCTGTCGCACCCATTTAGTCAGGCATTGCTCGAACATTTCAAAGAGCAGCTAAAGCATTATAAAGTAAGTAAAGCCGCCATACAGATTCCGAACAAGGAACCCTTACCAGAGAAACTGATACAGGATTTACTATTGTTCCGGAAAAAGGAAAATGAAACAAAAGCCAACAAATGAATACACCTGTAACCCATACAGGAAGTGGTGTGTTTCTTACATTCAGTGGTAACTGCCGCGAGGCATTTACGCTGTATCATGCCTGTTTTGGCGGCGACCTGGTTATTGAAGACTTTACACAAAAAATTGGCACCTATGCAGACAGACCCGTTATAAGGGCAGTATTACACTCGCCAATAGTAACGATACAGGGTTCTGATCTGGTGTATCATGAAGGGAGAAGGGTAGGTAACTATATGGCAGTACTGATCCTGTGTAGGAGTTGTGAAGAAAGAAAACATTTTATCGTGCAATTGTATGATTATGAAAATACCCTAGTTGTAATGGAAGACCAGGAACCGCTGATAGAAATCATTGACAGGTTTGATGTACGGTGGATGTTTGCTATTTGAGTGTTCCTGTTTATAGAAAGCCACCAATGTACAGACTGGTTCAGGTAATCTGTGCATTGGTGGCTTTACAATTCGCCTCCTTTAGAATTGTACTTATATTTAACCTTCAATTGCCCTTATATGAAGAAATGGATAGTACCGTTTGTTTGCCTGTTTATATTCAGTAATCTGCCATCATTTGCAGCGGATGCAATAAATGCCAAATCCATTCGCACCGGTGCCGACCAGACGGAGAAGTACCTGCCATTCTTAAAAGGAAAGCGTGTTGCCATATTGGCTAACCCCACCACCATTATTGGTAAAGTGCATCTGGTAGACAGCCTGCATAAGCTTGGGGTGAATATCGTAAAAGTATTTGGTCCTGAGCATGGTTTTCGTGGTAATGCCAGTGCGGGGGTAGAAGTTGCTGATGAGAAAGATAGGGCAACCGGTATTCCGATTATTTCACTCTATGGAAAGAAAAACAAACCCAGTAAAGAAGATCTTGCAGATGTTGATATCATGATCTACGATATACAGGATGTAGGCGTTCGCTTTTATACCAATATCAATGCACTCTCGCGTTTAATGGAAGCTTGTGCAGATAATGGAAAAGAATTACTCATACTCGACCGCCCCAATCCGAATGGCTACCTGGTAGATGGTCCGGTATTGGATATGAAATACAGATCGGGTATCGGTATGTTTCCCATACCGATGTCGCACGGCCTAACAGTGGCTGAGTTTGCACAGATGGCCAATGGGGAAGGATGGCTGGCCAATAAAGTAAAATGCAGCCTGCGTATTGTTCCTGTGGCCAATTATAACCACGATATGCCTTATACATTGCCTGTAAAACCATCTCCCAATTTAAATACACAGCAGGCCATCCTGTTATATCCATCCACCTGTATGTTTGAAGGGGTATACCTTAACCATGGCCGTGGTACCATGTATCCGTTTACGGTGCTGGGTAGTCCGGAACTGAAAGGTATTTATTCGTTTTCTTACACCCCCACCAGCATCAAGGGTATGGCAGAGAAACCTTTGTTTATGGATCAGGAATGTTATGGACTCGATCTGCGTAACTATGATGTAGAGAAATTAAGAAAGAGTAAAAAAATCAATATCGGCTGGATCATGGAGCTCTATAAAGCACATCCTTTCAAAGAGAAGTTTTTTGAAAGACTGAGTGATCAGATGAATTCTATAGAAGTGCAGATTGGTGTGGGCGAATTCAGACAACAAATAATCAATGGCGTTTCAGAAGAAGAAATCCGTAAAAGCTGGGAGCCGGGGTTGAGTGCCTATAAGGAAATGCGGAAGAAATATTTATTGTATCCGTAAACTTTTTAGCAACAATAGCATTTTTCATCCTTTTGCTGGTTGATGTTTTATTTAATTTTTCAACTGAAACAATATTTGCGGTTTAGCCTTGATGCGAGAGTAGTGATTTTTTTATATTAATTAATATTATATATTTGCCGTGCAACCAAATTTTGCCAACAAACTACTGTTATGGTTATGAAGAAGGCCTTTATGAGGTGGTTATTGACTGCCTGTTTTATTTTGTTTTGTTCCTCAGATTTATTTTCTCAATTAGAACTTTCGCATATGCTTCCCCGCAGAGGGAATAAATATGGGCTGGGATATGGTGCGATATTAAAATTTGCATTCCCATCCGGTGAAGCTGATTTTATTACGATGGAAACGGGGGTTAAGTTGTTTTTTGAAAAGGAATCCACCAGTTATGGGGTTGGATATATTCCTGTAAAAGTAGGATATAAGTACACTTTTAACCGCGAAGGAACTGGTATATATGCGGAGCCGCAATTAGGCTTTAATGTATATGGTGCAGAAAGTTATTACGATAATGCTGAAGGAAATGTGGATATTAAATTTAATGGGGTAGTGGGAGGTGCTGCATTTGGTTTTCTTTTTCAACCAGACAGGGCCGGGCGTCAGATTGATCTTGCTACTTACATCGAATCTTTTTCATCAAAGAAAGCAAGCGGTGTTTCAATAGGTCTCAGGTTTACTTATAATTTCACAGTTGGGGGATCACGGTATTGATGATCGCAAATGACCAATAGATGCTGTATTCTTCACTCTGTGTTTAAGTCGTAGATATTTCGGTAATCATATTCATTTCGTACAATCAAATAGGAATATATCGTAGTATTATCTTATCACGGTAACAGAGCCGGTAAAGTATGGTCTTCCGCTTTTTGAATCTATGATATAGTAATACACACCAATCGGTACAGGTTTTCCATTCATTGTTCCATCCCATTCCTTGCTGTAACCAGTCGATCGGAAAACGATCTGTCCATTTCTGTTGAAAATCCGGATATCAGCATTGGGATAGCTGATTAAATATTTTATTTTCCAGGTATCATGGATGCCATCACCATTTGGCGAAAATACATTTGGGATAATGGGTGTTTTAAAAACGGTTATAGCAATGCTATCTGTTACACTGCAGGAGCCAGGACCAGTTAAGGTAAGAAAATAGGTTATATCATTAGTGGGTGTACTGATAGGCGATGCGATGGTAGTATTATTGAGATACGTAGACGGTGACCAACGGAAAAGTAAAGAATTGCCATAATAGTATTTTGGTTCAAGGGAAATCTTCCCCCCTTCAAGTACCCCGTTATTATTCTGCATAATGAGTTTGGGGAAGGGATGCACTACGATTTGTTGTTTAGCCGTATCACTTACACAGCCATATTGATCAAAAAAGTAAAACTGGGTGTAGGTGAGCCCGGAATCGGTATAGCGATAAGTAGGATCTTTTACAAAAGAGCTATCATTATTTTTAAAACTCCAATGATAAGAACGGATAGATGAAACTGCTGGGTCAACTAGTCCTGTATACTTAATTTCTTCTCCAACACATACTTCATTTGCAGTAGTAGTTAATCTTGCTTTTGGCTGTGGATAGACTGTATTCAAAGATTGAGAAAGTGAGTCTTTACAACCTTCTTTGGATGTTACGGTCAGTTTTATAATAAAAGGTCCTGTTGATGAAAAGGTATGTGATGGGGATTGTAATGATGAAACATTGCTATTATCACCGAAGCTCCACAGATACTTGAATTCATTTTCTGATTGATCGATAATGGTGGATGTATTTATGAATCTACCATTACCAGCAGGTAAGCAAATAACAGGCATAGTAAATGAAACAGATGGTATGGGAGCTACTTTAATAGTAAATGAAGTTGTTAAGCTTCCACAAACATTATTATTAATTGTATAATTAACGGATGTTATACCATATGAAATTCCATTCGCCAGACCATTGGGAGATATAGAAAGCACAGATGGATTATTACTACTCCAAACGCCATTACTGGTAGCATTACTCAATTGAGCACTTGAATTTTTACATATTAATGAAGGACCTGTAATAGGCGTAATAGCTGGTAAAGATTTAACAGTAACCAGCATGGAAGATTGATTGCTGCATCCTGATGCTGTTACACTGTATTGAATGGTACTGTTACCTTCTGAAACACCTGTTATTTCACCATTTGCATTAATAGTAGCCACCGCTGGATTAGATGAACTCCAGGTGCCACCGGTAGTATTATTACTGACAACTATTTTTGAAGAAGCACATAGTTCTGTAGGGCCTGTAATAGACTGTATATTGGGTGTAGGATTAACGGTGATTGACTTTGTTAAAGTAGAAGTGCCACATGTATTCGTTGCAACATAGCTGATAATAGTGCTGCCAGGTGCTATTGCGGTTACCTTACCTGATGCATCAACAGATGCAATACCTGAATTGCTACTGCTCCAGTTACCCATTGGGGTAGTTGTATTTAATGTGGTGGATAATCCTTCGCAAATGGTTGAGGCTCCTGTTATGGGAGATGCAGTAGGAGGCCCGGTAATGGTTATGGCTAATGGTGCCGATACAACACAAGTACCAATGGTTTTATTATAACTGGCAACTGTTTTCCCCGCTGCGATTCCTGTTATTTTTCCCGAAGCATCAATCGATGCAATGGAAGGATTATCGATGCTCCAACTACCACCTGCTGTGGTATTTGAAAGTAAAGTGTTGGAGCCAATACAAATTTCCTGAATACCTGTTGTTTGTGCAATTTGCCCACAGATAGATACTTTTCTGATGGCTGAATTACTAAGCGATCCGGTGGAAAAAATAATATTACCACTTGGGTCTAATGCCAACATCCAGGGATCAGCTAAACGTGCAGCAGTAGCCGGCCCTCCATCTCCTGTGTAGCCATATACACCTATTCCTGCAATCGTGGAGATTATTCCTGCATTATCAATTTTACGAATGGTATTATTGAGCTGATCACTTATGTAAAGGTTGCCGGAGTGATCAGATACAACACTTACCGGAATATTCATAGTGGCATCTGTGGCGAGGCCACCATTGCCGGTATATCCTTTTACCGATGTTCCGGAAATGGTACTTATAATGCCAGCAGTATTGATTTTCCTGATACAATGATTTCTGGAATCAGGAATATAAATATTCCCGTCCTTGTCAATATGAACAGCATAGGGCCAGTTAAGTTCTGCCTTAATGGCTGGCCCGCCATCACCAGAAAAACCTCCTGTAAAAGCTTGCGGAGAAACTGCTTTTACAGGATCACCTGCAACGGTTAATAAGATACCAGAGGTATTCACTTTTCTGATCTGGTGCCGACTTGCACAGGATAAATAAAGATTTCCTGCCTGATCAACTGCTAAACCTGAAACAGCATCAAGATATGCATCTAGCGCCGGTGTACCGTCTGGTGAATAGCTGAATCTGGTTGTTTGTCCTGCTACAGTACTGATAATTCCCTGACTGCTTATTTTTCGGACGACCAGATTATTCTGGTCTGTAAAATAAATATTATCTGATGCATCAATAGCAAGCCATGTAGGTGCTTTTAGTTTAGCATTTATAGCCAATCCACCATCTCCAGAATATCCGGATTGACCAGTAGTGCCAGCAAAAACAGTGATAATACCATTTACATCTATTTTTCTGATAACAGAATGGGCATAGTCATCAAAGTAAATATTTCCTGCTTTGTCAATAACCAGCCCACGTGGGTCTGCTAAGTTAGCGGCGGTTGCAGGGCCCCCATTACCTGTGGATCCATATGAATTATTACCTGCAATAGTGGAAATTAGTTGAGCGTGAACATGTTCAGTAAATAAAACATTGACACAAAAAAACAAGGAAAATATTGTGTAAATTTTTAAACGAATCACTTAAATTATCGGTAATTAGAAATTGCATGTAAGATATGTTTTTTATATATAAAAAACATATCTGATAGCTTGTCGGTCTTGTCTTTTCCTGAAAGTAGGGGTTTTATTCAGATCAGGTTCGGATCATAGCCGTATCTGGGCCGTGTCTTGTGCTGAAAGTTTGATGGGTAAGTGGCCTGGTATTTCTCTTGTGCAGGTTCTCCAGACCTATACGGAAGGATAACTGTGGGTAGCGCAATATCGGAGACCGTGTAGAAAAAATGCCATCATTCAACTGGTAATTTCCAGGGGTTAGGTTCTGCAAAGTCAAAAAGTGTTGACTCTTTAAAATAGTTGGCCATTTGCATGGCATCTCCTTTTGAATGTTTAGTGGTTTTTACGGTAAACCATTTGGACATGAAACCATTCTGTTGAACCATTTCGGTATTGGTTAGCTTGATTAATTTTTCAAGATCCGTTATATCATTTTCATTTTTCACTTTAACATAGAAATGATTGCTATAACTGTTCACACAAAGATTCCCCATCGTATTGCCAACATGATCGCTGCAATCATTGGTTTGCATGGTATAGTGTGCAAATACCACTATGGCATTTTTTTGCAGGCGGGCAATCGTTGCGGTTATTTCTTCGCAGGTTTTGGGTTGTGCAAATTTCAGGGCCGTAACTTTATCAGCATACAATTTGAACTGATAAGAAGGATCCAATTCTTTGTCTGCGGCAATAAAATTTCTGATCTGGCTTTCTGTGGCATTGCTGTCAAAAGCTACCACTATATAATGGTTGGAAATTGGCCCCAATGAAATGGTGGTATCCCCAGTATAATAGAAATCAACAAAATTACAGGAGCTGGTTTCATGCAGTTTCTCCGTGTATTTGTCGCAACCTGTGAGCAGGGTACATAATAGAAAGATAGAAAGTACTGCTTTCATAAAAGGGGCAGCTTTGGCAAATATTCTATTAAATTACATAAAATTATCAAGTATGCAAAATATTTAGCCTTGTAAGAGGTCTGACAGCTGCATTTTCTGCTCATGTGCGCAGGCCATACAGCGATGTCCGTACCGGGTACCAGCACTTTTGTTTGGTGGGAAACCCAGATAAACCCCACCCTGGTATTTGGCATACCCATGATGGCGAATATGGCGTAAAAGAAAAAAGACCCTTAGAAAATTTTCAGTTGGAACCCGATATCACCCTGCCTTACGATGCGCTCATCAATGGTAAGGATACACAGATAGAAGCAGCGGTGAAGGAGATGTTGAGGGTGATTGGGAAGGGGGTAAGTAGGAGTTTTAATGATAAAAGTATAGCCATTTGGAAAACTCTAAATGGCTATACTTTTATTATTAAAATGGTGCGATTTAGTGTAGAGTTTGGTAATTCGTTAGTAGAAAATTAGGAGTGATAGTTAATAATAGACTTTTCTTTATGTGAATAGCTACAAGGTGCTTGATACTTCACCAAAGGTGATAGAAATAGAAGATTCGCAGGATGAAAGACTTGTTGGTTGTCGCATTTTTAGATATTACTACAAATGCCATTTTCGCTTATCGGAAAATGTCCTACGCCTAATTCTCAACATATGAAACCCGAAAAGCCTCAGTAGACGATCATATTCAGCTTGCGGCTGCTGGCAAATTATCAAAGAGTCTGGAGTATTGGTGGCGGGAAGCTTATTCATATAGTCGTTAAGAGAATCGTAACTACTATCAATAATCCTTGCTGAAATTGTTGTTGAATCGTGGTTAATATCAAAACATATCTTTTTTCCAGTTTCGCTGTTTTCCATTTCAAAGTAAGAGGTAAAATCATCAAGGTAGTTCCTGCTAGACCGAATAAACATATCAGCTAATTCAACCGATTCGCGTGCTTGTTCCGGAGTAGGTGGCAAATACCGATGTTCAAGATCATTCCTAATTTTATTAAATCGGTTTAGCATCGTACTAGCTGGTAAACCGATCTTGGTCAGTATCACCTGTTTTTCAGGAAAAGTAATTCTGGAAGAAAATAAAGTAAAGGCCTTGAGGATACATTCCATTTGGCATTCTATAGCTCTTTTTGCATTACTTAGCGCGTTGATATCCTTATGGCTCTGACCCGAGTCTAAATCGTTTTCCGCAAAGGATAAAAATGCTTCCGGCGAAATAGCAAAGTCATGAACATATCCGAAATTACCATGTGCTCCGTAAGTTATACCCGGGTTATTTAGGAATTGTTCTATTGGTTCAAGAGGTGTGCTCATATTTACCATCTTGGGTTAATAAACTTTCTTTCCTTTTCCTGCTCTGCGCTTCTTAATTCATCTTCTATCCGTGATTTTATATAGCGTGCGATCGGAAGCATTGCAATTTGGTCTTCCATATTAGTTACAACTTTGAGTACTTCCTCCCAGTCTTTTGCTCGTAATTCTCCAATTATTATGTCTCCGCTATAAACTCCTCCAGTGCCAATCCATTCGATTTTCTGGAATTCCATAGGGTCTGGATTTAATTCTAGATATTTCTTTATATAGTTGTTCAATTTTGAGGGAAATGAATATTTCAAGACATTGACAATAGCTTCGATTTTTTTATAATTACGAATACTCTGAGTGAAATAATCATCGAGGAAAATGAATGCTATATTTTGTTGATCGGGTGGTGTTCCCTGGAACATTCTGTTCAAGGCGTGTTCCCCAATAGGATAAGTGGATTCGATAATACGATCGGCAACTTGTGAGAGCATTGCATATGGCAAATTCAGGCTCCATATAAAAGTTAAATTATCGTCTGCATCTGTGGTTTCCCAACTCTTTTCATGAAATTTTTTGTTGATATAGGTAATTAGAAATTCTGGTTTAATGGATACAAGTTGCTGTAATCCTTTTTTACTGAAGTCATAATGATCAGTGATCGTTTCCTGCTGAAAATAGGCTTCGGTAAGTAGATCGAAATCTTCCTTCAGTCGTTCCGCATAGTTTTCGAAGAAGTGATAAGATAAACTTGTTCGGTAATTTTTGTCGCTAATGCTTCTGACGACACTCGTAATAATTTTCTTGAGTAGATTAGAATCGAATTTTTCGAATTTCAAAAGTTCATCAACTGGAATATATCTGTTGTCATTTATTTGTGCTACCAACTCGAGTAATTGTTTCGTGTATTCTTCGGTAATATATTTCTCCGGTAAAAAGCAGAAAAAGTTAAGAAGCCATAAGTCCCTGATTTCAGCGGCGGTTGTTTCAAGAAGACGGTAGAGTCTATTAATATTTTTTTCATTGGTGTTCAAAATGTATCTAACAGGCTCAGTAAGCAAACCCATTTGTGGGGGATATTGTTTTATGAGGCGTTCGAAGAGGCTGAATCCGATTTCGAATTCCTTCTTGAGATTTTCGTCAAGTATCACGTTCAAAGGCTGCTGAAGTACATACCCTTGGTTGTTATTTATCAGTAAAATATTACTAATGCCAACAAACAAGTCATCGAATTTATTTTTATCTTGAAATACAAATTCTTCTCGTAGTTGTTTTTCTTTCGCAGCCCGGTATTCATGAAGATTTTTGGCATCGAATTCACTTTTGCCTCTTACATAGTTCCAGTCGAGTGCCTTTGCGTATTTGAATTCTGCTGTTTCAAGTTTAGCTTTCAGTTCGCCTAATTCAGGTTTTGTTATTCCTAGTCTTTTCATCCGATCATTGAGTTCGTACACATACTCTGCATCTTTTATATTCCCGGGACAGAGCGTTTCTTTCAAAAATGGAAGGATGAACTGCAAGTCGTATTCCCATATATTCTTATCTGGTTCGCGCAGACCCGGACTAAAATTTTGTATTATGCCCATTACTTGGACTGGATAATCGATATATAAAGCAAAAAGTGCATCCCATATTTTCTTCCTGAAATTCCTAATAATGGGATTTAAAGGGATTGGGTATTGGTAGAAGGTTATAGCATTATTTTTTGCACCCTTAGTGATTTGGTAATGGTGAGCAAGAAACGTCGGTGTGAGTGCTAAAAAGGATTTGACATATACCGGATTTTTTTTTATTGTCTCTTTAACCAAAAGACCGAAAAGTTTCACTTGTCTAGCGAATCCAAAATCCTGATCGGGTTGGTCAAATATCAACTTCTCACGAATTTTATAGATCAATTCAGGCAAAGCCTCTGGCTTTCTCTTTACATATTCAAAAGAGAGTTGTAAGGAAGGGAGGAATGAATCGATATCATACGGAAAAAACTTACTCAGCATATCCAAACATCTGTCTCTTGTGAAACTAAAGGCATTCATACTATAGTCTGTTTCGTAAACTGGATTTTGCGAAAATGGGATGTTTTGAATATGAGTATTGATATAGTCAAGGGTTTCAATCCGCTTAAAGAACCAAAAAAAGTCGAAGTATTCTCTTTCAAGTACAAGATCATTTTTAATATCTCTGTGGTATTTATCCAGAATTGAGCTAATCTCGTTCAGAATAGCTTGATGTCCGAACATGTTGTGAGAAGGAATAATGCTGTCCGAAAAACGCTGTTTATATTCGGGGAAATAGTTTTTAAGCAATATTTCAAAAGAAAGTAGTTTGTTTTTGATGAATACTTTATGGAAAAAGTATGTTGCCATTACTTGATCAGAGATTCGAACGGTTTCAAATTGGGATTCGACAAGTTCTCTTTGTTCCAATTCAAACAGTGCATCTTGGAACTTATAATAGTCGAGTTCTAATAAGTTTAATAAGGTTGTAATAAAGGATTTGTCTTTTTTATTAACAGAGAAAAAGAAAGAAATAATTCCTATTGCTTTGAGAATGTCTGGGTTGCTAAAAATGGTTGAAGCATGAACAAAATTCTTAAAGTAGTCGTCATATATTTCCGATAGCGTGCCATATAGAAAAGCCCCTCCTGGAATTTTATTGGCTAATCTTGCAGCCATGATAGCGAGTCGGATATTACCGTCAGCTAACATGACAACCCTAGTTTGATATTGTGGTGTTATTATTTTAAATGGTTCCTGCGAAACAATCTCAAGTATTTCCTGATCAGAAAATTTAGCAATAGGAATTTCTATAGTAGGTAGGTCATTCGTATATTTTCTTATTTCTTCAAGAGCATAATTTCTTACTGTCAGTATTATCTTCAGGTTTCCTTTGCGCAGTTGC
This sequence comes from Sediminibacterium goheungense, assembly GCF_004361915.1. Taxonomy (GTDB): domain Bacteria; phylum Bacteroidota; class Bacteroidia; order Chitinophagales; family Chitinophagaceae; genus Sediminibacterium; species Sediminibacterium goheungense. The sequence goes on along the minus strand of NZ_SNWP01000013.1, from coordinate 85,595 downwards.
CTATAATAACCGAGTAGCTGGCGGAAATTTGGTGCTTGTCTGTTTGCGTCATCGATAAGTAAAATGTAGTTTTTTTCAGCATGTAAGTGTATTTTAAGATCGTCGGCGATATCTTGGTCTTTTCTTGCAATTACATACCCTTTGTATGATATATTTTTCTGTAGGAACTCTGTAATCGCTTGTAAAGCGATTTTTGTTTTTCCAACACCAGGAGATCCTTCAAGTATCAGTATTGTATCTGAGTTTAGTGCACTTTCGATTTCTTTTTTTTCTTTTTCGCGATAAAAGAATGGGTTGTCAAGAGGAGTAGATACTGAGCCACCTTTGTTTGTATACTCCTGTATGAATTTTTCGATTGTTTGAATCTGACCAGTATCCAATGGAATACCAAGGTGTTGAGAAAGAACAAGATATTTAGTGTAAATCTCCTGAGCAAGCCACCCCTGATCAATGAGCATTATGGGTATACGTTTTGATTTTGCATAGTCGTACACCGTTCTTTCTTCTTCCAGAGTAAGTCTACTGTTGAAAAATAGTTCGATTTTAGTAATGTCAGAAACGGGAACGTTTGTTTTTTCTTCATCAAGGCATTTGTCAATGTCACCTTTCAATTTGCTTACTAAGTCGTCAGCTTGTGTAGTGTATTCAACAAACACCAGATCGCCTTTAGCTGTCCTGTAAAAGGTATCTGGGGTACCAGGACGTGTTTTTTCCTTGCCAAATTGTGTTCCATATCTGTGAAAGCCAGACAAACCTTCTTCGCGCATCCCTATATACTCGTCACAAAGTACTTGGAATTCAGCCCCGCCAAGTGTCGTCAGCTTCTGTTCGATTAATTGGAGCCTGCTGCTCATTATAATAAAATTTAGGGTATCTAGATTTGGGGGAAAACCTAAGATACAAAAAAACAATATGTGACATAGCTTTCAGAAGGTTCTAAAACTTTTTTCTCCGCAGGGTTTGCTTAAAGCAAAGAAGTTCGTCGAAGAGTCTCCGAGGCACGAGGGACTTCGTGTTACACCGCTAGGGTGTACCAATTGCTTTGAAGATTACTGATTCTTTGCTGAATAATCGAGTAATAAAATTAATCATTAACTTTCCTATAAGGGTTGGTATGTCCTTTACGAGAGAGAGCTGTGAGGAACGTTCAAAATCGGAGGCCCGTTTATATGATTGCTATACATGTAAAGTGCCCTGTCCTGTAACTAATAATCTTAATAATCAATATGGTTGCTTAATATTTTACTGCAAATGCAAATCATTGAAACAAAGCTTTTAGGTTCTAATGAGTGACTAACTACTTGTTGAAAAAGGGGTTTTTACCCCTTTTTTTTATGATTCTAACAGGATAAATTGTGTGAGGATCCAATCATATTGTATCGTACAATTTATGAGAAAACAAATTTAGCTAACAAGCATCTTTCTATTCTATTATCATATAGCAAAATTAGTATTACTCCCCCCCCCCCCCATTTTACAAAATTCAATCTGTCATTATCATGATTGCGATGCATAGCTGTTATGATAAGAATTCAAGTAAGCGCATACTTGAAGGGCATGGTCATAAATGATCCTTTCTTAAAAGGAGTAATGGTTGATTTAGATTGAAAATGGCGAAGCAAACACAGGCCAGGAAAAAAATTCTAAAACTGGAAACACCGAGATCACGGTAGCGGTTCTAAGCGTGACGCTGACAAAATTCCCATGGCAATAGACAGGGAAATAAAACAAAAAATATGCGAAAAATTTTGATTGTAGCCGTAACTGGACTCATTGGTCTTTTTACACTTTCTTCATTTTCGCCCAGTGCTAAAACTGAGCCTTCAAAAAATGTAGTTACAAAAGAAACAAAGATTGAGCTTTCAGCCGGCATGTTAGGTAAAAAAACTGTTTCACAAGAGTCTCTTACAGAGTCACCAAGAACTTATTCAACTACTTGTGGTACTTGGACAGTAACCGGAAATCAACTTCTTCCTGAAATGGAGCAAGATTTCTGTAACCAAGCTTGTGCCAACGGTTGGACTACTTGGACATATGTAAACGGTGTTTTCTCCGGTCACTAATCTACTTTTAACAAGTACCGAATGCCTTTTTGTCATTCGGTACTATATTTGTTATACCATGCAACAATTCATTTCATTCCTTTTGTTTTTCCTAGGTATATCACAAATAACCAGTGGTCAAAAAAAAGAGAATGCACTTTTATTAACGAAGTATAAAATTATACATATATACGATACTACAAATCGGGATAAGCCTGGTGAAGAAGTTATGCAACTCTTAATTTCAAAGCTTGGTTCTGAATTCAGCAGCTATGATTTTGAAATTGAGTATGCTAATTATCATAAAGCCAGATGGGAAGAAATAGGAGCAGATGGTACTATTCATAGAGGGTCGAATTATCCTCCGAACTATATGAATAAAAGTAGAATGATACAATACAATTTCACCAACCCTGCCAAAAGTTATTCAGTTTATAATTTGGTGTATCAATTATATTTTGGATATGATTTTGAGTTGCCAAGAATTGAGTGGAAAATATCAGATGATACGACTCGTATCAATGACATATTATGCCAAAAAGCTACAGCTTTTGTAAAAGGAAGAAAATATGATGTTTGGTTCGCACCCAGTCTGCCTTTTTCAACGGGCCCATGGAAGTTACACGGTCTACCGGGTCTCATTCTTGAAGCGGCTGATGAAAAAAAAGAAGTTCAATTTAAATTTATATCAATACAGAATATATCCCATCAGGAAAGAATGATACAACTTCCTCCCAAGACTATACAAACCACCAAAGAGAAATTTGATGCATTAATGACAGCTGCTAAACAAAATCCCTGGATTCTTGGAAAATTTGTTGGTATGACAGATCAAATGGCAGAGCAATTCTTAAAAGATAATGCTGAAATGATTGCTAAGCAAAAACTATCCAATATGAAACAAAAGAGTGTTAATATTAATAACCCAATTGAGTTAACGGAAAAATAGGCTTCCAATTTCCTATAAAGTAGCAACTTCTATAGTTGTCATTCTAATGACGAAAAGTATTCAACTTCTTGTATTTATATGTCTGATGTTTTCAAGTTTGACTTCAGCACAACTTGCCGTATCAGGGAAAGTTTCAGATAGTCATAATAGCCCAATAGCAGATATTCATGTGATGCTGGTAAAAGTAAGAACTGGAACCATTATTGCTTTTGCCACCACTTCACAAAAAGGGGAGTACACGCTAATTGTCAAAGACTATATGTTTCAAATTGATAGTTTTTTAATTCAAGTGCGACCATTTGGTTACGCACAGCAAAGCATACTGCTAAAAAAGGAGAAAGCTATCGTAAATTTTATTTTGCAAACAGAAATGACTGAACTTCCTAAAATAGTTGTTCAAAATAAGAGTAGACCCATACGAGCGCAAGGTGATACCCTCAATTACAATGTCAAAAGTTTTGCAAAGGAAACTGATAGAAGTATCGGGGATGTAATACGAAGACTTCCCGGTATTGATGTGGATGAACAAGGAAAAATCTCTTATCAAGGTAAACCTATTAGTCGGTTTTATATTGATGGTGATAATCTACTCGATGATAAATACAATATTGCTACCAATGGTATCCCTAATGACCTTGTCACAACTATTCAGATATTAGATAAGCACCAACCTGTAAAAGCTTTAGAGAATATTCAATACAATGATGCCCCTGCATTAAATATTATAACGACTCAGGCGGCAAGAAAAAAAATTATCATTGAAGGTAATGCCTCATTTGGAAGTCCATCTGTACATGAAGTAACCGTTAATAATATCTTATTAAAAAAGAAAGCAAAGTTTATTAATTACTATAAGTCTAACAATTCGGGGATTGACATCACAAAAGATGTTATATCTCATAATATAGTTGATAATCAAAAACGGATAGGTTATCAGCCTCTTCGAGATCTGCTAAATGTTACCATTCCAAATCCCCCGTCTTTATCTGCTAGAAAATATTTACTAAATAATACAGGGCTTCCCAACATAAATGCTTTAATTAACTTGAATAAAAAGACTCAACTTCGAATCAATGCGTATTATTTGTATGATAAACAATATCAAAGTTTTGATCGAGAAGTTTCATTTTTCTCTAATACTAGTTCCATAAAATATAGTGAATTGCAAACAGGCAAATCAACTAACAATACATTTAGAAGTCAAGCTACCGTAACTATAAATGATAGTAATTATTATTTAAATAATATATCTGTCATAGAAAACCAGCGATCAACCGGTTTGGCTAATACGTTTACGGGCAATGGTATGTCAAGTATTCAACAAAATCTTGCAAATCTTTACACTGAGCTTTCGAATGAATTGACAATTATTAAAAGAACTAAATCTTCAAAGGCATTTGAGTTTTATAGTTATATACAAACAACGAAGTCGCCGTCTTCATTAACAGTAAACCCTGGACTTCATCAAAATTTTTTGAATAAAGGGAAGAATTATAATGGACTGATTCAGCATTTAGAAATTCCTACTTTTTTTACGACAAATTATTTTACTATCAGAAAAAGAATTGGGCAGTGGAGCCAGGTAAGTCAAATTGGGATCAGTTATCAAAGCCAATTACTTAATTCCAGTATTGATTTATATGAGCTTAATTTAGAAAATCGTAACCTTAATGATAGTTTTAGTAATCAAGCTTCTTGGAAAAGAATGAGATTCTATGTGCAGCAAGGGTTTGAGTATAAATCTGATAGAATACAGGTTGCGTTAGCTTTACCTTTAAACTTTCAATACACAAGGTATCATGACAAAATGCATACTGAGGCAGATACCATGGCGAAAATCATCCCTTTTAATCCTTCGTTACAGGTCCGGCTCTTATCCGGTCGGCAGAATTCAATTCAATTCTCAGCATTTATGGATAATCGAATAGGGAATATCAATGAAGTGTATCAAGGATATATTTTTTCAACCTACAGAACCGCTACTTCTCATGTCTCTTCACTGCCGATATCATATAGTAAAGGTCTATCTGTCAATTATTTATTCAAAAAAGCTATTGATGGTATATTTATAAATACAGGGATTGTATATGTAAAGTCTTCAAAAAATGTTATTGAAAATGTAACGCTTTCTAATTCGCTCATGACATCTGCGGTTAACTATTTCAATAATAATATAGACTACTATTCATTTTCCGGCAGCTTCAATAAATATTTTTTTAAGATACAAACTGATATTAAGCTCGGGTTTATCTGGAATCATCAAAGATTCAATCAAATTCAAAACAGTGAATTACTTCAGTCAAAAAATAATGGGTATGCCTATCGATTAAGAGTTGATAGCAGAATTTCATCTAACCTCCTTTTTAATTATACTGCCGTTTATGCGTATAGCTCCGCAACACAAAAGTTAGTCAATGCTATGCAAAATCAGCTAAATAAAGTTGACGCAAAACAGATCACTCAAGAACTTGAAACTAGTATTTTACTTCATAAAAGCTTATATCTAAGATGGGTAATAGAGAACTATATCAATATTCCGCCCATTGGTAATACAGCCAATTATTTATTTATTGATGGGAATGCCACTTTGCGATTACCTAATTCCAGAACAGACTTGCAACTAACTGTAAGTAATGTATTAAACCATGTGATTTATAGAACACAAATTGTTTCTACAAACGTACTTTCAGATAGTCGCTATACGATCAGGCCACGAATGATTATGCTAAAACTAAACTTCCGATTTTAAGTCGTTTAAGTAAAAATAACCTTCAGTCTGTTTAGCCATACAGATGTATCTACTATTTTATTGAATAATGCGAAATTTTGCGACTTAGTGAGCGTTAACTCTTAAAATGGAAACTATTTGAGTCTCCGTAAATCGTGTCTTTTTCATATTTGCAGTTTAAATTTAAGCTTTCGGCTCTAATTTTAAACTGTCTGCTTTTTAGGGACACTTACAGGCGGTTTAAAACCGCCCTTTTTCTTTTCATCCTTCCATGCATGCGATTCTCTACTAGTTTAGGTTTCCTATCTTTATACTACCCAGAATTAGTCGCAGGCTTAGCGTATTATATCACTTAATCGCTCGATCCTTGACTGCTATTATCGTTGAAGATGAACTGCAAAGCCAGTTCCAAAACTTTCCAAAAGTTTCCGGGGTATTCCCAGGAACAAAAACTGCCATAAGCCTAAACGTACAGCGGTTTAAAATTTGGATTGTTGCGCGACCTATGCTTTCTTCAACCCCATTTATTTCACAATTATTTCCGTTAACCCTGCATGTCCTTTTCCATCGCGGAGCAGTTTGTCGGGTGGTGTTTGCGGGTCGTTGGTCCAGTCACCATCTACAATGTATTTAAAAAGGTATCGGCCCGGTTTCAGGTTCAGGCTGCAGGTCCAGCCACCGGGTACTTTTTTCAGGGGTGTTCCAAACATGTTCCAGTTATTGAAATCGCTCACGATAGATACGGAGCCGGCATTGTCAAAACCTTTCAGAAAAAAACGGGTATTGCCATTGAGACTGGGTTCAATACTGATATGTTCTCTTCGGGGGAGCAGGCTATCGTGCATGGCTACTTTATACATAAGATAGGCTACCATTATAGCACTTTCCTGGAGGTCGGGTTTGTTTACATATTCAGCCACGTCGAGATTGGTATGGTGAACGGCTGAAATATAATTGAGCGGATCCTGGATGAACTGAAATGCGGGAATATTCAGTGCATCAAATAATTCATGATCTGTCTGGTTGGCATTTTGTAATGTAACCGTACCATTGCCACCGGCAGCAAAAGGAGCCATAAAATCTTCAAACAGGGGTTTAACTGCGCTGTTACCCTGTGCATAAATGCCCCTGATTTTTCCGGTACCATTATCCAGGTTAAAGTAGGCGGATATTTTTGAAAAGTCATGCCGGGTACTTCCGTTCACCAGGCTGCCGACTCTTTTTTCTGTGTACACACGTGATCCCGCAAATACCTGTTCTTCTCCACCCCATAGGGCAATACGGATGGTTCTTTTGGGTTTCAGGTCAGCAGCTTTCAGTAAACGCATGGCTTCCATCATAACTGCCACACCGGCGGCATTGTCCACCGCGCCCGTACCACCATGCCAGGAATCTAAATGTGCACCCATGATGACCTGCTCATCACCCCATGTTTTATCGGTGCCTTTTATATCTGCTATCACATTTACATTGTATTCGGGATTGAAATTGAAAACGGCATCTACATGAAAACGCAGTTTCGGGGTTATGCCATGTTCAACCAGTCTTACCAATCGTCCGAAATGTTCATTGGCCATCACAAACGAAGGCACAGGTGTGATCTCATTATTTTTTCTATAGGAAGGGATATGGTTGTTCCCATCAATATGCAGAATGCCATATGGGTAATCGCTGGGTTCTATGAGGGCAGCCACAGCTTCTTTTTCGCACAATTGAAAGAAGGCGTTTAATGCTTCACGGCGTTTTTCCTGAGAAGTAATGGCCTGAAGGGTAGAGCGTCTGCTGTGGTAACCGATCATCAGGTCATTGGGGTCGGGGTTGTCAGCCGCCAGCTGCAACTGTTCTTTGGAAATACGCTGCGATGTAATGCTGTGCATATTGTTTACCGGACGATAGCCATCGCACAACAACAGTATTTTCCCTTTTAATGTTCCTTTCAGTGCGGAGAGACTATCTATATGTTTCAATACAACCACATCGCCCGTCACCGTTCCTTTTGAACTTTTTGTATATGCCAGCGGATAGGCAGCAATATGCATATAGGAGGGAGCGGTCATTTCTACATTGAAGGAATTCACTTTCCATCCACGATACTGCTGATCGAAGGATTCGAACCAGGCAGTGTCGGCACCATTCTTCAATAACTGTTGTTTAGTCCATTGTGCAGCATGGTAATAATTAGTGGTACCCAATAAGCGGGGGCCGTGAATATCTGCCAGGTTTGTAACAGCAGTTGCAATAACAGACTGCTTTGCAGCAGCCGACTTTATTTTTTTCAATACCAGGCTGTCGGGTAATGATTGTGCCCGAACCTCAAAAACAAAACAACTGAGTATAAAAAGGGTAATCAGTTTAGTGGCTGGTTGCATAGATGTTGGGTGAGTTGCCCTGAAGTTATACATACCGCTGCAATGGTGATTCACCTGCCATGCTTAAATGATTAAAATTAACATATGTTTACGGCGATTTAACTTTCGTAGCGTTCATGAACTTCGGGTAATTAAATGAGAGAGCTGGTCTTAAAAGAAGAAAGCCCCACATTGCTGTGAGGATTTCCTTGCCCGACCCGAATTATTTTCTAACCGATTACTTGAAGGGCTTCGTCAGCTTTCGGATATGAAGAGCTGAACAATGCTATTTCTTGTTATTACATCCTGTTTATATAATGGTATCATTGATCTGCAAGCGGTATCCCTTTCCATGTACATTTACAATCTGTATCGACGCATCGCCCTCCAGTTTCTTTCTGAGTTTTGAGATGAATACATCCAGGCTCCGTCCTACAATCACGCCTTCATCTTCCCATATTTCTTTTTGAAGCCGCTGTCTTTCAACAAGATTGCCCGTAGCATCGGCAAATATTTTCAGTAGTTTATTTTCCTTGGGCGTAAGTTCTGTTGTGATACCCGCAATAGTGATCTGCCTTTTTCCCGGTTCAAATAAGGTATCACCGATCTTCAAAACAGCTGCGTTCGTATCTGCTCTTGTACCCCCCGACCGCCTTGTTCTGAGGGGCCGCGCAGCCAGTAACCCGATAAAAGCGAAAACAGACAATCCACCTATCAGGTAGGCTTTGGGTATAGGGGTAAAAGCCTTGTTCTGAAATTTGATACTAACAAGGTAACAGGCACGCGGTTGCCTGCGGCCCAAACAGGGTACAATATTGTTCTGTTTTTGCTGAAAAATGCCATAGCCGAATAAAATATCCTTACCCGAACAGTTCAGCACATTCACGATATAATCTTTTGCAAGCGGATCTTTCTCCAGCGACTGCCTGATGATCTTTACCAGGGAATCTGGTTCAAAACTAAATTCATTTTCAAACCTTATTTGGTATTCATGCGGGGCTATTTCCTGTATGGGTAATACCCTCGAAGTGCTGTCGCCCGCATGCAGGAGTAGCTCATGCCCGATATTCCTCAAGAGTATCTGCCGTTTGGCAAGGTCAAAATTTTCATTACCCGTAAAACCGAAGGCTGCACAAATGACTGTACCTGTCAGCAGAAAAAGGAGCGGCAGCAGGTAACGCCTCTTCTTTTGAGGATATATCGTATCGTCTTTTAGGGCCATTACGCAGAATTTACAATGTTTACATTTTAATTTACCATATTAATAGCATCGGAAACAGCAGGTGAAAGTAGTTTGCTCTTTCAAATGTAAATGCTATGATAAATAAAGTTACTACCACTCTTGTATTAATGATGCTGTTCCAAACCCTTGCCTGTACCCAGCAGATGGAGCCAGGTTGGCAACTCGATGTGCAAAAAAGTAAAGTTTTGTGGAATACCGGGAAGCTGATGGGCGGTCATTACGGTTATTTCCTTTTTCAGTATGGTAATTTAGCGTTTTCAGCCAAGGGCGAACCTGTTCGCGGAACCTTCTATATGGATATGAATAGCATCCGCACAACGGATAACCCCAATCAGGCAGAGGGAAAAAAGAAGGATGCCGAGTTAAGAGATAACGATTTTTTTGCATCGGACCAGTATCCGATAGCCACCATGGTGGTAAAGAAAATCACCCGCATCGGTTCCTCCACAGACTATAGGGTAGCGGGAGAGCTTACCATCAAAGGCATCACGCAGCCAATAGAATTTAGGGCAAGCATTGTCACCCAAGGCAAAACCAGCCATATTACTGCCAAAGTCGACATAGCGCGGCAGTTATGGAATATTCATGCAAAACCAAAACCGGTTTCCATTGATTTTTTATCAGGCATCAAAGAAAAACTGGTGCCGGATATTCATGTGTCGCTGGATATTTTCATGAATCAATAAAGCGTAAGCCGGCATGGTTCGCTGACGCATAACTTTTGGAAAGTTCCGAAACTTTCCAAAAGTTTATTTCGAGAGTTAGCCATAAAGAAAAAGCCCCACATTGCTGTGAGGCTTTCTTTTTTCGTTGCCCGAAGTGGATTTTTTTCGAACCTATTCTTAGGTGATATAAAACTTTAGTCAAATTTTATGGGAACTTAATATGAGTCTGAAGAATTGTTGGCGGCTTATTGAAAGTGTTCCAAAAAAAATGGTCATTTAAAATTAGGGTGAAAATCAAACTACCCTGAATTTTCTACATTTTATTCGTTATGTAAAGTTTTTCGGGTTTTATGCAACAAGATATTTGGCGCATTTTTTTTGTAAATTGTCGCTGATACAGAAGAAATCCTTAATAGTAAGGCATTCGCCTCTGTTTACTTTTTTGTCTTAACACAAAAAAGTAACCTGCCTAATGGCAGACAGGCAAAAAAGTCAACACTTCTTAAAAAACTAAAATGCATCACATTACACTACGATGGATGAAGTCTAAAGGCCAGGCTTTTAGTTCATTGATGAATCGAAGTTGCGCTTCATCTTTTGTATATAGCCAAGCATCATCCATTTCTTAACCTGCCTGCCGGCAGTCGCTTGATTACATGAATTTCTTAACACTTAATTTCTGAGGCTGGTTACAAAGCCAAGTAAAATATGTACTTTGACACTATTCTGCCTAATCCTAGTCTTAATATTTTTTTTATTCCTTGATATTTCTACTTTTTGTTGGTTTTGCTCCAATCAACAATTTCAGAAATTCCAGATTTACAAATTAGCAAGTGCAATTACAGTAGAGTTAGGATAAGAATAAATCTATCTCTTCTGTGTATTGCTGTGTTTTCTGTGGCAATGACAGTTTACTTAAATTCGCATAATTTCAGAAAAAAACATTATTGTTTTACCCTTCTTTCGAGTAGAATACACATCGTTAAGCTGCGAAAAAACACAGTTGTAATAGTTCGAGCTTCTTCCTAGGTTTATGAATTAATATATATAAAACTTCTGCTATGAAAAACCAAACAGTCATTAAAGCATTCTTGTTTCTGTTAATCCCTGCACTATTATTTTTCTTATCCTGCAAAAAGGAACCATCAGGATTTTCGGATAAAGATGCTGCCAACGCCGTCAACCAATGGAAGTCAAAAATAGACTCTTATTCTCCTTCAAAAAAGAAATATGCCAACGATATTATTTCCTCTTTAGATTATTCTACCTCATTTAAGACAAATACGTTTGAAGGTCAAAGTATAATACTTATAAAACTAAAAAAAGAATATTCAGGTAACGTACAGAAATTTTTAGTTTTTTCTCAAAACAATGACATTTTTTTATTTGAAGGCATTTATCAGGCCCCTGAAATAAATGAGTTATCAACTTTTTTAGCTTCCAAAACAGCAAAAACTGAAATGGCTATTCTGTTAACCGATCTTGATGGAAAGTTGATAAAAGGGTGGATAAAAAATCCAAATGGTCCTTTAATGAAAATTGAAAGAGTTGAAAGTAAAACGGAAGTAAATACTCAAGCCAAGAATTTAGATCAACAGATTAAATATGAATCTAGTTCTATTGCAGATCCCGATGAAGATGAAATTTGCATTTACACTTATAATGTTTACTACGATGCCTATACTGGTGAAATCTTAAATATAGAGTTTTTATATAAGACCTGTTATAGTAATAGTGACGGTAGTGGTGGCGGAACCTCTAGTACTGAAGACCCTAACGATGTTTGCACAAACCCCAATCTGGTTCTTGACAGAGCACTTGCTTCTTATACCACTCCTGGTACCCATATTTCTGTTAAAGCCCTCCCTAGCGACAATATCAATGAGAGGAAATTTGAATATAAATGGGTCGCTTTTGAAGCCACATCTATGTTTCAAATATTTAATGTGATTAGCTATGATCGAGGTATCCACACAAATCATTTTATTAATGGGTGGTCATGGAAGGAGTTAACACACAGATCAACTGTTGATGTATCTCCTATATATTTTGGAGTTACATTTGAACACACACTAGTTAATGAGCCTTCTTCACATTTAAATATTTGGACGGCAACAATGTCATTCGATTTACAGGGCAAAATTTCCGTAATTTGTAATGGTTCGCCTCTGGGCAAGAAGGAGGTAAAGACGTGTAGTACCTCATTTGATGTTTGGGAAAGGTAATTGATTACTACTCTTAAAAAAAGAAAATGCAATTTTTAAACCGCCTTCTATACATATATTTACTCATTTCCTGTTTCTCGATGTGTAAGACCTCAGGTCAAGAAAGTAAAGAGGAAGATATTGGTTCTTTTGTCTTCATTAATAGCATCCCGTTAGTAAATTCTAAAGGAGTCGTTACGTATTATAGAGATAGTATATCGATTTATTATACAAAAAAGGTGGCACTATACAGGATTCAAACAACACAAACAAACAATGTTGTGCTAATTGACAAAAATGGTAATCAAAAAGAGGGATCTTCGAAGTCAACTATTGTGTTTGATTATTTTATTCATAAAATCGGTGATTCTGTTGGCTATTATTACAAAAACAACAATCCGAATGAGGGGCTTATGTATAGTGTAGTTGACTTTTTAAGAGAATATTGCAGTTATAATCCGTTAATGTTTCAGACAGATCGGTTTTCGCTTATATCATCAGGAAAAGGCACAGATTATGAGTTGACTGAGAAATATGCAGCAAAATATAAAAGAGATGAATCTATATGTGATTCTTTGGAATACTTTTATTCAAATAAATATAATGGTATTCCTTACTCATTTTCGACTAAAATTGATTCCTTACACAATCTTAAATTGATTAAAGCTAAATTTATTTATACTGAGTCATTTTCAAATCAATACAAAATTATCATGCCGAAACGAGAGTTTATTTTTGAATTAAAAAAGGTATCTGAAAAAATTGATCAAGAGATTGTTCAAAGACTTAACTCTCGGGGTGATAAAAACTAATTCAGCAAATCCAATTTCAGACCGAAATTGAAAAGCGGAATGCCCATTTGCATTCCGCTTTTTTTTCTGATAGGATTTTAGAGGATTTGTAAGTACCCCTTATTTCAGACATTAACTTTTAGAGGTTAATCATTTGATCATAGTGTAAGTGACGCATAACTTTTGGAAAGTTCCGAAACTTTCCAAAAGTTTACGAGGTATTCCTGTGACTAAAAACCGTCACAAGCTAAGGCTGTAACAAAATCAATAATTTTGAGAAAAATCACCACATGATACCCGACAGTAAATTGAAAATATCATTTCAGGAAATGGCATTGGGGGGAGCTGAGGTACTTGCAAAGCGACCAAAAATTACCTTTGCCCAGGCTGTTGAACAAGCACAGCGCTTAAAAAGGGATTCGAAAATAAGTTCCTTACTGAAGAAAAGTAGGTAAACTTCTTGATACTTCTTGATAGTTAATATTTTCTATATACTATACACCTATAAAATAGCATCAGCGCAAAATGTTTATTGCCTGATTTTTTGTGAGATATAACTTTTGGAAAGTTCCGAAACTTTCCAAAAGTTTAGTTCGCGGGTTAGGATGACTAGTCCTAAAATCGGTTGTACTACCCTTATACTATCGGGCAATCTGCTTCCTTTCTTCCCTAAGCATCTGCTTTGTAAACATTCCGCAGAAATGTATCTCGCACGGGGCGCTGTGAATGCGCACAATTTTGGGTGCGATCTATTCCATTAGCCATCTCATTGGTTTTTCCAGATTCAGGAATGCTATCTCAATAATAGAATCCCGCAGGCAGGTACTTCTTTTCAAGTTATTGATAATCAATGGTTAAGTAATTGGCATTTCATTCGTAATAACTGTGCCAAACAATAATAGTATGCATCAGCAAATCACTAAAAAGACATTCATCGTAGACGATGATCCATTTTGGACAGCCATTCTTTCTGAAATTCTTCAAAGCCTTGGTTATACCAATATCAGCACTTTCCGTAATGGAGAAGAATGTATTAAGAACCTGCATTTAAATCCGCATCTCGTTTTCCTGGATTACCAGATGGAAGATATGGATGGTATTGAAGTGTTGCGCCAGATCAAGGATTATTATCCGGGTATCGGCGTGGTTTTTTGTACCGCGCATGAAAACCTGAGTGTTGCGGTAGACGCCATTCGTTATGGCTCATTTGAATACCTGCTGAAAGCCAACAGTAACAAAAGAGAAGTAGAAAATATTATCAAACAAATGAAAGAGGAGCAGGTTTTTGCCGACAGAATTTATTAAACAATCACCCATGCCATTTACCATCGCCCATCCAGCTATTATACTTCCGCTTTGCAGGAACAAAAGATTTTCCGTTACAGCTCTTTTTGCCGGCAGTATGGTACCCGATTTTGAATTTTTCTTTCAGTTGCGTGAAGTAGAGAATATCGGTCATCACTGGTATGGTATTGTATTATTCGATTTGCCGGTGGCATTCTTACTCTGCTACCTGTTTCATGGTTTGCTGCGGAATGTATTGCTGGCTCATTTGCCGGCATCCGTTAAGAGCAGGTTTATAGAAACAGGCCGTTTTAACTGGCATGCGCATGTTCGTGAAAACCCTGTAGCAGTTCTTCTTTCTTTAGGTGTGGGCATTGCATCTCATATTGTATGGGATGGGTTTACGCACTACGATGGTTTTGTTGTAGAAAATATAGTATTCCTGCAGCAAAATACCGGATGGCAATGGTTGAATATTCCATTCTACTTTCTGCTACAGTTGCTTTTCAGTGTTGCAGGGTTGGGGGTTATGCTGTATGCGGTATATCGCTTACCCAAAATAACCGTAGCACCCACCACAGCGGATAAGCGGTTTTTCTGGCTTAGTTTATCATTGCTGGTATCTGCTTTCCTGCTGATACGCTTCATTGGCTGGCCCCAATACAATTCCTTTGGCGGCATACTCATAGCACTGATGGGCTGTGGATTTTATGCATGGGTATTGGTGTCTGCTCTTTTCAAATTCATTTTTAAACAACACTAATATGAGTATCAGTATCTATTATTTTACAACCAATAACAGTAAATATGGCAATCTCCGTATCGGCAGTTTAAACAGCCTTACCGGTAAAGAAGCAGCTATCATTCGTGATGAGATAAAAGAATTTGCTGAAACTGATTTTGAAAAAATCTATATCGATACCAAGTATGTCCAGGAAGTAGATATTTCCGGTATCAATGAAATTATTCATGCACATTATTTGCTGCAACGTACCGGTAAAAAAATAGTGCTGGCTTATAAAGAGAATTCTATTGTACAACGTTGGGTGCAAACAACCGGTCTCGACCGTTTTGTTGAAGTAGCCATTATTCCTGCATCTGCCTAATTGATTATTACCATGAAAACAGTATCTTTTTTATTGACCCTTTTTGTGCTGCTTTTTGCTCAAAATAGTATGGCTCAAAATAATATGATAACCGCTTCAATGAATACTGAAGTGAGGGAAAAATATATACAAAAAGCGGCCTTATTAAGGCGTGATGAGCAATTCAGTGCAGCCGTGCAACAACTGGATTCCATCCTGGTTCATCAACCGGCAGATGCGCCCATACTGTTATTCAAAGGTGATCTGTTATTACAGGCAAGACGTTTTGCTGATGCAGTAACTGTATATAAACAACTGCTGCCCTTAGCATTTGAAACAACGATAGCCCGTATTAATTTATCGTATGCACTGTTTATGAATCACCAGCCTGCAAAGGCACTGGGTTATGCAGAAAAAGCCTGGATAAATGATCCAGCCAACAAATCGGCGATTATCAATTATTTCAATGCGCTTTTGTGGAATATCAAAACCAAAGAAGCAGGTTCGTTCCTGGAACAACAGGACTCTTTGCTTTCCAATGCACAAAAATTGGTATTAAAAGCAAGACTGTTTACCACCAGTGGTCAGTATCAGGAAGGGTTGAAGTATTATGATAGTCTGGTGAAAACCTATCCCGACAAATATTATGTGCAGGAATATGCGGAAGTATTATTGGGTAAAAAGGAGGTAGATCAATCATCTGCAACCATGTTAAAGGCGAAAGGACTTTTTTCAGAAAATGAATATAAATCCTACACGAATAAACTAAAAGCCATGCAACAGCAAAATGCTGGTACCGAAATGGTGTATTTTAATGATATAGCCGGGAATACCCGGATAGAAAACAGTATCTGGTGGCAGCAGTCTGAAAATAAAAAATACCGCTTAAGAGCCAGTGCCGGTTATGTTACACTTACTTCAAAAGCGGGTGAAAAAACCAGCACACAGTTTGCACATGTAAGAGCAGATGAAAGATGGAGCCGTGCCTGGACCGGGGAAACAGATATTCATTTGCAGCTCATCCAAACCCATACAGGAGAGCAGTTTGCAGGTATTACCGGACAACAGACTTTCCGGTATCAGCCGAATGACAGAAGGATGGTAGGCTTCTCGGTGAGTTCTGATATCTTAAATTTTACGCCTTCTCTGTTAGGAAAAAATATACGCAATCATAGTTTGGGTTATCTCACGCATATTATGCTCGATGGTAAGACCGGTTTTTATAGTCAGGGTGCTGTGGGTATTTTAACCGATCGCAATAAAAGGGTTCAGTTTTTTGGTTCGGTTTACCGCTTATTAAGAACGGAGCCTACCTTGAAGGCAGGTATTAATTTTTCAGCCCTTCATTATGCAGACAGTAGTATTAAAACCTATTTCTCACCCAACCGGTATATGAATACCGAAATTTTTGCTGACTATAGCACGGCTTTGCCCGGTTTAAGTAAATTTTACTGTCAAATGCAGGCAGCAGCCGGTATGCAAAAAATTGAATCGGGTAAATGGGAACCATCGCTGCGCTTGCAAACAGAAATCGGCATCAGGTTGCAACAACTGGAAGCCACACTCAAATACCAGACCAGCACAGTTGCGGCAGCCAATGGCACCGGCTACCAGTTTAACTGGTACACAGCAAGGGTATTGTTCAGATGGTAAAAGCTGATACTGATATCAGTTGGCAGATATCAGTATCAGGTGCATGTCTGTTGAAAACATTGTTTGTGTCTATAAAAAATGAGGGCCCTTTCATCTGTTTTCAGAAAGGAAAGCGTAGTACCCATCAAAGTTCTAATGGTGGCCCTACTACTTTCATTTCATGTGCCAAAAACAAAGCTGCTCCTTCTTCAGGGGAGGGTTCTCCTTTAAAAGCAGATAGTTTCCTGAAAAAATCCTCCATTTTGCCCGATGGTTGAAACATAAAATACATTTTTCCCTGACCGGAACTTTGTGAGAAGGTATGTGGCACTTTCCGCGGTAGAAAAATGGTATCACCCTGACTAAGATGATGTATGGTGTCACCCACTTTAAACGTAAAAGTTCCTTCTACAATAAAAAATATTTCATCCTGCTTCTCATGTACATGTAACGGTGGACCTCCTTTTACTTTACCGGTATACTCAAAAATGCTGAGGTTGCCACCAGTATCTTTGGCCGATACTTTGATATCATTGGGGCTACTGCCTCCAAACAAAAGCGTGGTTTCATTGAATCTGCTTTCATGGGCTTTTACCACAAATCCTTTGTCTGTTCTGCTTTCAGGAGCTTCTGAAGACTGCCCATAAACAATGGCTGGCAGCGATGCAGCAGTTGCGGTAATGAATTTTCTTCTTTGCATATAAAAGGTATAAGGTTTCGTGCAAAGGAAAATGTACCCCCCGGATGGTTAGTGGTAAAAAAGCGACTTTTTAGTAAGTGTCGGCTTCGCCGAATACGCGTTCGGGTGCCTGCATATCTATTTCATGAAATTGCGTTGGCGATAATCCCGTCAGATCCTTATAATCTTTCACCAGGTGTTGATAGTCGTAATAACCGCAGTTGATGGCAATGGAGAGCCAGTCGAGAAATGGATTTTTATTTTTCATCCGGAAAGCATTTTCAAAGCGCATTACTTTCAGGTAATATTTAGGTGACACGCCCATCCGCAATTTGAACTGGCGTTCAAAATGTCGTACAGACTGAAAGGACGATTTTGCCAGTGCATCCACACCGGGAACGGTATCCTGCTGGAACAGTTGAGATGTGGCAATATCGAGCGGATGTATATCACCGCTTTTCCGTTTTGCTTCCCTTACCAAAAAGGATTCAACAACCTGAATCATCTGCTGAAAAGATTCAGCAGTATTGATTTTTTCATTAACATCTTTGATTTCTTTTGAGAAAATAGTTGATGCATCAATATATTGATTGGTTAAGAGCTGGGAAGGAATGCCTGTAAGGCGAAACAGTCCACCGGGTTTGAAGACTGCCTGTATCAGTAAAAACTGATTACCCACATACCGTAGCGATACCTCTGTTTGTTGCCCGAATAAAACAGAGGAGAGTTTTCCCGTAGTTAAACCGCTGTTCTGGTAGGTAACGGTTTCGGGGTCTCTTGCATAAAAACTGAGGCAATGCTCAGGTCTGGGTGGATAGGCTTTGGCAGGGAGAGCGCCATCGGCTTTACAGTTATAATGAACCAGCCTGAATGTACGTATATATGCTGCAATGAGATTGCCGGGTTTGTATTCATGAAGTACCATGTGGTGGTTCGGTTGGGGTCCATGTAAGTACGTTTAGAATACCTTTCATGCGACCTGATTATTGACCCGAATCAAGTTAACACTTTTTCTGATGAATTCTTGGTGGTATTGGGAATTATACTGTTCAGCAATCTGCTGCATATATCATTGTCAATACCCAGTGCCGGACAATCGTACGGAAAAGAAATACTAACTAACTCAACCGCTTTGCTTTTTTAAACGTGAAATATTTCTGCAAAAAATAATTAACAGTGAGCATGAAAACAGTGGTTAGTATGTATGCACAAGATGCATTCAGGTGCAGTACGATAATCATGGTTTTGGTAAGCAGGTAAGCACTCAGTTGCCCTTGTATGGCTACAAGTGCATATTTTGTGAGCTGCCCGGCCCGCCGTTTTTTATCAGAACCACTTTCTGTAAAAACAAAATTCATTTGCAGCCAATAACCCGAAAGTATGGTAAGCAGTAATGCGATGGCAGTAGCAGCTTCAACAGCTATCATGCTGGTATTGAATAGCTGATAACAAAGCATAAATATGCCAATGTTCAAAGCGGTATTCAGTGCACCCGTAGCGAGGTAGGTGTACACCTGGTAGGGTAGCAGCTTTTGAAACAAAGGATAGCCCAGTTTAAGCAATTGCAGTATTGTATTTTTTACCATGTGTAATGCTTGTAGGTTGTTTTTGATTGATGAGTTGCTGTGCATGCCCCAGGTACCATTCGGCCAGTTCATTCATGGGTAATCCTTTGGCAGCTGCATAATTCATAGATTCAATTTTTTTACGCTCTTCAGGATGCTCCATCAGGTAACTAATGGCATCCGCCATACTTTGTGCATCATCAGTTTGAAAATAGGCGCCGCCATAACCTTCCTCTTCTACCACTCTTTTTAAATCATCTATTTTGGGCAGAATACAGGCACGTGCATAACTTCCTGCCTGGTGTAAAATGCCCGAACTGCCTGTTGTAGTTGTATAGGGGAAGATGACGAATGTGGCAGCTTTAAAAATGGCTTCAACGTTTTCCTCAGGTACATAACCCGTAAATTCAATATTGCCAAGATCGCTGTACCGTTCTTTTACACTGCTCAGGTATCCTTTTACATTGGGGTTATCTGTACCGGCTATTGTGACTTTGAATGATTGAAGGGGATACTTTTTTTGTAACAGTTTCAATGCATCCAACAGCACTTCTATTTTTTTATAAGTGCCGAATTTTCCGAATGCCATGAGGTTAATCAGCTCCGGATAATCGGGTAAATAAGTTCTTTGGGGTAATTCAAAATTGCCATGGGGTAGCAATACCACATTATCAGCTTTGTATTTTTTACGGATGATATCTACATACTGTGAAATAGTAAGACCTACCAGATCGGCTTGTAAAATGAATTTAGTGAGTTGTTTTCCGATCCACAGGAATAATTTTTCTTTCCACTTATTGCCAGCCATACCAATCGTGTCCAGCTTAACGGTTTCGGTGATATTATGCAGTATCACAATATTGGGTAATCCCATTTGTTTGCAGAACCATGGTGTTAACAAACCCAGTGCTGCAGGAATCTTACCCTCGCCAAATGTCATAAACTGCAAGTTCATGATAACGATATCGGGTTTCAGCTTCTTTAATTGCCTTGTAATCTGAAATGCACTGAACCAGCTATTAAAGGTCCAGCATGGAATCATTTCTATTCCTTCTGTTGCATAACGGTTATAAGCTGTATTGTCTGGTAAATGATTGGTAAGAACCTGTATGGCTTCAACTTCTTTTTTACCCGTAAAACTCCTGATCAGGTGGTAACCATATTCATTAAGCGTTACCTGGCTTGGCGGAAAAGGGGAAACGAATGCTATTTTCATGATTTACAATTTTCAATAGCATTTCAATTAAGCTGCCAGTTTTTATTTAATTAATTATCAATTAGTTATGCGTGCCGAAATTTTTATTGAAATCCAAAATCTGGATAAAATCAGTAAAATTCCGGTATCTGGAATTCAGGGCTTCAGAACCCGTATGGCATCTACCCGCCAATGATCACCCTGGAATAAAAGTGCCACCGCAAGCTGTATTTTTTCCGTTCTTACCTGCTTTTCATTCGGAAAGTGATAGCTAAGAACCAGGTTACTGTCTATGAGCGAGCAAACCAGTCCATCTTCCGACCAGTTTTGAATATGAAGTTCATGTTGCAGATCTGCTCTGCGTACAGGTGATGTTGTTTTGCCGCTGTAATGCCCTGTTATTTGTTTGAACCAGTCTTCCGTATAATATTCTTTTCCTGCTTCTACATCATTGGTTTCATAAAGATGGTTGAGATGGGCCCATATATTACTATAATCTTTTTTCAGCATGGCCAGTTGAAAGGAATCGGGTTGATAGAGGGAATGAAACTGTACCTCTATTTTTGTTTGATGATTTTCTGCGATCAGATCGGTGCGCATAAAAACGGGTAACTCGCCATTACGGTCGTTCCTGCTTCCCTTTAATACAAAGAGTGTTACAATAATCAGTACGATGAATGTAAAAAGTATTCTCATGATGGTTTACGCACAGTAATGGTGTGTGATGAATATTGCCCAATCGTGGCAGTAATGAAATAACCATCTGCTAAAGCCGGTATTTTTACAGATGCTTTTCCATCGATGGTTAAGGATTCCATTTTATAAACCATCGTTTTGTTCCAGTAAGAAAATACCACATTGGTACCATTGGCAACGGTGTTATCATGAACATCTTTCAGCAGCTCAGTTACTACTGTATAACTATTGTCTGATGCCTGATAACTTGCATGCAACTGTATTTTTTGTACTGAGCCTGCCTGTACATAAAATGCAGTTACCGGATTATTTTTTTGTGCAGTATAAGTGCCGGTTTGGCTAGTAAGCTCCAGTATATTTTCTGTAAAGAATTGTGTAGACTTATGCAATGGCCTAAGGTTTCTCCACTGGTCGGTTGTGTATAACATACGATGCTGATGCAGGGCCGAATCGGGGTTTACAGTTTTAGGGGAGCGATAGTCTTTCTCTGTAATCAAACCCGGTGAACTATTACGCAACTGTATGGGAAAAAAGAAAACTGTTTTTTCATTTTGTAATACTAAATGTGCAGGGCCTTCAGTAATACCTGTTCTTTCTTTCAGATATACGATAAAACCTTCAGAACCCGGTATTACTTCTAACTGAACCGGTTGCACAAAACTTAATAAACTGGCCTTCCACTTATCTTTTACAGGAGAAGAGAAAAATAAAGTATCGGTCGGCATCGTAATCATGCCGGTATGATCTAACCATACAGGTGCTGTTATTTTCTTTTTGGTGCAGGCAAAAAAGAAAAAGAAGAGGATACTGTAATAGATGGTTTTCTTTGTCATTGCAGGTAAATTTCCTGGCTAATAAAACAATGGGAAATCAGTGCGATACCCTGGGAGTTATTGGCGCTGTTATCTGTTTGTAAAGGCAGTATCTTTCTTAGTTGTCCATTGATAAATATGGTGATAGGTATCTGCTGTATTCTTAGTGCCTTCTGCTGAATTTTTTCCAGTTCATGTGTAAAGCTCAGATGCAACCCGCTTCTGGCCGACTTTTCATGTAATAGCAGTTTGGTTTGCCAGATAGTGCCCTGCCTGTCTTTCTCAGCAACCAATACACCCGGTATATTGATTTCGGTGGGTAATTCATTGTACAAACTGGTATGTATCTGTACACGATTATTTTTCAAGGCCGTAACGGAATAACCGGGCGTGCCGCCGTGTATATACCCCCTTTCACTTATATCCGTATCACAATACACAGATACCGAACGGATTTGCAGTGAATCGAGTAAGCGGGAGTTGTCAATATCTACCTGGAAAAAAGTACTGGCTTTCGGAGCAAGGTTGTATTGAAAATGGGTACCCGGATAATAGGTTCTGCTGCTGTTATCTTTAAACAGCACCTGAACCCTTAAAGCCAGGTTAACCGGTACATCATCTGCATTCAGTAGTTCGCCCGTTATAAAATTGGCATTTCCGTTTCTGATAAGGTTTACCTGTCGGAATACGGCAAAAGGTTTTTTTACCCTGTCGTCCTTAACAGTGGGAAAGCTGCTGATCACTCTTTTTCCCTGTCGCTTAAAGAGGGTATACGTATAGCTGCGCACCTGTTCTTCAGGTATTTCAGGGGTATAGTAGGGTGGAAGTAGGTACCATTTTCTTTCCTGCCTGATCAGTTGCATGGTGTCTTTTTTTTCACGAAATCCAAGTGAAGTGCGCCACCGTGTATAGACCTGTATCCTGGCAGCATCCTTACTTCGGAATAATTCTCTGGTATGGATACTGTCGAGTTTTGCATAGGAAGGTAAAAGACCTCCGTCTGTTACAGATTTTTCAAGAAGGTATTGATCCAGCGGATAGGTAGGACTGGGTTCAAAAAAATGAAATGCTTTCTCAAATCTTTGGAAGTCGAGATGGTTGTAATAGTTAACGATAGCATTTTTAGGTGTATCCTGTTCTTTTACCAGCAGCAGTTCATATACCTGATTGATTAAAAAGGATGTGGAGAAAACCAGGGGTAATAAAGATGAGAGATAGGTGATGGTAACCGGAAGTTGATCTGAACTTTCTGGAACAGTAGCTGTGTAATCCTTTTCCTTTATTCTCTTTAAATACCAAAGGGTAAGCAGGAAAGCAAGGACCAGACTGCTTAGTGGAAAAATTCCCCAGGCTTTTTTCAGCAAGGGATGAAGCACTTTGGGTTGAATAGGTTGTATGGTAGAAATATTACCTTTTTCCCATACCATGATTCCATTTTCGAGTCGGATGGTTCTGTTCCAGCCGCTGTAATACAAAAGGGGATCATAATAACGGTCGTTGCTGAAGACATATTTGAGGCTATATTTTTCTGCATTGCTTAAGAAGTCGTTCAGAGAGGCGATTCCTTCAACACCACTGAACTTTGCATTTTCTATGCGTTCTACTGGCCTGCTGGTTAATTCAGGTAATCTTCTGGCACTGTGATAATTGCCATCAACAGTAGCCGCCAGGGAGTTGGCACTGAGCCATGCCATCTGGTCGCCAAAGCCAAGGGTAAGGTATCTCCAGCGCATATGTTCATCGCGATTAAGGAAATTGAGCATTGGGTCTATTTCAATTTCCTTAGGTTGTAAGGGTCTGAAACTACCGAGATGGAAAATAAATAAGATGAATAGCAAATAAGAAAAACCCGAACTGGCAGAGAGTAAAAAATGTGTTTTTGTACTGAATCTTGATACCCAGTATTGTTTTACCGATCCGTATAAAAATGCAAAAAGAAATTTTGCGATAAAAGGAATCGCAATGATGGAGGCCCAGAAACCAAAACGGTCTAATGTAAGTATGTTGAATGCATTTTCACCCAATAACATTTTCGGAATAGGAGTGGTGCCGCCACTGCCTAATAATAGACAGAGAAAAAAAGAAACGGCCCAACCCAAAAATCTTCTGCTGACGGTAATATAATAACTGATGGCAGGTAATAAAGCCACTATCAGCATTAGTGGAATAACAAAAAAAACCAGACCCGATGCCTGATGTGTAAGAAAATTATCTCTGGAGCCATGTGGTATAGATACCTGTGTAATGGGATCAGTTTTACTCCAGTACCAGTACGGGAAAATTAAGCCGATGGCAAGTATCAACATCAGGATACCGAACAGTATGAGCTCTTTTTTCTTTTGGAATGCTGTTTTAATAATCGCCAGTAACCAGCCAAACAACTTGTAAGGCTTTCCCTGAACTGCAAGATCATCAGCCAATGCCATAAAAACAGTTGGGGCAATAAAAAAAGCCATTCCGAATATGGCGGTAACATGATGTGAACTTACCGTTACCGCCAGAAAAGACAGCGACATGAGCAGATAAACCAGCTTTCGCTTCACGATATACTGGTAAAGAAAAGGAAGCGCATTCAATAGAAAAGCAAGACCGGTTAATGTCGGCATCTGACCATACACATGCAAAGTTTCAATTACAGATGAAAGGACAACTGTTAGAATTGCGGCAATACCTGCGATCTGCTTATCAAAGAAAAGTTTACTGAACCTGTAAACCCCAATGATAAGCAGTTCTATAATGATGATGGCATAAATACAAAAAGCTATTTTAAGCGGAAAGATTTTACTGATCAATGCAATGGCCTGATGAACCAGTGGGGGGTAACTGGTTGTTAAAAAACCAGTATACCATCTGTATTCCCAGGGCTCAAACCAGAATCTTGCATAGTGATCGGCAAAGAAAATATGCACAAAAGCGTCATAGGTCTTTGGTAGCGTAAAATAGATAATTACACCGTGTGTGAGCAAGGCGAGCGAAAGGGCAACCAGCAAAAGCTTTTTACCTTTGTATTCATTCCATAACCTGAAAGTATCAGCATGTAGCATTTGGGTTGGGTCTATACTTAAAGATACAATTCGCCTTTTGTTTCTTTAACGATGGTGAGATATTCTTTGATCTGTTGCTCATTATCTTTATTACATATCAGTAAGGCATCAGGCGTATTTACTATGATCAGATCACTTACCCCGCCTACCAAAACCAATTTTTTATCAGTTGAATGAACTATACATCCCCTGGAATCAATAGCCATAGTATTATGGCCTTTTATAGCGTTGAGTGAGTGGTCTTTCTCAGCATTTTCCCAGGCACTGTTCCAGGTTCCCAGATCATTCCAGCCAAACGCTACCGGCATAACGTAAACATTTTCTGCTTTTTCAAGAATACCATAATCAATTGAAATAGATGGACAGTGCTGGTAGATATGTTCAATGGCAGCAGCTTCTTTTTCAGTATTCAGATCCAATTGTCCACACACAAATACATCAAACATATTGGGCATATACATTCTGAAAGCGTTAATAATAGTATCTGCTTTCCAGAAGAAAATACCCGAGTTCCACAGGTAGGAGCCATTCTGCAGAAATTGTATAGCTGTTTTTTTATCAGGTTTCTCCGTAAACCGTTTTACTTTATATGCTGAGGTATTCGGTTGATTGGCTTCGTACTGGATATATCCATATCCCGTATTCGCATGGGAAGGCTGAATACCAAAAGTGATCAGTTTGTCGCCAGCTGCAGATTCTGCTAAAGCTGTCAAGCAATGATGGATAAACACTGTTTCGTTTTCAATTAAATGATCGCTGGGTGAGACAATTAAATTAGCTTGTGGATTTAGCTTTTTAATTTTTAATGCGATCAGTGCTATACAGGGGGCTGTATTTTTTCTCTCAGGTTCGCCGATGATATTGCTTACGGGTAGCTGAGGTAGTTGTTGATTTACAATATCCGTATAGTCATTAGCGGTAACAATAAAGATGTTTTCAACAGGAATTATTTTTGCAAACCTGTTAAAGGTCGATTGTAATAATGTGTGTCCTGTATTGAGTATATCTAAAAACTGCTTTGGGTAAGCTGTTCTGCTCATAGGCCAGAAGCGGCTTCCGATGCCGCCAGCCATAATAACTGCATAGTTGTTTGCATTCATATAAGAAGGATGTAAAAAATGATTAAAAGAATATGTTGACAAAGCGAAACAGGAAGTTTCTGAAAAATGTATCCGTATGTTTTCTCGAAAAAATAGGATACCCTGATTTGGTAATAAATTTTTCTGCAATATTATATTGATAATGCAGTTTGATCAATTGTATGGGAATCTTGAGTGTGTGTTTTAGGGTAAGTTTAGAACCCCCGATTTCTGACCAGTGCAGTAAAGGGAATTCAAGTACACCTTTTTGCAAAGTAGCTTTACCAAATTTTTTCTGCAGGCGCAGGAAAATCTCTACATCGAAAAGCCATGGAGTAAGAAAAGGTTTCCTGAATAAAAAAGGAACAAGGTCTCTCTGGAAAATTTTTGCGCCACATTGTGTATCCTGAAAAGGTGCTTTTAATATTACCCGGATACATTTTTTAATGACCGAACTGAAAAGGGAACGGCTATCATTGCGGTTAATTTCAGCGCCAAGGCGTTGAATCCTGCTTCCTACAATGGCTCCATACTGTGGATAGGCTTCCTTATACTTAGCCATCTGAAGCCATTCTTCCGGTTTTGTTGCAAGATCTGCATCTAAAAATCCAAGCATGTTCACATGGTACTGGTTATGTGCATGAATCATACCTTGTCTTACTGCTTCTGATTTTCCACTGTTTTGTTCCAGTGAATAAACGGCAATATTGGTAGGGCATTCCATTTGAATGGCATGTAACACAGCAAGGGTTTTATCTTTGCTGCCGTCGTTAACAAAGCACAAAACCACTTCAGGATGGCTTTTGGCAAATTGTAAAAAACTGCTGTAAGGGAAACGTTTTTCTTCATTATAGCAGGGTACTACAATGGCATACTGGGGGGTAAGGGGTTTGAGATGAATGGTGGCTCTTTTCATAATCTTTTTTTTCTGAATATCCTTTTGCCAAAGCCAGTGCCAGAACATTAGTTATTGAAAAACAACGTTTTATATAAGTTATAAAAAATGCGAAAGTCTATTATTTGGAATAAATCCAAATACTGTAATTATTTGATTATATTAACAGTCAATATATACACGCATTCATTTAGCATATGGCATTTTCTATTTTTATTGTTGAAGACGATAAATGGTATGGCGAAATTCTGGCCTACCATCTCAGTTTGAATCCTGATTATAAAGTCACACGGTATGAGTCTGCCAAAGACTGTTTGGCTAAACTTTCAGATAAACCTGATTTGATTACCATTGATTTTTCATTGCCTGATATGCAGGGTGATGAATTATTCCGGAGAATCAGGGAGGTAAATCCAACAGTACCAGTGGTGATTATCAGTGGGCAGGATGAAGTGGCCGTGGCAGTTAAGTTACTCAAGATGGGTGTAAGTGATTACCTGATAAAAGATGAAGCCACCAAGGATCTCTTATGGAATAGTGTAGTGAAAATCAGGGAAAACCAGTCTTTGAAAAAAGAAGTTGAACATTTGCGGGAAGAGCTTGGTCAGAAATTTTCATTTGAAAAATCTATTATCGGACAGAGTGATAAGCTAAAAAAAGTGTTTACGATGATGGAGAAAGCCGTAAGAACGAACATCAATGTTTCTATTACAGGCGAAACTGGAACTGGTAAAGAAGTAGTGGCCAAAGCCATTCACTATAATAGCGATCGGAAAAAGAAAAATTTCATTGCCGTAAATATGGCGGCCATTCCAAAAGACCTTGTTGAAAGCGAGTTATTCGGACATGAGAAAGGCGCATTTACCGGCGCTTTAACCAGAAAGCCGGGAAAATTTGAAGAGGCAAACGGAGGTAGTATTTTTCTAGATGAGATTGCTGAAATGGACCTGAGCCTGCAAAGTAAATTACTACGTGTATTACAGGAGCGTGAAGTGATAAGAATAGGCGGCAATGAAAAAGTGAAACTGGATATACGTCTTATCGTAGCTACCCATAAAAATCTGGCTGAGGAAGTTAAAAAAGGCAACTTCAGGGAAGATCTCTATTTCAGAATAATGGGTCTGCCCATTGAATTACCTCCTTTGCGTGAAAGGGGGAATGATGTATTAATCCTTGCCAAACATTTTGCAGATGAATTCGCAAAAGAAAATAAACTAGGTGCCATCAATTTCACGAAAGAAGCCAAAGAGAAACTCCAGCAATATAGTTTTCCGGGAAATGTCAGGGAATTAAAAGCAGTAGTAGATTTGAGTGTAGTGATGTGTGATAACAATGAAATTAAAGCAGATGATATTACTTTTACCTCTACTATAAGAGAAGATTTTTATGGAGGGGAAAATAAGACCCTTCGGCAACATACTTGTGATATCATAAAATATTACCTGAGTAAATTTGACAATGACGTAGTGGCGACTGCCAAAGCTTTGGATATCGGGAAAAGTACCATCTATAAAATGCTCCAGGATGGTGAAATAGCAGTCTAATGTTTTCCAAGGAACAGAAAATATTTCCAGAAAACGGAATAGGGGTGCGCTGTTTTGTTTCGTAAATATTTGATTATCAATTTTATAGCTGCTATATTTTATTGGTAAAACTTTTGCTGTTAGAGGATAATCTATTTCCCCTTGTTATGAAAACATCTATTTATCGTTACCAGCATACTGCCTGGGCCGAGCATCCCATAAGTCAGCATCCGGCTGATGGTTCAGTAAATCTGGTACTATGCTTTTCTGCAAAAACAACTTTGCAGGAAGCGGGTATTTATGATATGCTGAAAAATAAATTTCCTGCAGCACATATTGCTATGTGCAGTACAGCTGGTGAAATATTTCAGGATGAGGTTTTGAATGGTGAGTTGATCGTAGTAGCCTTATATTTTGAAAAAACAGCTATTCAATCCTTTGCTGTAAACATTATGGACTATAGTAACAGCTATGCAGCAGGAATGGCTCTGGCCAAACAATTGCCCAAAGAGCAACTAAAACATGTATTAATACTTTCTGATGGTAGTAAGGTTAATGGTAGTGAGTTGGTAAAAGGGTTGGCTACTCAATTTGAGAAAGATGTGCTGATCACAGGAGGTCTGGCCGGCGATGGAGCCGATTTTCAATCTACGCTGGTAGGATTGAATGAACAGCCTAAAGAGGGCTGTGTATTGGCAATAGGATTATATGGCAACTATATTCATGTTGCACATGGTTCGCAGGGAGGTTGGGATATCTTCGGATTGGAAAAAAGGGTCACCAGTTCTTCCGGAAATGTATTGGTAGAACTTGAGGACCAGAATGCATTGGAATTGTATAAGAAATACCTGGGTGTTGAATCTGTAAACTTACCTGGTTCGGCTTTATTGTTTCCTTTGTCGGTAATCATTCCAGGAGCAGATAAGCCCGTTGTAAGAACGATTTTGTCGATCAATGAAGAAGACCAGAGCATGACTTTTGCGGGTGATATTCCGGTAGGGTCAAGAGTTCGGTTTATGAAGGCCAATTTTGATCGTCTTACACATGCGGCAGCTGAAGCGGCTGGTTTTATTGCTGCAAAAAGTATCGTCCCTGATTTTTCGTTGTTAATCAGCTGTATTGGTCGTAAATTGGTATTAGGCGATAAAACAGAAGAAGAAGTGAAAGCAGTCAATAAAATATTTGGTGAGCATACCATACAGGCCGGTTTTTATTCCTATGGAGAGATTACCCCCTTTAATGAAGGAGGCAAATGTCAGCTTCATAATCAAACCATGACCATCACTTCCTTTTATGAATTGTAATCTAACCTAAAAAAACCGGTATGTACGGAATTGTAAACAAAGCGATACAGGATCTGGTAACCGAAAAATTTGGTGAGCAGGAGTGGGAGATGGTGAAAATCAGAAGTGGTATCGATATTGATTTTTTTCTGAGTAATGAGCCATATGATGATGATATTACGTATAAACTGGCTGCAGCTGCATCAGACGTATTAGGTATTTCAGTGGGTATGGTACTACAGGCATTTGGCGAGTACTGGATTTTAAAGACCGGTAAAGAAAAATATGGTGGACTTATGGCTGCTGGTGGCAATAGTTTGCAATCTTTTTTGATAAACCTGCCAGTTTTTCACAACCGTATCATGTTGATGTATCCTAAATTAACCCCCCCGGAGTTTAAGGTTAGTCATATTGAAAAGAATTCTATTCATGTGCATTATTATTCAAAACGGGAGGGTTTGCAGGAATTTGTAAGAGGGTTACTTAGCGGTCTTGGAAAATTTTATGACACAAATGTTTCCATCGAACTATTAGAAACACGTGATGAGGGAAGTACACACGAAATCTTTAAAGTAAGTTGGTAGCATGAATGCATTTTTTCTTTTTGATGAGGCACAGTTTAACAGACTTTTCCCATTTTATATCCGTATAAATAAGAATCTTCAGATTATTGCGATGGGTAAATCAGCTGCGAAGCTTTGTGATATCCCAAAAGGCGGAAGCTTTACAGATAAATTCTTTATTTCAAGACCCCATACGCCTATACAAACTTTTCAGGATTTGCTGGATGTTCAACAACAACTTACCATTATTGAAATGGTCGGGAAGAGTAACATAAAGATGAGAGGGCAGTTTGAATACCTGGAAAGTATAGACGAGGTTTTATTTATTGGGTCACCCTGGTTCGACTCTGTAGAACAGGTGACAGATAGTAATCTGACCATTACTGATTTTGCCCATCATGACCCACTGATTGATTTGCTGCATGTATTAAAGACACGGGAAATAACTAATGACGACCTCAAAAAACTGGTTCATTCTTTTAATCAGCAAAAAAATGAACTAAAAAAGGTAAACAAAGAAGTACATGATATCGCTTTGTTACCGATGCAGAATCCGGATCCGATGATTCGAATAAATTATAATGGTGATGTTTTATTGAATAATCCGGCAGCTTCTTTACTTGACTTTTTTAATTATAAAGGACAGGTACTCCGGAATGATGATTTTTTTAAGCTCATTGCTGATAATGTTGACAAGAATAATAAAAGATGGAACATAGAAGCTGAATCTGGTAATAAAATATATTCTTTTATCTGTGTATCGATAATAGACGAAGGATATATTAATATTTATGGGAGAGATATTACCGATAAAAAGAAAACGCAGAATCAGCTATCAAGACTCTCCTTGGTTGCCAGTGCCAATAAAAATGGAGTTTTATTTACAGATAAGAATGGTTATATAACATGGGTCAATGAGGGTTTTTGTAATCTTACGGGCTATACTTCAGATGAGATTATAGGAAAATCTCCGGTCGAGTTATGTAATGGGCCATTAACTGATAAAGATACTTTATCAGAAATTCTGCAATACTTTTTTAAAGGTATCGGATTTACCGAAGAAATTATTTATTACAAAAAAGATAGAAGTTTTTTTTGGGGAAGATCATTCAGTCAGCCACTTCGTGATGAAAATGGGGCGATAACTGAATTTTTCGGAATTATACAGGATGTAACTGTTGAAAAAGAAAATGAAGAGAAACTAAAAGTGCTATCCAAAATAGCAGAAGATAATATTCAGGCAGTTGTTATTGCCGATGCGGAAGGGAGAATTACCTGGGTTAATAAGAGTTTTACCAGTATGACAGGGTTTAGTCTTGAAGAAGTTATGGGATGCAAACCTGGGCATCTTCTTCAAGGACCTGAAACAGATCCTGGTACAGTTCAGTACCTGGCTGCACAAATAAGAAATGGCGAACCATTTACAGCTGAGATTATTAATTATACAAAATCTGGTGAAAAGTACTGGCTTCGTATACAAGGGCAGGCTATTCGAAATCAAAAGGGCGAGGTTAGTGGCTATTTTGCATTGGAAGAAAATATAACAAAAGAAAAAGAATCGGAGCAGCTTTTCAGAAAAGCACTGGAGAGTATTGGAGACAATGTATGGGAACATGATTTTCAAAAAGGAAAAACTTTTTTTACAAAATCTGAAAATGAATTTTTAGGGTATAGTACCAATGAAATGTCTGATAACAGTGAGTTATGGTGGAGCAGGGTTCATAAAGATGATTTGTCGATTCTTATAAAAAGTGATAAAGATTATAAAGCAGGAATCGCAGATTCTCATAACCTAGAATACAGACTGATACACAGGGATGGATCTGTTCGTTGGGTATTAGACCGGGGCGTTGTGGTTCAACGGGATGCATTGGGGAAGCCTTTGCGAATCATAGGTACACATACTGATATTACAAATAGTAAGCAGATTGAAGCCGAACTTTCTAACAGAGTGAAACAGTTTCAATCGCTTTCTGAAAACATTCCCGGTGTTATATATGAATTCGTTTTCAATCATGATGGTTCAAGTGGCCTTATCTATATCAGTCCTACCATAGAAAAAATATTTGGCTTGAAACCGGATGAGTTTAAAAATTACCTGCATTATATTCATCCTGATGACAGGGAAATGGTGATTCAAAAAAATGAATTCAGCAGAAAAAATCTTTCGCCTTTTTATGCGGAAGCGCGACTGGTCATTCCTGGTCAGCCAGAGAGATGGCACTCAGTACATTCTTCTTTTTCATATGAGACGGAAACGGGCGATCATGTATTTACTGGTTTTATTTTAGATATCACTGATAGAAAAAATATTGAGCAACAGCTTGAGCAGCAAAGAAAATTCTATGAGGATATTCTAAATAACATGCCTGCCGATATTGCTGTTTTCAATAAAAATCACGAATATCTTTTTATTAATCCCCGAGCCATTAAAAATGAAGAGCTTAGAAAATGGATGATTGGTAAAAGAGATGAAGATTACTGCATTTACAGAAATAAACCTTTGGATATTGCCATGCAGCGGCATGCAATTTTTCAGAAGGTTGTTGATACAAAACAGCCCTGTGAATGGGAAGAAAAAAATGCAAATGCAAATGGTGAAGAGGAGTATATCCTGAGAAGGTGGTATCCTGTGACTGACTCGGAGGGTAATTTGGATATTGTTATCGGATATGGCATTGATATTACCGAACGAAAAAATATAGAGGATGCACTCCGTTATAATGAGGAAAAATATAGAGGTATCATTGCCAATATGCATCTTGGATTGATTGAAGTAGATAAAAACGGTAAAATTGATTTTGCTAATCAGACTTTATTAAAAATGACCGGCCTTTTGGCGAATGAAGCGAAAGGGTATAATTTTTTAGATTTTATTGCGCCTGAAAGTTTGGATATTGTAGAGCAACGATTGCGGGAAGGAAACCATCAGATTAATGAAGCTTATGAGGTGAAGACAGAACTAAAAACCGGAACTGGTTGGTGGTTGATCAGTTCTGCGGCTAAATATAATTCAGCTGGTGATTTTACCGGGTTCATCCTGATCTGTCTGGATATTACCCAACAAAAGCAACTGGAGCAGGACTTAATAAAATCAAGGGAGCATGCGGAAATGCTGGCCAGGACCAAAGAAATTTTCCTTGCAAATATGAGTCATGAAATACGGACTCCGATGAATGCTATTCTTGGCATGGGGAATCAGTTGGCTAAGACTGCATTAAATGAAAAGCAGGGGTTCTATTTAGGTACGATAAAAACAGCGGCAGAAAATTTGCTCGTTATAATAAATGATATTCTGGATCTTTCTAAAGTCGAAGCAGGTAAGTTAACAGTAGAGAAAATCGGCTTTGAGCCCAGAAAAGTTGGTGCCAATGCCATATTGGTACTAGCTCATAAAGCTGAAGAAAAAGGGTTGAAACTGATTAATTCTTTTCATGAGCCAAATCTGTCTGACATTTTGATAGGAGATCCTTATCGGCTCAATCAGGTCATGTTGAATTTAATCAGCAATGCTATCAAATTTACGGAGAATGGTTCTGTTGAAATAAGCTGTAAAGTTGTAAAAGATTTAATTTCTTCACAGCTGATACGAATTAGTGTAAGTGATACCGGAATCGGTATGGAAAAAGAATTTACGGAAAAGCTGTTTGATAAATTTAGTCAGGAGTATGATTTTGTTAGCAGAAAATACGGTGGTACGGGTTTGGGGATGAGTATCTGTAAAGAATTGGTGGAACTTATGGGCGGGCAAATTGTGGTAAACAGTGCAAAGGGAAAGGGTACTGTAATTTCTTTCGAAATTGAGTTTGCTAAAGGAACAAAATACGACTTACCTGTTGTTCAATCAGCCATGTCTGTAGTATCCAATAATTTTTTACAAGGAATTACTATTTTAGTTACTGATGATAATGAAATGAATCGGTTATTGGCTTCTACTATTCTAAAAAACTATGGTGCCGGGGTATTGGAGGCAACAAATGGTGAGGAAGCCATTCAGATCGTACAAACCCAATGTCCTGATTTGCTACTTATGGATATTCAAATGCCGGTAATGAATGGATATGAGGCTACACGTGCCCTCAGAGCCATGGGTTATACAATACCTGTCATAGCGTTAACAGCTAATGCAATAAGAGGTGAAAGTGAAAACTGTATGCAAGCCGGGATGAATGATTATATGGCAAAGCCATTTAAGGAAGACGATTTACTGAGAACCATTTCAAACTGGCTCAATACAGACACCATAAATGATACAACCACGATGTTATCACCTGAACACAAACAAAGCAGAAACACAGTTTTTGATATTTCCGAATTACAGAGTATAAGTCAGGGCGACGAGCAATTTATTCGGAAAATGCTGGAGTTGTTTATTGAACAAGCGAACATTACGATCCGTGAAATTCGCGAGGCATATGCTGCGGATGATTTTGAGCAGATAAAAAAACTTTCTCATCGCATTAAACCATCTATCGATAGCCTTGGTATTAAATTGCTGAAAGATGATATCAGAGAGATTGAAAAAAGTGCAGTTGAATATGGACATTCTTCAAGACTGAATACTTTAATCCAAACAGTTGAAATTGTGCTCATTGAAGCCATCAGTCAAATGAAAGAGTATTTGCATAAGTAACACGCATGCTGGCTTTCTAAAACTTTATTTGCAAAGAGTTATATGCAGCCATATCCGGTAATGCCGGAGAACATCTGCTAAGTGATGGTTGAGTCTACCATAACCATCGGTATCATAATACGCCGCGCTTCAAACTATCTTAAGGTATACAAGTGTATCTTTTTGGGAATAATTCCAAAAAATGGAATTTTATAAGTGTAAATCCTCTGTTGACCAGGAAATGCAAGTGGTTATTTTTTTTGTAAGTTAAAGATTTTGTTCTTCTAAGTAATTGATTTTAAATAGTTTAAACTATATTTTTTCCTTTAAATAGTTGAATTTCTGACTTCTTCTTATGTCGGATGCTGCTTTGGCATTGTTTTATAACATCTCTATTCCATTAAACCCCTGTTATGTACAAATTTCTTTTTTTAGTAGGATTCATTTTAATGGTTCTAGACAGCCAGTCGCAGTATAAGTATCTGGGTAAATACACTTCAGACGGTACGCCGCAAAATTTTGCCGGGCGAGATGCCATTCCTGATAAAACTTTCGAAAAAATAAAATCCGCCTTACCGGAAAGTTATCCCGTTCCCAAGTACAACCCGCAGTACATCAGCTCAGGTTACGAAACAGATATTCGTTTGGTTGATTCCGCTGCAGTTTATATCACATTTGTTGGTGAAGGGGCGGGTTACAAAAATACCCTTGGTTTTTATACTTACCCACTCAGCGAACCAATAGCAAAAAAACCAAAGGCAGAAGAGATAACTATTATTTTCCCGAATGTGTCTCAGCTTGGTTCAGGTGGTAGCCTTGTGCCGGGAGATAAGGTATTACTTGGGAATTTTCCAGCCAATACGGGTATTGGTTTTGTGTTAATTGCTGATGGATGGAGAAATGGAACTGTGACAAATGGGAACTGGGTATTGTATTCTAATCCTGCCTTCAATCCAGAATCCGATCCATTACTTCGACAACACAATGTAGTATTGTTCGACAGTAGTTTGCAGCAACTCATTCTTTCTTTTGAAGATATCAGAAGAGATAACAGTAGTTGTGATCAGGATTTTAATGATGCGATATTTTATATTACAGCCAATCCTTTCAAAGCCATTCAGCAGAACAATTATACCCCCATTGAAATAGCCAATACCGAAATAACATCGGGTAATACAGGTGGGTTAGAAAGTAATGGCAGACTGGCATCTAAAATTGCACTTCGTTCTTTTAAAAGAGATACCAAAGAATTAGAAGTGAAAACCGAAAGAAATTCCCAGCCCCTGTTTATTCAATCTTTGGTAGCGCTCACTACCAGTAATGGTCAGGGTACAACCAGCAAAAGCCTTAGCAGCTATTTTCCGGTTACCGGGATGACGGGTAATGAGGTTTCACGTATTTCTACACCTTCTGATCTGGTAAACATAACTAATGCAAGAGAGATATTTTCACTGGACTATTACCTGAATAATAAAAGGGTTGCTGTTGGTTTGGCTTCGCATACAAATGACAGGGTGTACGATCATTCCAAAGTAATCTGTGATCGACTGAATGGATCTGTATTAACTGAGATCAGAACCATTGTTCTGAATAAGTATTCAATTATTAATACAACATTGATACGGGCTAATGGTGAAACAGAATATGCATTGCATTTCAGTATTAAAAAAGAATCTGGTAATTATCGGTTATATAGCCTGTGGAATATTGATGCATACCCTCCGGGTGAATACCTCAATTTTCAATTCTGGGGCAGCTCAATGTCAGAAATATGCAGCATAGCTTATGATGTGTTAAGCTCAATAGCAGCAGAAATGCCCATTCAGCATACCCCTGCAGAAACACAAATACCAAAGGTTTTTATGAAAAAGGGGGAGTACAAAAATGGAAAATTATACCTGACCATAGCGAATAAAGTAAAAGCTACTTCTATGCTTTTCAACGCAAATATCGCCAGATCCGAAAATGCCCCGACTGAACTGGTTACAAAAAATATTACCCTGAGTGGAGAAACTGAGCAAACATTGGCAATTGAAACAGGCTTTTTATTCGATGCGGGTATTTCAGTAGCCGTTCCAGGACTTACAATGGGAGATCATTTTTATCTGGCAGATGGGTCCTGGGGAGTTGACTATCGGGCACAGGATGCTGCCGCTGTGATTTTTTCAGTCCAGCCCATTCAGGCAACCGAAACGGGGGAAGTATTACGTATGGAACGAGAACCAATGGTTAAAGGAAGCATCAAAGGGGTTGTAAACCTGTTCAGAAATGTACGGGCAGGTAACCTGTCGATTCCGATACATGAATATAATGCTATTAGTTTTGAACTTCAGTCCGATAAAGCTGTAGAGCTGGTTATTGTACCGGATAGTTTAGCTGACTGGGATAATCGTCCGCGATACACCATCCCACCCACAAATGGTATGCAAAAAATCACGGTATCATTGGATAAGTGGAAAGATAAATATGGAAATACAGTCAGGTTCCAGAACATAAGAAATATCGTTTTTAGTCTTAAAGGGAATGATATATCATATGAACCCTTCATGCTAAAAGTTGCCAATACCATGTTTACCAAACTGGTCATGAATTCAACAGTATCAGTAGAAAAAAGAGCTGTAAAAATATATCCCAATCCAGTTGTGCATCTTGCTACGGTTGAGGTTCCCGGATATATCACAAAAGCGTCTATCATGGTATTTGATATGGCCGGCAGAAAATGTTTGCAAAAAGATATTGTGTTTTTCAATGGCCGGTACAATTTGAATGTCAATAGCTTACCGAGTGGATTTTATAAGGTAGCTATTGTTACTGATCAACAATGCCTGAATAGTTCTATGATTGTAAACAAATAATAATGCAAGTAGGAACCGAAGTATGCAGGCTATTGATTAAGTAGTAGATGCAATACGGGCACGGTTTATAAATTACTTCACCACAAAAAAAATAAAATCTTTTATGAACATATTTGAAGATGCAAAAAAAATACTCGATACACATCATCTTACTATTACTAAAGAAGACAGAACCAGACCATGGGGAGGATTTTATGTAATTGATGAATCACAGGCAGCTGAATTTGCTAAAATATTCTTTCCTGAAGAACGCCTGGATACACTTAATTTATCAGGTAGGTTGAGTCCCAAAATATTACTCGTAGCACCCCAGAAAAGATTAAGCTGGCAATACCATCACAGGAGGGCAGAAATATGGAAGTGTATTCAAGGGCAGTTGGCTGTGATAAGGAGTAGTACAGATGAAGAATCAGAAAAGCGTATTTTAAGTACAAATGAAACCATTAAACTTCAACAAGGGGAACGACATAGGTTGATCGGATTGGATGATTGGGGTATGATAGCAGAAATATGGCAACACACCGATGCTTCCTGTCCATCTGATGAAGATGATATTATCAGGCTCCAGGATGATTTTGGGCGATAGTGAAAATGATAAAGAGATTGGGTCAAATAAAAACCGCTATAAGTTGATGCTTATAGCGGTTTTTAATTTGTAAATGTTGCCCGACCTGGATTCGAACCAAGACATACTGAACCAAAATCAGTTGTACTACCCTTATACTATCGGGCAATCCGACCTATTCATTTCTGAATGGGGTGCAAAAATAAGGGGACAAGGGAATTGTTCCAAATTTTTTAAAAGAGGAGAGAGGGAAATAAGAAATAAGGAATAAGAAATAAGGCCCGCCCTGAGCTAGCCTGCCCTGTGCGTAGCCGAAGGGAATATGGAATGAGGAAGGTAAGGGAACGGGGAAATGGACTATTTTTAACTTTGGTATTAAAAAATGGCTGGGTATAGGCTTTATACCTGCAAAAAACCTTTGAAATGAACAAACTCATTCTTTTTACCCTCTTTATTGCCGCTATGTTTATTTTATCTTCTTTCCGGTCAGATAAAAAGAAGAAAATCATATTCTTTGGTGATTCCATCACCGAACTGGGGGTGAAACCCAACGGATATATCCGGGTAATCGAAGATATGATCCGTAATGAGGACAAAGCCACCCAGTACGAACTCATTGGCAAAGGCATCGGTGGCAACAAAGTGTACGACCTCTACCTGCGCATGGAAGAAGACGTACTAAAACTGCAACCCGATATTGTTGTGGTATATATTGGCGTGAACGATATCTGGCACAAAAGCATGATGGGTACCGGAACCGATTACGATAAGTTCGGAAAATTCTATACCGCCCTCATTCAAAAACTGAAAGCTGCGGGTGCTAAAGTCATCGTTTGTACCCCGGCCGTCATCGGCGAAAGACACGATAACAGCAACCCGCAGGATGGAGAACTCAATCACTACAGTAACTGGATCAGAAAATTTGCAGGTGACAATGAAATACCACTGGTAGACCTGCGCTCTATCTTCCTCAATTACAGTAAAGCCAATAATCCTAATAACCTCGATTCAAAAATACTCACCTACGACCGTGTTCACCTGAATGATGAGGGCAATAAAGTAGTGGCAACAGCCATGTGGAACGAGATCAAAAAACTGAGTAGCAATAAATAACAGATTGATTACTGCTGATTGGTTGCCACTGAAAACACTGAAAACAATACCTGATTATGAAACCATTTCGCATTTTATTACTGATAGCAATTGTTGCAGTTGGTTATATGGGTTGTACAAGCACCGAAAAGAAAGAGATTCCGGACCAGGAAGGATTTCTACAGGTGAACGGCGGTAAAATATGGTACAAAGTGCGGGGTGGTAATGGTATTCCATTGCTCATGTTGCATGGTGGTCCCGGCTTTACCAGTTATTATTTAACACCGCTTGCCGATTCAATCGCCAAAGACAGACCCGTTATTCTGTTTGACCAGTTGGGCTGCGGGCGCTCCGATAAAATTACCGATACCAGCCTCATGGATATGCAACACCATGTGGACCAGGTTTCGGCACTGTTGCAACACCTGAAAATAACCAGCTTCGATCTCTATGGTCATTCATTCGGCACCATGCTGGCCATGGATTTCTACCTGCAGCATCCTGATAATATCAGGTCCATCGTGCTGGCGAGTCCCTGTATGCGCACCCAGACCTGGGTATCAGATGCTGATGTGCTGATGCAAGGCCTTCCCGATACTGCCCGTGCTGCATTGCAGGCATTGGCCAAAGGTTTGCAAACCGACTCCACTCAACTGGCCCATGCGCTTGATTTATACTATGGCAGTTTTTATAACCGGAAAAAACCATTATCGCCCTATGTAGACAGTTCCCTGCGTTTGCAGGCATTGAATGTGTACAGGCATATGTGGGGACCGGAAGAATTTGTAGCAACCGGTAACCTGAAAAACTATGATAGAACCGGAGATCTGTCAAAATTGAAAGTACCCGTACTCTTTACGGCGGGTCAATACGATGCAGCGAGACCCGCAACCGTTATGTATTACCAAAGCCTGGTGAAAGGTGCATCTTTCGTAGAAATCATGGATGCCGGCCACTCCACCATGACCGATAATATCGACGCAGACATCAAAGCTACCCGGGCGTTCTGGAGAACTGTTGCAAGCCAACGGCAGTGAGAAAAGTGAGTAGTGAGTAGTCAGTTGTGAGTGGAAGGGGTGAATGGTGAATGGTCAATGGTGAGTAGTCATTAGTCAGTTGTGAGTAAATAATAAATCTACGAATAGGTCTGGATGAATGAGTCTGGAAGACCGGAAGTCAGGAAGTCCGGAGAAAAAAACTGATCATGGCAAGGATGATTCCTGCAATCAGGATGTGAATTTATCTAATACTTTGAGGATATGGGTTGAAATTTCTTTTGCCTTTTGCATCACCATAAAATGATTACCGCCCTCAATCACCAGGTCAGCTTTTATAAAGGTCAAGGGGAGAAGTTTGTCGGCATTGCCATGTATATGAAAAACAGGAGCAGGTATTGTTTCATTTTTCCAGTTCACCAACGCATGAATGGCCCAGTGGTTAAAACCCTTGGTGGTATTCAGAATAATGTTCTTCAATTGTTGCTTTTGAGAAAAGTTTCTAACCCCAAAAAAGAAACCCAGTAACCTATCGCTGCCCGCCACAGGTCGCAGGGGTACAATTTTGTGCAGAGGAACATACCGGCAAAGTCTGAAATAGGGTGGTATTTCACTACGGGTTTTGGCACTGGAAATCAGTATCAGTTGTTTCACTGTTATGAGCCTGGCAATTTCCATCGCCATCATACCACCAAAAGAAAGGCCAATGATGATGGGATCTTTGTCATCTATTCTCGCAGCCATCCTCTTTGCATAGGCTTCCATGCTTTCGTCAGGTAAAGGCTCCATCCAGTTCAGGTAAACCCTGTCCACATCCGGTAGCACTAAGTCATGAAACACCGTTTCATCAGCACCCAACCCCGAGAGGAAATAGATTTTCATAGAACGATATTATGTATCAGAGGAGGGGGAATGGTGAATGGTCAATGGTGAATTTTTATGTATGCTGCCAGAAAAAGTCCAGGTTATTACAATATAACAAGCTATCCAAACCGTTTACTCACTACTCACTACTCACTACTCACTACTCACTACTCACTACTCACTACTCACCATTGACCATTGACCATTCACCATTCACCAGTGACAATTCACACATCACTTCACCACCACCAGATAATAATTCTTTTTTCCTTTCTGTACCAGTAAATACTTGCCCTGTAACAGATCGGTTGTGGTGAGGGTGCTTTTTTCGGCTGAAATTTTTTCTTTATTCAAACCAATACCGCCAGACTGCCACATTTTACGGGCCTCGCCTTTACTGGGGAAAATCTGTGTTTCGGCAAGAAAGCTAACCAGATCATAACCCGCTTCCAGTTGTGCTTTGCTGATTTCTACGGTAGGTACACCATCCATCACCTGTAAAAGTTGCTCTTCGCTCAGGCTTTGTAAGGTTTCAGTGGTGGCATTGCCAAAAAGAATATCAGATGCTTTTACGGCAAAATCATAATCGGCACGGCTATGCACAAAACAGGTAAGTTCTTCTGCCAGTTTTTTCTGTAAAGCACGCTGATGCGGAGCTTCATCATGGGCCTTGATCAGTGCATCTATTTCGGCAACGGGGAGCAGTGTAAATATTTTGATCCAGGTTTTGGCATCATCATCACTTGCATTGAGCCAGAACTGGTAAAACTGGTAGGGTGATGTTTTTTTAGGATCGAGCCAAACATTGCCTTTTTCTGTTTTACCAAATTTGCCACCATCGGCTTTGCGTATGAGCGGACAGGTAAAGGCAAAAGCCTCACCACCTGCTTTTCTGCGAATGAGTTCAGTGCCGGTGGTAATATTACCCCACTGGTCGCTGCCACCCATTTGAAGTTTGCAGTTCTTGTTTTGGTAGAGCCAGTAGAAATCGTAGCCCTGAATAAGCTGGTAAGTAAATTCAGTAAAGCTCATGCCCGTATCACCTTCCAGTCGTTTCTTCACACTGTCTTTGGCCATCATATAATTCACCGTAATATGCTTACCGGCATCACGTATAAAGTTCAGGAAGCTGATGCCTTTGAACCAGTCGTAATTGTTCAGCATTTCCGCGGCATTGGGTTTGGAAGGATCAAAATCCAGGAATTTCTCCAGCTGCCTCCGAACCCCTTCCTGGTTAAATGCCAGTATTTCTTCGCTCAACAGGTTGCGCTCCTCACTCTTACCCGTAGGGTCGCCAATCATACCGGTGGCGCCACCTACAAGGGCCATGGGTTTATGTCCGGCTTTCTGTAAATGCACTAATAATAATATAGGTACCAGACTGCCGATATGCAGACTATCAGACGTAGGGTCAAATCCAATGTATCCTGAAACCATTTCCTTGTTCAGTAATTCCTCTGTGCCGGGCATAATATCCTGAATCATACCCCTCCAGCGCAGCTCTTCAATTAAGGTCATTGCTTGTTATTTGCGGCAAAGATAGTGAGTAGTGAATGGTGAATGGTCAATGGTGAATGAGGATGGTAGAATCTTTTTTAAAAGGTTATTAAATATTGACCATTCACCATTCACCATTCACTAATTTTGCACCATGCGAAAAGTAGGCGAAGGCACCCGGATATTGAATTTTTTGATAGACACATTGATCGTCTTTCTGCTGGCATTTGCCTTTAATAAGTTCTGGATGTTTCAGGTAAAGTACTGGGGCTATCCTTATTTTAATTTCGGCTGGATATTTTTCGGGATGATGTTTGTGTACTATAGTTTTTTCGAAATCGTATTTCAGCGTTCACCCGCCAAATGGTTCAGCTATACCAAAGTGGTGAATAAACAGGGTGGGAGAGCCGCTTTCTGGCGAATCCTGCTCCGTAGTCTGGCCCGTGTAACCATCATCGATCTTTTCTTCATCCCCTTCCTCGGCAAACCCCTGCATGACTGGGTGAGCGGAACGGAAGTGATTGAGAAATAACAAATAAGGAATAAGGAATATGAAATAAGAAACGGGATTTGTCCAATACTTTCTTATTTCATGTTTCTTATTTCTTATTCCTCTGTTATCTCCCTTCTTTCTTTCCAAAAACGAAATGCTCCTCGGTGGCAATCGCTTATTTTTGTGGCTTATCTGAATAAGTATGGCAAAGATTGGCATTAATATAGCAACCGGTAGTTTACAGCAGGCAGAAATGATTGTGGGGATTGACCTTGGTACCACCAATAGTCTGGTAGCCATTATACACCCCGAGAGCAAGGTTCCCGTTGCCCTGAAGGAATTTAATACCAGTAGTCTGGTACCCAGTGTGGTACATTTCGATGCTTTTGGTAATGCAGAAGTGGGTGAAAATGCGCGGCAATACCTCGAAACCGATCCGGCCAACACCATTTTCAGTGCAAAAAGACTCATGGGCAAGAGCTACCGTGACCTGGGACAACATGCTGATTTCTTTTCTTATAAAGTCATTGATGATGATACCGAAAGTCTGGTAAAGGTACAGGTAGGGGATAAATTTTATTCTCCCATTGAGCTTTCTTCATTCATTCTCAAAGAGTTAAAGCAGAGAGCTGAACATATACTTAAAACGCCGGTTACCAAAGCCGTTATTACCGTACCTGCTTATTTTAACGATGCCCAGCGTCAGGCCACCCGCGATGCGGGTAAACTGGCCGGACTCGATGTGCTGCGTATTGTGAATGAACCCACGGCGGCAAGTCTGGCTTATGGACTGGGTCTGAACAAGGAAGAAGAGAAAACCATCGCCGTTTACGACCTCGGTGGGGGTACATTTGATATTTCCATCCTCAAAATCTCCAATGGCATTTTTGAAGTGCTGAGTACCAACGGCGATACCTATCTGGGGGGTGATGATTTCGATAATGCTATCATTCAACATTGGACTAAAAAAGCAAGTATTGATTATAATGATTTGAAAATCAATAAAAATTTATATCAATCATTACGTCTGAAAGCGGAAGAGGCCAAAAAGTACCTGAGCGATCACGAGACTTTTGCGGCAGACCTGAATGGCGATTTGCTGACCTTAAGCAGGTCTGAATTTGGTGCATTAATAAAACCATTGATTGATAAAACCATTGAATGCTGCCTGCTGGCCATGAAAGATGCGGGCCTGCAGAAAAAAGATATTGATACCGTCGTGATGGTGGGCGGCAGTACGCGTGTGCCGGCTGTAAAAGAAGCCGT
The DNA here is from genome assembly GCF_004361915.1 of Sediminibacterium goheungense. GTDB lineage: Bacteria > Bacteroidota > Bacteroidia > Chitinophagales > Chitinophagaceae > Sediminibacterium > Sediminibacterium goheungense. Next base: position 41,051 of record NZ_SNWP01000013.1, on the reverse strand, counting down.
AAGTACCTTATTTGGCAGGCTGGTAAACGATGACGTAAATCCTGATGAAGTGGTGGCCCTGGGCGCCGCTGTTCAGGCCGATATCCTGGCGGGTAATAATACCGATTTCCTACTGCTCGATATCACCCCGCTGAGTCTGGGTATTGAAACCATGGGTGGTTTGATGGATGTACTGATCCCCCGCAACTCAAAAATACCCACCAGGGTAGGCAGACAGTATACTACCCAGAAAGACGGGCAGGGTAGTATGCGTATATCTGTATTTCAGGGAGAGCGCGATCTGGTGAAAGACAACCGCAAGCTGGCTGAGTTTAACCTCACCGGTATTCCCGGAATGCCGGCTGGTTTGCCCAAGGTAGAAGTTCAATTTTTAATAGATGCAGATGGCATTTTGATAGTGAAAGCCAAAGAGTTACGTAGCGGAGTGGAGCAAAGTATAGAAGTGAAGCCGCAATATGGATTAACCGATCAGGAAGTGGAGCAAATGCTGCTCGACAGCATTACACATGCCAAAGATGATATGGTAACCCGTGCTTTGGTGGAGGCCCGGACAGAAGGTGAACAGATATTGGATGCTACGGAAAAGTTTATGACCAAAAATCCTGATCTGCTTTCCAAAGAGGAGGTATTGCTGACGGCTAATGCCATGCAGGCTTTACAATTAGCTTTGACTATGGATGATAAAAATCTGATTCACAATAAGATAGAAGAATTAAATGAAGTGACCCGCCCCTTTGCTGAACGCGCCATGGATCAGGCCGTAGGGCAGGCGTTGAAAGGGAAGACGGTGGGGTAAGTGTGAATTGTCAATTGTCAATGGTCAATGAAAATGAGTGAGTAGTAAGTAGTCAGTAGTGAGTATCCTTATGATGGCATTATCAGAGCTTTCATTCACCATTGACCATTCACGACCTGCGCAGCATCCGCTCAATATATTTCCCCAGTATATCAAATTCAATATTCACCACTGAACCTGCTGCAATTTGCCGGATGCTGGTATGGGTATAAGTATAGGGTATGATGGCCACAGTGAACCGGTCGTTCCCAACGTTGAAACAGGTGAGGCTGGTACCGTTTACGGCAACCGATCCTTTTTCAATGATCAGGTGGGCAAATGCGGGGGGTATCTGAAAGGTAAATTCCCAACTGCCCTCTTTCTCCAGTTTGTGGATACAGGTGGCTGTGCAGTCAACATGTCCCTGTACAATATGTCCGTCCAGCCGTCCATTCATCACCATACATCTTTCCAGGTTTACGATGGTGCCGCTTTGCCAGCTGCCCAGATTGGTTTTGGTGAGTGTTTCCTCAATGGCAGTAACCCGGTGACGGCCGTCGGCCAGTGCGTCAACCGTCAGGCAAACGCCCTCATGGCTCACGCTCTGGTCAATCTTCAGTTCCACTGAAATAGGGGATGCTATCCAGAAACTGATATTGGTACCGCTTTTCTCCAGCGAAACAACTGTACCCAACGATTCAATAATGCCTGTAAACATGGCTGCAAGTTAAATCGCAGATGTCAGATCGCAGATGTGAGATTTTTTAAATCTGCGATCTGAGATATGAAATCCAAAAAATCCGAAAAGATTTGTCTGTTTGAATGAGAATACTATCTTTGCACTCCTAAAAAACACCCGAGGAGGTATAATCGTTATGCTTATCATTGATTCAAAAGATTGCGAAAACATCGACAAGGCGCTCAAAAAGTACAAAAAGAAATTTGAAAAGAGCAAAGTTCTGTTACAGTTGAGAGAGCGTCAGGCATTCACCAAGCCGTCAGTTAGACGTCGTGGAGAAGTGTTGAAAGCTATCTATAAGCAGCAGATCGCTAGCGGCAAAATCGAGGGATAATATCTCTTTATCAGCCCCGAATATATTCAGTAGCCTGAGTTTTGTAACTTTAGGCTACTTTTTTTATGTCCCAACCCAGGTATCCCGTCATACAGCCCTTTCTGGATCATCTCCGCTTTGAGAAGCGATATTCCCAGCATACCCTTATTTCCTACCAGACCGATCTGGAGCAGTTTTTTGCCTATCTGGAGAGTCAGTTCGATGCACCCGGTATTCCGGCCATTACAGCCATGTTTATCAGGAGCTGGCTGGCAGAAATGAAAGAAGATGGGATGGAAAGCCGGAGCCTGAACCGGAAAATATCGGCCCTGAAATCCTTTTTCAAGTTCCAGTTAAAAAACGGTGTCATTCAGCAATCGCCCATGACCACCATTGTGTCTCCGAAGCTCAATAAGCGCCTCCCGGCCTTTGTGGAAGAGAAAGACATGAAAACCCTGTTCGATTATGTGGAGTTTTCAGACGACTGGAAGGGGAGAACGGAAAAGCTGGTACTACAGCTTTTTTACAGTACAGGTATGCGGTTAAGTGAGTTGATCGGGTTAAAGGAAACCCAGGTAGATGATTCCCTGAAGCAGGTAAAAGTATTGGGAAAGGGCAATAAGGAGCGAATCATACCGGTATCGGGTGAATTGATACAATCTCTCAGGTCATATATCAAAGAAAAGCCTGTACAGCAGGAGGGGCGGGACCCCCGCTTATTTCTGACCGAGAAAGGGAAGCCATTGCAGCCCAGACAGGTGTACAGCTTTGTAAAACACCACCTGGCCACTGTTACTACCATACAGAAAAAAAGCCCGCATATTCTTCGCCATAGTTTTGCTACCCACCTCATGAACAACGGGGCCGATCTCAATGCGGTAAAAGAGTTGCTGGGGCATAGCAGTCTGGCCGCCACACAGGTATATACCCATAATACGATTGAAAAACTGAAGGAAGTTTTTAAGAAGGCACATCCGAAAGCTTAGATAGAAGTCCGGGAGTCCGAAAGTCCGAAAGTCGGCAAGACCGGAAGAGATGGATTTGTTAGGGTTTGATGTGTTTTTTATTGATTGACAACTGTTTTTTCCGGGGGTAAGAGGGGGTGATTTTAGTTCTGATAAATCTTTCTAAAAATCCGCTTATTTATTTCTTTTTTTCGGGCAAATGGTCTAACTTGTATATCATGCTACCGGAGCTTAGATCCGGTAGCTACAGCCTCAGCAAAAAAGATCTTTCACATAATTATTTCACCGATTAAACGTGAGTTGCTATGAACGTTAACATTCAAACCGTGCACTTTGATGCAGATGACAAATTGGTAGACTATGTATCACGTAAACTTCAAAAACTGAACACTTTTCATGATCGGATCCTGAAAGTGGATGTTTTTCTGAAGCTTGACAATGTAGTACACACCATTAAGGACAAGATTGTAGAGATAAGGGTGCATGTGCCGAGGCATGATTTTTTTGTAAAAGCCTCCACTAAGTCATTCGAAGAGTCATTCGATGCAGCCATGGAATCTATTGTTTCACAGATTAAACGAAAAAAAGAAAAATTAGCAGCCTAAAAAATTACCCAGCCCTGGCCCTAAAGCCGGGGCTTTTTTTTGGCTACAAGCCACAAGTTGCAAGGCTCAAGCCTATTTTAAACCCTTGCAGCTTGCAGCTTGTAGCTTGCGGCTTTTCACCCTTGTGCATAACTACCTGAAAAATTTCCAAGCAAAATTTTGCTGAATTAAGTTTTCCATTACCTTTGCCATCCCAAAAACGGGTAGTTCTTTGTATTTTGTAAGATGACTAACTGATAAAAACAGCGGATCAAACCGAGGTTTTTTTGTGGAAATCGAACAAAAAAAATAAGCCGAAGTAGCTCAGCTGGTAGAGCAGCTGATTTGTAATCAGCAGGTCGCGGGTTCGAGTCCCATCTTCGGCTCTTCATTTAAATAGCTCCGGGCTTTGGTCCGGAGTTATTTAAAGGGCAGGTTCCAGAGCGGCCAAATGGGGCGGACTGTAAATCCGCTGTCTTTCGACTTCAGAGGTTCGAATCCTCTCCTGCCCACGGAACAATTTGGAAATTTGAAAAATTTGATCCGCCTTAGGCGGATTGAAAATGATCAAATTGTTGATTTTTGGTAAGTTCTTTACAAGTATTTGAAATCTGATAATTTAAAATACGAAGTGTTTAAAAAACATTTTCAAATTTTCTCCGCCTCAGGCGGATCAAATTAACAAGCGGGAGTAGCTCATTTGGTAGAGCGATAGCCTTCCAAGCTATAGGTGGCCAGTTCGAGCCTGGTCTCCCGCTCATTTAAAGTTCTTTAAAAACAACAGCTTAAAGAAATGAAAGCCGTTGTACCTTCCTGTCGACGGACAGGGCTCTGTGGTAGAGCATCCCGATGTAATCGGGAAGGTCGTGAGTTCTTTTTTTTAAAAGAAAAACACAACAGCTAAAGAGTTAAAAGCCGTTGTAGCTCAGTGGTAGAGCACTTCCTTGGTAGGGAAGAGGTCGTGAGTCCGATTCTCACTAACGGCTCCAGTAGCAGCAGGAAAAGTGATCCGCCGCGCGGATAAAAAACAGTTAAACAAATGGCGAAAGCCTTAGATTTTTAAAACACAACTAAAAACCGATAAAAATGTCTAAAGAGACCTTTAAGAGGGAGAAACCTCACGTAAACGTTGGTACCATTGGTCACGTTGACCACGGTAAAACCACCCTGACTGCTGCCATTACGGACATCTTATCTAAGAAAGGTCTGGCACAGGCTAAGAAGTATGATGAGATCGATGGCGCTCCTGAAGAAAAAGAGCGTGGTATCACCATCAATACTGCACACGTAGAATATCAAACTGCCAATCGTCACTATGCGCACGTTGACTGTCCAGGTCACGCTGACTATGTGAAAAATATGATTACCGGTGCTGCCCAGATGGACGGTGCTATCCTGGTTGTTGCTGCAACTGATGGTCCTATGCCTCAGACTAAAGAGCACATCCTCCTGGCTCGTCAGGTAGGTGTACCTCGTATTGTAGTATTCATGAACAAGGTTGACCTTGTTGATGACGTTGAGTTATTGGAACTGGTAGAAATGGAGATCCGCGAACTGCTGACTTCATACGGTTTCGATGGCGATAACACTCCAATCATTCAGGGTTCTGCAACTGGTGCACTGGCTGGCGAAGCTAAGTGGGTTGCTAAAGTTGAAGAACTGATGGATGCAGTTGATACTTATATCCCACTGCCTCCACGTCCGATCGATATGCCATTCCTGATGTCTGTGGAAGACGTATTCTCTATCACAGGTCGTGGTACCGTAGCAACTGGTCGTATCGAGCGTGGTATCATCAAAGTTGGTGAAGGTGTTGAGATCGTAGGTCTGATGGAGTCTCCATTAACTTCAACTGTAACAGGTGTTGAAATGTTCAAAAAACTGTTGGATGAAGGTCAGGCAGGTGATAACGCCGGTCTGCTGCTCCGCGGTATTGAGAAAAAAGATATCCGTCGTGGTATGGTAATCTGTAAGCCAGGTTCTATCACTCCACACACTGACTTCAAAGGTGAAGTTTACGTACTGAGCAAAGAAGAAGGTGGACGTCACACTCCATTCTTTAATAAATACCGTCCTCAGTTCTACTTCCGTACTACGGATGTAACTGGTGAGTGTACTTTACCTGAAGGAACAGAAATGGTAATGCCTGGTGATAACATCGGTCTTACTGTAAAACTGATCCAACCCATCGCTATGGAAAAAGGTCTGAAATTCGCTATCCGCGAAGGTGGACGTACTGTAGGTGCCGGTCAGGTTACTGAAATCATCAAATAAGTTAAAAGCCCCGGCTTTTAGCTTCCGCAAATAGTTTTTTTACTATATTTGCATACATAATCTAAAAGCTGTCTCGATCTGTCGGGATAGCTTTTAGCTTTCTACGGGCATAGTACAACGGTTAGTATAGAGGTCTCCAAAACCTTTGATCTGGGTTCGAATCCTAGTGCCCGTGCTGAGTAATTTGAAAATTAGGTAATTTGATCCGCCTTAGGCGGATTGAAAATGAGGTTGTTCCCTACTGCTTTGCAATTCAGGGAAATCAATATTTTCAAATTCAATTACCATCCCTTACGAAGGCAATAATTTTCAAATTTTCAAATTTTCAAATTTTCAAATTGTACAAGTGAACAAAATCGCCACATACTTCAAAGAGAGCTACCGTGAGTTGATGGAGAAAGTAACCTGGCCAACCTGGTTACAGCTGCAGCAAAGCACTGTTATTGTATTGGTAGCTACTGTCATCATTACCGCACTGGTTTGGGTGATGGACTTCTCCAGCAACCAGTTGCTGAAGTTGATTTACTCATTATTCAAGTAAGAGAACATGGAAGCATCAGTTGTAGATAATAATGCGCTTGAAACCACCGAAAACAGCCAGGTAGAAAATACCAAATGGTATGTATTGCGTGTGGTGAGTGGTAAAGAGCGTAAGGTAAAAGAATACCTGGATAAAGATATTATCCGCAGTGGCTGGCAGGAAATCATCAAACAGATATTCCTCCCCATGGAGAAAGTATACAAAGTGCAGAATGGTAAAAAAGTAATGCGCGAGAAAAACTATTTTCCAGGGTATGTAATGATGGAAGTATTGAATGGTAAACTGAATGATGATATTGTTCAGCACATCAGCAATATCAGTAACGTCATGCATTTTCTTACCGATGGTAAAGGCTCAAAAGGCAATATCATTTCTTTACGTAAAAGTGAAGTCAATAAAATGCTGGGTAAGGTTGATGAAATGAACGATCAGGGTGTAACCATGAGCGAACCTTTCATTATCGGCGAAACCATCAAAATCATTGAAGGTCCATTCAACGATTTCAATGGTGTCATCGAAGAAGTAAACGACGAAAAGAAAAAACTGAAAGTGACCGTAAAAATCTTCGGTCGTTCTACACCTGTGGAACTCAACTATATGCAGGTAGAGAAACTCAGTTAATATTTCAGTATATGATTCAAAAGACCGCTCGTTTATGAGCGGTCTTTTTTTGTGTCGAAACTGTAGTAGATTTAAGGAACGATTCTTACGGGTATGTTTCTTTAAATACAGCTGCTATGCCTAAATCTATTTATCCTTGTCTTTGGTTCGATAACAATGCGGCAGAAGCTGCAGCATTTTATACCAGTATTTTTACAGATGCTGCTGTACTGGATTCAAATCCCATCGTTACCAGGTTCAAAGCCGGTGGATTGGTTTTTATGTTGCTTAATGGCGGACCGAAGTACAAACAAACACCAGCCTTTTCTTATTTCGTGTATTGTAACAGGGAAGCAGAAATCAATCGATTGTATGATTTGCTGAAAGAAGGCGGGCAGGTTTTAATGCCATTGGATAAATACGACTGGAGCCCTCGTTATGCCTGGGTGCAGGATCGTTTTGGGGTAAACTGGCAACTCGATGTAGAAGAGATCAACAATGAACAGAAAATTGTGCCGACACTTTTGTTTGTGAATGAAAAAAATACGGAAGTAGGGGCAGCAAGGTCATTGTATATGGGCACCTTTAACAACAGCAAGGAACTCATGGATATGCCTTATCCGGCAGAAGCAGGTCTGCCTGCAGGTAGTTTATTGTTTGCTCAGTTTAAGCTGGGGGGCTTTATCATGAATGCCATGAGCAGTACCTTACAGCACGATTATGATTTTACACCGGCTAATTCATTGGTTGTTGAATGCGATGATCAGCAGGAGATAGATGCGTTCTGGGATGCACTTGGAAAAAACGGGCGCTACGATATGTGTGGCTGGCTGGCAGATAGATTTGGGGTGTCCTGGCAAATTGTTCCTTCGATGCTGCCTCAACTCATGCAGGATCCTGAAAAAGGGCAACGTGTAATACAGACATTCCTGAAAATGCAGAAATTTGATATCCGGACTTTGCTGGATGCATAGATAACTGTAATCGTTAGTTGCACTATTTATCAAATGCAAAAGAAGCCGGATGTTCGCTGATGATCCAGCTGCCTTCTTTTATTTCATCTTCCAGCTGCTCAGGGTCCCAGCCTGCATAACCAATCAGTAAACAAATATCATTCTCAGTGAGGCTGCCATTTTTCAGATGTGTAACCGCCTGCTGAAAGTCGCCTCCGTAATACACACCATCTTTAACAGGCATACCACCGTCAATGAGATCGGGACGGCGATGCAGGAAAAAAAGATTTTCCTGATCCATGGGACCGCCAATATAAAGAGGTATGGGAGGGCAGGCAATAAACTCCGTGAGTTCATTCAGGTTTTTCATCAAAGGCAGGTGCAGTATAAAACCCACAGCACCCCTTTCATTTTGTTCAACAATGAGAATGGGTGTGTTCTCAAAGTTCGGGTCATTGATATCTGGTGAACTGATGATGATTTTTCCGAAAAGCGATGGCATGAATACGAGCTTGTTTGTCAATAAAATTAACTGAAAATTCTTCAGTTTCTGTAATATAGATAAAAACTAAGGTTTTGAATTAAATATACCAGATTACATAAGATCAGTTGCAGCTGAATGTGAGGCTGACTCAGCATTTTTAAAATAGATCGAAAGAATAGAGCCGGAGGATCAACTGAATCAGCTGATGCCTTATTTTTTCAATAGTTCTTCCACAAACCCTTTATAATGATTGCCGACTGGTACGGAGAAACTGCCAAGTTCAATGGACTGGTTGCTGAAAACCGTAATCATTTTTTTATGTATGATGTAGGATTTGTGTACACGAAGAAAATCGGATGAGAGTTCATGTTCGAGTTGTCCGATTCTGTATTTGATCATGAGTTTTTTTCCATCTGCAAAATATAGTTGGATATAATCTTTAAAACTTTCAATAAAAACAATATTCGCTTCATCTACCTGATAGGTTTTTGTACCTGATTGGAGCCGGAGTAATTTTTGAGATGATAAGGGATGCACCGCAACATTTTCAGGAACGCCCTTGTTCCATCTTCTGTAAAACTTCTCAACAGATGCCATAAAACGTTCAAAGCTGATGGGTTTCAACAGGTAGTCTACAATATCCAGTTCATAACCTTCCATGGCATAATCGCGGTGAGCGGTGGTGAAAATAACAGCGGGGGCAGGTCTCAGCATTCTGAGTAATTCAATACCTGTTAATTTGGGCATCTGTATATCGAGGAAGATCAAATCAACTTTATGGGTACGAAGGAAGGTACTGGCTTCCATGGCATGGGTACAGGAACCGATCAGTTCAAGCATACCAGCGTCATGTATATGCTTCTGCAATAATTGAATGGCCAGGGGCTCATCATCTACCAGTAAACATGTTGCATTCATAACAAAGGAACCTGCATTTTTACTTCAAAGATTTCCTGATGCTCTTTAGCGCTTAATAAATAACGTCCCGGATAAAGAATTTCCAGTCTTTGCTTCAGGTTTGAGAGGCCAATACCGGAAATTTTATTTTCACCACGCATAAAATTATTCGCTGCTGTTAAAGTTAACTCATTGCTGGCAGCTTTCAAGCTGATGCTGAATACGGCAGGTCCCATAACCTGTTCTACACCATGTTTAAACATGTTTTCAATTACAGGAACCAAGAGAAGAGGGGCAATGGTATAATGCTGATCGGTTTTATGTATAAACTGTATACTTAAACGATCTCCGAATCTCATTTTACCAAGATCAAGATAATTTTGTAGAAACTGGATCTCCTGATCTAAAGAAACATGGTTGGCATTACATCTGTACAGGAGGTAATCGAGTAACTGTGAAAGCCTGTCGATGGTTGGAGCTGTTTCAGCCGACTGCTGAAGTGCGAGCGAATAAATATTGTTGAGTGTGTTGAATAGAAAATGAGGATTGATCTGGGCCTTCAGTGCTTCCAGCTTTGCGCTGATTTTTTCTTTTTCAATCTCTGCCTGCTTACGCATGATGCGTTGTCTCTCTATGAGTAGAAAAAAGATAATAAATGGAAGCGCGCCTGAAACAATACTGATGATATAATATTTGAAGAGTATAGAGAGTCCGCCCAGTATTTGAGGTATAGATTCCTGCCCGCCAAAATTACCCCCCAACAGTGGTTCCAGTATATACACAATCGAAATCCTGTTGCATATGGCGATGATGTATATGCCTGCAGAAAATTCAATAACACCCCGTAAAATTTGTTTCTTATCTAACAGTAAGGGCAGTATCCGTATTGTACTAAAATAACTGGCTGCTACTACTGCCAGCAGGTGAAAGAAAACAGTGATTGCCCTGTCATATGTACTGAAGTCGTGTCGCAGAGAGCCAGATCTTTCATTGAATAGGTACTGAGTGAGGTATACAATGTATATAACCAGCCAGAATATAGTATGTAGTAAATACCTGTTATTTTTTTTCAGCTTCATAAATATATGATATGGATAAAAGTAGAGAAATGTTATGGCTCAATGGGGTCTTGTAGACGAAATAGGCAAAACTGCCTACGAAATGATCTTCTGCGGACGTGTAGCTGCTATTAATTGTTTGTCCTCCATATTTTTCGGTTGGTAGAATAGCCGGTTTTATCACAAAACAGGAAGAGAGATTTGCTGAAACAAATCACATTATGTTGCTATTCCGGGTATTTTTTTTACTGCTGTTGGTGAATAGGGTAAGCGGGCAGCGTTCTGTTCATGAGCATACAATAAAACCTGTGTCCTTTTCCGGCATTGTACAACGGGTAAGAGATACTAAAGCGGTACTACATCAGGGTATACATCAATACCTGAACAGCTTGGTTGATACCGCACATTTTCAGGGTGTGGCGCTGGTGGTGAAAGGCAATACCATCATTCATAAATCTGTATACGGAAAAAGCAGTCGGGAAGAAAAAACGCCTATACATTTCAGCACACAGTACTTACTGGGATCGCTTAGTAAATCATTTGTAAGCATCGCCATTATGCAGTTGGTTGAAAGGGGACAATTGGATCTCTTTAAGCCAGTACGAACCTATCTGCCTGAACTCAGGGAAGATCTCGCCAAAGGTTTAAATGTTCATCTTTTATTGAAACATCAGTCGGGTCTCGCTGCTAACCTGGATGAAGTAACAAAATATCCTCTAATGGAACTCACATCAAAAGAGATACTTGGGCTTATCAATAAAACCAAAAGAAAAGGGGATGAGGGACAGCAATTTGAAATCTCTTCTTTGAATTTCATGCTGCTGGGACTTATCATCGAAAAATTATCCGGTCGACCTTATGAAGCGTATATGAAAGAAAATATCTTTCAACCCTTTCAGTTAACCTCTACCGGCATCAGCCATCTTTTTCATCCGCCTGCCAATAAGGCCCATGGGTACAGACTTATAGACGGACAGGTGCGCAGGATAGAGGATATTGTTTCATATGCCTATGCTACGGCCGATATGTATTCTTCTGTGGGTGATCTTTTTACATGGGGGTATGCATTGCAACATGGCCTGATGGTATCCGATCAAAGCAGGGAACTATTATTCAATGGCGGTATCAAAGAACAGGGTAATTACGGATATGGTTTTCGTACGCAAAGTTACCTGAGGCCTGAAACAGTTACTGAACCTGGAAAGCTCATCAGACATGGTGGATTCATGAATGGTTTTTGTGCCAATTATCATTATTACGACAAAGATGATCTCACCATTATTCTGTTGAATAATTACCGCAATCTGCGCATTCTGAACATCAGTTTTACCATAAAGGAAATGGTGTTTGGTTACCAGCCTGGTCAACGAAAAAATACATACGATGAATAAATATCTCAAAATGGGTAAGTCCCTTAGGTTAATGATCTGTCTGTTATTTGGTATTGTACTTTCCGGCAGGTCGCAGGATAGTATCAATACCCAAAAAGAAATCAACATGCTGTTGCAGGGTTTTATGAAAGCCATCGAAACCCGGGATTCGGTGAGCATGTATTCCTTCTTTGCTGATGTTCCTGTAACATGGGTAGGGGTATGGAAACCCCTGTCTTATCAACAGCGCTTACTGAAAGATGAAAGAGCCCTTTCTGTCAGACCATCCGATTTTAAAACATGGTTCCGGTCTGTTGCTTCCTCCGGGTTCAAACAGGAAAAATTCCGAAACCCGGTTATCGTCGCTGATGATTTTGTGGGCTCAGTAACCTTCGATTATAGTTTTTGGGTGAATGGAAAAAAAGGTAATTGGGGTAAGGAAAGCTGGGGGCTCATAAAACAGCATAATGGTTGGAAAATAGCCAGTGTTGTTTTTTCTATTGAACTGGATGCTGTAAAGAAGGAAAAAGAAGAACCGCCTTCTGTTCCGGAAATTAAAAACGGGAAAATGGAGTCTTATATGCAATCGATATTAGCTGACACACATTTTCAGGGCACCGTTTTAGTAGCCCGGGGAGACGTAATTATACACCATGCGGCATATGGTATGTTTGATGAGGAAAATAGCATACCCAATACCATTCATACCCAGTTTTTAATTGGTTCCTTAACCAAATCCTTTGTAGCCATTGCAGCGATGAAACTGGTGGAAGAAAAAAAGCTGGATCTGAATGAGCCCATCGCCAGTTATTTGCCTGGTCTTAACAAAGAATTATCCGATGGGGTCACCATTCATCATCTGATGCAACAGCAGTCCGGACTAGAAACAAGTTTTGATAACCTTACGGAATATGAGATCATGGATATTACACCTGCAGAATTATTAGCGATTATCAACAAATCGAAAAGACGATTCAAAGCGGGAGAAAAATATGAATATACCAACCTCAATTATACGGTGTTAGCCATGATTATTGAATCGGTAACCGGCATGCGTTATCAGCAGTACCTGCAAACGACCATTTTTGATAAAGCCGGAATGCAGCAAACGGGTATTGAAAGAATGGTGAATACTCCGACAAACAGGGCCATCGGTTATCGTACCATTAATGGTATACGCAGAAGGGTACATAATGCGGTTTCCTATGCATTTGGTGCAGGCGATATATATTCCACTACCGGCGATCTTTTCAGGTGGCGTCAGGCACTAAGTAATCTTTCGATACTGAATGGAGAGAGTCTTTCTACCATGTTAACAGGAGCTGGAAAAGAATGGGGCTATTATGGTTATGGTTTCAGGATACAGCCATACCAGACAGCGGTAAATGATAGGGCAGAAGGTAAGCTCATCAGGCATGGTGGTACCATGAATGGCTATACTTCTAATTTCCATTTTTACCAGGATGATCAGCTTACCGTAATTGTACTATCCAATTACAGGGATGTGCCCATACGCCGGATTACCTATAACCTGAAAGAAATAGCGCTGGGTTTTGATGCGGGGCAACGGAAAAATATACATGAGGAATAATGCTATCCCTTACAGCTTTATTGCCGGTGATAGCTTTGGTTCAAACAGTCAAATTGTGATCGGTGGTTTGGTGGAATGTTTGGGATGGTTGTATCTTTGTAGAAGGCAGTTACTGCTATTATCTTTCAAATCAAATAAGGATTGCATGAAAAAATTATTGATGGCGGCACTTACACTTTTTGCCGTAAATATGCTGAATGCCCAGCCCCCTGTAGTACCTGCAGAAGCCGGTGCTAAATTCGGTAAAGCTATCACTGCCGATAACGCAGTATCTATCGAAGAGTTTGTAAAAGTAATGGCCACCAAAGAAGAGGGAAAACCCCATGATGCCAAAATAGTAGGTGTGGTAACCGAAGTATGTCAGAAAGAAGGTTGCTGGATCAAGGTACAGTCGCCCAATGGTAATATGATGGTGAAAATGAAAGACCACAAATTTGCGGTTCCGGTAGTACTGAATGGCAAAAAGATCGTCATCGATGGTGTGGCCACCCAAACCACCACTTCTGTAAAGCAGTTAAGACATTTTGCGGAAGATGCCGGTAAAAGCAAAGAAGAAATCGCCAAAATCACTGAACCCAAGAAGGAGATCGTGATTCAGGCAGCAGGGATATTAGTATTGTAAGCTTCAAGCTGCAAGCCTCAAGCTTCAAGGAAGAGATTAAAAAAGGCAATTGGTCGACAGACAATTGCCTTTTTTAATTGATAATCAATAGATTAAATGAAAGTGTAACCTGAACCTTGTGGCTTGCAGCTTGCAGCTTGTAGCTTTTCCTCTCTTTTTCTTTGAAATCCGGCTACTCCTCCTTACCTTTGCCGCCCCAAAAGTTCTTTTTTTGAAAGAATGATTGAGTTTGGGAGTCTCGCCTCAGGCGAGACGTTATAACCAATTAAATCAAAAAGCAATGGCCAAAGAAATCACCGGCTATGTGAAGTTGCAGGTAAAAGGCGGTCAAGCCAATCCAGCACCTCCCGTAGGTCCAGCCCTTGGTTCGAAGGGTATCAACATCATGGAGTTCTGTAAGCAGTTCAATGCCAGAACCCAGGACAAAATGGGTAAAGTAGTACCCGTTTTGATCACTGTTTATGCTGATAAGTCGTTCGACTTCATCATCAAAACCGCACCCGCTGCCGTTCAGTTAATGGAAGCAGCCAAAATCCAGAAAGGTTCAAAGGAAAGCAATCGTCAGAAAGTAGGTAAAGTAACCTGGGAGCAGGTAGAAGTTATCGCTAAAGACAAAATGTCTGACCTGAATGCCTTCACCCTTAACAGTGCCATGAGCATGGTAGCTGGTACTGCCCGCAGTATGGGTTTAACCGTAGAAGGAAAAGCCCCTTGGGAAAACAATTAATCTATTCACCTTTTAATCTGTAAAAAATGTCACTGACTAAGAAAAGAAAAGTAGCAGCGGTAAAGGTGGATAAGAATAAAGCTTATTCCCTGAAGGAAGCCTCTGCGCTCGTAAAAGAAATCAACTGTACCAAATTTGATAGCTCTGTAGACCTGCATATCCGTCTGGGTGTAGACCCTAAGAAAGCAGATCAGCAGGTTCGTGGTACTGTTTCATTACCACACGGTACCGGTAAAACCAAGAAAGTACTGGTACTTTGTACGCCTGATAAAGAAGCCTCTGCAAAAGAAGCAGGTGCTGATTTTGTAGGTCTGGATGAATTCATCACCAAAATTGAAGGTGGTTGGACTGATATCGATGTAATCATCGCTACACCAGCTGTGATGCCTAAAATTGGTAAGCTGGGTAAAGTATTAGGCCCACGTAACCTGATGCCGAATCCTAAAACCGGTACTGTAACCAATGATGTTGCAGCAGCGGTAAATGAGGTGAAAGGTGGTAAGATCGCCTTTAAAGTAGACAAAGCAGGTATCGTTCACGCTTCTATCGGACGTGTATCATTTGCTCCTGAGAAAATTGCTGAGAACAGTGCTGAACTGATCAATGCTATTATCAAGCTGAAACCATCTTCTGCCAAAGGTGTATACCTGAAAGGCGTGAGCATGGCCAGCACCATGAGTCCTGGTATCGCTTTAGACACCAAATCATTAATGAACTAATTCCTGGTGATCCTGGCAGTAATGTTGGGAAATGACCCGGGTTTTTAAAACAGATCAGATATGACAAAAGATCAAAAAAATGAGGTGATCGAAATTCTGAAAGAGAAATTCGCTCAATATAATAACTTCTACATCACCGATACTGAATCGCTGACTGTAGCACAGGTATCTGCTTTACGTCGCACTTGCTTTGATAAGCAGGTTGAGATGAAAGTAGCTAAAAACACCCTGATCCGTAAGGCGCTTGAGTCTTTGGATGCAGAAAAGTATGCAGGTGTGTATGAGTCTCTGAATAATGTAACTGCATTGATGTTCTCAGAGAACCCTAAAGAACCCGCATTAATCATCAGCTCTTTCCGTAAATCAAGCAATGGTGAAAAACCAGTGCTGAAAGCAGCTTTTATCAATGGTGATGTATATACCGGCGATAACAACCTGAAAACACTTACACAGATCAAGACGAAGAATGAACTGATCGGTGAAGTAATCGGATTGCTGCAGTCTCCTGCTAAACGTGTACTGGCTGCTTTATTGCACCACCATGAAAAGCAGGCTGAAACAACAGCGAGCGCGGAGTAATTCAATTTGGAAATTCGGAGATTTGGAAATTTGAAAATGTTTTCAGGTCTTCTGTTCCAGAAGAAAATGTATTAACTGAGATGAAGAGTATGGTAATTTCCAAATCTCCAAATTCTCAAATTAATAGGTATCAAATTTTTTTAAACCATCCGACGGATTCGCCTGAGGCGGATATGAAGCCGGAAAAAATTGAAACAAAATGGCAGACGTAAAAGCATTAGCCGAAACATTAGTAGGCTTAACAGTAAAAGAAGTTCAGGAATTAGCTGATGTATTGAAAGCTGATTACGGTATTGAACCAGCTGCTGCTGCAGTGGTAGTTGCTGCTGGCGACGGCGGTGGCGCTGCTGCTGCTGAAGAGAAAACATCTTTCGATGTAGTTCTCGTTAACGGTGGTGCAAGCAAACTGAACGTAGTTAAAATCGTGAAAGAACTGACTGGTCTCGGACTGAAAGAAGCGAAAGACCTGGTTGACGGTGCTCCAAAACCAGTAAAAGAAGGTATCTCTAAAGCTGAAGCTGACGATATCGTTGCTAAGCTGAAAGAAGCTGGTGCTGAAGTAGAAGTGAAGTAATTTCACAAGCTGTTAAGCAAAAAATATAGCCGCTCCATGTTGGAGCGGCTTTTTGCTTCTAGCTTCTAGCTGCCAGCTACTAGAAAAAGAGAGAGAAAATTAAATAGCAGTTTGATTTCATTCGCTTCTAGCTAGAAGCTGGCAGCTAGTAGCCTATTTTTTCCATTGCTACTATGTTTTTTCAATCTGGGTTTCAACAATATCCAATTCAAGTCCACTCTTTTCATCCGATTCGCTTGTAAACAATATTTTTACCTTACCATCCTTACCTGTTATGGTGATAATTGAGTTTTCAAGGTTGCCGTTGCCTTTATCTGTACTTACTTTATAAACAGCCTGTCCGTTTTGTAAATATTCCTTCCAGTTACAAAGTGCAACATTACTGATAGTGTTAGAAATACTCAAGGGTTGGCCGGCAATATTTCCGTTCAGTATAATTTTCCCATTACCGATTGTTACAGTCCCTTCAAATGGAAAGTCGGGCTGTTTTGCATTCTCTTGAATAAAACGTCCGGTAGAAGTTTTACTTACAGATGCCTTTTCACACTGTGTAAATCCAGTTAATGATGCACCAATAAATACCCCCAGCATACATAGCTTTTTCATAATAGTGTTTTGTAGTGAATAAATTGAGGGGGGTATTTTAAAATTAGTGTTTTGCATCAAATAATTTTAAATTTTTATTTTTCAAAAGATAAAAATGGATATCTCTGGTTTGCTTGTTTATTCATTGCCATACCTGGCATTCGCTATCCCGATTATGTTATTAGACTTGCCCCAGTCATAAATATGTTCTAATACCGCTATGAACGATTTGCCAAGAGGAGTGAGGCTGTATTCTGTTCGTGGTGGAATCTCACCATAGTCTTTCTTTTGTACCCATCCGTCTTCCACAAGACTGCTTAGTTGTTGTGTGAGCATTTTTTCTGTGATATTGGGAATGGAACGTTGTAATTCTTTATACCTGAATGATTTTTCTCTCAGGTTCCAGATGATGATCAACTTCCATCTTCCACCCACCATTTTCAGTGTAGATGCTATCGGACAATTGAATGTGAGCTGTTGCTCGTTAAGGGCATTGGTAGAATTCTGCTTTCTCATTTGTACGCACTTTATTGTATGTACATAACTATTTGTATGCAAATCTAATACAGTTCAACTTTGTGTCATCATTTATTTTAAAAGACAAAAAAATGAACATGCATAACAAAAAAATTCTCGTTATCGGAGGTAGCTCAGGCATCGGGAAGGCCGTAGCCGAAATGGCTTACAGTATGGGAAACCATGTAACACTTACCAGCAGACAATTACCCAAGGCCATTGCAACAGCCAAAAGCATCGGAAATACGGTTACCGGACTGCAATTGGACATTAATGATGAAACCCAGGTAGAGATATTTTTTAATGCTATAGAAGGCTTTGATCATATCTACATAGCGGCTGGATCCACTAAAATCGGTGCCCTTACAGACGGATTGCTCCATCAAAACCTGCAGGCATTTCATACAAGACTGATAGGTAGCCTTTCCGTTGTTCGCGCAGCCATTCACAGGATCAGCAGCGGTGGATCCTTTGTTTTTACCGGAGGTATTTCAACCGATCGTCCGATACCTGGTGCCTGGGTTTCGGGTTTGGGCACTGCGGCGGCAGAACAACTGGCGCGTGTATTGGTCATGGAATATCCTTATATAAGGTTTAATGCTGTTTCCCCGGGTTATACTGATACACCTATGTGGGACGATTTGCTGGGTGAAAATCGGAATACCATACTGGCTGAAGTTGCACAGAAACTACCCGTCAAGAAAATTGCTTCTCCGCAGGAAGTGGCTTCCGCCGTTTTATTCCTCATGTCTAATGCTTCAGTAAATGGTGAAGTATTGCATGTGGATGGTGGTGGCAGACTTGTATAATTTTTAAAAATTAAAAAGAAAACAAATGAATCAAACAAACATCAGCACATCAGTGGAAGAACTGGTTTCTCTGGCACTGGAAGGTAAATGGGAAATCGCTTTTGAAAAATTTTACCATCCTGATCTTGAAAAAACAGATCTCGACGGTATCCCGGTATTGGGTATACAAAAGAACATTGAAAACGGTCGACTATTTTCATCGCGCATCTCCAATGTTCGTGATTTTTCCTGCACCGGTATCATTGTCAAAGAAAACAGAAGCTTTATTGTTTGGGCCTTCGATTTTGATGTGGACGGAAATCCTTTTAAGGTCACTGAAGTGGCTATACAGGATTGGGAAAATGGAAAAATTGTAAGAGAAAGATTTTTTGCCTGATGAAGTAAAAGCTGTGAGCCATGAGCTTTGAGCAACTTTAAAATATTATCATTCAAACTCGTAGCTCACAGCTCATAGCTTCCTCCTCCATTCTTTCTCCAGCATTTTAATAAAATATCCGCCTACTACACTTCGGGCCTGAAAGCCTACCTGCTTTCCGTCGGTTGTTTCATGCCAGTCGGCAAGCGGTATCCGGCTGGGGGTTTCCATGGCATATTTATAAACAGGGTCAACCAGGGCATTGAAATCACGGTCATTATTGGTAAGCACTGAGGTCCAGAGAATCCAGTCACTCTTGGTATAGGTTTTACGGCTGTCTAAGGGCAGTCCATATTTGTTTTGTTGGGTGAGATAGTACTTTATTTCTTTTTCATACACAGCACCGGGGAAGAGGTTCAGCTTGAGCAGTTTATCCCACACGAGATTGTATTTCTGGCTCCAGGTTCCTTTACGGTCGAAAGTGAGTGCATAATGATCGCCATCATTTGCCATCTGCATCCATTTAACCGCATAGTCTTTCGCAATTCTTCTGTACCTGTTGGCCTCAGCTGTTTTACCTAGCTGTTGAGCCATTTGCGCATAGGCACCGATGCCCACGATGGCTTTCATGGATAAATTGGTATTGCGTGCAAGATGACCCGCGAAATCATCGGTACATAACTGATTGGCCGGGTCGAAACCATCTTTGTTTAAAAACTCCACCCACTGACTTAATAAGGGCCAATGTTTTTTGGCAAATGCAAGTGATTTTTCTGCTTTGCAAATGGCAGCCGTAAGAATGATCATATTACCCGATTCTTCCACCGGCATATCTTCTCCATAAGTCTGTCCATTCGCAAGCGGATATGTACCTAAATCATGTGCAGGAAAAGGTTTGGTCCACCTGCCAGATTCACTGTATGCCATAATAGGTTCTACCATACCTTTTAATAAGGCAGGATTATAGATCAACGTTAAGGGGGCAGAAGGATAGGTAACATCTACGGTCCAGATAGATCCATTACTAAAGTTTTCTTTTTGAGGAAACAATATTTCATTGTTTTTTCCTCTTACCAGTTTATGTGCTGCCAGTGATTCTCTGTAGGCAAGTACACAGAGTCTGGCATAATTTTCGCCACCTGCTTTTACGGCATCGGTATAGAGTTGCTGATCAAAACGCTTGCAGGCCGCTTCAATCTTTGTAAACTCATCCATCGACTTTTTCAGCATTTCTTCGGTTGAAGAAAAAATCTTTTTCCACCAGGCCTGCAGGTTTTCATTAAAGTACTGAATAGAATACAAATCATCATAGGCCAGGAGAATGGTTTTGGTAACAGGAGCGGCAGTTATTTTACCATAATCCATGGAAAGATTAGCAGCCGTGGGAGATGGCTTATCTTCTGCAGTGGGAGCCGATAGCTGTGTTCCCTTTTCATTCCTTACTGCCAGATATGAGTAGCCCCAGTCTATTCTTACATCATCACCTTTTCTTTTTAATACGGGTTGGGTAGTGGTACCTGTTTTTTGCATCAATAGCGAACCATACGTATCCGTATGTGAACTTACTTGCTGATTTACTTTATTGCGGGCAATATCTGCACTGTTATGGAAATATATTTTTACATCATGTTGTTTGCCATCGGTTGCCTGTGGTGTAAAACTTATATAGCTGATGGGGCGTGCGTATACATCGAGGTTATTGGCGAGCAGGGGCGACATAAATTTTACGGTAAGGTTGATTCCTCCACAGCTGAACCGGTAAGTCGTTTGCGTTGCACTGATGTTAACAGATGTTTGTGTGGCCTGTAATACGGGCTCGTCGGGTAAGAGGTTATACAATCCTGCATCGATAATACCTGGCCCGCCTGTATTTTCGCAGTACACTGCAAGCGTGTTTTTTCCTATGCGGATCTTGTTTTCTATTTCTTTACTTAGTAAAATTTCTTTGCTGGACGAACAGCAACCGGCTTCATAAATTTTGTCGCCGTTCAGGTACACTTTAATATTGTCATCATATTTGAGTGTGAGCAATAACTGATGAAAGTTTTTTTCTGTTACGGTAAATGAGCGCCTGAGCCAGATTTCTTTACTGTTCCATTCGGTAGCGGCATCCATATTTTTAGAGCCGAACATACCCTTGGCTTTTTGCCAGCCTCCATCATCAAAAGAGGGTAACTGCCAGTTATCCTGCGGCTTTGTTTCAGTGAAGCTGCATTCATATGCCATCAGGTCGCTGTTGGGTAAGAGGGCTTCTTTCTTTTTAGGTGGGGCACCCAGAAATTTATACAACTTACCATCTACTGAAACATAACCCAGTAAAGAATGGTCTGTTCCGGTCCAGTGCCGGGTAACCGATTCATTCAGTTGATCTGAAAAACTCCAGATGCTGAAATAGGGGTCGTGGGTAATCAATGGATAGGCAGGTGCTTTATGAACCTGCGCAAAAAGGCAAGGGATTACCGACAAGGCAATCAGCAGAACGTAGATTTTCTTCATGGCGTTGGCATCAAGGGGATATTAATTGTACCGGTCTTCAATTTAATAAAAATTGAAGCAGGAAAACCGATTGCCACCATGTTTCTGTCCGGCTACTCTTTGCTGAATAAGCGAATGGTATAATCCAGTAAAGCAATGTTGCCCGGCTCTCCATGTCCGGGTATCACTATTTTTAAACCGGGATAACTCTTTTTGATGCTTTCAACGGTGGCAGACCAGACTTTTACATTGGCATCGCCGAGAAAACCTTTTGTGGCATCCAGTTCTTTAATCAGACAACCACCAAAGAGAATCTGATCGGTGGGGAAATAAGCCACTACATTATCTTTTGTATGTCCTTCACCAAAAAATCGGATGTATATTTTTTCTCCGCCCACAGTTAGCATTAACTCACCTGTGAACCCATTGGTAGGCAGTGTATATTGTTGCGCTTTGGCGAGTGTAATGGTTAGGTTATTGGCGTAGGAGGGAGCCTGGTATTGATGAAAAGCCTTCAATCCACCCAAACAATCTTCATGAAAATGAGTAGGTACGATGGCTTTGATCTTACTTTTTTCCTTCAGCTGTAACCAGTTAATCAGTTCTTTGGTACTCGTGTCATTGGCAGGTGTGTCAAAAACAACGGCTTCATTTTTGTTGAGTACAATCATGCCGTTACAAGGTACTTTCCCAAAGCTGTTGGTATACAGGTAGCTGGTATGTACATAACTGTGTTTCGATAAACGGGTAATGATGAGCTGATCAGATTGGTAAACGGTATCATTTGTTTGGGTCGTCTGCGAAAATACCTTAGCGGATATGCAGAAAAGAAAAATAGCGATATAAGCAGGTAAGTGTTTCATGTTTTTTTCAAGTATTTGTAAATATACACTGCCAGTTACTTTATGGCAGGTGTGTGCATTTTTTTTTTAGTTAAATCATCTCTCGCGCAGTACACTTTGCCTCAGTCTTTAGTGATCCGAACTTATCCGATTAAAATCGGCTATTATGATTTGCAGCCTTGATATTTGGCAATAGGTATAAAAATAATGTTCACAAAAAGAGAACTTTAAATAAAATACTTATAACTTTATTATGAAAGTACATTTAATAAGGCGAGAGACCATTGTAGACTATAAAAAGAAAAATGCACAAAGCAGCGTATCATTTGATGACTGGCTTGTGAAACTGAAATATGTCGATTGGATAACCCCGGCCTATATACAGCACAGTTTTCGCAGTGCCGATTTGTTGGGAAGGGGTTCTAATAGGTTTGTTTTTGATGTCGGGGGCAATAAGCATAGGCTGATTGGAAAGTATGCTTTTGGTGATATACAGGTACACTTATTTGTATGCTGGATAGGTACACATGCCGAATATGATAAGCTCTGCAAAACCGGTAAACAATATACCATCAGTAATTATTAAAAATAAGTCATGGAGACTTTACAATATAAATTGATTACCAACAAAACACAATATGCTGCTTATTGCAACAAACTTGAAGCGCTTGTATGTTCTGGTGCTAAAGACCGCAACACCAAAGATGAAATTGCGCTGCTCACCCTTCTTATTGATACATGGGATGCCGCTCATCTTGCGGCAACAGACCTGGATCCGGTTGAGCTGCTCCATTCTTTTATGAAGGAACATGGTCTCAAAGCAAAAGATCTGGTTGAAATCCTCGATATCAGTAAAGGATATGTATCTGATATTCTGCACTACAAAAAAGGGCTTTCCAAAGAAGTTATCAGAAAACTGGCCGAATATTTTAAAGTTTCTCAGGAAGCTTTTAATCGTCCTTATCCATTAGTTGGATTGAATTAAAAATATGAAATATGAAATAGGAAATAAGGAATGAGAAACTGGGGCGAATTTATGTAGGATAATCAGCTTTTTACTATACGAATCTCCAGTAGCCATACTTCCTCTGTTTCCTATTACATATTTCTTATTTCTTATTTCTTATTCTTCTGCTATTTACTTCCCCGCATTCATCGCTTGCTGCCAAACCAGTTTGCCTTTTTTATCAAAATATTTGATACCGGTAAAAGCTTTTTTGTTCTGGAACCTGCTACCGTCTTTTTTAGACATGCCGATGAGTAAGTTGCCACTTTCGCCGGCAATCATCAGACCTTTGGTGCCATCTTCCAATGCTACAATGTGAACGGCTTCTCCTTCCAGATCATCCACACCCATTACCGATCTCGACTGACCATCTTTGGTGGTGTTTACACCAGCACCGCCCAGTTCCCAGCCTTCTTTATCGTTCCATAAAATACCGGCACTCTGAAACATTCTTTTGCCAATATTGGGGTCTGCCAGTTTATCGCCCAGTAATACACGGTCGAAGCCGTTTTCATTCATCACCACAATGCCTTCTGCACCGTTGTAATAGTTTTTATACCACTCCATATACTGATTGGGGTTGCCATATTCTTTGGCCCAGTATTTTCTAACCAATGCAGTATCATTCCTGACACGATCTTTTGAAAAAGGAATCGGTGAGCCGATCAGTATTCTGTCGCGACCGATGCTGTCTTCAATGATAATGCCTTTGGCCCTGATGATACCCATACTTTGTTCAGGTGTGGTGAATGCAAAAAGCAGTACAGTGATGAGTATGCCTGTGCTGATCAGTATATACCAACGCATCCATGCCATTTGTTTCTGTAGTTGTTGTAGTTCTGTTGTCATAAGGTTTTGTAATGGTTACCTAATTTACGAACGATGATAACAATAGTTACAGCAGAGTGCATTTTAGGTAAAGAAACCACATGAATATGTGAGAACAAGGGGGAGGTGGGAAATAAGGAATAAGAAATAAGGAATAAGAAATAAGAAATTAGGGTTGTCAGGTAGATTGAGGGCAAATCAAGTAATCAGGAAATCAGAAAATCAAAGATTAAAGTGCAGAAACGGGCTGTCATAGCGTTGTTGCTATATGCATTGTCATTGGTATACCTAAACTTGCTGTTTGTAGCCGTTTTACGGATAGCTGTATAAGGATGCAACGCAATAACAATATTAAGCGTCATGTAGAAAAAAAGCTGTATGAAAAAGTTCTTACTGATGCTGGGTATGGCTGCAATGACCATGCTGCTGTCTTGTACAAAAGAAGATGAGGAAAAACCTGAAGAGGGTGACGCATTTGCTGTTTCTTATGTGGATGGCTTGTGCGGTAGCATGATATTATCCATAGAAGATAAAAGATACTATGACTTGGGTGAAAGAGGATTTGTACACAAAGGTGTGAAGTATGAATCAGCATTTTTAACTAGTGCTCCCTGCAAGCAATCTTTAGCAAGGGTGTTAACAGCCACAAATAGCGAACGTGCAACTTTTATGGTCCGGATCACTGATAATCCTCCTGTATGCGAAAGTAATGGTGTTACCTGTATGGCTTTGTTTAGTCCATCGCCGAATAAATTTCATCATATAGTTGTTTTGCGATAAGGAACTAAGTAAAAAGTAATAGACTCTGTGAGTGGTAGTTTGCGGGGTATGATAGGCGATACCTTACATATCCCCGCTTTTTACACCCAGGTGTCGTTACCCTGAAGTTCATCTTGCATCTATTGAAGAAATCATCGCGATCCTGGATGGGGAAAGGCGGCAAAGAATCTGCTTGTTTTAGCTGCTGTTTAAGTTGAAACAACTTTATTTGCAAAATTAAATTAGGATCCCCGGCTATCTAACAAAAAGAGTCTCAGTATATCAGAAACTCTTCGAAGAGTTTAAATTGTAGAGAAACAAAACTGCAATTGGACTTATGTGTCACTCTTATCCTTAGCCTGTTTTCTCAGTTCTGTTTTAAGTTCTACAGGCAATTGGTCCCAATGTAAGTCAAGCAAAGCCCCTTGCAGGGAATATAAATAATAACAAATGGGAAATGTTTTGTCAGGGTTTTGTTTGCAGATACTTTGATATGCTTTAACTGTTGTCATTTGAGCAAGGTCTGCAAGGGAGAAAACGCCTATCTCGTTTAGGCGTTTCTCAATGGTTGTACCAATATTTTTTGCACCTTTTAAATTGTTGCAAAGCTTTGTTTTCATAACTATTTATTTTGTGGTGGTGAATATTTTACAATATCAATGCCAATGCCGTTGGGATCTTCAATAGCAAAATGTCTGTCGCCCCAAGGTTCGTTGCGGATTTCAACCTTAATCGGTACATTTTTACTTTTAAGTTTATTATAGATACTATCCACATCATCAACTTCAATAGTCAGATACATACCTTGTCTTAAAAATGGTTTGTGAAAGAGAGTTTGTTGACTTGGGTGGTTAGGTAACAAAAAACTAATTTCCGCTTCGTGATTTGGAGTGTGTAATAAGAGATAAAATTCATTTTCAAATGTTACCCCGAACCCTAAATTGTTGCTATAAAAAGCTTTGCTTTCTGCCAACTTTGTTGTGATAACTCCTGCGTTTAATTTCATCTTGTTTTGTTTTTGAATTATTGAACTTGACTGGCAAAAGGAGTTTGCTGTTAAGCAAGCCAGAGTGATAAATGTTAAAATTCGTTTCATCTCCATTTTATTTTGATTGACGAGACAAAATTCAATCAAATCATTGCGCAAACATTGTATAAAACGGACATTATTATCTGCCAAAAGCCTTACTGGGAGTTACGCCGTAGAAATTTTTGAATTCTTTTATAAAATGGGCCTGGTCGTAATAGCCAACATCAAAAAATAACTTGTTCTTTCTTAAACTTTGTAAAGAAGGCTTGGCAAGAAGAATATTTTGAAAACGGACCACTTTGGCAAAAGTCTTAGCTGTATCACCAATATAAAACTCAAAGCGTCTGCGAAGTTGTCGTTGACTTATACCTGTATTTAAGTCCTGTTCAATATTTATAACTCCCGATTCCTGGAAAATTTTGCCAATGGCATTATATAATCTACTATCGTTGTCAAAGTTTATATTTTCAATGAGATTAAGGAAATAAGTGTCAAAGGTTGTTCGTATTTTTTCTGACGTTAATTGGGGATTAAAATGAGAGGCTATGAAGGCTGAAACTTTTGGTACCACGTTATCCAAATGTTCAAAGCGATTACTCAATTCAGCCGCATTAATTCTAAAAAACTGCGGAAACATAGTTGGTAAAAAACGAACACCAATATAATGGAAAGAATGATCAAGAGTAAACTCGGTGAATTTTTTACAAAACCCCATCACAAAATTATCATTAGGATTGTTGAGTTCAAAAAAGATGTCAATACAGCCGTCTGCTACCACGCGATATATAAATGGTTCGGAAAGTGGGGTAGATGTTTTTAGTTGCCAATAACAGTAAATAAAATCTTGTAGTCTTATATCGGGTAAAAATTCTGAATAAGTTACATTGGCAGCCGATTGCTTAATGGTCGGTTGAACAGGTTTGTAAAGTTGCCTTATACCAGTCGAAAATTTCAATTTTAAAGTGTCTTTGAGCAGTAACCCTGACTTACAAATATAAGAAACCAATCACAGGTATAAAATATAATCACACTATTAAAAATTAGTAGGTTACCCACTAAAACGGGATGTGACCTTTACAAAAATCAACAACCTCAATTTTCCATCACGAATCCTGCCTGAATATGTTAAACGGTTTTGTGCTTTTTTAAAAATGTATCATATTTATCCTCACTAAAACTTCGCTATGAAACAAATCATACCCATCCTTTCAGGAGCCGTTTTATTGTTCGCTTCCTGTAAAAACAATACCGACACATCTTCTTATTTCGATAAGTCCGGTATGGATACCAGCATTCACCCCGGCGACAATTTCTTTATGTATGCCAATGGCACATGGATCAAAAACAGTGTGATACCAGACGACCAGAGCGGATGGGGGAGTTTTTATACACTCTACGATGAGAACCTCAAAAAAATGCGTTCCATTCTGGATGAAGTGTCTGCCAAAACAGATCATAAACCTGGCTCTGCTGCACAGAAAGTAGGCGATTTCTATGCCAGTGGTATGGATACGGCAGCCATAGAGAAAGCAGGGTACGAACCGCTCAAACCCATGCTGGCGAAAATAGATGCGGTAAAAGATTATAAAGCACTCATCAACCTCCTCGCTGCCAGCTACCAGGAAGGAGATGGCGACCTGATTGGTATTTATATTGGTGCCGATGAAAGAAACAGCAGCAAAAATATCCTGAGTCTGTACCAGACAGGTCTGAGCCTGCCGGAGAAAGATTATTATACCAAAACCGATTCTACTACGGTCATCCAGCGACAGAAATTTCTGGAGCATATCACCAATTATTTTGTACTCACAGGTGTGACCAAAGAAGTGGCATCACAACAGGCTGCGGCCATACTGAAACTGGAAACAGAAATCGCCAAATCGCATCTGGCACCGGTAGAACTGCGTGATCCCATCCGTAACTACAATAAAATGTCGGTAACCGATCTGGAGAAAATCGCACCCAATATTGGCTGGAGCAACGCATTACAACTGATGGGGATTAAAACAGACAGTGTGAATGTAAGTCAGCCTGCCTATTACAAGGCCCTGAGTGCCTTACTGGCCAGTCAGCCGATAGATGTGTGGAAGAGCAAAGTGCGTTACGATTATATCGCTTCCAATGCCTCATTACTGAGTAAGGCTTTTGTAGACGAACGTTTTTCTTTCAATAAATTATTCTCCGGTACCAAAGTACAGGAGGAGCGCTGGAAGAAAATGGTGAGCCGTACCGATGATGGTCTGAAAGATTTATTGGGTCAGCTTTTTGTAGAAAAATATTTTCCTGCCGATGCCAAAAAAAGAATGGATGAACTGGTGAATAACCTGCAGACTGCTTTCAGCAAACGCATCAATGCATTGGATTGGATGAGCGATACTACCAAACAGAGAGCGCAGGAGAAGCTAAGTGCCTTCATGAAAAAAATAGGATATCCCGATAAATGGAAATCATATGATGATGTTACCATCACACGTACAGGTTTCTACGACAATATGCGCAGCATCGCAAAACACGATTATAAAGAGAGTATTGCCAAGATTGGTAAGGCCGTTGATAAAACCGAATGGCAGATGACGGCACCTACCGTGAATGCGTATTACAATCCTACTTTCAATGAAATCGTTTTCCCTGCCGGTATTTTACAGTTTCCCTTCTTTGAGCTGAAAGCTGATGATGCCATCAACTATGGCGCCATCGGTATGGTCATTGGTCATGAAATGACGCATGGTTTTGATGACCAGGGTCGTCAGTACGATGCTGTAGGTAACCTTACCGACTGGTGGACCAAAACCGATGGTGAGAAATTCAATGCCAAAGCCAAAGGGGTAGTGGAGCAGTACAATGCTTATACAGTACTGGATAGTCTGCATGTAAACGGTGCCCTCACATTAGGGGAGAACCTCGCCGATATTGGTGGCCTTGCCATTGCCTACGATGCTTTTAAAATGACCAAACAGGGGCAGGGTAATGAAAAAATCGATGGTTTTACACCCGATCAGCGTTTCTTCCTAGGTTATGCACAGGTATGGAGGCTGGTAGACAGACCGGAGAGCCTGCGTACCCGTATTACGACCGACCCGCATAGTCCGGAAGAATTCAGGGTAAACGGCCCATTAGCCAATTTCGAGCCTTTCTACAAAGCATTCGGGGTAACAGAGAAAAATAAGCTCTTCCGTACCCCCGATCAGCGGGCGAGAATCTGGTAGCTCTTAGCCATTAGCTGTTAGCCTTTAGCTTTTATGGGGTTGGGGGGCCGGGGTGGCCAATAAGCCCAGGGCCCTACCTAACTGCTAAAGGCTAACAGCTAAAAAATTTGTTTTTGCAATTGCCCACCCATTTCCTACCTTTGCCATCCTTATTTTTGGGCCAATTAGCGGGTGGACATTTTTATCATTGACGTTTGAATGATGAATGAGCCGATTGTACGTTAAGAGAATCTCACCATTCTCCCCAAATTTTTATCGTATCAAAACCGGTTTTCATTTATATGTCTACAACAACTTTGAACAACAGGGTCGGCTTCGGTAAAACTAAACATTTGGCTGATGCCCCAGACCTGCTCGACATCCAGTTAGAATCATTCAGAGAATTTTTCCAGTTAGAGACAACACCCGATAAGCGTAATGTGGAGGGTTTGTTCCGTGTGTTTAAGGAAAACTTTCCTATTACCGACACGCGTAACATCTTCGTACTGGAGTTCCTGGATTATTTCATTGATCCGCCCCGTTATACCCTCGATGAGTGTATGGAGCGTGGTCTTACTTATGCGGTGCCCTTAAAGGCCAAACTGCGTTTAAGCTGTAACGATGAAGAGCACGTAGATTTCCAGACCATCGTTCAGGATGTGTTCCTCGGAAATATACCGTACATGACACCACGTGGTACCTTCGTAATTAACGGAGCTGAGCGTGTGGTAGTATCACAGTTGCACCGTTCACCCGGTGTATTCTTTGGTCAGTCTGTACACCCCAACGGTACCAAAATTTATTCTGCCCGTGTGATTCCTTTCAAAGGTGCATGGATGGAATTTGCTACCGATATCAATAACGTGATGTATGCCTACATCGACCGTAAGAAAAAGTTCCCTGTAACAACCCTGTTACGTTCTATTGGTTTCGAAACCGATAAGGATATCCTGGAACTCTTCGGTATGGCCGATGAGGTGAAAGCCGATAAAAAAACACTTGCTAACCATGTAGGTAAAAAACTCGCTGCCCGCGTATTAAGAACATGGGTAGAAGATTTCGTGGATGAAGATACCGGTGAGGTAGTGAGCATTGAGCGTAACGAAATCGTAATGGAGCGTGATACCATTCTGGATGAGGATGCTATTGCAACCATCATCGAAATGGAGATCAAGAGCGTATTCATTCAGAAAGAAGATGTGGGTGGTGACTATGCGATCATCTACAATACTTTAAATAAGGATACTTCGAACAGTGAACTGGAAGCGGTACAACATATCTATCGCCAGTTACGTGGTGCCGATGCGCCGGATAATGAAACCGCGCGTGGTATCATCGACAAATTGTTCTTCTCAGACAAACGTTATGACCTGGGTGAAGTGGGCCGTTATAAAATCAACCGCAAACTGAACCTCGATTATCCGCTGACCAAGAAAGTATTGACCAAGCAAGATATTATTGAAATCATTAAATACCTGGTTCGCTTAACCAATGCGAAAGCAGAGATTGATGATATTGATCACCTGAGCAACCGTCGTGTTCGTACCGTAGGAGAGCAGCTCTATGCACAGTTTGGTGTAGGTCTGGCCCGTATGGCACGTACCATTCGTGAGCGCATGAACGTTCGCGATAATGAGGTATTTACCCCGGTTGACCTGATCAATGCAAGAAC
Source organism: Sediminibacterium goheungense (assembly GCF_004361915.1). Taxonomy (GTDB): domain Bacteria; phylum Bacteroidota; class Bacteroidia; order Chitinophagales; family Chitinophagaceae; genus Sediminibacterium; species Sediminibacterium goheungense. The sequence goes on along the minus strand of NZ_SNWP01000013.1, from coordinate 10,624 downwards.
ACTGTCATCTGTAATCAATTCCTTCTTTGGAACCTCACAGTTGTCACAGTTTCTGGATCAGACCAATCCGCTGAGTGAGATCACACACAAGCGTCGTATATCCGCACTCGGACCAGGTGGTTTGAGTCGTGAGCGTGCCGGTTTCGAGGTACGTGACGTACACTATTCTCACTACGGCCGTCTGTGTACCATTGAAACACCGGAAGGACCGAACATCGGTCTGATTTCTACGCTTTGCGTACACGCATCTATCAATGATATGGGCTTTATTGAAACCCCTTATCGTAAAGTAGAGAACGGTAAAGTAAACATGAAAGAACTTACTTTCCTGAGTGCGGAAGAAGAAGATACGGCGAGAATCGCGCAGAGTAACTCTCCGCTCACTGAGAAAGGTGAGTTTGCAGAAGATAAAGTAGTATCCCGTCAAACGGGCGACTTCCCGATTTTAGATAAAGAGGATGTGGAATATATGGACGTTGCACCCAACCAGATCGTTGGTCTGAGTGCTTCCCTGATTCCGTTCCTGGAGCATGATGATGCCAACCGTGCACTGATGGGATCAAACATGCAACGTCAGGCTGTACCATTGATCCGTCCGGAAGTACCCATCGTAGGTACCGGTCTGGAAGGAAAAGCGGCCCGCGATGCACGTATCCAGATTCATGCTGATGGTAATGGTGTGGTTGAGTTTGTAGATGCAAACGAGATACATGTTCGTTACGACAGAAATGATATTGACCGTCTGATCAGCTTTAATGATGATCTGCAGGTTTATAAACTCACAAAATTCATCAAAACCAACCAGGCAACCTGTATCAACCTGCGTCCGGCCGTGAAGAAAGGACAAAAAGTGAAGAAGGGCGACTTCTTGACTGAAGGTTATGCAACCAAAGATGGTGAACTGGCATTGGGTCGTAATCTGCAGGTGGCATTCATGCCATGGAAGGGTTACAACTTTGAGGATGCGATTGTAATCAGTGAGAAAGTGGTTCGTGAAGACCTGTTCACATCTATTCATATTGATGAATATGAACTGGAAGTTCGTGATACCAAATTGGGTGAGGAAGAACTGACTCCAGATATTCCGAACGTTTCTGAAGAAGCTACGAAAGACCTGGATGAACATGGTATTATCCGTATCGGTGCTACCATTAAAGAAGGTGATATCCTGATTGGTAAGATCACACCTAAAGGTGAATCAGATCCTACTCCGGAAGAAAAACTTTTACGTGCCATCTTTGGTGATAAAGCAGGTGATGCAAAAGATGCTTCCTTGAAAGCACCAAATGGTACAGAAGGTGTGGTGATTGATAAAAAACTGTTCCAGCGTGCGAAGAAAGATAAGAATGGTAAGATCCGTGAGAAAGCGCTGTTGGAAAAAGTAGAAAAAGTACACCAGCAGAATACAGAATCAATCAAAGAATTGTTGTTAGACAAATTGCAGACTTTGCTGAAAGACAAAGCTTCTGCAGGCGTAAGCAATAACTTTGGTGAAATGCTGATTGGTAAAGGTGCCAAGTTTAACCAGAAAAACCTGAGTGCGATTGATTATCAGAATGTGAATCCGCTGGGTTGGACAGGTGATGCAAAAACCGATGATCAGATCAATACCTTATTGCACAACTACAGCATCCGTTACAATGAAGAACTCGGACGTTACAAGCGTGAGAAGTTCAACATTTCTATCGGAGATGAGTTACCTGCAGGTGTATTGAAACTGGCCAAAGTATACCTCGCTGTAAAACGTAAGTTGAAAGTGGGTGATAAGATGGCGGGTCGTCACGGTAACAAAGGTATCGTAGCGAAAATTGTACGTGCAGAAGATATGCCGTTCATGGAAGATGGTACACCGGTTGATATCGTACTGAACCCACTGGGGGTACCTTCAAGGATGAACCTGGGTCAGATTTATGAAACCATCCTTGGATGGACCGGTAAGCGCCTGGGTGTGAAATTTGCAACGCCGATCTTTGATGGTGCCAGCACCGATGAGATTGAGCAATATTGTAAAGACGCCAATATTCCACGTAACGGACATACTTATCTGTTTGATGGTGAAACCGGAGAACGTTTCCACCAGAAAGCGACTGTGGGTGTGATCTATATGATCAAACTGCACCACATGGTGGATGATAAGATGCACGCACGTTCTATCGGACCATACAGCTTGATTACACAGCAACCGCTGGGTGGTAAGGCACAGTTTGGTGGACAGCGTTTTGGTGAGATGGAGGTATGGGCACTGGAAGCATATGGTGCGGCCAACATCCTGCAGGAACTGCTCACACTGAAGTCTGATGATATCATCGGAAGGGCGAAGACCTATGAAGCCATCGTGAAGGGAGACAATATCCCACGCGCCGGTGTACCTGAATCGTTCAATGTATTGGTACATGAATTGAGAGGTTTGGGTCTTGACCTGAAGTTTGAGTAGAGGAAGCTATGAGCTACGGGCTATGAGCCACGAGCCATAAGTATTCCAGGAACATTGTTTTTATCATAAAAATGTAAACAAGAGCTCGCAGCTCGCAGCTGATAGCTCAAAGCTTAAAAATATGGCCATTAAAAAAGACAATCGCCCCAGATCAACTTTTTCTCAGATTACGATCAGTCTGGCATCACCAGATAGCATTCTGGAGAGAAGTTTTGGCGAAGTACTGAAGCCTGAAACCATCAACTACCGTACCTACAAACCAGAACGCGATGGTTTGTTCTGTGAAAGGATTTTCGGTCCTGTAAAGGATTACGAATGTGCCTGCGGTAAGTATAAGCGTATCCGTTACAAAGGCATCGTGTGCGACCGCTGCGGTGTGGAAGTAACAGAGAAAAAAGTTCGTCGTGAACGTATGGGGCACATCAAACTGGTGGTACCCGTTGTACATATCTGGTATTTCAAAAGTCTGCCGAACAAAATCGGTTACTTATTAGGGATGAGTTCTAAGAAATTAGAAACCATCATTTACTATGAGCGTTTTGTAGTAATACAGGGCGGTGTGAAAGAAAACCTGAATATGGGTGATCTGCTCACAGAAGAAGAGTACCTGGATATCCTGGATAATTTACCAAAAGATAACCAGTACCTGCCTGATGATGATCCGCAGAAATTCATTGCCAAAATGGGTGCTGAAGCGGTTCATGCATTATTGGAAAGAATCGACCTCGATGGTCTGAGCTTCTCACTGCGTAATGCCGCTGCTACTGAAACTTCTCAGCAGCGTAAAGCAGATGCTTTAAAGCGTTTGAGCGTAGTGGAATCATTCCGTGATGCAAGTACCAGAATTACCAACCGTCCGGAATGGATGGTAATGCAATACATTCCTGTGATTCCACCGGAACTGCGTCCATTGGTGCCATTGGATGGTGGTCGTTTCGCGAGTTCAGATCTGAACGATCTGTATCGTCGTGTGATCATCCGTAACAACCGTCTGAAAAGACTGTTGGAGATCAAAGCACCGGAAGTGATCCTGCGTAACGAAAAACGTATGCTGCAGGAAGCCATCGATTCACTCTTCGATAACAGCCGTAAATCAAATGCGGTGAAAGCAGAAGGTGGTCGTGCGCTGAAATCACTGTCTGATGTACTCAAAGGTAAACAAGGTCGTTTCCGTCAGAACCTCCTGGGTAAACGTGTTGACTATTCTGGTCGTTCGGTTATCGTGGTAGGTCCTGAACTGAAAATGCATGAATGTGGTCTGCCAAAAGATATGGCGGCAGAATTGTTCAAACCATTTGTGATCCGTAAACTGATTGAAAGAGGTATCGTGAAAACAGTGAAGTCTGCCAAGAAATTAGTGGACCGTAAAGAAGCTGTGATCTGGGATATCCTGGAAAATATTCTGAAAGGACACCCTGTTTTGTTAAACCGTGCCCCAACACTGCACCGTTTGTCGATCCAGGCCTTCCAGCCAAAATTAGTAGAAGGTAAAGCCATTCAGCTGCACCCGCTCGTAACATCGGCGTTCAACGCCGATTTCGATGGTGACCAGATGGCGGTACACGTTCCCTTGAGCAGTGCCGCAGTACTGGAAGCCCAGTTGTTGATGCTTTCTTCTCACAACATTCTTAACCCGCAGAATGGTACGCCCATCACCCTGCCTTCTCAGGACATGGTACTCGGTCTTTACTATATTACCAAGGGTAAGAAAACCACTGAAACAGAGATCGTAAGAGGTGAGGGTAAGGCTTTCTACAGTATGGATGAAGTGATCATCGCTTATAACGAACAGCGTGTTGATCTGCATGCCAATATCAAAGTGAAGGTAAATGTGCGCGAAGGTGGTAAACTGGTGAAAAAACTGATCGACACTACCGTTGGTCGTGTACTGTTCAACCAGCATGTACCTGTTGAAGTAGGTTATGTAAATGCATTGCTGACCAAGAAGAGCCTGAGAGAGATCATCGGTGATATCATTAAAATCACTGACGTTCCTAAAACGGCCAAGTTCCTTGATGATATCAAAACACTCGGATTCCGTATGGCCTTCCGTGGTGGTCTGTCGTTCAACGTGAACGATCTGATCGTTCCTGATATGAGGAATGAACTGCTGGAGAATGCAAAAGTAGAAGTAGAAGAAGTGTGGGAAAACTATAACATGGGTCTGATCACCAATAACGAACGTTATAACCAGGTGATCGATATCTGGAGCCGTGTGGATACACGTATTACAGAAACCCTGATCCGCGAAATGCAGAATGATAAACAAGGTTTCAACTCTGTTTACATGATGCTGGATTCCGGAGCCCGTGGTAGTAAAACACAGGTAAAACAGCTGGTAGGTATTCGTGGTCTGATGGCGAAACCCCGTAAGAGTGGTAGCACAGGAAGTGAGGTAATTGAGAACCCGATCCTGTCTAACTTCAAAAGCGGTCTGAACGTATTGGATTACTTTATCTCTACACACGGTGCGCGTAAAGGTCTGGCGGATACGGCCCTGAAAACAGCTGATGCCGGTTACCTGACCCGTCGTCTGGTAGACGTATCACAGGATGTGGTAATCTCTGAAGAAGATTGCGGTACACTGCGTGGTATTGCTACAACTGCACTGAAAGATAATGAAGACGTCATCGAGCCACTGGCAGACAGAATTGAAGGTCGTACTTCCTTACACGATATTTTCCATCCTGTAACAGAAGAACTGATCATTGTAGCCGGTGAGGAAATTTCATCTGATCATGCCAAAGCAATTGAAGAAGCAGGTATTGAAACCGTAGAAATACGTTCTGTACTTACCTGTGAAAGCAAGCGTGGTGTGTGTGTGAAGTGTTATGGTAAAAACCTGGCAACCGGTTATATCGCACAGAGAGGTGATGCAGTAGGTATCATCGCAGCACAGTCTATCGGTGAGCCTGGTACACAGCTTACCCTGCGTACCTTCCACGTGGGTGGTGTTGCGGGTTCTGCTTCAGTAGAATCTGGCCTCCCTGCTAAATTCGATGGTACCATTCAGTTCGATGGTCTGCGTACCGTAGATACACTGAACAATGAAGGCGATAAAGTAAAGATTGTAATTGGTCGTACCGGTGAGGTAAGGATCATGGATGTGAAGAATGATCGTCTGATGATTACCAATAACGTTCCTTATGGTGCTACCCTGAATGTAAAAGATGGTCAGCAGGTGAAGAAAGGAGATATGATCTGTACATGGGATCCGTTCAACAACGTAATCGTTGCTGAGCAGAACGGTACCATCAAATTTGAAAATGTACTGGATGGTATCACTTACCGTGATGAGGCTGATGAGCAAACAGGACACCGTGAGAAAGTGGTTATTGAAACCAAAGACAAAACAAAGATTCCAACCATCATTGTAGAAGGTAAGGAGATCAAACAATACAACCTGCCAGTAGGCTCGCACATTGCTGTAGAAGAAGGCGATGAAGTGAAAGCAGGTCAGGTAATGGTGAAGATTCCACGTATCCTTGGTAAACTGAGAGATATCACAGGGGGTCTGCCTCGTGTAACTGAATTGTTTGAAGCACGTAATCCAGGAAACCCTGCGATTGTGTGTGAGATTGATGGTGTGGTGGCTTTCGGTAACGTAAAACGTGGTAACAGAGAAATCATCGTAGAATCGAAAGATGGTATGGTGAAGAAATACCTGGTACCATTAACACGCCAGATCCTGGTACAGGATGGCGACTTCGTGAAAGCGGGTACGCCAATGTCTGACGGACAGATTGCACCTGCAGATATCCTTGCGATCAAAGGTCCATTCGCAGTACAGGAGTACGTTGTGAATGAGATTCAGGAAGTATATCGTTTACAGGGTGTAAAAATCAACGACAAACACATTGAAGTGATTGTACGTCAGATGATGAAGAAAGTAGAGATTGTAGATGCGGGTGATACCAAATTCTTAGAGGAGGATCTGGAAGATCGCTTCGACTTTATCGAAGAGAACGACAGAATCTACGATAAGAAAGTGGTAACCGATGCGGGTGAAAGCACCAAACTGAAAGCGGGTCAGATCATCACCCTGCGTGAGTTGAGAGAAGAAAACTCTATCCTCCGCAGATCAGATAAAAAACTCGTGGAAGTGCGTGATGCAAAACCTGCTACCGCAACACCGGTATTGCTGGGTATTACCAAAGCATCACTGGGTGTACAAAGCTGGATATCTGCCGCATCATTCCAGGAAACTACCAAAGTACTGAGCCAGGCTGCTATACAGGGTAAGACCGACGCTATGCTGGGTCTGAAAGAGAACGTGATCACAGGTCACCTCATTCCTGCAGGTTCCGGACAGAAAGAGTTCGAGAACATGATTGTAGGTAGCAAGGAAGAGTACGAGGTACTGGCTACTACACGCGAAGCGATGAGCTTTGATGATGATGAGTAAGTATCCGTAAGGATTCATATAAATGTTAAAAGTAGGAAGTGAAAGCTTCCTACTTTTTTTCAGGTATACATCCTGTTACTTATACAGAATTTTTGTATGCTGATATTTATTGTTAATCTTGTTGCCCGTAAAAGAAAAAGGGTAAAAAGGCATTAATTTTATAAGCTGAATTTCAGTTGATGAAATGCGATAGGCGAATTGGGAAAATGCTTTGCCATCGGATTACATCTGGTTATAATCAATAAAAACCAACACATGAAAAACTTTACGATTGGGTTAAATATTGCTTTGGTGATTGCAGTAGCTGTACTGTTTTATCTCCAGTTCTCTTCTGGTGGTAATGGAAAAACAAATACGCAGTCTGGTACCAAAGAAGTACCACAGGGTAACTTTAAAATAGCCTATTTCGAGATCGATTCTATTGAGGCACATTTCTCTTATTACAAAGAGGTAAGTAATTCTATCCAGGCCAAGGCCCAGGAGAATGGCAAACAGCTGAACCAGTTAAAAGAAGCATTTGCTGCCAAATATCAGGAGCTGCAGCGTTCTGCACAGGGTATGACCCAGGCTGAAGTAAACAGCAAACAGCAGGAACTGATGCAGATGGAAAAGACCTACAATAGTAAAGAGCAGATGATGAACAATGAAATGCAGGATGAGAGCATGAAAAAAATGCTGGATGTACGTCAGAAAATCAGTGATTACCTGAAAGAATACAATGCCAATAAAGGCTATGCTTTTATTGTTGCCAATAATTCAGAGTCACTGGCATTCTACTATAAGGACTCTGCTTATGATATTACAGCAGATGTAATTAAGGGGCTGAATGAGAAGTATAAGAAGAAGCAGTAAGAAGAAAGCTTTTAGCCGTTAGCTATTAGCTGCTAGCTTTTGAGAGGAAATATTTAAAACGCATGGACTTTGGTTCATGCGTTTTTTTGTGAGGCACATATACTCAAACGGGAACATTTTTTAACGAAGAATCAAAAGGGGATAGCAATGTCTAAAATTATCCGCTTCTCAACGGATTTTAGCCAAATTAATCCCTTGCAAATCAAGACTGCCTGTAATACCTGATATTGAAGAATTCCTCACGATCTCTTGTAACCTGGCACTTGTTCCTTGAATCTTTTTTTCCTTATCTTGAACTCCTAACCAAACAACCATATGAGTAATACAAGCCCTTCTTTTAAACCAACCCTGAGTTTGTTTGATGCTACCATGATTGTTGCAGGCGGCATGATTGGTTCCGGTATCTTTATTGTGAGTGCCGATATTACCCGTAATGTGGGCAGTGCCGGATGGCTGGTACTGGTTTGGTTGATTACCGGTTTTATGACCATTACAGCTGCCGTTAGCTACGGTGAACTCAGTGCCATGTATCCAAAGGCAGGAGGGCAGTATGTATACCTCAAAGAAGCCTATAATAAATTGGTTGCCTTCCTTTTTGGATGGAGTTTTTTTTCCGTTATACAAACGGCTACCATTGCCGCAGTAGGTGTGGCATTCAGCCGCTTCACTGCTTACCTGATTCCGGAAGTGGGGGAGCAGAATATTATTGCAGACCTGGGTTTTATCAAAATATCCGCCGCACAGTTATTGGCCATTGGCATGATTACTTTCTTAACCTATACCAATACGCGTGGGGTAAAGGGGGGGAAAATTATTCAGAGTACGTTCACCGTAACCAAGTTGCTATCCCTGTTTGGATTGATTGTATTTGGCTTCCTGCTCGCCAAACAAAGCTTCTGGTCTGAGAACTGGCAAACAGGTTTTTCTGCCATGCAGGATTTTGGGGTGAAAGATGCCAGCGGTGCCTTACAGCCCAGTGCCGGCGGCTGGCAACCCATTACCGGTGCGGTGCTCATTGGCGCTGTGGCCGCTGCCATGGTCGGCTCTATCTTCAGCAGCGACTCCTGGAACAACGTAACTTTTATTGCCGGTGAAATCAAGAATCCGCAGCGCAATATCGGTCTGAGCCTGTTCCTGGGTACTTTAATTGTTACCCTGATTTATATTACAGCCAACCTCATGTACCTGCATGTACTGCCCCTGAATTCAATTGCCTTTGCAGAGAACGACAGGGTAGCGGTTACAGCAGCCAACCAGATATTTGGTAATGCCGGTACCATCGTAATCGCCATTATGATCATGATCTCTACTTTCGGTTGTAATAATGGTTTGATTCTGGCCGGTGCCCGTGTATACTATACCATGGCACAGGATGGCGTATTTTTTAAAAAAACAGCTGAACTCAATAAAAATGCCGTACCTGCCTATGCCCTGTGGATTCAGTGCCTGGTAGCATCACTGCTTTGCCTGAGCGGTAAATATGGCGACCTGCTTACCATGGTTTCATTTGTGGTGGTGATCTTTTATATCCTTACCATCATTGGTATATTTATTCTACGAAAAAAGCAACCGGATATGCCAAGACCCTATAAGGCATTTGGATATCCTGTGCTGCCCGCTATTTATGTTATTATGGCCTCATTGTTCTGTGTAGGATTGGTATGGGCCTCGCCTAAGTATTCATTATGGGGACTGGGCATTACACTGATTGGTATTCCTTTGTATTATCTTGCAGTCCGAAATAAGAAACAGGAAGCCTGATGAATTTTGAACAGTTATTTGCCGACTTCACGCGTATACGTGTAGCCATCCTTGGCGATGTAATGCTGGATACTTATTGGTGGGGTTCTGTAGATCGTATCTCCCCTGAAGCACCCGTACCCGTAGTAGCACTTAAACAAAAGGAACTGAGGGTGGGAGGGGCTGCCAATGTAGCACTGAATACGGCATCGTTGGGCGCACAAACCACCATGATTTCTGTGATCGGTACCGATACAGATGGGGAACAGTTGATACAGTTATTACAGGCTAAGAACATCGATACGCAATACATTAAACCGGCATCGGGCAGGGTAACCACCAACAAAACCCGAGTGATGAGCCGTAACCAGCAGATGATGCGGCTGGATGCAGAAATAACCACCGATTTAGACAAGGCTACAGAAGACCTCCTGCTCGAACAGGTAACATCCTGTATCAACACTCAACAGCCACAGGTGCTGATACTGGAAGATTATAATAAAGGGGTACTCACACCCCGCATCATCAAAGAAGTCATCAACCTGTGTAAGGCAAAAGGTATTGTGATTGCCGTTGATCCGAAGAAGAAAAACTTCCTCGCCTATCAGGGTGTTACCATCTTCAAACCCAATCTGAAAGAAGTAAAAGAAGGGCTCAATTTATCAGTGGATACCATTGATCTGCCTTCTTTAAAAAACATACATGAAGCCCTGCAGCAACACCTGCAGCACCAGGTTTCGTTGATAACCTTATCTGAAAAAGGGGTGTTTTACCAGGATGAAACCTCGCACCGAATCATCCCCACCCATATCCGCAATATTGCCGATGTAAGTGGCGCAGGTGATACCGTTATTGCGGTAACCTCACTCTGCTATGCTGCTACCAAAGACATGCACCTTGCCGCCGAAATGGCCAATATTGCCGGAGGCCTCGTTTGCGAAGAAGTTGGCACCGCCGCCATCAACAAAGAAAGATTGCTACAGGAATGTGAACTTTTGCTGGGGGAATGAGAGACCCGTGAATGGTCAATGGTGAATGGTGAATGAAAAAAATATTGTGGTTACACAATATTAATCGTCAGGGTCAAGTTTCATTTATTGACCATTGACCATTGACCATTGACCATTGACCATTGACCATTGACCATTGACCATTGACCATTGACCATTGACCATTGACCATTGACCATTGAC
>NZ_SNWP01000012.1 GCF_004361915.1 Sediminibacterium goheungense | reverse complement strand
GCACTGATCGCTGCTGTCGGAACAGGATTAACTGTTACACTGCTTGATACCGATGCTGATGAACAACCTTCTGCACTGGTCGCTACTACACTATATACACCACCACTGCTTACAGTGATTGATGAAGTTGTTGCTCCATTGCTCCACAGGTAGCTCGCACCACCTGTTGCTGTCAAGGTTACAGATCCGCCTGCACAGAATGTAGTCGGACCATCTGCACTGATCGCTGCTGTCGGAACAGGATTAACTGTTACACTGCTTGATACCGATGCTGATGAACAACCTTCTGCACTGGTCGCTACTACACTATAAGTGCCTGCAGCTGATACGGTGATTGATGAAGTTGTTGATCCATTGCTCCACAGGTAGCTCGCACCACCTGTTGCTGTCAAGGTTACAGACCCACCTGCACAGAATGTGGTCGGACCATTTGCACTGATTGCTGCTGTCGGAGCTGCATTCACTGTTACTGTTACCTGAACCGTTCCGCCAGGCATTGTATAGCTAATATTTGCTGTACCCGCACTAACGGCAGTTACCAAACCATTTGCATCCACAGTAGCTACTGCCGCATTTGCGGAACTCCAGGTACCGCCTGCAGTCACATTGGCCAATTGCGTAGTTCCTGATACACATACGCTGGTGTTACCGGTAATCGGCGTAGTTGCCTGATTGGTTACCCCCTGAATAGCAAAACTGTATGCAGACTCATCACAGTCATTGTTGTTTAACTGTACAATCGCATTATGTGTGCCTCCTGCTGATGCACTGTAGGTAACGGTAAATGTTGTTGTTTGACCTGCAGGAATAGTTGCAGGCAGTGTAATTCCACCCACTGTGAAGAAAGATGGATTCGCTCCTGCAATATTGATGCTGTTTACAGACAGATCAGCTGTTCCGCCTGCATTATCAATTATATAAGTACGGGTTACCTGATTATTGATATTGGTAGTACCAAAATCTGTTCCGGTAGCAAGATCGATGGAAGTTGATCCGTTCAGAATGCTGAATACAAAAGAAGCGGATGCTATTCTGATTTCAGGAGCTACTACTGTCACTTGTTGTGTAGCTGTTGCCGGATTGCCATGAATATCAGTAACCGACCAGGTAACCGTTGTGGTACCCAGTGGGAATAAAGACGGCGCATTATTGGTAGGGGTGTTTGCACCACAATTATCTGAAACGGTTGGTGTACCTAAATTAACAGCAGCTGCATTACAATTAGAAGATCCCGCCGGAATCGTATAAGTGATATTGGAAGGCGCAGTTAGCACAGGTGCTTCTGTATCATTCACGGTCACTGTAAAACTGGCTGTTGTAGTATTTACCCCATCTGTAGCCTGAAAAGTATTGGTGGTTACGCCAACAGGAAAAGTTGCCCCTGAAGGCAACCCTGCTATTTGTGTAACAGTAACACTGGTACCGTAAGTAATAACCACTTTACCATTTCCACCTGCACCATCATCGCCATCTACTCCGGGCACATTAACAGGATTGGTACCTCCATTAAAGGAGCCACCACCACCACCGCCGCCATTGTCACCACCGCCGCCACCGCCGGAATATCCGCCGCCGCCGCCGCCGCCAACAAAGCCAGCTGAACCGCCACCACCATAACCACCATATAAAACTCCAAATAGTGATCCGCCCGCAAAAGGGTTCGTACCAAATTGAGACAAACCACCTGTTAAGTCACCGGAATTAATATCACTTAATCCATCAGCTAACCAACCTGCCCCTGCTCCACTATTCGTTCCTGCTTCTCCACCAGAACCACCAGTACCCAAAGCGCCATCTCCACCATCACCGGTAACACCATAATTACCATCTACGCTATTGGCATTTGCATGAATATTATTATCTACAATAGCTGCAGCTCCTCCACCTGCACCTGCAACCATCAAAGGCACAGCAGAAGGCGTACCAAATGGTGTAGCACTTATATAGGTACCACCGCCGCCGCCGGCTGCTCCTAATCCAAAATCTGCAAAATCATCAGAACCTCTCTGCCCTACAACCATATATATAGTCTGTCCTGGCGTAACCGCAAAAGTTCCTGTGAGCGAAGCCCCTCTTCCACCATTTACTCCTGATGATAATGAATTACCTCCATCAGCACCGATACCCTTTATGGTAATTGAAGTAACACCGGCTGGTACCGTAAAAGTTTGAATATTACCCGTATAATCAAATTCAACACTCACAGCATTTGCCTGTGCTGTTGGCGCCGCATACGTCACCACCCTGCCACAAGTACCCGGCGTATTACTGAAACTCATATTACCTGGTACCGTTAACGATATATTCGAATTACCGTTAAAGGTTCTGCCTGTAAAACCTGCAGCGCGTGTAATATTTTTTAGTACTCTGGTAGTAAAGTTGCGAACAACTGTCGCATCTTTTACAACTTTACCCGGGTTGTTATACATTTTTTCAGCACCGCCTAATTCTGGTAGTCCCGTAAAACGGAAGGCCGAAAAAACAGTAAATAAAGTCAGCGAAACAAGGCTGACCCATAAGCGTGTAAACTTATTCATAGCAAAGGGTTGTGATCAGGGAATATGTTGGTACAATATTATTACAACATAAAAACCTCTTTGAGGCTTTTGTAATTGACAATAATAAATTCATATAGGATATAAAACCTGTAGGTACAACACGAATCTGTTGTAGTAGTGCATGGAGAAGTAGGTACCTCATCAGAGGTGGTACGGATCTCATTCAGTTAGATTGTTCAGGTTTAGTTTGGCCTAAGCAGATGATTACAGGCTAAGCCATAATTATCAACTTTGGTTGTTTCAAAAGAATTGGGTTCGGCTATTAAATAGGATAAAAGAAAGGAACTTATGTGCAGTTGATACATAAGCCTTTGGAGACCAAACTTATAAATTTTAACATTCTCTGAACTTAAAAACAGCTTAAATCATTGATTTAGATTATGCACATACCTGAATTTCCCTGTAGAAATCAAGCTGCCGTCTGCATTTTAACTCATTAGTTATCACTGCCAAATCGGTAGTGCCCGATAATCGGATAGGCAAAAAGTACATCTTCTATCATCTGTCCGCTTCCTATATTATGAATAATCAGGTAACGCTTATGTTCAGCTGTTTTTTGTTTGCTTACTATTCCAATATGTTTTAGCCCCCTCCTTAGTAACCAGCAAATAATATCACCCGGTTGATAATCAGCCGCATGATTGGTAACCGGTATCGATGCTCCTGAACGTTTAAAAAAAGTCATGAGGTTGGGTATCCTTCGATGATCAATATTTTTATCGGGTCCGCGCAGTCCCCACGCATGTGGATATTGACTGAAATGGGTACGCATATCATCATGTACCAGTTAATGTAAATCGATGTTGAGTTTTCGGTAAGCACGAATGATGACATCGGTACATACGCCCCGATCCCGGGGTACATCTCCATTAGGATAGGCAATGGAAAAATAAGAGAGATCGTAAATCACTTTTTGTTGGGTAAGTGTAAATGCAGAATCTGCCAGACGGAAATGAAAAGTTGATTGTGCAGACAATAAGTGAAGAAAAAAGATGCAGCTTATAATAAGCATCCGGATTTTCTTTGATATCAACATTGCATCACATTTGTATAGAAATGCTGTTGCATTGTTTTTACATAGAGAGCATTGTTAAGGTTCGTATAATCATTGGTAAAATTGGTTTAGCAGCTACCTGCTGAAGAAATGCATCTGGTCATTCCTGCTAACAAAAAAGTCGCTCAACATCTGAACGACTTATTGTGCCCCAGGCGGGAATCGAACCCGCACTCGCTTTTTCGGCGAACAGGATTTTAAGTCCTGCGTGTCTACCAGTTCCACCACCAGGGCTCCTATTCCTTTAACAGGAATGCTGGTTAAAAAAAATCCCGTCACGTATGACGGACGGGAAATTTGAGCGGAAGACCGGGCTCGAACCGGCCACCCCGACCTTGGCAAGGTCGTGCTCTACCAAATGAGCTACTTCCGCAATCGATGTAAGAACTAAATCGGGAGTGCAAAAATAGGATTCTGCAGTTCCTGACAAAATTTTTTATTGACTTTTTATTTGTATTCAGGGGTGTATTTGCTGCTGCCCTGCACCTCAACATCTGGTTTCCCTTTGTAACGCTGGTTATACAGACGATAACATCCACCTAAAACAAAAGCTAGAATACAAAACACTTGCAGATAGAAAAGAAAACGAGATGAATTTACCCAGTTTCTGGTAAAATCTTTTTCTTTTGCGGCTTGTTGTTCGTTCGACATAATTTTTAATTGCTTTGCAAAAATAAGGCAGCTGATTTGATTATAAAATCTTTCTGCCAATAATTTCCTGAAAACGTGTTTGTTTTTTGACAAAATAGTTCCACACAATCGTTCCGGAATATACGCCCCCCAACTGTTTCATGGATTTAGGATGCTGTTTGTTTTTTTCTTTTTTCCCCCTCCACCATATACCCACTACTGCCCAATGTGCCTTTACAATCGCCTTAAAAAAAGCAGTATCCCCTGTAAACAAGCCTTTCCAGGCCGATATACCATCTAATGTAAACCGCAGGGGCAGCTTCCATATTTTCTCAGACCATGGCAGATTTTTTCCCAGCATCAATAAATTGTTTCTGAAATTGAGAAACACTTTTCTTCCTCCTCTCGGTAAGGTACCTCCTCCAACATGATAAACCACTGAACCCGGACAACTCATAATGGTATACCCTGCCAGCTGCATACGCCAGCACAGATCAATTTCTTCCTGGTGAGCAAAAAAACGGCCATCCAGACCACCCGTTTCATGGTATAGTTTAGCCCTTACAAACATAGCCGCACCTGATGCCCAAAACACCACCTGGGGATCATTATATTGCCCCTCATCTTTTTCACAGACATCAAAAACACGGCCTCTTGAAAACGGATAACCGAGGCTGTCGATCCACCCTCCGGCAGCGCCCGCATATTCAAATAAATCAGGTTGGTGATAGGATAATAATTTGGGCTGACAGGCGGCAATGTTTCGATTGGTTTCCATCAATGCGATCACTGGTTCAATCCAGTTAGGTGTTACCAACACATCAGAATTCAGCAATATGTAATAGTCAGCCTCCACCAAATTCAGTGCCCAGTTATAACCGCCCGCAAAACCTTCGTTTGTGAGATTATATAAACATTCAACAGAGGGATATTGTGTTCTTACAAAATCCATTGAATCATCTGTTGATGCATTATCAGCTACAATCACTCTTTTATTGGCATAAGTAGATGCCAGCACAGAAGGAAGAAAAGTTTCCAGGTGATTTCTCCCATTATAGTTGAGAATGACAATAGCTACCGACGGAACTGACAATGACAAATGGTTTTGCACGAAAATAAGGAGAAAAGGAAAGCTACAAGCTCAAAGCTGCCAGCCCAGAGAAACAAGAAAAAAAACGCACTATTGACTACTCACTACTCACCCCATTCACCCCCTCAGCCCCCAGTTAATAAGATACCTGACTTCTTTCGGCACCGTTCGTTCACGGATTTTAGATGTTTTTTCACCCAATCTCACAAGAATCGTCTTTTTAGAAGGAATAACAATTATATATTGTCCTAATATACCTCTTGCATAAAATACTTCCGGATTTACCGGATCTATCCACCACTGGTAACCATAATAATCGCAATTGTTTCCTTTCAGATCGGTTATACCGCAAGGTTTTACAGAAGCGGCCCAATAGGTACTGTCGATAATAGGTGTACCATTCCATTTTCCACTATCGAGCATAAGTTTTCCGATACGGGCAAAATCGCGGACATTCGAATTAAAGCAACAATAGGCTTTTATATGTCCATTTTCTTTGTCGGTACTCCACAGCGCAGGATGTTCAGCTCCGATCGGCTGCCAGAGTTTCTGTGAAGCATAATCGCTCAGGCTTTGTCCGGTTGCTTTTTCAAGCAGCAGTCCTAATAACTGTGTATCGCCGCTTTTATACGAATGCAATGCCCCGGGCTTATCTTTCATATTCACCCCTGTTGCTGTTTTATATACATCATTTCCATAATAAGCTTCTGATGTTACTGAAAAAAGATTCCAGTATGATTCATTCCAATCTGTTCCGCTACTCATGGTCAGCAGATCCACTATACGAACCTTTGCCTTATCTCCTTCCTTAAATTCAGGCAGATAATTACCCACAGGTTCCTCCAGTGATTTTATTTTACCTTCTTTCAGAGCCACTCCGATCAATACACTGGTTATACTTTTGGCAACGGAAAAAGAACCCGATTTTGAACTATCATCATATCCTTTCCAGTATTTTTCATACACCACTTCATTGTTCCTGATCATCAGCAGTGCTACTGAACCCAGTTCTTCCAACAATGCATTCAGGGTATCAGGGTAACTGATTTTATTATAATCAGCTGCTTCTGCCCAGGGCTGCGGGGTAGCAACTGAAACAGTATTATTGCTAAATTTTTTATAGTCATCGATGTTGGCAAAATTGTACCGTACCGCCGTAAAAAGAAAGGTTTTGCCTGATATAAATGCATAGGCACTGAATGCCACCAGAATAATGACTATGATCCACAATAACCTGCGAAAGAATTTTTTCATACGGATAGATTAGGGTATTGAAATTAAGGTTTTTTATGACCCGAATTACCTATCTGTCTAATCCCTTGAACTGGCAAAGCTTCCATACCCTTTATTCTTTCATCCAAATTTCGTATCTTGCATATAGAAACCATTGTATGCATTTCCTGCACTTAAATCTTGATTTTCTCGATCATCCCTGCTGTTAAGGATCGCTTTTGATTTGTTATTACCCTTGCAAATGGGTTTCTATTACTTTATTTAAAATGGTTTTTATGCTCACTCATGCTATTTCAGCAAATACAGCTGCGTATCTGCAGTTGGAAGAACAATATGGTGCCCACAATTATCATCCTTTACCAGTTGTATTGGAAAGAGGGGAAGGTGTTTTTTTATGGGATGTGGATGGCAAGCGTTATTATGATTTTCTCAGTGGTTATTCTGCTGTGAACCAGGGACATTGTCATCCAAGAATTATCCGGGCACTCACCCAACAGGCCCAGAAACTTACCCTTACCTCCCGCGCTTTTCATAATAACCTGTTGGGAGAATATGCACGTTTCATTACGGCTTATTTTGGTTATGAGAAAGTACTGCCGATGAATACGGGTGTTGAAGGGGGTGAAACAGCCATTAAACTGGCAAGAAGATGGGCCTATACAAAAAAAGGGGTTGCCGAAAACAAGGCTAAAATCATTTTTGCAGAAGGTAATTTCTGGGGAAGAACCCTGGCCGCCATTTCATCTTCGAATGATCCCAGCAGCTATAAAGGCTTTGGCCCATATATGCCGGGTTTTGAACTCATTCCTTATAATGATACACTGGCCCTTGAAAAAGCCCTTCAGGATCCCGATGTGGCTGCATTTATGGTAGAACCCATACAGGGTGAAGCCGGTGTGGTGGTTCCGGATGAAGGATACCTGAAATCTGTGCGGGCACTCTGCAGCAGGTACAATGTATTGTTTATAGCAGATGAAATACAAACCGGACTGGCACGAACCGGTAAAATGTTAGCCTGTGATCATGAAGAGGTAAAACCGGATATTCTTATTCTGGGAAAAGCCCTGAGTGGTGGTGTACTGCCTGTTTCAGCAGTATTGGCTAATGATGATATCATGCTGAATATTAAACCCGGAGAACATGGCTCTACGTATGGTGGTAACCCACTTGCCTGTGCAGTTGCCATGGAAGCACTCCATGTACTGAAAGATGAAAGAATGGCCGACAATGCAGCTGTTATGGGTGAATTACTGAGAGAAGAGCTACACAAATTACATTCACCCTATATTAAAGCCATTCGTGGCAAGGGGCTTTTGAATGCCATTGTAATGGATCATCCCAACAAAGATGCATCCTGGGATCTGTGTCTGGCACTGAAAGAAAATGGTTTATTGGCAAAACCCACACATGGCGATAAAATTCGCTTCGCCCCCCCACTCCTCATTAACGCTGATCAGGTGAAAGAAGCGGTAGACATTATTGACCGATCGCTGAAAACGCTATAAGAACAGAGAAATAAGAAAGGAGATTTTGGATGTCAGATGGCAGATGTCAGATTTTGGATCTCAAATCTGCTATCTGCCATCTGCCATCAGTTCTTATTTTCTACTGGTATTTTCGGGAAGAGTACCATGATCTGAATCAGGATGGCCAGCAGGAGAACAGCATATAAGGCGGGTTGTTTTTCGGGACACTCGCCCAACATACAACTGGATACCAGTACATAGTTACGAATGGCCCAGGCCAGGTTAATGGCGCCTATGAATACATTGGTTCTTTTAGCCCAAATACGGGGTATTGCAAAAAACAAAGCAGCAGCTGAACAAAAAAACACATGAAATAAACCAGGTCTGCCAAAACTGGTACCTTCCGCAGCAAAACCGGAAACAACAAGGTTTTTGCTGGTTACGATGCTCCAGGGGAAAAAGCACAGAACAATTAATCCGATTGCGGCGAGGATACCTATCTGCTGGGCGTATTTCATATCTAAAATCTTAGGCTGCGAAGCTAAAGATTTTTAAGAAGCAGTATCATTTATCCAGTGTCTATTTGATATACTGTATCGTTGATGTAAAACTTACAGCCCTGTTATCGTCACCCATTTTTATAAGTCTCACTACTTTTCGTTCAACTCCCTGTACAATCTCTGCTATATATTGTCCGGAAGGATAGTTCTGACCGAATTGAATGGTACTATTAGCCTGTACCGACTGACGAAGTTCGATGACCCTACCCTGCATATCGGCAATACGGATGGTAATGGGCATATTTGTTTTGCGACTTTTTAACTGAATTGTAAAGAATTGAATGGCAGGGTTTCCCATGACAACAGGCTCCAGTTGCTGAGTGGTAACAGCTTCTGTAATGGTTACTGAAAAAGCTACACGCTGACTCGCAATACCATTCTCTATAGCTGCTACCCAAAACCGGTATGTACCGGGCTGGTTTTTTACAATTGGCTCCACAGGTAAGGTATTGGAAGATGCATTTTCAAAGAATGCCAGTTTAACACCCGCTTTAGCAGTCACCTGCTGATCAAAACGAATATAGGCGGGTTGTTGACGGTTCTCATAGCTGGCGTCTTGTACCAATGGCGATTCAGGCTGAACTGTTACAGGTATCTCAGCTTTTACCCGGCAACCCTGATGGTCTGTGGTTTCAAATGAAATTATAGATGATCCGGGACGGATGCCCTTCACAAACCCACGTTGATCAATGGTTGCTATATCTTCGACTAAACTGCTCCAGATACCGGTTTCTGTTCCTGCATTGAGCTGTTGAACCTGTCCGCTAATGATTTTATTATATCCCTGTATTACGGGTCTGTTTGTTGCAGGTAATACCACAAATTCAGTTCTACTTTCAGCTGTACAACCATTTTTTTCAACGAGAAATGAAATAGCCACATTTCCTGCACTGACGCCTTTCAAGGTGCCGTTTTCTACTTTTGCAATATTGGTATCACTACTACCCCATATGCCTGTGGTTAACATCCTATTCAATGGTACACTTGTACCGGCGCAAAGCTGTTGTGACTTAAAAAGTGTATTGCCCGATTGCTGTATCAGTTCCGGCGCCAGCATTATAGCGGGCACAGCGGGTGTTTCTTTCATGGTTATGGTTTTTGAGGTACTATTGATACATCCAAACATATCCTGCATTTCATAAGAAATTACCACCACACCATTTTGTTTACCCACTAATATACCATCGGCACTGATTTCAGCTATTGCGGTATTACTGCTTTTCCATTTTACATCTTTTTCATCCGTGAGCAACTGATATTGTTTTCCAGTACACACATTTTCATCGGTATGAATAGGTGTTATTACCGGCAAATCATGCACTTCTAAAACTGCTGATTTTTCTACTACTCCATTTCTGTAAACAATATCAGCCTCATAAGAACCCGGACGTGTTGCTTTGAATTGAAACTGATAGCTGATTTTAGCATCAGGATTTTGAAAAAACTGTATCCGGTGATTGTACTGATCGGCAACATATATATTCTCATCTTCATCAACGGCCAATCCATAAGGATAATTAAACTGGTTCATATCATTTCCCTGACCATTGCCTCCTGCAACAGTGATACCCGTTTTTGCACCCGATTTCCAGCACTGGATACGTTGATTGGTCTGATCGGAAACAAAAATATCTCCTGCTTCATTCAAGGCGATATCCGTAGGAAAATACAATTGAGCCATTCCTTTTCCTCTTCCGTTACCACCCGCAACTGTAATACCGGTTCTGGCACCCGGCTTCCATGCCTGTACCCTGTCGTTAGCGGCATCTGCGATAAACAAGGTTCCACTTTTATCAACTTTTATACTACTTGGATATTGCAATTGATTCGCAGCATTACCCTTCCCGTTACCTCCGGCCACTGTTATGCCTTCGATAGCCCCTGGAGCCCATTTCTGAACCCTGTGGTTATAATTATCTGCCACATAAAGGTTACCATGCTGATCAAGGCAGATCCCAAAAGGCATATTCAGCTGATTCGCTCCATAACCTCTTCCATTACCGCCCGCTACCGTTACTCCGATATATGAGCCGGGCGTAAACATTTGAATACGGCTGTTGGCAGCATCACTTACATAAAGATTGCCGGCTGCATCTACCGCTACGGCCATGGGATAATTCAACTGATTTGCAGCATCGCCCTGTCCTCCAATACCTGCTACAGTTTTTCCTGCAACTGCACCGGGTACCCATTGCTGAACCCTGTGGTTAAACTGATCAGCTATATAGATATTACCTGAACGATCTACCGTTATACCCGAAGGGAACCTGAATTCATCGGCTGCTGTTCCTTCTCCAATACCTGCAACTGTTTTAACCAATGCAGGCGTAAATGAAGTATGCACAGTTTGCCTGTTATATTTCCAATCAATACGTTCTACTTTCGGAGAAATGGCTTCTATACTTAATTCAGTATTTACACAAAGATTTGTACTACGTAAAACAGGTTTTACAGGTATTCCGGATATGCTATCAGTAGCTAAGGCATTTGCTTTATAACAAATGAAAAACACGCACATCAATATTATGGCCTGCAATGCAGCGATTGACTTTTTTTGCGATGTTGTAGTGAATTGCATAAGCCTTGGTAGCACTTTGAATTTGATAACACAAAGTGACTTGACTTGGGCTCTGTCACAAATAACAGCATTTGTGAAAAATCGGTAGTGTCGATTGGTTACACAGTAGCGACGCTACTACATAACATTAATTACTATTATGTCAAAAGTTGTTTAAATACAATACAGAAAATCAGCACAGGTATTTATTTGCAGTAATTATTATGCATAAAATAAGCATTACAGCGTAACTACTGTAAGAAGGCGTACTGATTTTACTACAAATTTGTCGTATTGGTGAAGATTGGTTTGTAGTTAAAGTGTTACTGAAAAAATCGTCACCTGCTTAAAAATCGAAAGAGCCGTTCAGTTTGAACGGCTCTTTCTTTTGGTTTTTCGGTACTGGTTTCTAAAGGATGATGGGGTTACATCAACAAGTTTACTATTTAACTTTTATCAGTTGAACCACTTTGCGGCGGCTTCCCTGTGTAAATTCTGCATAATAGGTTCCGTTTCCAAGGTTATGACCAAACTGAACAGTACTGTTAGCATTCTGATTAGCCCTTGACTCTACAGCTCTGCCGTACATATCAAATACCCTGATCTGTACCTGCTGGTTATGTTTGCTTTGGATTTTCACAGTAAACATTGAGCGACTTGGATTACCCATTACAGTTACTGCGAGATCATCTGTAATTTCAGCCTGTACAGTTTTTGTGGTTGTTTTTACAGCTACTGTTTCTTCGGTAATGGTTGCCGTGTTACTCACCGCACCTGTATTGGCCATTGCATTTGATACGCAACCAGTCAAGCCCTTACCGAGTATATCATTCGGATAACGTTGTAGGTGTGATGCAACATCGCTGGTTTTTACTTCAAGTACGTTGTAATTATTGCTGTTGCCATTTCTTCTGGTGATATACACTTTCGGATCATCGTTATTGTAGCCGTAATAGTAGTAGTACAGCCATGATAACCAACCCCAGTTATTACAATCCTCTTCCACTCTGATATCTTTCACACAGATTCCAACCTGACTTGTACTTGTGCAGCCAGACTGTCCGGTTACTCTTACTTCGAAAGTGTAGTAACCTTCTGCATTTGCTGTAAATACAGGTTGAGCACTGGTGGTATTGCTGAGTGTACCGCCACCGGTTAAAGCTCTCCAGCTGTATGTATAATTACTGCTACCAGAGGCGTTTACCTGTAAGGTAACACGCTGTGGCCCATAACCAATGTACAGGTTTGTTGGAACACCACCGGTATAGGTATTGTTTTCAGGAACGACATTGATGGTACTTGTACATGATGGTACTGGTGGCGTAACCGCACAACCCTGATCTGCACATGAACCCAGTCTGTCGCCAGGATGGTTGCTCAGGTGAGCTGCTACTGCATTAACACTGATTTTGAGTGTTTGTACATTACCTGTATTGCCGTTTGGTGCATGACAGAGATACACTTTATAATTCTCCTCTTCGTCATCATCATCATGGTCATCATCATCACGATCATTGTATTTGTTTTTACAAGAAGATGAGTTATGTGACTTGTGATCACAGTTATTGTGTCTATGCCCTTTGTGTTTACAGTTTTTACTATCATGAGACTTATGATCACACTCATCATTATCATCATCACCGTCATCATACTTGTCTTTACACTTGTCTTTATTGTGTGATTTGTGGTCACATTTACCGTGGTTGTGTTTACCGTGTTTGCAGTCTTTTGAACTGTGCGATTTATGGTCACACTTATCATCATCCTGATCCTTCACGCGAATATCTTTCACACAAATGGTTACGGTACTGGTAGATACACAACCAGACTGCGTTCTAACAGTAACCCTGAATGTATAGTTACCTGCAGCTGTTGGTGTGAATACAGGCTGAGAACTGGTTGTACTGCTCAGTGAACCGTTACCCGAAACAGCTGTCCATGTATAAGTATATGAAGTACCACCAGCCACATTCGTTCTCAATGTTACTCTCTGAGGTCCATAACCCAGGTAGATGTTGTTAGGCACACCACCTGTGTAGAGCGTATTCTCTGGCACCACAGTGATTGAACTGCTACAGGTTGTTGGTATTGCGGTAACTGTTACAGTTTGTGAAGCCGTATTACGATTACCAGCACCATCAATAGCTGTCCATGTAATCGTAGTTACACCTACAGGATAGCTGGTTGGTGCGTTATTGCTAACAACCGGCGTTCCACAATTATCAGATACTGTTGGTGTGCCAAGATTTATAACTGAACCCTGAGCTACCGTAATATTGGCAGGGGCTGTGATAGATGGAGCCTGATTATCAAGAACAGTCACTGTAAATGATCCGTTACTTGTGTTTCCGGCAGCATCTCTTGCAGTAACAGTTACGGTTGTTGTTCCAATTGGGAACTCAGTACCAGAAACTTTACTGTAAGAGAGATTCACTGTACCTCCACAATTATCACTTGCAGTTGCGAAGTAAGAAACATTTGCACCGCATGTATTAGCAGCAACATTGGTTGTGATATTTGCTGGCAATGTCAACTGAGGCGCTTGTGTATCCACTACAGTCACAGTAAATGATGCTGTATTTGAATTACCCGAAGCATCAGTAGCAGTAACCGTTACCGTAGTGGTTCCTGTTGAGAATTGTGTTCCGGATGCTTTGCTGTAAGCAAGGGTTACTGCACTACATGCATCGCTTGCAACAGCAGCTGCATAATTCACAGTGGCTGCACAGCTGTTGTTAGGGGCCGCTACTGTAATATTTGCAGGAACGCTCGTAAACACTGGTGCCTGGTTATCATTAACAGTTACTGTGAAGTTTCTTGTCGCAGTATTACCCACTACATCTGTTGCAGTAACGGTGACAGTTGTAACACCTACTGAGAATACAGTTCCTGAAGCTTTACTGTAAGTATAAGTTACAGGACTTCCACAGCCATCAGTAGCCGTTGCCGTATAATTTACAGTAGCGCCACAGGTACCTGCTGCATTATTGGTAACAATATTCGACAATGACCCGAATACCGGCGCTTCTGTATCTGCTACGGCTATGGTTCTTGAAGCTGAAGTTGTATTTCCTGCTGCATCGGTTGCAGTCCATGTTCTTGTGATCGTATAGTTATAGAAATTAACCTGAGCAGGATTGGTTCCTTTGGTACTTGTTTGTGCTAACTGAACGCTGACATTTGTATCAAAGTTATCAGTTGCAGTTACATTGGCAGCTGAAGGAATGTTACCGCATGATGCATTCAGATTTGCAGGCAAACCTACCAATGTCGGTGCTGTACCATCTTTAACAGTTACCAATTGCACGCCGGTTGTTGTATTTCCAGCAGCATCTTTAGCTGTCCAGGTTACAGATGTTGTTCCGATAGGATAAACAGTTCCGGTAGCATTATTGCTGAGTAATACCACTCCAACATTATCCGATACAATCGGTGTACCGAGAGATGGTACGGTTGCTGTGTTACTACCCTGTGGAGCTGTTACAATGATATTGTTCACTTCTGTGATAGCTGGTGCTTCAGCATCTACCACCGTTACTTTCTGAATACCCGTGCTGCTATTACCATAAGCATCTACAGCAGTCCAGGTTATCGTATTTACACCCAGTTGGTATTGTACCGGTGCATTATTACTGATAGTAACCGGTTGGCCACTGTTATCAGTAGCTGAAGCCGTACCCAGGTTTACACCTGTTGCAAAATTGGCCCCGGTATTAGTGTTTACAATTTTATCAGCCGGAGCAGTTAAGGCAGGTGCCTGTTTGTCTTCAACAATCACCAGTTGAAGTGCAGTTGCCTGATTTCCGGAGGCATCTGTTGCAGTCCAGGTAACTGTTGTGTTACCGATAGGATACTGAGCAGGTGCATTATTGGTTACGGTTACTGACCCTCCACTATTATCACTTGCAGTAGCTGTACCCAAACTTACACCCGTTGCAAATGCCTGGTTATTATTGGTTACCGTTGTTACAGTAGCGGGAGCAGTAATTACTGGTGGTTGATTATCCAGGATCGTTACTTTTTGTTTGGCTGTACTTACATTTCCTGCTGCATCAGTAGCTGTCCAGGTAATTTCAGTAACACCCAGTGGGAATACTGAAGGAACAGTACTATTGGTAATTTGTACAGGCTGACCACAATTATCTGTTGCCGTTGCAGTTCCCAGCACAATTCCAGAGCCGGAAGCTGATGTAATATTAGCCGGCGCAGTAATCGAAGGCGCTTGTGTGTCATTTACTTTTACAGTAAATGTTGCAGTAGCACTGTTACCTGCTGCATCTGTTGCAGTTACCGTTACAGTAGTTGTTCCAACAGCAAATACTGAACCAGGTGCCTTACTGTAAGTAATTACAGGCGTGCTTTGGTTATCTGTTGCTGTGGCTGCAAATGTTACGATAGCACCACAGGTATTAAGATCATTTGACTTAACGATATTGGCTGGAGCGGTAATCACTGGAGGTGTTACATCCGCCGGAAGCACTACATTCACTTGCTGAGTTTGCGTTACTTCATTTCCATTACCATCATTATAAATCCACTCGATAGTATAGGTACCTGACTGCGTGAATGTAATCGGACTGTTGGTGATAGCTTCTACCCTTCCTGAACAGTTATCGGTAGCAGTAGGTATGGTTGTAACAGTTACCGGTGCGGTAAGATTCAGTACAGGTAATACTGCCAGATCGGGTACCGGAGCAACATTATCAACCACGAATACATCGATTGGTGCAGATACCTGAACCTGACCTGTCATGGTTGTAACAGCCACATGGAATGATCCCGACTCACTGGCTGAATGTATCGCACTATCAGCACCTGGGATGGCTACTCCATTTCTGAACCACTGGTAAGACGCTCCTACCGTTGGAATAGAAAGTCTAACAAAAGATGATGGACAGATGGTTGTTGGACCATTCGCCTGAATAGCAGGCAATGGCGTTACCGTTAATCTTACACTTCTGAAGATCGTACAATTAATAAAAGGAACAGCCACTGTATAGGTACCTGAATTAACAGGTTGTGCATTGGTTATTGAAGGACCTGGCACAAAAGATGTAAAGTTGTTAGGTCCGCTCCAGGTATAGGCTGATCCACCATTTGCAAAAAGCATAATGGTACTTCCGATACCAAATACAGATGCATTAGCCTCTGCTGTAACAGGGGGTTCTGCATAAGTTGAACAGGTTCCGTTTACTTTAAACTCAGACCAGTTTGAATTAGAACCGGTAAGGGCAAAATTGTTCAGTGTACCATTGTTATTGTTTCCACTGAGGTCAATCAATGTTCTTTCAGTTGGGTTAGGCACATCTGCAAAACCCTGATTGAATTTATAGTAAGCTACCAGATCAGTCTGAGCAGGCTGGAGCTCACAATTCATATTATTGATGATTTCGCACTGATTCAAAGCTCGCTTCCAGACTTTTGCTTCATCAATCTTTCCTTTGAAATACTCTACGAAGCCAGGTTGCTGACCAATCACCAGGTTATTGGAATTCATGGTAATATCACCACTTGCTTCTGTGGAAGCAGCCAGCACACCATTGAGGTAAATACGCATGTAATAGCCATCGTAGGTAGCAGCACAATGGGTCCATTTATTCAAGCCAGGGAAATTATTGGCAGTCAGTACTTTCCACTGTCCATTCAGGTGCAGGAAGAATGAAATGGTTTTCCATCCATCATCTGTACGTGGGAACTTGTATCCGTTGTTGACAGAAAGTGTAGACTTACACAAAACATCCTGGGTTGCCCTTGTTCCATCTGTTGGATAGATCCATGATTCCAGTGTAATATTTTTAGAGATATTTAAGCTAGGGCTATTAGGTATCACAACTTCATCATCTGCGCCATCGAGCGTTAATGAACCGCCTTTATAGGCAACCAAAAAGTTCGTACTAGCTGTTGTTGTGCAGCCACCTAAAGAAACCGTAACAGTATATAAACCTGAATTATTGATCTGTGCATTAGATATCACAGGTGATTGCTGATTGGAAGTAAAACCGTTCGGACCCGTCCAGGCATAGCTGGTACCGCCTGTAGCCTGTAACTGGATATTCTGTCCTACCTCGAATATACTACCATTGGCAGTAGCTGTAGCGATGATGGGGTTAAAGGTAGCACATACACCATCGCCAACTATACCAGTTGACCAGTTAGATGTAGCACCATTTAAAGCCATATTATTGAGGGTACCGTTATTGTTGTTACCACTTAGATCTTCAGCGGTATTCAGTCCCACATTATTAACACCTACCAGACCTTTGTTAAAACGGTAGTATGCACTCAGCCCCAACTGACCCACCGGATTGATCTGACAAGTCATATTGTTATCTATTTCACACTCTGTCAACGCGCGGTTCCAGATTCTCACTTCATCCAAAGATCCCTGGAAGTACTCTCCACTATAACCAGACTGCGTACCAATGGTAAGCGCATCTGTATTGACAATAATATTACCTGTAACTACTTTGGTAGCTTTCAATACCCCATCAAGGTAAATTTTCATGATAGAACCATCATATGTAGCCGCTACATGGTGCCATTCATTAATGGCAGGATAACTGGCAGAGATAATATTCCAGCCAACACCTTCTATATATATGTGGAATGAGAATGATTTCCAGCCATCATCCGTTCTGGGGAATCGATAGCCAGGGTTCAATATGGAAGACTTACTGATAACACTTTGTGTAGGTGTGTTATCATTTGTAGGATAAATCCATGTTTCAATCGTAACTCCACCGGAAGTATTAAAGAGATTGTTGTGTGGTACAGATACAAAGTCGTTCAGACCATCAAAATTGAGCGCACGTGCAGGAACAGAAACACCGATTGTAATACTTTCAGGTACTGTACATCCTGATGCAGTAGTTACGTTAACCGTATAAATACCCGCATTGGCACTTGTTACATTATTAATTACCGGATTTTGTTGTGTGGAAGTAAATCCGTTGGGACCTGTCCATGAATAACTTACACCTCCTGAAGCGGTTAACTCAAGATTACCCCCTTGTGGTATAGACAATGCATTGCTACCGATGGTTACATTAGGCTGCACGAAAGGCGCACAGGTAGTTCCATTGGCGATAGCTCCACCTGTCCAGTTCGAAACACTGGCTAAAAGACCAAAATCAACCAATGAACCATGGTTGGCGAAAGGACCTGAGTCCGTCAGTTTATTTTCTAATAAGTTGGATACCCCTCCTAATAAACCCTGGTTAAATTTATAATATGCGATTAATTTATTCTGATCTGTTATTTCGCAATTTCGGTTAGCTGCAATTTCACACTGAGACAATGCACGGTTCCAGATGCGTAGCTCATCTATCGATCCTTTGAAAAATTCATTGGTATAACCATTCTGATAACCAATGGTAAGCGGATTGGTATTCACAGTTATTGTACCCGTAACCGCTAATTGGTTGGCCAGAACCCCATTAATATAAATACGCATATAAGTACCGTCGTAAGTAGCTGCCACATGGTGCCAGCTATCTTTACCTGGATAAGGAGCAATCACTTCTTTCCAGCCAATACCGTTGAAATTCAATTGAAAACGGATATTGGCCCAGTTATCGTTGGTACGCGGAAACACATAACCTGTTTGAGCAGAAGCCGGCAAGCGCTGAGACTTGGCTACCACTGACTGTACGTTAAAGGCAGACCCACTTGGAACGTACAACCATGACTCAATCGTAATAACGTCGCTGATGTTAAATGAAGCATCACCGATATCATTACCTGCAATGGTATTTCTAACAACTCTTACTTTGTCATTGGTACCGTCAAAGTTCAATCCACCTGCAGTTAACTGGCTGAATGCTACACTGCTGAGCAATAATGAGAATGCAGTAAGAACAGATGTAAAAATTCTCCTTTGAGTAAAAAGACGCATAAAGTTAATTTGGCTCTGAATGATTGTTTCAACAGCTATTACTGTTGAGGCAACACAGGATAAAAAATCAGATTTTACTGATTAGCGGATAAAGGAGATCAAGTGATGGTTAGTCAGAGGATTTTTGGAACTAAAAACAACGACATTGACATTTATGAAAAGCAGGTATATGTCGTGATACCTGTTAAGAAAAATCAAAACTAATCGATTCAGCTGATTTTTTCAAACTAAATGACGATTATTTTATATACACATGTGGATAATGACATATATATTCCGCAAAGGTTTCCGTAACCGGAAAAAAGAGATGGCTCAGGCGCTGTTGAAAATACAAATAATATTGATTATAAATAATTATAAATCAATAAATTAAGTAAGATTTATAGAAAAATAATACAGCTGTGAAAAAAGCAACTTTCGGGGCCATTATGACTAAGATTAGAATTTCCTTAAAAAGCATTTTAAGGTCGGAAAAAGGCAAAAAACAGAAAAAATATGCAAGTGGATACGTGTTTTCAACGTTTTGATTCGGGGAAAAACACTACAAAAAACAGGAATTCAACTACAATTGGTTATCAATTATTTATAAAATAAAAGGATCGCTAATGCGATCCTTTGGAGGTCCCGAGCGGATTCGAACCGCTGTAGAAGCTTTTGCAGAGCTCTGCCTAGCCACTCGGCCACAGGACCATTTTTTCTGTAGCAGGGTGCGAAAATAAAGCAATCAAAGGAATTTCAAAATTCTAAATGCGAAAACCCGAAATTTGTCGGCATTAACCCGTTTATATGAACAGAATTGCAGAAAGTGAATTGATAATCAACAGCAGAGGTGCTGTTTATCACCTGAATGTGAGACCCGAAGAGCTGGCCCAGCACATTATTACCGTTGGCGACCCTGACAGGGTGGCCGAAGTGAGCAAGTATTTTGATAAAGTGGAAGGCAAATACCAACACCGTGAATTTGTAACCCATACCGGATGGGTAGGCAATAAAAGAATTTCGGTTGTATCTACAGGTATTGGTACAGATAACATTGATATTGTATTCAATGAACTGGATGCATTGGTAAATATTGATTTTGAAACGCGTACCATCAAACCTCAACTCTCCCACCTCAATATCATCCGGGTAGGTACCTCAGGCTCTTTACAAAAAGATATTCCCGTTGATAGTTTTGTAGCCAGCACGCATGGCTTAGGTATCGATAATTTATTAAACTTTTATCAGCAACAAAACAACCCTGAAGAAAATCAACTACTGGGTGCTTTTGCTACACAGATTCAGATAGGCGGTGGTTTTGCCGCACCCTATATAGCTGCCGCCGGCACTTCGCTGCTGAAGTATTTTGTAGAGGGATTTCATCACGGAATCACCGTTACCTGTCCGGGATTTTACGGTCCGCAGGGAAGGGTACTCAGACTGGGACTAGTAAACGCTGAACTCATCGACAGGCTCACCGGCTTTTCATACGGCAATCACCGTATCACCAATTTTGAAATGGAGACCAGTGGTATTTATGGACTTGGAAAATTATTGGGTCATCAGTGTCTGAGCCTGAGTGCCATAGTTGCGAACCGCATCAGTCAGGAATTCAGTAAAGACAGTGCTGCTACGATGGAAAAATTAATCAGACAGACATTGGAAATTATTGGCCAGATCAAATAATCAATATGACGATTCAATTTTATAAATACCAGGGAACAGGTAATGATTTTGTGATTATAGATAACCGTGATGGTGCCTTGCAACTCACTACCACACAGATCCACCATATCTGCGACAGAAGATTCGGTATTGGGGCAGATGGTCTGATGCTGCTCAACACTTTGGAAGGCTTTGACTTTGAAATGAAATACTATAATGCTGACGGAAAGGAAAGCAGTATGTGTGGCAATGGCGGACGTTGTTTAACCCGTTTTGCGTATGATATGGGCATCCATAAAATCACTTATCGTTTTCTAGCGATTGATGGTGAACATGATGCAGAGATTGCGGAACATGGCTGGATTAGACTGAGAATGAAAGATGTTTTTGAAGTACGGGATTACGATGGTGATACCATTCTCAACACCGGTTCCCCTCACTATATAAAATCTGTACAAAACATTATGGACATGGATGTTTTTCATGAAGGCAGAAATATCAGGAACAGTAAGGATTTTATCAGGGAGGGTATCAATGTAAATTTTGTTGAAGCAGAAAACAAACACATTATTGTACGTACGTATGAACGTGGCGTGGAAGATGAAACATATAGTTGTGGAACCGGCGTAACCGCTGCCGCCATTGTATTTGCACACAATGAAAAAGGATTTAACCGGGTAGAGATCAAAACAAAAGGCGGACACCTGGCTGTTGAGTTTGAAAAAATCAACGATCAGGAATTCAGGAATGTATGGTTATGTGGGCCAGCAGAGTTTGTGTACAAAGGAGAAATAAATATTTAATGATGTCTGATCGCAGATGTCAGATGTATAATGAATCTGGCATCTGCGATCTGACATTCTTCAATCACTTGTATGATTCAATATTTCAAAAATATCAACGGGCAGACCGCAGAGATTGACAGGGCAGAAATGGGTGTTTGGGTTAACCTGGTTCCACCCTTTAAAGAAGAGGAATTTATTCAACTTGCCGATGACCTGGATATTCCGATTGAATTTTTACGCGACTCCCTTGATATTGATGAAAGGCCACGTTATGAGATAGAGGACAACGTAAGATTTGTTGTTATCAAAACCCCAACCGAAAACAATTCTTTTAACGATAGTGATGCATTTTATATCACGATACCGATCTGTATCATCCTCACACATACACAGATCATAACGGTCAATTCATTCGACAACGGAGCCATCAAAAAATTCCTGAATTCTTTTCAGAAAAGACATCCCGACAAAAAAAATATGATGATCCTGAAGGTATTTGAGAAAGTGGTGCAGAACTTCATGGAATTCCTGAAAGAAATCAATCAACGCCGTAATCAGTATGAAACCAGTTTATACCAGAGTAACAGTAATGTTGACCTTTTAAACCTGATGCGTATACAAAAAAGTTTGGTGTATTTTGTTACAGCACTCAGAAGCAATGAAATGCTGATGATGAAACTGGAAAGAACAAATTTCCTGGGACTGAATGAAGAAGAAAGAGAATTCCTGAACGATCTTATTGTAGATACCAGCCAGGCCCTTGAAATGGCCAATATTTATACCAATATTCTTACCAGCACACTTGATGCATTTGCCAGCATTATCAGCAATAACCTGAATAATGTAATGAAGCGGCTTACATCCATCACCATTATTCTTTCTCTACCGGTAATGGTAGCAAGTTTATATGGCATGAACGTGGATAATATCCCCTGGGCCCATTCATCCTATGCATTTTATGTGCCCATCGGATTATCCATTGCCATTGCAGTTGTGATCAGTTGGTATTTTATGAAAAAGAAATGGTTCTGATATGCCGCTATTCAATGTGAGGGTATATGGTATTCTGTTTGATGAAAACAAACGCTTGCTGGTAAGCGATGAATTTATTCGTGGTGCCTATATTACCAAATTGCCCGGTGGCGGACTTGAATTTGGTGAAGGAACAAGAGACTGTTTGAAGAGAGAATTTATGGAAGAAACCGGTCTGGATGTAACGATCGGTGATCATATTTACACCACAGATTTTTTCCAGATCTCTGCTTTTAATCAAAAAGATCAGATTATCTCTATTTATTATTTTGTGCACCCCAACCACCCCGTTCAACTACCTACCAAAACAACCGCATTTGATTTTGCACCGGAACAAATCAGTAACCCCCATGGCGAAAGTGAAGTTTTCAGATGGATAAGCTGGGATGATTTGCATACAGATTGCATGACATTGCCCATTGATAAAGTAGTCATTCAGTTGCTGAAGGAACAGCTGTGAGCTGTGGGCTATGAGCTGCGAGTAAAGGAAGATCTACTTCATCCTACAACAAATACTGATACAACTAACAAAATGATATAGCGCAAAGCTCACTACTCATAGCTCGCAGCCGAAACACTACTCCGCCTCCTTCCCCATTGCCTGTAGTTTCATTTTTCTTGCTGTATCCTCTCCCAGGTATCGGTCGATTTGTTTTTCGGCGAGATAAATAACCGGTGTTAACAGTAGCGCCATCGTAAACTTGTACAAATAATTCACCAGACATATAGCCAGTACCAATTTCCAGCTCCAGCCATTTCCTATTTTAAATGCAATAAACAATACAATAAAACTGTCTACCAGTTGCGACACAACCGTAGAACCGGTTGCCCTTAACCAGACCCACTTCTGGCCGGTACGTTTCTTAATTTTATGGAAGACCGTTACATCGACGATCTGGCTTACCAGAAATGCGATTAGACTTCCCAGTATAATCCACATACCCTGACCGAATATGCCACCAAAAGCATTTTGCATATCCGGAATACCTTCTGCCTGTTTTGAACCGATCCAAAAATCAGCCGGTGGTATCCGCATAGCCCCATAAAACATGATAAAGGCGTAAGAAATTAATACAACGGCTGTATAACTGATTCTTTTAACAGCCTTAGGGCCATAATATTCATTTACAATATCGGTTACTATAAATTCCAGTGGCCAGAGCAGAACCCCGCAGGTCAGGTTAAATGAAAGCCCTGTCTGTCCGAAAATGGTCATATCTGCCGGTTGCCAGCCAAACAGTTTTTCCAGTGAAAAAATTTTACCACCAATACATTCCGCTATCAGGGCATTGGCTACAAAAAAAGCGGCAATACTGATAAAAAGTTTTGTTGGGCGGTCTTTTAAGATGGAATGTATCATGCGGGAAGTATAATGTAAAAAAATAGCTGTGCGAGGAGTATGAATACATTAAATAATCTTACCCATAATGGCACAGTTACCTGTTTTCTGCTTAATAACAGTATAAGGTACCAAAGGTTTACGCTCATATTAACGATGGGCGATAGTACCAATCCCATCACAACAGCTATATTGGCAACCATACCCAGTTCATGGGCATCATCAATCGGAAAAAATATCCGTACTGCCATGGCTCCAACAAAAAATAAATTACAGATCAGTGCAAAACGGGATAAAAAGGAAAAGCCTGCCATAAAATACCGGGTATCGCTGTGAATAGATTGGTTTTTACACAAAATACAATCAATCTCTTTTAAATGGACCGAAACAGGTAAAAATGAAAGAATTTTTCCTGTAGGTTTGCTGACACTAGAAATAAACAGCATGAAGCAGTTTCAATGGAAATCTCTTTTACCACATGCCATTGCAGTGGGTATTTTTTTAATTATTGCAGTTATTTTTTGTAAGCCCGCATTGGAAGGAAAGGTATTGAGCCAGACCGACGTAATGCACTGGAAAGGCATGGCCCAGGATCTCTTTAATTATAAGGAAAAACATGGTCATTATCCTTTGTGGAACAACAATCTCTTTGGTGGGATGCCCGCTTATCAGATTGCCATGGAAGCTGCCAACCCCATTACACCTGTTTATTTCCATCAGCTTTTCATGTTATTCATGGGTAAACCAATCGGCTACTTTTTTCTTTTATGTATTGGATTTTACTTTCTGTCGCAGGTAATAGGTACTAAATCATGGATAGGCATATTGGGTAGCATTGCTTATGCCTATGCAACATATGACCCTGTAATTCTTTCAGCCGGACATGATACCAAAATGCAGGCAATGGGTTATATGCCCGCATTATTAGGTGCATTATGGTTGATTTATAAAAAAGAATATTGGTGGGGGGCCGCTTTAACCGCACTTTTTGGCTATCTGCTGATTGCCATGAACCACCTGCAGGTAACGTATTATTTTCTGATCATGGCCGGTTTTATGACTATTGGCTTTATCATTCAATGGATCAAACAGAAGGATTATAAACACCTTGGCATCTCGCTCCTATTGGCATTATCCATGGGGCTGCTTTCTGTTGGGCCCAATATTGTTTCATTGGCTACCACCAGAGATTATGCAAACGCCACCATGCGGGGTAATGCACCTGCACTTGATTCAACCGGCAACGTGACCGTGCGCAAAGGACTCGCTACTGATTATGCTTTTTACTATGGCAGCTATGGTCTGACTGAAACTTATACATTTCTGGTACCAGGTATTTATGGCGGTAGCAGTGGCGGTGAACTTGACATTCATTCAAACTTTGCAAAAAGAGCAATAGAAAAAGGGATTCCGGAAGACCAGGCTGCTGCATTTGCCGGGTCTATGTCTACTTATTGGGGGCCTCAACCCATGACATCCGGTCCGGTGTATTTTGGCGCTATCATCTGTTTCCTGTTTATACTCGGCATGGTATACCTGAAAACATGGCATCGTTGGTGGATACTCGCTGTTTGTGTGCTGGCAGTAGTAATGAGCTGGGGAAGTAATTTCCTATCTTTCAATACTTTCCTTTTCAATAACCTTCCGTTATACAATAAGTTCCGCGCACCTAGTATTATCTTGATTTTACCACAGGTACTCTTTCCGCTATTAGGTATGATGGCATTACAGCAGTTTCTTTTTGAAGAAAAGAATAAAGCAGTAGCGATGGCTGCATTAAAAAAATCAGTTTATATAATGGCGGCTTTTCTTTTAGGTGCTGTATTACTCTATTTTTCTTTTGACTATGCAGGAAAAGACGATTCGCTGAAAGGATATCTGGCTCAATTATTAGGTGGCAATCAGGAAGAGGCGAATGGTTTTTACAATGCACTTAAAGATGATCGTCGCTCACTGTTCGGTAGCGACTTACTGAGAAGTATTGGATTCATTGTAGCTGCAGTTGGTTTATTATGGCTGGCAGTTCAGCAAAAAATCAAAACATTCTATGCATTGATTGCGATACTGATTTTAAGTTCTGCAGATCTTTTTACTGTTGGTAAACGCTACCTCAATGAACGCAATTTCCAGGAAGCAGAAGTAGTAAATGAGGCCCAGTTTGCACCAACTGCCATTGACAAGCAGATATTAAGTGATACTACCAAACCACGTGTTTTAAATCTTACCGTTGACCCCTATACAGATGCTATTACTGCTTATCACCATCGTTCTGTAGGTGGATATCATCCGGCCAAATTGAGTAGTTATAATGACCTGATTACTTTCCAGCTGGCCAAACAGCCGATGAATATGTCTGTGCTGAATATGCTGAATACACGGTACGTGATTGTACCGGATCCGCAACAAAACGGACAACCTTCTTTGCAGATTAACCCTGCTGCCTTAGGACATGCATGGTTTGTAAAAGGTATACAGTATGAAAAAGATGCGGGCGCTGCTATGAGAGCGATGAACCGTTTTTCGCCTGCTGATACAGCCATTGTAGAA
Source organism: Sediminibacterium goheungense (assembly GCF_004361915.1). Taxonomy (GTDB): domain Bacteria; phylum Bacteroidota; class Bacteroidia; order Chitinophagales; family Chitinophagaceae; genus Sediminibacterium; species Sediminibacterium goheungense. The sequence continues at coordinate 266,194 of NZ_SNWP01000012.1, read as the reverse complement.
GAACAATATAAAAACAATATTCCTTTTACACCAGTCTATGATTCTTCGGCAACCATCACACAGATAATCAATGATAATGATATTGTACGCTATCGTTCAACCAGCAATAGCAATCAGTTCGCGGTATTCAGCGAAATCTTTTATGACAGAGGATGGAAAGCCACCATCGATGGAAAAGAAGTACCGATTGTGAAAGTGAACTATGTATTAAGAGGTCTGGCTATTCCTGCGGGTAATCATGAAATTGTGTTTGAATTTAAGCCTGCATCCTATTACAACAGTGCTAAAATCGCAGTTATTTCATCGGCACCTATCTGGATCTTATTGATACTGGCCGTATTCTTCTCACTCAGAAAAAAAAGAGAAGAACAAGCCTGATGAAATGAGCTATAACAAATTCTGATACCAACAGGAATGTTTATTCGGCGAATTCCATGTGGCCAAAATCAATAGAGAATATACATGAAACAACCCGCTATTCTTGGTATTATTTCATACCCGGTGTTTCCGGCACATATGGGAGGACAAAAATGCGTGGAGGGTTTTTATAAACAACTCTCCACGCAAACCAGTGTTACGCTGGCTGTTTCAAAAAAAAACAAGACCGATCTAATTCCGGGTGTAGAGATACTCAATTTTCTTTTTGATCACTGGAAAGGCCCGTTAAACATAATATACCTGCTGAAGCTGATCTTACTAATCAGAAAACGAAAAATCGACATCATTATCATTGAGCATTCTTATTTCGGCTGGCTGGGTCTGATGCTTCGTTTTTTTACACGCAGGAAACTGGTCATACGATCTCATAATATTGAAGCCTATCGTTTCAGAGATCTTCAGCGCCCCTTTTGGAAACTCTATTACAGGTACGAGCGCTTTGTACATCATTGCGCCGATTTCAATTTTTTTATTACCCAGGAAGACCTCTCTTATGCGATAAACAGCTGGAAACTGGATCCGGACAAATCGAGTGTTGTTACTTATGGCGTTTCCTTAGATAGTGCCGTTATCGATCTCAAGCCCCTGCTCCGCAAAAGGCTCACAGAATATTTTAAGATACCGGATACCTGCATCCTTTTTCTTTTCAACGGGACCCTTAACTATGGCCCCAATATCGACGCATTGCATGTAATTGTATATGAATTGTTACCCCGTCTGAGAAATCATCATTTAGCTTTCAGAATATTTATTTGTGGGAAAAACCTTTCTGCACAATGGGAAAAAGTCTTGAAAGAACAACCGGAGCTGATTGTAACGGGTTTTGTAGATGACATTTCCATTTTTATGTCAGGAACAGATTGCTCTATCAATCCAATTACCCTTGGGGGTGGCATTAAAACTAAACTGGTAGAGGCGCTGGCCTATCACCAGACCATTATTACTTCGCAAACGGGTTCAAAAGGTATTTTACCGGAACTGGCCGGGCAGAAAATGAAAATTATTACGGATTATGACTGGGAACTTTTTGCCAATGCCATGAATGCTTTTAACCCATCCCAGCAGCCCAATACACCTGATTCCTTCTTTGAACATTATTACTGGCCGGCTATTGTACAGAAAGCACTCGTATCTTTAAACCGATTATGAATCCTACTAAACAGATATCGGTTATTATATGCACGTATAACAGGGCACTGCATCTCACTGAGGCTTTAGATAGCCTGTACCACCAAACACTCCCTAAAACATCTTTTGAAGTGATTGTGGTGAACAATAATTCAACCGATAATACTGAAGATATCTGTAAGGAGTATATCCGTACTCATAGCGATATGCAGGTTAGGTATCTGAATGAAGATAAGCAGGGTGCATCTTTTGCCCGTAATACAGGTGCAGCCCAATCTACTTCTGGATTGCTGTGTTTTATGGACGATGATGCTGTTGCAAATACAGATTATTTAAGCAGGATTATTCAGTTTTTTGAAGTGCATCCCGGTTCGGGTGGTCTGGGTGGCCGGATTATTCCAAGATATATCCCTTCTGAGCCCATTTGGATGAGCCATTACGTATCATCAATGGTAGGTAATTTTCATTATGCACCACAAGTGTCGGCTTTCAAGTCGGGTAAATATCCTTTAGAATCAAACATGGTAGTACCTAAACGACTGTTTGATACCATCGGCGGCTTTAATACATCCTTACCCGGTGTAAAAGGAGAACTTAGAATCGGCGGTGAAGGCAAAGATTTCTTTTATCGCCTCCAGGCCCTCGGGCACGACATTTACTATGACCCCAATATTGTTGTTTACCATGTGGTAGAAGTAGCTAAACTTACACCTGCTTATCTTTACAGGGTAGCAAGCGGTTATGGGCGTGGTGAACGGGTTCGTACTTTACAGAAAAGCAAATTGGCCTATCTGATTAAAATCATTGAATACCTGTTCAAATTAGGTGCTTCTTTTGTATTGGGAATGATATACCTGTTTCGCGGTCAACCGGCAAAATCATGGCCCGTCGTTCGTTTCAGGATAGATGCGCTGAAAGGTTTATTCCATTAGTATTTTCTCCGTTTGAGATGGCGGAGATTAAAAAGAAAAAATATACGCATGAGTCTGGCTTTAAAACTGGAAAGAAAAATCAAGGGAACATTAAGTCGCTGGTTTGGGATTCGCTTTGTTTCACCCTCCGAAACAGCCAAAGTAAGGCATTGGGTTACGGCCTATTGTACAGGCAAAGGATGTGATATTGGTTTTGGTGGCGATAAAATCATGAAAACAAATTGTGATGGCATCGATTTCCCTCAACCATATACACATACAGGAAAAGATAAGGTTGATATAGGTGTTGATGTAATTAACAACGAAATACCTGTTCCCGATAATACTTATGACTATGTGTATACAAGCCATCTGATAGAAGATTTTACCGATACAGGTGATGCATTACGTAAATTTATTCGCATCCTGAAATCGGGCGGCAATCTTATTCTTGTGTTCCCCGACCAGCCTAAGTATGAGATTTATTGCCGGGAAATGGGTATTCCGATGAATCCGTATCATATTCACGCCAATATGGGTTATGACCTGATGCTGGAAAGAATGAATGAGATTTCGGGCATACGTTACGAAATATTATTCAGTAGTAATTGTGAAATTGACTACAATGTGGTGATCGTTTTAAAAGTATATAAACTGAACTAAAGCAGATGTCTTTACTAAAGAACATAGTGCATAACTGGAAGCTGGATTATAACCACAGGCAAAAAGAAAAAAGATTTACGGATGGTATCCGGCATTTGCCGCAGGTTTTGACCCCACTATTACCCATAACAGGAGATACGGTTCATTTTAAACATACCGGACATGCAGGAGATGTTATTTATTCGATACCTGCGATGAAAGCATTGGCAAAGGGAAGAAAAATCAACCTGTATTTTGAGCTTCATCAGCCCAACAGAGATTTCACCAAACAAATGAAACACCCAAACGGCAACGTGATGCTGAATGAAAAAAGTGTGTCGATGTTTGCTCCTTTGATAGCACAACAGCCGGATTTTCATTTTTTCGGTGCCTGGAATGGTGAAGCGATACATTATGACCTTACAGCGTTTCGTGCTTTCCCTTTCGATTACAGGATGTACAGCATAGCCCGCTGGTATTTTCTTACGTTTGCTGTAACCGCCGACTTAGGTGCACCCTGGCTGCAGATACAGCCTGATCTACGTTTTTCCGATAAAATTGTACTGGCAAGAAGCAGCCGGTACCATACACCCGGCATTTCGTATTCTTTTTTATCAAAGTACGCCAACCTTGTTTTTGTAGGTGTACCAGACGAATACGAAGCCATGAAAAAAGAACTCCCCCATCTCGTATACCAACCTGTTTCCAATTTTGCAGAACTGGCCGCAATTATTGCCGGTTCAAAATTCTTTATCGGCAATCAGTCTTTTCCTTTTTCACTTGCCGAAGCACTGAAAGTGCCCAGGATACTGGAAGTCTACTACCAATGTCCGAATGTAATACCTGAGGGGCCGGGCGCTTACGATTTCTGCTATCAGCTGCAATTTGAAAAGATTGTATCAGATCTGCATAACAGGATGTAATATTGTTATACAACCAGACCTTTAAAGCACCTAATCTTTATGCACAGTTCGACAAAACCAGTATGGAAGATTTTTGGATATGAATTGGTAAAAGCAAAAACAAAGCATCATAAGCAAACAAATAAGGTTAAAAAGCTTATGGTTGGAAATTATATGCTTGAGATACCCGGTAATCATCCAATGATCGGTATCTATAAAGATGATGCTGGAGCAAAGAACCAATTGGGAAGGCTAACAGCTCTTATTGCTGAAAAATATCCTTCTGTTTCTATTATTGATGCGGGTGCCAATATTGGCGACAGTATTGTCAAAATTAAAACCGCTGCAGAAGTACCCATCATCAGTATTGAAGGTGATGATTTTCTATTTGATCTGTTAAAAAGAAATACCATGTCACTCAAAAATGTGACTTTGATCAAAACCTATTTAGGTGAAAAAATAGAAAGCAAAAAAGCAGCTTTATTGCACCATGGATGGAACACGACAATTATACCTTCAGAAGAAGGCAATACTACCATTCATTTCAAAACCGTTGATGAAGTACTGGCAGAAGAACACCTGCAGAACAGGATGCTCAAATTACTCAAAATAAACTGCGAAGGCTTTGATACGATTGTTATGCGAGGGGCCGTAAAACTAATTCGCGAGAAAAAGCCGGTTATTTATTTTGAATACAACCGAAATAAAATGGAGCAGATCGGAGAAGACGGTCTCTCTACACTGATCGCATTAGGTGCTGCCGGCTATCATTTCATTACTTTTTTTGATCAGAACGGACGTTTTATTATGAATATGCCTTTCGAACAGGAAAACCTGATTACGGCTATGCACCGTTATGCAGATACCGACAATAGTTGTATTGAATATTACTATGTTTGTCTTTTCCATGAAGATGACAGCGACCTGTCGGAGAAATTCATTGCATCAGAAAATTCATTACCCGTAATATAATACCGGCATGAGCGAGCTTAAAAAATTTCTGGTAAAAATAAAGGGCTACTTTAAAAAACGTACCCCCACACAACGATTGATGAATCGTATCCATACCCAGGAAATTCTGGGTAATATTTTTCATCTGGGTTTTTCTTATTGGGGACCTTTCTTTACAGCCTATCAGCCGGATTCACATACAGCTTTTCAGGCACATCCTGAGTTTTACGAATTACAAAAAAGATTCTCTTCCCATAATCGCAGAAATAACGGAGGCGATACGGCCCGCTTATGGGGTTTTATACTAAACTGCAAACAAGTACTGGCTGAAGATATTAAAGGAGACTTTGCTGAACTGGGTGTCTGGAGAGGCAATACTGCTGCCATACTCGCCCATTATGCAGCCAGCGAACAACGGCAGGTTTTTCTTTTCGATACCTATGAAGGTTTTAGCAAAGATGATCTGACAGGCATTGATGCACAAAAAGACACAGATTTCAACAACACTTCCATTGAACTGGTAAAGCAGGTTATTGGTCAGGCTGTTACACATTGTTCTTTTGTAAAAGGCTTTTTCCCGGACACCATCACCCCCGAACACCAGAACAGACAATATGCAATTGTAAGTCTGGACTGCGATTTATATGCACCTACAAAAGCCGGACTCGAATTCTTTTATGAACGTATGCCAAAAGGTGGTTTGTTTTTTCTGCACGATTATTCAAGCCTGCATTGGGATGGTTCAAAAAAAGCCATTGATGAATTTTGCAAGCAGTCTGGAGAACATATCATACTTATGCCCGATAAAAGTGGCAGCGCTTTTATGAGAAAGACGAAAAGTAATTAGACCGTTACAAATTAATTTTCCTCGGGTGCCCCGGTTTAGTATACAAATAATACCGTGGAGGTTCATAATGATTGGCACTGGTAAACGGTCCGGTAAAATGGTTCCCTATCAGATCTTGTCTCACAAAATAAGCATTCACCCCGGCAAAACAACAACCTACTAATTTATATCCCTTTTCTTCCGCCAGTTTACAAATGGCATCCAGGCTTGCACCGGTATTGGCTGAACCATCCCACATGGATGCCGCATCATATTCAATCACAAATTCACATCCGGGTCGGAAAATAGCATTGTATTCAATGATCACCACCCTGGGGCGGTATTTCTGAATAGACTTCCACACATAATAATCATTCCTGTCTATGTCGATCGATAAAAGATCAGGTTCAGCCGGTACGCCGGCTTTTTCAAACAGGTATTCAATATTCTCAGCTGTAATAAAAGCCTGTATCGCTTTTAAATCACCACGCGATATTGCTTTAGGGCAGGTTTGATGAATTTTGGCAATATGCTCCTCACTCCCATCCATCCATAAACCTTTCCAGCCTTTGTATAGCAGGTATGTGCTGTTGGTTTCACTGCCATCTTCTACCCCGAATTCAACAAAATATTGATTGGTAGTACCTATTCTTTTGAAGATTTCCTCAATCATACCATCGTCTCCTACCTGTGAGAATACCTGAAACTCGTATCTGTTTAGTTTATCGGCCTGCTGATACCGGGGATTGTTGTATAAATGGTTTTGCAGGTATTCATCAACCTGCAGCATATTTATTTTATTCAGCTTATAATCTATCTGTTCCAGATTAAGTGTTCTCCGGAGCTTGATATAAAGACGATTTTTCAGGTTACCGAGAAAGCCCATTTTGGTATATTTAGTAGCAGTAAAAATACATATCGGATGCCAAGTCATAAAATCTGACTTCATCTGTCTACAGATTGTACATTTGCATGACCCAGAAACGACTATTTTGAACCGGATTAAAGGTATTGTTTACGACTGCCTCTTATGGCTGGCCCGTTTGGGGTACAGGCAAAAACCTCTGCAGCCAAAACTACTGATTGTAAGGGTCGATGAGATAGGTGATTACATGCTTTGGCGCAATTTCCTGAATGAGATCGTTGCTTCACCGAAATACAGCAACCATGAAATACATTTTTGTGGTAACCGGAGCTGGAAATCTTTGTTTGAACAGTTCGATGCATCATCGGTAAACAAACATTTCTGGATCGACAAAATCCGTTTTAAATCCGAACTACGTTACCGATATAGATTTCTACAAATGATTTACCGGCAGGGTTATACAACCGCTATCAACCCTACTTTCTCCCGGGATAAAAGATATGATGACAGCATTATCCGGGCTGCAGGAGCCAAAGAAAATATTGGCATGATTGCAAACACGGAAAGTGTACAGCCCTATGAACTGGGTTACGATAAAGACTTATACACCCAACTCTTTGATCATCCCTACAAGCCCCTATTTGAATTTTATCGCAACAGGATGTTCACAGAATTCATTACCGGCATTTATTCTTCTGTGGTAGACACCAAAGTGGCTTCACCTTTATTACCTCCCTACGATGGCTTGCCGGAAAAATTTATCGTTGTTTTTCCTGGCTCCCGGAGTAAGACCAGAATCTGGCCGGTAGACAACTTCGTGAAAGTAGCAACTTATCTATATGAACAGAAAGGGTATACAGCCGTTGTTTGCGGTGCTGCAGGTGATAAAATATACACCGATGCTTTTTGTAAAGCATATACCTATCCCCTTCTCGATCTAACCGGAAAAACCTCCCTGCCAGAAATGCTGACCGTTCTGCAGAAAGCTTCTATGTTATTATCAGTTGATACCGGATCGGTGCACTTAGCCGCTGCGGTAGGTTGCCCGGTAACAGGCATTTTCAACGGGTCACAATACAAGCGCTTTGCACCCTATCCCAAAGAATTATCGGGTCATTTTATTGCAGTTTATCCAAAACAAATTCAGGAGGAATTAGCTAATGAAGAACTGGTGCGAAGCAAGTACGAATTTGTAATTGATCTGCCTTACAGTTTGGTTTCACCAGAACAGGTAATACAAGCTATCAGCTATTAGCCATATGCTAGTTACCAGTTTTCCAGACCCATTTTTTTCTTTACAAGGAACAACCATTTACCGATACTGCTCTGGAGTAGATAATATAATAGCTTTAGCCTTAATTGCCAAAATGCCAGTTTTACTGACTTTCCGAAATATGACTCATAAACGGTTTTGTTTTCAGCCAGAGACCGCAGATACTGTGTGGAGCTAACACCTGTATCATCAAATATAGCAATGGTTTTAGGCAGGTATTGATAAGCTTCGTCACCCAAACGGCACATCATATCATAGTCCATTGCAATCTTATACTCCGATTTAAAATAACCAACACGCTGGTACACCTCTTTCTTTACAAACCATGTAGGATGCGATACACTACGCATACCCCTGTATAGTTTTCCTTTTTCAAACGGTTTTCCGATGATTACTTTCTCACCACCTCTTATGAGTTCAATATTTCCACTGATCCATTGTACCGTTGGGTGTATCTGAAAAAAGGAAGAAACAGTAGCCAACACATCTGTACCAGCATAAATATCTCCGGCATTCAGTAAATGGGTTATAGGGGCATTGGCTTTTCGTATCCCTTTATTAAAGGCATCAGCTATACCTTTATCTCTTTCATTGATCCATTTACGATATGCTGGTTGAAGCGTATGTTCCAGCCAGTCTGCAATATCGGAATTAGTAGACCCGTTAATGATCCAATGCTCCTGTGGAGGCATGGTTTGTGCGTCAACAGATGCACAGGTTTTTTGCACATCGGTCAGGTTATTGAAACAAATGGTGATTACTGAAATACCATTCATGATGCTTTTAGAGTTGGGTTAATTTTTGAAGAAAAAGATCCAGTCCTTTTCGTTTCTGCTCATCTAATATATAGCTGATATTTTGTGTGTAGTATTTTTTCAGGTCATAATCCGCAAAAGTCAATTCCTGTACCACTTCATCAATATGGTTTAATCCATATGCGTTGGCTCTGTTAAAGGCATCTTCAAAATCAGTATCCACTGGTTTATTCCCTATCCAGGCAGCAAATACAAAAGGTAAGCCTGTATGTTTATACCATGCTTCACTTAAATCATAGTAATAAGCAGATTTTTTTTGCTGCGACAATGCCCTGTCTCCGATTACAACAGCGGCTGTAGTGCCCTGAATCAGGTGTCTGTAATCTTCTTTAGCCTGCTCGATCTGGATTTCTTTCTTCCAGTATTCTTTCAATAAAATCCTGGCAAGGTTAACAGAAGTCCTGCTTTGGTAGTCCAGAATCAGTTTTTCTACCTTTTCAATGGGCACTTCACTGAAGATACCAACAGATTCAACCCTTCCAACCGCTCCAATACAATAGTTGGTAATGATATGGGCTTCCTGTAAGCGGGGGATAATCGCCACTGGCACCAGACCTATATCAATCTCATCATTCAATAACATAGCGGCAATATTGGCCGGGAAATCGGCCACCATGTCTACTTTCTGCATCAGCCCTGAACGATGAATCCCATACATCATAGGTCGGGTATTCAAATAACTAACGGCTCCAATCCTTAATCTCTTGTCCAATTCAGCTAAATTTGCATGCAAAGAAAACCAATAATCAATAAATAACCTCAAAATCGCAGATGGAACTTAGCCCACTTACCGCTGTTACACCCATTGATGGACGTTATCGCAAACAGGTACAGCATTTAGATGAGTACTTCTCTGAATATGCGCTCATCAAATACAGGGTACTGGTTGAAATAGAGTATTTCTTTTTTTTGGCAGATAAACGTTTTTTCAAGCTACCCGCAAAAGCCCGTTTACAGTTGAAGAAAGTATTAGATGGTTTCTGTATCGATGACGCACAGCAAATCAAACAAATAGAGTCGGTTACCAACCATGATGTGAAAGCGGTGGAATATTTCCTGAAAGAGCAATTAGACAAAGCAGGTATCGGCCACTTGAAGGAGTGGATACATTTTGGACTCACCTCTCAGGATATTAATAATACCTCCATACCCCTCAGCTGGAAACATTGTATGGAACATGAGTACCTGCCTACTCTTATCAATTTACAGAATCATGTATACCAGTTAGCCGTTCAGTGGAAGGATATTCCCATGCTGGCACGTACGCATGGACAGCCGGCTTCTCCTACACGTTTAGGAAAAGAAATGATGGTTTTTGTTGAGAGACTGAACAATCAGATCGAATTATTTGCCAGCATACCCTACGCAGCCAAGTTCGGTGGTGCAACCGGTAATTTCAATGCTCATCATATTGCCTTCCCAAAAAAGAACTGGGTGGTACTTGGAAATGATTTCGTGGAAAACACACTGGGACTGCAACGTATGCAGTTTACTACCCAGATTGAGCACTACGATAGCCTGGCCACGCATTTTGATGCCCTCAAACGCATCAATAATATCCTGATGGATCTGTGTCGTGATATCTGGACCTATATCAGCATGGATTACTTTAAACAGAAAACAAAAAAAGGTGAAGTTGGTTCTTCAGCCATGCCTCACAAAGTAAACCCTATTGATTTTGAAAATGCAGAAGGTAACCTGGGAATGGCCAATGCTTTATTGGAGCATCTTTCTGCCAAATTACCCATCAGCCGCCTCCAGCGTGATCTCACCGACTCAACCGTACTGAGAAATATGGGTTCCCCTGTTGCACATATTGTGATCGCTTTCAAATCGATCGAAAAAGGTTTGGGCAAACTGGTACTAAACGAAGCAAAACTAAAAGACGATCTGGAAAACAACTGGGCAGTGGTTGCGGAAGCTATTCAGACCATTCTGAGAAGAGAGCATTACCCTAACCCCTATGAGGCCTTAAAAGACCTCACCCGTGGCAATCATAAAATTGATAAGAAAACAATGCAGACTTTTATTCAGTCGCTGAAAGTAAGTGCGGCAGTAAAGAAAGAATTAAAGTCCATTACACCCTCTAACTACACAGGCGTTAATCCTGATTTTTAACCTATTTTCTGTGGGTTCAGTGGCAACTTAGTTACGATTAATTTGCCACTGAAATCACAGATGCACGCAGAAGTTTTCTTACCTTTTCTGCATGCATATCGGAAACCACTATAAACTGAGCGAATTTCTTTTCTGGACAAGAAGAGATATTTACAGGCTTTTCATATTAGCCGTTATTCCTACTGTTTTGTACCGCTGCATGGGTTGGACATGGCTTGCCATACCCTGGGTGCCCATCGCCATGATTGGTACAGCTGCCGCATTTATTATTGGTTTTAAAAACACCCAGACCTATAACCGTTTATGGGAAGCAAGGCAGATATGGGGCGGCATTGTTAATACCAGCAGATCATGGGGTATCCTTGTAAAAGATTTTGTAGGAAATCATGAACAGCATTCCTCATTGCACAAAGAACTTATGTATCGTCATATTGCCTGGTTAACGGCATTACGCTATCAACTCAGGGAAACAAGACCCTGGGAGAACATCAATAAAATATACAATCTTGAATACCGGAAATTTTATAGTATTCCAGAGCACCAGATACCTTTTGAAGAAGCACTGAAACCTTACCTAAGCGAGTCAGACTTCCAATATGTATGGAACAAGAAAAACAGGGCTACCCAACTCATCAGTTTACAATCTGCTCATTTAAAACAGTTGAAAGAAGCAGGGCTGATTGATCCCTTGAATTATGTGGAACTGGAAAACTTACTGATACAATTATACGATCTGCAGGGACGCTGCGAGCGAATCAAAAACTTCCCTTATCCACGTCAATTCGCCAGTATCAATCTATACTTTATCCGTCTTTTTACCTTTATTGTTCCCTTTGGCCTGTTACAGGAATTTAACAAGCTGGGAGATTATATGGTATGGTTGAATATTCCTTTCAGTGTAATTGTGAACTGGGTTTTTAATACCATGGAAAAAATCGGCGAAGCCACTGAAAATCCTTTTGAAGGCAATGCGAATGACGTACCCATCACCACACTCAGCAGAACCATTGAAATAGACCTGAGGGAAATGTTGAACGAAACAGATATCCCCCAGCCAATTGCAGCCGTAAACAGTATACAAATGTAAGATGTAGGATCGCGGATCGCTGACGTCAGATATCAGATCGCAGATGTCTGATGGCAGATTTTCTTTACAGGTATTTTACAATCAACAAGGGAGTTACATAAAATGTAACTCCCTTGTTGATATATGTAGTCTCAAATCAGACATCAGACATCCGCCATCAGAAATCCCATATCTGACATCTGCGATCTGCCATCTGACATTTTCTTCAGATCACTCCTTCACTCCTGTTGTAACCTTAGGTGCTTCTTTGGTCCAGGAACTGATATCTAATTTCTTCTGGTTCGGATATACTTCATCTAATGTATTACCATCATATACCCTTCCGTTTTTTATAACGTATCGGATACTGTTGGTATTACGGATATTCTGCAGCGGATTGTTATCCATGATTACGATATCTGCGAGTTTACCTGCTTCAAGGCTACCGAGTTCTTTATCGAGCCCCAACGCAGTGGCACCCAGGATGGTTGCCGTTTTCAATGCATTAAGCGGACTCATACCGCCACTTGCTACGCTCCACAGTTCCCAATGATAACCCAATCCCTGTAATTGCCCGTGACTTCCAACACCTGCCAGACCTCCTTGTTCAACAATACTTTTGGTTCCTTTTGCATGTTTACTAAAAACATGGTCTTCAGGTGTAAACCATCCGCCATTCCCACCAGTTCTTCTGCGTGCTTTTGTACTGAGTTCCTCATAAGGGGTAAAGCGGTTAAGCTTAGGATCATGTACCGGGCTTTCTGTGGTATAATAATAATTTTCTGCCCATGGTCCACCATAAGCTACCAGTAAAGTGGGTGTATGTGCCATTTTACTTTCTGCAATGGTTTTGGTTACATCCTTATATAATGGATGAATGGGTATGGCATGTTCCACTCCAGGATATCCATCCAACAGGTGGGTCATATTTAATTTATAATCCAGTCCACCTTCTGTTGTTGGCATCAGCTTTTGTTCTTTAGCCGCCATAATTACCCACTGACGTTGCTGACGCACCCCTGTGAGGTACATTTTTATGTATTGGGTCTTGTAGTATTTACTGTATTGTTCCAGTACTTTTTTGGTCTGATCAAGATCACGGAGATTGTACATCCAGTAACCTACGCCAGGACCTGTACTGTATACCCTTGGCCCCGGAATGGTACCGGCATCTACCATATCACTGTAAGTAAGCACATCTGTTGTGGCTGTTTGCGGATCGCGTGTGGTGGTTACACCATAAGCCAGATTGGCAGCATAAATCCAAACGGTATTTTTATGCAGACCCCAGAACGGCCACATATGCGAATGGGTATCCACAAAACCCGGTGTAATGGTTTTACCTGCGCAATCAATCACTTTGGCTCCTGCAGGTGCTGCAATACCTTTGCCTACCTGTTTAATACGATTGTTCACGATCAGGATATCTCCTTTCTCAATCACCTCATCACCTTTCATGGTAATAATGCGCGCATTCTTCAGCAGGATGATTCCGGCAGGAATATCTTTTTCATAATACACTTTCACCTGTGTTTCCATAGGTGCGTATTTCTCTTTCTTTTTTAACTCTGCTTTATCAAGGCTGTCCTGTTTGGCTTTTGCCGGATCTGCTTTTAATGCAGCAGCTAAATCGGTGGCTTTTTTCTTTGCAAGGGAATCTGCTAACTTCTTAGCATCAGGTCCTGCTGCATTTAAAGCCTTTATACTATCTGCTGCACGTTTGGCATCTGCTTTTTTAGCTTCTTTTACAGAATCTTCCACAGCTTTGGCCCTTTCGATATCGTATGTCCAGTGACCATTACCCAGACTCCAGTGAATTTTTTTACCATCTGCTTCCCAAGCCGGGAACTCCCCGCCGATCTCTGTTAATTGCCGGGATGGAAATATACTTGCTGAGGGTTCTGCCACATTGATACTGGTAGGTTTTCCTGTTTCAGGTACCGTTACCACATAGATATTATTGTTCACCTGTGCCAGTGCCTGGTTACCAACAGGTGCCATTAAAACAATACCCGCAGATGAAGGCATATTCTGTGGCTCACGGCTGCTGTACGATTCGGGAAGCATACAGTTATTCAAAGGATCGGCTACAGACATATATCTACCCATGACATATTCTTTCCCGGTTGTTTTTGTGGATTCATGAGCATCATCATGACCATCGAGTACCGATCCGAATGTAGTAATACCTGTTATACGAACATGTACTTTAGGATCGGTTCCATCCCAACGAATAGAGACCAACGCACCACCTCCTGTATTGAGGAATACCCTGTCTGATTCTTTGGTAAAATGAATATTGCCCCGGTTACGCGCCTTATCAATTATTGTAAGGGGCCCACCATTTTCATTCATCCATACCATATCAGCTTCTTCACCACTGAAGAATGGATCTTCTGCGTCTTTGAACAAACGCTTGGGTCCGCGGAAAAAAGCAATACGCTGATTGTAACTCCATGCGGGTTGCATATAAAACGCAGCTTCAGATGTAAGTTTTGTGATTTGTGATGATGCAATGTTTACTTTGTATACATGACCTCCTTCTTTTTCATCCCATGTTACAAACGCAATTTGTTTACCATCAGGACTCCATGCGGGCATGGCTTCTGTAAAATTGTGGTTCGATACACGTCTGGGTGTGCCATTCGGATAATCCATTACGTACAACCTGTTGAGTACGGTAAAGGCTAGCTGTTTTCCATCCGGACTGGGTGTAGCATCCCTGATTTGTGAAGCAAGTGCATGCGTAGTATCTTTTACTTCGTAATTGAAATAAAGACGTGGCCCCAGTTCCAGTTTCATATCCGCATTGAAAGGAATTTCAGTGGCGGTTTCTCCGCTCACAGGTATCTTCCATATTTTACCGCCATAGCTGGCAATCAAATGTTTGCTATCAGGCGTAAATGCCATACCGGGTAATACACCCTGCGGTGCAATACTTTCCTGCTCATCTCTTTGAACAGGATATGCCAGCCAACGCTCATCGCCTGTTTTTATGTTTCGTATCACAAGACCTGTTTTATCTTGATAACGTGAGCCATATACCATCCATTGACCATCTTTACTCAATGTAGGTGTGAAGGCAGATCCATAACGGGAAGTAATGGTACTTGTTAAACCCTTATCCCGATCATAAACACCGATCTGGTACTGGGGCAGTAATGCATTATAGTTCCATGAACCAAAACGTTCACTGTAGTAAATATGCTTACCATCCGGACTGATAAATGGATCAATTGTTTTTAAGGAACCCGGTGCATCATTCAGTTGTGTACCTCCACCTCCATCAGCGTGGAACATCCATAACCGGGGTAAACGTCGGCCACGACTGGCTATCACGTACTTACCGTCGGGTGTCCATACTGCATTCACATAATCATCCACCCTGGTTTTTGTCAGCTGTATCGTATCCTGCTTCACCCGGTCAATAATCCAGATATTGTCTCCTCCGCTTCTGTCGCTGGTAAATAAGAGTTTGTTTCCATCGGGACTGAAACGGGGATGTGTTTCATATGCAAAGCCACTGGTAACAGGTGTTGCTTTACCGCCTGTTATAGGCATGGTATAGATATCGCCCATCAGGTCGAAAGCAATGGTATTACCATCCGGACTCACATCCACACTCATCCAGGTTCCTTCATTGGTGTTAAAACTAATCTGCCTTTCGGGTTTGAGTGGCAGATCTTTAAAGGTTACATAAACAGGTGTGTCCTTTTTTACGGAATCTGCAAAAAAAGCAGAAGACAATAACCAATGCCGGTTTTTATCCTCCGTAGTAAGAACGGAAGTTGCAATCAGGGCGGAAGCTCCAAGAGCAAGGCCCGAGAAGAACAATTTTCTCATTAATAGCGGGTTTTGGATGTATAAGATACTAAGGAATTGATATGAGTAACTAAAAAGAGAGAAAAATTACACAAATGGAATCAAAGATGCGGTTCAGGATACCAGCAATGATTGGTTTATGTTATTTTGGTACTAATTTAGGCAGGCATGAAAAAGAATATCAAGTGGCAATTGGCACAGAAACTGGAATATGCGTGGTGGAAACGTTATCTCCGAAAAAAAGATCCTACCGCCTATTTACAATATAAAAAAGCATACTGGCTTCGTATGCTGGATACTTTACAAGACAGCTGCCAGCTAGCCGACCATGAAACGATTCTTGATGCAGGATGTGGTCCGGCAGGCATTTTTATGGCCCTGGAAAAACATGCTGTAGTAGCACTTGATCCACTGCTCGACTTGTATAATAACCTGCCCCATTTCAATAAGAAAGCATATCCATGGACATCATTTGTACAAACGCCCCTTGAATTATTGACAGATGCTGAAAAATACGATCGTATTTTCTGTATGAATGCCATTAACCATGTAAATGATATCAAAACATGTTATCATCGTTTATTTGATGCATTGAAAAGTGGCGGCACCCTTATTCTTTCAACAGATGCGCATCGATTTTTTTTATTGAAAAAAATATTCCAATGGCTACCTGGTGATATGTTACACCCAGTTCAGTTAAGTATTCAGGAATATGAGCAACTGCTGCGTGATACAGGATTTCAGCTCCAGAAAAGCATTTTATTTAAAAATGCAGGTATTTTCAATTACTATATTTTGATTGCAAAAAAGTTTTAATCAAAAAGCCTGTTCATACAAAACATGAACAGGCTTTTTATTTTTATTTCCGGCGAAGATACTTACCACTTAATCGTAGCATATCCTTTTAACTGATACGTTGTAATGGTCGTTAGTGCAGAAGTTGCCACGCCTATACCCGGTGCAAGCGTAGATGGATCAATTCCTCTTTTTTTAAGTGTTTGTCCACAAACCACAATTTTCACCCCTGCATCCAATAATGCTTGAATCATCGGGAGATTGGGGTTGTCGGTTTTATACCTTGCACGATAGGCTTCATTATTTAAAACGGTATAACCTGCTGCATTGTGCACAGCCATTACCATATTGATTTTTTCTTTAGGCACACCTCCTACACCATGTAAGTTCAATAATGTACAGGCTGCTTCAATACCCAGGTTAATGGTATCAGGTTTACTGCTGGCCATTACAAGGTCTACCAGTAACTTATAATTGAGTTTTGGATCTGGTTTTTCAACCGCATCCGGAATTTCGTATACCGGACCAAAGTCTTTGATAATCGGGTTTACTTTGTTATCCTGTGCCTGGGAAAATGAAACAGCAACAACTGTAAGAATGAATAATACAATCTTTTTCATGATAGTGATTTAGCGCTTACAAGATATTATAAGTTCTTTACTTCGCATTACCATTCATCATCTCCCCCCCCTTTCTTTGCAAAACTGCATATGGATGCATGTATGCTACCGAAAATTGAAAATACTATTTCCCGAATTTCTTTTTAAGTGCATGTAACGCATCATTTACACTCATCGCCGAAAGGTCCTCTGCCTTTTTTGGCATCATTCCTTTAGGTTTCGAAGACCTGTTACCCTGCTGCCGCTCTCCTGAGGCTTCTTCAGTTTGTTTGATAGAAAGGGCGATACGCTTACGTGGTATATCCACTTCCAGAATTTTCACCTGCACTTTCTGTCCCAGTTTTAAAGCTTCGCCAGGATCACTGATATAGCGATGAGCGATTTCACTCACATGCACAAGTCCATCCTGCTTTACGCCTATATCAATAAATGCGCCAAAACGGGTGAGATTGGTTACCATACCCGGTACAATCATACCTACCTGAACATCTTCAATTTTATAGATCTGTGCAAATTCAAACTGCTCCAGTTCGTTACGGGGATCAAGTCCCGGCTTTTTTAATTCATTCAGAATATCACGGAGTGTCAGTTCACCAAACTGTTCAGTTACATATTTTTTAGCATCGATTTTAGCTACCAATGATTCATTTCCGATCAGTTCCTTAACGTCAACCTCTAAATCAGCTGCCATCTTTTCTACAATGGGGTACGCTTCCGGGTGAACCGCACTGGCATCCAGTGGATTGGCACCATCTTTTATGCGAAGAAAACCTGCACATTGTTCAAATGCCTTTGAACCCAGACGCGGCACTTTTAATAGTTGCGACCTGTCTTTAAAACCACCCAGTTCAGTCCTGAACCGAACAATATTATCGGCCATGCTTCCTCCGATACCACTTACATAAGCCAGGAGGTGTTTGCTTGCTGTATTGAGGTTAACCCCTACTGTATTTACACAACTTACAACAGTTTGATCCAATCTTTCTTTCAAACGGAACTGATTCACATCGTGTTGGTATTGACCTACACCAATACTTTTCGGATCAATTTTCACCAGTTCAGCAAGTGGATCCATCAGTCTTCTTCCGATACTTACAGACCCCCTAACTGTGACATCATAATCCGGAAATTCTTCTCTTGCGGTTTCTGAGGCTGAATACACAGAAGCACCATCTTCATTTACCAGGAAGACAGGCAAGCCCAGGTTTAATTTTTTAATAAACTGTTCCGTTTCCCGGCCCGCAGTTCCGTCGCCGATGGCAATGGCTTCTATAGCAAACTGCGCCACCAGTTTTTTTATTTTATGCTCACTTTCATATATGCGGTTATTCTCGTGCACATAAATCAGATCAGTAGTCTGTAAATCACCTTTGTTATCAAGACATACCACTTTACATCCGGTTCGGTAACCCGGATCGATGGCAAGAATGCTTTTTCTTCCCAAAGGTGCACTCAACAATAACTGACGCAGGTTTTCCGCAAACACAGTTATGGCTTCCTCATCAGCTTTCTGTTTAAGTGCGGTTCTGAATTCTGATTCAAGACTGGGTTGCATTAGCCTCCGGTATGCATCACGAATGGCTTTTTTAAGATGCTCGGACCATGGGTTCATGCCTTTTATGTACTGTTGTTCTAACAGGTATAGTGCATCTTCTTCCTGTGGCGCAATACTCATTCGCAGGATACCTTCGAGAAAGCCTCGTAAAATGGCCAGTATACGGTGCGAGGGTATTTTATGTATGGGTTCAGAAAAATCAAAATAATC
Source organism: Sediminibacterium goheungense (assembly GCF_004361915.1). Taxonomy (GTDB): domain Bacteria; phylum Bacteroidota; class Bacteroidia; order Chitinophagales; family Chitinophagaceae; genus Sediminibacterium; species Sediminibacterium goheungense. The sequence goes on along the minus strand of NZ_SNWP01000012.1, from coordinate 247,257 downwards.
TTTGTATTTAATGCCCTCTGTTTCTTTATCGGTTAATACTTTACTCTGTATCAGTGCCGTATCTTCAAACAGTTTGCGCATTTTGGCACGGAGGTCGGCATTCTCATTAACAAGTTCAGCAATAATATCTCTTGCACCCTGTAAAGCTTCTTCTGCTGAGCTGATTTTATCATTTATGTATTTAGCAGCTTCTACAGCAATATCATCGGGCTGCTGGGCAAGCATCATTTCGGCCAAAGGTTCCAGTCCATTTTCTCTGGCTGTTTGTGCCTTTGTTTTTCTTTTGGGTTTATAGGGCAGATAAATATCTTCCAGTGCAGCAATGGTAGCAGCTGCATCTATTTTCTTCTGCAGATCCTCGGTCATCTTACCCTGCTCAGTAATCGCTTTTTCGATAAAGCTTTTCCGTTCCGTAAACTCTTTTAAAAACTTCGCCTCATCCTGTATCTGTTGTATCTGTACCTCGTCGAGTCCTCCGGTTTTATCCTTTCTGTATCGCGCAATAAATGGGATTGTTGCGCCTTCCTCAAACAAATCCAATACTGCTTCTACCTGTACTACCCGCAGGTTCAGTTTAGCAGCAACCAATGGTGCAAAATTCGACATATCCGATTTCCTTTTAAAGTTTTTAAGGGCAGCGAATGTAGCAGGAAAAAGGGGGTTAAAAAAAAGATGTGGATAAGAGTTTGCGGAAGTCCGTCCTTCCTTCGTCAGGATGATCGGAAGCCGGATAGACCAAAATTCCGAAGATCATTTTTGCTTCGGTATTTCTCCCGAACTTTCCAGCTTCCGGTCTTTCCGTCATCCTGACGAAAGAAGGAAGGACTATCTAAGCAATTTTGATCACTTTAGCGGGATAACGTTCTGTAAAATTGCGGATCATGGACCGGATGACTTCATTTTCCGGATAAGAGGTCAGTTGCTCCTTCAGCAGATCCAGTTCTGCCAGTGAGATATCTTCATCCGGAGTACCCATCCCGTAAAACACCCCGTTTTCCACCAGTACACAGGCGCTTTTATCACGGATAATAAAGGTCTCCTTTTGCTCCAGTGTCCATTGAACGGCCTGCTTTATTTTTTCGTTGTAACTGTCTACTTCCGGCCATTCATTTTGGGTTGTCAGATCCAGGAAACAGAGCGCAGCATTCAATTCGAAATTTTTCACCAGTTTCCATAACATCCTGTGCGCATCTGTTAACAAAGCGAAGGACATAATGGGCTGTAAATATTTTCTTTTTTTATCGATGGCCAGCCGGAGGTACCCCCGATTATCTTCGAACATAAAAATACCCCATACCTGCTCAAACCGTTTCTGGCTTTTATTATGCGCGGGCCAGAGTCTTTTGATTTCAACACTTTCAAAAAGAGAGGCAACAAATTCTGTAGGACATTCCACATGTGATATCCTGTGTACAGTACGAAGTAGCTCCTGCCTTTTTTTACTGAGATCCAGTCCGGTAAAATGACTAAGTACTCTTTTCTTGAGGTTCTTTGCCTTGCCTACATAGATTACTTTATCTTTCTGATCATGGAAATAATAAACACCCGGTAACTGAGGCAGGTTTTGCACCTGTTGTTCAGGGAGGTGTGCCGGGAGGGTCTGGCTATGATTATCTCTTTTGAGCAGTTCTTTAATCAGCCGCATACCGTTATTCTGTAAAACCAGATCCAGTATCTGTGCTGTAGCAAGGGCATCGCCACCCGCTCTGTGCCGGTTGGTAATTTGAATATCCAGTTCACGGCAAAGATGGCCTAACCCGTATTTTTTGAAACCGGGAAATACCTTTCGTGATAGCCGGATGGTACAAAGCTTTGATACATTCAATTGATAACCTGCCTGTTGCAAATGATACTTCACAAAAGAATAGTCAAAGTTCACATTATGGGCCACAAAAACCCTGTCTTTGAGGAGGTTAAAGATTTGTGGTGCCACAGCTGAAAAAGAGGGCGCCGCCGACACCATTTTATCTGAAATCCCCGTCATATTGGCGATATAAGGTGGAATAGGCTGATGTGGATTGATGAGCGTTTCATATTTCCCCTCAACTTCCGCTCCATTGTGTAAAACGATCGCGATTTCCGTCATCCCATGCTGATCTGGAAAGCCTCCGGTGGTTTCAATATCTACAATTGCAAACTGCATAAATAAGGCTTGTAAATTCGGCAATAATTTCATATCTTACAAACAAAGAATTAATTACCCCCCTTAGCCTCGGAATTTATCGCCAGCCTGGTTATCCGTTCATGACACAAATATCCTCCTGAAAGACCGTAAACCTTTTTACGTACCCAAACCTGCTTGCCATGTCTAACACAAAATCACAGTTTCACCTGAGTGAAAACGCACGGAATGCCGCTATCGTAGCCCTTATTCTGGTTGTAGTGGTTGTTATTTCCTATTTAGAGTGGAAAGGTCGTGCCTGAGAGTGATGCTCAGTAACTTTTTATGATGAACTCCGTAATACCTGTGCTGTATTACGGAGTTTTTTGTCTGAAAATGCCTCCCTGAATTGTAATATTTCCCGCCGGTTGTCGACCTATAAAAAAAGTTCTGCAAAAACTGTAACCTAAAGTCTTAATAAACGTTAGGTATAATTAACAATGATTAACCTGTTATTACCAGATACAGGTTTAGTTTTGCACCAGAAAACAACTGACATGAAGAATATTTTGCTGATCTGCCTGCTAATAGCTTTTACCGCCTGTAGTGGTACCCAGATCCGTAGTTTTTGTAAGAATACCGGTAAAAAAATTGCCAGTTGCTGTACCTCTATGAGCATACAGAAAAAGAAGGCACTGGTTGCAGGCACTAACACAGATGCAACGGATGAGAAACCTGTTCGCTACCAGACACCAGCAGCCATTTCTTTGCTGGAATGGAACGAAGCGGTTCATGTTTGGTAGTTACCTGAATAACACCCTACCCTATACCCCAAACCACGCCTGCGTGGTTTTTTTATACCTATTCTGTTCTGCCCCCGGTTTTTCGTAAGTTTGCAACCCGTAAAAAACAGGATCAGGCATGGAATTGAGCAAGAATTATATACCCGGAGATATTGAAACCAAATGGTATGCACATTGGTTACAAAAAGGTTATTTCAACAGCACCCCCGATGAAAGGGAATCGTTTACGGTGGTGATACCTCCCCCCAATGTTACCGGCGTATTGCATATGGGCCATTGCCTGAACAATACCATTCAGGATATCCTGGTACGTCGTGCACGCATGCAGGGAAAAAATGCCTGTTGGGTACCTGGCACCGACCATGCATCGATTGCCACCGAAGCAAAAGTGGTTGCCATGTTACGCGAAAGAGGCATTGCTAAATCAGCTATCGGCCGTGAAGAATTTCTGGGTTATGCATGGGAATGGAAAGAAAAATATGGCGGCATTATTCTGCAGCAGTTAAAGAAAATGGGCTGCAGCCTCGATTGGAACCGTACTTCTTTTACGATGGATGAAGCTTATTATCAGTCGGTAATACAGGTATTTGTAGATCTGCATAAGAAAGGACTGATTTACCGCGGTAAACGCATGATTAACTGGGATGTGAAGGCCAAAACCGCATTGAGTGATGAAGAGGTGATTTATAAAGAAGTCCAGAGCAAGCTCTATTATATACGTTATCAGATTGCAGAAACTGACGAATACATTACCATTGCAACTGTACGCCCTGAAACCATTTTAGGAGATACTGCCATCTGTGTAAATCCGGATGACGAACGCTATAAAGCATTTCATGGTAAATACGCTATTGTGCCTTTAATCGGTCGACGTATTCCTATCATCGCCGATGAATATGTTACGACTGATTTTGGTACAGGTGCGCTGAAGGTTACGCCTGCACATGATATGAATGATTACCAACTGGGGCAGAAATATAACCTCGAGGTAATCGATACCATGAATGATGACGGCACCATGAGTGAGGCCGCACAGTTATATATTGGTGAAGACCGTTTTGAAGTGCGTAAAAAAATTGTACCTGAACTGGATACAAAAGGGCATATTGTAAAAATTGAAGACTATACCAATCAGGTAGGTTTTAGTGAAAGAACGGATGCGGTTGTAGAACCGCGTCTGAGTCTGCAATGGTGGGTTAGTATGAAAGAACTGGCAGTGCCTGCCCTGAATGCTGTTATGAATGAAGAAATCCAGTTTCACCCTGCCAAGTTTAAAAACCTCTATCGCCACTGGATGGAGAATATCAAAGATTGGTGCATCAGCCGGCAGCTTTGGTGGGGCCATCGCATTCCCGCATGGTATGCCCCCGACGGACGCTATGCGGTAGCTGCCACAAAAGAAGAAGCTTTTTCACAACTCAACTCCATTGACCATTCACCATTCACCATTGACGATCTCTGTCAGGATGATGATTGCCTCGATACCTGGTTCTCCAGCTGGCTCTGGCCCTTTGAAGTATTCAAAGGATTATCGGATCCGGGTAATGCAGAAGTAAAATATTATTACCCGACTAATACATTGGTAACAGCCCCTGAAATTATTTTCTTCTGGGTGGCGAGGATGATTATGGCGGGTGAGGAATACATGAAACAGATTCCTTTCAAAAATGTGTATTTCACAGGTATTGTAAGGGATAAGCAGGGCCGTAAAATGAGTAAGAGCCTTGGCAATTCACCAGATTTATTGGCGCTGATTGATCAGTATGGCGCAGATGCCGTTCGTTTTGGTATCCTCATCGCTTCACCGGCCGGTAATGATATTTTATTTGATGATACGGCTTTGGAACAGGGCCGCAATTTCAACAACAAACTATGGAATGCCCTCAAACTGATCAAGAGCTGGGAATCACGTATTGAAAAAACAGCATCTGCTGCACAACATAAACAGCCTTCTTCTTTTGCTACGGAATGGTTTGCATCGCGCCTTAATCAAGCAAAACAGGAAGTAGAAACACTGATGCAGCAGTTTCGACTGAGTGAAGCATTGAAGACCTTATATTCTTTGATATGGGACGACTTCTGCAGCTGGTACCTCGAGTGGGCCAAACCTGGTTTTGAGCAACCCGTTGATGCCGAAGTATACGAAAAAACCGTTGCGTACTTTGAAGAAATGATGCAGCTGCTCCATCCCTTCATGCCCTTTATCAGTGAAGAGATTTATCAGTTATTAAAGGCGCAGTCAACAGACCTTTGCATCAAGCAGCAATCTCCTGTTGGCACCATTAATAGTGATATTCTTGAGGCGGGAGAATTACTCAAAAAAGTAATTTCTGCACTTCGTGATGCCCGTAACAAAAACCAAATCAAACCCAAGGACCCGATTAAGCTGCATATTGAAACCGCTGATCAGGTTCCTTACAGAAATATTATCGGTATTCTTTCCAAACAGGCCAATGCAGAGAGTATTGATTTTGAAATAGCTGTCACCACCAATATGATTGTAGTGGCCGTGGAAAAAGACAAGTTTTTTATTGAAACAGAAAAACAACTGGATACCTCAGCTCTTAAAGCAGAACTGCTGAAAGACCTTGATTACCAGAAAAATTTCCGCGACAGTGTAATGAAGAAATTGAGCAATGAACGTTTTGTACAAAATGCAAAACCAGAAGTAGTTGAACTGGAACGCAAAAAAATGGCCGATGCGGAAGCCAGGATCAAAAACATAGAAGAAAGTTTGGCCAACCTATAAGAACAGTTACATGAAAAAGTGGAAGAATATTACCAACACAACAAAAGCCATACGCAAAAAATGGCTTTTGTTGTGTATAGTCATGTGCTTTGCGGGTACACAAATATTATATGGACAAGCATCATGGGAGTTAAATTTGCTTCGAAACATCAACCCTATGCATCCTGCGGGAACGGTATGGGATGGCATTTCCACTACGGCCAAACCCATCAGCGTACTCATACCTGCCGGTATTATGACAGCCGCTTTGATAAACCATGATAAGAATAGCAAGCAAAAAGCTATTGAAATAGGTGCCAGCATTTTTATATCAGCTGCTACCACCAGTATCATGAAGCAATTGGTGAAGCGTGATAGACCTGCGAATGTGTATGCAGATATTTATCCGGATAAACCTGACAATGGATACGCTTTCCCTTCGGGGCATGTATCTGTAAGCTTTGCAACAGCGGCTTCTTTATCTATTCAATATAAAAAATGGTACATAACCCTACCGGCTTATCTCTGGAGCACCAGTGTAGCCTATTCACGATTGTACCTTGGACAGCATTACCCTTCAGATGTACTGATGGGTGCTGCAACCGGTATTGGCAGTGCCTATGCCTCACATTGGCTGAATAAAAAACTCTTTCACAAAAAGTAATACTGTAAACATGCAAAGCGCATTGGTAATAAGAACCGCCGTACCGGATGATATTGCCCTGATACGTGAAATTGCCGAAGAAACCTGGCCCGTAGCTTATGGGAATATCATTTCAGCAGAACAAATCAGGTATATGTTGGATATGATCTACAGTGATGCCGCTTTACTTGAGCAGATTGCAAAAGGGCATCAATTTTTTATTGCAGAATATAACCAGCAGCCTGTTGGATTTGCTTCGGTTTCGAATGAAGGAGAAGAAGGTTGTAAACTTAACAAGCTATATATTCTTCCCACAGTGCAGAAAACGGGGGCAGGAAAGGCTCTTTTGGAAGAAGTCGTACACTATACACGATCGCAACAACATACCCGTTTATTTTTACAGGTAAATAAGGAAAATAAGGCGAAAGATTTTTACCATAAAATGGGGTTCAGTATTGAAAAAGAATACCGACTTGATATTGGGAAAGGCTTCATTATGGATGATTATATTATGTCGAAATCTGTGTAAGCACCTGATTACATAACCGGAGACTCATCCTATGAATCCAAATTGAACTATAACAGATGATTGCAAGCCTTACCAGACAGATCTTTACAGGTTAAAATAAGTAGCTATTCGGCTGTATGCAGACTGAACTATAAAACTACGTTAAACAACTTTTCGTAAATATGCAGACTGTCTTATATTACATCTAATTATGAAAGTGTTCTGCATGAGAAAAATACTGCTGCTTTTCATATTATTAAGTAATTCACAATCCAATGCACAGGTTCAGCGACCTGATAATGCTACCGCTTTATACGAACAATTAAAAACAGCCAGAGGAGAGCAAAGGGCTGCACTCCTGCTCCAGTTGGCAAGAATTGAATTTCCAAGACAGCCAGATCAGTCCATGGCTTTTACGCAGGAAGCTTTAACCATTTATCGTGAAGGCAATAATGAAAATGGCCAAACAGATGCCATGTGTGCACTGGCCAATATGTATCGCAGGAAAAACAACCTGAGTCTTGCTTATCAGTTTGATTCGCTCAGCTATACGCTAGCCAAAAAAAATAATTATCAGAGAGGCATTGCTGAAGCTTCTTTGAATTTAATACCAGGCTATGTAAGATCTATGGAAATGCAGAAAGCCCTCTTGTCTGCCAATGAAGCCCTTGATGCCGGCAAAAGAGCGGATCTGGACAACAGGATCATGGCGAATATCTTTATCACCCGTGGCAATATTTTTATGCAGATGAAGGAAATTGACCGGGCTACAGACGACTATGAAATGGCATATGATTTGGCTGAGAAAATAAATGACGAAATAAGTAAACAAAGAATACTGGCTGCTATGTCTAACGCATCCAGGATGGCCGGCGACAAAGTTGCCTCCCTGGATCAGATACTCAGGTCGATTAAAATGGCCGAGAGATTACAGGACAAATCTACACTTCCCAATCTATACCTGGCGGCAGGTAATACTTACAGCTCATTGAATAACACTTCAGAAAGCCTCAGTTATTATAAGAAAGCTTTTGGTTTACAGCAGAACATATTACAGCCTGTCGTGAAAATGTCGATACTGGGTAATATTGCCAGGTGTTTTATCAGGTTGAAGGAATTTGATTCTGCATCCAGCTATAGTGCCTTACGACTGAATATTGCCACTTCTATTAAAGACTCGTCGGCAATTGCTGCCAGCTACATTGATCTAGGGGATATTGCCAGCACCAAAGAAAATCATTTACTGGCCATTGATTATTACCAACGGGCCATAGCAATTTATGATCCAAAAAAACAGGCAACTGAAATATCCAGGGCATACAACGCACTTGCATCAGCACATCTTAATATCAGACAGTTTGCAAAAGCAGAAGATTATTTATTAAAAAGCTATGCTTTACAATCCAAAACCGTAGACAAAGGAACCAAAAGATACACCGACTATCTGTTAAGTAAAGTATACGAGGAAACCGGTGAAATGGATAATGCCCGCCGTTTCAGGAATGAATACCTGGCATTTGGAGGCGAAAATAGTAATGCTGAAACCGAATTAAAAATCAATAAGCTTCAATCTGAATTTGAAATCAGTAAAAGAGAAGATGCTCTTGCACTGGCAGCCAAGGAGAAAGAGTTGAAAGACTTGCAGTTAAAAGAAACCAAGCTCAGGTTATGGACATCGGTTGCTGTGATAGGTCTGTTATCTGTTACAGCCATTGCCATGTATAGAAGTTATCGCCAGAAAAAGAAAACGGCACTTGAACTGGCACAGAAAAACCAACGAATTGAAACCTTGCTCAGGGAACTGCACCACCGGGTAAAAAATAATCTTCAGGTTATTGGCAGTGTGCTGAATTTACAATCGCTTAAACTTACCGATTCGAATGCGCGGTCTGCTATAGAAGAAGGTAAAGCAAGAGTGGAAGCCATGAGCCTGCTTCACCAGAAAATGTATATGGATGAGAACCTTCGGGCCATCAACATAGAAGAATATATTACTTCACTTTCCTTCATGCTGGCAAATAGCTTTGGTTACGATAAGTCGATTGTGCAAACCCGTATTGCATTACGTTCCAAAAATATGGATGTAGATCTGGCCACACCATTGGCCCTCATTATAAACGAACTCATTACCAATGCTTTCAAACATGCTTTTGTGCAGGTAGAAAATCCTTTATTAACCATTGAACTTACGGAGGATACAAATGATGGAACCGTCTCCTTAACGGTACGAGATAATGGAAAAGGTATTAACCTGTCGGCTGTTTCATCCGCCTCTTTTGGTTTAAAACTGATCCGTACTTTTGTACAGCAATTGGGAGCAACCATGGATATTTCAATTAATAAGGGATCCGTATTTAATATATCATTCCATACTGCCCAATAGCTTCCTGTATGACAGAAATGAAGATATTGATCATAGAAGATGAGTTAGTAGTTGCAGAAAACATTGCCGCTGTACTGGAACAGCAGGGTTATCATATTGCAGGTATTGCCGATAGGTCTACCACGGCCATCACGCTATTTAAAGAAACAAAACCCAATCTGATTATTTGCGATATCCATATTAAGGGGAAGCTCAATGGTATTGAAACGGCAAAAGCCATAACAGCTCTTGAACCTGTTCCCTTTTTATACCTTACGGCCTATTCAGATGAAGCTACCCTTTCTGAAGCTGCCACAACCGACTTCGAAGCTTACCTACTCAAACCCTTCATACCGGCACAACTAACCGTTGCCGTAAAGCTTGCCATAGAAAGATTCTATACAAAACTCCCACAAAAAACCAGGCTTGCCTTACCGGGAAAAAGGGAACTGGAAATACTGGAACTCATTGCTTCGGGCAAAAGCTCTGCTGAAATTGCCGATCAGCTTTTTCTCAGTGTTCACACCGTAAACACGCATAGGAAAAACCTCATGAATAAATATGACGCACAAAGCAGTGCAGAACTAGTTGCCCTGGCCCACAAGCAGGGATGGATTTCATAAATCTATACCTTAACTTAAAAATGCCATGGTTCATTATCCTGCAAATTCAATATATGGGTCCGGTGTTATCAAATATTATATGCTTATCCGTAAAAACTACATAATAATTGTTTTCTTCATTGTGTCGATTTGTTCAGTTTTCAACCACTGTCCTTTACATGCACAAAAAATTCTGAAATATGTACAACAAAATGCAAGGCAGATTTCAAGTATCCGGATTAACGATACTGATTTTACTGATCTGGAAGCAATAGGCGATGCCATCGGAGATGCAAGAATTGTATCGCTGGGAGAACAAATGCACGGAGATGGTAGCAGTTTTGAGGCAAAAGGTAGAATAATCAGATACCTACATGAAAAAAAAGGATTTAATGTGGTAGTCTTTGAATCAGACTATTTCGGACTTACAAACGGATTTGAAAAAATACCAAAAACGAAAGATAGCCTACGCAGGTTTATTTACCATAACCTGGCCGGTATGTGGTCGTGGTGCGACGGTGCAGCTCCTTTTCTGTATGATTATATCTATCAAACGCAATCAACTCCATCTCCAATTATATTAGCTGGTATGGATTGTCAGATACAAACACCCTATTCATTTACTTACCTGAAACCAGCCCTAGTAAAAGCATTAGAAAAAATTTCAGTTACAAAAGAAGAAAAATATCTAGCAGCATTAGTGGTCGAAAATTTGAATAGTATATTTTTCGATGGTAAGAAGGCAGATACTTCCTCATGCAAAAAAGGAAAATATGCATTGGAACAATTAATTGATGCAAATGCTAATGTAAAAAGTCTATCACCTGAGGAAAAAGTAATTATAGATAATGTACTGTCGGCTTATCGCAATATTCTTCCATTTCTGCTTCAGCAAAAAGAAAGAAACTATACAATACGTGACCGGCAAATGTTTGAAAATCTGCTATGGTTATTAACACACAAATATCCTAATGAAAAAATGATTGTATGGGCTCATAATGCTCATATAGCGAAAAGGATGATTGATAAAAAGGAACCAGCTGATACCATGCTTGGACATCTATTAGGCGATACTACTGTTAACCCGAACAAATACTACGCAATCGGATTTACTTCTTATGAAGCTACTTCTTCATGGACAACACGTCCCGACCTTTTCACAATTGCAGAATCGCCCACCAAAAAAAGTTTTGAAACGCATATTCCCGCTAAATGGGATTATGCCTTTACAGACTGGCATAACTGGAACAATCATCATAAGCAAAACCTTTCTTTTTATATGAAAGGCTCTCTCCCAGCCAATCAACATAGAAATGCCTACTACCCCTGGCAAAAAGCTTTTAATGGGATATTCTTTATTAGAAAAATAAAAGGATGTAAAACAATTGCCCCCTGAATTCTTTCCTCTTTTTTTTGAAAATTACATTTTATACATTTACTTTGTAATTCAAAGTACTTTTAAAAACATCTTTATGTTAACTTCTGAAAAAATCAACCCGACTACTTATCCCGGTCACTTATTACATCGCGTGCTACTAGGAGCAGGTTTAGGTCTTGCAGTCATCAGCTTCTTTTTATTGATGGTGAAAAACCCTGATCCTTCCTGGCCTAAACACTGGATGATAAGACCACTGGTGATTGTTCCTTTAGCGGTTGCCGGAGCTGGTCTCTGTTTTCACTTTCTGGATAAATACCGTTATGAAAAAGGCTGGAACAAAATACTAATTACCCTGCTTGGCATCATCGGCCATCTTATTGCATTGTGGCTGGGAATGGTAGTGGGACTGGATGGAACGTTGTGGAATTAAATGACTTTATAGCATAAAGTATCAGCCCCAGGATAGACGGTTTCCGTAAAAGACCTCAGATATCATCTGACGCCTGATACAATTAGCTTATATCGTTGTTTATTAATGTACCAACACATGGGTCTGCTTAATGACCCCCATTACAAATACACTCTGGACATGACCGAGGTTTTCGGCCTGACTGAGTTTATTGACGTGAAAATTGTAGTAATCATCCATATTTTCAGCTACAACTTTCAGCATGAAATCAAATTCACCTGAGATATTGTAGCATTCAATGACTTCATTCATTTCAAGAATACTTTTGATGAACCGCTCACCCGCATTCCGGTTGTGTTGTTTTAGTGACACATAACAGATGACCATCAATCCTTTCTTCACTTTGGCGTGATCAAGCAAAGTGGCGTACTGCCGGATAATACCGTCTTCTTCCATCCTTTTGATACGCTCATGTACAGGTGTGGTACTTAACAGCACTTTATCAGCTATTTCTTTCACAGTGGCCCGTGCATTCTGCTGTAAAACCCGGAGAATGGCCAGGTCTTTTTCATCTAAGTGGAGGCCTGTGGTAGTGGAATCGGCTGTAGAACGTGTTTTTGCCATTTGTTTTAGCTTATATATTCTGTAAAATACATAATTTATGCTATTTTATTCCAAAATAATTTAATAATAAAGAATATTCGTCTATCATTTTAGATTTGCACTTCATAAAAACACTAAAATGTCAAATTTAACCTCTTCCATCGATTTCAGTTTGAAGTATAAGGTGGCCGATATCAGTCTGGCAGACTGGGGCCGTAAAGAAATTCGTCTTGCCGAAGCAGAAATGCCCGGCCTGATGTCGCTCCGCGCAGAATATGGTGCTTCTCAGCCCTTGAAAGGCGCACGCATCGCAGGTTGTTTACACATGACCATCCAGACAGCAGTATTAATTGAAACCCTGGTTGCCCTGGGTGCTGAAGTAAAATGGAGCTCTTGTAATATCTTCTCTACACAGGATCAGGCTGCTGCTGCCATTGCTGCTGCAGGTGTTGGTGTATTTGCATGGAAAGGACAAACACTGGAAGAAGCTGACTGGTGTATTGAGCAGACTTTATTCTTTGGTGGTGCCGATCGTCCATTGAACATGATTCTAGATGATGGCGGTGACCTTACTAATATGGTTTTTGATAAATATCCTGAGCTGGTTCAGCATATCAAAGGTTTATCGGAAGAAACCACTACAGGTGTTCACCGTTTATATGAGCGTATGGCAAAAGGTACTTTACCCATTCCTGCGATCAATGTGAATGACTCTGTTACCAAATCTAAATTCGATAACAAATACGGCTGTCAGGAATCACTGGTTGATGCGATCCGTCGTGCTACCGATGTAATGATGGCTGGCAAAGTAGCTGTGGTAGGTGGTTATGGTGATGTGGGTAAAGGTTCTGCTCTTTCTTTACGTGGTGCCGGTTGCCGTGTAATTGTTACAGAAATCGATCCCATCTGTGCTTTACAGGCTGCAATGGACGGTTTTGAAGTAAAGAAAATGATTGATGCGGTTAAAGAAGCCGATATCGTTGTAACCGCTTCAGGTTGCCGTGACCTGTTGACTGAAAAACATTTCCGTCTGATGAAAGACAAAGCGATCGTTTGTAATATCGGTCACTTTGATATTGAAATTGATATAGCATGGTTGAACAATCATTATGGTCATACCAAAGACACCATCAAACCACAGGTTGACCTGTATAATATTGATGGTAAGGATGTGATCATCCTGGCAGAAGGCCGTCTGGTGAACCTGGGTTGCGCTACCGGACACCCTTCATTTGTAATGAGTAACTCATTCTCTAACCAGACACTGGCTCAGATTGAACTGTGGAACAACCACAAAAATTATGAGAACAAAGTATATGTGTTACCCAAACACCTGGATGAGAAAGTAGCCCGTTTACACCTTGCCAAAGTAGGTGCTGAACTGGATGAACTGACTGATGAGCAGGCTGATTACCTCGGCATTGCCAAGAATGGTCCTTTCAAAGCAGAACACTATCGTTATTAATATTTGTGTGATTTTTATGCAGGCCCGGTACATATGTACCGGGCTTTTTTTTTGGGGAAAGACGGGAAGTCCGGAAGTCAGAAAGATGATTGCATTGCAGCCAACTTTTGCTTGTCTTTCGGACCCACTGAGTTCCGGACACCCTGACGAAAGAAGGACGGACTCCTTTGATGAACACTTGGTGTTTTGTCTTATTTTTCCGTTTTAAATATGCTTACTATGAAAAAACTGCTTGCTGTCTTTTTATTAACATTCTCTGCTTTCAGGATTTCTGCGCAGAAAGAAAATCCTGTTCATATAATACCCCAACCTGTTTCTATACAAAAAGGTACAGGTGTTTTCAACGCTAAACCTGTCATCCGTTTTTCTGTTACAGGAAAAGAAACGGAAAATATCGCCTCACAGTTTACTGATCGTTTTCTACGTGTTACCGGCACCCGATTACAAAGAGAAAAAAACAAAGGAGATATTGAATTCAGGTTACTGGATAAAAAAGATACCAGTTTAGGTGAAGAAGGATATCGCTTAACAGTGCAATCTTCCGGAATCAGTTTGCTGGCCAACCAGCCTGCAGGTTTGTTTTATGGCATGCAGACTATTTTCCAGCTATTACCTAAACATTCAGAAGGTAATACGGATGTTTCAGCGAAAAGAAACTGGCACATTCCTGTTGTGACGGTTGTTGACAAACCCCGTTTCGGCTGGCGTGGATTGATGTTTGATGTGAGCAGACATTTTTTTACCAAACAGGAGGTAAAACAGTTTATTGATGATATGGTGCGCTATAAATTCAACCTGCTTCATCTGCACCTGACCGATGACCAGGGCTGGCGCATACAGATCAAATCATTACCACAATTAACAGATATAGGTGCATGGCGCCCTTTACGTGAAGGCAAATGGGCCAATGCTTCAGATCCTTTGCCAGATGAGCCTAAAACATATGGTGGCTTTTATACCCATGACGATATCCGCGAACTTGTTCAATATGCAAAGGAACGTTTTGTAAATATCCTGCCTGAAGTAGATATACCAGGGCACAGTATGGCGATGCTGGCATCGATTCCTGGTTTATCGGCCACACCAGGCACTACGTATTGGGTAAATGCGGGTGAAAAATTTATGGAATGGCCGGCGGGGGCGCATTTTTATGCCCTGAAAGATAATAACCTCTCTCCTGCCAATGAGAAAGTGTATGAAGTACTGGATAAAGTATTTACTGAAATAGCACAGCTTTTCCCTTTTGAATACATTCATATGGGCGGCGATGAAACGGCTAAAAATTTCTGGGAGAAGAGCGAGGAAATCAAGGCGCTGATGCTAAAGGAAAACCTGAAAGATATGGATGCAGTACAAAGCTATTTTGTAAAGCGTGTAGAAAAAATTATCCGTTCCAAAGGAAAGAAAATGATGGGTTGGGACGAAATACTGGAAGGAGGATTGGCTGAAGGCGCTTCTGTAATGAGTTGGAGAGGTATGAAAGGAGGTATTGCCGCCGCAAAAGCAAACCATAAAGTAGTGATGTCGCCCACAGATTTTGCTTATCTGGACTACTACCAGGGTGAAAAAACCGCAGAACCACCTGTGTATGCAGGTCTGCGTTTACAGAAAGCTTATCAGTTTGACCCCCTGCCGGATAATGTTGACCCTTTATTTATACTTGGCGGACAGGGTAATCTATGGACGGAGCAATTGCAGAATTTCAGGGCGGTACAATATATGTTATGGCCAAGGGCGATGGCCATTGCCGAGTCGGTATGGTCGCCCAAAGACCGGAAGGTATGGCCCGATTTTATTAACAGGGTAGAACAACATTTTGACAGACTTAATGCGGCCAATATACGGTACAGTAAGGCCATGTACGACCCTATTATCAGTGCCAGATACGATACCAACGGCAATCTGGTATTGCTGGTTGATAAGGAAATACCTGATATGACCATACATTTTTCAATTGACGAAAGCAATCCCGATCATACTTACCGCCAATATCAGGCACCTTATACCCTGCCCAAAGATGTAGCCAACGTTAAATTCGTATGCTATAAAAACGGCAAACAGGTAGGCAGACAGATTAATTTATCGGTTGAGGAACTTAAGAAGAGAGCTCCTGGCAAAAGGCCATGAGCCATGAGCTGTGAGCTGTGAGCTACGAGCTACCAGCTACTAACCACTGGTTTTCATTAGGGGCATCAGTTTATAACGAAATCAAAGATTTATTAAGGCCGGATACCATTCTTATGCCCGATGCTGAGCTGCCAGCTGGCAGCTCGCAGCTCTAGCTCACATTTTTTTACCGATTCTCTTACCGTTCATCCTAAACCGTACATTTCATTTCTGTTATTCATCACAGTCAGGTCTTCTTTAATATTTCTTTAAGAATTCCGTTGTAACCCTTTACAGTAAAGCGTTACAGGCCTATATTAACAATGCTTAACATTGGCATTAACACCACTCATAATATCACTCATCCCTCGCTTGTAACTAATCACAATTCCCTTCGTCTATTAATTACTCGGTTCTACTTTTGACTTGTCAATTCAACCAAAAGAAAACACGACAAACTAATTATAAACACATTAATACGAAGAAAATGAAAAAGTTATTGATCCTCACATTAGCCGTAATTGCTCTTGGAACCAGCGCTTTTGCTGACACCAACAAAAAAACAAGTTACAATGGTGCAAGCCATTTCAAATCAACCTTTACTACTGCTCAAGAAGTGAACTGGAGTTCAGATGCGAACTTTGAGAAGGTAAGCTTTCTGGAAAATGGTATTAAAAAAGAAGTATTCTATACCCACCAGGGCGAATTGATCGGCTCTGCCAAGACTTTCGCTTTTGATAAGTTACCAAAATCTGCTTTGCAGACCATCACAACCAAATACACTTACCCTGAATTTCAACTGCAGGATGTAATTGAATTTGAAAATGCAGATGGCGACAATACTTATTTCGTGTCTATGGACAATGCAAATATGAAAATCGTACTGGAAATCTCTGTTTACGGTCAGGTTACCGTATTCTCTAAAGAAACCAAATAAAACAACCCTCAGCATTGATTCGATATGACCCGGCCCGTAAGCCGGGTTTTTTATGCCCCCTCTTTTAACATTAACACCTGAACTAAATCTGATTCCTTAACTTCCCGTTTGATTATTACCAACTGAAAACCGGATTTCCGTTAAGGGATGCTTGTGCGTAGTACTTTATATTGTTTGCTGGTTTTGTTATTCTCACTAATCTGGCTCACTCCGTGCCTTTCACAGAACAGGCTGCATGAGGATACCGTTTTTTTCCTCGCCAATAAAAAGGGCTTATTAGGCAAACTGGGTCGTGCTGTTTCCATACGTGGTCAGGAGGATATCATTACCGAAAACAAAGGTGCCGTTAAAAATGAAGCTGCTTTTCAGCCTTTTAAAGGAAAACTGATCCGTCAGATCAGGGTCGAGAAATTATCGTTCGACAATTCTGTTAATGATACTACCCGGGCTGGCAGGCGATTTATGAACGATATCAGCGATGCACTGTATACAGGTACTACCAATAAAACCATTTTACGTAACCTCTTTTTCGTTACCGGTGATACCTTATATCCCTACCTCATGGCCGATAACGAAAGGTTTCTCCGGGAACTGTCTTATCTGCAGGATGCAAAAATCGTGGTATCTCCTGTAAGTGACGATCCCGATGCTGTAGACGTTATTATCCGTTGGAAAGACCTGTTTCCGATTGGTGGCAGCGCTGAAATAGGATCTGCCACCAGCATGAGTCTGGAAGTAAACAATGATAATCTTTTCGGATCGGGTGATCGTATACAATTCAGGGGTTTGTATGACATGGACAGAAAACCTGATTTTGGTTCGGGTCTGGAATACATTAAAAGAAATATCGGTGGTAGTTTCCTGAATCTCTCACTGGGTTTTCAAACGCAGGCGCCTGCCTTTAACAGTGGAAGAAGAGAAGAAAAAGCCATCTACCTGAGAGGCGATCTTCCACTGGTTAGCCCCTACCATCAATGGACGGGTGGCTTTGAAGCAGGAAAACACTTTACCAATAACGGGTACCTCAACGATTCGCTTTACAAAACAGGCTTCAAATACGACTATCGTTTATTGGATGGATGGATCGCCTTCAATATTGGTGCTCGTACCCAATTAAGGAAGAACCTAAACTCAAGGCTTAAAAAATTTATTGGTATCAGGGGAATGCAAAAATTATTCATCGATATTCCGGAACAATTTAAAAGCAACTATAACTATTACTATTCTAATGTGGAAGCCGTTTTGGGAAGCTTTTCCATTTTTGAACAGGATTATTACCGCACCAATTTTTTATACGGTTTTGGACGAAATGAAGACGTGCCGGAAGGCTTCAGTTTATCCATTCTCGGCGGATGGGTACGCAGAAATAATATTGAACGTCCATATATTGGCTTTGACTACCAGCGCGATTATTTTTCTGACAATAAAAACTATATAAATTATACCATACGTTTTGGCACTTACTTTAACAAGGATCAATTTGAAGACATCAGTGGCTTAACCAGTATTGAATATTTTACCCGTCTACGGAAAATCAGTGGCAGCAACTGGTTTACACGCCATTTTTTAAGCGGCAGCATTACACAACAGGTAAGAACCATTTTGAATGAGCCATTAAGACTTACCAGTATTTTTGGCATCCCTGAGCTGAATACAAATACAGTGCGTGCATCTACCCGGATCAGCGCCAACTGCGAATCTGTTTTTTACAATACTACCAGAACTTTTGGTTTCAGCTTTGCTCCTTTTGTTTTCACCAATCTTACCTATTTAAAAACCATTGGTCAGAGGTTTGAGAAGGGAGATATTTACACTTCTTTTGGTACGGGTGTTCGTACCAGAAATGAGAACCTCGTTTTTGGCACCATGGAGCTAAAACTCTATTATTACCCAAGAACAACCGGAAGAATGACTCCCTGGAACCTGACTTTCAATACAGGTCTCCGTTTTAAATACAATAGCCAGTTGCTACGCAAACCCGATTTTATTCAGGTGAACTGATTTTAACAGACCAGTTATCACTTTATACCATACATCATCAACCTTTTGCAGTAATTTCCGTTTATTAAAATAAACAAGTATACCATGAAGAAGTTTTTCTCATTTTCAATCCTGATGGGATTGATGTTTACAACCATTAGTGCATGTGCCCAGGGAGGCGGCGACGCTTCAAAAAAACCAAGTCCGCCGGCAAAAGCTACAGAAACCATTGCCAGTGGCGCTACCATTACCATAGACTATAGCTCACCTTCACTAAAAGGCCGTACCATTGGTAAAGATGTAGAACCCAAAAAAGGTCAGGTATGGCGTGCCGGTGCCAACGATGCCACTGTTTTTGAAGTAAGTAAAGATGTTACCATTGAAGGTAAAACATTACCTGCAGGCAAATATTCTTTTTTCACTTTAGACAATGGGGATGACTATACCCTTATTTTCAATAAAACAGCCAAACAATGGGGTGCTTTTTCATACAAACAGGCAGATGATGCACTTCGTGTGAACGTTAAACCCGGCAAATCTGATACTTCAGTTGAAAAACTGACTTACACGATCAGTAAAGCAGGTGTGGTTACACTAGCATGGGGTACTTTGAAAGTAGATTTTAGAGTAAAATAAGGATCGTATCATTTATAACAGGCCACAGATTTATCATAAATCTGTGGCTTTTTTATGTCTATTCGCACAAAAAACAGAACCTTTGTATGAGCTATCTGTAGTTATAACCAATGGTACAAGCGTATAATTTTCTTGCCAGCTGGCAACTGTTTCCGGAAAAATGTGATTTTCAGTCGGGCATCCCCCCAAAAAGCGGTAACTATAAAATAGAATCCATTGAAAATGGTCATGCATTAGGCATCAGCATTAACTGGGTATCAATGGACAATGAAGCTTATTATACACAATATAGAATTGTTCCGGATGGCGTTATGCGAACATTCGACAATCCGGAACTGGCTGATGCAGCAACGGCTTCTATTATCAACTCTTCTACCCTGCTGTTTCAGTTTTTTAAAAATGAACAATCTGTTCTACAGGTAAAGCATGAAATTATGCCAAACGGCTACCTGAAACTTACACAGGAAGGTGCTGACAATGCTGGAAAAACATTTGTAAATATTGAAATCTATCACAAACAACTCAGCGTTCTACCCTATGCTTCTTCAGTAGCCGGTGTTGCCATCAGACCGACCAAAGAAGGCGTTATCAAGCACAAGGCCCTCTCTGCCATGGAAGACCAGACCAATATGCAACTGGATCAGATCAGGCAGCAGATTGAATTACTGGCCAGACAGGCACAGGAAATCAGAAAAAGAAAAGAGTTGAGCATGATGATTTACGAGGCCAAATTAAATTTCAAACCACAGATCGGTCATATTTATCACCTCTATGAAAAAAATGACGGTCAGCATATACTATCACTTGTATCACCACAGGAATGGGGTGGTTCCGGGCCTTTCAGACAATTTGTTTCTTCTGTCAGACTACTGGCCGATCATACCTGGGTGGAAGTAAATAATTGAACTTATCTTTAGCCTTATACTAAAAGATTCTACACCTATGGTGATTGATTATTTAGAAAATGCCCGGAAATACCATTCTTTAGGGGAAAACATTGAAAAGGCTTTCCGTTTTTTATTAGACACAGATCTTAATACGCTTGAAAACGGGAAACATGTATTGGATGGTGACCGGATGTTTGCCATCGTACAGGAATACGAAACAAAAGACCCTGATCAGGAAAAAATGGAGTCGCATAAAAAGTATATCGATGTACAGTATGTTGTAAGCGGAGAAGAAAGAATGGGACATGCTTTTCTGCAAAAACAAATCCCATCCCGACCTTACAACCCCGAAGATGATTATATGCTATTTGATGAAGCACCTGATTTTTTTACAGTGGTAAAAAAGGGTATGTTTACCATTTTCTTTCCGGAAGACCTGCACATGCCCTGTATTCAAAATGGGTCATCGGCGCATGTGAAAAAAATCGTTTTCAAAATAGCAGTGTAACACAACAAGAATAAACAGGCAAACATCTTACAAATAAGAAGCGATTTCTTTTACTGAAGCTCTTTTCCGATAGTCTGGGTTGAAGAATACATATTTGATTTTACCATCCTTGCCTATTACATAGGTAGCTGGTACCGGAAGATTGGCTCCATTTTCACCATTTACCTGATTGAAGTCGATACCGAAATTTTTATATCGGTCTACCGTAGCCTGCGGAACAGAGAAGTTCACCTGATAATCTTTCATAATTTTCATTTTCACATCGCTGATCACGGGAAATGAGGCTTTTGTTTTTTCAATGGTTTTCACCACATTTTCCTGAATCTCGGGTGATATGGCCACAACGGTTGCCCCCTTCTCAGTAATCATAGAGAGGGAATCATTCATCTGGCTCATCTGTTTGTTACAGTAGGGGCACCATTGTCCCCGGTAAAACATCAATACCACATCTCCCTTTTTCAAAGCCGCCTCCAATGAAAAGGTTTTACCGCTATTATCGGTAGCCGTGAACATAGGTGCTTTATCACCGGCTTTTAATCCCTGTGGATCGGCAGATTGTGCCATGGCAAACGCAGAAATAAAAAGAATAACCGCTGTGAGTAGGTATCTCATAATTCATTTTTTTCCTCTGACGATAAGATTACCTGTTCCTTACAAAAAAATAGAGCCTTATTTGCCTGCCGTTACCCTATTTTATGAAGACTGCCATTTTTGGCAAATAAACGGTCTACTTTTTTTTCTGTTTCCGGATCTTTTACAACCGGTGGAGCGTGATGGGGTTTGATTCTTGCATCGATAATCATGGGGCCTTTACAGCCCCAGTGCTTGTGTTCAATAAAAGCACCTACACCATGTATATCATGCGATGGGTTACAGCGGGTATAAGTAACCCATAAATAATTGTTGAGGGTAGCTGCTGTAAAAGCTGCATCATCGCATACGATAATCTGCACTACGCTCTTTAATTCATCTGAAACTGTTTGCAGGCTTTGATCCAGCTTGATCATTTCTTCCCTCGCCGTATCAGCATCTTTATAAGGGTTCATTTGCAGACAAATAACGCCTGGCATTGACATATGAGCCGGACCAAAATTATTTCTTGTGGTAAAAGCAGATGGGATATCCGTAGCAAGTGTGCGTATTGGATCGCCATAAGCTGCCACCACTACTTTACTACCGCTATTCAATCCTGTTCCGGAATAATCGAGGGTATCAATGGTTGTATTGGTATGAAAATGAATATCCCTGTTCAGGTGTACCCGCTCAAACAGATAGGTAAAAAAGCTTTGAACATTATGTGTGGTCAGCTGCTGTGTATCATCAGCAGTGATGAATAGAAATTTTGCCAGACTAAGTTGTCCGGTACCCAGAATATGATTGGCGATGGTAAGCAGTTCAGCAGGTTGTTTAGTCGGCAGATAAGGCGTGTAGCGCTCGCTGCCGATAGCCAGTAACAATGGGTGTACACCCGCAGCATCTACCGCATGTACTTCTTTTACACCGGGTATTTCCTGGGGAATAGCATCCCCTGTAATTTCATGAATCAACTGTCCGAAGCTCGTATCTTCCTGCGGTGGTCTTCCAACCACAGTAAATGGCCAGATGGCATTTTTACGTGCGTATACTTTGTGAAGACGCATCAATGGAAAAGCATGTTTCAGGCTATAATAACCAAGATGATCACCAAAAGGGCCTTCCGGTTTATTCTCACCAGGATATACTTCTCCGGTAATCACAAAATCAGCATCGGTACTGATGCAAAAACCATCTTTGTAAGCATACCTGAACCTTCTTCCTCCCAATACTCCTGCAAAAGTCATCTCACTGATGCCTTCGGGCAGGGGCATCACTGCGGAAACGGTATGTGATGGTGGCCCTCCCACAAAACAACTTACTTTTAAGGGTTGTCCCTTCCTGTTGGCTTTTGTTTGATGAACACCTATACCCCGATGCAGCTGATAGTGCAATCCTATTTCGCGATCGGTTTCATATTCATTTCCATTTAGCTGTATCCTGTACATCCCAAGATTCGCCTTCATGATACCGGGGTTTTCAATATCTTCTGTGTACACCTGAGGCAAGGTTACAAAAGCCCCCCCATCCATGGGCCAATGATGAATTAAGGGAAGGTCGCTGATCTTAATTTCTTCATACATGACTGGTTTATTCAGCGGATTCTTTAGCGGCAATGCTTTGAGTGCCGCCAGTCCGGCACCTATATTCTGAATCGGATGTTTGATGGCTTTGATGGGATCTCCTTTTAACTCAATCAGTTTCTGTACAGACGCGAGTGTATCCCTGAAAATAAAACGGCTCCTGTTAAGGGTACCAAAGATATTGGATGCTGCTCTGAAGCGGGATCCTTTTACGTTTTCAAATAAGAGGGCCGGTCCGCCCATTTCATATACACGCAAATGAATAGCCGCCATTTCCAGATAGGGATCCACTTCTTCTTTTATGCGCACCAATTGCCCATTTCTTTCCAGATCAGTTAAACAGGATTCGAGAGATGAATATGCCATATCTACAAAACAGAACTCGTTGAAAATAGTTGACCAAAATATTCCTATGCAAAATACGCTATTGCTTTCAACCCGGCTTTGGGTTTTATTTGCGATATTGTTATATCCTAAACCCAAAACAACCTTTTATGCTTCATCATTTTACCGACCATGTAAACTGGTTATCGCTGATGCTGGCCTCACTTGCCTACTTTTTACTGGGTGCTGTCTGGTACGGAGGCATTTTCTCCAAAGCCTGGGTACGCCTATCGGGCCTTAACCCAAATGACCCGAATATGAAAAAAGGTGCCGTCCTTACCATGATCAGCAGCTTTTTATTCATGCTGATCAGCTGTTTTGGGCTTACTATTTTCAGACAACTGATGCCCATGAATAATTACACCGATGCTTTTCACCTGGCTGTGCTGATTTCTATTGGTTTCAGTACACCAGCTATCAGTATCGGATACCTTTACAATAAAAAACCAGCCGCCTTATACTTTATTGATTGTGGCTACCATATACTGGGGTTGATGATAGCCAGTATGATCATGCATTACCTTGGATAGCTTTTTAATCAGAAGTCGGGAGACTCCCGACTTCTGATTAACTTTGCCATATGACAAAACTCAGTGTAAACATCAACAAATTTGCCACGCTCAGGAATAGCAGGGGTGGCGATAATCCTAATGTAGTAAAAGCAGCGGTTGATGCTGAAAAGTTTGGCGCAGATGGTATTACCGTACATCCCAGACCGGATGAAAGACATATTCGTTACGATGATACAAGGGCCATCCGAAAAATCATCACTACAGAATTCAATATCGAAGGCAACCCTACCGAATCAAAATTTGTGGACCTGGTGCTGGAAACAAAACCTCATCAGGTAACACTGGTACCCGATGCACTCGGACAACTCACAAGCGATCATGGATGGAACACCATTGCACACAAAGACTATCTGATTGACATTATTGGCATTTTTAAAAAAGCAGGTATCCGTGTATCCATTTTTGTTGATCCTGTTGTTGAAATGGTGGAAGGTGCTGCCCTAACGGGTACCGACCGTATTGAACTCTATACAGAAGGGTATGCAAAACTATTTGCTGAAGGCAAAACTTCAGAAGCAGTTGCACCTTATGTGATTGCCGCTGCCAAAGCAAAGGAACTTGGCCTGGGTATAAATGCCGGGCATGATCTCGACCTGAGTAATCTCAAGTTTTTAAAACAGCATATCCCCTATCTCGATGAAGTAAGTATTGGTCATGCCCTTGTTTGCGATGCTATTTACCTCGGTTATGAGAATACGGTTCAGATGTATAAACGACAGTTAGTATAAATTCTGGCAGATTTTATTTCTATTCAACCCAATGCTTGTGAAAAAAATCATTCTTTGCTTATTCATTTTTCTGGCAACCAAAAGCTGGTCGCAGAAAATACAACCTGTATATCCGGTTCCCAGTAAGGAACAACTGGCATGGCATGAAAAGGAATTTTACCTTTTTATCCATTTTGGCCCGAATACGTTTACAGATAAAGAATGGGGTGAAGGTGATGAAAGACCCGACATCTTCAATCCGACAGCATTGGATTGCCGCCAGTGGGCCCGTATAGCCAGGAAAGCAGGCGCAAAAGGTATTATACTTACAGCCAAGCACCATGATGGTTTTTCGTTATGGCCCAGTCAATACAGTACACATACAGTAAGAGAAAGCAGATGGATGAATGGAAAGGGTAATGTGGTAAAAGCATTGGCGGATGCCTGTAAAAAAGAGGGCATTGAAATGGGTATTTATTTATCGCCATGGGACAGGAACCACCCCAAATACGGCACCCCCGAATACAACGATATCTATATTGCCACCATGAAAGAATTGATTACGCAATATGGTCCTTTTTTCGAGTTCTGGTGGGATGGAGCCAATGGAGAGGGCCCCAATGGAAAGAAGCAGGTATATGATTTCAACAGATTTGAAGACTCAGCTTTTCGTTTTCAGCCGAAGATGATCATCTTTAGTGATATTGGCCCCAGCATACGCTGGTGTGGCAATGAAAAAGGATTCATAGGTAATACCAACTGGAACCTGCTCGACACAGCAGGTTTTGCAAGAGGACTCGGTGCCCCGCATACAGATACGTTGAACCAGGGTAACTTCAATGGAAAACACTGGATACCGGCAGAAGCAGATGTATCGATCAGACCGGGCTGGTTTTACCATAAAGAAGAAGACAACAAGGTAAAGACACCTGAAACCTTATTCAATATCTACTTAGGCTCTGTTGGTAATGGAGGGAATTTATTGTTAAATATTCCTCCCGACAGAAGAGGTCTGTTCCATCCGAATGATTCAGCCGCACTGATGGGTTTTGCAAAAATGAGGGCCGAGGCTTTCCGTACAGATCTTTTTTCCAATACAGTTATCACTACGAATGATCGCCAGCAGAAAGGTCTCAGAAGTTTAACAGATCACAATATCAAGACTTACTGGGCTGCTGACGCTGCGGAAAATGTTCAGCTAACTTTCACGCTTCCCGGAGAGCAGTTGATCAATGCACTTAGTCTGGAAGAAATGATTGACTATGGTCAGAGAGTCATTTCCTTCAGCATTGAATGCTGGAACAAGGATCACTTTGAAAAAGTATTTTCCGGTACCACTATCGGCAGAAAAAAAATTGCTGGTTTTCGTGCTGTAAAAACAAATCGAGTACGGGTTACGATTCATGAAACAAAAGCTCCGGTGGTAATAAGGTCCATCAGCGCCTACCACATAAAAAATCTACCGTGAGTGTTGCTAACTTAGTGATAATTTCAGATTTCGTATCTTTGTAGTATGACGCAATCCTTTCCCCTCGTTGGTATCATTATGGGCAGCGACAGTGATCTTGGTATTATGCGTGCTGCTGCTGATATACTTACTCAATTTGACATATCGTTTGAATTAACAGTGGTTTCAGCACACAGAACGCCACAACGGATGGCCGAATATGCTGAAAAGGCAAAATCGAGGGGTTTACAGGTAATTATTGCCGGTGCAGGAGGTGCTGCACATTTACCGGGTATGGTGGCCGCTATTACCACCCTGCCGGTTATCGGGGTACCTATCAAATCTTCTAATTCGATTGATGGCTGGGATTCTGTTTTATCGATCCTTCAAATGCCAAATGGTGTGCCGGTTGCCACTGTAGCGTTGAATGCAGCAAAAAATGCGGGTATTCTGGCTGCACAAATCATTGGTTCAACCCATATGCAGACTGCAGAAAAATTAGCCGCTTACAAGCAGCAAATGCAGGAGGAAGTGGGAACGAAGATTGAAGGACTCAAAAAGCAATGGCCGAATAGTTTTGATACCCCTACGAAATAGTAATGATTGAAAACTGAGATTCTATAGGTAAAGAATTTTTCAATAGCATATCTATCCAACTATTACCATACCTGGCATACCAGCCTGAGATATTATCCACACGTTCCTGCAAACTATCAGCCGGAAATAAGTGTTTTTTCAAGCCCTGAATTTGTCTCTCCTCTGCTTCAAATTTTCTTTTTTCAGCCCTTAGCATTTTCTTTTCGAGTTCGTTCAAACGTTTCAATGCTTTTACTGATAAAGCTTCTACATGCGGCTTAAGTGTTTCATCTATCGTACCCGCTTGCTGCTTCATTTGTTCATACAAAACAGACAACTGCGCTATTTCTTTGGTAAGATTAAGTTGGCGGCTGGTTCTTTTCTTCACCAGCTGATTGAGTATCACTTCTGTTTTCTGAAAAAGAGATGGATGATTGAGCTCCAGTTGGAGCATTCTCTGTTCCTGTTCAGCCGTCATAAGCAGGAATGAATTTCTCAATACCAATACCGGAAAGGGAATGGCAATCGCTGCAAATACTTCTTTCAGCTCCAGCCAGTAAGCAAGCTCTCCCCCACCACCGATAAAAGCAATATTCGGCAATATCGTTTCCTGGAAAGCACCACGAAGGATTACATTAGGGCTGAATCTTTCAGGATGATTTTTTAATTCTTCCAGTATTTCAGTCTGGTTAAAACGGAGCCCCAAAGCATGTACAACAAAATCCCCCCCCTCTTTCTCTATTCTTTCTCTCCGGTCATTGATCAGATAAAATAAATTTATTTCTCTACCTGCCGCCTGTACCTTGTATGTTTTTCCGAGCGCCGTCGTTGACTGCTGAACTACCTTATGAGAAAAACCTTCCAACAGTTCTTTTTCAATAACGGATGTAAAAGCTGCTTTTAATTTTTGCTGATCGGGTATCAGCACTACCAGTCCAAACCTTCCAAACAATCCATTCACCAGATGCAGGGTTGCTTCCTGTATGGTTCTGCCGCTCACATAAGATTGTCTGAATAAAGCTGATAATTCTTTTCCGTATGGCAGTACCCCTGTTTGTCCTTCAATGGCATCCAATAGTTTAATCAGTTCCTTATCTACTTTCATCCGTCCAACGGCACCTGTCTGCGAAGTGTCCCATTGCAATGGGTGTCCGTCAATATTGATCTGCCCCAGTTCATCCAGATCCGCATCTTCACTACCCATATAGTAAACAGGAACAAAACGGTATGCCGGCATCTGTTCAGAAAGAGAGGTTGCCAGTTGTATGGCATGTAAAATTTTATAGATAAAGTACAGTGGTCCGGTAAATATATTGGGTTGGTGCGCTGTTACAATTGTAAAAGTGTTTTCATTAGCTAAAGCCGCTATATTACTACTCACCTGTTCTTCCATGCTGATAGAACGATATTGCTCCTCCAGACTTTCTACAAGTATGTGCCTGGGTGTGAAAAAATCCTGTCTTGATGCTATCGCATTTTTTATACCCTCCAGATCAGGTTGGTGTGCGTAAAATGGGCGAAGTGCTGATGCACCTGCCAGATAATCAGTTACAATCGATGAAAAATATCCGGTGCTTTCGTATGATAAACGGCTACAGTGGTGCTTCATAATAAGGCATAAAAATACAATTTACTGGAAATACATGGCGCCGCTGGTAATTTTTAACAGGGAAGGGAGTGAGTAGTGAGTAAACGCCCCCACTCACTACTGACTACTGACTACTGACTACTCACTACTCACCATTGACCATTCACCATTCACGCAAAAATCCCTAAATTTATACCACTACGATTACCATATGGAAACTTACGGAAAGATCATTCTGATTGCCATGCCGGTATTTCTCTTACTGGTTCTTTTGGAAAAATGGTATGGCTGGTATAAAGGAAAAGAAACGGTTCGCACGCTGGATATGATTTCCAGTCTTAGCTCCGGCGTTACCAATGTTACCAAAGATGTACTGGGATTAGGCTTTGCAGTGATCAGTTATGAATGGATGGTGGATCATCTGGCCATTACGAAGGTTCCGGCCGGTTTTTTAACCTATTTTATTGCTTTTATGGCACTGGATTTTGCCGGTTATTGGATACACAGGATTGCTCATGAATACAATTTCTTCTGGAACAACCATATCATCCATCACAGCAGCGAAGATTTTAACCTTGCCTGTGCACTCAGACAGAGCATATCATCGATTGTAAAAATATTTACCATATTCTTATTACCTGCCGCATTACTAGGTGTACCCGGACAGGTGGTAGCCATTGTGGCACCGCTTCATTTGTTTGCTCAATTCTGGTACCATACGCAGCATATCCATAAAATGGGGTTTCTCGAAAAAATAATTGTAACACCTTCTCATCACCGGGTACACCATGCTATTAACAAGGAGTACATGGATAAAAACTATGGTCAGATTTTTATTTTCTGGGATAAAATGTTTGGAACCTATCAGGAAGAATTACCTGAGGTACCCGCTGTATATGGTATTACCAGACCTGTACGGACATGGAACCCCATTAAAATTAATTTCATGCATTTATGGTTACTTATCAAGGATGCATGGCATGCGCAAAGCTGGAAAGATAAATTCAGAATATGGCTTATGCCAACCGGCTGGCGACCTGCTGATGTAGCAGAGAAATTTCCTGTATATAAAATTGAGGATGTGTACCATTTCGAGAAATATGAAACAGGTCATTCCAAAACACTGCTTGCCTGGTCATGGATACAAATGACCTGCACATTATTACTCATCAGCTATTGCTTTGGTAATATTGCCGCCATCGGCAGCCCGGGTATATTTATCTATGGTGGATTTATCTTTTTACAGGTCTATGCATTTACCGACTTGATGGATAGAAACAGGTATGCCTGGGTATGGGAATCGTTGAAATGTATCCTGGGATTTTCCATCCTCATCCGCAACGGAGACTGGTTTGGCATGAACCAATTGATCAATGGATCAACCTATATCATGGCAACCTATCTGTTGCTCTCATTTA
The DNA here is from genome assembly GCF_004361915.1 of Sediminibacterium goheungense. GTDB lineage: Bacteria > Bacteroidota > Bacteroidia > Chitinophagales > Chitinophagaceae > Sediminibacterium > Sediminibacterium goheungense. The sequence goes on along the minus strand of NZ_SNWP01000012.1, from coordinate 217,753 downwards.
TTGCATCGTTTTATATTTCTTTTACAGAAAGCTTAGAAACAGAGAAATCAGGAATAAGGAATATGAAATAAGAAATCAGTAAGTAAAGAATCTTATCATTTCACTTTCACATTCCTTATTTCTTATTTCATATTTCTCATTTCACACCACCTCCCCTTCCAGATCGTAGTCGTATGCTTTTGTAATTTTCACCTGTACAAAATCGCCGGGTTGTAATTTTTTGCTGGAGTGCACTACCACTTCATTGTCTACTTCTACGCTGTCGAACTCTGTTCTGCCCAGATAACGTCCTGCTTCTTTTTTATCGATCAGAACTTTGAAAATTTTACCCACTTTTTCCTGGTTCTTTTCATAGCTGATTTCCTGTTGCACTTCCATAATTTCCTGTGCACGTTCTGCTTTTACTTCAGCAGAGATATTATCTTCGAGATCATAGGCACTGGTATTTTCTTCATGGCTGTAACTGAAAATACCTACACGATCGAAGCGGTGTTCCCTGAGAAAATCTTTGAGTTCCTCAACATCTTCTTCTGTTTCACCCGGAAATCCGGCAATCAGCGTGGTACGTAAACAGATACCGGGAACCCTTTGTCTGATTTCTCTTATCAGTTCTGTCATTTCTTCTCTCGTAATATTTCTCCGCATGGCTTTCAGCATATGATTGCTTGCATGCTGCAAAGGCATATCGAGGTATTTACAGATATTGTCGCGCTCGCGCATCACATCCAGTACTTCCAGTGGAAACTTACTCGGATAGGCATAATGCAGACGGATCCATTCAATGCCTTTCACATCGGCCAATGCATGTAATAATCGGGGTAACTCTCTTTTCTTGTAAATATCTAATCCATAATAAGTCAGTTCCTGCGCAATCAACATAATTTCTTTTACCCCTTTTTTCACCAACCCTTCTGCTTCTGCTACCAGTTCTTCAATGGGCTTACTGATGTGCTGACCACGCATTAGTGGAATGGCACAAAAAGAACAGGTGCGGTTACAGCCTTCGCTTATTTTCATATAAGCATAATGCTGAGGGGTACTTAACAATCTTTCCCCTACCAGTTCTGCTTTATAATCCGCTTCAAATTTTTTGAGTATCAATGGAAGCTCCATGGTACCGAACCAGGCATCTACTTCAGGCATTTCTGCTTCCAGATCGCCACGGTATCTTTCGCTCAGGCAACCGGTAACATATACTTTATCAAGCTTACCTCTTCGTTTCAGTTCAACCTGATCCAGAATGGTATTAATACTCTCTTCCTTGGCCTTATCAATAAAACCACAGGTATTTACCACCACTATATTGTGATCGAGTTTTTTATTCTCATGCACAACATCAATTGCATTTGCACTCAGTTGCCCGCTCAGCACTTCACTGTCTACCAGGTTCTTACTGCAACCCAGTGTAATAATGTTAACCTTATCTTTCTTTAGCGTTTTCGACTTCATATATGGCTGCAAAGGTAGTAATTAGCAGGCAGAAGCCTGTTGATTCGATATTTGGGAACGGGGTATCATGAATACATTGAGTTGCTTTCCGTGGTCGGTGATATCTTCCAGTTGCGCAAACCCTGCTTTTTGCAATAATGCCACTGAGGGTATGTTTTCGGTAGACGTAATGGCAAAAATTTCGGGCCGCTCACTATTCATGGCCAGCCATTGCAGGCCTGCCTGTAATAGTTCTTTTGCCAATCCTTTACCCTGTGCATCAGGCATTAAGGCATATCCAATATGAAAAGCATCCCTGTCGGGCATCATTAAAACAGAGAATGTGCCTGCAAACCGGTAAGATGATTTTTCAGCTACATGATACCTTCCAATGGCTGAACCTGCCTGGTATAGTTGGAGATTTTCGTTCAAAAAGAGCCTGCACTCCTCCCTTGTCTTTGCAGGCCTTATAAACCTCATTACATCCGGGTGGCTATTCAATTGATAAAAATCTTCCTCATCTGCCCATTCAAACTTCCTGACTATCAATCGATTAGTAGTAAACAAATTCATTTTTAATCTTTTTTTAATTTTAATGGTCTGATACGGAACAAAGAAGGCATTTTTGTAATGCAATCCAATATATGAAAAACATCTACCATATTTTCTCTAAACCCGGCTTTCTCTCCTCAAATTATACTTTAAAATTCTTATTTATTGCTTTTATTGGGGTACACATACCGCTGATTGTATTAATTATTGCCATTGTATTTGAATGGATGCCATTAAAGGGGTGGAATGTAATACTGGTAGCTCTGCTGGCGACACTTGTAGCAACCGGTTTAACCTTATTACTGTTAAGAAGCTTGTTATGGCCCATTCAGCAGGCAAAAACTGCTTTACAAAATTATACCCGTAAAAAACTGGTTCCTGCACTGCCGGTACATTATACAGATGAAGCGGGACAATTATTACAACAGGTACAAGTCACCATCGACTCCATGGATGCCCTTTTGAAAGAACGCAGGGACATACTCACCCTGCTTTCTCATGATCTGAGGGTTCCCTTTACCCAACTAATAAGTCTGGGCGATTTGTTGCAGGCAGAAGATGGGGCTGCGTTCGCATCAAAATACGGTGCAATCATACATAAAATGGCCAGTGAGCAATTGGTGTTTATCCAGGATATCATTGAAATACTGCAAACAGGGAAAGATGAAGCAGTATCTCATATTTTCGAAGCAAAAAATATCCGGGATATCGTATTCATGGCAGTAGATATGCAGCAGGCAGCAGCTTCCAGAAAAGACATTACAATTACCATACATCCAGTTCCCGACATCCAGGTTAAATGCAATACACGTTTGCTTTCACAAGCTGTATCGAATATTATCGGCAATGCGATAAAATTCTCATACCGTGGTGATGAGGTAATTGTAAAACTGCACGTATTCAGTGGACATATTCATTTACTCGTGGCAGATAAAGGAATTGGTTTTGAGTCTGGTAAAGCTGAACTATTGTTTAACAAATTTACATCTGAGGGCAAGATAGGAACCGATGGCGAAGTTTCTTCTGGGGTTGGCCTGTACCTTACCCGTAAAGTAATACAAAACCATGGTGGCATGATCGCGGCTTTCAGTGAGGGTAAAAACAAAGGAGCCGTATTCACCATTCAGCTTCCGATCACCAACTGATAGACGTTCTTGCCTACAGAGATGTTTTATTTATGTATTTCGCTGGAGAAATGAAACCTGATATCAGGGTTATTGGTAATCTCCGTATTCAGGAACCACTCACTCTGAGCCAGGTATACCGGATGCCCGTCTTTATCTTCCGCAGAATTCTGTTGCTTAAAACGAAGGAAGTCATCCAGTTTTTTCTGATCAGCAGCCGTTAGCCAGCAAGCTTTATAAAAAGGCAGTGTTCTGAATTCACAGGCTGCTCCGTATTCCTGCAATAAACGGTATTGAATTACTTCAAACTGAAGTTCTCCCACGCAACCTATGATTTTCTTATTTCCACCAAACTGCGTAAATAATTGCGCTACTCCCTCATCTGTTAACTGGCTGATTCCTTTTTCCAGTTGTTTGGTTTTCATCGGATCCTTATTCACGAGCTCTTTAAATATTTCCGGTGAAAACGTTGGGATACCGGTAAAGTAAAAATCTTCTCCTTCTGTGAGGGTATCTCCTATTTTAAAGTTTCCCGTATCAAACAAACCCACCACATCACCGGCATAAGCATCTTCGATAACATCCTTGCTTCGGGCCATAAAACTGTACGGATTGCTAAAACGCATATCCTTATCGAGCCGAACATGGTGATAATATTTATTACGCTCAAACCTGCCACTGCATACACGCATAAAAGCAATGCGATCGCGGTGTTTGGGATCGAGGTTGGCATGTATTTTAAAAATAAATCCGCTAAACTTTTCCTCACCTACTTCTACTGTTCTCGCTGAAGTATTCCTGCTTCTGGGTACAGGTGCAATACGGATAAATGTGTCAAGCATTTCCTTTACCCCAAAATTATTAACTGCACTACCAAAGAATACAGGTGCAATTTTTGCTGTGAGGTAATCATCTACCTGCAATTCTCCATATACACCATCTATCAACTCAACATCTTCTCTTAACTGAGCCGCATCTTTTTCGCCCACTTTTTCATCTAAAACAGCAGAGGCGAGATCATCAATAGCGATGGTATCATCATCGTCTGCTTTTGTACTGGCCGTAAACAAACGCAGACTCTTTTCGTGCAGGTTGTATACCCCTTTAAATTCCTTACCACTATTAATGGGCCAGGTCATCGGATGCAATGAAATATGCAACTCTTTTTCGATCTCTTCCAGCAAATCAAAACGATTCTTTCCATCACGGTCCATTTTATTGATGAACACAATAACCGGCGTATCACGCATACGGCAAACTTCCATCAGCCTGCGTGTCTGGTCTTCTACCCCGTTCACACTGTCTACTACCAGTATTACACTATCCACCGCAGTAAGTGTTCTGTAGGTATCTTCTGCAAAATCTTTGTGACCGGGTGTATCCAGAAGGTTGATAAGGGTATTACTGTATTCAAATGACATTACAGAAGTGGCCACCGAGATACCCCTCTGTCTTTCAATCTCCATGAAATCGGAGGTCGCATGTTTTTTGATCTTATTACTTTTTACGGCACCAGCTGTCTGGATAGCACCACCAAACAACAGTAATTTTTCCGTCAATGTAGTTTTACCCGCATCCGGGTGCGAAATAATAGCGAATGTTTTGCGGCGGTTGATCTCTTTCTCGTACTTCATAATAATTAGTCAGAAAGACCGAAAGTCGGAAAGTCCGGAAGAACGGAGAACTATCGATAGTTTCACCAGACTTCCGGACTTCCGGACGCACGGACTTTTCAGGCCGCAAACTTACGATTTGTAGGGCAAAGAGTAGCTTAATACTTCATTTGTCTGGCTTCCGCCTTACCGTCTTTTACGGTAACGATCCAGTAAGTATCATACACCGACTCATCAAGGTTCTGGTATTTATTTTCTTTCAATAACAGATTCACCAACGTGGGCGTAGAATTGGAATGTCCGGCTACTACTACTGTTTTACCTTCCATTTTCAGGAGTTCTTCCGCAAAGGCTTTGAGGTTTCGATGGTCGTATACCTGTATTTCTTTTCCTGCTTTTTTTGCAAGCGGTGTTACGGTTGATTTGGTACGGATAAAATTGGTGGAATACACGGCATCCGGTGAATAAGCTTTTAATACTTCCGGGATGCGGGCAGCCCTGGCTTCTCCTGCAGCACTCAATTTGGGATCTGCCTGCATCATGGTCGCCCCCTGGGCACTGGTATCCTTTTCAGCGTGACGCATCAGAATAAAAGTACTGGTCTGGGCCTCCCCGTTAATGGCTGTTAAGAGCAAAAAAGAAAGAAAGACAAGGGTAAACAGTTGTTTCATGTATAATCTTTTGTTATACAAGATAGGTGCAAAAGACATTTCCGAACAACCGCCCGTCCATTTTAACCCTTTATCAACTTATTTTATAAGGTATCCTTCACACCTTCATCCGAACAGAGGGTTTATTTTTGAGCTGATTATTTGGTATCATTTTTGAAAAGATTATAAAAAAGTATATGAAAAGAATTGTTACACTGCTCCTTTTATTAGCATTGCAAATGGGTACAGATGCCCAGGGATTAGGCGGTTTATTGAACAAGGCCAAAAATGCAGTGTCCGGCAATCAGACAGGGCTTGCCAACGATGATATTGTAGCAGGTCTGAAAGAAGCATTGGTTCAGGGATCCCTAAAAGGTTCCAACCTGCTGTCGCAGACAGATGGTTTTTTTGCCAATGCAGCGCTGAAAATATTGCTCCCACCGGAAGCTCAAAAGATTGAAAAAACATTGAGAAGTGTAGGACTGGGTAAGCAGGTAGACGAAGCCATTCTGAGTATGAACCGTGCTGCGGAAGATGCCTGTAAAAGTGCGGCCCCCATTTTTACCAATGCCATTAAACAAATGAGTGTTCAGGATGCAGTAGGTATTTTAAAAGGATCCGATACAGCTGCAACAGCTTACCTGAAAGCAAAAACTACCAATCCGCTAACAGAAGCTTTCCGCCCGGTTATTGAAACCTCCTTACAGAAAGTAGATGCTACCAAGCATTGGAATAGTCTGGTTACCAGTTATAACAAGTTGCCATTGGTTCGTGAAAAACTGAATCCTGATTTATCTGCTTATGTTACCGAACGTGCGATGGGTGGCATTTTTTACCAGATTGCATTGGAAGAAAAAGAGATCAGAAAGAACCCTTTGGCAAGAACCAGTGATATTTTGAAAAAAGTATTTGGAGCGAAGTAAGAAAAATGTCTGATGGCGGATGTCTGATTTGATTTTTGTTATCATTTGGTTGCCACTGAAGGCACAGATAAGTACAGTATGGTATAATGTATTTCTGTGCGTTCAGTGGCAATTTATTTATGCAAATTGTATATCATCGGAGAAAGGCATTCGTCTGAAACGCTTACCGGTTGCGGCGAAAAGGGCATTGGCCAGTGCGGGTGCAATAGGTGGTAACCCGGGTTCTCCCAAACCGGTTGGGTTCTCTTCAGAGGGAACAAAAGCTACTTCAACATCCAATGGCGTATTACGCATTTTTACAAAATTGTAAGGGCCGAAATTGGTTTGAACGGCTGCCCCATCTTTGAAAGTAAGTTTGGTAAACATCGCATGTCCCAGACCATCAACAACCGCTCCCTGTACCTGATTTTCAGCGCCACTCAGGTTCACTACTTTACCGCAGTGTACGGCGCAATATACTTTTGTGATTTTAGGTTTACCCTTTTCCATTTTTAGTTCTACCACCTGTGCTACATAACTGTTAAATGAGAACCAGGTTGAGAAGCCACGGTATGTATTGGGTGCAGGTTTATTCCAGTTACTGATTTTGGCTACCAGTTCTATTACACTGATAAATTTATCCGGCTCGTAAGCGAGTCTGCCTACGGGTTGTTCTTTGGCTTTTTTCAATAACGAAAGTCTGAATGATATCGGATCTGTTTTCAATTCAGTTGCTACCTCATCCATAAAACATTCGTTGGCAAATGCCTGAACATTGTGTGTAGGGGCACGCCAGGGTCCGGTAGGAATATTGGTTGGTAAACTATGACTCTCGATACGCAGATTTTTTACAGCACCTGCGGGATAAGTATCCGGACTTCTGCCATTACTCAGACATGCAAAAGATTGTTGCCAGGCTTCCAGATTACCATCTTTGATGGCTGCTTTGAAACGGAACATACCACTGGCACGATAGAAATCGTTTTGCATATCATCTTCACGTGTCCATTGTACCTGAACAGGACATTGTGCAGCCTGTGAAATCAATGCAGCTTCCACTCCATTATCCGGACGTAATTTTCTTCCGAAGCCCCCACCCTGTCTGGGTAATCCCAATGTTATGTTAGCAGCGGGTATATTCAGTTCTTTGGCCACGGCAGTTACCAGACTCTGCGGCACCTGTGTGGGGCCATACAATTCAGCTTTACCATCTCTTACATCTGCATAAAAATTCAGGGGCTCCATTTGTGCGTGCGACAATACAGGCACTTCATAATATACATCCAGTACTTTGGAAGCAGCAGCCATTGCCGCATCTACATCACCATCATTACGGTTAGGTGTGGCAGCAGGCTTACTCAACAGGTCTTTGAATGCCTTATCATGATCGGCCGTGCTTTCCAGTTTTGATGCATCTTCCCAGTTTATGTTCAGGGCTTTTCTGCCTTTCATCGCAGCCCAGGTAGAAGTAGCCAAAACTGCTATACTGTTTTTTACCTGTACTACTTTTTTTACACCTGTTACCTGTAAGGCAGCACTATCATCGAATGACTGTAATTTTTTCCCATGCGCAGGAGGTCTTGCCACAACAGCAAACAACATACCCCCGCGACGTGTATCAATACCAAACAAAGGTTTTCCTGTTACGATCGCTTTTGCATCTACATCTTTTACACGTGTACCGATGAGTTTGAAATCTTTGGCATCTTTCAAAGGTACATTGGCTGGTACCGGCATAGATGCTGCTTTGCCTGCCAGTTCACCATAAGACAGCTTTTTACCTGAAGTTTTATGTACCACAAAACCATTGTCAGCATAACAATCTGCTGCTGTTACACCCCATGTATCGGCAGCAGCTGCGATTAATAACACCCGAGCCGTTGCGCCTGCCTGTCTGAGTGGTGTATAGCGACTTCTGATGGCGCCACTTCCACCTGTTGTCTGGCTGCCATATTTTGTATCCAGCGGTGCAATTTCTACCTGTATTTTCTGCCAGTCCACATTCATCTCTTCTGCAATCAGCATTACCAGTGATGTTTTTACACCCTGACCAATTTCCGGGTTGGGCGACATCAGTGTAATCGTACCATCAGGTGCTATTTTGATATAGGCGTTGGGAGAGAACGGCGTTCCATCTACTGGCAGTTTTTCATCCTCTGCCAATGTTGAAAAACCAACCAGCATACCACCACCGGTAATCATGCTTACCCTCAGGAAATTTCTTCTTGATACAGATGTTGTACTCATAACTTACCTCCTTTTGATGCTGCCAGGTGTATGGCTTTACGGATACGTACACTGGTACCGCAACGGCAGATATTTGTAATGGCTGAATCAATTTCTTCATCAGTAGGCTTCGGCGTCTTCTTCAGCAATGCTACTGCTGCCATAATTTGACCCGACTGACAATAGCCACATTGGGCCACATCCATATCTATCCACGCTTGCTGTACAGGATGATCTCCTTTTTCACTGAGTCCTTCAATGGTTACCACTTTCCCGGTTCCTACAGCCGATACCGGAAACTGGCAGGAACGAACAGGACTACCATTATAATGAATGGTACAGGCTCCACATTGTGCTACACCGCAACCATATTTGGTGCCCACAAGGTTTAACTGATCACGTAATACCCAAAGCAGCGGCGTATCAGCATCTGCTTCTACAGATACCGATTTATTATTGACTGTAAAATTGTACTTCGGCATAAGGAGGATAGATTTATTATGATTCGTAAACTAACTATTATCTGATAAAAAGAAAAACCAAACTACCGGAAATCGGTCAATGGGTAAGAAAACAAGCTGATCATGGCCAATACCCTTTTGCAAGCCAAACCAACCCTAATCGTGTCTGCTCCCAGCTGCCACTGTAAATGTGTGCAGCACCTGAGGGAATATAGCGTCCATGGTTTCAATCACACCCTTTACAGAGCCCGGCAGTGTAATAACAAGGGTGTTTTTAGCATAACCCGCTATACCCCTGGATAGCATGGCATAGGGGGTTCTTTGTTGCCCGTAATTTCTTGCTGTTTCCATAACACCCGGAACCATTCTGTCCAGCAATGGTTCAACGGCTTCGGGTGTTACGTCTCTTGGCGAGAGCCCTGTTCCACCGGTAAATAATACCAGGTGATAGCCTTCTTCTACATATTTCTCAAGTTGCTGCTGTATGTCCTGAATTTCATCCGCAACAATGGTATAATCAGTCACAGTAATACCCAGTGCTTCCAGTTTTTCTACTGCTTTTTTTCCGGATAAGTCCTGCTTGCTACCGGCTGATACCGTGTCAGAGCAAACCACTACGGCACAGGACAATGTATTTGTATCGGGTATGAACCGATCTGATTTACCACCGGTTTTTTGTACCAATCTGATATGGGTTATTTCAACTTCTGTATCCAATGGCTTCAGCATATCATACATGGTCAATGCAGTAACAGATGCCCCATGCATGGCTTCCACTTCAACACCGGTTTTATAAATGGTATGCACTTCCACGGTAATCAGAATCTGTAAACCACTTATTTCGTGTTTAATAGATGAGAACTCAATAGGTAGCGGATGACAATCCGGAATTACATCACTTGTTTTTTTAATAGCCAGCAAACCTGCAGCTCGTGAAAACTCAAACACATCACCTTTGGGTACCTGTCTGTTTACAATGGCATCAATAGTAGCTTGTTTTGATACCGTAATGGTGGCAGCAGCAATCGCCTGTCTGAGTGTATTCGATTTCGATGTTATATCTACCATAATTATTGATTCACTTTCCACTGATGCGTATTGTCTTCAAAAAGTTCAGCTCCCCATACCGGGAGTTCAGCTTTAATTCTTTCCACCAGTTCTGAGCAGGCTGCTATGGCTGCCTTACGATGTGCTGATGAAGTAAAAACAAATAAACAGATTTCTCCTGCAGCTACTTTTCCCAGACTATGATACACATGCATACAGGTTAATTCATATTGTTCAAAAACAGCTTCTCTGATCTCATGCATTTTCTGCATAGCCATTTCCTCATAAGCAGTATACTCAATGGCACTTACTTTTTTCCCATTGATTTCATCTGCCCTCACCTGCCCAAGAAAAATACTATGCCCCCCAATATTTTTTTTGACGCTATGCTTTTCAATACTTTCTGCGATAAATGAAGCAGTGATAGCTCCTTTTATAAATATATTTTTAGGCTTACCCTCTTTCATCTCTTTTATTTTTTAGGAATGCGTACCAATCGTTTAGTCCGCCCCGCAGGCTGTATAGGGTTTTGGCAGTACCCATACGGTCATTCAATATTTCCACAGCTATCCGGCTTCTCTTTCCAGACTGACAAATTACAACAACTACATCATTTTTTAGTTGCAGCTCTTGCTGATAAATATCAGCCAACGGTATTCTAAGATGCTCGAATTCCTTTACAACAGGTTGTTCATACAATTCCCTTACATCAATAACATCGACATTGCCCCGATTCAACAGCTCTTCAAATAGCACTACGTCTATCTCACTTACAGACGATGGCGACTTACATAAGGACACATAATCGGTCTGCAGAAAACGTTCTTTTGTTGAAGGGCCTGTAAAATTCGTAGCCGGACCCGCAATTATGTTGACTGTGTAAAACTGATTACTCAAAACATTATACGTAAGTACCCTGTCAATAAGGGGGTCACCCATTCCTGTTATCAGTTTAATCACTTCACCCGCCTGCATACATCCAATCATACCGGGTAATATGCCAATTACCCCTGCATCTGCACAGTTAGGCACTTCATTCTCCTTTGGCGGCTCCGGGAAAATATCACGGTAGTTTGCAGACCGTTTATCATGACCAAGCAAGCCATTAAATACGGCCACCTGTCCTTCAAATCTTGATACGGCTCCGTATACCAGTGTTTTATGCATCAACACGCAGGCATCATTAATTAAGTAACGGGTCGCAAAATTATCTGTACCATCAAGTACGATATCATAATTGCCAAGTATGGCCAGTAAGTTCTCATTGGTTACATGCCATGGATAGACCTTAGTTTCTGTTCCGGGATTTAGTTGTTTCAGGTATTCAGCAGCTACTACTGCTTTGTTTTTTCCAATATCAGACGTATGGTACAATACCTGTCTGTGCAGGTTGCTCAGGGCTACCGTATCACCATCTGCTATCCCTATTGTACCTACCCCTGCTCCGGCAAGGTATAAGAGGGCCGGACAACCCAATCCGCCTGCACCAATTACCAGTACACTCGCTTCCACCAGCAGTTGCTGCGCCCTCTCACCGAAATCCGGCAGGATCATCTGACGCTGGTATCGTTCGTAGGAAATTTCTTTTTTCATATTACCCTCCTGAAAATGGCGGCATCAATGCAACAGTTGCATTTTCAGACAATTTTGTATTTTCTGAAACCATCTGCTGGTTAACAGCCATCATATATTTTGATTGCTGAAGGGTCGGAAAACGTTCCTGCAATGCGCTGATCAGCGATATGGTATCTGCATAGCCCTCCATCTCTAATTCACTAACACCTGACGCTTCTGCTAATTGACCAAATAATAATACCCTTATTTTCATTGTATTTTATTGAACTCTTCCGATAATAATCTTTTGCAATCCATGTACATACCTTCGCCCGGTTGCAATATCTGCTGCTGATATAATAGCGATTCTTTGCGCAGAGGAAATGGCTTTTTCACCATTGGCTTCTGTTATAACAATCAATTGCTTTCCAATAGCGCTATTAAATATTTCATTCCAGGAAAAAACCACCTTATAACCATCCGATGCAATGCAGGTAATATAATATTCGCTCAATGGTTTTGGATCGATGATATCAAATGATGTTTTGGTAATCAGATCTTTCAACAATATACCCTTTACATCTTTGAGTACTGACTTCCTGACCACCAGGTGATTGTATACTACAATACTATCAAATGTAATACTATTATAAGCTGAAGCATCTTCCAGCTTAAAGGTAAAGGGCTTTTTGACTTTTCCTTCTATGAGAAAATAATCTGTAGGCTTTACATCATGTTGTGCAATTACTACATGAGAATAAGATAATACAACAAAAAGAATCAGGTATTTCATAATTTACTTTACGCTCCTGTAAATAATAGTTTATATGCTGCGACCATTAAAACAATCGCCAATATTTTTTTCATAAGGGTTTGCCTGAATTTCATCGCCCCAAAATAGGCCCCAAGACATCCCCCTGCAAAAGCAACACCAACATAGCCGAACATCCCACTACTGAATTCAATGCCATTGGTCAATTGCCCCATCAATCCGGAAGCTGAATTTACAAAAATAAACAGGGCACTAATGGCTGCTGTTTGTTTCTGATCTGTCCAGTTAAAGAAAATCAATAAGGGTGAGAGTATAATACCACCACCTATACCAATCATACCCGACAATAATCCTATAATACCTCCCATGAGTAATGCACCTGCAAAATGTGACGAAACAGTTTGTTCAGATTCTTTTTTTGATGGTAACAGTAAACGAATCACTGAAAATACAAGTAATAAACCAAGTACTTTTTTATACAGGCTGGCGTCAATAGTAATGAGTCCACCTACAAATGCCATAGGTACCGATGCCAATGCCAATGGCATAAACACTTTCCATACAAAGTGTTTGCCCCGGTAAAACTGAAGGAATGCGGTGAGTGATACAAATAAGTTCAATAACAGTGCTGTTGGCTTCATGACTTCAGGTGCCACACTAAATAACGCCATCAATGCGAGGTATCCGCTTGCGCCACCATGCCCAACAGATGCATACAGGAATGCAACAATGAGCAATAACACGTAAAACAAAAGCAGACTCTCCATAATAATAATTAAATGGCTATCATATGAATATTTACAATGGTTCCGGCTTCACAGCTTGCCGCCTGCTCATCGATCTCTATCAGACAATTGGCTTCCGCGAAAGAACGCATACGATACGATTCCTGTGCCCCCAATGCTTTCACCCCTTCTCCATCATAGTATCCTTTTAAAAAATGGGTAAGTCCGGGTTGTTTATGATAGGCTTCTTTGATGGGCACCTGTTTTACAGGCAAGGCAGATTGCTTACCGCATATTTGCATGATAGCGGGTAGTACATACATATAAAAACAAGTGAGCACAGATGAGGGATTACCGGGTAATCCGAAAACCAATTTTTTATCCTTTGTTCCAAAGAATAGTGGCTTGCCGGGTTTTTGTTTCAGTTTATGAAAATGTGTTTGAACATGGCAACGCTTTGCCGCTTCTACCACAAAATCATAATCACCCACGCTCACACCTCCTGTTAACAAAACAATATCTCCCGAATCAAGGGCAAGAGAAAGCTGCTGGGTAAGTATATGCAAATCATCTGGCGCCTGCATCAGCTTCACCTTTTGAATGCCATATTGCTTCAGAACGGCCGTTAAAGCGAAAGAGTTGGAATCATATACCTGCCCATAGGCCAAATCATGACCGGGTGTTTGCAATTCATTTCCTGTAATGAGGATGGCAACAGCAGGTGGTGGAAATACGGTTACCTCGGTAATACCCATACCTGCCAGAAAACCAATAGCTGCTGGTGTTAAAAAAGCTCCGGCCGCTAATGCCAGTTCTCCTTTTTGTATTTCACTACCTTTTGGGCGCAGATTACTCCCCTGTTTCAACTGCTCATCTTCTATTACCAGCCCTCCGTTGGTAAGTTGTATTTTCTCCTGCATCACCACAGTATCGGCTCCCGGGGGTACTGCAGCACCAGTGAAAATGCGAACCGCCGAACCTGCTTCGATAGAAATGTATTTATCAGCCCCTGCAGCCATTTCACCGATAACCTTCAAATATTTTGTATGCTGCCAGTCTGCAAAAGAAAAAGCATATCCATCCATGGATGATTGAGGAAAAGCAGGTATATCGATGGGAGCCCATACATCAGCCGCCAGTTTACAGGATAGAGCCTCCTGCAATTTGATCCTTACTGGTACCAAGGATGTCGTATGTTGCTGAATGATTTCTCTCGCTGCTGAAACACTGATCATGGTCTGGTCGGGTATTTTTAAAAAAGTTTTTATCCGCCAATAGTTATCATACTTCTGTTCTGAATAATCTCTGCCTGCAACTGCTCATAATCCTGCGTAAACTGCCCCCCCAGTTGTACTGCTTTGGTGGCAATAGATTGATGAATCAACGGTAAAACAGGTTGATTGAGTCGTAATGGTGTCAATAGATCCGTCTCATCTTTTGAGAAAAGACAATTTTTCATTTTACCATCGGCTGTGAGGCGTATTCTGTTACAGTCGCCACAAAAATGCGCACTCATGGTACTGATAACCGCAAAAGTGCCCTGATGACCAGGCACCATAAATTTTTTAGCCGTTTCATTTTTTTCAGGCTTTAAGGGTATAAAATCATATTGTTCCGCCACTACAGCCAATATTTCTTCCATGGTAAATACTTTATTGCTTGTCCATCGGTTACCCGTAAATGGCATAAATTCAATAAAGCGAACATGAACAGGTGTATTTTTTGTCCAGGCAATAAAATCAACAATTTCAGCATCGTTTACATCCCGCATCACTACCATATTTACTTTTACATGGAAGCCCTGTTCAATCATCAGTTGAATATTTTGCTGGACAATGGCAAAATGGTCTCTTTTGGTAAGCAACTGAAACTTATCGGCCTGTAAAGTATCCAGACTGATATTCACCGATTGTACACGACTCTCTTTCAGTACATCCACAAAATCGTGTAATCGTGTACCATTCGTTGTAAGGGTAAGGGTAACCGGCAATTGGGCCAATCTTCGTATAATTTCTTTGGCATCTTTTCTTACCAGGGGTTCTCCACCGGTGAGCCGGATTTTAGTGATACCCTGATCTACAAACAACCTGGCGAGTGTTTCAATTTCAGCCGGCTGCATCAATTGCTCTGCAGTAGCGAAATCGTACTCATCTTCCGGCATACAATAGAAGCAGCGAAGGTTGCAGTTATCCGTTAATGATATGCGTAAATAATTATGTACCCTATGATGCTTGTCTACAATCATGTAATCTTATTTAATCAAACGCTCATAATCCTCTTCGGTATCAATATCAATATTTCCCTGCGGAAAGTTAACCAATCCTACCCTATGGCTTTCTTTATTTATCAGCACCCGCGCTCCTTTATCGCCACGGAGCTCCATTAATTCCGGGAATATTTCTTTATGAAACAAAACCGGCGTTCCGATGGTGTCTGCATAGGTACAGGCAATAACAGGTTTCTTATTCTCTTTATAATGATCTATCATTTCCTGTAATAAATCCGTTGAAACATAGGGTTGATCACAAACCATGATAATAACCGTTTCCACTGATGGAAAATCAGTTTGCAAGGTTTTGATACCGATTCGGATAGAACTTGCCATTCCTTCCGTCCATTCGGGATTCGGCACCA
The DNA here is from genome assembly GCF_004361915.1 of Sediminibacterium goheungense. Taxonomy (GTDB): domain Bacteria; phylum Bacteroidota; class Bacteroidia; order Chitinophagales; family Chitinophagaceae; genus Sediminibacterium; species Sediminibacterium goheungense. Next base: position 202,065 of record NZ_SNWP01000012.1, on the reverse strand, counting down.
CTATCATATTTTCTGACAATTGCCTGTCTGCATCCTCTCCCACTACCACTACAACAGGCCCCGCATTCAATGCCATGGCTGTGCCAATAATGCGGTTTAATAAAGTCTGGTTATGAAATAAAAGCTGTTGCTTGGGCCTGCCCAGTCTCCGGGAAGCTCCCGCAGCCAATATCAGCAATGCTGTTTCTGCTGGTTTCATACGATTCAGACTGATGATGTTGCAGGGTTTTTAATCAACAGGTCTGCGCGACTGTGAATGGCCTCTTCTTTTGTGCGTAATGCTGCAGCAGTTGCAGCACTTAATTTCGCTTGTATTTCTGCGATAATAGATACCGCAATTTCTTCCGCTGTTTCCGCACCAATATCCAATCCTACCGGCCCATGAATGGCTTCTTTCTGTTCTTCAGTCAATAGCAAACCCTCATCCGCCAGTTCTTTTATCATCATTTTCATTTTTTTATGCGGCCCCAATATGCCGATATAGCGAATGTTTTTGTTGAGCAGGGTTCTTAGTATACCAAGATCATAATTATAATTGTGCGACATCAATACAAAAACTGTCCGACTGTCAATGTTCACATGGTCAAGCACTTCTGCAGCTTTAGCGTGGAATACCTGGCAGGAAGGCATCGGAAATCTTTCTTTGCTGGCATACATCGGTCTTCCATCGATAACGGTTGTTTGCCAGCCTACTATTTCAGCCATTTGCGCCAGGGGAATTACATCATTACCCGCACCAACAATAACCAATGATACAGGTGGTTGAATGTATTCTGTGAACGCTATCCATTCTGCTTCTTGATGTGATAATTTACAGAAGCTGGATTTTTGCTGCGTCAGTACAAGTGCCAGTTCTTTTCTTACCATTACATCCTCTGCAAAAGGCATTACTCCATATTCACTCCCTTCTTCTGTCAGTAAAAAACAAGATCCATATTGAACCGATCTTTTATCCTGCATGGAAAACAGGGTAATCAATGCTGATGGTTGTCTGGATGCTGTAGCCTTACTTAATAAATCAATAATAGCTTTACCCTCTTCTCCCTGCAAGGGTTCTATGAGCACCTGAATAACGCCCTGACAACCAAGCCCCATTCCAAATTTGGCATCATCATCGTCTGCAGTGTCATAGGTAACCAACATGGTTTTACCGGATAATATTACGTGTAAGGCTTTCCGGAAAGCGTCTCCTTCCAGACAGCCTCCGCTGATAGAACCGGTTAATTGGGCATCTTCTGTAATCAGCATTCTGGCACCGGGTCTTCTGTAGGAGGAACCTTCTACATGTACAACCGTTGCCAATGCCGTTTTTTTTCCGGCTGCTGAGGCTGCATGATATGCCTGTATGATTGCAAGAATTTCGTGCATGATAATTTAAATAACCAGCTCAACTTATTTACGCTGGGCCTTCACCATGGCGGGTGTAATGGGTCCGGGAATTTTATTGCCCCAACTGTTCTTTATGTAATTTAACACATCTGCTATCTGTTCATCCGTCAGGTATTCCTGTGCCGGCATGGCACCCAGGTATTTTTTCCCATTCACAGTAAGACTGGATGTGGAACCTTTCAGTATAACACTGATCAAATCTTTGGCAGGTCTTTTCATATAATCGGCTTTTACCAAAGGCGGATTTACTTCCGGCATTCCATTCCCGTCTTCCATATGACAGTTCTGACAATAGAGACCATATACTTCTTTACCCCTTGCGATACTTTTTTGTACATCACTCTGTATAAAGCTGCTGGTAATGATGACGATGAAAACAATTGTACTAACTGTAAATATCTTTTTTTTCATACTTATAAATTATCAAACATAAACAGATCAAACCTTTGCCAGATCAAATGGTAATTTTCTGATCCGCTTACCAGTTAAATCAAAAATGGCATTTGTCAATGCAGGCGTAAATGGTGGCAGGCCAGGCTCTCCCACGCCACCGGCATCTTCATTATTATCCATAATATGTACTTCTATCGGTGGAATCTCGTTGATTCGCGGCATCCGGTAAGTGGTGAAATTTTTCTCAACGGCCAATCCGTCTTTGAAGTGAATTTCATGATTGGTGGCTGCACCCAATGCCATAATAATAGAACCCTCCACCTGCGCACGTACCGTATCGGCATTCACATACCAACCACAATCTATAACGGCCCATACCTTATCTATCTTAATTTTTCCGGTGGCATCTTTGGATACTTTCACTACCTGTGCTACAGTACTACTGAAACACTCAGTAATGGCAACGCCATATCCCTGCTTGGGTTTTCTGGCTTTCCATCCCGATAATTCTTCCACTTTTTCCAATAGCTTCTGACAGCGTTCGTTCTTCAGGTATTGCTTTCTGAAAGCCAATGGGTCTTTACCCGCAGCAACAGCCAATTCGTCCATAAAGCTCTCATATGCAAAGCCATTGGTAGATGCATATACAGAACGCCACCACATAATGGGTACCGGTGTTTCAAATGGAATATCTGAGAAACTGATGTTTTTAATATTATCAAAATAATGTGGTTGAAAGCCTTCGAGAACACTATCGTTGGGCACATCTTTTTTACTACCCATCCAATGCCCGATATTCTGTCCACACATCCTGAATTTAACCGCGGTGATTTCACCGTTATTTACTGCTCCTTCTGCCCGGTAGCTTACACCTGGGCGGAATGGCCCCTGTGTCATATCGTCTTCACGTGTCCAGATAACCTGAACAGGCGCTCCTGCTTCTTTTGAGATTAAACAGGCTTCATGCGTATAATCCAGGAATGCTTTTCGTCCAAAGCCCCCTCCAAGAAATGTCATATTCACCTGCACATTTTCTTTTTTAATACCCATTTTCTGGCTGATGTCGCCCTGTACCCAATCAGGTGCCTGAATAGGGCCCCATATTTCAATGGAATCTCCTTTATGATGTGCCACACAATTCAATGGCTCCATACAGGCATGCGCCTGATATGGCGTTTCATAGATTACATCCAGTTTATTTTTCTGCTGTGCCAATACCGGATCAGGATCACCTTGTTTTTTAGCAGACAACCCATCTTTGGATTGCAGTTCGGCCTTCATTTTTTTATAGATCTCTTCCGTACTTACATATTCAAAGCCTGTATCATCCCATACTACCTTCAAGGCTTTTCGTCCCTGCATGGCTGCCCAGGTTGAGTCTGCTACTACAGCCACACCTTCCCTGTCGGTACTGAATACCTTCATAGTTACCTTGAATACTTTTTTCACACCGGGTACTTTAAGTGCGGCACTATCATCATATGATTTTACTTTACCCCTTAAACGCGGATTGCGTTCTACCATTGCGTAAAGCATGCCGGGTATTTTTTTATCAATACCAAAAACAGCTGTACCATTTGTTTTCAAAGGTGTATCCTGACGGGGAAGCGGCTTACGGATCAATTTATAGTCGGCTACTTTTTTGAGTTGCACATTTTTAGGTGCTTCGAGTTTTGAAGCATCTACCACCAATTCTCCGTAATGCATTTTCTTTCCGGATGAGCGATGGATAACATGTCCGGCTTCAGCAAAACATTCTGCAGTGGACACGCTCCATTTGGCAGCAGCTGCTGTGATCAGCATGTCGCGTGCACTGGCACTAAGCTTCAATAAGTTTTTATAAGAACCACGTACAGTTGAGCTGCCGCCGGTTACCTGGCTGCCATATTTAACCGTATCGCCTTTACCGAAGATGATATTGACTTCGTTTAAATTCACTTCCAATTCTTCTGCAATCATTTGCGGAATAGCCTGATAGGCGCCCTGACCCATTTCAGCCCGGTGGCATACTATGGTCACTTTTCCGTTGGTATCGATATGTATCCATGAGTTGAGCGAAACACCATAGTTTTCTGCATCCTCTCCTTTGATGATCGTAGAGGCTTTTGATTCACCGGAAAAATAAAAACCCAGTGTAAGCGCTGTGGCTGATAGTCCGGTTGCTCTGATGAATTTTCTTCTTGAGATATCTTTTGGTTCCATAATGGAGATCATTGTTGTGGTTAAAAATGGCAGGCACTACCCTTTGACAGACATTTTTTTAGATGCTTTTTTGATGGCCTCTCTGATTCTCGGATAGGTTCCGCATCTGCAAATATGCCCCTGCATAGCCGCATCAATATCAGCATCTGTAGGCGATGTTTTCTTCTGCAGCAAGGCTACGGCAGCCATGATCTGGCCCGACTGACAATAACCACACTGCGGCACCTGCTCTTCAATCCATGCTGCCTGCACTGGATGTGAATTGTTATCTGAGAGCCCTTCAATGGTGGTGATTTTTTTGATACCTATCGCTGCTACCGGCAACTGACAGGATCTGACGGGTACACCATCAAGATGGACGGTGCAGGCACCACAGGCTGCAACACCGCATCCGTATTTAGTACCGGTAAGCTCGAGGTGATCACGCAGTACCCATAAAACAGGGGTAGCCGGATCAACGTCTACTTGTTTTTCCTTTCCGTTCACATGTAGTTTAAAAGTAGCCATGATGATATAATTTAGCAGATTCAGGATAATTTTTCAGAACAGATAATAAGACAGAAAGTTCCGATTTTTTTTCCATTTTCAACGACCTGCAGCAAATAAACATACACTTACCTTTCTTACATCGTCATATCTTATCCCTAAAACATCATTTCCTTATGAAAACAACAGATACCATCAGTTTTTACCGTAAAAAACCGAAGACCTTCTTATCTACCTTTCTGCTGGTTTCAGGGTTATTTTCTCAAATAAACCTACTGCAGGCACAAGAGCAGAAACAGATGGTTCGTTTAGCAAAAATCAAGGTCGATCCTGTACAATTATACGCCTATAACAAGGCCCTGCTCACACAAATGAAAACAGCTATAGCTAAAGAGCCCGGAGTTGTAACCTATTATGCTGTAGCTGATAAAAAAGATCCTTCCAGCATTACCATATTAGAAATCTATGCTGATACAAGTGCTTATCAAAAACACATTCTGACATCCCATTTCAAAAAATACAAAGACACCGTAAAAGATATGGTAACATCACTTGAACTGATGGATGTAACCATGATTGGATTTGCAAAAAAACCTAATCATTAATTTCCCCAGCACACATATAATCTGAAGAAAATTCACCGCAGAGAAGCCGGGTACGCAGAGATTAGCAGCAGTGTCATGGTTATAAAATAAACAATGCCGGAACTAAAAGTCCGGCATTGTTAAACTATTCCTTCAAATCAGACATCAGAAATCAGACATCAGAAATCTGAGATCTGCCATCTGACATTTTCTATATATCAATCGCTTCCCCATAAGCCGCTGCTGTTGCCTCTTTGAGCCCTTCGCTCATGGTTGGGTGCGGGTGTACGGCATTGAGGATTTCATGCGCGGTGGTTTCAAGCTTACGGGCCACAACCGCTTCTGCAATCATTTCAGTTACATTGTAACCGATCATATGACAGCCCAGGAACTCCCCATATTTGGCATCGTAAATTACTTTTACAAAACCTTCTGTTGCGCCTGCCGCACTGGCTTTACCACTGGCCACAAACGGGAACTTACCTACTTTAATTTCATAGCCTGCTTCTTTTGCAGCTTTCTCGGTATAACCCACACTTGAAATTTCAGGTATGCAATAGGTACAGCCCGGGATATTGTTATAATCAATGGCTTCGGGTAAATGATGGTGTTTCTTCTCCAGATACGCCATATGTTCCGCAGCGTTAATACCTTCTTTGGCGGCTACGTGTGCCAATGCCTGACCAGGAGAACAGTCTCCGATGGCATAGATACCGGCAACCGATGTTTGCTGGAACTTATCAACGATAATTTTTCCTTTTTCGGTTTTGATACCATTCTCTTCCAGTCCGATATTTTCAATATTGGCTACCACACCTACAGCACTCAATACCACTTCTGCTTCGAGTGTAACGGTGGTACCATCCTGTTTTTTCACCAGTGCCTTAACTCCTGTACCGCTTGTATCGAGCGATTCTACAGATGCATTGGTCATGATTTCAATACCTTGTTTTTTGTATTGTTTTTCCAGTTCTTTTGAGATATCCTCATCTTCCACCGGAACAATACGTGGCATAAATTCAACGATGGTTACTTTGGTTCCCATGCTGTTGTATACATAGGCAAACTCAACACCTATGGCACCACTACCCACGATAATCATGCTCTTGGGCTGCTCTGGTAATACCATCGCTTCGCGGTAACCGATTACTTTTTTACCATCCTGTTTCAGGTTCGGCAATTCACGGCTGCGGCCACCGGTTGCAATCACAATATATTTAGCTTCCACCACCTGCTTTGAGCCATCGGCTGCGGTTACTTCTACTTTTCCTTTAGACTGTACTTTTCCATACCCCATAATCACATCAATCTTGTTCTTCTTCATTAGGAACTGTACACCTTTACTCATCTTATCTGCCACCCCACGACTACGCTTGATCACACCTCCGAAATCGTGTGTACCTGTTGCGTTGATACCATAGCTGGTACTGTGTTTAATATATTCATACACCTGGGCACTTTTTAACAGTGCCTTGGTTGGAATACAACCCCAGTTCAGACAGATACCACCAAGGCTCTCTTTTTCAATGATTGCCACTTTAAAGCCAAGCTGTGAAGCACGAATAGCCGCCGGATAACCTCCGGGACCACTACCAATTACGATTACGTCGTATGCCATATAATTTATTGATGATTAGAAGAATTGCGGCCTCAGCCGTTGCGGATGCGAAAATACTGAAAAATGTGAATGGTGAATGGTGAATTGTGAATGGACGGAGTGAGTAGTGAGTAGTCAGTAGTGAGTAAGGAATCTAACTTAATACCTAGTACCCAGTACCAAGCACCTAGTACCTCACCCCTCAAAAAACACCCTCACGGTCTGGTAGAACCAGCTGGTATCTACGGAAGGGGTTTTCTGCAGTTGTTCGTTAAAGCCCTGCAAGCCGAAAAGTCCGGCCATATTTCCATTTCGAAGGGCTATTTCAAGATAACCGGCTGAATTGAACCAGGCCAGTTTTTCCGTTTCCGGTACAGATGCATAACTGGTGCTGATGGTTTCGATGACTTCATTCCGTTTAAATACGATTTTAAAGCCCCTACCTCTCCGATGTTCATTAAATTCCGCTTCTGTTATATTGATAACCACATTTTCAAACTGATCAATAAACAAAATCTGTCCCTCTATCCAATCGGGACCGATGGTTGGACGTAGCGGGTATTTTTCATCGATCGTATCAATTATCTGACCAATACTACTTAGCTGTCCGGTTTTTGAAACGGTATTCACAGCAACTGCCACAGCAGATGTGATTTGCAACAGGTTGTGAGCGTTACTTAAAGTAATAGATACTATCTCTTTAGGTTTTTCTCCTGTAATCATAGTTAGCAAGCCATTATCTGCACAGATGATATACTGGTGTTGATGTTTGGCCATCAGCAGGTATTTCAGGGGCGATTCATAGAGGTTTGCGATTACCACATGAAAAGTACCAGACGGATAATGTTTAAAGGCATTGGCACAGATATAGGATGCCTGTGGAAAATTGGTTTGCGGCAGGTAATGGGTAATATCACAAATATTCACTGTAGGATCCAGTTGCAGGAACTGTCCTTTGATAGCACCAACGAGAAAATCGCGTTGGCCTATATCAGTTGTCAACGTTACTATGGGCATGCCGCCTAATTAACGTCAGGATGTCATTCTTATTTCACCAACTCACCGTTTTTGAAGAAAAACTTGCGTACCAGCTTATCGGCAAGTGAGGGGAAGAAACGATTCAGCAAAACAGTTTCCTTACCGGTGAAAGTAAGTACGATGGTACGTTTTCTTTTTTCGATGGCTTTCAGAATATGTTGTGCGCATGCTTCCGAGCTCATCATTTTACCTTCATCCATCGGCGATTCGCCCTGCGATTGTCCGGCTTTGTTGAGTGCAGCATTGCGGATATTGGAACTGGTAAAACCCGGACAAACCCACATTACATTAACGCCTGAGTCCAGTAATTCGGTGCGCAATGCTTCGAGCCAGCCATGTACGGCAAATTTTGAAGCTGAGTAACCACTTCTGCCTGGTAGTCCGCGATACCCGGCAATGGACGATACACCCACAACGGTTCCTTTATTTTTAATGATATGCGGAAGGGCAAATTTAGTACAGCATACGGTTCCCCAGAAATTAATGTCCATAACTTTACGGATGGTATCCAGTTCCACATCTTCGACCAATGCACGCATCGATACCCCGGCATTATTAATGAGTATATCAATGGTACCAAATGATTTGATCACCTGATCTATAAATTGTTTACAGTCTTGCTCTTTACTCACATCTGCCGTATGAATAAGTAGTGGTTGCGTGCTATGTGTTGATTGCAACTGGTATAATTTATCATAATTCCTTCCACAGGTGGCTACTTTAGCGCCCTGTTGCAAAAAAGCTTCGACGAGTGCTTTACCGATACCATCTGAACCACCTGTTACGACTACTACTTTGTTAAGGAACTGCGACATGTTTAAAAGATTTGAATCACAAAAATACAGGATCGATCCACGAAATAAAAAAGGAGGCTGAAAACAGCCTCTTTTTGAAGTGATCCCGCTAGGACTCGAACCCAGGACCCTCCCGATAAAATCGGGATGCTCTCACCAATTGCAGAATCAGCATGGCAATTGGGCATAAAAAAAGGTTACCACTTCTGTAGTAACCTTTCTTTTGTGATCCCGCTGGGACTCGAACCCAGGACCCATACATTAAAAGTGTATTGCTCTACCAACTGAGCTACGGAATCTTACCCTTTAATCAACGATTTATATCGCTATATCTCGTTTTGGGAGTGCAAAAATAGGTGAAATAAAAATACCGCCAAATTTTTATGCTTCTTTTTTATACGATTTACTCACATTCAACTCATTATATGTGTACCAAAGCTTTCATTTTGTCCACATACTTCTCTTTGGAGATATATTTTCACAAGCCACGCTTTCCCTACATCTTGTATCTTAGATTTAAACAATATCTGCGTTAACGATTTTTTGATGAAGCATTGTAAGCATATCCATATCCTTTTTTTTGTATTGTTCACCACTTTTGGTTTTACCTGGGTAAAGGCTCAACAAAACAATGCCATCAAACCGAACCAACCTTTTAATCCCAACAATCCTCCTGCTACCGTTCTCTGTAGTTTCGATCAACTGATGTCTATACAAAGAAGCTCCAGCATGTTCCGTGTTCAGGAAATGAAAATGAATCATGATATTCAGATCAAAAAATCAAATACGATTGATACCATTATTACCTTACCTGTAGTATTTCACATTATCAATCAAAATCCTTACAGTATTTCTGATGCCACTATTCAGAACGCCATTAAGGACCTGAATGATGCTTTTGGAAAAACAGGCGCCTATGTGGGCAGTACAGGTGCAGATACAAAAATTCGTTTTTGTCTGGCGCAGAAAGCCCCTGACGGCGGCATCACCAATGGTATTAATCGGGTGGTATCAACTTATGGTGATAATCTGAACATGTATACGGAAGATGACCGCCTGAAAAGACTGGCCCAGTGGGATCCGCAACGTTATATCAATGTATGGTTGGTGAATAATATCATTGGAGAAATCAGTGCCGAATTTTCCTGCGATACCTGGACCCGGCTGAATGCGGGTGGATATGCTACGATGCCTCCGGGTGGCGGTGTTTCAGACGGCATTGTCATCACAGGTTTCGGCACTTTATTTGCCCATGAAATGGGGCATTATCTTGGACTATACCATACGTTTGAAGGTTCCTGCACCAATAACAATTGTGAAACAGAGGGCGACAGGGTTTGCGATACCCCACCCGATGGCTTCCCTTTTAATCCCAATGCATGCAGCAGCCCTAGTGGCGTTAATTCCTGCAGTACAGATACGCTATCGAATTATTCCAATGGGTTTTTCCCCAGAGATACTACTGACTTCGGACTAAACTTTATGGATTATGGGAACAGTGGCTGCGCCAATCAGTTTACACTTGGTCAGGCACTGCGTATGCGTGCTGCGATCAATACACAGCGAACCGGATTACTGGAATACAAATGCAATAAACCCTGCAGTGATAATATAGCAGCAAGTTTTACCAGAAATATCAGTGTTCCCAAAACAGGTGATCTTATCAGTTTTACCAATACTTCTACCGGTGCAAGTTCCTATCAATGGTTCATAGACAATGTGCCAGTAGCCACTACAACTGATTTCACCTATACATTTACTACACAGGGTAAATTTATTGTTACACTGAAAGCTTTTAATGGAGGCACCTGTTTTGCTTCTTACCGCGATGAAGTAATTGTTGGATGTGGTGTGATTGCCCGCTTTTACAGCGATAAAAAAAGTATTGCATCAAAAGCCGGCATTTTACTGGATAGTATTCTGTTTACCAATCAATCCCTTAATGCCACCACTTACAAGTGGCTGATGCGAAATGATAATAACCAGAACGAGCAGGAAGTATCTTCTGCTACCAACCTGCGTTATGTTTTTCAGGAATCAGTAGCTCATTATGTGAGACTGGTTGCTACCAATGGCTCCTGTTCGGATACTACGAACGTATTGGGCATCAATGTACTGGACCCCACTTCAGAAGCTTATTTATTTGTGAGCAGGGCAAATTGTTTTCAGGAAACCAAAGTACGTTTAGAATTCATTATCTGTAACAGTGGTTTTAAACCCATTGCTCCCAAAACCCCGGTTAGCTTTTATGATCGCAACCCCACTTTACCGGGTGCCAAAAAAATCGATACTACTTTTATTGTTCCCGATAGTATCAAAGGCAGGTGCTGTGGTGTTTACTATACGCATATCCTCGATATAGGTTACCGACAAATTGATAGTCTATACGCCGTAGTGGGCGATACCGGCACTTCGCTGCCTATCAGCTTACCCAATACCTTATTGAAAGAATTGAATTATACCAATAATGTTTTGCGTGTAAACAATATCCGCTTCAGAGCAGTGGTATCGCCAATTGACACAACCATGGAACCAAAGGATACCTTATTTATCCGTGGAGGTACTTTCCCTGATCCCAGCTTTACTTCAACCTATACCTGGAGCGATGCCAAACAGTTGAATTGTACCACCTGCCCCTCTCCTTATTTAGTAGCAGATTCTACACGAACCAAGCGACTCGCAGTGAGAAGCCAGTACCAATGCTTTGATACGACTTTTATAACCATCAAAGTACCGCCTGTAAATGATTACACGGTTATAATGAACAATGCCAACTGTTTATCGAAAGATAGTCTATCTGTAAACTTTACCATCACCAACAGTTACCGAAAAGGCGTATTACCTAAAAACCTGCAGGTTAGTTTTTACAAAGGCAACCCGCTTACCGATACAGCTGTTATACTGGGACCTGTCTTTATACTTCCTGATACTTTATTTGCACAATCGCAAACCTTCACCCGATCCATCAAACATATTGGTACAGGCACCATTTATGCTTCAGTAAATGATAATGGCAACCATATCCGGATCATACCTGCCAACAGATCTTTTGAAGAAAAAGATTCCTCCAACAATATCGGCATTTATAATTACCAACCACCTGCGACTACTGTAAATATTACCATCTGTGCCAATAACAGTTATATGGGCTATAATACCACAGGTACTTATACAGATGTATTTACCGGTGTAAGCAGTTGCGATAGTGTACGCATTCTCAACCTGACGGTGAACCCTGTTAAATTTACCAGCCGACAACTGGCAATTTGCAGAGGCGACTCTGTTTTATTGGCTGGTGCATGGCAAAAAAACAGAGGTACTTATACCGATTCTTTGAAAACCTATCTGGGTTGCGATTCTGTAGTGGTTACTGATTTATTTATGATTGATACCCCTTATCAGTTTCTGCCAAAAGATACCGTTATCTGTAGTACCGGCACGCTGATGATTGATTTGCCCAGTTATACCAATTATAACTGGAGTGATGGAAGTACACAAAATCCACATGGCTTGTCGCAACCCGGCACCTATACTTTAGAAGTACGCGACAGAAATGGTTGTTATGGAACCGATCAGATAACGATTACCCATACTTTTTGTGTTGAAATCATGGTGCCCAATGCATTTACACCCAATGGTGATGGAAAGAATGATGTATTTCAGGCCATGGTTCCGGTTCCCTTACCGGGTTACCGGATGCAGATTTGGAACCGGTGGGGTATGCTGGTATTTGAATCCACAACAATCGCCAAAGGATGGGATGGCACATTGGCCGGACAGGCACAACCCCCAGGCACTTATGTTTATAAGATTACTTACAAAACAGCTACCGGACAGGAAAAGCAACAAGCCGGTACTTTGGTACTACTCAGATAAATACCCAAAAAAATTATTTATTCGTTCTGAAATCAAGGTTCTGTAAATAGGCTACCCGTAAGGCATTGATATTTCGGTACTGGTTTCCGGCAGCCGTTTGTATAAAAGTATTCAGGTAGCCAAACTGAAGGTTATTATTGGCATCAAAAGCATAGTTGAAACCCAAAAAAAGCCGGTTCTGATCGAAATAATTGTTCACAATCTCTTTTCCGAAATTAATATGCAGTTCATCATTAAATAGCGCCGATAGTTTCTTGGGAATCAGTCCGGCCGGATGCAAGGGTACCTGGTAAAGAATATTATACCGAACCCTGAAATTAAAAGCATAGCTATCAGACAGTGTATTATTATTCAAATAACGCTTTCTGTATCTTTCCTCAAGACGTATATACTGCATAAGTCTGGTTCGTTTATTCTTTGTAAACCATTGTACCTGCTGCCATGGCCTGTGCTCGGGCTGTGATATGGTAATATTATCATTGGCAGGATAATGATTAATGAAACCATAGCCCAGCGTAAGCCTTACATTATCGTCCACGAAATAAGTAAGTCCTACCCTTGCGATACCCGTTGAAAGATCAACCACCAGATCTTCTCTTGTACGTAGTTGAAAATCGCCCCAAAGCCCCCATTTATTACTGAGCCGGGTCTGGTTAAAATAAGCCAGCCATACCTGCGATGCATGCGATGTATTCTTAGGCTGCGCCCATGCAAATCCATTGCCCAACAGAAAAACAACCAGTACCAGCAAATATTTCCGCTTCATGAAAACTTATTATAGCTATGAGATGAAATGTGTGATGCTAAAATTATCTTATTGCTTAAGCATTTCCAATGCCTTCAATACTGTTTTATCCGTTTTATTCTGTACTTCATAATAACCCTGTGTGCGCCATATCTGGCGGGCCATCATCAATTGCACGTTTTGCAATAAAAAGTTCTTGTCTTTTCCTGAGGCACTTGCCAGCCTGATACTGTCTTTTGCAGCAAAAGATACCAGTTGCTGCCATTCAGCTTCGCCGGGCGAAAATTCCTTATACAACTGTTCAGGTGTTTTGTAGGTCCTGAATTTTGATAATTGATTCAGGTATAAACGATATACAAAATTGTTCATCGTGTTCTTGTAATACATGGCAGTGAGTGTGGAATCAAGCTTTGTGGTATCATAGGCCACAAATACATCCGGTGTAATACCGCCACCGCCGTACACCATTCTACCACCAGGTGTTTTATAAGATTTACCTACCGGTTTTACAGTATCGGCTTTTACCAGTTCACCATTGTGAAAACGGCTCACCAGTTCTTCTTCATACTTTGCCTTACCATTGCTGTATGGTTTCTGGATATTTCTGCCCAACGGAGTAAAATACCTGGCAATGGTTAAACGTACAGCACTACCATCAGAGAGTTGAAACTGTTGTTGTACCAAACCCTTACCAAAAGAACGGCGGCCAATGATGGTGGCCCTGTCCCAATCCTGCAAAGCTCCACTCAGCACTTCACTGGCAGAAGCGGAAGTTTCATCTACCAATACCACCAACTTACCTTTTTCGAATAAGCCGTCGCGCTTGCAGCGGTATTCCATCTTTGGCATATGTTCGCCCTCGGTATAAACAATCAGTTTATCGCCATCGAGAAATTCATCCGCTATATCAGTCGCTTCTTTTAACAATCCTCCACCGTTTCCTCTGAGGTCAAGAATCAATTCTTTCATGCCCTGGGCCTGCAATTTTTCAAGCTGCTGCATAAACTCTTCATAGGTAGGTTCCCCAAAACGATTAATGCGGATAAATCCTTTCCCGGGTTCAATCATGTAAGAAACATCCACGGTTGGAACAGGGATGGTGCCTCGCTGAATCATCACTTTCTTCTCTTCCCCACCCCTCAGTAAGGTAACCTGTACTTTAGAGTCGGCAGGACCGCGCAGCAAAGACCTCACCCTGTCGGGTTTTATTTTCACACCAGCAATCGTTATACTATCATCTACTTTTATAAACCTGTCTCCTACCTGTATCCCCGCTTTTTCCGAAGGGCCTCCCTTCATTACCGTAACCACATTCACTGTATCACTGAATAATTGAAATTCCACACCGATCCCCTGAAAATTGCCCATCAGTTCTTCATTCACTTCCATCAGGTCCCTGGCTGGAATATAAACAGAGTGCGGATCTAGTTTCGACAATAATTCATCTGCAGCCACCTGTGTAAGGCTGTCTACCTGAACAGGATCCACATATTTACTCCTGATCAGTTCCACCAGTTCCTGTAAGGCGCTTCTTTTATTGATACTGAGAAAACGGCTACCCTGTGTTTTATCTCTCAACTGGTAGCCTATCACCATACCCAATACCATTACCAATGCAAAAAGAAGGGGCAACCAAACCTTTAACTTATTATTTCCCATTGTGCAAATATCTGAATTTCGGCATGAAGTTCTTTTTTTGTTCAGGATGAATGGCTAACAGGCATTAGTAATAGAATGATTCGATAAAAGGGACTGTTTTCTCATTAAAATTTTCGTACTTCGTGACTTCTTGTATTTTCCGGTCTCAAATTGATTCTATGCCTGTAAGATTAATCGCTGATAGTGGTGCCACAAAATGTGAATGGTGTGTATTGGATAATGGTAAAAAAGCGAAAACCATTATTACGCAGGGCATCAGCCCTTATTTTCTTACAGGTGCACAGATTCTGGAACTGCTGGAAAAAGAACTCCTGCCCAAACTCAGGAAATTTCAGGTCAAGGAGGTATTTTTTTACGGAACCGGTCTTGCCAACCCCAAAAATGTAACGGTGGTTAAGTCGGTGCTTAAAAAACTTTTCCCCGGCGCTAAAACGGAGGTACAGAACGACCTGCTTGCCGCAGCCCGTGCACTTTGTGGCAAGGGCAAAGGTGTTGCCTGCATTTTAGGCACTGGTGCCAACTCCTGTTTTTTCAACGGTAAAAAGATGGTAAAAAACAGTCCGGGTCTTGGTTATGTACTCGGCGATGAAGGTAGTGGCGCTTATCTTGGAAAAAAAGTGATCCAATATTATCTATACAACACTTACGATGAAGAACTGAAAGCACGTTTTGAAAAAAGGTTCCAGACCACACCGATGGAAATACTGGAAAACGTGTACAAAAAACCATTGGCCAACAGGTATCTCGCTTCTTTCGCCATTTTTCTGGCGGAGAACCGTGGGCATTATATGATTGAAAATATTATTGAGGACGGACTCAATGATTTCTTCTTTACCCATTTATATAAATACCGGGAAAGCTGGACACACCCCATTCATTTTGTTGGCAGCATCGCATTTGGTTTCAAAGATGTATTAAAGGACCTTTGTAATACGTATGAACTGGAACTGGGCAGGGTACTGAAAGCACCTATGCAGGGACTAATTGAATATCACCGCTAAAAAAGCATTATGGCTGAGTTTATTAAAGTAACGGAACAACCTTCCACTTACAGGCACCTGGAAAAAATGTCGATCCAGGATCTGCTGCTGAATATTAACAACGAAGATAAAATGGTACCGGCTGCTGTGGAGAAAGCTATTCCTCAGATTGAAAAACTGGTAGCTGCCATCGCCGATAAAATGCTCGCAGGTGGCCGTCTTTTTTATATTGGCGCAGGTACCAGTGGTCGTCTGGGTATTGTAGATGCCAGTGAATGTCCGCCAAGTTTTGGTGTACCCTATGGATTGGTGATCGGTTTGATTGCCGGTGGCGATAAAGCCATTACCCAGGCCGTTGAATTTGCAGAAGACAGTACCGAACAGGGCTGGGCCGATTTACAAAGACATTTTGTAAGCGATAAAGATGTTGTGGTAGGTCTTGCAGCCAGTGGTACCACACCCTATGTCATCAGTGCCTTAAAAGAATGTCGCAAACAGGGCATCATCACCGGAAGCATCAGTTGCAACCCCCATAGCCCCGTTTCAAGAGAAGCCGATTTTCCTGTTGAAGTGGTAGTAGGCCCCGAATTTGTTACGGGCAGTACCCGTATGAAAAGCGGTACCGCACAGAAACTGGTACTAAACATGATCTCTACTTCTGTTATGATTCAGTTAGGTCGTGTAGAAGACAATAAAATGGTGAACATGCAACTGAGCAATGTAAAACTCGTTGACAGAGGCGTGAAAATGGTAATGGATAAACTCAAGATCACAGAATACGAAGTAGCTAAAGACCTGTTACTCAAACATGGCAGCGTAAAAAAAGCCGTGGAAGCAGCGGGATAGAGAACAGAGGAATATGGAATAAGGAATAGGAAATAAGAAAGTTTGATCTGGAGGTATTATTGATTTTTTCTTTCTCCTTGCCTTTCTTATTCCTTATTTCAAATTTCTTACTTCCCACGGCGGGCTGGAGAACAGAGGAATATGAAATGTGGAATATGAAATAAGAAAGTTTGATTCGCCAGACTTATTGAACTTTTTCCTTTCTCCTTACCTTTTTTATTCCTTATTTCTTATTCCATATTTCTTATTTCATATTTTCTATGCACGATATAGAACCTTTTTATAATTGGCGGCACATATATATTTCTGAAGAAGACCCGCGCTCTCCTTTTTATGGCCGTACCTACAGTGAGTTTGAATTTTCGCAAACAGTTTACAATTATTACATTCACCCGCAATGGGACGATTTCGGCAGCCGTACACTTTACCTCAAGGTCATTTATGTTGACTACGAACTGAACTTTGCCGTAATTGAAATGATCGGTGAATGGAACGATGCCATTGAAAACGATATAATGGAACTCAAGCGTGAAGTGATGGATATGTTTTATAAACAAGGCATTACCAAATACATTCTCATCGCAGAAAATGTAATGAATTTTCACAGCAGTGATAAAGAATATTATCAGGAATGGTATGAAGAACTAAGCGAAGAAAATGGCTGGGCAGTAGCACTGAATATGAGTGATGCCGCTCAATATGATTTCAGGAAGAAAAAACTCCATTACTATATTGAACTGATGGAGCTGCCTGAATGGCGAACCTACAAACCCTATCATCTTTTTAAAAAGATAGATGATATCATACAAAACAGGATAGGCATGTGACAGAAAGAGATCATTATGATGTTCTCCCTGCTCCTCCTACAACGTCAATCATACGATCCTGTATATCTTCTTAATCCTGCCCATCCAAGTTCAGGTTGTGCTTATGTAAGGTTTCTTTGGCCAGTTCATATCCTGCATCTGCATGTCTGATAACACCCATACCCGGATCATTGCGTAATACGCGTGACAGTCTTTGTGCAGCCGCTTCCGTTCCATCGGCAACAATTACCATACCGGCATGAATACTGTACCCCATACCTACACCGCCACCATGGTGTAAGCTAACCCAACTGGCACCACCGGCAGTGTTAACCAGTGCATTGAGAATGGGCCAGTCGGCAACAGCATCACTCCCATCGAGCATGGCTTCTGTTTCTCTGTTGGGCGAGGCCACCGAGCCGGTATCTAAATGGTCACGACCAATAACGATGGGTGCTTTTACTTTTCCGGTTCTCACCAGTTCATTAAATGCCAGTCCGGCTTTTTCACGTTCACCCTGTCCGAGCCAGCAGATACGTGCCGGCAAACCCTGAAAGGCAATTCTTTCCTTCGCCATTTTCATCCAGCGTAACATCGATTTGTTTTCCGGGAAGAGTTGCATAATGAGCTCATCTGTTACGGCAATATCAGCAGGATCACCACTCAATGCTGCCCATCTGAAAGGCCCTTTCCCCTCACAGAAAAGTGGTCGTATATATGCCGGAACAAAGCCGGGGAAATCAAAGGCATTTTTCAGTCCATGTTCCTGCGCCCTTGCACGAAGATTATTGCCATAATCAAACGTAATGGCACCGGACTGCTGCAAGGCCAGCATCAGTTCTACATGCCGTTTCATACTGTCATAAGCCAATCCGATATAGGCATCCGGATCTTTTTGCCTGAGCGCATTGGCTGCATGGTTATCCAGTGTATGTGGTATATAACCAATTAAAGGGTCGTGTGCCGAGGTCTGATCGGTCAATACATCCACCTGAATATTTCTCTCTATCAATCTTTCCAGCAGCTGTACGGCATTCGACAAAACGCCGATACTGAGTCTTTCTCCATTTTGTTTGGCCGCAACGGCCCTGTCGATAGCTTCATCAATATCCGTGAATTTCAGATCCAGGTATTTTGTTTCCAGTCTTTTATCGATGCGCCACTCTTCTACTTCTGCACAAAGTGCCACACCGTCGCACATGGTAATGGCCAATGGTTGTGCGCCACCCATACCACCTAGTCCGGCCGTAACACTCAATGTGCCTTTTAAAGAGCCGTTGAAATGTTTATCGGCAACGGCTGCAAATGTTTCGTAAGTACCCTGAACAATACCCTGCGAACCAATATAAATCCAGGAGCCGGCTGTCATCTGTCCATACATCATCAGTCCCTTTTGTTCCAGTTCGGTAAAATGTTTCCAGTTGGCCCAGTTGGGAACCAGTTGGGAATTAGATAACAAAACCCGGGGCGCATCTGTATGCGTTTTCAGTATACCAACAGGCTTTCCGCTCTGTATGAGCAGGGTTTCATCATTCTCCAGCTTTTTGAGTGATTGAATAATCAGATCCAGACTTTCGATGTTGCGGGCAGCTTTTCCCCTTCCTCCATATACAATCAGGTCTTCCGGTCTTTCTGCCACCGCTGGATCCAGGTTGTTCAGCAACATACGCAAAGCAGCTTCCTGTATCCATCCCTTACAGTTTAATACTGTACCAACAGGTGTTTTATATTTCGCAAAATCGTAGGTCTTTGTGGCAGACATAGCAAACAATTTTAGGGCGGGAAAGTACAGAAATAATGTTTGATTTTTTGATTCTTTGAATTCCTGATCCTGGTTCTTTACAATAATCAAGCTTTAATAAATCAGAAAATCAAAGATCAAAAAATCAAAGATCCCTCTCTTTGCTTATATTTGAGTAAAACGAATTATATGGGATTACCTGTAAATAACAAGAAAGCCGGAAAAGCGGGTGCTGCGGGTTCAAAAAATGCTGCACAGGCTTCTAAATTCATCAGCAAACCCGGCACCAAAGCCGTAGGTGTTGCCAAAAAACCCATTAAAACCGGGGGATCGAGAGGCAGTTGAGGAACATGTCTGATGTCTGATCGCTGATGTCTGATTTGTAAAAATATATATCCTACATCAGCGATCAGACATCAGCCATCAATAAATCAGGTCCTCATACGCTGCTCTCAGTTCATTTAGCGCATGGTTATCTCCTGCTGCCTTGGCAGCTTCCATGCCTTTTTCATACCATTGAATAGCCAGATCTGTTTGCTGTAATTGCTCCAGTAATTTGGCCAGGTGGTAATAAGAACCTACATAGTCGGGCGAATCGGTAAGTACCGCTTCAAACAGGCTTCTCGCTTCTTCCAGTTTCCCTGTTTTTATATATTCCAATGCCAGTGCATGCCGCAGAAAATTATCCTTCGGGTTCTGTTCCAGGAATGCCAGTATACGGGTGATTCGCTCCATGGCACAAAGATAACGCCTTGGTGTTGTGAATCGTGAATGGTCAATGGTGAATAGCATATGGCTTATAGGTTATAGCCTATGGAAAGAGCCCGGTTTACAGTCCTCACTATTAGCCATAACCTATCCGCTATCAGCTATCCGCCATTAGCCATAACCCATACGCGCCATTCACAATTCACCATTGACCATTCACCCTCTGCTATATGCTCGCTAAAAATTTCCACTGTTAAAAAATTTATCCGAACCTTTGCCGGAAACAAAAGCTTCCTATATTTGTTAAATAGTTGCATAGACAACTAATTGTCGCATCAAAACCTACTATTACATATGAAAATTCTGGTTTGTGTAAGTAAGACGCCCGACACTACATCCAAAATTGCTTTCACCGATGGTAACAGCAAATTCGATGAAAATGGTGTTCAGTGGATCATCAATCCTTATGATGAATGGTATTCATTGGTAAGGGCCATTGAGTTAAAAGAAAAAGATCCTGCTACTACTGTTCACCTGGTAACGGTGGGTGGTGCAGATGCAGAGCCGATTATCCGTAAGGCATTGGCATTAGGTGGTGATGAAGCCATTCGTGTAAATGCAGATGGCAGCGACAGTTATTTTATTGCTTCGCAGATTGCCGCTATTGCGAAAGATGGTTATGATCTTGTGTTTACCGGTAAAGAAACCATTGATTACAATGGTTCCTCGATTGGTGCCATGGTTGCCGAATTATTAGATGTACCCTATATTTCACTGGCTACTAAATTCGAACTGAATGGCACTACTGCCACTGTTACCCGTGAAATTGAAGGTGGTGAAGAAGTAGCAGAACTGGCATTACCAGCTGTAGTAAGCTGCCAGAAAGGTGTTGCCGAACAGCGCATACCCAATATGCGTGGTATTATGGCCGCACGTACCAAACCATTGAAAGTAGTGGAGCCTGCTGCCACAGATACCCTTACCTCTATTGTAAGTTTTGAATTACCACCGGCCAAAGCAGGTGTGAAACTGGTAAGTCCTGATAACGTAGGTGAACTGGTAAGATTGTTACACGAAGAAGCCAAAGCAATCTGATAAGCATTGCATTCAACCATCTTAAAAAAGAAAAGAAATGTCTGTTTTAATATTTGTAGATCATTCTGAGGGCCATATCAAAAAAGCCTCTTTTGAAGCGCTTACCTATGGTGCTAAAATTGCCGAACAAACAGGTACTACTGCCGAAGCACTGGTACTGGGCACCGTAAGCGACGACCTTGCAGCACTGGGTAAATACGGCGTGAAAAAAGTACACCAGGTAAACAATGAAAGCCTGAACCACCTCGATGCACAGGTATATGCCAAAGTGATTGCAGAAGCCGCTACCGCAAGTGGTGCTACTGTAGTGGTGATTTCTCATACCCAGACAGGTAAGGCCATCGCGGGTCGTGTGGCTGTGCGTTTGAAAGCCGGACTCGTTGCCGGTGCCTGCGCCCTGCCCGATACCAGCAATGGTTTTGTGGTGAAGAAAACCGTTTTCTCAGGTAAGGCTTTTGCCAATGTAAGCATCAGCTCTCCTGTAAAAGTAATTTCCCTGAACCCTAACAGTTATACAACCATCGCCGGAGAAGGCACTGCGGAAGTTAGCCAGCTTTCTATTGCAGTAGATGCTCCTAAAGTAAAAGTAACAGCCGTAAATAAAGTAAGTGGAGAAATACCCTTAACCGAAGCGGAAATTGTAGTAAGTGGAGGCCGTGGTTTAAAAGGACCGGAAAACTGGGGTATCCTGCTCGATCTTGCGAAGGAACTGGGTGCTGCCACCGCCTGTAGCCGCCCCGTGGGTGATGCGCACTGGAGACCACATCATGAACACGTAGGACAAACAGGTGTACAGGTAGCGCCGAATTTATATATCGCGATCGGTATATCGGGTGCCATTCAGCACCTCGCCGGTGTGAACCGCAGTAAGATCATTGTGGTGATCAACAAAGATCCTGAAGCACCTTTCTTCAAAGCTGCGGATTATGGTATTGTGGGTGATGCGTTTGAAGTGGTACCGAAGTTGACGGAAGAAATAAAGAAGATGAAAGCGAAATAAATTCTGTCATATATGATTCGAAAAGGGCCAGCTAACAACTGGTCCTTTTTTTATTGCCATTGTCACTTCTGCAATGCCATCAACAGGTAATAACCATACCGAGAATTAAGTAAAATGAATGGTCAACCTCATTTTCTTTCATTCGAAAAAAGAAAAGAAAAAGAATAATACTAATATTGATTGTTTAACGTCCGCATTAATGATCCGGATACTTATTCAACAGAAAGGCATTGTTATTTATGGAAACAACACCGATATCCAGAGAGCCTGCTGCTATAGCCACGCTCTTCAGTCACGATTACCTCAACGCAAAAGCATTATACCTCTACCTTACCGGAAAAATACCCACTATCAGCTTCATGAACGGCACAGAGCCATTGGCTGCCGATAAAATTGAACAGGAAGAAGAATAACCTGTTTGCAGGTTCCAAACATTTTATCATCCGTACTAAATATATAACCCATGAAAAAAATATTCACCTTCTTTGTTTGCTGCTGGATGGCATTCTGCTCCTACGCCCAGGATGGCTACCGTGTTTTTACGAAGACAGTTGATGGTAAAGAAAAATATGGTATCGTGAATGCAAATGGTAATATTGTGGCTCCTGCGAAATATGACTGGCTGGGCAATGAATATCATGATGGATTTATTACCGCATATATTTCTGAATTAAAAACCGTTGACAATTCCAACCTGGCATTTGCACCTGCTAAAACAGGCTACTATTGGTTACACAAATATGGTTTTATTGATGTAAACGGAAAAGAGCTTACGACCTTTACATATGAGATGACCAGAGACTTCAGCAATGGCGTAGCAGAAGTAAGGATGAATAATAAATGGGGACTTATCAATACACAGGGAAAAGAAATTACACCCATAAAATATGAAGAAATTAAAAAGACCTATAACGATCAGGTAGACGCTGTATTGCGTATGTATTATGAATACAAAGATTCCAAAAAGAAATACGGACTACTCTCTATAAACGGAAGGGAACTAACAGCTCCCATATACGACGAAATCAACTCCTTCAACGAAGGCCTGGCCACCATGCAAAAAAATGGTATGATGGGTGTGCTGAATACGGAAGGTAAGGAAGTAGTGCCCGCCAGGTATAGCATTGCATCTGAAGGATATAAATTTGTAGGTGGCCTTTGCAGGGTTACCTGGAACGGTAAATGGGGATTCATTGATAAAACGGGTAAAGAAGTGATTCCATTGGTATACGACCGTGTATTCGGTTTTGATAAAGACGGCACCTGTATGGTGAGGCAGGGTACCCAAGTGGGTAGAATCGACAAAACCGGCAAAGTGGTTGCCCCCTTAAAATACGATCGTGTTGAACCTTTATCGGATGGATTGTACAATGTGAAAGTGAATAACCTATATGGCTGGATCGATCAGAACGGGAAAGACGTGATTGCTCCCTCCTATGAATATGGTTCTTCCTTTGTGGGTGGAATCGCTTATGTAAGAACGGGTAATTTTTTTGGTGCCATCAATAAAAACAATGAAGTGAAAATCCCGATGAAATATGAATACATCTCAAGGATGGACGAATCAAAACCATTGTTATGGTTTAAACAGAATGGCAAGCACGGTTTTTTCTCAGAGACTTTTACTGAAATCACGCCTGCAAAATATACACAGATCTATTCTCCGGTTGAGGGACGGAGTTTTGTGAGAATCGACAATAAATGGGGCATGGTAAACGATAAGGGCCGTGAAATTACCGAGGTAAAATATGATACCCTGGTCAATGCCAAACAATCAGAATGCGTAATTGCCGCACTCAACCAGAAAATCGGACTCATTGCCAATGATGGTAAAATCCTGATCCCTGTTAAATACGATAATATTTTTGGTTATTCAGAAGGCATGTGTGCCGTTTTACTGAACAACAAAATCGGGTTTGTGGATGTAGACGGCAAGGAAGTAATTGCCCCCCAGTTCGATGATGCAGATGATTTTATCAATGGCAAAGCGCAGGTTAAAAAAGGGAATGATGTGTTTTATATTGATAAAACGGGGAAGAAACTGCAGTAAGGGGAATGTGCATTAGGGATAACATTGAATGGGCAAGTTCAAGTGGGAGTCCACAGCAACACTGGATTTGTCAAAAGTGAATTACGCAATTAGGAAGTAGTTTTTTTATACGTTGTTTTTCTTTTTCATTAAGTGCATTGCGCTCAATATGCAATTCTTGGAGATTTGTCAAGTATTGAATTTCTTTAGGCAAACTTTTAAGCTTATTGTTTCCAATATCCAGATATAATAAATTTGTCAACTCCCCAATTTCCCTTGGCAACTCAACTAGTTTATTGTTATTCATAATTAAAATCCGAAGATTTTTTAGTCGCCTAATTTGTGTAGAAATTTCGGTTAATTTATTGGTACTTAGAGATATCTCTTCTAAACTAGTTAAGCGGGCAAGAACTAATGGAAAAGAAGTAAAATCATTGCCTAGTAAATTAAAGGAAACTATTCTTTTTAATTTGCCAAGCCCAACAGGAAGCTTATCTATCCCTTTGTCTCCAACATCTATGCTTAAAACCTTATCACTTTCCTTCATTACTAAATCAAAGTCAGAATATTCATATAGGCTTCTATTTTTCTTTATATAGTCCCAATATGATTTCTCTTCAATTATATTTACCGAAAAGTCGAAGCTTTTGTCTCTCGAAGGAGTAGTCCATTCTCCGGAAGCTGATTTTTTGTCACTGGCTAGTATTCCATTGAAAAAACCAGTAATGCTGTCGCTTTCATTTCTTTCCGCAAGGATAAATGAATTGTCCGAATTCAGGTGCCCAACTAATTTCAAAGAACCATTTTTGGGCGTGTAATAATAAGAGCCTACAATGGTAGAGTCAAGAAGAATCAAAAAATTCATGTTGATTTTCAATTCTTGCCCTTTGTCTGTTCTAATTGAACCGTTAAATACATAGGTCTGTCTAAAGTAATTATCCTGTCCTAAAAGTCTGACTGAAAGAAGAAGGAGGGTAATGAATATCGAAATTTGTTTCATAAATAGAATATCAATTAGCCTTCCTAATAAAGTTCGAATTTTGCCGGAGTGATGGAATTATTGCTGTGTCCGTCCGGCAACTGAAACTGAAGTTAACAACTAAAAGGCAAATAGCATTCAGCCAAGCCCGATATTAGCTGATAGTAGAACAATTGATTATTGTTATTCCGTCCGCTAGCCTAGTGGCAAATCTTTATGGTGACTGAAGCCTATTTACCACATTCCTAAAAATCCTTTTTTTAAACATGTATTTTTTCGATTGATATCTACTACATCTCTGATATTATACTTTTCAAATTTGTTTATCAGCTCGTCAGTACCCTTTTTTAATTTAAAATCCATCTCTTCTTTATAGAGCGGATAAAGACAATAGAAATTAATTGTCTTTTCTTCATTTACTTTCAATTCAAAAAAATTATTACCTAAACTTAAACTTGGCAAAAGTAGCATACAACCCAATTTAGTGTTTTCAGAAAACGGGGCTGCTAATTCCCCATTTGGTATTGTATGTCCATAACCTAGAAATGTTTCATATTCGTGAGGAAACCTTGCAATTGCTTTTAGCCAACGAACTGGCCAATAATTATTTTCATCTTGAAAAGCTTCTTCCATAGTTTGAAAGTCAGTGCCATCTATTGTCCAATTTTCAGGAAGTAAAATACACAATTCTATGTATTGGTTTATGTCGTATCCATCAGGAATCGTCATTGGTAAATCACTCATCCCTGAAGTTACTAAGGTATGAAACGGAAACTTGTCAGTTGGCTTAACCCAATGAACTTCGATGTGAACAATGTCAGAAACTATTTCGTGAAAAACTGTTTCAACTTTCCCAACACAATTTTCTATGTGGTTAGAAATTGCCTCTATATTTTCTCCATCACCAATTGCTGGTTGCAATTCTCTGTCTTTTTTATCGTCGTATCGATAAATTGGGTTTCCTGATTCTGAATATTCTTGCTCTGTCATAATGATGATGGTCTATATGAGTTGCAGCTAACGTTCAGGGCTTGGCGAAGGTTGGGAAATATATTCTGCTGCTTGCTTAGCCATTAAAAATCGATTAGCTAAAGGCAAATTACTGAAGCTGAGTCAGAATTCCTACGGTTAATGGACGAAATTCGTCAGCCTAACTTTTGCTAAACTGATGTTAGACGATGTGTTTTAGAGCTTACCCCAAATTAAAATGTCGGATATATTTGTAACTCCAAATTTTTCAGACAAGGAATTCAGTTTATTTGAGAATCTTTCAAGTTTTTTAATAAGAGTAACCAACGCCGCCCTCGTTTTTAAGTAGTCTAGTTTTATTATTTCCTTTATTGTCAAAGGCCAAAAAGCTTCTGATTCGTCTTTACATTGAATTATTATTTCGGTACCCCTTTTTGAAATTAGAGGTGATGGATGGCATTGTAACAAATAGAAATCTTCAAAGTCACTTTTTAAAATAGTTTTCCAGTACTGAATTTCTTCCAAAAGCCCACAACATTGCGGATAAAGTTCGATATTGTCATCAACGGAAATCGCATATCCACCAAATAAAGAACAGGATTGATTAATTTCGGTATCCGATATGTGAAGTTTAATTACAGCTTCTAAGTCATCCAGTTCGATATCAAAAAGGCAGTATTGATAAACCCCTTTTGAAATAGGGGCTGGTATTCTTTTGTAGCTTTTCGAAAGTAATTTTTGCTGATATAAATCCGATTCAAATGTATTGGTCTTTGAAGTTCCAGATGGTCCGCTTCCGTTATCCTTGTCTTTTATAGTTGGAAGTTCTATTAATGGGATAAATTCGATTTTACTCATTTTATATCGTGGTTAAACATATCGCCCAACTAGTAAATTTACGAAACTTCCCACTTAAAACCCATTGCAGCAATTTTATATAGTCATGATTATCAAAGGCATAAAAAAATTGGCGAAACAGCATTTTTACTATTTCACCAATCCATCACTATCTATGTATAAGTTGAAAAACCATCTCACAAACTCCCCGTCCTTCCCCCATCCACCGGCAAATTAATCCCATTGATATAAGCCGCTGCAGGCGAGCAGAGAAAAGCCACAGCTGCTGCAAACTCTTCCGGCTCTCCCAGCCTGCCGGCAGGAATCATGGCCACCGTTTTATCTACAATGGCATCCACAGAAGTACCCGCATCTGCAGCCTGTTTACCAAATAAATAATCCAGACGATCGGTTTTGGTATAACCGGGCAACACATTGTTTACCGTGATGCCATACTTCCCTATCTCATTGGCCAGGGTTTTGGCCCAGTTGGCAACCGCTGCCCTTACGGTATTGGAAATACCCAACCCATTAATGGGTTGTTTAACCGAGGTAGAAACAATATTGATGATCCTGCCAAAACCTTTGGCCTGCATTCCGGGCACTACCAACTGCGCCAGTGTATGCGCGGTAAGCAAGTGAGAACGGAAACCTTTTTCCAGATCTTCCACATTTGTTTGCAACAAGGGACCCGATGCAGGTCCGCCACTATTGTTTACCAGTATATCAATCGTATGTCCCTTAGAGAGAAAATCGCTGATCAGCGATGCCACAGCCGAAGGTTCACTGGTATCGGCCACAAAATAGCCATGCTGCTGTTGTAAAGCCGTATCCAATGAATGCAATACGGCTTTCAGGTTTGCTTCATTACGTGCCAGCAGGTATACATTCGCACCCATCAGTGCCAGTTCATGCGCTACGGCCGCGCCCAGCCCTTGTGAAGCGCCACATACCAATGCTGTTTTTCCGGTAAGATCAAGATTCATGTTTTTGTTTTTTATAAGGCCCGGTAATCTTCACGTACCGGATGAAATACATCCAGCAGTTTACAATCTGTAATGGCCAGACCCGAATGGGGTACATTCGAGGGTATCACCATTACTTCACCCGTACCAAACTCAATGGGCTCTCCGGCCAGCGTAAGCTGAAACCTGCCTTCCAGTACATGGGCCACCTGCTCATGCGGATGAGAATGTTCTTTAAGGGCAGAGCCTGCTTTTACATCGAGGTAAGAGAAAGTCATGTTTTCCGTATGAATAAAACGGGCACTATAACCGGGTACAATTTCTTTGGGGGTAATGGAGTTGAGTTCAACCAGTGGCATACAAATTATTTTACCTGCAAGTTACAGCATCTGAAACCGTTCTTTACAAGCCATCTTTGTTGTTTCTTTGCACTATGTCATCATCACTACCCCTTTTCCGGAAAATCGGTATTGCAGAAGGTATTTCCCTGCTCGTATTGTTAGGCATTGCCATGCCCTTAAAATATTTTGCCAATCTTCCCGAGGCCGTAAAATTTACCGGCTGGATTCATGGCATTCTTTTTATTGCCTACTGCTGGCTGGCTTATATGGTAAGAGAAGAAAAGGGCTGGCCATTCAGCATGCTGGTATGGGCCTTTCTGGCTGCTTTCTTTCCCTTCGGTACTTTTCTGTTCGACAAAAAAATCAGATCAGAAAAGCCTTTTTAACCCCTTTGCTGAACGGGTTGCCGGAAGGGTAAAAGAGCAACCTGACCTAGTTACACTAAATTGATTTATTTTCGTGTGGTCTATGAAAAAGATAGAACTGGAAATAGTGGCCCTTTCGCACAGTATTACACAAACCCATTCTTATGCGGTGGTGTTGGGCGAAACCAATGGTTTAAGAAGACTTCCCATTGTAATTGGTGGCTTTGAGGCACAGGCTATTGCAGTGGCATTGGAGCATATGCAGCCCAGCCGCCCGCTTACCCACGACCTCATGAAAAATTTCATGAATGCCTTTAATGTTGAACTGCAGGAAATCATCATCAGCGATCTGCAGGAAGGTATCTTCTACTCAAAACTGGTTTGCTTCACCGAACACGATACGGTAGAAATCGACAGCCGCACCAGCGATGCCCTGGCACTGGCCGTTCGTTTTGGCTGTCCCATTTACACCTATGAGCATATCCTGGAAAATGCAGGTATACTCATGGAAGACGGAGGCACCGGCAAAAAACAAAAAGCCGAAGCCGTTGGTGCCGAAGACAATACAGCCGGCCGTGAAGACCTCAGCAGCATGAGTCTCGAAGAACTCCAGAACCTGCTGAATGATGTACTCGAACACGAAGACTATATCAGGGCCATTGCCATCAGGGACGAGATGAACCGCAGATCGCAGATGTAAGATCTCAGATGGCAGATGGCAGATCGCAGATTTGGATGTCTGATGTAGGATGGCGGATGTCGGATTTGAATGTCAGATGGCAGATCGCAGATTTGGGATGTATGAATGATTTACGTAGGGTTGTGATCTATGTTTGACAGGGCTTTTACCCGATAGGGCTTTGAGACTTTTTGTTTTTGAATTTTGCTTTTTGAATTTTGACTTTTGCATTTTGAATTCCATTCACCATTCACCATTGACCATTCACCCCCATGCTTTCCTTCCCTAACGCTAAAATCAACCTTGGGCTGAATATTATCCGAAAAAGGGAGGATGGGTACCATGATCTGGAGACAGTGTTTTATCCTGTTGCAGGTTTAAGGGATGCATTGGAAATTATACGTGGTACCGGTAGTGAGGGTGATGTAACGTTTACCTGCACCGGACTCCCCATTGCCGGAGATATGCAAAACAACCTTTGCAGCAAAGCCTGGCACCTGCTCAAAAAAGATTTTCCTGAACTACCACCCATTACGATGCACCTGCATAAACATATTCCCATGGGTGCCGGATTGGGCGGCGGCAGTGCCGATGGTGCTTTTACATTGACCATGCTTAACCAGCAATTCAATCTGGGTTTACAGGAAGAGCAACTCATCAGTTATGCATTACAGCTGGGTAGTGATTGTCCGTTTTTTATCCGCAACAAAGCCAGTTATGCAACCGGGCGGGGTGAGCAACTTGAAAATATTACATTAGACTTATCAGCTTATTATTTTGTACTCGTGAATCCGGGCATACATGTACCTACCGGATGGGCCTTTTCACAAATACAACCTTCAGCACCTAAACATGCTTGTAAGGATATTATACAGCAGCCGGTAGATAGCTGGCGCAACCTGCTCAGCAACGATTTTGAAGCACCTGTTATGCAGGCCTATCCTGAAATTCAATCTATCAGAGACCAGTTCTACGAAAAAGGCGCCCTCTACGCATCCATGACCGGCACCGGCAGCACCGTATATGGCATCTTCGCCAAAAATACAGCCCCATCATTCGCCTTCCCCGAACATTACTTTGTTTACAAAGGCGAATGAATAACGAATAATACATATTGGATTTAGTAGAATAGCGCCAAATGCAATATTGAAAAGTAGTAAGCTCCGGCCTAAGAAAAAAAGCGTTAAGAAATTCATGGAATGAAGCGTTAAGCAATGGATGATGGCTGGCTTTATACAAAAGCTGATGCACAGCTTCGCTAAAAAAAAGAAATAACTTTCTAGCTTTAGACTTCATCCATTGTAGCGTAATGAAATGAATTTTAGCTTTTTTTCGACAGCCTTGACTTTTTTTGTTACTTTTTTGTGTCAAGACAAAAAAGTAAACGGAGGGAATGCATTTATTGAATAGACTTTGAAAATAAAACACTTAATTCCTTACTGAATATCCAATTTCGAAGTGGGTTATTCAATCTTCCCCTTCTCTCCTTCTACCTTTCTCCCTGCGAAAACATTTTGAATAGGCAGCGCTTACTAACTACTCAGTTTTTTTGCAGTGAGAAGGGAAGAAAGAAAGGCATTCTGCATTTCATTGATTTTTACAAAAAAGAACAAACGTTCGTTTTAAAATGAACAATATTCGATAAATATGGATCAATTTTGAATAAAATTCAATCAATATTCACATTTACTGAATAACTTATTTCAAAATCTTCATTTTTTTAATTAATTTAGTACCGATTGCCTGCCATTCTATTTCCTGAACTTTAATTCGGTTGCAAATGCTTGTTTCAAGAAACAGCCAGGGTTTGTATGACCCAAGCTTTGAACATGATGCATGTGGCATTGGGTTCGTAGCAAATATCAAGGGTAGTAAATCGCACCAGCACATCACAGATGCCCTTACCGTGCTGGAAAACATGGAACACCGTGGCGCCTGTGGCTGCGAAAGCAATACGGGCGATGGCGCCGGTATCATGATACAGATACCCCATGAGTTCTTCTTCGATGAATGTATCAAACAAGGCGTTCACCTACCTTCCGTAGGCAGGTATGGCGTTGGCACCATCTTCTTCCCCAAAGAATTAAGACTACGTGAAGAATGCCGCGATATTTTCAATCGCTCAGCAGAAAAACTCGGACTTGACATTCTCTGCTACCGCAAGGTACCCGTTAACACCACCGATATCGGCAAAACAGCACTCTCCGTTGAGCCCGTCATGGAACAGGTATTCATTGCCTGTCCCGACCATATTACACAGGCCGATGAATTTGAACGCAAGCTTTTTGTATTACGCAATTACGCTTCACATACCATCAACAATACCGTTAAGAAAGACGAGATCGGTTTTTACCTCGCTTCACTTTCCTATAAAACCATTGTGTATAAGGGACAACTCACCAGTACACAGGTAAGGGGCTATTTCCCCGACCTCAGCGATAAAAGAGTGGTTTCTGCATTCGGACTGGTACACTCCCGTTTTGCTACCAATACCTTCCCTTCCTGGAAACTGGCACAACCCTTCCGTTACATAGCGCACAATGGCGAGATTAATACACTGCAGGGTAACCTCAACTGGTTACGTACCAGTGAAAAAGGCTTCACCTCTCCTTTCTTCAGCAAAGAAGAAATGGAAATGCTCTTGCCGATCGTTACCAACGGACAATCCGACTCGGCCTGTCTCGATAACATGATTGAACTGCTCACGCTTACCGGTCGCTCATTGCCACATGTAATGATGATGCTGATACCCGAAGCCTGGGATGGCAATGATGAAATGGATGCCGTAAAAAAAGCTTTCTACGAATACCATGCCTGTATGATGGAACCATGGGATGGCCCCGCTTCCATTTCTTTTACCGATGGAAAAATAATAGGTGCCACACTCGACAGAAATGGGTTACGTCCATCGCGATACTGTGTAACCAACGACGACCGTGTCATCATGGCTTCCGAAACAGGTGTACTACCTGTTGATCCCGCCACCATTATTGAAAAAGGCAGACTGCAGCCCGGTAAAATGTTTGTGGTAGATATGGAGCAGGGACGCATCATCAGCGATGAAGAACTGAAGCAGCAAATCTGTTCACAGAAACCTTATGCAGAATGGTTGAATAAATATAAAATCAGACTTGAGGAATTACCGGAACCACGTGTTATGTTCACCCACCTCGAACACGATCAGGTATTCAAATACCAGAAAGCTTTTGGTTATTCAACCGAGGACCTGGATACCATTATTGCACCGATGGCACTCGATGGCAAAGAACCAATTGGCTCCATGGGCACAGACACACCCCTCGCTGTTCTGAGCGATCAACCACAACACCTGAGCAGTTATTTCAAACAGCTCTTTGCACAGGTAACCAACCCACCCATCGATCCCATTCGCGAACGCATGGTAATGTCACTGGCTACTTTTGCCGGCAGTAATGGCAATCTGCTGGTAGAGGATCCACTGGCCTGTCATAGTGTAGCACTCAAACAACCCGTACTCACCAATCATGAATTAGAGAAAATACGCAGTATTGATACCGGCATTTTTCAGGCCAAAACATTACAGACTTATTTTCGGGCCGATGGCAAGCCTGGTTCATTAAAAGCAGGACTGGACAGGCTTTGCCGTTATGCGGTGGATGCGGTGGAAGATGGTTTTGAAGTGATCATCCTCACAGACCGGGCGATCGATTCGGACCACGCCCCCATGCCCTCCTTACTCGCCACTGCTGCCGTACACCACCACCTTATCAGAAAAGGATACCGTGGTCAGGTAGGCATCATTGTAGAAGCGGGTGATGTTTGGGAAGTGCATCACTTCGCCTGTCTAATTGCTTTTGGTGCCACCGCCATCAACCCTTATCTCGCACTCTCTTCTATCAGAGATATGAAACTGAGCGGTAAACTCAAAACAACACTGGATGCAGATTACCTCAAGAAAAATTATATCAAAGCCGTTAATGAAGGCTTGCTGAAAGTGTTTTCAAAAATGGGTATCTCTACCTTGCAATCCTACCAGGGTGCACAGATTTTTGAAATCATCGGACTGAATAAAAAAGTAGTGGATATTTATTTCACCGGTGCCACTTCAAGAATTGAGGGCATGGGACTGGATGAAATTGCCAGGGAAACTTTGGCCAAACATTATTTTGCTTTTGGTAAAAAAGAAATTCCGGTTGATCGTTTACCGGTAGGTGGTGTGTACCAATGGAAAAGAAAAGGAGAATTTCATCTCTTTAATCCGCAGACCATTCATCTTCTGCAACATGCTACCAAAACAAACGATTATAACACCTTCAAGAAATATTCAAAACTCATCAACGATCAGTCAGAGAAAGCCTGTACACTGCGCAGTCTCTTTCAGTTCAAGAGAAACCGTCCATCCGTTTCCATTGATGAAGTAGAACCAGCAGAAGCTATCTACAAAAGATTTGCCACCGGCGCTATGTCGTTCGGTTCTATTTCCTGGGAAGCGCATACCACACTGGCCATTGCGATGAACCGGCTCGGTGGCAAAAGCAATACGGGCGAAGGTGGTGAAGACGAAATACGTTATTCCCCACTGGCCAATGGCGACTCGATGCGCTCTTCGATTAAACAGGTGGCATCTGCCAGGTTTGGCGTTACGAGTTTATACCTTACGGAAGCCGATGAATTACAAATTAAAATGGCACAGGGTGCCAAGCCAGGCGAAGGTGGACAATTACCCGGACATAAAGTAGATGAATGGATTGGTAAAACCAGACATGCCACACCCGGTGTTGGATTGATATCACCACCACCACACCATGACATTTATTCTATTGAAGACCTGGCACAATTGATTTTCGATTTAAAAAATGCGAATCGTGCGGCACGCATCAATGTGAAGCTGGTATCGAAAGCAGGTGTAGGCACCATTGCAGCAGGCGTGGCTAAAGCAAAAGCGGATGTGGTGTTGATATCCGGACATGATGGTGGCACAGGGGCATCCCCCATCAGTTCCATCAAACATGCCGGATTGCCCTGGGAACTCGGACTGGCAGAAACACACCAGACATTGGTAAAGAATAAATTAAGGAGCCGTATTGTGGTGCAGGCAGACGGACAAATGAAAACGGGTCGTGATATTGCCATTGCCACTTTATTGGGTGCGGAAGAATGGGGTGTTGCCACAGCTGCTTTAATTGTGGAAGGATGTATCATGATGCGCAAATGCCACCTGAATACCTGTCCCGTTGGCGTGGCCACACAGGATCCTGAACTGAGAAAAAGATTTGCTGGCGATCCGGATCATGTGGTAAACTTCTTCAGATTCATTACACAGGAACTCAGGGAAATCATGGCCGAACTGGGATACAGAACCATCCATGAAATGATTGGTCAGGTAGATGCACTGGAAATGAGAGACAATATTTCACACTGGAAATATGATAAGCTTGATCTTTCCGCCGTATTGTACAAAGAACCTGAATCACTGTATACAGGATTATACAAACAGGAAGAACAGGACCATGGATTGAATGAGGTACTCGACTGGAAATTATTAAAAGCTGCCGCACCTGCACTGGAAAGAAAAGAACCTGTTAGTGCATCGATGCCGATAAAAAATACCGATCGAACAGCAGGCACTATTCTTTCCAATGAAATCACCAAAATATACCGCGCAGAAGGATTACCGGATGATACCATTCACTTCAATTTCACCGGAACAGCCGGACAAAGTTTTGGTGCCTTCAATACAAAAGGCATTACACTGGAACTGGAAGGCGATGCCAATGATTATTTTGGTAAGGGACTGAGTGGCGCTAAACTGATTGTATACCCGTATAAGCAAGCCAGCTTTGTGCCGGAAGAAAATATCATTATTGGCAATGTGGCTTTGTATGGCGCTACATCGGGCGAAGCATTCATCAGGGGAAAAGCCGGTGAACGTTTTGCAGTGAGAAATTCCGGCGCCAATGTAGTGGTAGAAGGCGTGGGTGATCATGGTTGCGAATACATGACCGGTGGCCGAGCCGTAATACTGGGAGATACCGGAAGAAATTTTGCAGCCGGTATGAGTGGCGGCATTGCCTATATCTACAATGCAAGTGGCTTGTTTGCCGAAAGATGTAATAAGGAAATGGTAGAACTCGATCCACTGGAACCCGATGATATCAGTTTTCTGCACGGCATGATCACAAAACACTATGCGTACACAAACAGCACAGTAGCACGTTTTATACTGGACGATTTTGAGAACCAACAGAAAAATTTTATTAAAGTATTCCCGAGCGATTATAAAAAAGCACTGAAACAAAAAGAGCAGATAGTGTATAGCTAATGGCGTATGGGTAATAGCTTATGGCTAATGGCTTATAGTTAATAGCGAATAGCAAATCGGCTTTAGCGCATTTACCATATGCCATCTACTATACGCCATAAGCTATAAGCCATAGGCTCAAAAAATAAAACACCATGGGTAAACCAACAGGATTTCTTGAATTTACACGAACCCTTCCCGGAAAGAGAAAGGCGGAGGAGCGCATTCAGGACTATAAAGAATTTGTAGAGCGCCTGCCCGACGAAACACTGAATCAACAGTCGGCCCGTTGTATGAACTGCGGCGTTCCGTTTTGTCATAATGGATGCCCGCTGGGCAATATCATTCCCGAATTCAATGATGCTGTTTACCGCGAAAGCTGGGAAGAAGCTTATGAGCTATTAAGTGCCACCAATAATTTCCCCGAGTTCACCGGCAGAATTTGTCCTGCCCCCTGCGAAAGTGCCTGTGTATTAGGTATCAATCAACCGCCCGTTACCATTGAAGAAATTGAGAAGCATATTATTGAAATTGCTTTCGATAAGGGTTTTGTACAGCCACGCACACCGAATGTACGCACGGGTAAAAAAATTGCAGTGGTGGGTTCTGGTCCGGCCGGACTTGCCGCCGCCGCGCAATTAAATTATGCGGGACATCTGGTAACTGTTTTTGAAAGAGATGCTGCACCGGGTGGTTTATTGCGTTATGGTATTCCCGATTTCAAGCTGGAGAAATGGGTGGTAGAGCGCAGGATACAGCTGATGGAAAAAGAAGGTGTGGTGTTCAGGTGCAATGCCAATGTGGGTGTGAATATAGGCATCAATGATTTGCTGCGGGAGTTTCAGGCCATTGTACTGGCCGGTGGCTCTACGGTTCCGAGAAACCTCAATATACCCGGCAGGGATTTGAAAGGTGTTCATTTTGCGATGGATTTTTTAAAGCAGCAGAACCAGCGTGTATCGAATGAACCCGTAATAACTGCCGATATTTTTGCGACTGCAAAAAATGTAGTGGTGATTGGCGGTGGTGATACAGGAAGCGATTGCGTGGGCACTTCAAACAGACAGGGTGCTTATTCGGTAACGCAATTGGAACTGTTACCCAAGCCGCCTGAACAGAGAACGGCACAGATGCCCTGGCCAACCTATCCTATGACCCTCAAAACCACTTCCTCGCATGAAGAAGGCGCCAACAGACAATGGGCAGTGGCCACCAAGGCTTTTCTGGGTGATGAACAGGGTCAACTGAAAGCTTTACAGATCGTAGACCTGCAGTGGAAGGCCTCTACCACAGATAAACCGGCAGGATTTGAAGAAATCGCCGGATCAGAGCGGGAAATACCCTGTGAGCTGGCTTTACTGGCCATGGGTTTTTTGCATCCGCAACACGATGGATTGATTGAAGAGCTGGGTGTGGAACTGGATGAGAGAGGCAATGTAAGGGCCGATGAAAAGAAGTTTCAGACCAATATACCCAAGATATTTACGGCGGGTGATATGCGGAGGGGGCAGTCGCTGGTGGTTTGGGCCATTAGTGAGGGCAGAGAATGCGCAAGAAGGGTTGATCAATACCTAATGGGCTCATCAGTACTCGAATCGAAGGACCAAAGCTACTTAGTTAATACATAATTATTTTTTATATTTATTATTTTCAAAAGCCTACTGTAGCCATACAGTAGGCTTTTTTAGTTTATAAATCAATCACTTAGATTGATTTCATGACATTTTCCCAAACTGAATAAATTAAATTACAAAATATAAAATGTTAATAATTGTTTAGAATTTATCATTTTTTATTAGTATTATTGAATTATAAATATTTATTAAAATATTTTATAACGTAAAAATACCCTAACTAGCATGAAAAAATTGACATTCCAGCAGGCCGCTCCTTTTATTGCACTGGTTGCAGTAGCTGTAGCTGCACTGTTCGTTCCCTCTCTCCCCAACTTTACAGACGAAGCAGGTGCTTACAGTGCAGCAGATATTACATGGATCCTTGTTGCAACCGCCCTGGTATTTTTAATGACGCCGGGGCTGGCTTTCTTTTACGGTGGTATGGTGCACCGTAAAAACGTTATTTCAACCATGATTAAAAGTGTGGTAGCTACCGGCGTAGTGAGTATACTCTGGGTCTTTGTAGGCTATAGCCTTTGTTTTGGTGAATCAATCGGTGGCTTTATCGGCAACCCAACCACCCACCTGTTCTTCAAGGGCATTAATTCAGGTGCTCCCTGGAGTCTGGCCCCTACCATTCCCATTACCCTCTTTGCGCTTTTTCAACTGATGTTTGCCATCATTACCCCCGGACTCGTGGTGGGTGCGGTGGCAGAGCGTATAAAGTTCACTTCTTATATTCTCTTTATCGCACTGTTCAGCTTGCTGGTATATGCACCGATCGCACACTGGACCTGGCACCCTGAAGGCTTCCTCTTTAAAATGGGCGCCCTCGATTTTGCAGGAGGTACTGTTGTGCATATTTCAGCCGGTTGTGCAGCCCTCGCGGGAGCTTTGGTATTAAAACGCAGACAGGCACATGTGGAACAAAAAGAGATTCCACCTGCCAACCTCCCCTATGTATTAATCGGTACCGGTTTATTATGGTTTGGCTGGTTTGGTTTTAATGCGGGTTCTGCTGTGGGCGCTGGTCCGCTGGCTGTTTCTGCTTTTGCTACCACAAATACAGCAGCTGCCGCTGCCGGTTTATCATGGATGTTTTTTGATGTACTGAGGGGTAAAAAACCTTCTGTACTGGGCTTCTGTATTGGTGCCGTTGTTGGACTGGTAGCCATTACACCCGCAGCAGGTTTCGTAGCCATTCCACAATCTATTTTTGTTGGTGTCATCGCAGCCATTGTTTCCAATATAGCGGTGTACTATAAATCAAAATCAAAACTCGACGATACGCTGGATGTGTTCCCCTGTCATGGTATCGGCGGTATGGTAGGTATGTTACTGACAGGCATCTTTGCTACCAAAACCGTTAACAGTGCTGGCGCAGATGGTTTATTCTATGGCAATGCCACCTTTTTCTTCACTCAGGTAAAAGCATTGGGCATTGTTGTGGCATACAGCTTTGTGGTATCGTATGGTATTTTCAAATTCATCAATTTCATACTGCCCTTACGTGTAAGCTCTGAAGAAGAAATCATCGGACTCGATGCTACCCAGCACAATGAAAAATATGTACAGGGCACTTTATTGGTAGAAAACAATGGCATTCTCAAAGAAAGCGCCATCGCCGAATAATAGTATAAGAAACAAGGTTTCAAGAGACAGGGATCAAGACTCTTATCCCCTGTCTCTTGAATCTTGCTCCTTGTCTCTTGTTTCTTATTTCTTTATTTCTTATTAAAAAAGTAAGGTACAGCCATATGATAAACCTCTGACCAGGTTTACCGGCTGTACCTATTTGTTAATCATAAAACCTTCTGCAATGTTAAAGAAAATTTCAGCCTTTTCGTGTCTGCTATTCAGCTTTCTTTCCATCAACGCACAAAGCGATTCAACTAAAAAAGCCGTCACCACTTTCTCCGGTGCCATTGATGCGTATTACCGTTATGGATTTTCTGATGCTCCCGGCAAAACCAACAATTTTACCAGCTTCACCAATTCACAGAATTCTTTTGAACTGGGTATGGCCACTTTTAAAGTTGATCATACGGTCGGCAAGGTAACTGCTACGGCCGATCTTGGTTTTGGCCGCAGGGCCCAGGAGTTCTCTTACAATGATGCGGGCTCACTGGCTTCTATAAAACAAATGTACCTCACCTATGCAGCATCAGACAAAGTGAAATTCACCATGGGTAAATGGGCCACACATGTGGGCTATGAACTGGTAGATGCCGCCGGTAACAGAAACTATAGTATGTCTTACGGCTTTTCATTTGGTCCCTTCTTCCACACAGGTATCAAAGCAGATATTTCACTGGGTGGCAAAAGCGCTATGATGGTAGGTATTGCCAATCCAACCGATTATAGTACCACCAGTTCTTCTGCCAAATTCTTTCTGGCACAATTCAGCACAGCTACCAGCAATGATAAGGTAAAAGCCTACCTCAATTTTCAGGGCGGTGCAGGCATCACACAGTATAACCTCGTAGTAACCGGCGCACTTGCCGATAAATGGGGTATTAGTTACGATGGCAGCCTGCAGTCTTACAAAATCGGCGGCAGTTCTTCCAGTTGGAAAAGTCATGCAATGTACCTGAATTACGACCCCAGCTCTGCTGTTGGGTTCACACTCAGACAGGATTATTTTGATGACCGCAAGAATACACCTATCGGCATTGGCGGCAAAATGCTTGCCACTACTTTATCAGCTAACCTGAAAGTTGATAACCTGACTATTATTCCGGAATTCAGGGTCGACAATTCGCAACAGCCTGTTTTCTTTAAAGGGGCTAGCAGTACCGGCACCAAAACATCCGCAGCTTTTATACTTGCTGCCGTATATAAATTCTGACCTAAACCCTTAGGACAACTCACATGAGAGAGAATAAAAGTCGATCGGCCAGAGGCTGATCGGCTTTTTTCTTTAAGTTCGGCTTATGAATGTATTGCTGAAGCCCGTTCAATGGATCTATTGTGTGTATGCTTTTGTATTGTTTGTAGGCATTATGCTGGTTGTTTTTCCCTTTGTATTAATCGCCCTCTCGTTTGGGAAAATTACCGGTGGCAACCTCATCTACAAACTCTGTATGCTTTGGGCCCGGAGCTGGTACTTTCTGATCGGTATCCGACACAAAGAAATATTTGAATACCCGCACGACAATACACGCCAATACATTTTCGTAGCCAATCATATTTCCTATATGGATATTCCGCCACTGGTACTCATCAGCCATCAACCCATACGGATACTCGGCAAATATGAAATGGTAAAAATTCCGGTATTCGGCTGGATATACCGTGCTGCGGTGGTGCTGGTTGACAGAAAAAATGCTGAAACCAGATCCAAAAGTGTACGTGCCTTAAAAGCAGCACTCAAACAAGGTATTTCTATTTTCATTTTCCCAGAAGGCACATTTAATGAAACGCCTCACCCATTAAAAGATTTTTTTGATGGCGCTTTCCGTATCGCCATTGAAACAGAAACCCCCATCAAACCACTCCTCCTGGTAGATACATTGGAAAGATTACACTATAACAGTATCCTGTCATTAACGCCAGGTAAAAACAGGGTTATCTACCTGCAGGAAATACCTGTGGCTGGTATGACCATGAAAGATATTCCTGCACTCCGACAACAGGTCTACGATATCATGGATGCGGGCTTGCGCCGATACCGGAACTATTCCGTTGTGTAAGCCTTATTTTTGATGGAAATTGATAGATCCTTGTTTGCAGAAATTATTATACCACTCGCTTTACCTAAAAACTATACCTGGGCCATACCTGAACATTACCGGGAAGTGGTACAGCCGGGTATTCGTGTTGAAGTGATGCTGGGTGGAAGAAAAAAATATGCAGGCATTATCAAAAAAATATTTGCCGAAAAACCGGAAGCATTCAATCCACGCGATATCATCAATGTGCTCGATCAGGAGCCCATACTCCATGCCGAACAATTAAAGTTTTGGGAATGGATGGCCGGTTATTATATGTGCAGTGAAGGTGAAGTAATGCAGGCTGCTGTTCCCGCCAACCTTAAATTGTCCAGCGAAAGCATCCTTATCTGGAACGAAGAAAGATCCATCAATTTCAGCGATCTATCAGACAATGAATATATAGTAGCCGAGGCACTGGAACTGAAGAAAGAACTGCGGATCAGTGAAGTGCAGAACCTGCTCGATGTTACACATGTGTATCCGGTTGTAAAAAAACTGATCGAAAAAGAAGTCTGTTATGTATGGGAAGAACTGAAAGAAAAATATACAGAGAAAAAACAGACTTATATTGAACTGGCCCCTGCCTATAGAAATGAGGACCAGCTGGCCGAATTACTCAACAACTGGAGCAAAGCACCCAAACAGATGGAACTGTTATTGGCCTTTCTCCATCTGCTTAAAACAGAAGGCACGGTGATTCAACCCGAATTACTCAAAAAAGCCGGTGCCAGTGTCGCCCAATTGAAAGGACTGATCGACAAAGGCATTTTGATAGCAGAAAAAAGAAGCACGGACCGCATACAACTCGGGGATCAAAACAGTAATATCAGTTTCACACTCTCTCCTGCACAGGAAAAAGCCCTGGCAGCGGTACAGCAGGTTTTTCAAACCAAACAGGTATGCCTGCTGCACGGTGTAACGGCCAGTGGTAAAACGCAGGTATATACACAACTCATACAGGAGCAATTAGATAAAGGCGATCAGGTTTTGTATATGCTCCCTGAAATTGCCTTAACCGCACAAATGATTCGCAGACTGCAGGAATATTTTGGCGGACAGATTGCCATTTATCATTCCAAATTCAATGCGAATGAAAGGGTGGAAATATGGAACAAGGTAAAAACAGGCGAAATAAAAATTGTATTGGGCGCCAGATCGGCATTGTTCCTGCCCTTTAAAAAACTTTCCCTCATTATTGCCGATGAGGAGCATGATAACTCCTATAAACAACAGGATCCTGCGCCACGTTACCATGCAAGGGACGCAGCAATTTATTATGGAAGTCTTTTTCAGGCAAAGGTTTTACTGGGCAGTGCCACTCCTTCTATTGAAAGCTATTATAACTGCGAGCAGGATAAATTCGGACTGGTTCGTTTAACCGAAAGATTTGGCGATGCAAAGCTTCCGAGGATTGAACTGGTAGATGTAAAAAAATACCAGCAGAAAGTAAAAATCGCTTTTACAGAACCCCTGCTGGAAGCGATCAGGTTATCACTGGAACAACAAAAACAGGTCATCCTCTTCCAGAACAGAAGAGGTTATGCGCCTTATCAGATCTGCAATACCTGCGGCTGGATACCAGAATGCCAGAACTGTGATGTAACACTCACCTACCATAAGTTCAAAAACAAACTCACCTGTCATTACTGTGGCACGCATTATCCGGTGATCCATACCTGTGCTGCCTGTGGCAGTCACGACTTTACCCAGAAGAATTTCGGTACAGAACAGATTGAAGAATTGCTGAATGAATATTTCCCGGATGCAAAAATTGCCCGGATGGATTATGACAGTGTGAAAGGCAAGAACGACCATGATGCACTGATTAAATTATTTGAACAGCGAAGACTGGATATACTGGTTGGCACACAGATGGTGGTAAAAGGGCTCGATTTTGAACATGTAAACCTGGTAGGCATCATCGATGCAGATGGTATTCTCGGCTTTACAGACTTCAGGGTGAATGAAAAAGCCTTTCAGTTAATGGAACAGGTAAGCGGAAGGGCCGGCCGGAAGGATGACCTTGGCCGTGTACTCATTCAGGTAAGCAATGCCCTGCATCCCGTATTATCATTTGTACAAAACCACGATTATGATGCATTGTACCGGTATGAAATGATTAACAGAAAAGAATTCGGGTATCCACCCTTTACCCGGATCATTCAATTGATCTTTAAACACAAAGAGAAGCATATAGCAGAAGAAGCTGCCAATATCATGATGGGAGGGCTTTCTCCACATTTTCCTAAGGATATCAGCGGACCGGCCCAACCGGTGATAGACAGAATCAGAAACCAATATCTTTGGGAATTATTGATAAAACTCCCTAAAGACATGCAACGTATCAGCCAATGTAAGCAGATGATCATGCAACAGGCCGCCATTCTTCATGCCAATAAGCGCTATAGTGCCGTTAGAATCATAGTGAACGTTGATCCATTATAAGCTTGCGGGGAAACATCATGTATTCTAACACGTATTTTTTACCCGACTATTCACTCAAAGCATACAATAGCTTTGGCTTTGATGTAAAGGCCAGATTCTTTGCCGCTTTTCAGTCGCATGAAATGATGCAGGAACTGCTCGAACAATATCAGCATCTGCCTTATATGCCCATGCATATTCTCGGAGGCGGCAGCAATATTTTATTAACGAGAGATGTGGACGGGCTTGTACTCCGCAATGAACTAAAGGGTA
Source organism: Sediminibacterium goheungense (assembly GCF_004361915.1). Classification (GTDB taxonomy): domain Bacteria; phylum Bacteroidota; class Bacteroidia; order Chitinophagales; family Chitinophagaceae; genus Sediminibacterium; species Sediminibacterium goheungense. The sequence continues at coordinate 158,656 of NZ_SNWP01000012.1, read as the reverse complement.
TTGAACTGGTAAAGGAAGATACCGATCATTACTACGTTAAAGCCCAGGCAGGAGAAAACTGGCATGACTTTGTTTGTTATTGTATTGAAAAAAATTATGCAGGCATTGAAAACCTGAGTCTTATTCCGGGCAGTGTTGGGGCTTCTCCCATGCAGAATATCGGTGCGTATGGTGTTGAAATCAAAGATGTATTTCACTCACTCGAAGCCTGGCATATCAATGAAAAACACAAGGAAACCTTCACACTGAACGATTGTGGATTCGGTTACAGGGAAAGTGTTTTTAAAGAGAAATACAGAAACCGTTTCATCATTACCAGCGTTACCTATAAACTAAATAAGGTTCCGGTATACCATACTTCTTATGGCGCCATTACACAGGAACTGGAGAAAATGGGTGTAAAAGACCTGAACATTGCTGCCATTGCCAGGGCTGTAATCAATATCAGACAATCTAAATTACCCGACCCTCAGCAACTGGGCAATGCGGGTAGTTTTTTCAAGAACCCAACCATTTCAGAAAATCATTTTAAACGGCTGCAGGAAGAATTTCCGGGCATTGTAGGTTATCCAACCAATACTGCGAGAATCAAACTAGCTGCCGGCTGGCTCATTGAACAGTGCGGCTGGAAAGGCTACCGTAAAGGCGATGCCGGCTGCCATCAGCAACAGGCCCTGGTACTGGTAAATTACGGCAATGCAACCGGTGCCGATATATTCAAGCTATCAAACGAAATCATCGAATCTGTTCTCCAAAAATTCGGTGTACGTCTCGAAAGAGAAGTGAACATCATCTGATCCACTTTCCCCCCGATAATATATATCCTCCCTTTCTTCCCTTCTCCCTGCAAAAATATCTCTGCTGTTTTGTACACATCCCATTACAAGGCTTTTTTGCAGGGAGAAGGGAAGAATGAGAGACGTTTCTTTCAGCTACTGTTTACAATCCGGCAAACCTGATAACTAAAAAGCCCCGGAATATTTATCCGGGGCTTTTAAAAATCTTATAGAAAGGTTCGGTTAATAATACTTCAGCTTCATTTCCACTCTTCTGTTCTGTGAGCGGCCAGCAGCTGTTTTATTATCAGCAACAGGTTTAGAAGAACCATAACCTTCAGATGAAAGTCTTGATGCATCAATACCTTTGCTAACGATGTAATCATGAACGGCTTTCGCACGGTTCTGGCTCAATGGAACGTTGATTTTATCGCTACCGGTATTATCGGTATGACCTTCAATATCCAGTTTAAGGGCAGCATCTTCTTTCAGAATAGCCACAACCTGATCCAGTGCCTTATATGATTTGGTTTGCAGTTTCGCACTTCCGGTTACAAAGAATACATTCTTCGCACTGGCAGCTACTTTTTTCACCACTTCTTCTTTTACAGCAGGACAACCATTGTTTTCTTTAACACCTGGTACGGTAGGACATTTATCTTCTTCGTCATTTACACCGTCTTTATCCGTATCAGGAACGGGACAACCCTGGTAACGCGCAACACCGGCTACAGTAGGACATTTATCTTCTTCATCATTGATACCATCTTTATCCGTATCAGGAACAGGACAACCATCATATTTCGCCAGGCCTTTTACAGTTGGGCATTTATCGTTTTCGTCGTTGATGCCGTCGCCATCTGTATCAGGAACAGGGCAACCATTGTATTTAGCGGTACCTGCTACTGTAGGACATTTGTCTTTGCTGTCCACAATACCATCACCGTCTGTATCTTTTTCAACAACAGGCTCCGGAGCTGGTGGAGGGGTAACAAGAACAGGTTCCTTTTTATCTTTCAATGGAGAAGCAATACCGATAGAATAGGCCAGGTTATTTACAGCCAGGTTAGAAATGGCTGATCTATGCACAAACTGAGTGTGCAGGAAAGTTTCCTGACCCAGGTTAAACTGAAGTCCCATACCTGCAGGAGCATAGGCCGCAAAATAGGTACCGCTGTACATAGAAGCACCCAAACCAAAAGTCAGGTAAGGAACCACCACATATTTATCAGTCAGTAATTTAATATTCGCAGAAGCGTCCAGTTCCACCAGAAACTTGTTTGAGGTAGTTGGATTAACGCCACTCTTGCGGTAAAAAGGATATTTTACAAATGAACCTGTAAGTGTAGCCTGAAAATCTACATACTCACTCAGTCCCTGAAAATACTGTACACTCAATCCTGGATCCAGCTGACTGAAGGGAGTCCACTGTTTGTTTGAAATAACCGAAGAAATAGAACTTCTGCCGATGGCATCAGAAGTGTACATATCTTTTAACACAAAGTTGATACCAAGTGAGGGTCTTTTTTTATAACTGACAGGTGCATTTTGTGCAAAAGCAGTTACAACCAAACCACTGGCTAATAAAGAAAAAAGCAGTTTCTTCATAAACAGGTTTTTATTAATTGTCACAAAAATACAGGGTGAAACTGATTTTCCGAAAATTATGATAAGTTTAAGTTATTCCGAACTTATACCCATCGGCTTTTTAGTATAAGGAATGATCGCCTGCACCATGACCCGGGCGATACCCGTTTTTACAAAATCAAGCTCTTTAGCCGCATTTCTGGTGAGATCTACCACCCTGCCCTTTTTCTTCATTTTATTGTGCATACGGTCATTGATCAACACGATGATGCTTTTGTTATTTTTAAGATTGGTTACCCTAACCATTGAATTCAATGGAAACTGATTACTGGCAGCAGTTAGTTTCGAATGCCTGAAAATAGCACCTGTTGCCGTTTTCCGACCCTCAAATTTCTTACTGTAATAACTGGCCATTCCCTTCACAGGTTTACCTACAAGCGTAAAGGAATCAAATGAGCTGAGAGAATCACCCGTGATCAACAGACTATCGGCGATCCGTAAACTGCTATCAGCCTTAAGTATGGGTAAGGTATCAGTTGAAGGAATGGTATCCCTGAGCATGGGCATACCCGATGGTTCCAGCCTGGCCCCGGAAGGCAGGAGGAAAACGAGTAAGACAATCAGGTATACAATGGTTTTCATGATGTTCTTTTATCACTGGCCCCCTTATACAGGGTAAAATACTCATCGGCACATGAAAATGCAAATAAGGATATGCACAGCTTGTTATGCCCCGACTACCCAAACACCATGCCAAAGTTCCTCCAATAATTCAATAATAAATTTACCTGAAATAAATTATAAAATTGATTATCAATAACTTAATAAGAAATAAATAAAAAAGTGCGCGGAGAGTTAATAAAACGCTTAAAAGCAGAAAGCCCAGGGAAACGAACCGTTTTAACCCCTATGGCCGGCAAGTTTTTCATCAGAACTCATATCTCCACCGGACCGGACCTGAATCTGCACGTTTAACAGCCATTCGGGACAGTTTTTCGCCAAAAGATATACATTAATTTTATCAACAACCCTCATAATAGATTTATAATCAGCATCTATAGAGGTTGAGAACGGACCTACTTCACAGGATAAGCCTTCCTGTTTAATAATTTCAATTACTTCATCAATCCACACATAAGGATGCTTATTACCGGCCTCTACGGGCACCAGTTGAATGGCCGCACTGACAATATGGGGATGGTTCATGACAAAACAGGGGTTATATCTACCACGGCATCCAGGTTCAGAGGGCCATGAATATGCGGGAATACTTCATTAATGGAGCCTGCGAGTTCAAAAATCAAAGGTCGCTCAATTTTACTGCGCTCGATGGTTAATTTCACCAATCCGGTCTGCCCCTTATAATAACGATCCAGCACCCCGGCCACCTGGTCTTCCGTACTGCAGTGAATAAACCCTTCGGTAGCCAGACTATCGGCTTCATAAGCACCCAATTCTTTCGCTCTCTCCCACTGATCCTTTGTTGTGATATGGTATATAAATTCAGACTGACTATTCATTCTATCATTTTGAAAATTAACTACTTATAATATCTTATTTATTTTTTGCTCTAACATCATTAAATCTGCCAGCACCAATGCTGTAACCGATTCCAGCACTACAGGCACGCGAAGGGCGATACATAAATCGTGTCTGCCTTTTACCGAGAAAGGTTCTACCTGATTATGATCCCAGTTCCAGGTCTGCTGTTCTTTGGGTGTAGACGAGGTAGGCTTTACTACTACCCTGAAAACAAGTTCATTACCATTGGTAATACCTCCCACAACACCACCTGCATGATTGGTAGCCGTTTTTCCGGCGGCATCTATCATGGCATCGTTGTGCTCAGTGCCAAACATACCCGCAGCTGCAAAACCCGCCCCAAATTCAATACCCTTGATGGCTGGAATGGAAAAAACAGCATGCGACAATACCGATTCTACCGAGTCGAAAAAATGCTCTCCCAATCCTACAGGTAACCCCGATGCCCTGCATTCTACAATACCACCAATACTGTCTTTCTGATCAATGGCTTTTTGTAACCCGGCTTCCAGGTCCTTTTCACCCCCGATCTCCAGTATTTCAGCCCTGATGTCCACTGCCTGCATCAATTTCCTGGCAATAACACCTGCGGCTACCAGACAAACGGTGAGCCTGCCACTAAAATGTCCACCACCCCTGAAATCCTCATACCCTCCATATTTTGCATGTGCCGTAAAGTCGGCATGTCCGGGTCTTGGTACCGAACGTTGCTTTTCATAATCACCGCTACGGGTATTCTTATTTTCAAAAAGTATGGTTAAAGGCGCGCCCGTAGTTTTACCATTGAACAGGCCGGTTTTAAAAATAGGAATATCATCCTCTTTGCGTGGCGTGGTTCCTTTCTGTACCCCACCTTTTCTTCTCTCCAGATCGGGCAGAAATTCCTCAACCGTAAGTGGCAGTCCTGCCGGACAACCATCGATTACCAGTCCTACACAATCGCCATGCGACTCTCCAAAAATATGGATCCTGAATATGCGTCCGAATGAGTTCAAAATTGTAGCGTTTAGGGATTAGGGATTAGGTGTTAGGTATTAGGGGTTAGAGGAAGGTCGATTGAAAGATCGGCCCCTAACTTTTTCAGATGGTCATAAAAATCGGGGTATGATTTATTGATGGCATCGGCATCTTCAATGGTTACGGCAGTTTCTGCTTTTAATGCTGCTACCGCACAGGCCATGGCAATACGGTGGTCGTGACGGGAATGAACCCTTGCTCCTTTTACACCTGTTCCTCCTTTTACCAGCATCAGATCGTTCTGCAGCACAATTTCAATACCCAATTTAGCAAACTCCTGCTGTAAAGTAAGCCCACGGTCACTTTCTTTATGTGAAAGCCTACTCACCCCTTCAATAACGGTAGTACCCTCACAGTAAGCTGCCAGTGCCACCAATGGCGGAAAGAGATCCGGGCAGTCTGTGGCATTAAAATGGAATGCTTTTAAAGGCAGCGGGGCTATTTCAATCTGTTTTTCCTGCACCGAGAGGCTGCAACCGCAATCCATCAATGCCTGCAGAATGGCTTTATCGGCCTGGGTAGAAAATACATCCAGACCTGTTACGGTAATACCACCTGCAATAGCACCAGCTACCAGCAGAAAAGCTGCACCACTCCAGTCGCCTTCCACGGCATAGGTCATGGTTGTATGATCCGCAACAGTTGTTGCATGAAAATGAAACTGTTCATACTGATCATGTGTCACTTTCCATCCAAAATCTGCCAGCACTTTCAGGGTAAGGTCTATATAGGGTTTGCTCTTGAGTTCTTTTACTGTTATGGTAACATTGTCGGCACCGGCTGCGGCAAAAGACATCAGTAAACCTGTCAGAAACTGAGAGCTGAGCGATCCGTCAACCTCAATATTGGCAGGCCTAAGGGGGCCCTGAATTTGCAGGGGCACTTTGCCTTCATTCGATTGAATACGAACACCCAGTTGGGGAAGTATCTCATCAAAAAAATGCATGGGGCGGTTAACCAGGCTACCGGTACCATGAATCACCAATGCTTCCGGACTCAACGCCACAATCGGCGTAAACATACGGATACCGAGTCCGCTTTCCCCACAGTTAATTGTTTTATCCATCGGCTGTACACCGGCCGATTCAATCAGCAGGTCACCCTGATCATCGTACTGAATACGGGCACCCAGTTTTTGAATCACATCCAATGCTGCGAGGTCATCATTGCTCTTGCCGGGGTTTACAATACGAGTGTTACCCTTACGCAATAAAGCAGCTGCACAGGCCCGCTGCATACTGCTTTTGCCAGCAGCGGCCCTGATGGTTCCCTGTATAACGGATGGCTGTATAGTTACCTGCATAATCAACTAAGCTAAACTGCTGCAAGAGCAGTAACGGATTCATCAAAACTGTTTAAAAATTTCTTCGAGCTGCACAAATAACAGGGGCTGTACAACACCTTTTCCTGTTTTTTCCAGCAGTATATAGTGAATACTTACACTGTCTTTTTTCTTATCCTTCTGCAATACTTTGAAGGCTTTCTTTTTATCAAATTCAGCCAGTGTAGGCAGGCCATACCGACTCAACAGAGCCATTACCGCATCTGCTTCCTTAAAGCCTTTCAATTGCTGTGATATGATGGCGGCATAAGTCATACCAATACTAATGGCCTGACCATGACTCAACTCATACATATTTTCAATGGCATGTCCGAGTGTATGACCAAAATTGAGCAGCTTGCGTTCACCCTGTTCAAACTCATCATTCAATACCACTTTGGTTTTAATCAGCACATTTCGCTCCACCAGTTGCGCCAGCAGTTGTTTGTCTTTTCTGAATTTGGGAAGGCTTTGTTCCTGTAACAGCTTAAACATTGCCGCATCTTTAATACAGGCATGTTTAATAATTTCTGCAAAACCATTCTGCCACTCAGCCAGCGGTAGCGAAGAAAGCAGGCTGTAATCGTACAAAAGAAAGGAAGGCTGACGAATGAGTCCTACCATATTTTTATACACGCCTACATCAATTCCGTTCTTTCCACCATTCGATGCATCTACCATGGCGAGTAAACTGGTGGGTACAAAACCAAAGTCAATCCCACGCATATAAATACCTGCCACATAACCGGTAATATCTGTAATCACACCACCACCTACACCGACCAGTATGGTTTTTCTGTCGGCACCCATATCAATCAACTGGTCAATCAGTACATCTACCGTTTGCTGCACTTTAAATGCTTCCCCCGGTTTTAATACGATGGTGTTCCAGCCTTTGAATTTCTTTTTATGGGCGGCAAAAACATGTTCATCTGTTACCAGTACCGCTCTTTCTTTACCTGCAATCTTCTCCAGCAGATCAAATGAGGCATCGAAATAATACTGTACGGTTTTCGATGAAAACTGAAAACTTCTTTTTTTCATACGATTCTATCAATCCTGATCTGCTAAGCGTTCATGATCTTATTCTGGTGATTGATACTTTCCATGTGTACGGCATCAAAATACTTGGTAATAAACTCACGGCTCAATCCCAGCTTATCTCCTTTCGCAAAGGCCCTGTCGAGAATGGCATTCCAGCGATTGGTTTGCAGGATGGTGATATTGTTATCTTTCTTGTACTGACCAATCTTATCGGCCACTTTCATTCTTTGTCCGAGCAATTGCAACAGTTCATCATCCAACTGGTTAATCTGCTGACGCATTTTCTCCATGGCGGCATGCAGTTCTTCGGAACTGATGTCTTCTTTACGCCAGATGATCGAGCCAATCATTTCACCCAGTCTTTCAGGTGTTACCTGTTGCTTGGCATCGCTCCATGCATTATCCGGATCAATATGGCTCTCAATAATTAACCCATCAAAGTCGAGGTCAATTGCTTTCTGTGCCACATCCATCAGTATATCTCTTCTACCACAGATATGCGAAGGATCATTGATCAGCAGCATACCCGGGTTACGTCTTTTCATTTCAATCGCAAGGTGCCACATGGGCGCATTGCGGTATTCTGTATTACCATAGGAGCTAAAGCCACGGTGAATCAGTCCGATATCTTCGATGCCCGATTTGGCTACACGTTCCACCGCACCAATCCAGAGTTCCAGATCGGGATTAATCGGGTTCTTAATCAAGACAGGCACTTTTACACCCTTTAATGCATCCGCTACTTCCTGTACACTGAATGGGTTTACTGTTGTACGGGCACCGATCCATAAAACATCCACATCAAAATGCAGTGCATCTTCTACCTGCTTACCGGTAGCTACTTCCACCGCCACAGGTAAGCCAGAAGCTTTTCTGGCCTGTTGTAACCAGGGTAAACCCTTGGTTCCGATACCTTCAAAACTACCCGGACGTGTACGTGGTTTCCAGATACCTGCACGCAGAATATCTACTTTACCGGTAGCCGCCAGTCTGGTGGCTGTTTCAATTACCTGCTCCTCAGTCTCTGCACTGCATGGGCCTGAGATGATCAGCGGACGCTTCTGCAACAAAGCCTCCACTCCTGTTTTTTGTTCGATTGCTTGCTCCATTATGAATGTTTGATCTATGATTTTTTGATTTTTTGATTTTTGATCGACTATTAATTCATCAAATCAAAAATCAAAAAATCAAAGATTTATTCTTCCCCTCTTCTCGGCTTTCTGCCACCTCCACTATCTGCATCGTTCATACGGATTCTTCTTCCTTTGTAGTTCTTTCCATCCAATGCACGGATCATCTGGTTGGCAGCGCCTTTTTCTATTTCAATCCAGCTGTTCATGTCTTTCATATCAATCTTACCCAACACATCTTTCTTAAGATCACTCATGTCTAACACAAACTGCAGAAAACTGGCTTTATAAAAACCATCTTTGGTACCGAGGTTTACAAACAGGCGGCTATACCCACCACCACGTTTGTATTCTTTTCTGTTATCGCCTTTTCCGGCATCTCTGCGACGCCCCTGATCAGCAGATTCACTTTGCTCTCTCCGGCCTCTTTCACGGAAGTTGAGGTCCTCCGCATTTTCATAATATTTGAGGAAACGATCAAATTCCATGGCAGCCACACGCTTCAACACATCTTCCTTGCTGATATCGGCAAATTTCTCTGCCAGCATGGGTACATAGGTTTCATAATCACCATGGCTGATATCAGCCGACAATAATTTATCCATGAAATGGAAAAACTGTTTACGGCACACATCTTTACCACTCGGGATATCCAGTTTATGAAATTTTGAATTGTTGATTCTTTCAATCTGCTTCAGCTTGTACATTTCTTTGCTGTGTACAATAGAAATACAGATACCTACATTACCCGCTCTTCCGGTTCTTCCGCTTCTGTGTGTGTACACTTCCACATCATCCGGCAATTCGTAGTTAATTACGTGGGTAATTCCCTGCACATCAATACCACGTGCAGCCACATCGGTTGCTATGAGTAGCTGCAGGCTTTTATCCCTGAACTGTCCCATTACCTTATCACGTTGCCCCTGTGTAAGATCACCGTGCAATGCATCAATATCATAACCTTCACGGGTAAGGCGTTCTGAAATCTCCTGTGCATCAATTTTGGTTCGGGTAAAAATAATACCATAGATACCCGGGTTAAAATCGATGATTCTTTTCAGGGTCTCATAGCGGTGTTGTGAACTGGTTACATAAAACTGATGATCGATGCTCTTATTCGCCGTATTCACTTTTCCTACGGTTACTTCAGCAGGCTCTTTCATGTAACGCTTGCTTACCTTTCTGATTTCGGGTGGCATGGTAGCACTGAATAACCAGGTGCTTTCACGCTGAGGTGTGTTCTTCAGAATGAACTCAATATCATCCTGAAAACCCATGTTCAGCATTTCATCTGCTTCATCGAGTACTACATACTTAATTTCTTCCAGGTTAATCGCTTTTCTTTCAATCAGGTCAATCAATCGACCGGGTGTAGCCACTACAATCTGTGTACCTCTTTTCAGGTCACGTATTTGTAAACCAATAGATGCCCCTCCATAAACTGCCACTACCGAAACACCGGTCACATATTTTTTAAACAGTTCAATCTCTTTTACAATCTGTAAACAGAGTTCACGGGTTGGACATACCACGAGTGCCTGTGGATGTTTTGCTTTTGCGTCGATCACATGTAAGAGTGGTAAACCAAAAGCAGCCGTTTTACCTGTTCCGGTTTGGGCCAGACCAATAAAGTCTTTCGTCCCACTCAACAGAATGGGTATAGCCTGTTCCTGAATCTGTGTTGGGTTCACATACCCCAACTCGTCGGTCGCCTGTACCAGTCTCGCATCAATTCCTAACGCTTCAAATGTCGTCATGTATAAAATTTTTTGCAAAGTTACCCAATTATCAGGGGCTTTGCGGGTTTTATTTGGCCCCTTTGGGGGGCCGAAGTGAGTAGTCAGTAGTCAATAGTGAGTAAAACATCTCCACTCATTACTGACTACTCACTGCTCACTACTCACTATTTCAAAATTCTCCTGATCCCATTCGCATGTTCAATCAGTTCCTGGAGATAGTCGTAATTCTCTTTTTCCAGACAAGCTTTAAACTTACGTAGCTGGGCAATATGTTCATTCAGTACATCCAGTACATTATCCCTGTTCTGCATAAAAATGGGTACCCACATGGCCGGATTACTCTTGGCCAATCGTACCGTACTTTCAAAACCTCCACTCGCCAGTTCAAAAATGGCATCTTCTTCTCTTTCCTTCTCCAAAACCGTATTGGCCAGTGCAAAGGATGTGATGTGCGAAATATGGCTCACATAAGCCACATGCACATCATGGTCATCGGCTTTCATGTACAGCAGGTGCATACCCAGTGCCTGGTAAATGCTTTCTACCAATTCTACCGCATCTGCATCACTCTCTTCCTTTGAGCAGATCACAGTGGCTTTATCAGCAAAAGCGGTTTTCACGGCGGCATCCGGACCACTGTATTCTGTTCCCCACATGGGGTGGGTGGCAACGAATCTTCCGCGCTTGGGATGATTGGCCACAGCTTCACAGATGACTTTTTTAGTGGAACCTACATCCATCACTACCTGTTTATCTACCTGATCCAATATGCCAGGTAACATCGCTTCAGCAGCATTGATAGGTATGGCCAATACAATCAGATCCGATTGTTGAACAGCTGCGGCAAGTGAGGCAATCTCATCTACCAGTCCCAGTTCCAACGCACGTTTGGCATGACTTTCATTCTGCTCCACACCTGTAACATAAGTAGCCAGTCCCTTTGCACGCAGGGTCAACGATAGTGAGCCCCCTATTAATCCGGTTCCTATAATGGCAATTCTCATTTTGTTACGCTTGTTTTGATACGACGAATCGCTTCTTCAAATTTTTCTACGCTACCGCAAAGACTCACCCTGATATATTTTTTTCCCGCTTCCCCAAAAATGCCACCCGGTGTAATAAATACCGATGCACCATACAATACTTCATCACTCAATGCAAAACCATCGGTATAGCTATCCGGTATAGCGGCCCATACAAACATGCCTACCTGTTGCTTTGAATAATCGCAGTTTAGTAAACTGAGTAATTCAAACACTTTTTCTCTTCGCTGTGCGTAAATGGTATTTATACTATCATACCAGTCTTTACCCAACTCCAGTGCTTTGGCAGCGGCCAGTTGTACGGGTAAGAACATACCACTATCCATATTACTTTTAAATCGAAGCACTTCTTCAATCCTTTCTTTGGAAGCAGCCAGCATACCTACCCGCCAGCCTGCCATATTCGAACTTTTACTGAGTGAGTTCAGTTCCAGCACCACTTCTTTTGCTCCGGGTACACTTAATAAACTTACCGGCTCTTCGTTAAGAATAAAGCTGTATGGGTTATCATGACAGATGAGTAGGTTATGCTTTTTGGCAAATGCAATCAGCTCCTCAAAAAAGGAAACAGATGGCAATTGTCCCGTTGGCATATGCGGGTAATTCACCCACATGAGTTTTACTTTTGAGAGGTCCGTTTTTCCCAGTGCCACCAGATCGGGCTGCCAGTTATGTTCGGCACTTAAGGTATAAGTAACCGGTGTACCACCGGCTAATTTTACGGCACTGCTGTAAGTGGGATAACCCGGGTCGGGTATCAATGCCTCATCACCTTTATCGAGATAAGTCATACAGATATGCATGATGCCTTCCTTACTACCAATCAGGGGTAATATTTCTGTCTCAGGATCCAGCTCAACCGCATACCATTGTTTGTACCAGTTGCTAACTGCTTTACGCAATACCGGCGATCCCTTATAACTCTGGTAAGCATGTACATTGGGCTGTGCCGCTGTTTCCTGTAATACACGGATTACTTCCGGGTGCGGCGGCAGGTCAGGACTGCCGATACCTAAATTGAGGATGTCTTTGCCTTCTTTATTGAGCGTATCTATTTCACGCAGTTTCTGTGAGAAATAATATTCTCCGATACCTTCCAGTCTTGATGATGTTTTAATCTGCATGGTTTATCCTTTTACAATTTTTCCCCGCTGGTAAACGCCGAATATTTTTACACTATTGGTGAGTGAGGCAATAGACTTCATCACTTTTTCAAACTGTGTTCTTTTTTCAAATTCCATATCGGCATAGAAGCCATATTTAAAATGGCTACCGGGTATGGGCATGCTCTGCAGTTTACTCAGGTTAATACCACCGGCGGCTATTGTACTTAATACTTTTGATAAGGCACCACGTGCATGGTTGGTCTGAAAATAAACGGAAGCCTTATCGGCTTTATTATCATCTACTGCATCGGCCGTACGTTTCAATACCAGAAAACGGGTAACATTATTTTTCATGGTATGTATATCCGGACCAATGATATCTAATTTAAACAATTCGGCTGCCAGTTTACTGGCAATGGCTGCCGTGTGTTTGCTTCTGTGCTGGTGCAGCAGTTTGGCACTGAGTGCAGTATCTTCTGTTTCCACCAACTTCCATGGGTATTGTTCCAGGTAATCGAGACATTGCAGAATGGCCATGGGGTGACTATGCACTTCTTTAATATCTTCCAATTTCACACCCGGGTTCACGAGCAGGTTCTGGCTGATGGAGAGGTACACTTCCCCTACCACTTTCAGTTTACTTTTCTGCAGCAGGTTATAGTTGGGAAGGATGCTGCCGGCAATGGAATTTTCAATGGCCATGATAGCTCCTGCCGATTGTGACGCATCACCCGCAATCTGTATCAGATCCCGAAAATTGGCACAGGGAATCACTTCCACCTCTTTCCCAAAAAAAGATCTGGCCGCCACCTGGTGAAAGCTCCCTTCATACCCTTGTATGGCAATGCCCTGCTTAATGTCTTTTTTATTTTTACTTATTTCCTTCTGCATACTTTCTCATTCCTTATTTCTTATTTCCCTTCGACTACGCTCAGGGCAGGCTAGCTCAGGGCAAGCTTTATTTCTTGTTTCTTGTTCCTTGTTTCTTATTCCTTATTTCTTATTCCTTATTTCTTATTCCCATCCGCTCTGTTTGTTCCAAAAAAAATCCCGGCGCATCGGCCGGGACTATATTCAGTATTTTCTATTTCTTACGCTTTAGCAAATACAACCCGGCTCCTTTGATTAAAGAAGTAATAAAAGAAAAAGTAAAACCAGGTATTGTTTGCTTTTGTGTTCATTGACTCAAATATAGAACAGTAAATAATACCAACCATCAATCCATTAAAAAAAATTATACTAACAAACGTTCCTTCGTCGCAATCCCGATCTGTGATCGGAAAGCTCCTCAGGATGACGATCGTTGAATAAATGGATGGGCATGAAATGCCATCCATTCAAAAAGCAATGCCTGCATTTACCACTCCATCTTTTGTACCTCCCGCCCCGCAAGGTCACCGTCATTTTGAGGAGCTTCCCGCCTCAGGCGGGATCGCGACGAAAAAAAAGCCCCTCCGTGGAAACGGAGCGGCCTCTAACGATTGCTTGCCATATGAAAAATTCTTAGGGAACCACGTCTGCCGGCAAGCAGGCTTTCACTTTTCAGTTCAACACGGCGGTTCCGCCTTTTAATTACTTAGCGGCAGCTGTAGTATCAGCAGTAGCTGTAGTGTCAGCAGCAGGAGCAGCTGTAGTATCAACAGTTACAGGAGCAGCAGCTGGAGTATCAGCAGTAGCTTCTTTGTTTTCACCTGAATTACAAGCAGCAAATGCGCCCAGCGCCAGAACGAATAATAATTTTTTCATTGTGTGGTTTTTTTGAGTGATTTTGATGTTAATACCACTATGTAATAAAAGGTAACCCGACCAACAGCATTTTTTTTCAAAAAAAGTTTTCGCTGTATTTTGGGTTACTTTTACCCCCCTCAAAGTATTAAAAGCGTATTAGTGAAAGCCGATAGCAACGAACAAGCACTACTGAAAGGACTGGCAAACAACGATTCCAGGGCTATTGAAACCATCTATAAGGAGAATTTCAATACCATACAGGCTTTTATACTAAACAACAATGGCTCTTATGACGACGCACGGGATATTTTTCAGGAAGCCATGATTGCGCTATATGAAAAAGCACAAAGCGAATCATTTGTCTTAACCTGTCAAATTAAAACCTATGTATATTCCATATGCAGGCGTTTATGGCTCAAAAGATTACAACAACTGGGAAGATATACTAACCAGGTGGACAGCCTGGAAGAGACTGTGCCGGTGGAAGAAGACCTCGACAACCATGAAAAACGAAACGCCGCTTTCGCCATCATGGACCGGGCGATGAATAGCCTGGGTGAACCCTGTAAGAGTTTACTCGAAGGCTATTACCTTAAGAAACTGGGTATGCAGGAACTGGCATCGGAATTTGGGTATACCAATGCCGATAACGCCAAAAACCAGAAGTATAAATGTTTGATGCGACTGAAGAAACTCTTCTTCGCTCAATATAATATCGGAGAGTAAGTACCATGGATGATATTTTATTACTAGAAGCCATCGAAAGATACCTCAGCGACGACATGAGCGCCGAAGAGCGTAGCTATTTCGAGAACCTGCGCAAGAACACCCCTGAAATCGATCAGATGGTGGTTGAACATAATATGTTCCTGCACCAGATGGATATGTATGCTGCACACCGCAACCTGCGCCACAGCATCCACGATACCCACCAGCGTTTACTGGAAAGAGGTGATATCAATGAAGGTGCCGAAATCAGCACCCGCGGCCGCGTGATCCAGTTATGGAACAAATACAAACGCGTTACCGCAATCGCTGCCAGTGTAGGTGGTGTAATTGCCCTCTTCATCAGCGGTATGGTGATGTATTTTGCCCCTACCGTTAATGGCAACCAGCTTCAGCAGCTGAGCAATGATATTGCCGTTATCAAGAAAAACCAGCAGGTACAGGGCAACCTCATCAATGAGGTGAAAAGCAAACTTCCCGAAGGCGTTCGCTTTGTTAGCGGCGGTTCCGGCTTCCTGATCGATCCGAAAGGATATATCATCACCAATGCCCACGTATTAAAAGGGTCGGGTGCCATTGTAGTAAACAATAAGGGACAGGAATTCAATGCCGATATTCTCCATATAGACCAGGAAAATGACCTGGCCATTCTGAAAGTAAGCGATAAAGAATTTGTACCACGTAAGAGCCTCCCCTACGGTATCCGTAAAAACAGTTCCGATCTGGGTGAAGAAATCTATACACTCGGTTACCCACGTAACGAGATTGTGTATGGCATGGGTTACCTCAGTGCCAGAAGCGGTTTCGATGGCGACTCCCTTTCTTACCAGTTACAGATGAGTGCCAATCCCGGTAACTCAGGTGCACCGGTACTGAATAACAACGGTGAAATCATCGGTGTACTCAGTACCCGTCAGTCTTCTGCAGAAGGTGTGGTATTCGCTGTAAAATCAAGAAATATTTTCCGTATGGTAGATGCGTTCAAAAAAGCAGATACCGCCGCCGCCAGAATAAAACTACCGTCAAAATCTACCCTCAAAGGCACCCAACGCAAACAACAGATTGCGGAAGTGGAGGAATGTGTTTTCTACGTGAAAGCTTTCGCGAAATAATCGCAGATGGCAGATCGCAGATTTGTATTTGATGCACCATTAAAATATCTGACATCTGACATCTTACATAAAAACAGTTGGTTTGGTTTAAATAAAGAAGAGGCCCTGCTTTTTGTGGGGTCTTTTTTATTTGGAGGAGTTTTTAACCACAGAGAACACAGAGTACGGCACAGAGTTGTACGGAGTTTTTTTGAGTACCTCAGTGTAACTCTGTGCCACACTCCGTGAAACTCTGTGGTTTTTAAAACAAACTTATTTCCAAAGACTGGCAGGATACTCTCCCGCTGCTACTAATGCATTAATACTTGCCTGCACGCCCGGCGCATCTTCTTTATAGGTTACACCAAACCATTGTGAGGAAGTGGGTATTACTTTTACCACGCCTTTACCGGATTGTACAAAATGCTTGGTAACGGTGGGTATATAGAATTCTGATTTCAGTTCCTGTCCCTGCTCATCTAAAAACTTTTCAAATAAGTCTTCGGCGAGGTTAATATAGCCGGGTGCAAAGCAGAGATAGTTCATACTTACCAGGCTGTTGGCAGGCAATACGGTAAGCTGTTCATTTTCTTCATACACAATATCGCCTTCAGCAGCACGGGCAAATATTTTGGTGCGCTCATTGATATCGGTAAGGTTACCATCGGCACTTACTTCACAGACACCACGGCTAACGGTACCGTTATCGCTCAGTGTATTTTTCAGGTGATAACCAATGATGCAGTAAGTATGCTCATTACATTGGGTGGTTAAAAAAGTATAGGCTTTTGCAAAAGCATCTTTACCATAAAAATCATCGGCATTGATCACGGCAAATGGTTCATTTACTTTTCCTTTGCAACACAATAAAGCATGCGCCGTACCCCAGGGTTTGGTTCTGTCGGCAGGAATGTTTCTGCCATTGGTGAATGAACTGAGCGCCTGGTATACATAATCGGTAGCAATACGCCCCTGCAGTTTGGGCTCAAATATGGCTTTGAACTGCTCGGCAAATTCTTCGCGGATAATAAACACGACTTTTCCAAAACCTGCCCTGATAGCATCATAAATTGAATAATCCATGATAGTTTCGCCATCGGGACCAAACGACTGAATCTGTTTCATGCTGCCATAACGGCTCGCCATACCGGCAGCAAGGATCACTAAAGTTGGTTTCATAATATCTCTTTGGAAAAACGAAACTAAAACTTCGTGCCTAGAATCAAATTAAATGTTGATAAATATTGAAAATATATATATTCATCCTGTAAAAAGCCTGTCCGATACGCAGGTGCAGACCGATATACTCCGGTTAGACCTGATCCATCCGGTCATCAGTGGCAATAAATGGTTCAAGCTGAAATATTACCTGGAAGAAGCCAGAAGAGAAGATGCAGTATGTCTGGCCAGTTTTGGCGGTGCTTATTCCAACCATATTGTAGCACTGGCCTGTGCTGCAAAGGAAAAGGGTTTCAATAGTATTGGTTTTATCAGGGGCGATGAAAACACACCGCTTTCTGCCACCCTGCAGGAAGCAGCGGCTTATGGCATGCAATTTATTTTTGTAGACAGAGAAGCCTACAGAAATAAAGAAGCCATCACCCAACAATACCACCAGCCCGGCTGGTACTGGATACCCGAAGGTGGTTATGGAGCATTGGGCGCAGAAGGTGCAGCTGATATACTGAAGACAACCGACACTTCCACCTACACACATATTCTCTGTGCCACCGGCACCGGTACCATGATGAGCGGACTGGTCATGGCGGGCCAACCCCATCAAAAAATCATCGGTATCAGTGTACTGAAAAACCATTTATCGCTCGAAAATGAAATCAAAACACTGCTACCGGATACTGCGCATGCATTTTTTGAATGTGTACATGGTTATCATTTCGGTGGCTATGCCAAACACCCGGAAAACTTACTGGCATATATGCGTGAATTATGGCAGTGCGATGCATTGCCTACAGATATTGTATATACAGCCAAACTCTGTTATGCAGTGAAAGATTTGATAGCAAAAAAACAGTTCCCCGTTAACAGTAAGTTATTATTGATTCACAGCGGCGGCTTACAGGGCAACCGCTCTTTACCGCAAGGCAGCTTACCCTATTGAAGTGAGTGAGTAGTCAGTAGTCAGTAGTCAGTAGTGAGTAGTGAATAGTGAATAAGTAAGTAAGTAATTTAAAAAAAACATCCACTCACTGCTCACTACTCACTATATATTTGTAACAATGAAACACTGGAACCTGTTGATCGTTTTTTGCTGTTGCGGCATCATTCATCTTTCTGCACAAAGAGCCTTACCCGGATTTACCGTTGAGGAACTTAGCAAAGGAAAAATAAGCATCAGCTGGATCAATCCCTACCCCACCTGTAACCAGCTGGCCGTTCAGCGTTCTACCGACGGCATTAATTTCAGAACCATTTTTTCTGCACAGTCGCCCGAACTGCCACGCAATGGGTATGTAGATAGCAAAGTACCTGTTGCACCTAAAGTATATTATCGCATATTTTATGTACTGGCTGGTGGTAGTTATTTTTTTACCGAGATTAAATCGGGTACAGATATAAACAAAGAAACAACAAATACGGACCCACTGAAAAAACAGGAAGATATTAACGCGCGCATCACCCTACCTACAGAACCAGTAAAAGAAACCGTAGTTACGAAAGACAGCAGCAAAAATGAAGTGGTAGAAAAAACCATTAAAATTTATAAGAGAGGAACTTTCCTTTATCAGTTCAATGTACAGGCCTATAAAAATTTCCGTGATTCCATTATCCAGTACACGCAGGATTCACTATCCCTCATCAAACCCGGAGAAGTTAACTGGAAACCCTTTGTTCCCAAACCCAAAGAATATGTAAGTGTATTTGTAAAAGACACATTACTCGTGCAGATTGAATTACCATTTTATAAAAGGTTCAAAGATTCTGTTGCTGCCTACACAAAAGATACCCTTGTAAACATCACCACTTTCCGTGCCGAATTATCGAGGTTTGTACCCAAACAGGTATGGAAGCCATCCATTTATGTATACACCAACACCAGCGGCTATCTCAACATCAGTTTACCTGCACAGGAACTGAATGCTTACCGCATTGTATTTTTTGATGCGGACA
The DNA here is from genome assembly GCF_004361915.1 of Sediminibacterium goheungense. Lineage (GTDB taxonomy): Bacteria > Bacteroidota > Bacteroidia > Chitinophagales > Chitinophagaceae > Sediminibacterium > Sediminibacterium goheungense. The sequence continues at coordinate 139,677 of NZ_SNWP01000012.1, read as the reverse complement.
ACAAAGAACTCTTCCGTGTCAACAAAATCAAAGAAGCCGAACTCACCCTCGACAAAGCCAATTTCAAACACAGTGGCTGGTTTAATTTTGAGTTGTACAAACACAATGAACTGGTGGAAAAGAATAAGTTTTTTCTGCAGAAAGACTGAGAGAACAGAGGAATAAAGGAATAAGAAATAAAGCCTGCCCTGAGCTAGCCTGCACTTAGCGTAGTCGAAGTGTAGTTGAAGGGTAGTCGAAGGGGAATGAGGAAGTGAAAGATTGATATGCGTTCTGCGTAAGCTACGTAATATCATAACCTTCACAAAGATCCTTCGTCGCGCATCCCGATCTTCGATCGCGACGCTCCTCAGGATGACGGAATCGAATGATAAAGAGAGAGGAGGATTCCGACAATAAGTCGGAAATAGCGGGCCTGCCCTGAGTATAGTCGAAGGGAAGGATCTCAAATTATATGACGCTAGAATAAAAAATACTCAGGCCCCCACCACCGGCAACAACTTCACCCCAAACACTTCCTCAAAATGCCTCTTCAATCGATTTTTTACTTCTTCAAAATCCACATCCCTGCCTAGTTCTTTTTGCAGGGATGTTACCTGCTTGCCTACAATACCACAGGGTACAATATGATCGAAATAGCTGAGGTCGGTATTGATGTTGAATGCAAAACCATGCATGGTAATCCAGCGGCTGCATTTAATGCCCATGGCGCAGATCTTTCTTTCCTTGCCGGGTATATCGGGATCGAGCCACACGCCGGTTTCGCCCTTGCTCCTGTCGCCTTTGAGTCCGTAATCGGCCATGGTGAGTATGATCACTTCTTCGAGGCTACGCAGGTACCAGCCCAGATCGGTTTTAAACTGTTCAAGGTCCATGATGGGATAACCCACCACCTGCTGCGGACCATGAAACGTAATATCGCCACCCCGGTTAATATGGAAATAATCAATACCCCTTGCTGCCATTTCTTCGGGTGAGATAAGAATATGTTCTGTTTTACCGCTTTTGCCGAGGGTATATACCGGTGAATGTTCCACCAATAAAAGATGGTGTGGGGGTAATGCAGTAGCAGCATCTTCACGGTGCTTTGCTTTGAGCTCCACTTTCTCCTTCAACATCTCCTCCTGTCTGTCCCAAACAGATTTATACGACCTGTATCCCATATCCTCAAAAAATACTAACTGCATCCTGCAAAATTACAGCTTCCCCGCCATTATTATGCTCCTCTCCAGCTAACACACCTCCGTGTAACTCCGTGTTCAACTCTGTGTAACTCTGTGGCTAAAAAATCTTATCAATTAAACCACAGAGTTACACCGAGTAAGGCACAAAGTTGCACGGAGGTAGCACTAGATTACATGAACTGCCAGACAGACCTCACCACAAATGCCTTTGAAGGGCTATTTTTGCCAAATGCTGGATGATTTAGATTTAATAAACGAAGAGGCCGCCGAAGAACTATATGAACGCAAATCCTTTAAAGTAGATAAGGGCCAGGAACCCATGCGCATCGACAAATGGGTACAGGGACGTATTGAGGGCGCTACACGCAGCAAAGTACAGAAAGGCATCGATGCCGGCTTTCTCACCGTGAACGGTCAGGTAGTGAAAAGCAATTACAAAATAAAACCGGGTGATGAGATCCTCATGATGAGCCTCATCAACCCCGAACATACCGAACTGCGACCCGAAAATATTCCCCTGAATATTGTGTATGAAGATGATGCGGTAATGGTACTCAATAAGCCGCCCAATATGGTGGTACACCCCGGTGTGGGTAATTTCACCGGTACCCTGTTGAATGGTGTGGCTTATCATTTCCTGCAACAGAATCCCAATCTCGATGAAGAAAGTCTACCACGTTTTGGGCTCGTGCATCGCATCGATAAAAATACCACAGGTTTGATTGTACTCGCCAAAACAGGTGATGCGGCCGCCCATCTGGCCAAACAATTCTTTAACCATACCGTGAACAGAAAATATGTGGCACTGGTTTGGGGCGATGTGCAGGAAGACAGTGGCACCATTGAAGCGCATATTGCGCGCCATAGACAGCATCGCAAAATGTTTGATGCCTATCCCGAAGGAGAAACAGGTAAACATGCCATTACGCATTACAAAGTGCTGGAACGTTTCAACTATGTAACACTCGTTGAATGCATACTCGAAACCGGACGCACCCACCAGATTCGTGTACACATGAAACATATTGGTCACACCCTGTTTAACGACTGGGAATATGGTGGAGACAGAATTCTCAAAGGCACCATCTATACCAAATACAAACAGTTTGTAGACAACTGTTTCGAAATGTGCCCCCGCTGTGCCCTCCACGCACAAACACTGGGCTTCATTCACCCCGTCACCAAACAACCCATGCACTTTGAATCGCCGTTGCCGGAGGATATGCAAAGTGTAATTGAAAAATGGAGAAAATATATGCAGAGGAAAACAGAGGAATAAGGAATAAGAAATAAGGAATGAGAAAGTGTGTCGTTGCTGATTGTTTGAATAGTGATGATTAAAGTATATTAAATACAACACAGATTTTCATACGCCACCCTCCGTGTAACTCTGTGGTCAAAAAAATCTAAAAGATGAAACCACAGAGTCACACGGAGTACGGCACTGAGTTGCACAGAGGGAGTAATATAAAGTAATTCACCCCCTTGTCTCTTGCCTCTTGTTTCTTGTTTCTTGTTTCTTATTTCCTATTCCTTATTTTTCTGTTCTTTATATTTGTGGTACAAAACTGAAAACTTATGTCAAACGACATCCGTCATAACTGGACCAGGGAAGAAATTTACGATATCTACAACATGCCCCTGCTGGAGCTGGTGTTCCGTGCAGCTGAATTACATAGAAAGTATAACGATACCGCTGAAGTACAGGTATGTACCCTGCTGAGTATAAAAACCGGTGGCTGCAGTGAAGACTGCGCGTATTGTCCGCAGGCCGCGCGTTACAGCACGGGTGTGGATGTACAGGCGTTGATGAAAAAGGATGAAGTACTGGCCTATGCACAGAAAGCCAAAGATGCCGGCTCTACCCGTTTCTGTATGGGTGCTGCCTGGAGAGAAGTTAGAGACAACCGCGATTTTGATCGTGTACTCGATATGGTAAAAGGTGTCAACGAAATGGGTATGGAAGTATGCTGCACCCTCGGTATGCTCACCGAGGACCAGGCCAAAAAACTGGCCGATGCCGGACTCTACGCCTACAACCACAACCTTGATACCAGTAAAGAACATTATGGCGAAATCATCACCACACGTACCTATGAAGATCGTTTAAACACATTGGATAATGTACGCAAAGCAGGTGTAACGGTTTGCTGTGGTGGTATCATTGGTCTGGGTGAAACACATGAGGACCGTATTGGTATGTTACATACACTGGCCACCATGCCCGAGCATCCGGAAAGTGTGCCCATTAACTCACTGGTAGCGATTAAAGGAACACCACTCGAAAACAATACCAAGGTAGATGTATGGGATATGGTACGCATGATTGCCACTGCACGTATACTGATGCCTAAAACCATGGTACGTTTAAGTGCAGGCAGAACTGAAATGAGCATCTCCGATCAGGCCCTCTGTTTCATGGCCGGAGCCAACTCCATCTTCGCCGGAGATAAATTATTAACCACCCCTAACCCATCATTTGATGAAGACAACCAGATGTTCCAGTTGTTGGGGTTACAGCCGAGGAAAGCGTTTAAAGAAGAAAGCAAGCAGTACCTGAGAGATATGGTAGAAGCTTGATAAGTGAGTAGTCAGTACTGAGTAGTGAGTGGGATGGTATTAGAAAACCGCTACGAGTAGTAAACACCCTATTTACTCACTACTGACTACTGACTACTGACTACTGACTACTCACTGCTCACTCACTAAGCTCCAAAGGATTATTCAGTGTATTCCTGGGTTTCGCTTTTGCTGATGGATTGGTATTTACTGAAATAGCAGCATTGGTTCCTCCGGGTGCTGCCGAACCATTCATGGCAGCATTGATATAGCCACCAGGGTTTTGTCTTAGGTCTTCAATCAGTGTATTGAATTTAGCCTTTGTTATTTTAGTATGAGATGCTGGTAAACCCGGTGTAAAGCTATTATTACGGTAGATGGAACGAAGTGAAAAAGAAACGGTTCCGGTTCGGTCGATTGCCTCCACAATTAATCCAGGCAGGCCATTTAATTTCCAGGGCCCTGCTTTAACCGGATAATCAGGGCAGTACCAAACATCATAGGTTCTTCCTTTAAAATAACCACTTGCCTTGTAACAGGTAAGTCCACCAATCGAAATAGAACTGTCTTCCAGCTTCCAATCAATTTTATCGATCGCATTTTCAATCACCAGTGTTTCTCCGATCCAGGGGTGGATAAAATAAAACTTACCTGCATCAAACTGATACATCAATTGCTCAATGGTAGATTTTTTTACCCTGACCGGCTCAGTTGATACCGAAACAGGTAACCCCGCTTTGGCTTTTGTCATCTGATCATTAAAAAGAGAATCATCATAATATTTCGCATAACTTCTGTACAGAGAAGTATTCGCCGTAAACTGCAACAACAGGTTCTCCTCATATACCTGTCCGGGATTAGCAGTGTCCCTGACATGTTTAAATAAATAAATAGCCTGAGCACCTTTAGGACTCTGGCCCTGAGCCAATACGGGCATCATATAAAACATACAAAATAATACAACCAGGTATTTCATAATGACAGATTAATGGTTAAGAGGGAGGAATATCCTCCCTCTTACATAAACTAACAAGGTGCTACTTCTTCCAATATCTCAAGTATCCAGATATTCTCTTTCACCATTTTACTGGCAGAAAGTGAAGCTATCATAGAAGCTACTGCATACTCACAATCGCAACAATGGGTTACTGTTGCGGTCATGATCCAGCATTCGCCCCATGCCGAATTACTCTGTGTTGCACAGGTCTGCTTTTTGATCTTTGGCAATGATGTTTTCTTTACAGAAGACTTATTCATTGTTTCAACCTTGGGAGTGGATGTATGCTCAGTAGTTTTTTCTCCTGCATAAGCACCAGTTGCTATTCCGGCAAAAAGAAACAATCCTAAAATGATCTTTTTCATACTAATTTAATTTTAAAGTTTTTCCTTTGTTTCGCAAGGAAATAAAAACGTCACGCGGTACTGCTACCGTGAACTCAGGTTTCCAGTTTCGCTTTCGCCGGGCTGTGAATGGCTAAACCCCGGGTTTTATGTGTAAACCAACATCCTTTTTTGAGTAAGGGTCAATTAAGGAGTAACACCCATTTATAGCTACAAATAATATGTACCAGACAAAACCATTGATTACAGATTAAAATGCAACCGAAGCATACATTGCGACGGACGTAACTGATAGGTTTGTGTCATGATTTGATTTCCATTTACCATAATCGTTTCCATTTGTTTCAGGTTAAAGAGATTTTGCCAGAACAGGTCAATACTCATGCCGTTCGATGCTATATTTTTTCTGATGGAAACATCACTGAATAAAAAATGACGGGGCGCACCATTGTCTGTAGAAAAACGATTGCTTTCTATCCCCAACTTAATCAGGTATTGTTGCGGCAAGGCATAAGACACAGCAACAGTATAACCAAGGTTACGGGTATGGTTCCAGCTTTTTTTATCGCCTACCCTGCTTCTTATGTTTGATAGCTGTCCTGCATAATCCAGCAGACAATTACCAATCCGGGTATTCAACTTAGCACTTACCCCTGTTGTTTGTACTGTATAATAACTGATAAAACCATTATTGGATTGCTGTCCTTCCGATTGCTGAAAGGTTACGGCAACAGATCCGGTTGTTTTTAAATTACGGAGGTACTTACTCACCGTAACACCGCTTTTGTATGTACTGACAGGGTTTTCCCTTTCAATAGCATTCCCCATTAAAAAGCTGCCATTGAATTTTTGATCCATCATATAGTTATCCCGACTATGCTCCCTGGCGATAAAAAAATGACCGAATAAACTTCGAATGGTGTTTTTATAGAACAGATAAGCTGTGAGCGATTTTCGATGCTGCTTTTTAATGATACCCTGCTGATTCAGCAACGACCGGTAATTGACCAGGGTAAAACGATTGGTTGCCAGATAAGCCGGTAAATAAAACTGATCTGCCGTCCAGTTTACCAATACATTCAGGCGGCTGCTGATGGTGTACTGCCCGGATACATCATAGGCCCCAAACAACCTGGTAAGCCGGTTTCCCTGCAGATTATTGTTCTGATGCATGAAAAGCGTAACGGGCACCTGAGCCGTAAATTTCCATTTTTCACCTTTATAATTGAGCCGGGGCACATACACAGCCGATAATTCATCCGCATCAAACTGGTTATGGATGGAATCGGCTATTACGGAAGCTTTTTCATTTTCATATTTATACAGCGGGGCCTCATATCTGCTGCGGCTATAACCGATAGTGGCCGACTGTTCAAATGATATACGCCCCATTGATAGGGCAACGGTGTAACTGGCTTTGGCATACCATTTTTCCAGATTAGCTTTTTGCATCAAACTGTCAATAGGCAAACTGCCTGATAAAAAATAACCGCTGATATCCGGTGCAATATTCAATTGCTGGGGACCGCCATGGAAGCCTGCCTGGTAATGAAAACCATGTATCCATTTTTTTACTTTTCGAATCAGCTTCCCGTACTTTTCAATCCACATAAAATCATCCCGTAGCTTTTGTTCAGATAGTTTGGGAAATCCAATCAGCCCCCTGTCACTACTGCCACTATAGCCAAACCTAATGCCATCAATGCTGTACCGGTGTTCTGTATTCGATACCAGTTCTACCTGTGCATTCAGCTGTACATCCCGTAAACGAAGCGACTGATTTTCCTGTATACGAACAGTATCTGTACCAAAATAATTGATGGTCTGTGTTCCGCTATTTTGCTTTTGGATATCAGATATAAAATCCATGTTCACTTTTAATTCTTTTCCCTGTTTTAGCTTTTTCAGGTAATTCAGTGATAACACGTGCTGATTATTGAATAAATATCGCTGCTGACTAAAAGAGGGTAAACTAGCGGCAGGAATACCGAGTAGAGGGGTTTTAGCTGGCGCTGTAATATCATCGGTAAGATTTGCCAGTTCTCCGGTATAGTTGAATCCTGCATTGTTGTATTTGTAACTCAAGAGCACCTGCTCTGTTTTGGCAAAACGCATCGGAACGAGCTCCCCATCTGCCAGTAAAGCGGGCACCCCCAGACCAATTTTGGCCCTTCCGATTAAAGTATTTTTGGCGGCCCCTGTAAGTTTAATGTTGAGGGCCGCTCTGTTGGAAATGCTTACACTATCAAGCACTTTCAGCGGTTGGTGATTTTCCAGTATCTGTACCTGTTCTACCGCGCCCACCGGTATATTGTTATTGGCAATACCATATTTCGCGTCCAGAAGATTCAATCCTTCAATATAATAACGGTTAATCGCCCTTCCCTGGTACTTAACCGTTCCGTTATCGGTTACTTCAATGCCTGGCATTCTTCTCAACACATCTGCCAGTACCATATCCTGTTTTTCACTAAACGCTTTTACATCATAGCTGATGGTATCTCTGCGTTGTATCACAGGACCAGACTTTACCACCACATCCGGAAGGTTTTTAGAACTGGAAGCTAATTTTACATCGGGTACTATGAGTGTGGTGCGTGTAGAAAACAACAGTGTTTTTGTTTCATACCCCATTGCAGAAAACTTTATCACAACAGAATCTACCACTGTTGATGGAACTGAGATCACAAACGCTCCGTTCTGGTCTGTGAAAGCAAAAGCCAAGGGTTTATTTTTTTCCAGGAGCGACAAAATAATCTGCACATCTTTTAATGACCTCCCTTCTGCCGAAAGTACTTTACCCTGTAGCTGCTTTTGTCCGAAAGCAACTATCCGGTTCATGAGTAAACAGCAGATGAAAAAAACAATCCTGAACATATATTGTCTTTACATGGATAAATGGATATCTCATTTTACATGTTTACATCGGCAAAGCATACCGATAGCAGATGCAACAGGCAAAATGCAGTAACATAGCTTTCCTGCATACCACAAAATGTGATGGGTATACAGACAATCATTCCAACGAATTAAAGGTTACAAACAAAGCACAGGGGGAATATGGCTTTGTTATTCAGATTTAGTTCATGTAAAAACAGGAACCTATAACGAATATACAAAATAAATTATTTAAAAAATAACTTATTGATTATTTTTTAAATAATTTATTCACATCTGGAATGTATGCGTAGTGTGTAATGAACATAAGTTGAGGTCCATTCAAAATTCAAAATTCAAAAGTCAAAAGTCAAAAGGGGTATTCTTTTTTGACTTTTGACTTTTGAATTTTGAATTCACTCAGTGCTAGAAGCGTGAGGGAAGCTGTTAGCTATTAGCTCACCCCTTCTTCGGCCTGAAAGAACGTATCGGTGCCGCTGGTTCCTTCTTCAGCTCAATTCCTTTCGACGGCATCAAACGCAATGCTTCCTGAACGGCTTTTTCCAGTTGCGGGTCGCGGCCTTCGATGAGGGTTTTGGGGTCGTAGAACACTTCTACATCGGGTGAAACACCAACGGCTTCAATGGCCCATTTACCATCGGTATCAAAGAAACCACCACGCGGTGCTACCATGCGGCCACCATCAATAAACGGAGGCGTATCCCAGGTGCCCACGAGACCGCCCCAGGTGCGGGTGCCTACCAATGGACCAATATTGGCTTTCTTGAACATATAGGGCAAGAGATCGCCACCGGAGCCGGCATTTTCATTAATGATCATCACTTTGGGACCCCAGATGCCCGCCATGGGTGTGGTAGAGGGTCGATGCCCTTCTACCCTGTTATTGAAATAACCCATGAGCTGGCGGTTCATGATGTCGACCATATAATCTGCGGCAGAGCCACCGCCATTGTTTCTTTCGTCGATGATGGCGCCTTTTTTATCCTGCTGCGAAAAATAGTAACGGTTGAAATAGGTATAACCAGGGTTACCGGTATTGGGCACATATACATATGCCAGCTTACCACCCGATAACTGGTCTACTTTTTTTCTATTGTTTTCTACCCAATAGCGCGACCGCAGACCGCCTTCATTGGCAATGGGCACCACGGTAACCAAACGTGAGCCTTCTATGGAAGGCTTGTTGTTCACACGGATCTTCACCTGGCGGTTGGCCGTGCCTTCGAATAAGCTGAAGAGGTTCATATCGGCAGTAAGCGGTTTGCCATTTACTTCGAGCAGGTAGTCACCTTCCTGCACGTTGATGCCCGGACCACTGAGTGGTGAACGCAGATCGGGGTTCCAGTTTTCGCCGGTATAAATTTTACTGATCACGAAATAACCGTTCACCACTTTGTAATCGGCACCGAGTAAACCACCCGGTATGGAAGGCACATTCGGAAAATCGCCGCCACTGGTATAGGAGTGACCCACGGCAATTTCGCCACCGAGAATATCGATGATATAGTTGAGATCGCTTCTGTGTTTCACATGTTTTACCCAGGGTTTGTACCAGGTAAAAATCTGATCCCAGGGCGCACCATGGGTATTGTCTACATACAGAAAATCGCGCTGGTAGCGCCAGCCTTCCCTGAAAATCTGTTCTGCTTCCTGTGAGGGGTCCACATAAACTTTCATGCCCTCAGTGGCCAGCCGGCCCTCACCGGGGCGGGGTGCGGCGGCGGTTGCGTTGATGAACCAGCCCGGACCAGCACGGTACAAAATACTTTTACGATCGAAGCTGGTAACCGCACCGGTCACCGATCGAACAAATTCTATTGATTTTCTATCTTTCAGGCTATAGCGGTGCAGTATTAAGCCTGATTCATTGGGTACCGCTTCGGTAAAGAACACCGTACCCTCCGGGCCCGCAATGAGGCTGGTATAATCGCGCAGCGGCAGATTAGCGGCCACAATACGCTGATCCAGGCCATCAAAATCTATTTTCACCTGTACGGCACCCGCAGCAGCGGGACGTGGTGCTTTAGCCGAATCGGAAACTTTCACGGGCTCATCATCACTCTTCAGCTCAAAGGGCGATGGTGCATCCTTGCTCAGTACGGCAATGTACAGGGCTCGGTTAACCGGATAATTGTAACTGCTCATATCGAGCCAGCCCGTGGCCAGTGCATAATCGGTACTGGCCAGAAAATACAGGTATTTGCCACTCTCATCCCACTGTGGGTCGATGGCGTCAGACAAACCATCAGTTAGCTGTTTGCTGCTGCCCGTTTCGAGGCTGTACAGTTTAATGGCTTTGAACTGGTTGTTCTGTATCTGCGCATACGCGATCCATTTACTGTCGGGCGACCATACCGGCTTCATGGTACGGTTGGGATGCGCATAACGATCCGTATCCACGAGTTTAATGACACCCGTTTTCACATCGATAAACCAGATATTATAATCCGTATCGCTAAAAGCAATGTATTTACTATCTGGCGACCAGGCCGGTGTGAAATAGAATTTTTTATTGGGAATGGCAAATGCCTGCGCCGGCTGTAAACCAAACTGATCGCGTATCATGAGCTGGTACTCACCACTGGCATCCGAGAACCAGGCAATCTTCTGTCCGTCGGGCGACCATACCGGTGCCCTGTCTGCACTGCCGGGTGTATTGGTAATATTGCGCCAGTCGCCATTTTCTTTGGGAACGGTAAAGACTTCACCCCTGCTTTCAAACAATGCACGTTTACCGGTGGGCGATAAACTGGCATTGGTAAGGCTGGCTGCTGAAAGATCGTTCCAGCGTGGGCGCCCCCAGTTCAGATCTCCTTTAACCTGGATAAGCAACTGTGATGTTTTGGATGAACCAAGATCGAGGCTGTGTAGGTAGCCGCCCTGCTCATACACCAGACTTTTATCGCCTGCTGCAGTAAGGTTCTTTACATCAAAGTCTTTATGAAAAGTAAGTTGTTTCTGTTGTTTGGTTTTGGGGTCGTAAGACCATACATTGTTGATATAATCCTGCTCCGATAAGAAATACAAGATATCATTGTTCCATACCGGTGCCGTATGCCGCTCCTTATCGCCCTGCACGGTTTTAACGGTTTCGTGGGTGCTCATGTTGAAGAGCCAGATGGGTTGTGCCTGTCCGCCCCGGTAATTGCGCCATTCCGGATCCCAGAAACTATAGGGCTGGTAAGCCATGGTTTTACCATCGGGCGATAAACTACCCACAAAACCAAAAGGCACTACCATGGCGGTAGGTGTACCACCGCTCACAGGCACCGTAAAAAATTTAGTATTCACGGTAGGATACCCCTCCCTGCCAGAAGTAAAATAAACCGCCTTCCCATCCGGCATCCATCCTTGTACTATATCAGCCCCCGGATGGTAAGTCAATCTCTTCGGTTCGCCACCATCAATGGGCACAATATAAACATCCGAGTTCCCATCATACTGCCCCGTAAAAGCCACCCATTTACCATCGGGACTAATTCTTGGATTGGTCTCCGACCCCACCGCACTGGTAAGCCTGCGGGCATCACCACCATTACGGTTAACCACCCAGATATCATCGGCATGAACGAAGACGATATGGTCTTTGCTGGCAGCGGGTTGGCGGAGGAGCATAGTGCCTTGTGCCATGCTTAGTTGTGCTACCATAAGCAGCATGAAGAGGGATTGCAATTTTCTCATAGCGTTGGTTTGGAAGAGTAATTTACTAATATGGTTTTATAGTTGGAAGGAAGATTGTTGGGTGGGTATTGCGTAGTTGAGATATTTGGAATATTTTTATACGAAACGACACAATACTTATGTCCCATACATCAATAATAATCTTAATAATTTTCCTTTCTGGTATCTTAGGCGGTTTAACGAATTTTTTTTTAGCATATGACTTGCAATTCTCAAGAAAAGAATGTTTGATCTTTTTTTTTAAAACATTACTACTTAGTTTATGTGCTTCAATTACTGTCCCACTTTTTTTACAGATAATATCCAATAACTTATTAGATGCCCAACCAAACACACCATACCCACTAAAAAGCTATCTCATACTAGCTGGATTTTGCATTCTCGCAGCATTTTATTCTAAGAGATTCCTAGAAGATTTATATGATAGAGTTAAAAGAGTAGAAGCTAAGGCTGAAAAAGCGGAAAAAACAGTTGAAATGTTAGAAGCAAGTAGTCAAGAAACTGAAAATATAAGCAATCTTTTAACTGACGAAGTTCAATTACGAAATTCAGAAAATATTCCCTATAACAACGATCAAGCATTTGATGTTATCACGGCTATTTATGAATCAAAATTTACTTGGAGAACAGTTAGTGGCATAGCTAAAGACACAAAAAGTAAGCTATCAGAGAATCAAGTTTTAGAAATACTGAAATTTTTAAAGAAAGAAAATATCGTAACAAGTCGAATTTCTAAAAATGGAACTGAAGTTTGGCGTATAGTTGATCTATAAAGTTTTCTAATTCGCGCATCTTCCTAGTATTCTATCTTAAAAATAAACTTTCAGATAATGCATGACAAAAGAAAAAATAATTCATTTTGGAATAATAATTGGACCGTAGGAACAGGCACGGCCATAATAAGTGTACTTATTCTAAGAATTATTGATTCTACAGCCGATACCAAAATTTTAAATAGCACTTGGCGTTTTATTAAAGCCCTATTTATAAATTTAAGTTTATTTTTTCAACGAACATTTACAATACCGACTTGGGGCCTAATTTTAATAGCTTTTTCAGGGCTAGGATTGCTAATACTTGTCTTGTGGATTGGCTCACTTTTTAATAAAAATGACAAAGACACAACAACATCAGAATTGCCAGTTGAATTTTTGAAGTACAAATCTGACACCTTTGATAATCTATTATATAAATGGGAATATATAAAGGATTATGATGGCAAATATGATATTGTCAATTTTACGCCTTATTGCCCAAAGGACAATTGTATATTACATTACAGTCGATGCCCGATTTGTAATACCTATTTTCTTAAAATAAAAGAAAAAGAAGAATTAAGAATACTTGTAAGACACCGAATAGAAAACAACTTATACCCGCGCAATTAGGCAAGCTTGCAAACACATCTTTCTTCTAATTTTATCTTTTGAAACAAGTAAAAGTTAGAATCAATATAGGCTTGCTAAACACACCACGCAATCTTAGTTTTCTTACAAAAAAAGCAGGAATAAAATGAATAACTTAGATACATATTTAGCAAGCTATTTATCAAAAAAAACGTCTTACGCAATTCAGTTGACTGGCAATTGGGGCTCGGGAAAAACATACTACTTCCGAAAAACGCTTTTACCAATTATTGAAGAGACGGAAGTTTGTTCAAATGCAAATAAAAAATTCAAAGTAATATATGTTTCACTTTTCGGGCAGAAATCCGTAGAGTCAATAATGACAAAAATTGTTAGTGAAATTTATCTTTCGAAATTCCTAGGTAAATACTTTAAAAAAAAAAGGATGGATCAGAAAAACAATGAAAGTTAGTGGACGAATTATTAAAATGGCACTTCAGGGTTTTTTGAGTTACAAACAAATTGAAAATATAAACCTAGAAAGTATCACAGAGGATACAGCGAGAGCTAGCAATGAATTCTTAGACACCAATGAACTATTCATTTGCTTTGACGATTTAGAAAGAAAGGACAGTAACCTATCATTTGCGGATTTGATAGGATACATCAACACACTAGTTGATCAAAACATCAAAATTCTTATTATTTGCAATGAGGACATTATAGGTGAAGATGACGAATACAAAACGCATATTGAAAAAATAATTGGTATTAAATTCCCCTACCAACCTGATATTTCTCAAATAATAAATTCAATTACTACTCAGGAATATGCAGGCTATCCTGAATTTACTCAAAAATTAAAAGAACATAATGATCTTTTAGTTTTATTTACTAAAAAAAATAATACTAATTTCAGAAGTTGCGAATATGGAATAAGCATTCTGCACGATTGCTTCAGCAAAATTGAACAAGGATTAGAAAATTTAAAAAATGACACTAAAGAAGAGTACGTCAAACAAACATCAAACATCATTCGTTTTATATTAATTATTGCTATTGAATACAAGCAAAATAGAATTTCGTACAAAAACATTAATGATTTTAGAAAACTTGTTTTCTCTCTTTCAGATATTTTCAATGATCAAGAATCATATCAAGACTCGACTACTACTCAGAATAGAGAAATTCTAACCGATCTTTTAAAAAAATACAACATACAAACGGGAGAATATCGTTTCTTTCAATCACTATTTAGGTACATTACAGAAGGCTCCGAATTTACTAGTCAGATTTTTTTTGAAGAATTCCAAATTATATTTCAACTTACAGATGATAAAATACCTTTTCACTATAAAATATTTAATCAACTAGATTATAAAACGTCACTACTGCTAGAAGAGGAAGAATATTTAGCATCCACAATTAAAATGCTTGACTATGCGAAGTTAGGGCATTATGACCTCCCAGAATATCTAACTATCATTTTCTATATTGAACGATATAATAATCCTCTGAATCTAAATTTTGAACATGAAATTGAAGAATTGAAAGCTGGCTTCTCAATTGCCGCCAACAGAATCAAAAATACTACTAGTTGGGATAATGCTGCTTTTATGTTTGAAAATAGTTACTCTGATAGAGATATGAGCGAACTCAATATGCAGTTTTATCAATACGGAATGGAAATCATTAATATTATTAAAGAAGAAAAAAATAATATTAAAAGAAACGAAACTGCCCAACTATTCAAGTCTGACTTTACACTATTTATAAAAAAATATCAATCCAATGGGGACTTTAGGAATTATGTAGACAGTACAGATTTTTTAAAGGAAATATCTGATCATGAATTAATTACCCTTATTTATAGGATATCTCTACACGAGATTCAGTTATTCAATTTATTCATAAAACAAAGATACCATCACGCGAACGAACACAATAGAGAGTTACCTATTCTTGAACACACAATTACTATGTTAGAAACCAATATAAAATCTACAGAAACTACTACTAATACACCCAGGAAGTTGGCACTTTTCAAACAGGTATTAGAATGTTTAAAAAAGGCTACTAAAGCTCAATCTTAAACTCTCTCTTACTTATCTGTATATTCCTTCACCACAAAGCTTTCCAAAATGTCTCAATATATTACCGCAGGGGAGAAAAGGGATGTCGTGATAAAATTACACTGAGGCACAAATATTTTAAAAAATAAAAATTTACAGTTTATCAGACTTATATCCATGAAATACTAGACTTACTGAATTAAAGAAAAGTGAGTATTAACTTTTGGAAAGTTCCGAAACTTTCCAAAAGTTGCACTGAGGCGGGCTTAATTCTCTTGTAAAGCAAATACCCATATAAACTGCTGGCTCCTCATAAACAGAGGCATTGGTTTATCCCAGTCCTCCATTTCCTTCTACCCCATCGGGGTAGCACATGGTAGCACTAGCTCACCCCAGGAACCCCATTACCCCGGAGGGGTAACACATGTTCGGATAAAAGAGGGGTGTATTTAGAAAAGAGTTCGCGGCAAAACGGTGTTTAAACCCTCAACCTGATATGTTTACAAAATCAATATCGGCACTTATGCAGTGTAACCCCTCCGGGGTTATGAAATATTTTTTTGTCATTTGGGAGCTACCGTATATAACCCCTCCGGGGTTGGGATGCATTGTTATTCAATCTTTTATTCGAGCATTACCTGCAGAGGGTTTTCATCTAACTAGAACACCGAATTTTCAGCTATTCTACTTGGTCATTTAGCATAGTTTCTATATCTTTCTATAAATCTTTTTCTCCCCCCATCATAATCCATTATGCACGGACTTAACAGTACGGCAGTTCTGTTATACAGATAAGATTATGTTGTATTAAGATTTCATAAGATAAACTGTTATTAACCAATACTGTTTTACATGAAATCAATTTTACTATTACTGGCCACTACCCTTGTATGCTCAACATCGTTTGTTCCCACAAATAAAAAAGAAAGCCTCGAGTATGCACGCTGTACAGGCAGTTCTTATTGTCGTGCTTGCAGCAGTTGCAGTTCCTGTAACTGGTGTAATTCCGGTGGCAGTTGTGGCATATGTGCACCTGCCCCCAAGAAAAAAACAACACAGCAAAGAGCTTCACAGTGCATGGCAACTACAAAAAAAGGAAGTCGATGCAGTAGAAATGCTCAGACAGGGAGTAGATATTGCTGGCAGCATAATAAATACTAAAACTGACAGATATTCAAAAAAAACTTACATCTTATACTTATAAAAATCAATCACAGTTACTGAATTTCAGCATAAACATAAATATTCCAAACAAAATCTTAACTATGAGCAATTTTGATTTTGACAAATGCCCCAACTGCGGCAAGTCTCTGAAAGGCTTTTTTAGTGCCGATTTAATTCTACAATCAAAAGTGGACTTCATTAACAAACATTCAAATGGTAATAAAGAAGCATATTGCACAAGCTGCTCTTCCCCATTGTTAGAAAAAATTGCGGATAACTTTAGAAAACAGAAAGGGGATATTGAAACGAGATTAAAACAGATCATTCATGTAATACCTGTTATGACAAGCCCAGCTCCAGTTAAATGGACATATGAAGTAATTGGGATGGTCACTGCTCAAACAACATCAGGAACAGGTTTTGTAACAGAACTATCAAGATCATTCAATGACTTCTTTGGTTCAGGTTCAAAAACAACCAATCAAAAAATATCAAGGGCTACCAGCCTTTGCAAGGCAGACTTACGGGTACAATGTGTTAGAAATGGAGGCAATGCCATTATATCAACTGATATTGATTTCAATGAAATTGGCTCAGGTAGTACCAATATGTTAATGGTATGTATGGCCGGTACAGCCATCAGAATAACTGACATGGAAAATTTCAATGCAAAAAGCAGAGATACCATTATGGAAGTCATTGAACTAACCGAGCAGCTGGAGGCGATTAATCAGGAAACAAAATAAATTTCTTCTTCGAAGCGTATCCCCAACAACATCTTCCTTCTTCGCAGGGTGCTCCCTCCATCCTCTCCTTCTATCACCGGAGGTGAAAGAAGGGGGGGGGGGTAAAAACAAGAATACTATTTTACTATTAGTAGTCTATTTTTAGGTATGCGTAAATCTGTCGTTGTATATTTAATAATGCTGCTTTCGGCATGCAATCACCCAAACAATGCCGACACAAAAATTTTAGACTTTGGCTCCTTTACCATTCAAGTACCACAATCATGGCAAAAAATAAAGAAAACAGGTATTGATAGTTATGTAGGTAGCATTGCCCTTGACGATAGAGATACAATAAGCTTCGACCTTGGCTGGTATTCAAATAAACTATATGAATCGGACATCACAATACTTGACAGTAGCTTGATTAATTCATTGGATACCAATATGATCGATGTCAATGCAATTATATTTGTGAAAGATAAACACCTGACTGATCCCGATAAATTCCGAAAAAACAATGTATCGTGGGATACCATCAGTGGGTATGCCGCTAAAATTGTTTACCCAAGAAAATCCGGCATCGGCACCACAGGTATTTATATTGACAGTCTTTGGTCATCTGGCCCATCAATTGATCGTTTCAACCTGTACGGCGAAAACCTGCAGCCGGAAAATGAAAAGAAAGTATTAAAAGCATTGAGAACATTGAAATTCATAAAAAAGTAAGCTATGATATTTAACTTTTGAAAAATTCCGAAACTTTTGTTCTCCGCAGAGTCTCCGAGGTACGAGGGAATCTGCGACACTCCCGCATGCGTTCATTATCTATTAATAGCGAACAAAGAAAATTCGTTCTGGATAAGTCGGTATTCAAAGTAAATGAAACACCCCAGATGTATAACACGCAGACTCTGGGGAAACCCAATCACAAATTGACACACCCTGGATGTCGAGGAGAAATAAATTTACCTAACTACGATGGGTAAGGATTATCTGTTGTTTTATAACGACCTTCCCATGTCCAGTCTCCCTTAGCATTCTGCAATATTTTATAGATCTCATATCCATCAGCACTATCCGATTCGTAAACAATCAAGAGGCTTAATGTATCACCGCTTTCTTTGAGCATATAAGATATGATGGGTTTGTGTATCAGATTAAGTGAAATAGGTAATGCTCCATACCAGTTCCATATACCACTACCGCTATCCTGCCAAATTAAATAAAGCATATTATTTTCGTCCTGACACACACACTGTAAGTTATTATTGTTGCCATAAGCCAGCTGAATCAAAGTAAAAAAAGAATTCGGATCTTGGGGGTCGCCAGGAAGCTTGCCGAAATTCGTCCAGGTACCGGTAAAATTGTCTTGCCATATTAAATAGGCTTTCCCATCCTGACCGGTGAATATAGCCTGTAAATTCCCATTATTACCCTCTCCTATTTGCACAGTAGTAAGATGCAAATCATAATTTGGTGGATTAACCTTTTGGTTAGGAGGTAACCAGTCCCATGTCCAGTTACCGGTTACATTGTCTTGCCAGAGTAAAGCAGGCGTTCCTGTATCATTAATCAAAACCACTTGTGCATTTCCTTTATCGCCATTATTTACGGCTATCCAGGTAAAGTAGCCGAGATAACCAGGTTTATTTTGCATAAGTCCATACCATCTCCATGTTGTATAGGTAGTTTCCTGATAGAGAAAGCCAACCTGCCCATCTTCAGTAAGTACAACAACATATGCAACTGTTCCATTGTAGGAAAGTTCCGGCATTGCAGCTATTGCTTTAAATTTTGTATCAGTCTTCCCATTGATGTCGATAGTCTCTTGAAATTTCTGATATTCATTAGGTTCACTATTCGCTAATACTAAACGCCAGTATGGGAACCCATTAATGAGTTTCGTTTCAATGACTTCTCCTTTTACATTTTTACCCACACTATACTGCTGTGTGTAATTACTTTGACTTGTTGCATTCACAGCACTGTTGGCAGTCTGTTCGGAAGGGTTGGTTTCTTGCATTGGTTATTATTTTTTGTTCAAACAGTTTTTAAGACTGTTTTTTCATGGCATTAAAATACTACATAAACTTATGCTTTTAAATTAATCTATTTTTATTCTCCGTAGCGTCTCCGAGGAACGAGGAACTCTGCGACAAGCTCGCATGAGTTCATTATCTATTAATACGGGGCAAAGAACATTCATGCTGAATAAGTTGGCATTGAATGAGTATTAACTTTTGAAAAGTTCCGAAACTTTCCAAAAGTTGTACTGAGGAGGGTAAGTACCCATAAACAAAACAGGCTGCGCAACAAAAGACCCTTCGTCGCAATTTCCGACTATCGTCGGAATGCTTCCTTCATTTCATTCAGGATAAACCTCAGGGTGACGATTCGTTGGGAGGGGGTAAAAAAGCTGCTGTGATTGGCTTTGCCAATCACAGCAGCAAGCCTCTCTCTACAGCCTTATCCGTCACCCTGAGGAGCATTCCGATCGCAGATCGGATCTGCGACGAAGGGTCTCTGCTTTTACTTCTCTGCAGATTCTGTGAGCATTCACATTTGGAAAGTTCCAAGACTTTTCAAATGTTGTACTACGGCGGGCAAGTAATTACTTAACCATCTTGCAAAGCAACCACCCATATAAACAGCTGGCACCTCATAAACAGGGGCACTAATTAATCCCACTACTCCATTTCCTGCTACCCCATCGGCGAGTATTCAGAAATATCCTTTTAAAAAAGCTGCTTATATCTTTCTGATTGCCTTAGTCATGTAAACAATATCATTAATCAGAATCATTACAACCGATAAAATTGCCAAAATAGCAAGAGATAAAATAACTGGATGAGGGATACTGAGAATTCCAATATCACGATATTTACTTTTTTGTTCCAGACAATAAATGATCGTTCTGATAGGCAGAAAATATAAAAAAGCAAACGTAAAAATTTTCAACACCAGGTAAAGTATTCTTTTTAACAAAATTATTATCCGGGATATTATTTTCTGTTTAACAGATTTTTCTACATCAGAAAGTAAATAACTTATTGAGGAAACACGATTGTATGTGAAAATTGCCAGACTATTTACCACATCTTTCATATCGTATTTTACAAATTCATCTTTACTATATGAATCGATCTTTTTCTGTATTAACAACCAGGTCCTGATTGTTTGAGCAACAGCAGATGAAAAAGCGATCATTATAACAGATAATAGCACTATAGAAATTGTATAAAAATCTCCGGCACTTACCTGACCTAAAGTAAAAGGTAATGCAATTTTTCCTTTGTCATCAGCCTGTCCTGTCAATCCGAAAATTGAAACAATCATTAATACGACCCAAATATTATTCACCTGCTTAGATTGGCTAGAATAACCTTCGGTTAATTTTATAATTAAATCTTCCCTCTGTTCCATTATATTTCCATTATGTATACAATTATAGTTGACTATTAAAGATAATATTTTTCATTTTCCACTTATTTTTCTTCCATATATCGTACTACAAATTCCTTTCAGCGAATCTCTCCAAAACGCGAAAACTAAGTTTTGAAAAATTCCGAAAAGTGATACTGATACGGCAATTACCCATAAACAAAGACAAGCTATACAACAAAGCCCTTCCCTTCGACTATACGTAAGTCAGGCTTGCAATTTCCAACTATCCAGTGGGGGCTCCTTATAATGACCACATCAGTAGGAAAAAAGAGGATCTATTCAGGGCATATAACCTTTAGAAAAGCTTCGAAAATCTTCGAAAATGACTGCCCGGTAACAGCCATTTTTTCACAAAAAACCACCCCAACCTAATTCGCTTATTATCAGGGCTTTACTCGAACCAACAACACATCAACAACACATCAACAACACAGCATCAACACAGTTCAACACTAAAATGATGTTATGCCCTGTTGGTAGGCTGTTCTAGTACTGTAGTATGTAGGAGGAAAACAGCTGTGATTGAATTATGGTTACACAGGTATCATTCGCACTATTGCTTCTCCGCAAAGTTTACCTATAGGTACATTCTATTGATAATAATAACCCGAGAAAAATATCTGGCTTGGATTACCCACTCATTGATGCATAAAAAATACAAGGGGAAAAAACCCTTATAAAAAGGGATTTTTCCCCTGTTACCACAGGTATACACATACGATCTTTGTGGGGATTACCTGCGTTTCAGATCTGGGCACAATCAAATATTAAATAATCTTAAACCAATTTAAAATGAAACGGAACTTAAATTTTATCATCGTATGCGTATTAGTTGTATTTGCAATAGCAGTGAGTGCTTTTGCTGAATCAGGCAAAAAACAGGATATTTTAGCTTCGAGTGATATAAGCGGCTATCCTAAAGTTCAACTGAAAGCCTTTAGCCAAAAGAGAACCATTCTGGAAGCAGAAAATGAAGCAAATGAATGGCTCAAACAAAATCCAAAATTCAAAATCATTTCAGTGACTTTTACTGCAACACCTGAGCCTGAAAAATTTTATACAGCAAATAACTACCCCGGATTTAAATATGATCTGGTAATTACTTATTCAAAATAAGCGCATTAACTTTACTTTTCTGAAGATAGCTTTCCTCAACGTCTCCATTTATCGCCACAAGTGAAAAAATGGAGACGTTAGTGCAGAGGAAACACAGGTAATTTACAAACCTAACGGTGGAATACATTTATAGTTAAACCGATGTGATGATACTCTAAAGTGGAAGGCAGTTGCGATTGATGTAAAAGGACATACCACTCCTATACACTACCCCCTGTTCGATTTCATTTGTTATGTTTATTAGCGATACCAAACAGGCTTCCCTTAAGATTTAAAGCTCCATTTATAAAAAGCCAGACAAACGAGAAAAATAAGACAGTAAAATAAAAATCTTAACTTACAGACATCTGGCGTCAATACGCCCATCTAAAATGCTAAATACTGGAAATGATGCACCAAACAGATCAGCACCCTAGCTTTTCAAAAATGGCATCAAATTCAGAACAGGATGCCGCAGGCAAGAGCAGCCAATCCGCTCAGACTCTAACAAAAAAAGATAGGCATCCCGGTAAAATAGATCCGGATCGGCTTCAGGAATTAGCCAATAATAATTTTCGATCAAAACAGCTGAAAGCGTATTCAGAGATGGCAAATGGAAATATGCTTATGGCAGGCAAAAAACAGCTGTCAATAATTCAGGCTTCAAAGACTACTGAAAGCCCTGTTATTCAGCGAATACCCATAGGCCAGATCAACACCCTTGACTCAGCAGATTTTAGCATCCTTGAAAACATGAACCCAATTCAACTCGAACATCTTTATGGTAAAATAAAAATTGCAAAAAAGGCCGGAGAAGATGGCAATAATCAAGCATGGCTGGATGCAATTGAACAGGAATGTATGAAATATGTTGCTCGTTTTAAAACATTAATGTCTATTTCTGCCTCAGACCAAGACACTGTAAGGGGAATATCATCGGCCACAAAATCGGGCAAAGGGGTTACGAAAAGAGTTTTTCTCCCCGACGGAAGCGACAAGGTTTATGCCACTCCGCTCTCCTCAAACAGTGTAATGGGTTTATTATCGGAAATCATTAAACTTGGCCGACTCGCTGCAGACGGATTTATTGTCCCCAAAACCTATCTGGGCGGATTTGATGATCATGATGACAAAGGATTTCCACAAATAAATAATCCGCATGCAGAAGCCAGCAGTGCTGCAAATGCGCAATCGCAAAAATTACCTGTTTTTGCCATGGACAGAGTGGAGGGTAATTCATATGATCTATGGAAAGAACTACTAAAATTTGAAAAAGATTTTATTACTGATAAAAAATACAATCATGAATATTCGATAGAACAACGTGAGCCATTAATTAGAGGAATGAATAAACTTCTTGACTATCTGCAAAGACATATTATTATTGACCTTCAAATGGTCATCACTGAGAATTTAAGACTTACATTACTAGATCCGGCGAGAATTTATGATCTCGCTGATGAGGATGATCATAGATTTATAAAACAATATGCTGAAGAAAATTTACCTATTCATGAAAACATTAAGAAAAAACTCACTACAGCACTGAGTATTCTTAGCAGGAATGAATCTGACCAGGACGATGATGCAGAGGCAGATCGCAATGACCCTTATTTATTAACTCAAGTCGAAAGAAATAATTCAATATTTACTACAGTCTTGCTATTGTTCGATTTTTTAAGTGAAAAATGCCATGGTCAAAAATATTCACAAAACAAAGATTTACTAACTGAAAATGACCTCAGGCAATTTGCAGAAAAAAATGCCGGTTCTGAATTTGTAGACATGAACCTTTCTAGTACTTTTAACGAACTCATTACTTATTTGGGAAGACCTTCATCGGAACTAAACATAAGTACACCCGACTGAGTATTAGTTCCGTGCAGAGTATCTGAGGAACAAGACGGATGAGTTCATTATCTATTAATACGGGGCAACGAAGATTCATGCTGAATAAGTTGGCATTTAAAGTAAAGAAAACACCCTCCCACATCAGAACCAGCTACGCCAGTAATAAGAAAGGGGCATTACAATCAGTAATGCGGGCAACATATTGGCAATGGAAAACTGTTTGATCTGGCATATCCGCAAACCCGTAGCCATCATGATGATACCACCACAGCCTGAAAAATCGGCAATCAGTTCAGGACTTGTATAAGGCATAATAAACCGGCCCAGAAAATATAAACCCATTAAAATCATAAACTGCGGCATCACTGTAACGGTTACGATCATACCCAATGAAGTGGCAAAAATCAGTGCCGTACAAAAATCGAGTATGGCTTTGGCTACTAAGAGCGTACTGTCGTGTGTAATACCCTCATTCATGGCGCCGAAAATACCCGTTCCACTGGCACTGAATAAAACCAGTACGCTGATAAAGTCTTTATAGTATTGTTCCGTTCCTTTCACATCGGCCGGGAACCATCTCACTAAAAATCCATTCACCCCTACGGCTGCCCTTTCTATGTTTTTTTCCAATGCACAAATTTCGCCCAGTATATGTCCGATCAAAACGGCCAGTATAACAGGTGGCAATAAACTGGTTTTGGCCGTCATCATTACGCCCATACCCAAAGAGAGCAGACCAAAAGTAGCGGGCAATTGTTTTTTAAGACCATCAGGCAAATACCTGCGCAGCCATACACCCAATAGTGCACCTACAAGGGTGGCGAAAGTATTGATGAGGGGTCCTAGAGGCATGTTGTGAAGATAGTGAATAGCCTGTGAACGTTCACTTTTGAAAAGTTCCGAAACTTTCCAAAAGTTGTACTCCGATCTTGCACAAGCGTGAATATTATTCCAACTTCCTGTATATATAACCTCAAAACTCCTTTACTTCGTATCCAGCCTATCCATCTCCCAAACAGCCACTATGATTTCACCGGAATTCCTCTTCAGCAATATACCCCAGAAACAGTCGGCCTATTTTTTTTCGGTGATCCGGAAAATAGGCAAAGAGAAAACCATTAAAAAAGGGGAAACCATTATACGCTTCGGTTCACACCCTTCTTTCTTTTTTTACATTGTCAGCGGTGCCTGCAAAACTTCGATCCGGAAAAACGATAAAGCCTATATCCTCGGCTTTACTTTCGAAGGTGATGTTGACTGCTGCCCTACCTCGCTTTGGAAAGGACTGGCCAATAATTTTGCCATCGAAGCGGTAACCGATACCAAAATCCTGGTTTGTCAATTAAAAGATTTCCAGCAGGTATGTTCCGAAAAAAAATACTATACCATTACGCAGAACATCCTCGCAAACTATATATCCATTCTTGAAAACAGGGTGATCGAAGCCCTTTCCCTGACAGCCGAAGAACGTTACCAGCAATTGCTATTACAGCAACCCCAGCTCATCGATAAAATACCCCTGTCGCAGATAGCAGCCTATCTGGGCATTACACAGGAAAGACTGAGCCGTATACGCAGAAAAATAAAGATTTGACCTAAGTCAAATCATCCGGCGCTGCACTGAAATACTTTTACAGCCGTACAGCATAAAATCTGTTGGCCCTTATTTCATGTATATGAAGAGAAGATATCGTATAATCAGGTTGCTTACCATTGCCAGTCTGTTTTTACAGCACATAAGTATACATGCCCAAAAAACAAGCGTGTTTGCAGACTCCATCCGGAAACTGTACCGGATTCCTGAAATGAGTTATGCCGTTGTGAATAGCCATACCACGCTCGAAATAGCTGCACTGGGCAAACATGCCATCCACCTGCCCGATACCGCCACGCTGAACGACCGTTACCATATTGGCTCCAATACCAAAGCCATGACGGCATTTATGATTGCCCGTTATGTTGAAAAAGGATACCTGACATGGAACACCCCATTCTTTACAGTATTTCCCGAGTGGAAAAATAAAAGTAAGCCCGCCTACCTGCACATCACTTTACAGGACCTGCTTACACACAAAGCCGGCATACAAGCTTTTCAGGGAGAAGATGATCCTGTAATACCCGATTTCAAAGGAACCAAACAGCAGAAAAGAAAAGAGTTTGGCAAATTTGTGCTAACACTGGATCCGGTAAAACCCGATGAGCAAAACCCCTTTATCTATTCCAATGCCGGTTATACCCTAGCCACCCTGATGGTAGAAAAATTAACCGGCAAAAGCTGGGAACAGTTGATAGATCAGGTATTAAACAAAGAGCTTCATTTACAGGTACAATTTTCATGGCCCGAGAACCAAAAAAGAAAAGATACCTGGGGCCATAAGACAGAAAATGATCAGCTCAAACCGGTACCCTCCAGTATGGGTGATCAGCTCGATTATACCGAACCCGCCGGCGACCTCAACATCACACTGAAAGACTATATCAGATTTATTCAGCTGAACCTGAAAGGACTCAAAGGCGAAAACAATTACCTGAAAGCAAGCACCTATAACCGCATTCACAACGGAACAGCCAACTATGCATTGGGCTGGTTTAACATCTTTGAAAACGGCAAACAGCTATCCGTACATGCCGGCACGGGTGCTTTTACTTATTTCACCCTTGTACATATAGACAAACAGAAAGATACCGCCTACATCATTTTCACCAATGCCTACAACCCCGATACACAACAAGGTGTAAGGATATTGATGCGTAAGCTGAAAGAGCATCATGGTTACTAAAAAAGCAATGACCATGCCTCATGATAACCTGCCTACAACTTTGAAAAATACCCTGAAATGAAAATACTCATTTGTTCTCCGCAGAGTCTCCGAGGCACGAGGGACTCTGCGACACTCCCGCATGAGTTCGTTATCTATTAATACCAGGCAACGAAAATTCGTTCTGAATAATTTTACATTCAAAGTAAATGAAACACCCCAGATGTGTAACACGCAGAGTCCCTCATGCTTCGGAGACTCTGCGGAAAACCCAATGACCATGCCTCATTATCGCCTGTATACAACTTTGAAAAATACCCTGAAATGAAAATACTCATTACCCTGCTTGCACTCCTAAACGGAAGCTATATGCTACTGGACGGGATTTTTGTAATGGTGAAAGGAAAATATATCGGACCAGCGAAACCGGGGCCCTGGGCCAACCTGTTTTATAAAATGAATCTTAATGTATTTAACCTTGGTTGGCTCTTTGTTGTATATGGGCTGGTTTGGCTTGTTTGGGTGTATGGCCTATCTGCAAACAAAACATGGGTCTACCCACTTGGTCTGATGATAAGTATACTCAGCATCTGGTACCTACCATTCGGCACTTTGATTTCATTCATTGTTTTAGCAACCCTTTTGTTCGGGAAACATACAATCGGGCTATAAGAATACCCCGGATGTGTAATGCGCATATTTCCTCGTGCTTAGAAGACGCTGCGGAGAACAAAAAAATCCACCCTATTTAAATTCATATTTAACCCCTACCAAAACAGGCAATTCAAAATATACCTGCGGGTTAAATTTATAACTAAACCTTCCTTCTGTTTGTGCAAACCTCAGGGTAATGGCTGTTGATGCTGAAAGGGCATACTGCATATTCAGGTTAACCCCTAGCCTTACTTTGTAATTGTGTAATACTTCCCTTTTATAAGTAATAGAAGGTGTTGACTCGGTGCCTGTATAAACAGCACCCTCTTCTATATTCTTAGAAAAGAAAAATTGCACATAAGCACTGGGAAAAAAAGTAAAGCGTTTACCCATCTGAAAAAATCTTTCATAGAAAATACCCATGCCAGCTGTATGTATCGTATGTTTTCCTGATTTAGTCCATACCGTACCCGACCCTGGCTGCTGTATATTCGACCGCCCCGACACTTGCTCAGATTGAAAGGCCGATGAAAACTGAAAGCCGAGTGCACCATGCTTGCCCACTGACATACCTACTTTAAAATCGAGCAGCAAGGGCGTATTATGAATACTCCAGGGATCATCGGTTAGTCGGTAAAAGCCAAGCCCTGGATGAATATAAACTTTGGGTTTAGTCGGTGGTACCTGTGCAAATAAAACAGTGCCAAGCAGAAAAACAGCAACGAGCATCAGCAGTTTCATAAGCATCGTTTATGAGGATATTGGATCAATGGCTATCGTTATAGCCAACGATCTTATCAGTAAAATAAACATATTTAATATAATTCAAATGTTAAATTTAGCCTCTGCAGGTTCTCTCATCCGGAAGATGCAGCAAAGAATTAAAACTATATCCGACATCCTACATCAGACATCTGAGATCTGCCATCTGCCATCTTACATTCCCTCCTACCATCTCCGTATCAACTTCGGAAAATGCCGAAGCCGCTTCGGTGTTTCTTCGGGAGTTCCCGAAGAAAACCAGAAGCATTCCCGAAGAATCCCCGAAGGAAGTACGGCAAAACCCGAAGAAATAAGGCACTTTTCCGAAGCGCTGCCGAATGTCGCCACCCTTTGGAAGTTTTTTTACGTTAGGGATGAATTGTTTTTTGTTATTTATGAGCTTACTATCAATAGCTTAGCGGGGGTGGCGCCACCCCCGCCACCCCTCAGATCTTTTTTTGTACAATAGCTTTGCACAACCCTACAAACCATGAACAGAATAGCTATTTTTAAACACAATAAAAACCACCAAATGAAAAAAATGCTGCTATCAATGGCATGCCTTATTTGCCTCACTACCGGCCTGTTTGCACAGACCACAAAAAAAGAACTGCGACATGTGGTATTATTTGGATGGAAAGAAAAAGCCGATACAGCCGCCATCAGTAAAGCAGTTGTTGCTTTCGGAAAACTGCCTGGCCAGATCAGCAGTATAAAAAAATTTGAATGGGGAACGAATAACAGTCCGGAAAAATTAAACAATGGTCTTACCCATTGTTTCCTGCTCAGTTTTGCCAGTGAAAAAGACCGTGATGCATATTTAGTGCACCCGGCACATAAAGCATTTACTACCTTATTACCGGATATATTGGATAAGGTAACGGTGGTGGATTACTGGGTACAGCAATGATAATAACTTCCTCATTTTTGTTGACTGCAGGAAATTTCAGATGTCAGATCGCAGATGTCAGATGTAAATCTGCGTTCTGATATCTATGATTGTTCAACAGAAGACACCATAGTGAGGAAAACCTATGTAGAACCACGCATTCTCACTTTTTTATAGATAACAGAAAAACAGATGATAAAAATCGCAGCTATCATTCTTTGTTTAACCGGACTCCTAAGGATAGAGCCAAGAAAAATAAAGACAGATAATCAGTCATTTTCATTTGAAAAAATCATTTTTCATACAACAGCCTGTAATGGCCTATGCCCTATCTACCATTTAGAGGTTACCCAGAACAAACAAATAAGACTCCACACAGAAGATGCTTATCTGAGATCTGAAAAATTTTCTTTCACGCGGGATTCTTCAAAAATCGGCTATTTCACAGGTACTATACAAGACAGTACGTATAAAAATCTGTTTACAGAATTATCTGTCATTGATCTGAACAACCTGGCGTTCAACAATGCACAATGCTGCGACGGTAGCGTTATTACCATGATTGTGTACTACAATGGTAAAAGAAAAATACTCCGCTCTATGTTTCCACCAGAAAAAGCCCTAAAACTGATTGGTATGCTGTATGATATATGTGGTAAGAGCCAGCTCATGAGATCAGCACAGCAGTTTACTGTTGAAAGAGCCACTGAAAATCAATAAGCTTTCTTAGCCAGCCCTATGCTATAGAGACATAAAACACTTTACGTAAAGCATAATAATGCCCGGTCTATTTTTATGCTTGCTGCTTCTTGTCATTATCCTGCGTTCCTAAAGAAGGTAACGATACAAATCTCGAATCAGCTGCATTCCCCTGTATAGCAGCAGCGTTGCCATGATGGGTAACGTTAACCGTTGCAGGACCGCCATTCATTGTACGATGCAGGTTGGCCGCATGGTTACTTTGTATGCTGCTGAATGCCGCTTCCAAATCAGCCAACCATCTTCTTTCATGCGCAATACGTTCTGCATGATTGGGTTCAATGTTGGTAAATAAATGACTGTATTGCTCCCTGTTATGGATAGATCTTCTTAACAGACTGATAGCCTGTGTTATATCACTTGTATCATTCGATTGTATGATGGCTCTTACCTCATTGCCTGTTTTAATACCACTGCCAACACCCCCACCTGCCCGCTCAGCATTCCCCTGCCCATGCGTAGTAATACGCAGTAACTGAACAGGCTTTACAACTGCCGATGGAGCTGCCTGTACAAAATAGGGCTGTTTGGCAGGTAATGAATGTACAGCAGCACCGCGCATGCCAATACCAGCATTGTACGCAGCAATCGACCTGCTGAGCCTTTCTGTTCCCTCTTTATTTTTCCGGCTAAACATCTATATACAAGATACAAAACAGATCGCAGATGGCAGATGTCGGATATAAAATCTGCGATCTGAGATCTGCCATCTGACATTTAAAATTGCAGACTATGATGACTGTCATTCACTTTCTTCAATAATACGCATCAACTCAGGCCAGAGTGTTCGTTCAAAACGTTTGCGGAACAATCCATTATGACCTACGGGTTCATTTACCAGATTGGCCACAGCCAATTGGTGTAATCTTCTGTTTGCATGCGGAAAAAAGTCTAAGAGCAAACGGGCGGTTTGGGTATTAGCGATATAGTCATCACTTATATAAACACTTACCATCGGTATACGGAAATCGTCGAAATAATCTTTCCCGGTGAGTAACAGAATCGTATCACGGAAATACTGTGGATGCAGGCACCAGGAACGCCACTGCTTCAGCATATTGGGTGGCAGGTTCTCACCCCAGCCAATGGCTTTCATTTTTCCATAGCCATACATACCAATCATAAGCGGACCTATCAGTTTCCATAAAAAATAGATCAGCCATTTTTGCGGGGCGGGAAAATGTCCCCAGTAACCCAATGCTGCATTCACAGCCACTACTTTCCGCACCGCCGTTTTGTTGGGCGTAAAACCCAGTAAGGAAGCACCTGCGCTATGTCCGAGCCAGATGATATCCTGACAGTTTTTTTCTTTTACCAGGTAATCAATCATTGCCTGCATGTCTTTGGTACCCCATTCATGCATATAGCTTTTGATCTCCCTGATATCGCCACGCAGCGAACCACCAATACCCCTGTAATCGAATAGCAACACACTATAACCCTGTTGAATCAGGTAATGGGCAAAATGCAGGTAATACTCTTTTTTAATGCCCGTAGCGGGTGCCAGTACAATCGTACCCAGAGATGTTAAAACCGGTTTACCATAAAGAGCACTGAGATGATATCCGTCGCTTGCAACAATTCGTACTTCCTGCATGTCATTTTTTTGGGGCAGCAAAATAGACCACCGGTTTGGCAATGAACTTTGAAATCTTGCTTTTCAAGTTTACACTGCTGCCTGAGCAGTTTTCTTATCAAACACTGTTTTACCTTTAACGCACAAAACAAATTATGCCCGCAAACACTGAAATAGAAATTGGCCTTATTTGTCAGACAGACGACTATGAGATCAAACAATGGAAGTTTGGTAGTGCAAAAGGCAGACTCGATGGATGGAACGATTGTTTCTGCATTGTGATTATGCGCAGTGGCCAGTGCAGCTTCAATAGTTCAGGTGAAAAATACCTTACACATACCGGTCATGTACTGCTGGAAAAACCTTGTTACGAATATGCACTCACCCCCATCGAAGCCACCTGTACCATTTTCAGTTTCAGTATGCAGTTTTATAAAAAAATGGCCGATGAACAACTGATAAGGCAACATCCCTTTTTTCTCAACAAACGCATCATATCTCAGTGCCAGATGGCCTCACCTGCCATTGACTACCTGCACTATAAAGCATTGGGATTAACTACAGATACACCCCGCCTCGAAACAGACGATCTGGTGTATGAATTATTATACCAGGTATTATCCAGTGCACCCGATCAGGAACTAACTGAGAACCTATTCGCTCATCCAGCCCATCAATTGCAGATTGTGGAAAGGGCCAAAGAATATATACATACCCATTTCAGGGAGAACATCGGCTTACAGGAAATTGCCAGAAACAGTTATGCCAGTCCATTTTATTTTTCAAGACTCTTTAAAAAATATACCCGGCAAACCCCGCACCAATACCTGCTCAACATAAGGCTGAAACATGGAGAAATGCTGCTGAAAAACACACAGATACCCGTAGGGGAAATTGCGCTCTCCTGCGGCTTTATGAATCCCGATTATTTTTCCACTGCTTTTAAAAAACAGTATAAACTGATGCCGAGCTTACTGGCAAAAAGAACCCATGCCTGAGTTTTTTCATCTCAACTGTGTCACCATTCACTCACCACTTAGTGAAAATGTGGGTGGGCATTGCCTTCTCATCAAAGAGGGTGAACGATTGATTTTGGTAGATACCGGTATCGGTCTTAATGATGTACAATTCCCAGAAGAACGCATTGGTAAAGAACTGATAACATTGGTGGGTTATGTATTTGACGAAAACCAGACAGCCACCAGACAAATAACAAAGCTGGGATTTAAACCTGAACAGGTTACAGATTGTATCATTACACATCTCGACAATGACCATATCGGTGGACTGGCCGATTTTCCGCATGCAAGGGTACACCTGAGTGAGGAGGAAATGCAAAACTATACGAATGGTAATCCACGATACCTCACACCCCCCATGGCGCATGGCCCACGCTTACACACATACCCAGGTTCAGCAGATCGATGGTTGGGTATGGAAGCCAGAAAGCTGGATATACCTATCAGCACTGCATTGTATTTGGTTCCGCTACCGGGTCATACCATGGGGCATTGCGGCGTAGCGATTGAAACAGCCGAGGGCTGGCTATTGTATGCTGGTGATGCCTATTACCTGCGTGAAGAATTTACCAACCCATTACATCCCGTACATACACTGGCCGCCATGAGGGCCGATGATAATATATTGCGTATGCAATCATTAGAAAAAATCCGCACACTGATGAACACCTACCCAGCGATGAAAGTCTACAGCTACCATGATGGCAATGAATTTCAGATGGAAGATGTCAGATGGCAGATCGCAGATATAAAATCTGCAATCTAATATCTGCGATCTGCCATCTGAGATCTGACATTTGCCTTCTTATGCAGCACTATCATGTAAATGACAAACCCGATGAGGCCCTCTGCAAAAGCGGTTCCCAACTGCAGGAGGGTATTGATGTGGAGCAGCCCCATAACAACAATGGAAGCTACCATCAACAATCCTAAGATGGTCCAGAAGCGGTGATCTGCTAAGCGCAATGGTTCGTATTGATAATCGAAACGATTCAGGATGATGGGCATAAATGCCGGCAGATCCCATACCAGTAAATAAATGGACGCAAGCAGCATGAGTCCGGTAATAAAAGGTGTGCCGCTGAAGCCATAAGAAACCGTGATGATAAAAATATTCAGGATGAGACCAAAGAAAATAACAGCTCCAAGGCGGGCCTGTTTTTGTGTCATTAATAAAGCTCCAGCTATAATCTGGCTCCAGCCAATAAAATGCCAGTACAATCCTGAGTCGGCCATGACCCTGAAAAACTGCTGAATGGGCATCAACTGATCTATGGGTTTATCCATCGACTGCATGAGGTTCGACCTGCCATTCAATTTACCCATCCCAAAAGCGGCTATAATAAAGGCAGCGCCGATCAGGTAACGTAGATAAACTGTGAATACCTGCAGAAAGATTTGTTGTTTGATTTGATGGAGCAGACGAAACATGGTGCTAAGTATGATTTGTTTACGATCCGGTCAAGATACAATGAATGAGAAAGCCGATTGGTAGAATTATAAATAAAATACAGAGGCATAGATGAGCGGCGAATGCAAGTGATGGGTTGTAAGAATATGCCCACCCAGCAGGTGATATATGGTTGAACTTTCTCAATCACTGATCAAATGATATTCTTTTGTTTACTACTCATTTCTGCAAAAAATGGTAGCTTAATGCACAATTTCCAAGAATGCCTCTAAAAACGTTTTTTTACGGTACGCTGTTCTTACTGCAAACCCTGACTGCAGTTGGCAGTGTTGATACACTCTTACACATTCGTTTCAGAAAAGATGTGAGCATCACGATCGACAGGCCGGTTAAGCCAACAGGCAAGTCCACACAACTCATTGTATTTGCCTTACCCAATGGCAATACCACTGCACAAACCATGGGCAAGAAAATGGAACCGGGAGACGACTGGCACTATGATATTCAGCATATACGAGCACAGACAGCCTTTATCAGAGAAAGCTCCAGTGATAATATCATTGTCGCCTATTTAGAAAACGATAAAAAATCATGGCCCTTATGGAAACGTTCCACTGCCGATTATCCTGCACAGATTACTGCCATACTGGATACCATTGTACAGGTACTGGCACTGAAAAAATATAGCCTCCACCTGAACGGGCATAGCGGTGGTGGCAGTTTTATTTTCGGTTACCTCGATACCGTCAAAGAAATTCCTGATAAGGTTCAGCGCATCAGTTTTATAGACAGCAATTACGGATATGATTCCAGCTATGCCGATAAACTAAAGCATTGGCTCTTACGCAGCCGTAAGAACCACCTTACTGTATTCGCCTACAACGATAGTGTGGCATTGTACAACGACAAGCCCATTGTAAGTGCTACCGGCGGTACCTGGTACAGAAGTAAAATGATGATGCATGATTTGAAGGACTTAGCTTTCCGCGTACAGGATGATTCGATTATGCATTACCAGTCGCAGAACAAACAAATGAATGTATACCTGAAAAAAAATCCCGACCGCAAAATATTTCATACCCAACAGGTAGAACTGAATGGCTTTATTCATTCGGTATTGATCGGCACTGCCGCCGAAAACAGACTTTATCAATATTATGGCACCCGAGCCTACCATCACCTGATCCGATAAACAACCCTGTGGTGAACTTGATGAATCATGAACAGAGGAATATCGAATGTCCAATTTCGAAGTTGGCAGCGTAGAAAAAACACCCTGCGGTTCCCTCCGCGCCCTCCTTTCCCCTGTGGTGAAATGACGCTCCGTTCATTTTTTTGAAAAAGAACAGATATTTATTGTTTTTCAATAAATATTTATTACTTTTGACCTATCAATCAAAACCCAGTTCACCATGACAATCAGCAACAATTTCATTTTCAGGGTCTTACAGATCGTAGCCTGGATCATTTTTGTGGGGCTCTGTATTGAAGCCAGTGCCCTCATCGTAAATTTTCTTTTTTCCATTTTCAAACCTGAAATGGTGAAGAACCTGTACCAGAAATTAGACCTCAGCGCTATGTATGCGCAAAGCCAATGGACCTTCTTTGGTACCTACAGTTTTATTCTTTTTATTGCCGGCTTAAAAGCTCATCTCTTTTATACAGTAGTGATGCTGATGCAGAAAATTGATCTGCAAAAACCTTTTAGTGAATTTGCGGCCACCAAAATCATGAATATTGCTGCCAGTACTTTTTCAATCGGTATCATCAGCTATGTGGCCCGTCAAACCACCAAGAGCCTGTTACATTATGGTTATTCCATCGATCAGCTGAATCCTTTCTGGGCAGATAGTCAGGCTTTTGTATTGATGGGTGGGGTGATCTATGTTATTGCCGTGATTTTTAAAAGAGGTGTTGCCTTACAAACCGAAAACGAATTTACTGTATAAACATGCCCATCATTGTAAACTTAGACGTAATGATGGCAAGGCGCAAAATGTCGCTGAATGAGCTATCAGATAAAGTAGGGCTTACGCTTTCAAACCTGTCTATCCTGAAAACAGGCAAGGCCAAAGCCATCCGTTTCAGCACCCTCGAAGCCATTTGTAAAACATTGAACTGTCAGCCGTCAGATATACTGGAATATGTGGAAGAAGGGAAGGAATGAACAACAGAGTAACAGAGGAACAGAAGAATATCGAATATCGAATTTCGAAGTTAGCTATTCGATATTTCTCTGTTCTCTCCCCTTGTCCCTGCGAAAAAAATTCCCACATAGTAAGCTTAGTAATTCTCCGACCTTTTTGCAGGTCCTAATGACTCCTGCGGAGGAGAAAGGGAGAAGGGAAGGTTTTCACAACTTCGATATTGCACATTGGATATTCTTTATTTTCTTTACACATGTCATTGGTGCATACCTTGAAATCTTTGTTCCCTGTGCTTACAGACAGATTGCTGTTCAGATGGCAGCAGCTCAGGTATGCAGGCAGTAACAGACGCTTCCGTAAAGAGTATCCAACCACTGCTTTACCTGATGCCTATACCTTATACGAATCGTATCAACTCAATTACAGAAAGTACATAGAAGATGGCGCATTGACTGCACAGGAAATAATAGACAGCATAAAAGATTATCTGCCCCCGACCCCGCAGATATTAGACTGGGGTTGCGGCCCGGCAAGAATTACACGCCACTTAAAAACAGTTTGTCCGGATGCCGTAATAACCGGCTGCGATACCAATACCCAAACCATTCAATGGAACCAGCAACATATTGATCATATTCATTTTATCACACAACCACAACAGCCCCCACTCCCATTCAGCAGCCATCAGTTTGACCTGATCATCGGTTTCTCCGTACTCACCCATATTCCCGCTTCGGAACAGGAAGCCTGGCTCACAGAACTGCACCGCATACTAAAACCCGGTGGTATATGCTGGATCACCACACATGGCCAATACTTTATAGACAAACTACCTGAAGAAAGCAAACAAACCATCCGGCAAAAAGGTATCTATAGCACCCAGTACCCCATCGCCGGACACAGAATGATGAGCACCTATCATCAACCCGAAACATGTAAAAACCTACTGCAAGAAAAATTTGAACTCCTCTCCCATTTCAACGGCACCACCCATCCTGAAAAAGCAGGCAGGCAGGATTTGTGGATTGGGAGAAGAAATGGCTGATGTCGGATCGCGGATGTCTGATAGCAGATGTCAGATTTTGAATAGAGGAGATAGTGTAAAATTTACTACCGATTGGCTAATGGCTAATAGCTAACGGCTAAAATCAATCAGCCAAGCAAAAAAAACTCCGTGCGATACAATCGCACGGAGTTAATCAAGCACTACAAAATATCCAAATCACAAATCTGACATCTGCGATCTGACATCCTACATTATTTCTTCTTCGCCATCTTACGCAGCTCATCGAGTTTGGCTACGTATAAGCTGCGGCCGTGGGTGCCTATTACGATTTCACCATCTCTTGGATGCACTACCAGATCGTGAACGGGGATGCTGTTGGGCATGCCTTTGTTCCACATCATTGAACTGTTACCGCCATCGATACTCACATATAAACCACCATCGGTACCAACATAGATAATATTACCATCTTCGGTATCTTCTTTTACAACGTTTACAGGTTCTGCTGGTAAGTCTTTCATGATTTGTCTCCAGGTAGTACCATAATCATCACTTACATATACATAAGCTTCAAAATGGTCGTTACGGTAACCATTGAGTGATACATATACTCTTGATTCACTGAAGGCACTGGCAGTAACACGGCTCACATATAAACCTTTGGGTAATTTTTTATTGATCAATGTCCAGGTATAACCACCGTCTTTAGACACCTGAATATTACCATCATCAGAACCTACATAGATAAGACCGAAACGCAGCGGACTTTCACTCATGGTACTTAAAGTACCGAATGGTACATCACCCTGCTGTGGATTGGTAGTAAGATCGGCACTCATGGTTACCAGGCTATCGCCACGGTTCATGCTGCGGTGGAACTTATTACTACCATAATAGAATACATCCTGATTATGACGGCTCAACAGAATCGGTGTCTGCCAGTTGTAACGCAATGGTGTTTCTCCCAGATCGCGTGCAGGACGCACACTTCTTCTTTCTCTCGTGCCAATGGTTTGTCTGCTATATGCACCAAACTGAGAACCACTGTAAACCGTTTTATTGTCTCTCCAGTCAACCTGCACCTGCATACCATCACCACCTCCGATAGAAGTATAAGGGTTATGTCCGCCATCATACCAGTCGTAGTTTTCACGGGTAGTGCTGGCACCAAACCAGGTACCGTTATCCTGTAAACCACCATACACATTGTATGGACGGGCCATATCAACGGCAATATTGTAAAACTGTCCTACAGCAGGTGTATTGGCTTTGAACCAATGTTCCCCATTATCGTAGGTAATATTACAACCACCATCGTTACCATTAATCATATGGCTATCACGCTTGGGGTTGATCCATACAAAATGGTGATCGGAGTGTACATTTTCTTTACCAATCTGTTTGAAAGTAGCACCACCATCGGTACTCATCATCAAACCTACACCGGTGAGTACAATTTTCTTATCATCGGTTGGACTAACCCATACTTTACCAAAGTAGTAACCATAGGTACTGTAAAGGTTAGGGAGCGCATCTTTATGTGTTATTTTCCAGGTAGCACCACCATCATCACTGCGGTATAATTGTGCACCATAGATGGGTGTTTCAAATAATGCAGTGTTGGCATCATACAGAAAATCCCAGATAGCGGTAGGTGCCAGTGTTCCGTTGCTTACGGCTTCTTTCAGGGAGGCGGCTGTATATTTTGCAGGGATACCATTTCTGGGTGAACGAACAAATGCATTCAGCTTATTGTCGTTCAGTGCCAGGAACTGCTCTTTGCTGAGGTCCTTAAAATCTGCGAGTACATAACGGCTGGTATCCGTTGTATTCTGACGTGCATTGGCAGGCTGACGGAAATTATTATCCACTACAGCAAAAATGGTATTGGGATTAGCAGCATACACCATCAAACCGATTCTACCCACACCATCACCATTCGGGAAACCGGAGCCTTCTTTTGATATGAGCTGCCAGTTCTCGCCACCATCGGTACTTTTGTAGATACCACTTGTTTTGCCACCTTCTTCAAAATTAGACGCCGTACGTGTACGATACCACATAGCCGCATATAATTCATTCGGGTTTTTGGGATTCACTTCCAGGTCAACGGCGCCGGTATTGGCATCGCTGGAAAGTGTGAGGCGCCATGTTTTACCGCCATCGGTTGTTTTATAAACACCTCTCTCTTTATTGGGAGAATACAGGTGTCCGAGTACGGCTACCCAGGCAGTATTGGGATCATTGGGATTCACTTCAATTTCGCCAATATGATGACTCTCGGGCAAACCGAGGTATTCCCAGTTCTTACCGTTATTGGTGGTTTTAAACACACCCATACCTGCATAACTTGAACGGCTGCTGTTTACTTCACCGGTACCTACCCAGAGGGTACGTGTTTTCCAATGCATAGCGATATCGCCAATGGTCATGATATCTTCTGAATCGAAAATAGGTGTAAAACTCTGGCCATTATTGATGGTATGCCATAAACCACCAGATGCATAAGCTACATAAAACTCAGTAGGGTCATCGGGATTTACTTCCATATCTACTACCCTTCCGCTCATAACGGTTGGACCGATATTACGGAAGCTGGTATTGTTTACCGGCGACTGTTGTAACTGTTTTCTTTGCTGAACAGCTTTCATTCGAACATCCGCAGATGTTGGCTTCACCTGTGCTACGCCAATGATGGACCATAACAGGAAGCAAGCAGTTGTTAATTTTCTCATACTAAAGTAAATAGTTGGTAATTTGGGATGCCCAATTTAAACGATTATGCGTTTGATAGCAATACCATTGTTCATTTTCTTTTCACTGGGGTCTGCCGCCCAATGTGTTAGTTTTAAGCTTACATCGAAGCGGGATACGATCAACTGCACAGACAAAAACGGACTCAAACAGGGTCGCTGGAAAGTGGAAGTGCCTCCTATCAGGGGTGAGCGTGGCTATGAGGAAGAAGGGCAGTTTGTTAATGGAAAAAAAGAAGGTGCCTGGCGTCGTTTTAACCTCATGGGTGATATGATAGCCATTGAAAATTATCGCTGGGGGCTCAAGGACGGAACCAGTAAATACTTTACTATAACTGGCTTAGAGCGTGAAGAGGGATGGCGTGCCATGAACCCGGCCAGACAGTTTGACACCGTAGATGTACAGGATGTAAATGACCCCACCAAGGTAGAACAGGTGATTGTAAAAGTAACCGGTAACGCCCTTAAACATGGCCGCTGGCGTTTTTATGATCCCGTTACCGGACAAATTATACGCACAGAAAACTGGTTCCTCGATCAGTTTGTTGAACCCGGAAAAGAACCCGGCAATCCGGAAAAAACCGTAAAACGAGCGGACAGCACGTCGGTGAAAAAGGACAGCGCATCGGTAAAGAATAAGCCCAAAGAAGTGCTTGACTTTGAAAAAAAGAACTCCGGCAAGAAAAAAACCAAAATAAGGGATGGAAGAACAGGAGGATAGAACGAAACCATAGGTTTCAAGCTGCAAGCTTCAAGCCACAAGCTTCAAGGAAAATAAGTACTGCACAAGACACTTGTAGCTTGAAGCTTGAACCTTTCCCCCAGGCAACCTTTCCCCTACACCTCTCGTATTCCAGATATAATTCGTAGATTAACGGAGAGGAATTCACTAACATACTGCCACATTTTGCTTCGTGAGACTGTTCAAATAATGACCCTGATTAACGGTTGTTGTAATAACGACCGTAACTGTCAGCGTATGCTGTACCAGTGGCTATTTGATTATGCCCTGAAAATCAGTTACCGTTATATACACCAGCAGGAAGAAGCGGAGGAAATGGTTCATGAGGCATTTATCAAACTTTTCAAAAATATCCACCGTTTTGAGGCCAACAGAGACGGCGATACCGAGGCCCTGCTGAAAGGCTGGTTCAAACGGATTATTGTAAATACCTGTATTGATCAGTTGAGAAAAGTGCAGCTGAACATTATCAGTATGGATCAGCACCCGGAACAGGATATCTATGCTGACAAGCAGGAATCGGGATTGGATAAAATGGCTTATGATGAAATTATTGAAGCCATCAGGCAGTTGACACCGGTTTACAGAACCGTGTTCAACCTTTTTGTGATAGAAGGACTGAGCCATGATGAAATTGCCAAAACACTCGACATCAGTGTGGGTGCTTCCAAATCGAATTTATCGAAAGCCAAAAGCAACCTGAGAAAAATGATTGCAGAACGAAGCGGAATAAAAAACTATGTCTGACCTGAACAACGATAACAGGCTCGAGCAACTGAGCCGCAAGGCTGCCGATGCATATACAGCACCGGGTGGGGCTTCGTGGGAGAAGATGGAAGCGGCGTTGGATAAAGTGATGCCCGTTGAAGAAAAGAAAAGAAGACCCTTTATTTTCTGGTGGCTGCTACCATTTTTATTACTGGCAGGTGCAGGCATACTGTATACCCTATGGCCGGAGCCTGCCGCTATTTCCTCAACAGCACCAGCTTCTGCAAAAAATAAAACTGACAAGCCGGAAAAAAATACCAGTACTGCAACAGAACAAGAGCCAGACAACAACACAGCCATTACGAAGGAAAATATATCCAATATTAACAGCAACAACGTAAGCAAAACTGTAGCGGCTGTTATTCCTGTTGTCAAAAAGCAAAAGTACATCAGTACTACTGCAACGGCTGTAACATCCAATCG
Organism: Sediminibacterium goheungense; assembly: GCF_004361915.1. Taxonomy (GTDB): domain Bacteria; phylum Bacteroidota; class Bacteroidia; order Chitinophagales; family Chitinophagaceae; genus Sediminibacterium; species Sediminibacterium goheungense. The sequence goes on along the minus strand of NZ_SNWP01000012.1, from coordinate 98,646 downwards.
GGGTTCATTACAGGTAACCGATAAAAACACAGAACAGGTAAAAGAAGCAGCCCCAAAACAAGCAACGGTGCAGACTGTCACAGCGGTTGTGCCAGCCACCGAACCTGTTGCCACAACAAATACGACAACTGTTAACAGCATCCGCCCCACGATCGATTCAGGCAGCAAACAAACAACTGACCGTATCATTGAAAAAACAGATACAGCCACACAAGTGCCCCTTACCGATACTTTGGAAACACGTAATGATATTGTAAAAAAAGAAAAAGCTAAAGAAAGCAAGTTCAGCTTTGCATTCCTGGCAGGTATGGATGCCAGTACCGTAAAATTTACATACACCGGTAAGTCGGGTATTAATGCAGGCGTAATACTGGGTTATCATTTTAATGAAAGTTGGTCTTTACATACGGGCATAATCTATACAAAGAAAAACTATGCAGTAGCAGGCGAAGATTTTCATGCACCGAAAAACAGTTGGATAGCCAATTATAAACTCACCAAAGTGGAAGGCTTTTGTAATATGTGGGAATTACCATTACTGGTTCGCTACCAGTTTAAGCCAGGCAGCAAGCGCAGCTTCTTTGTGAGCAGTGGTATTTCTTCTTATTTCATGACAAGAGAAAATTACGATTACTCTTATTACTGGAACGGGCAACCGGTAACCCGCAATAGTAATTACCCAAATGGCAATACACATTTATTATCGATACTCAGGCTCTCAGCAGGCTGGAGAAAAAATATAGGTCCCGGTGCTAGTGTACTGATAGAACCCTATGCAGCTTTGCCTTTAAGAGGTGTTGGGTTTGGCAGTATCAGACTTAGCAGTTTTGGCTTAAATTTTTCTTTACAACTCAGACAACCTTCAGAAAAGAAATAACGTATATAGGTTTAAATATCTAAAACCAATTTATGAAGCAGATACGTAAATCAGCAATTGTTATTCTATCCATGGCAACCACCGCCATCGTTGTAGTGGCCTGTAGTAAGGGAGGTGATTCCCCATCACCCAATCCACCAGCCGGTAGTAGCTGTGCCTCAAAAAATATTGTGGTGAATGCCACCACTACCAATGCAGCTGGTTGTACCGGCGGCACCATTACCGTATCTGCAAGTGGCAGTACGAATTTTACCTATAATATCGATGGTGGGACTTTTCAATCCTCAGCTTCCTTCAGTAATGTAAGTGCGGGTGACCATACCATCATTGCAAAAGATGGCGAAGGCTGTACCAAATCGGCAACCGTAACAGTAGCTGCTAACGCAAGCGGACCTTTATTCGCAGCGGTGAAAGCGGTGATTGTTGCCAACTGTAATAGCTGTCATACAGGCGCTGCTGCACAGGGTGGACAAAATTTTGGTAGCGATTGTAATATTGTGAATGCTGCTGCGCGCATTAAAGCAAGAGCAGTAGATGGCAATCCATCCTTTATGCCACAGGGCGGACAATTGAATGCAACAGATAAACAAAAAATTACTAACTGGGTTGCTGCAGGTGGTAAATATAGTGACTGATAACGAGGCCACTGTAAACAATCAATGCAGTACGAAGCAACCTTGGCAGGAGGTTGCTTTTTTTATTTGCAGGTGTTGAGGTATTCATAAAATGAACCCCAGGTTTACAGAAAGTGAAACACGGAGGTGTATTCCGTAAAATAATTATCCTTCGTATTTCATTCTTTTCTTCCTGTAATGCTGTGTTAAAAGAATCAATACCCTGCCTGGGTGAACATTCTTTTGAAATAGAAGAAATGATAGTCTACACTATTGGCCCAGTAATTACGGGTATGTCCTCCTTCCCTTTCAATGTATTCATGGGAGATTTTCATGTTCACCAGTTTTTCATGCAGCTTGCGGTTTACGGCCAGAAAAAAATCATCCACACCACAATCAATCATCAGGTTCAGTTGTCCCTTACCCAACAGATCCACCATATTAATTACGGAGTAAGCATCCCAGTTGGCAGGACTTGTCTGTAAATCGCCCAGTATATTTTTCAACTGCCAGTTATTGGGGAAAGGACGCAGGTCTACCCCACCACAAATACTACCTACATTGGCAAAAAGATCAGGATGTTTGATACCCAGGTAAAGCGCACCATGTCCGCCCATACTATAACCTGAAATGGCCCTTGCCTTTTTATCGGCTATGGTTGCATAGTTGGCATCTATATAAGGCACCAGTTCTTCAGCAATATAGCTATCATATTTTACGGATGTATCTACCGGGCTGTTGATATACCAGCTATTGAAACCACCATCCGGACAAACCACAATCAGTCCCAGTTCATCTGCAGATTTTTTAATGGAGGGTACATCTTTTATCCAGGAACGGTAATTAGCGCTGTGCCCATGCAACAGGTATACAACCGGATATTTTTTTCCGCTTTTCGCATCATAGCCCTGTGGGGTAATCACAACGGCCTTGATATTTTTATGCATCACCTTACTGTGAACATCAATGGTATCAACCGTTGACGCAGTAACCGTACAATTCAGTATCCATACAAAACAGGTACAGAAAAAAAGCTGGAGGAGGGTATTCTTTTTCATGGTAACAATATTAATAAAAAAAGCCGTCCAGCCTGAGGCTGGACGGCTAACAACACTTTTATATCGATTAATTTTTCTTCTGCTGTGCATTCTGCATCGGATTCACACCCTGTGATTGTCCGCGGGCAGCACCACCCATTTTAAACAGCTGGAACTTGGTAGGCTCGGCTGCAGAGGGCCATGTATTATTGCCTTCATTGATATCGGCTGTTTCACGCATAGGATCCTGCTTAATGCTTACCGCTTTTTTCTTCGTCATGAAAACGCGTGTTACCTTGTTTTCATTCTTTCTCCAGATCTGTGCAGATAAACGTTGTGTTTCTTTGGTGCCATCTTCAAAAGTAAACTCTACAATCAATGGCATTACCAGACCTCCCTTATTGCTGAAAGTTACTTCATACAGGTGCATGTCTTTGTATTTAGCTTTCTCGGCTTCTGATAAAACTTCGGGGGTACCAAAAGAAGGCATCGGCACTTTGGTAACTGAATCATAAGGTTCTAAACCACGTGCGTATCTCCAGTAAAAATCACGTAAAGAAGTATCGGCATCGGTCTGGAATACAATACTCTTATCTTCACGGTTTCTGATTTTTGAAATGTCTTCAAACGCATTCACCAATGGTTTGTCGATCGAAAGCATGCGTGGGCTTCCACCAGTTCTTGCCTGTGGTACAGCATTGGCATCGAATACGGCATAACGAACGGTATCAATGGCAATATCGCAAGGCTCAATACCATAGAACCAACCTCTCCAGAACCAGTCAAGATCAACCGCACTGGCATCTTCCATGGTACGGAACAGATCTGCAGGTGTTGGGTGCTTGAAAGCCCAACGGCGTGCATATTCACGGAAAGCAAAGTCGAACAGCTCTCTGCCCATAATGGTTTCACGCAGAATATTTAAACCGGTAGCTGGTTTAGCATAGGCATTTGGACCAAACTGAATGATGTTCTCACTATTGGTCATAATAGGTTCCAGTTGTTCCTTGGGAGATTTCATATAATCTACAATGCCCCAGGCCGGCCCACGACGAGAAGGGAACTTGTTATCCCACAACTCTTCTGCCAGGTATTCCACAAAAGTGTTCAAACCCTCATCCATCCATGACCACTGACGCTCATCACTGTTCACAATCATCGGGAAGAAGTTATGTCCTACTTCATGGATGATCACACCAATCATACCATTCTTGGTAGCTTCACTGTAAGTACCATCAGGATTGGTGCGTCCGTAGTTGAAACAGATCATTGGATATTCCATACCATTGGCAGCTTCAATACTTTGTGCCACAGGGTATGGGTATGGGATAGAGAATTTAGAATAAGACTTAATGGTATGCGCCACTATTTTGGTTGAATATTTTCTATACAGACCATAGGCTTCTTTACCATAACCACTCATACACATAATCTTCTTGCCCTCAACATAGGCAGGCATCGCATCCCAAACATATTTGCGGCTTGAAGTCCATGCAAAGTCACGAACATTGTCTGCTTTATAGATCCAGGTTTTCTTTTGTGTGCTTTTGCCCTGCTCTGCTTTTTTGGCTTCTTCAAGGGTTACAATTTCAACAGGCTCTGTAGCCGTTTGTGCTTTTGCCCAACGTGCCTGTTGTGCAGGTGTTAATACCTGTGCATAGTTCTGGCACTCACCGGTACTCAGTACCACATGGTCTGCTGGTACGGTAATCTGTACGGTATAGTTACCAAAAGTGAGGGCGAACTCTCCTCTTCCGGTAAACTGATGATTCTGCCATCCCTGAAAATCGCTGTATACACAGAGACGAGGAAACCACTGTGCCATGGTAAACAGGTGATTCCCATCTACCAGTTCATAACCACCACGACCATTTTTCACCATACGGTCAGAAATTTTATAGCTCCAGTCGAGATTGAATACAAATTTCTGTCCGGGCTTTAAAGCTGCAGGCAGGTCGATACGCATCATGGTGCGGTTGATGGTATATTTCAGTGCCTTACCTGTTGCATCGGTAAGCTTGCTGATGATATGGCCATAACCATTATCCGTTTTACGTTCTTCAAGGGCATCGAGTGCATTGGCTGATACCTGACGGAGTGAGGATGGATCATCATAACCCGCATTTTTCTGCGAATTGTGTTCATTCTCATCGAGCTGCAACCAGATATAAGTAAGCATATCCGGAGAGTTATTATAGTAGGTAACGGTTTCGATTCCCTTTAATTTCAGGTTCGCTTCATCCAGTTCACATTTAATGTTGTAATCGGCACGCTGCTGCCAGTATTTAGGGCCCGGCGCACCACTTGCAGTACGGTATTCATTCGGGGTTGGCAGAATGGTACCCAGTTGCTCAAACCTGTTGCCATGATTGGATGTAGGGTTGTTCATGATATTCTGTGCCTGCACAGCCATCATGCATACTGACCCCAGTGCCAGTAAAGCCAATTTTCTCATCGTTTGTTTTTTTAGTAAGGAACTCTTTCTAATGCCATTAAAAGTGCTACAGCAAAAGCGCCGCCGCTGATATACAGCATAAACTCCCTGCGGTTGCACTTAAAAAGATTGACGAATATAAATGAAATGATCAACATAGCCAGTACAATCACCAACTGACCCGCTTCCAACCCCACATTAAAGGAAAACAGCTCCCATATCACGGAAGAATTCTTTCCCAGCATACTTTTCAGGTAATTACTGAATCCCAGGCCATGTATTAAACCAAAAAATAATGCGAAGAAATAAATCAGCGGGAACCGGGTATTGAAACTGAATTTCTTTACCGCATAATTGCTGAGGGCCGTAATAACGATGGTAACCGGTATCAGAAACTCTATCCAGCTTACCGAGTAATTCACCATATTCAACACACTGAGTGCCAGGGTAACAGAATGACCGATGGTAAATGCTGTAACCAGTACCAGTAATTTCTTCCAGTCGGCAAACTGGTAACGGATAGCCAGCGCCACGATAAATAAGATATGATCCACACCCAGGTTACGGCTCACAATATGCTCAAAACCTACCTGGAAATACGTCAGAAACTGATCCATAAATGAATTGCAAATTTATTGTGACATTTGCAGCGTTATAAAGCCGCATTTAAAATGGTAAATATACTGATTCAATGGATGCTTACAGGAATGCTGACGGTGGTACACCCTTTTTTTATGTCGGTGATTGATATTAACCACAATGCCAAAGATGCCAGTATAGAAATCAGCGTACGTGTATTCAGCGACGATCTTGAAAAGACACTTGAAAAATACAGCAAACAACAGCTCGATATCCTAAGTCCTAAAGACAAACCAGTCATTGAAAAACAATTACTGGCTTATATGACTGAGCACCTGAAATTAAACGTGAATGGTAAACCCGTCCGCTTTACATTGGTGGGTTATGAGCAACAGATGGAAAGTACCTGGTGCTATTTTGAAATTGAAAAACAGCCGGTGGTGAACCAGGTAGCGGTTGACTGTAGTTTTTTATATGATTATGAAACCAATCAGGTGAACATTGTACATGTAAAATCAAAGGGCGTACAAAAAACCCACAAACTCGATTACCCAAGGCGGGATATCTCTTTTTCTTTCTAAATTAGCCTGCGGTGACGTGAACAATCCAACACAGAGAACATGAGTACGCAGGGATAGCCGCAGGGCTTTATTCGCTTAAGGAAACGAGGATTTTATCGATGCGGTGCTGATCCATGTCTACGATTTCGAATTTGAACATTTTCCAGTCGAGGGTATCCCCTGTTACCGGTATTTTTTCCAGTTCATGGATAATAAAGCCTGCCAGTGTATCGAAATCGCGGTCGCCTTCCATCATCCATTCTGTTTTATCGAAATGGGTCAGAAAATCGTAAAAAGGAATCTGTGCATCAACCAGGAAGCTGCCATCGGCCCGCTCAGTAATTTCATAGGCTTCATCTTCTTCCTGTGGAATATCGCCTACAATGGCTTCAAGGATGTCATTCAGCGTAATCAGTCCCAGCACCGAACCATATTCATCCACAATAAAACAATGATGAATTTTGGTTTGCTTGAATTTTTCCAGCACCTGATAGGCTGTATTGTTTTCAGGAACATACATGGCATCCTTCATCAGGTCGCTGATGCTGCTGCCGGGTTCGGCGGCAAATAAATCTTTTAAGGATACCACGCCTTTAATATGGTCAATATCTTTTTCACAAACCGGGTAAACGGAGTGCATGTTCTCCATCACTTCATCGCGAACAACCAGCACCGTATCATCTACTTCAAGCCATACAATATCGCTGCGGTGTGTCATTAAAGAAGTGATGTTACGATCGCTGAGGTGAAATACACGTTCAATGATTTCCTGCTCAGCTTCTTCTATGGTTCCCTGCTCAGTTCCCTCACTAATGATGGCTTTGATTTCTTCTTCTGTTACCTGGTTATCATTCGGCTTCATATTCAGCAGGCGGATGATAACATGTGATGATTTACTCAATAACCAGATAAATGGATAGGTAATCCAGGAAACAATACGCATGGGACCCGCTACCGATTTAGCAATACCTTCCGGATTGCTCAGTCCGATTCTTTTTGGCACCAGCTCGCCCAGTACCAATGATAAATAGGTTACGATGATCACAATGATGATAGTAGCAATGGTACCTGCATAATCACTGTTGATCTGATACCCTTCCAGCCAGGCTTTTAAGGGTTCCTTAAAAGTATCACCGGAATAAATACCCGTTAACACGCCCACCAGCGTAATACCAATTTGTATGGTAGATAAAAAAGTATCTGGATGATTGGCCAGTTCCAGTGCCCTCCGGGCATCTACATCGCCTTTGGCTGCCTGTGCTTCCAAACGGGCCTTACGTGCCGAGACCAGTGCTATTTCAGCCATGGAAAAAAAACCATTCAGTATAATCAAACCCAGTATGATGAGTACTTCAGTCATAATTTTTTACATTTCTAAGGTTGCCCGTTCAGCACAACCAGCACATAGGGTACCGTTTCTTTTGACCTTGTTTGAGGGTTTAGAAAAGGCAGGCTGAGCATGCTTACCCCATAATATGCTCCCTCAAATATAGTATTCAGCTTGGGAAAGCGTTGTTGAAGCGCGGAAAGACTTTCTTTTCTGGTGATGAGTATATCGCCAGACTGTAGAGAAAGACTATCTGTTTTACGCTGAAAAATATGCTTACCATAAAAATGAAGGGCCCTGCTTTCATCGATATTGTACAATATCACCCGCTCTTTACGGATCTTTTTTTCATCCAGTACTTTGGCTACCGTATTACCAAACTGGTATTGAAGCAGGTGCGGATAAAACCCAGTTGCCAGACAAAGGTTTACACCTATAACAGTAAGCAGTGCCATCCGCATGAGCTTGGGTAAACTACCACCGGGTTTGAAAAGTACCCAGCCATAGAGCAACAAACCAAATATACTGATCAGCTTCACCAGCCAATGTATTTCAGGGAAGGGCCATACCATTAAGACAATGGCAGCCGCCCATAATAACAGAAAGATAACTGTATGTATCCAGAAAAGTACCCTTGTTAACCGTGGGTATTTTTTCTCAAACAACAAAGTATAAACTGCTCTGGCTGTGGTGATGGCGGCCAGTGGCAGTACCACAAAAATATAATGCGGCAATTGTGCCTGACTTCTCGCCAGGATACAATAGGTGATGATAAAACCGCCGGCACTGATCCATTCTTCTTCTTTACCGATCCTGCATTTCTGTTGTATGAGCTGACGAATAACGAGCCATAATCCCACCAGAAAAAAGAGAATCCAGGGAAGAAAGCTCCAGAGCATATTCTCCAGCAAAAAAGTAAAGTGATTCATTTCATTGAATACATTTTCGCCGGTATAACGACCAAAGCTTTGTGTCCAGTAGTAAAAACGCAATCCTGATTGTATGGCCCTGCCATGAAATACCTTGCCGGGTTCCAAATCGAACTGCTGGTAGAGTCCGATACTCATGGGTATGAGTAATATAGCCACAATGAGCAGCCCCGGAATGTATTGCCACCTGAAGAATTGCTTCCACTCCCTTCTCAACATAAAATGTGGTACGAAGGCAAATACCGGTATCATCAATGCGATGGGCCCCTTTGTCATCATGCCCCCCGCAATGGCTGCGAAAGCAAGGAAAAAATGCTTCCATTGATTCGTCTCGTACCATGCGGCGAGTTGCCAGAGGCTAAACATGACCCATCCTAACAGCATGGTATCGCAACGCACATCATGCACCATTAAAAATACCGCCTGCGAAGAAGCCAGTATGATTGCGGCCAGCTGTGCAATGGTTCGTTGGTAAAATAATAAAGTGAATTGATAGGTTGCATAAATACCCAGTAATAACATAAGTACCGAGGGTAAACGGTATGCCCAGTCGAATACACCAAAAAAACTGAGACTGAGTGAGGACAACCAGAACAACATAGGAGGCTTGTCGAGGTAATCGAACCCGAGATCATACAGTTTCAGGTACGATCCGTTTTCCATCATTTCGCGGCTCATCGATGCATACTGCGCTGCATCAATATCAATCACAGGAATCTGCCACATGGAAATGATGTAGACGACCACACAGGCTGAAAGGACAAAGCCAAATAAACGATTATTCATGAGAAGAAGATAAAGAAGGCTGATCAATCCGGATCGGCCCGATTTTCTGATTGTAATACCTGGCAGTAAGCGCACCTATACCGGTGCCCAGCAGGGCTCCCACCAATACATCAACAGGGTAATGCACCCCTACATATACCTGCGAATAACTAATGGTAGCGGCCCATAACAATAACCAGCGGCTCCATTTACCCATAAAATGCCGGGTAGTAAGAAACACAAATACCGCAAAACCAAAATGATTGGTAGCATGTGAGGAAGTAAAACTAAAACCACCTGAACAATGTTCCAGTAAGAGTCTCATTTTTCCCACCAGGGCTTCTTCATTGCAGGGTCTGATACGCGCTACCCATTTTTTAATCAGCGAACTGCTGGCCTGGTCGGTGAGGGTTACATTGATGATGGCAAATAAAATCCAGGTCCACCCCTGTTTGCCAAAATTCATAATGGCAAAAATGATCAGGAAAAAATACAGCGGCACCCATAATTCAGAATCGCGCCAAAGCGGTAATACCGTATCCAGTATGGGATGGGTAAATACGGTATTGATTTTCAGGAACAACCAGGTATCGAATGCGACTACCTGATCGATTATCCTTTGAAAAAAAGTCTCCAGCAATAAGTTATGGACCATTGTAGCGTAAAGGTACTATAAGCCCAAGGGTTTACAAAAGGAGATAGATAAAGTTTTAACACGAAAAACTTGCAGGAATAGAACAAATTGCGTATTTTTCTATTATGAAAAACTTACTGCTGTTGGGCAGTGCCCTGCTGGCTACCATGGCATCTTTTGCCCAGATCAAAAAAGAGTCTGATGAACCTTTGAATCTGTCACAATACTGGAAAAACCAGCAGAAAAATGATGCTTCATCACAACCCTACCTTCAGCTTTTCAAAAAGAAAGAGCCGGTTGCACAACAGTTAACTATGGCTGATATACTTCCGTTGCTGAAAGAAGCGGACATGAAAAACAACATGCCCGTTTTGTATCCGGATAGCGACTATGTCTTTAATATGCCCGGCACCCATGCATTTGACCCTACAAAAGTGAAAGGGGGTGTTTTTTTCATCAAGCCCCAGGTGGAAAAAGTGGTTCCTAAGAAAGATTAATAACCCTCTTGTGGCAATGACCTGATCTTCACTGCAGAGAATGCGATGGTGCGGAGTTTTTGCAGCGTTAATTTTTTCTGGCAATAATAATCATACGTGGTGAGCGGCGCACGTCGTAACGGCCGAGTTGATAATCGCCAAACACTTCCTGCACCTGCATACCCTGATAGGCCATCATATCGGTAAAGTCGCCCAAAGAAAATTTTGCCACACGCTCCGTAAATAGATGTTGCGGACTTTTATGAGCAGGATCCGTTACCTGTATCTGTTTAAAAAAATGTTCTTCGTCCTGCCATTTGGTGATATGAAAAGTAACATCTCCTATCTGGCTTGTAAAAGATTTTTCCAGGTTATCTTCCGCATAATGCACATTGAGATAGTCGATGATAAAATAACCTTCATGCTGTAAACTCTGCGCAATGGTTCTGATGGCATTATCATGCTCACGACGGGTTCTGAAATACCCGAAACTGGTAAAGAAATTAAAAGCGTAATCGTAATAGTTTACCCGGAAAGGTAAACGCATATCGTGCTGGTAAAAATAAAGTTTATCTGTTTCATCTTCTTTGGCTGCTGCAATGGATGCTGCAGATAAATCAATACCGGTTACATCAAAACCCATTTCTGCCAAAGCTTTGCTATGCCGGCCCTTTCCACAGGCCACATCGAGCATGAGGGCCCCGGCTTTGGGTTTGAGATAGCCAATCAGCGTGTCTATAAATGCCAAAGCCTCACGATCATCCCTGTGCTGGTACAACAAATGATAATAATGAGAGTTAAACCAATCCTTAAACCACGCTTTATCCGGCATAAAAACACTTTGTTGGCACAAAATTACACTAAGCAACCTTACAAAAAATTTGAATTATGTTTGCAGCCGTTAAAAACCCCTGTCATGGCATTGATTAAAAGTATCTCAGGCATTCGCGGAACCATTGGCGGCAAACCCGGTGAAACATTGAGCCCTCTCGACGTTGTTCGTTTTACAGCTGCTTATGGCACCTGGCTATTACAACAGTCGGGGAGTAATAAAAAAATTGTAATCGGACGCGATGGACGCATCAGTGGTGAAATGGTACAAAGACTGGTAGTAAGTACACTCAATGCACTCGGACTGGATGTGGTGGATCTTGGTTTGAGCACCACCCCTACGGTTGAAATGGCGGTTGTATTTGAAAAAGCAGCAGGCGGTATTATACTTACTGCGAGCCATAACCCCAAAGAATGGAACGCCTTAAAACTTCTCAATGAAAAAGGCGAATTTATCAGTGGTGCCGACGGTGCTGCCATGCTTGAGATTGCCGCCAAAGATGAATTTGAATTTGCCCCGGTAGATAAACTGGGTACTTATACAGTGAACGATCAGGCCTTACAGCAACATATAGATGCCGTATTGGCTTACCCGCTGGTAGATGTGGCTGCTATTAAAAAAGCTAAATTCAGCGTGGTATTGGATGCCATCAATAGTACCGGCGCTATTGCTGTTCCTGCTTTGCTGAAATTACTGGGCGTAAAAGTAACGGTACTGAATGCAGAAGTAAATGGCCGCTTTGCACACAATCCCGAACCCTTACCCGAACACCTGCGTGAATTGTGCAATGAAGTGGTCAAGCAAAATGCCCACCTGGGTATTGCCGTGGATCCTGATGTGGACCGCCTTTGTTTTGTTTGTGAAGACGGTTCATTGTTTGGTGAAGAATATACGCTGGTAGCCGTAGCCGACTATGTTTTACAAAACAGAAAAGGTAATACGGTTAGTAATATGTCGTCTACCCGTGCCCTGAAAGATGTAACCGTAAAACATGGTGGCACTTATACCCCCAGTGCGGTAGGTGAAGTGAACGTAGTAACCAAAATGAAAGCGGTAAATGCCGTGATCGGAGGTGAAGGAAACGGCGGTATCATTGTTCCCGACCTGCATTACGGACGTGATGCCCTCATTGGCATTGCCTTGTTCCTGACCCATCTTGCCAATGAAAAGAAATCGGCGAAACAACTCAGAAATACCTATCCGGATTATTTCATGAGCAAAAATAAAATTGAACTGACTGCAGGCTTCGACCTGAAGAAGATCTTCGAACACATCAAGAAGAAATATAAAAATCATCCCATCAATACAGAAGACGGATTGAAAATTGAATTTGAAACCGATTGGGTTCATCTACGCACCAGCAATACAGAGCCCATCATCCGCATTTATGCAGAAAGTAATTCAGAAACCGTTGCCGCTAATATTGCGGGGAAGTTGATTAAGGATATTCAGGAAGTGATGTAGTGTGAATGGTGAATGGTCAATGGTCAATGGTGAATGAGAAGGGGTGAGTAGTGAATAGTGAGTAGTCAGTAGTGAGTAAACCTAAAATTCACCATTGACCATTCACCATTCACCCCCTCCCACTCACTGCTCACTACTCACTACTGACTACTGACTACTGACTTTTTCTTACCTTCGCGCCATGGAAAGGATTTACCTCGATAATGCTGCTACTACCCCACTGGATCCGGTGGTTTTAGATGCTATGATGCCTTATCTGACAAATCAGTTTGGCAATCCATCATCCATTTACAGCTATGGCCGTGAGAGCCGTCTGGCTATTGAGAATGCACGTAAGACAGTGGCTAAAATCCTGAATGCGCATCCTGCAGAAATCTTCTTTACCAGTGGCGGTACTGAAAGCAGTAATACGGCCATTACAGCTGCTGTACGTGACCTTGGTTGCAGGCATATCATTTCTTCCGTTATTGAGCACCATGCTACTACCCATACTGTAGAATACCTCTACCATACGGGTGAAGCAGCACTCAGTTATGTAAAATTGTTACCCAACGGACATATTGATCTGGAAGACCTGGAGCGTTTGCTCGCAGAGAGTGAAGAGAAATGTCTGGTTACCCTGATGCATGCCAATAATGAAATCGGCAATATCCTCGATATTCATGCAGTAGGCGAACTCTGTAAATTATACGGTGCCATATTTCATAGTGATACGGTACAGACGGTTGGTCATTTTCCATTCGACCTGCGCAATACACCGGTTCACTTTATTACCGGCGCCAGCCATAAGTTTCATGGACCAAAAGGTGTGGGACTTCTTTACATCAATGAAAATGTAAAAATCAAACCTTTTGTACATGGTGGCAGTCAGGAAAGAAATATGCGTGCGGGTACAGAAAACCTGTATGGAATAGTTGGTTTTGCCAAAGCACTGGAACTGGCTACTGCCCATTATGAAAACGATAGTGCCTATATCAAAGGTTTGAAAATTTACATGATGGAACAGTTGAAGAAACATATCAAAGGTGTTTCTTTCAATGGCGATACCCTGGGTCGTTCCCTGTATACAGTTCTTAGTGTAAGCTTCCCTAAAACAGAAAAAAGCGAGATGATTCTCTTCAATCTCGATATCAATAATATCTGTGCCAGCGGTGGTAGTGCCTGTACCAGTGGTGCCGATCAGGGTTCACATGTCATCAGGGCCATTAACAATAACCCCAATCAGGTTACCGTTCGTTTTTCTTTCTCCAAAAGCAATACCAAAGAAGAAATTGATAAGGTAATTGAGCAGTTAAAAGACATGATATAAACTCACCCACCTGCCCACATGAATGGGTGATATTGGATGAGTGGTAATAACAAAAACAGCGGATCAAAGATTTTTGGTGTCAGATAAAAAACTGAACCATGAAATTGAACTTATTCGCATTATGCCTGCTTTTTACTATTGGTATCCAGCCCATTTTTGCACAAAGAAATTTAGATGATGTGCCCCAACCACCAGCCAGATCGGTATTTGGTGAGATTGGAGGACCATGCCTTTTTTCAGCCAACTACGATCAGCGTTTTAAAGGACAGAAAGGATGGGGTTTTCGTGTAGGCATGGGGGGCATTGGCTTTCTTACCTCCGGGGTGTTTGCTGTGCCGGTAGGCTTTAACCATTTATCAGGCAGTGATGGACATTATCTCGAACTGGGCGCAGGAGCCAGCGCTATTACGGTTACAGATGGAGAATCATTTTTTGAAAACAGCAACTCTACGGTTTTTGGCTACCTCAATTTTGGCTACCGCTATCAGCCGGAGAAAAAAGGATTTACTGCAAGGGTATTTATATCACCACTCATTACAGGTGCAGGAGTATTTCCCTTTTACGGGGGCATATCAGCAGGATTTAAGTTCTGATAAATTTATCGCCGGACTTCAAGTCCGGCGATAAATATTATTTGTAATCATTTTCATCAAAATCATCCTCTTCTTCTCCACCAAGGTTCATATCTCCAAGGTTCATCATACTACCGATGAGATCCTTAAATTCAATTTTGCCTTCGATGGTTTTCTTACTGATCAGTGAATAGGCTGCGAGTCCGTGTAATACAAATTCCATCAGTAAAGCCTGCTGCATTTCATTGGCCTGCGGATAATGCTTTTTTACAAAAGCATACAGACCATCTACCTTGTACAGGTTGTGTATTCGTGTTTCATCTTTGCTATCCATCAAAAGATCGAGGTGGTTACCCGCATCAAACCAGCGGATAATGGCTTTGTATGGATTTTCTACTTCTTTTTCTTCTACTGATTTCTTTCCAACCGGTCTTCTTTTCTTGGCCTGTTCAGGATTGGGAAAATAGGTAAGAAACTGGGAACGGATGGCTTTGTCTAGCAGGTTAACCGCTACCTGATAGGGTCCTTCCTGCTCACCTTCATATACCAATTCAATTTTTCCGGTAATGGCAGGAATGATACCACTAAGATCGCTGATCCAGACCTGTGTATGCGTTTCGCCATGAATCAGGGCCCTTCTTTCAGCTGTACTTACTGCATTTTCGAAAGCTGCAATGGTAAGCCTCGCACTAACACCACTTTTCCTGTCTACATATTCATTGTTACGCGCTTCAAAAGCTACCTGCTCAATGAGTCTTTTAATAAGGTCACTGATATTTACCAGCGATGCCTGCTCTTTACTCAGGGAAGCTTCCTGTTCGGTAATAGCGAGTGAATGTTCAATGGTTTTTGGATAGTGCGTAAGTATCTGGCTCTGTATCCTGTCTTTCAACGGTGTAACAATACTGCCACGATTGGTATAGTCTTCCGGATTGGCGGTAAATACAAAGAGAATATCCAGCGGCATTCTCAATTTGAATCCACGAATCTGTATATCCCCTTCCTGTAAAATATTAAAGAGTGCTACCTGTATCCTTGCCTGCAGATCGGGCAGTTCATTGATCACAAAAATACCCCTGTTGCTTCTGGGTATGATACCATAGTGTATCACTTTTTCATCGGCAAAACTCAGTTTCAGGTTTGCCGCTTTGATGGGATCAATATCACCAATCAGATCCGCCACACTTACATCGGGTGTTGCCAGTTTCTCGCCATAACGTTCACTACGGTGTAACCAGCGTATGGGTGTTTCATCACCATGTTCTGCAATCAGGTCCCTGGCGAACTTACTCAATGGCTGCAGCGGGTCATCATTGATCTCTGAACCTGCAATCACCGGAATATATTCATCCAGCAGATCCACCATTTGCCGGGCCATTCTTGTTTTAGCCTGTCCACGTAAACCGAGAAACAGCATATTATGCTTACTGAGAATAGCCCTTTCTGTATCGGGTATTACGGTGTCTTCATAACCGATAATGCCCGTAAAGGGTTGTTCCTTCTGCTGTATGGTACGAATTAAATTGGCCCTGATCTCTTCTTTTACAGAGCGTGGCTGGTACCCGCTCTTTTTCAGTTGTCCTAATGTATTAATGTCCTTAATCTTCATCATAGCTTATATTATATTCATCTCTGCGTAATCTCCGTTAACCCATGTTCTCTGCGGTGATTTTTCTAAGTAAGATCACCGCAGAGAAAGTAGAACGGAGGGTTTACGCAGGGTTATATTATCAATAAACGGTTCTTCTTTTTCCGCTTTCAAAGTCTTTAAAAATAAAGGCGCCGAGTTTATCAAGACTGGCAAAGAAGGCTTTGCCATTGTTCATTTCTGTAAACTCCTGCACAAACTTCTGCAGGTAAGGATCAGAGGCAATCATAAATGTAGTAATCGGTATCTTCAGTTTCTTACACTGAGCGGCCAGATTGATACAACGGTTCACCACTTTTCTGTCTAACCCAAAACTATTTTTATAATAGCGCCCTCCTATTTTTAAACAGGTGGGTTTACCATCTGTAATCATGAATATCTGCTTATTCGGATTCTTTCTTCTTCTAAGCAAATCCATGGCTAGTTCCAGCCCTGCCACCGTATTGGTATGATAGGGCCCTACCTGCAGATAAGGCAGGTCTTTTATTTCTATGCTCCAGGCATCGTTGCCAAAAACCACAATATCAAGCGTGTCTTTGGGATATTTGGTGGTAATAAGTTCACTGAGTGCCATGGCCACTTTTTTGGCTGGCGTGATCCTGTCTTCACCATACAGAATCATGGAATGTGAAATATCGATCATCAACACGGTGGAAGTTTGTGTTTTGAAATCACTTTCCCTGATCTGCAAATCATCTTCCTGCATGGTAAAACTTTCTACCCCACGATTGATCTGCGCATTGCGTATGCTCTCCGTAAAATCAATCTGTTCCAGCATATCACCAAACTGAAAGGGGCGGGTATCCGGATTGATCTCATCACCCTGTCCGGGTTTAAAAGTCTGGTGATTACCCTGTTTGCTTTTCTTAAGCTTTCCGAATATTTCTTCCAGGCTTTTTTTACGGATGGTCTGTTCCGATTTAGCGGTGATATTAAAATTACCACTGGCGGGATCTTCATTGAGATAACCGTTTTGTTTTAGGTCTTCAATAAAATCGCCCATACCATACTCATTATCGGTAAGTTGGTATTGTTTATCGAGTTCATTCAGCCATTGTAAAGCCTCTCCTGCATCGCCATTGGTATAGGTAAGCAGTTGCATGAAAAGATTAAGTAACTGCTCAAACTTACTCTGACTGTTTTCATTGGGATCGAAATGTATAAATCTGTGTCCAATCATCTGTATGCAAGATAACAAGCAAAGGAATGGGAAGGTTTGCGATTTCCGTAAAAGAAAATCGTTCTGTCTCGATATACCAAGATCACAGCATGCCCGTTTCGCAGATGGCAATTCATCCACATGTAAGACAGGTATCGGCAACCCTTATAAGTAATAGATTATCAAATACTTGCAACAGCATTTGTTTACCGGCTATAAGAAATTGAATGGTATATTTCAGTACAGCAACAATTTTACAAAAGCCTCATCAGGGATAAAATACTTCCTGTCTACCTTGCAGAAACGAAAGCTGGATTTTAGGTAACCTGATCCGGATATGCTGTACATTCGGAAAGAATATTGACAAATATGATAAAGGAACACAGGAAAATGAAATTCGAAAACCGTACCCAAAAAGTAACGCCCTTTCCACAATTCCTGTTCAGGTTGGGCAGATATGGACTATTTGCGTTGGGGCTGATTGTATTTTCAGTATTGATGGGAACCTTTGGGTATCACTATTATGGCAATATATCCTGGTTAGACAGCTTTCATATGGCCTGTATGATTCTTACAGGAATGGGACCGGTGGTTGAAATGAAAGCCCCGGAAGCAAAAATTTTTTCATCGCTGTACGCCTTGTATAGCGGAGTGGCTTTTTTGAGTATCACAGCCGTTTTCTTTGCGCCAATTATCCATCGGCTATTACACATATTACATGTTGAACAGGATGATGATGACAAGTAAATGGATGCCTGCACCTGGCATATGACAAGAACCCTGTTTTTACAATACAGGTAATGAATTAGCCACTAAGCTATCTGTAAGGTTACCTAAAATAGATAATGACAATTGAAATTTTCAGGTAGGCAAAATAAAAAGGGACCTCCCTTTCAGAAAGTCCCTTGTATAAAGATACGAATTTTCTTACTTATTTCCCACTGTATCCTTTGCCATCATCTTACCCGGAATCTGTAATTGCGGGTTATACATGGTCTGCATCTGCGATATAGCCTGCAGGTAGTTTTCAGCTCCACGCTTTTCCGGATCCATAGCTTCTGCCTTTCTACCGGTAAGTGAGTTATAGAATCTTACCTGTTGCTCCAGATCTTTCTTTACTGAAGCTGCCACTTTTTCTGCCAGCTTGGTATCACCCGCCAGGTAGCAGGCTTCGAGGAATACCAGAGAGTTTCTGTTATGCATATTACCGCGGCTCGACATACCATAAGCAAAATTGCTTTCCAGCATCATGCTATCAACCTGGTGCAGCACTTTACGAGCTTCTTCTTTTCTGTTTTTAGATGCCAGATCCAATGCCAGATCAGCATAAGCTGTACGGATACTGTTGAGGTGACGACGGTTTTCTTCATCAAAATAAACACCCGGAACATTGGCATTACCAAACCTGAATTTATTGGTTACTTTATCCAGCATCCAGTTGGTATTTACCCTGTCGTTTTCTACAGGTACCAGACGGTACGTCATACCATCTCTACGAAGGAACTGATCAATACCAAGCCCTTCTGTTTGCGGTGAAGTAAAGTAAATCGGACGCTGCCATTTATTGGCTGCGATTACGTTCAGCACGGCCAGATCGTTTTTCATCAGGGCATTTTTGCCGATTTCAAAACGCATTTCTCCTACGATGCTGTCGGTAGCATTGGCTGTTCCGTTTTTAATAACAAAGTCGCGGTCAACAGCTACAGATACTTTCTTAACAGGATAGCTGTATTCATTCTGCTCATTGTCTTTACCTACATAGTTCTTCATCAGATCATAGAGATCATAATACCTGTTCTCAGGAATATTCGGATCGGGTCTGTATTCGATGTAATCACGCTTACCACCTTCAATCTGCTCAGGAGACCAGATTACGTCGATAGGCGCACTTTCATTTACTTTATAACGAAGCTGGTTGATGTACCAGTCGATACCCAATAAACTATAGTTGATCACACGAACATCTCTTCTGATGCCTTCCACTTCCTGTGCATACCATAAAGGATAGGTATCGTTATCGCCAAAAGTGAACAGGATGGCATTGGGTGCACAGCTTTCCAGGTAATCTTTTGCCAGGTCTGGTGCCAGTACTTTCTTGCTGCGGTCATGGTCGTCCCACTCCTGCTGCGCCATTAATACAGGCACAGCCAGTAAGCAGATAAAAGTAGCCAGCATCGCCGAAGTACCTGCCTGTTTTACGGCTTTACCCAGCCAGTCTCTTACTTTGAGTACACCGATACCAATCCATACCGCAAAGGCGTAGAAACTTCCCACATAAGCATAGTCACGCTCACGTGGCTGATAGCCAGGCTGGTTCAGGTAAAGTACAATGGCAAAACCGGTAAAGAAGAACATGAGGAAGTTGACCCCAAAATCGTCTCCACGTTTTTTCAGGTGATAGAACAATCCTAATAACCCGAGAATCAGGGGTAAAGCAAATAGTGTATTGTGTGCCTTGTTATTCTTTAGACTGTCGGGCATCAGGTTCTGATCGCCATAAATAAATTTATCGAGTGGTTTGATACCTGTGATCCAGTTACCATCTCTTACATTACCCGCAAAGAGCCCCTGGTTATCGTTTTGTTTACCCGCAAAGTTCCACATGAAGTAGCGGAAATACATCCAGTTCATCTGGTATTGCAGGAAGAATTTAATGTTATCGGCCTGTGTAGGATCACGCTCCCAACTGCCATCGTTCATCCGGTTGATGCCGAGGAAGAACGCATAGTAATCGGCGTGGTTCTGATCATTACTCATGTCCCATACACGTGGGAAGATCATTTTATCAGCTGGTGCAAAAGCATATTTTCTGTCCTCACCCAGTTCTATGTATTTATCCCTTGCTTTCTGGTAACGCATACCATTTGATTTCAGGTCAACCGGGCGTGCAGTAAATTTCTGTCCATACAACAAAGGGAAATCGCCATACTGCTCACGACCGAGGTACCCAACAAGACTGATCGGGTTGTCTACATTATACATATCAACCGAAGGATTCGCATTACTACGGATCATGGTAGTGAGATAAGTACTGTAACCGATCAGCATGAAAGTAACGCACCATAAACCCAGACGCAGGTAAGCCCAGTTTTTCTTCGCGGCATACTTTAGCCCATACCAGATCAATCCGGCCATTATTATGAAGAAGAAAGCAAAACCCGAGAAGAAAGGCATACCAAAGCCATTTACAAACCAGCGGTCAAAGGTACCTGCGAACTTTACAGTGTATTGAATCACACCCACCTGTACCACACCTGTAATAATACAAGCCAGTACAAAGAATATATAGATACCACCATACAATGTTTTCTTCTGCTTATTGATACCTTCTACCAGGAAAAGCAGACCAATAGCCAACGCTGTTGCCAGAATCATTAAACCAGCCAGTGTACTATCCATAGATGGGTTACGTTCTGTAACATCTGCATTCGCCATAATCAATGCACCGATAAATGCCAATACACCTCCGATGGCTGTTAAACGTAAAAACCATTTACGGATAACAGTATAGTTGAAATTGTCTTTCTTTCTGAAATAGTATACCATTACAATGGCAGGAATGGTGAGGAGGTTCAATAAGTGAACGCCGATGGAAAGCCCCATCATAAAGAAGATAAAAACAATCCATCTGTCTGCACCGGGTTCATCTGCATGGTTTTCCCATTTGAGGATGGCCCAGAATACAATGGCAGTGAAGAAAGATGACAAAGCATAAACCTCACCTTCCACAGCACTGTACCAGAAAGAATCGCTGAAGGTATAAGCCAGCGCACCTACCACACCAGCACCCATAATGCTCCAGAGCTGACCACCATTCAGGGTATCTGTTGTTTTTACATTGATAATACGACGTGCGAAATGGGTAATGGTCCAGAACAGGAAGAGGATCGTAAAACCACTCGCCAGTGCGCTCATGATATTCACGGCTCTGGATGCGGCCATCGGACCATCACCAAACAAAACAATAAACAGGCGACCCAGTATTACAAACAATGGGGCACCGGGAGGGTGAGGTATCTGTAACCGGTAGCAACTGCTCACAAACTCACCACAATCCCAGAAACTGCCTCCGGGTTCAGCGGTTAAAACATACACGGTACAGGCAATAAAACATACTACCCAACCCACCAGATTATTAATACGGGTAAACTGCATATTCGTTTTGGTTTTTTAAGACTGGCAAACATACCTTATTAATCCTAAAATTGAAAATGACGGGAGCTGTTTCCGTTTTTTTAAGAAAATGTTATAAAGCAGGAACTTATATATGCCAATTTCATCCCTTCGGCAGGCGCATAAGCCGGGGCCAGATCAATGGGTGCCTGATGCAGGCAATTTAGGCCACAGATATTAAAAACACCCATTATTTCGTCTGTTTTACCACCAGGTATCGCCGTAGTGCTACCCGCAGCAAATGGCAGGTTAGTTTCCAGGCCTGTTCACAAACTGTAATATGAAACCCGGCCCTAATATCATCCGGATACAATAAATGGATGACGATACCCATGCGCTGAAGATAACCATCCGTTATATGTAAAAGATGTAACTCTTATAGTGATAGCTGTAATAGCAATGCTACTGAATGAACCACCTTTGTGAATCATTGAATACTATTTATCATCATGACAAATCCAGAAAACTGGGTACCCCTACCCCTGATTCCGAAAAAAGATTACCGCATCGTAAAAGACCCTTCTATGCCATTAAAAAAAAGATGGCAGGAATGGATGATTAAAAACAACCTGGGGCAATGGCTGCCAGAAAAAACAGGCCTCACCATCACAGAACAAAGATTCAACCACTTTCTGTAACAATGGTTGCCTACAACCATATATATTAACACACCATCAATTCTAAAAAATGAAAAAAAATCTATTTGCATCTGTTTTATCAATTACTATACTATTTGCCATTCATGGCTGTAAAACTGCTGCAGAAAAAGAAGAAGCTGCTGAAATTAAAGTAGAAAATGCGCAAACTGATCTGAAAGACGCTAAGGAAGCAACCATTACCGATGCACAAAAAGAAGCCACGGATGCGGAATGGAAAATTTATAAAAACAATGCAGAAACCACCATTGCAAACAATGAGATCCGGATTGCCGAATTAAGGGTTAAAATGACAAAATCGGGTAAAACAATGGATGCGGTATATGCCTCTAAAATCAATGCCATGCAAGTACAGAACAAAAACCTGAAAGCCAGGCTTGATGCATATGACAAAGAAAAAGGGAATTGGGCATCCTTTAAAACCGAATTCGGTAACGATATGGATGAATTAGGCAAGGCCATTGCAGGTTTTGTCACTAAAAAAGATTAATAATTAAACCAGCATACAAATGAAAATATCATCAGTTTACCATACATGGCGTATGCTATCGGGAACCCTGTGTTTGGGAGCCATCCTTATGCTGAGCGTGCAGGGATGTTCCAAAAAAATAAACTTCCAGAACTCTGCTGAAGTACCGGCAGCCAGAGGATATGTTAAGGTAAGTAAAGACAATAACAACAATTACCAGATCAAACTGGAACTCTCTAATCTGGCTGAAGTAAAGAGACTGGATCCTCCAAAAGAAAGTTATGTGGTATGGATGGAATCGGAAAGCAATTCAGTAAAAAACATAGGCCGGATTAATAGTTCAGGTAGTTTACTATCCAAACGTTTAACTGTTTCATTTGAAACGGTGTCATCGGTGAAACCCACCCTGATTTATATAACCGCCGAAAATGAACCCAATACATCTTATCCTACTGGTAAAAAGATGCTGACCACAGCAAATTTCTGATTCGTCTTGTAGTTTTAGTTCCCCCTCAACTTTGCCGTTTATTGAATAGTCAATAGCGGTAAAGTCTTTTATATGAGGCAGCATTCTCATACTGATTGTTCTCTTCCTCGTATGAAAAATATCTTATGCCTGATAGCACTTGTTTTTTGTGGCGAAATGATACATGCACAACAAAAAAATAAGCTCCCCGGAATATCCGTTACAGCCAAGGCCCAGGTGGTGAATATGTTGTACGATCGTACCCGACAGCAAAACGGAACTGGATTTGGAGGATCTGTACAAATTGCAGTACCCATCAATCAGAAAATCAAGGCCTTTATGGAAGGTACAGCCTTTGCATTGGGAGGAACGAAGGATATTCTGATTATCAACGGAGAGCCACTGATACCCAAAGATGCAATCAACAGTATCCATGCAGGAATAACTTATCGTATTGCAAACAACTGCTGGATAAATACCAGTGTCGGACCTAGCTTTTTCCTGAATGAAACAAAACTGGGATTCAGGCAAGCGATCCAAATTTTCACATCAAAAAAAGAAAAACTGGGGTTCTACTGTAGTTTTGACCATGTGTTAAGGGAAAACAGTTTGTACAGCAGTAATTTTGGATACCTCAGCTTCGGATTGTCGGTCAGGTTATTCTGAATGAAAGATCCGCCATACAAACCGCACCATTACATTTTAAATTGTATCAAAAACCGGCTACCCTGCCCTTCTGTGCTGTAAGCCGTAATCATTCCATCAATACCTGTTAATAATTCTTTACAAAGCATAAGGCCCATACCCGTTCCTTTTTCGCGGTTGGTGCCATAAGTGGTCTTGGCTTTGAATGTAAAGAGACTTTTCAACTGTACTTCAGACATACCCATGCCATTGTCTTTTATTTCAACATTGTATTTCCCGGGAGACAGTGTTTCAGAGATATGAATAGCACCATGCACGGGTGTAAACTTGATGGCATTCTGGATTACGTTGCGGAGTACCAGTTCTATGATTCTTTTATTACCCGATATCATCTGTTTTCCGGATGTCCGGTTTCTACTGATCTCTATCTGTTTTTTGGCAGCTTGTTTTTCAAGCAGCACGAGTACATGATCTATTGCGGCCGATACATCTACCTGTTCCCACTGTGTTTCCTGCAAGTACTGTAACCTTGACCACTCCAGGAGGTTTTCGAGCATTTCAATGGTACCGTCTACACTTTCCTGCAATTGCAATCTCAATTGTTCCGATTCGGATTCATTGAGTGCATCTTTATGCTCCATGAGATCGAGATAACCACGTATCAGCGTAAGAGGCCCTCTTACATCATGACCGATGATGGAAAAAAGTTTATTCTTCTGTTCATCAATTTTCTCTAACTGAATTTTTTGTTGTGCATTTATTTCTGCCCTGTCGGTAGCAAGTTTATGTTCCCGTGCATAATTGAATTTGATATAAGTAGTGATACCATAAATCACCAGCAGGCTGCAACAGTAGGAAAAGCTGATATCGGCGAAGAATAAGGATCTGCTTTCATAGGTAATTTCAATAAACCCGGGTCGGCTGTAATCAAGCCAAACGAGTAGTGCTACCAGTAACAGATTCAATCCCATCCACACCCGGTTCATTTTGTCGGGCGACACTACCAGTATAATCATGGCTGCCAATAAAAACAATAATAAAGTGGGGCCCTGTATACCGGAATTCAGAAAATAATTCACAGCCAGAAAACCATAACCATTCACACCAAAGAGTATGATGGCAATGGTATTTTTTTTACGGTAGCGGGAAAGATAATATGCCAGTAACTGGCAGCCTAATGCAAATAACATATAAAGCCCCATCCATATCAATCCGATCAAAAGATCGAAAATGGAAGAGATCAGTAATATGGGAAGGAGAATCAGCAGAATGGCATGAAATATCCTTTGCTCCAGCGTAAACTGCTCTGCTGACCCTATCCATCTGTTCCAGATATGTTTTTTTACCAGGACAAGCATGTTAATGGCAATTACCAGATTTATTCTAAGTTATTAAACAAAATGCGTATTACTGATATCGTCTTACCTATTAATCCTGTTTTAATGTTATGCCATCTAGACAATAAGGATTTTGCTGATTTTCAATTATTTATGCGGCCACTTTTCATAACACGGCTTCGTGGTAGATAACAATTACCCATTCCTTCCTACCTTTGCAACCCATGAGTCAGAAACGTAGCGTAGCATTTCACACATTAGGCTGTAAACTGAATTTCTCAGAGACTTCCACCCTTTCCCGGATGATGGAACAGGAAGGTTTTGAAAAGAGAGATTTTGATGGGCTTGCAGATGTATATGTGATCAATACCTGCTCTGTTACCGATAATGCCGATAAAGAATGCCGGCAACTGGTTCGCCGGATTCAGCGCCGAAGCCCTGAAAGCTTTGTGGTAATCACCGGTTGTTATGCCCAGCTTAAGCCCAAAGAAATTGCAGAGATACCCGGTGTTGACCTGGTATTGGGCGCAGCGGAGAAATTCAATATAGCGCAACACATACGCGAATTATCGAAAGGCGATCCCGCCCGCATCTGTAGCTGCGATATTGATGAAGTGAGTGGGTTTCATGCTTCCTTCTCGCAAAACGACCGTACCCGTACTTTTCTCAAAGTGCAGGATGGCTGTGATTATAACTGCTCTTTCTGTACCATACCCATGGCACGTGGCAAAAGCCGCAGCGACAGTATTGAAAATGTATTAAAGCATGCACGTAAACTGGCCAGCGATGGTGTAAAGGAAATTGTATTAACCGGTGTAAACCTGGGCGATTTTGGAAAAGGTCCCGAAGGCAATAAACACCAGGAAGATTTCTTTGGACTGATCCAGGAACTGGATAAAGTGGAAGGCATTGAGCGATACCGGATTTCTTCTATTGAACCCAACCTGCTCACCAATGATATCATTGCATTTGTTGCCAACAGCGATAAATTCATGCCGCATTTTCATATCCCCTTACAAAGCGGGAGCAATGAAATACTGGGACTGATGCGCCGACGTTACAAGAGAGAATTGTATGCAGAAAGGGTGAAACTTATTAAAACACTGATGCCGCATTGTGCCATTGGCGTAGACGTGATTGTGGGTTTTCCGGGAGAAACAGATGCGCATTTTAAAGAAACTTTTGATTTCCTGCACTCGCTGGATATTTCTTACCTGCATGTATTTACCTATTCTGAACGCGATCATACCAAAGCCCTGGAAATTAAACCGGTTATACCTGTTCATACAAGGAATGAAAGAAATAAAACACTTCGCAATCTGTCCTATATGAAGATGCAATATTTTACTGAGCAGCACAATGGTCAGACCCGTAAAGTATTGTTTGAAGCTTTTGAGAAAAATGGCATGATGGAAGGTTATACCGATAACTATATCCGTATCACAACCCCTTACAGACAAGAATGGGCGAATGAAATTGTGGAATGGAGGATGTAGCTTTTAGCATATGGTTCATAGTGTATGGGCCAATAGCTATACGCTATGAACCATATGCTAAAAGCTCTTACAAAACAGATAGGTACTCAGCCGGGAATTCAACCACCATTACCTGACCAAGGCTCTCGAGTTTTACATAGACTTTTTTCTTGCCCCCTCTGATCACGGTTCCTTCATTGCCCATGAAAACACCATGATTTACTTTGATCTTCATTTCATTCTGAAAACCTTCTTCAGAGAGAATAGCAATACTGGCATCTTTTTCAGCCAGGTATTTTTTGATGGTTTCTACTTCTTCATCTTTGATGACCGCAGGCTTGCCGAGATAATGAACAAAATTGAGTACCCCATCCGTCATTAACACTTTGGTTCGCTCATCCGGCGTAATCCTTACAAAAACATATGATTTGAATAAAGGGTCCTCGATTATTTTTTTACGATCACTCCACTGACGCTCCACTTTCTGTAGTGGGCACCAGCTTTCGATCCCTTTTCTCAGAAGCACCGAATCTATTTTTTTCTCCCATCGGGGTTTCGTATATAGGGCAAACCATTTCTTTTCAGGCTCCATCGCTCACTTTGTTTAGAAAAAAAGCAGGTGACCGTATCAAGGTCACCTGCAAATTTACTACAATTCGTCTAATTGCTTACTTATTTACAGCAGCTGTGGCTTTGGTGATTTCGGAAGCAAGTCCATTCAATACTTTTATGGTTTCTCCGATATGCATATCACTCTTCAGCGAACGAAGCCATGCCTGATAGCGTTCTCCTTTATTTTTATCTGGATTATTGAAGAATTTATCCTTATCAGCTTCAGCAGGGTTCACTGTCAACTCCTGCCCCAGCTTCAGCAATGTATTATTCTGGTTCACCGTTGAACGGATTCTCTTCTGCAATTCGCGGTATTTAATAATATTCAGACTGGCAGGTTCATCATTCAATTTAGATAACCAAATCAGGTTGTCTTTTAAGAGGTTCAATGATGCATTCTCTTTCACCCTGTCTTTTTCATTTTGAATCACGAGGTCATGACCATAATCCTTATGCCAGGTTAAATAAGTGGCTTTGTCAATCTTATCCCAGGGCAACGCATTCGGCACATCTTTTTCCCTGATCTTGAGGTATTCATATGAGTCAGGTAATACGATATCCGGTTCAATCCCTTTCAACTGTGTAGAACCACCATTGATCCGATAGAACATCTGAAAAGTAAGTTTTACAGCACCCATATCCGTTCTGCCACTGTTCATGTCTACGACATTTCCGAAAGGAACGGTTTTCTGGACGGTACCTTTACCATACGTAGAAGTACTGCCAATGACCACGCCCCTTCTGTAATCCTGAATGGCGCCTGCAAAAATTTCACTGGCCGATGCACTGAGCTCATTTACCAATACCGCCAACGGACCATCATACAAGGTTCCGGGGCGCTGATCGCCATAAACATTGGCCTTACCGTCTCTGTCGCGCACCTGTACCACCGGTCCCTGATTAATAAACAGACCTACCATCTGTATTACTTCATACAATGATCCACCGCCGTTATTGCGAAGGTCCATTACCAGTCCCTGAATATTTTCTTTTTTCAGTTTAATGATTTCCTTGGCCACATCTTCAGAACAACGGTTACCATTTTCACGCTCGTAATCAGCGTAAAATTCAGGGAGCCATATATAGCCTATTTTCTTACCACCTTCGTTAACTACGGCACTGCGTGCAAAAGTTTCATCCAACACTATTTCATCACGCTGCATGGCAATCACTTTGATGGTGCCATCTGATTTTTTTACGGTGAGCCTTACTTCTGTTCCTTTATTACCTCTGATAAGTTTTACTACATCCTCTGTTGCATAACCAGCTACATCTACAGGATCTGCATTACCCTGTGCCACTTTCAATATCATATCATTCACTGCCAGCTCTCCTGATTTCCATGCTGCACCACCCGGCTGTACGGATGCAATCTTCACACCGAAATCATCTTCGGTAAGTTGCGCACCAATTCCATAAAAACGACCACTCATCTGTTCATCGAATGATCTTTTTTCTACCGGTGCAAAATAATCTGTATGCGGATCCATCAGGCTGGTTACAGAATTGATGAATGTATTGAAACGCTGTTCTTCTTTCACTGTATTCTTGATACGATCAAAACGTTTGTTCATGGCTTTCAGTACCAGTCCTCTTGCTTCTGCTTCAAGTTCTGCATCCGTCTTAACCTGAAAATCTTTTTTATCCTTATTCTGCTCGCGTTGGTCTACCAACTCCGCATATCTTTCCAGCGTATAATATTTAAGGAGCTTTCGCCAGCGGTCTTTTTGTTCCGCTTCATTCGCTGCATAAGGCAGTTTGGAGCCATCAAGCATGGTAGATTCATCCTTCGTAAAATCGAATGGTTGTGCCAGGATGTCTTTGTATAAGGCACTAACTTCAGCAAGGCGTTTTTCATAAATAACACCCACTGCCGGGGCAAAGCGAATTTCTGCTCCCTTTATTTCATCATCCAGGGTAAGTTCATATTTCTGCAAAGCAGCAATATCAGACTTAAGAAAGAAACTTTTATCACCATCTAACTCATCCAGAAACTTCTGAAATAGTTTTTTTGAAAAATCGTTGTTGATATTTTTGGGACTGTAATGCTGCGACTCCAATAAAGAGCCTACTGCTGATAATAAACGCTGACGTTGCGATAAAACCGTATCTGTTCCACCACCTGTATACCTGAATGCGAAGAACAAACCGCCGAATAATACTACGGCGAGAACGACCAAACCTTTTCTGCTCATCATAAAATCCTTAATTTTTTGCATGATACTCTCCAAAAATAACTGAAAAGCCTGATCAGTTATGCATTGTTTTTAGCAATTAACAAAGGTTTTGATGAGTGGTTATTATAAAAAAACAGGTGATTTCTATATGAAAAATGTTCAATTACCCCTATTTTTGCACTCCAATAAAACGGAGAGCGTAGCTCAGTTGGTTAGAGCGTCAGTTTGTGGCACTGAAGGCCGTGGGTTCGAGACCCATCGTTCTCCCTGAAAAAACCTATAAGTTGACTGCTTATAGGTTTTTTAAATTTTTACACATGAGCTATTCTTTACTTCTTATCCCCATCATTTCTGCATTCATCGGTTGGTTTACCAACTGGATTGCGATTAAAATGCTGTTTCACCCGCGTGAACCCAAAAAGATACTGGGTATCACCATTCAGGGGATATTCCCTAAAAGACAACAGCAATTCGCTGAAAAACTGGGTAAACTGGTAAGCGAGGAGTTGCTGTCTTTTGCAGATATCGAAAAAAAGATCACAGACCCTAATAATATTCAGCAGCTAATGCCGGTAGTGGAAGCACATATAGACCAGTTTCTGCGTAAGAAGCTGGCCGACGAAATGCCCATCATCAGCATGTTTATCGGTGAAAACACCATACAGCAGTTAAAAACAGTGTTTCTGAAAGAACTGGAAACACTTTTCCCGGTCATTATGCAGCGATATATGGGTAACCTGCAGCAGCAACTCGATCTGGAACGTATTGTAATAGAAAAGGTAGCCGGCTTTTCAACCGATAAACTGGAAAGTATATTGGTTTCAATTATGTCTAAAGAATTTCGTTTTATTGAAATTCTGGGCGCCATTCTGGGTTTTGTCATTGGTCTTCTGCAGGTTTTTATCAGTATGCTGGCCTGATCACCGAATTAAACCACACTATCACCGACAAGTCATCCATTAAGGGGTATGGTACTTCAAACTTTACCCTTTTATGATTGTCATACTACCGTCTGTGTAATGAAAAATAACAAACAAAAACAACGTTGCAACTTTGCATTAGTATAATTCAACATAAAAACATGAGTAAGTTATTGACAAGTTTGGCTTTTCTGATTCTCTCTTCTACCCTTTTTGCCCAGTTTCCGGGCGCCAGAATGGGTGGTGGGGCCCCCGCCAGTATGAATGTGGGGCATTTTTACGGTAAAATCGTTGACAGTAAGACCAATAAAGGTATCGAGGGCGTGACCGTACAAATTTCAGGTAACCGCTTCGATACGGTAACCAAAAAAATGGCTCAGGCCGTTTTAAATACACAGATTACCCGTGCCAATGGCGATTTCAGCTTTGATAACCTCCCTCTATTCGGAGATTTTAAGCTGAAATTCAGTGCTTTAGGCTATGCGGCGCTGGAAAAAACCGTATCCTTCGGCATTAAAATGCCCGCACGTGGAGAAGGTGGTCAGGCTGGCGGCGGTATGCAGCAAATGGCTGGCATGACCGATAAAGACCTTGGCAATATTAAAATGGAGCAGGATGCGACTGATCTGGGTAACGTAACCGTTACCGCAACTGCCAAACCCCAGTTTGAAATGGGTATCGACAGAAAAATATTTAACGTTGATAAAAACCTGGTTAGTGCAGGTCAGACAGCTACTGAGATCATGAAAAACATTCCTGCGTTAAACGTAGATGTGGATGGTAATGTGACCCTCAGAAATGCTGCCCCTACCATTTTCATTGATGGTCGCCCAACAACGGTTACACTGGACCAGTTGCCAGCAGATATCATTGAAAAAGTAGAACTCATAACTAACCCTTCTGCAAAATTTGATGCATCGGGTGGTAATGCAGGTATCCTGAACATTGTACTGAAAAAGAATAAAAAAGTAGGTTATAATGGTGGTGTCAGAACCGGTATTGATTCACGTGCCCGTGTAAACCTGGGTGCTGATATCAATATACGTCAGAATAAAATAAACGCATTCCTGAGTGCGAACTATAATCAACGTAAATCTATCTCCAACAACTTTACAGACAGAACCAACCTGTTTACCACACCAAGCATTGTAAAAACAAACGGTAAAAACGTAAGTGATGGTTATTTTGGTTTCTTCCGTGGTGGTCTCGACTTCCTGGTAGATAACAGAAATACCATTTCAATTGCTGCCAACTACAACAAAGGACAGTTTGATAACGTAAATACACAGAAAGTTGATTCTACAGTAAATAATATTTATACTTCTTACAACCAGATTCAAAATAACAGTCGTAGTAATTTTGAAAACTTTGGTACTCAATTAAGCTATAAACACAATTTTGCACGTAACGGAGAAAATATCTCTGCAGACATCAACTTCAACTCAAGCAAAAACGACAATAACGCATATACGGGTACCAGCACCTATAAAACTGATAATACCATCAAGTTTCCTGCCCTGTTACAACAAACAACAGGTAGTGGTACCAACAAGTTCTACACTTTTCAGACAGACTACGAAAATCCTTTAAGTGATGACAGCAAGCTGGAATTGGGTGCACGTGCTGCTTTCCGCGATTTCGGAAACAACAGCAACCAGTACAGATATGATTATGGCACCAACAAATACACATTGGTTCCTGCCATCAGTAACCGTTATAAATTTACTGACCAGGTATTTGCTGCCTATGCTACATACAGCTTTAAAGTAAAGAAATTCAGCTACCAGCTCGGCTTACGTGCTGAGAGCTCAAACTACACCGGTACATTATTGAAAACAACCGGCGCTGATTCGTCTCAGTTCAAAGTGGATTTCCCACTGAGTCTTTTCCCTAGTGCATTTATTACTTATAAAGTAAATGATAAGGAAGATTTACAGTTAAACTACTCTCGCCGTGTGAACAGACCTAACTTCTTCCAGTTAATGCCTTTCCCTGATTATTCTGATCCACAGAATATCAATATCGGTAATGCCGGACTGAAACCAGAGTTCACCAATTCATTTGAAGTTTCTTATAATAATGCTTATAAGCGTGGTGCCAATTTTCTGGTAACAGCTTTCTTCAAATACAGTACCAATCTCATTACCCGGTATTCTTATACTGGCAAAAATGAGCTGAACCCATCTGATACTACACCGGTATTCTATAACTCTTATATCAATGCTGATAACAGTATTACTTATGGTTTGGAACTGAGCAATAAAATGCCTGTTACCAAGTGGTGGGATCTCACTTTGAGTGCCAACCTGTTCAGTGCAAAAATCAATGCAACCATCCCTGGCCAGAATATTAATAACAATGCCCGTGTAAGCTGGTTTGCAAAAATGAACAGTAGCTTTAAAGTAACGAAAACATTGTCTATCCAGTTCAGTGGTGACTACCAGGCCAAAACCGTATTACCTCCAGGTGGCGGTGGCGGTGGTGGTCGCGGCGGTGGCGGTGGCGGCGGTGGTATGATGTGGGGTGGTGGTATGCAAGGTACCGCTCAGGGTTACAACCTGCCACGTTATGGATTTGACCTCGCTATCCGTAAAGAATGGACCTGGAAAAACGGAAAGAGCGGATCTTTAACATTGAGCATGAATGATATTTTCCGTACCCAGTTATTTGAATCTTATTCTGAAAGCAACCTGTTCCAGCAAACAAGTCAGCGCAGAAGAGACCCTCAGGTATTACGCCTGAACTTCAACTTCCGCTTTGGCAAGTTTGATGCTACCCTCTTTAAACGCAAAAATACCAAAGCCGATCAGGGCGGTGGAATGGATATGATACAGCAGTAAGAGAACAGAGAAACAGAGGAATAAGGAATAAGAAACAGAAAAAGTCCAGGCAGATCATTTCTCCTGGACTTTTTCCATTTTATAGAGATAAAAAAGGAATGAAAAGTAGTAAACACTTCCTCATTCCATATTTCTTATTCCTTATTCCTCTGTTCTATCTGTTTTTCCCCGTAAGCATGGGTACAAAAGAAAACTCTTCAAAAGCTTCTTCGGCAAGGGAGCCGTCTTCCATTTTGGTGAGGCGCAGCATACGTTGGTTTTCGCCTTCGTCTACCGGTAATACCATCATACCGCCTGTTTTTAACTGCGCTACTAATTTGGGAGGTATAAAAGGAGCTGCTGCTGTAATTAATATTTTATCGTAGGGTTGATAGGCGGGCAATCCTTCAAAGCCATCACCATAAAAAAACTTGAGGTTGGGATAACGGCCTTTGAAAACAAAACTACCATGCTGGTCGTATAATTTTTTTTGCCGTTCAATAGTAAATACACGGGCACCCATTTCTGCCAGTACCGAAGACTGATACATACTACCGGTTCCGATCTCCAGAATCTTTTCCATTTTTTTCACTTGTAATAACTGGGTCTGGTAAGCAACCGTATAAGGTTGTGAAATGGTTTGTCCCTCCCCTATAGGAAAAGCCCGGTCTTCGTAGGCTATTTTATCAAAAGCTGAATCCAGAAAAAAGTGACGGGGAATATTATTCATGGCGTCCAGCACCGTCTCATCGGTTATACCCTTTTCACGCAGCAATTGAATCAGTTGCCGTCTTAGCCCCTTATGCTGATAAGTATCGTCGAATTTTGGTTTCATAAGCAATTACGAATATACTCTTTCCATATGGCTGGAATAAGAAAATCAGATAAGTGTGAAAAGAATTTCATCAGATGTAAATTACCCACATATTCATGTGACAGGGAAAACCTCTGTTACTTAGATATGACCGGATATATAAAGACTTCCTCTTTCAACTACACTTTGCCAATAGTATTGCAAAAAATTAAACAATGAGGCAGTTATTGGTTTTTATCACTTTATCTTTTGCACTATTATCCTGTACCAAGGAATCGGAAAAACCGGTTTATACGGTTCCTGATCCCATTTTTAAGGCCACTGTTTCCGGTATTGAAGTTGGCTTTGAAAATAAGATCACGGTAACTTCTGAAAAAATTGTAGAAGGAGGTAAACACCTGCTCCGGATTTCAGCTGAAAGAAAGCTGAGCAACGACAGCAGCACACTGATTCAGTTTATGGTGGAAGACTTTACCCGAAACAATACAGGGGGCTCCAAAACTTTTCCGCTAACTACGAATTTCCCAGGTCACTTTATTGAATGGAAAGAAACCACAAATTCCACCCATGGAAAATATCATTTCTTCCAGTCAGGACAACTGGTGATAGAGCAGATTGGTGCTGATTATATCAGTGGTAGTTTCCAGTTCACTTATTTCACTTTCGATCAGCAGGCCAATAAAACCGGAGAATACCCTATTCAGGGTGGCAGGTTCAGTCATCTGAAAATCAAAAGAATCAACTAAAGAAGAAAAATTGATCTTTCCATACAAAAAGCCATCCGCCTAGGGCGGATGGCTTTTTATGTAAGCTTTGTATTTATTTCAATTGCATATCCGCAATAATACGGTTCACTTTTTCCTGCAAAGCCGCATATTGAACATCAAATGAAGCTTTGTCTTTCAGGGTTGTATTCACACTGAAATAAAACTTAATCTTGGGCTCTGTACCCGATGGTCTGGCCGATATCTTACTACCATCTTCTGTAATAAACTGTAACACATTACTCTTAGGCAAGGAGATTTTCCAGCTTTCACCTGTAACCAGGTTTTTACCGGTTTGCAATTCATAATCCAGCAACTCAATAACTTTTGCTCCGTCGATAGTAGCCGGTGGCTGCTGACGATAGCTTTCCATCATAGCAGCAATTTCCTTCTGACCATTCATTCCTTTCTTGGTAATACTGATCAGGTTTTCATAATAGAAGCCATACTGGATATACAACTCAATCATTTTATCAAACAGGGTTCTGCCCTTTGCCTTTTCATAGGCCGCCATTTCACACATCAATGCCACAGCACTTACCGCATCTTTATCACGGATTTTATCGCCAATCATCAGGCCAAAACTCTCTTCCCCTCCTATTACATAGTTTTCCTTCCCCTCTTTTTCCTTAATGAGTTCTGCTATCCATTTGAAGCCGGTAAGTACGTTGTAACAGGCTACCTGATTCTGTCTTGCTACTTCATTGATCATTTGGGTCGTAACAATCGTAGAGATCACCATATCATTAGAGGCCGCAATACCTTTGGCTTTTCTGGCTTCTATCATATAAGCAAAAGCAAGTACAGCAGTCTGGTTACCATTCATCAGTACCCATTCACCCTTATGATTTTTTACACCAATACCAACCCTGTCTGCATCAGGATCAGTCCCTAAAAGGATATCAGCATCCAGTTCCCTGGCTTTCTGTAAACCGATACCCATGGTTTCACTTTCTTCCGGATTCGGGTACACAACCGTTGGGAAATTACCATCTGGTGTAGACTGTTCTTCTACCACCGTAACATTGGTAAACCCAAAAGTTTTCAATACCTGAGGCACCAGTGTAATACCTGTTCCATGAATGGGTGTATATACAATTTTAAGATCATGCTGCTTCGCTATTACATCCGGATAAACACTAAGTTGTTTTACCATATTGATGTAGGCTTCATCCATATCGCTCCCCAGCAGGGTAATATTGGCAGCTCCACCGTCCCATTTCACATCATTCACATTCGTAATCGCTTCCACTTCTTTGATTACGTTCTTATCATGTGGAGGTACCAACTGACCGCCATCATTCCAGTAAGCTTTATAACCGTTATATTCTTTAGGGTTATGTGATGCTGTACAAACCACTCCACCCTGACATCCCAGGTACCTGATGGCAAAACTAAGTTCAGGTGTAGGCCTTAAAGCTTCAAATAGAAATACTTTGATGCCGTTTGCAGCAAAAACATTGGCGGTGGTTTCAGCAAAAAAGCGGCTGTTATTCCGACTGTCGTGACCAATAGCCACTTTAATTTCCTGATCACCGTAAGACTTTTTGAGATAATTGGCAAAACCCTGTGTAGCCATACCAATGGTGTATTTATTGACACGATTGGTTCCGATGCCCATGATACCGCGTAAACCACCCGTTCCGAATTCAAGGTTTCGGTAAAAGGCATCTGCAAGTTCATCAGGCTGGTTCTCCTGCATTTTCCGGATAGCCTCTTTGGTATCCGCATCATAATTGCCGGTAAGCCAGCTATTCACTTTTTCGAGTATGGCAGCATCCATAATTAATCGCTTTTAGTATTGCGTTGATTGAATATAATAAGTTTTGGGAATCTTTGTTCATTTTCAGGCTAAGCCTTCTATTGGTAATTTTTTTTATGAGATATAGGCACCTTCCACTTCCCCATCCTTTACTTCCACCTGAATATGATCCTGAATGGTGGTAGCAACCGATAGACCTACAAAATCGGGTTTCACCGGAAATAGTTTATGCATACGCTCAACCAATACAAGCGTCTGGATGGTTTTCGGATGAAACTGCAGTAAGGGCTTTAATGCATACAAAAGCGTTTTACCACTATTGGTTACATCATCAGCAATCACCACATGAACCCCATTCAGGTCAACCGAAGTATTCATTGCAACCTCAACCGGTCTGGATTTATCGAGCGTAAGAGATGCTGTATGTATCTCATTGGTAACATATTGCTTTAGATAACCGGCTATTTGCGCTGCAATCACTGAACCACTATTACGGATACCGAATACGACAACGGGCGTAAGATCACCATTCAGCTGTTCGGCCAGTTCCAGGGCCATACGGTGCATTTTACGAACCGCAGCCGCTTTATCGAGTATATAATTACGTTCAGACATGTATCGGGTTTATACTTCAAATGTAATAACAATAAAAGCAATCAACAATCATCCGGGCTAAGACACAAAACTATTATCTTAGCGTCATTAAGCCTTATATATGCAGTATATCCAGCAAATTTTATTCGTGGCACTTTCTGCAGTATCCATCTGGTTGTTTGCCAAAAAAATTGGTGAAATACGCCGTAATATACTTCTCGGCAAAGATGAGAACTTCAACGATCATGCATCCTTACGCTGGAAAAACCTGCTCCTGCTGGCGTTCGGGCAAAAAAAAATGTTTTCCAATCCGTTGGTAGCCATCATGCATTTTATCATTTATGCCGGATTTCTGATTATCAACCTTGAAGTACTCGAAATTGTACTGGACGGCATATTGGGTAAGCATCGTTTATTTGCAGCTCCTTTGGGCTCCCTTTATAACTGGTTAATCAATGCTTTTGAATTTCTGGCTGCAGGTGTAATACTGGTCTGTGTTATTTTTCTCAGCAGGAGAAATATCATTAAGCTGAAACGCTTTATAAATAAGGACCTGAATGGCTGGCCCCGTTCAGATGCCAACTATATCCTTATTACAGAGATTGTACTCATGAGTTTGTTCCTAACCATGAACGCCACAGATCTGGTCTTGCAGGAAAGAGGCAACAGTCATTATCCTGTTACCGGGCAGTTTTATTTTTCCGGTTTATTAAGCGGTCTTTTCACCGGACTAAGCGATGGAACACTGGTTGCCATTGAGCGAACCTGCTGGTGGTTGCATATCGCCGGCATATTTGCTTTTCTAAACTATCTGCCTTATTCCAAACACCTGCATATTATGCTGGCTTTTCCTAATGCCTATTATGCAAGACTGGATGTACAAGGTAAAATGAAAAATATGCCCAGCGTACAGAATGAAGTACTGTATGCCATGCAGCCCGAACTGGCTCCTGCCGATGCGGCTCCCCCGGCACGTTTTGGCGCAAAAGACATTTTTGACCTGAGCTGGAAAAACCTTTTGGATGCCTATAGCTGTACAGAATGTGGTCGTTGTACTGATGCTTGTCCGGCCAATACCACCGGCAAACTATTGAGTCCCCGTAAAATCATGATGGCTACGCGCGACAGAATGGAAGAGGTAGGTAAAAACATCAATGCCAATAAGCAGTTTACAGATGATGGCAAATCTCTCTTGCACGACTATATTTCAGTGGAAGAATTACGCGCCTGTACTACCTGTAATGCCTGCGTGGAAGAATGTCCGGTTAGTATTTCGCCCCTTGAAATCATACTGGAACTGCGCCGCTCACTCATCATGGAAGAAAGCAATGCCCCCCAGGAATGGAACGGCATGTTCAGTAATACAGAAAATAATTTCGCCCCCTGGAAATTTTCACCCGATGAAAGAGACAAATGGAGCGTGTAAAACAGAGGACCAGAGAAATAAAGCCTGCCCTGAGCGTAGTCGAAGGGGAATATGAAATAAGGAAGTAATTGTTTATCAGGTTTTATTTGTCTCATTCACTTTCTTATTTCGTATTTCTTATTTCTTATTTCATATTTTCAGCCCATGGTATTTTCATCTTTCCCATTTTCAATTACCGACTTTACAGACATTGTACCTGAAATTCATCAGGGCATTACGGGGTTTGCAGAATGGAGAATACTTTGGAAAGATGAAGTTCGAATCCGGTTGGTACAATACTCTCCTGAATACCTGGCCGATCACTGGTGCCATAAAGGGCATATTATATTTTGCGTGGAAGGAGCAATGGAAACAGAACTGGAGAACGGCACCAAACATATGCTGCATAAAGGACAGCTGTATACAGTAGGCGATCAGGCAGATGGTCATCGCTCCTATTCAAAAGAAGGCTGTACACTTTTCATCGTGGATTGATCCATACCCATCCAACCCTATTTAGATCCAGGGTTTATATAACATCCGGTACAATTGTATAAGTGCAGTAATAATAAAGATGGCCCCCATGATCTGATTCAGGGTTTTATTACTGGTATTATTTTTCTTTACCAGCCAGTTACCACCATGTATGTAGAGGGCAAGTCCGCCAATGGTACCTATCCCTGCACCTGCCGTAAACACATTATAAGCTGAAGCCGTAATGGGTAAAACATTTGTCTGTATCATAGTAGATGTCCATAAAAACCAGAATGGGATCTGAACGGGATTCAGTGCACTCATCATCAAGCCCAGTAAAAAACGATGAATCCTGTTATTTAGCATAACTGATTTCTTTTCTTCCTGCTGTTTTCTTGCTGACATAAAAGACAATATACCCAGCAATAAAAACAATGCCACTGTTACCCAGCCCAGGACAAGGAACCAAAGCCGGTGTTTTACTACCCAATCCATACCGGTAAGTGCAAAACGGAGATACAGCATTTCTACAATGGCCACCCCGATAGCAAAGACCCAAGCTCTTTTAAACCCTTCCTGAATACCAATCTGGGTGGCAGTTATACTCATATTACCCAGCGGCAATTGACCGAGAAAACTGATGAGGGCAGCTATAAAAAAAATATACAGCATAATTATCTTTCAATCATCCCTTAGTTAAAAAATGAAAGAGCAGGGTTCGACTTAAACCCGGCGGTCGATTGCGTTATAAAGATATCTGATGAATGACGGGGTACATACATTTTTTGCTCTCTGTTTACATGTGTCATTTCAGCATCTTGTATATCGAATATATTTTTCGGCTGTATCATAAAAAGTGAATGGCCTGTAGTTGATTCCTGCTCTCTGATAGAATAAGGAGCAAGTATTGGCAACAATACATTGGGAATATTGAGTGGCAAGGCATGATTGGCTATCTCTTTCAGGTCCTCGCGCCATCTGGACGGAAGGGTTTCCATTTTTTTCTGTTGCAACAAGGGCAGTTTATCGAATGCCTGCAGATAACTCTCCGGATACGATACTTTTAAATTCGCTGCTGCACTCATGGCCAGTAAAGGATGTACACTTTGCAAACATTCTAACAATATCCCCTCCTTAAAAGGGTCATCCCGCACGGTAATGGCTTCCAATGCAAGCAATTTCAACCACAAGGGAACCAATTGGTATTCTTTTCGAACAATATCAACCAATCGCTCCCCAACTGATAGCTGTTGTTGTGGATATACATCCTGTAACACCTGAAGCCGGGTTGAAGTTTCTTCATGTAAATACAGTCCCGTTATTTTTTCTCTTATTTCCTGGTCAAAAAAGTTCTCAAGCAATTCATGTGCAAGCATTTTACTGTCACCTGATTGTTGTCCGGTAATTCCCTCCCTGATTTCAGCAACCGCCGATGGTTCATATATAAAAGCCAGCACATCAAATACCAGATGGGTAAGTGCTTTGTTTTCTTTATCCATCGCCATTCGGAGGTCATATAGCAAAGGATCATCTTCAATATCTTGTATGGCGGCAAAATACCATAGCTGCTTACCCATCATTTCCTGTAACCATGTTTTGCAGACTGCTTTTTCTTTGTCGTCGAATACTGCTTTTTGTTTATGCAGACAAATCGCCGCCACTTGACTAATAAAAGGGTTCTTCGACATCAGTTGTTGTTTGATAAACCCTTCTTCCTTTTTTACTACTGAAAGCAAATCAAGTATGCGTATCTGTTCACCTAATAGCTCACTTGCCTGAAACTGCGCTTTTAAGAGTTGCGCAATCAGGGGATCCCTATCGAACCATTCTTTAAAATAAACAGCAGGCAAGATGGTTTCAAGCAGGAAAGCGGTATACCTTTTCTCATTCACCGATTTATCCGACGCTGCATTTACAATGTATTCATTCATCTCCTGATACAATGTCCACTCCTGCGGAGAGATCATCCTGATCATGGAACCCTCTCCAGCTTTTGCAGCAGTTTCACTGGCAGTACTATTTCTTACTGTAGAAAATTTTTGTTTTACAAATTGAGCCAGCATCATACAATAGTGTCTGTAAGATGCTTTGGTAATGAATAACCAGCTGATCAATACGGCCAGAAAAAGCAGATTAAGGTATAAAGATGCTTTAAAACCCAGTAGGTTAAAACTAAGGATCAATAACCCGGCTATGATAACTCCCAATGCTTTGGGTACCCCTTCCATCCGCGTTCGGAGACTAAATCTTTTCTCGGGCGGTACCGGCTGATAAAATATCTGATAGGCCGGTTCATTAAAAGAAAAGCGTAATACTCTTTCCAATAGTTTGGAAAAAGCAATCATAGAAAACACAAGCCCTGCGAATCCGGGCATGAGCGCAAAAAAAACAATCAGCAAAGTTGAAAACAATAAAGTAAGCGGCAATATATTGATGCCAAACTTCAGTCCATACATGGTCAGTAAACGACCGGAAATAAATAACCTGGTTATCAACTCAACAATTGCCACCCCACCTAAAAACAAACCCAGAAAACCTGCCACTGCCTGTCCGGATGTATATTCCAGCTTGAGCTCATTCAGAAACATATAATCCACATAATAAAAGCCAAGCATTGGTAGTAAGGAAACAAGAAACATTAATGAATAATAAGATCTTGTATTACCATCCTGCTTCTGTTCTATGGTATTTAAAGCACCTGGCTTCGGCTGATTCGTAATAAATTTTTCCCTGTAATATTTATTCAGAAATAAAATTAAACACAGTTGCAGAACAATACCTCCCATACAGATCCACAACAAAGCTGAAACTCCGGCATTTCTGAGTAGTAAAGGAACCGAAAAATAACCCAGCATCTGAGATACCACATCTCCTGCACTGATAAGCGCAAACAGCCTTTTTCCCTGCTGCATGTTAAATATTCGTGCAAAAACACCCCCAAACATAACTGCATTCAGAAAAGTAAAAAAGCGCATCCATACAAACATGGAAAAATACCACCCCTCATTTCCACTACGCTGTGCCATCAGGAAAAGAAAGGCAATACTCACTAATAAAAACAGGTATCCGGAACTCAGCAGCCTACCGAATGAAAGGTATTGCTGAATTCTGGCAAATAAATACCAGAGTATAAAACCTACTATACCCGATGCAATAAAAGCGTAGGGTAACATATCTGCTTTGAATGTAGAAATAAAAACAGAAACTGTCGCGGTAGAATAAAACACAAATGAAATTCCATTCAGGAAAGAAAAACAGACCAATAATAGAATATCTTTCTTCTCCCCTTTTTCAATATTGAAAATACGGTTCAGTGTTTTCGATATGGCTGATACCTTACTCAAACCTGAAGGGTTTTATATCCGATAGAAAAAAGCGTCATATCTGGAAATGGATATACAGCACTATGTTTGCCAGACAAAGGTTGTAGTAGTCTTTGCTTTACAGCTTCATCAATTTCCTGATCAAAATCAATCGTAAATTCTACAGGCAAAGCAGTTCCCTGCATCAATAATATTTTATGAACAAGTACCCAGGTCATATCCGGAAACACACTGGTAACTTTTTCTTCTGTAAGTAACACATCACTGAAAAACTCATCCTCCTTTCCCGTTATCCTGATAGCTGGTGATTGACCGATTAATGGTCCATGATCAATGATTTCTGTAACACCCATCAAACTTACACAGGTAGTATTCATTCTGCTGGCCAGGGTTTCTTCAAAAGGTTTCGGCCCCGCACCTATGTCATTTTTAAGATCTGAGGGGTGAAAATTATACATCCCCATTACCGGATAATTAAATACAGAAGGCGGAACAATCTGGCCAAAGCAAGCCATGATAATAATATCCGGCTTCCATTGCTGAAGCAAGCCCTGAAAATAAGCGGATTTAATATTACCGGTAAACACTTCCATCCCTATCGATAAAGCCTGCATCACGATTCCATCGACCATCTCATGCTGCTGTGCTTTTTCAAAATAGTGCCAGATTCTTTTTTTGAGAGATATCCTCGCATGCGGATCTCTGGCATCATCAGTGGCTAATCCAACCAACGTGATCCGAGCACCCAAAATATTTTTCAGCTGTTTCAGACTTTCAAGCACCCACATACCCCCCAATGTTGAACCGAAAAGTACAATCCTGAGACCGGTCTCCTGCTTTTCCCAATCCTGGTCAGGCATATAGTAAGCCCCCCAGTCTGGCTGGTTGAATCTTTCAACATATTTTGAATGGATGGGTTTCATCAAAAATCAAAATTTAAACGGAGCAGGAAATTTCTTCCTCTTTGTAAAATCTGTGTCGGGTTTTCGGTTCCATCTGCAGCTTTTACGCCCGGATTGAAATAGTTTTTATCAAATAGATTGTTACAAATCAACTGAAGCGTAGTGCCTTTAATCAGTTCTTTCAAACTCACAGTTGTATGTGCCAGAAAATAGCCCGAAAATTTTTCTGTATTAGATGGCACAGAAGTACCGGTTCCAACAGGCTGACTACTGATGTAATTACCCCTCAGGTTGATGCCAAGGTATTTAACAGGCTCATAATAGGCGCCTGCGTTGATGGTATGACTGGCGATATCACCAATCACCAGATTTACATCTCCTTTCTCGTCGCGGGTTTGTTTTCCTTTTGTGTAGGCATAATTCAAATACCCGTTAAACGTTTTTTTCCGGATGGTTATATTGGCCTGAATACCTTTAATATTAAAGCGACCGATATTGTCATTAACATTCTGTCCGGTTGACAAAGTTCTTGTTCCCACTACATCTTTAATATCTGAACGGTAATAAGTAATATCAGCTGTTACTGTTTTACTGATGGCATTACTTGCAGAAAATTCAATATTGTTAATACTTTCTGTTCCCAGATTCGGATTGGGAATTCTGTTACCGGCAGTAGAAAATTTGGTCCAGTTAGACACATTCATGATACCTCTGGCATAGATAACTTTGAAGACCCAACTTTTTTTTGTGTAATCCAATACAAGTCTGGGGTTAATTTCTGTTCCATAACCACCAGATGTTCTGATAACGTTATAATCAATACGTGTTCCAAATGTGGCACGGAAAGCCTCTGTAAAACGATAGGTTGCCTGTCCATATATACCTGCATCATTTACATTGAACTGATTACCGCCTTCAGGTGGTGCTGTAAACAATCCTCTTTCCTGAGCATCGCGCACGTTCAGTGATACAAGATAGTTACCCTGCAGCTGACTGTTTCTAAGTTCTATACCGGCAATCATATCCAGCTTACGGCTGGGGGTATATAAAATTTTCAATTCGGTTCTGAATTGTTTTGAATTGGAAT
The DNA here is from genome assembly GCF_004361915.1 of Sediminibacterium goheungense. Taxonomy (GTDB): domain Bacteria; phylum Bacteroidota; class Bacteroidia; order Chitinophagales; family Chitinophagaceae; genus Sediminibacterium; species Sediminibacterium goheungense. The sequence goes on along the minus strand of NZ_SNWP01000012.1, from coordinate 54,556 downwards.
AGAGGTATCGGGTACTCCAAAAAGCCTGTTTATTGGTAACCAGGTCTTTGATACCCAGATCACGACGTGCATAATTACTTACAAATACAAGCTTGGAATCGTCTACCCCATGAATCCGGTAATTGGAAAAACTTGAGATGGTTACTTTATCTGAAAGCTGTTTATCATACTTCACATAAAAAAATGTCTGTGTAGGTACCCATACCTGACCATTGTCACCACCTGCCACGTACATATCTGTAAACTGCGTGGTTCCTCCTTCACTCTTCTTCCATGTCTGGGCCCCAATTGTAAAATCACCAATGGTGATACGTGCGTTGATCAGATAGGCTTTATCTGTTTTGGAATATCGTACTGGCTGACCATTCACAATTTGTGTGTAAGCTGACTTATCAAGGTTTCTGGCAGCTTCTATTCCTTGCGCTGTCGGAATGATGCTATCCGCATTACCGGGTGCTCCATATACCGTATACAACGGACTTGTAAGCGGTATTCCATGCTGATTGATATACTGCTGTGCCCCGGATCGGATACCCAGGATTGAATTGTAGTTAATGGTATTATAAGCAGCCGGATTGTAATCATAAAATGACTGAGAAGAAAGATCATGACTACCAGATTCAAAAAGCCTGGCTGTAAAAGTTGCAGAAACCAATTTCTTTTTATAGCCCACGGTTACATCTGCAAAACGATGATTATAGGCACCATAACCAACCATGGCTTTTACACCAAGAGGTTTCTGAGCAGTTGTAAAATCAGCAGCAGTTCTGGTAATAATATTAATCACACCTGCAAAAGCATTTGAGCCATACATGGTAGATGCCGGCCCAAAAACCACTTCTACCTGTTTGATATTTGACAATGAATACTGTCTGGAAATATCAGCCCAATTTGTCCATAGATCATTCTCTTCAACACCGTCAATCAGCAGCAATGTCTTTTCAGTATTATTGGTTCGTAATCCCCGCTGGTACATATTAGCCAGCTGTGGACCATAATAACGTGATATCTGAAAGCCAGGTAAATCATTTAAAAATTCTACCAGATCAGTATACCCCCTTTGGATAATTTCATCCTGTGTAATAACAGAAATGGTAGCAGGGGCTTTTCTGATATCTTCTGCTTTTTTGGAAACAGAAGTTACCAACTGAACAGATGAGCCAACTTTTAAGGTTCGCACCAACGAGGTGAATTCTTCCGGATCGAAAAAAGAAGGTTCGAATGCTGCATTGATTTTCAACAGGTCGGCTACGGCTTTGTTGGCTTTATCCGGAAAATCATTGGCTATATAACTCAGTGCCAGCAGCCGGTAAGCCTGTACTTTTTCCTGATCGGTGAAGCCGGTTGAAAGACAGGGTAATAAAGCCGATTCCACTTCTTCAAATGCCCCAGCCTGATAATGTTTGTCTGCCAGCTTCAATGCCTGTTCTCCACAAACTACCTGTGCCTTTACCGCTGATAGCTGTAAAAACAAACATCCAAAAAGAGTAACAAATAATATATAATAACTTCGCATGATTATCGTTTTATCGATTACCGCAAACTGATTTCTGTTCAATATCTTCTCCTATATAAGTCTTCCATTCTCCTGCTGAAAACGGCCTTGTTATCTGTGTGCAATTTCGCTTCTGCAAAAGTTCCTGATCGAAAGTCCACTTACGGATACTTCTGTCGGCCCCTGCTGATACCAGTTGATTACCATGGGTAGTAAAACGCATATCCCATACCCAGGAATCATTGCCATTCAGCAACAGTGGCTCCAGCAGGAAATTATTGGTATGCCAGATTTTGATTTCACCATTACCTGCGCCAGTTGCTATCAGACTATTATCGTCTTTAAAGCTGATGGCATATATGGGCGATTGATGTGCTTTTATTTTCTGTGGGTTGGCATATTGCTTATCAGACTCAAACAGGTAAATATTCCCTTCTGTGGTGCCACAGGCAAGAAATTTTCCGTCCTGGCTAAACTCAACCGACTTAATCAACTCTTTTACAATAAGCAATTCTCTTTTCTGAGGCGTTGCCGTTTGTAATCCATCAATCAGCAATAGTTTTCCATTCTCTTCTGCTGCTGCGATTTTAGTTCCATCAGGTGATATCCGGATGCTCATAATACGGCTACCCGCTTTAACCACCTGTGAAATCTGTACCGGATTGGCATTGATATTGATTCGCTGAATGGTACTATCGCCTGAAGATGTATATATAGTACCAGCACCCTGAAAGCGGATATCTGTAACCGGTCCTTTGTGTACATTTACCTGAACAGGTGCCACGGGGAATGTGGAACTATTGAACACATAAACAACCCCATCAACCGTACCAACACCTATTTTCTGACCATCTTTACTGAAGGCTACAGATCTTATATTATGTTGCCCGGCTCCCTTGGGTCTGTATTCTTTCGCTTTTTGCGACAAATCATCACCCTCCCATAATTTCACCATGCCTGATTCGTCTCCTGCTGCAAATAATTGATTACTCACTGCAATAGCTCGTACACCTGTATTAAAAACCCGGTAGGTTTTTTGATTATCAGTTACTATAGATAAGGCCGTAAATATTTCAGGTACATATTCATTTCCCCCATTTTCTTTATTAAATGCATATGCCTGTGCTGCCAGCAAACGCGATAGTTCAAGATTATTACTATTAAACTCTCTCACAGACTGGTTGGCCAGCGATCGACTCAATGCGAGCAAGCGAAGTTTTCTGGTATTCTTTTCAGAGTTTTCTGAACGAACTCTTTCTCTTTCTGCGATGCTTCGTTCATTTTTAGCAATCACCGTCTGGTCTTCCGCTTCTTTTTTCCTTAGCTCTGCTTCTGATTTTGCATCTAAAGCAGCTGTTGTCGCTTTTTCAGCTACACCCCTCTGAAAGAGTGCGTTCCGCTTCTCAAATTCGGCCAGCATTCTTTGTTTATCGGCTATATTCTTCTGTTCTTCTGCCAGACGCTTTTGCGATTCGGCTACCAATTTCTGTTCCTCTGCTTTTTGTTTGGCTGTATCAGCCAGTTGCTTTTGCCTTAGTGCCTCCTTACTTTCGGCAATGGCCAGTTCCTGATTCACCAAAGCTTTCTTTTCACTTTCTTCTGCCTTAAACTTTAGGTTCAATGCCACCAGCAGGAAAACAAGACAGATCATGGATGCTGTACCCAATACTACTGCAATCATCCTGGCCCGTTTAATTCTTTTCTTTTGCTGTAGTTCTTTTTGCTCTATTTCAAAATCATATTGAGCCTTACTGTAATCAAGAAACCCAATCGTGCTTTCAAAATTGGGATTGTATCTTTTCGCCCATGTAGCATTGGGGTTGTTCTGAAGTCTCCATTTCTGTGCAATATCTAACTCAGGGTTCCTTAATAATCCTCCGGTACCCTGTTGATACATAACCGCAGCATTACATAGTCTTTTATAAGCTTCTGCCGATCTGTTTTCATCATCTACCCACTCTATCAATCGTTCCCAAACCCGCATCAGACTTTCATGCGATATATCGATGATACTATCTTCCCGTAAGGCTACGCCCGGCGGGGGCATCAAAAAAGAACGTCCGGTTTTTCTGAACACTTCGATCACTTCAACAACTTCAGCTATGGGAGCATTCGACAATTCGCAGATTTCTGAAAGCCGGGTTGGCCTTCTTATACCCCTGGCATCACTGCCTTTATCGGTAAGAGCTTTAAAGAGCGATTGGCATATCTGTTTTTGCCGGGTTGTTACCAGTTCATTATATGCTTCTTCCGCATGCTGCGACAAAGCGTGCTCCATGGTGCCTGCTTCTTCATAGTCATCAATATCCAGCGGCTGTTCCTTATTACCTTTTTGCTGCCAGATATCCCAGGTTCGCATTAATGCATGCTGTAATATCGGGAGCTGATCAGGATTATCGCCAACATCATTCAGCAGTTGATTCAACAAGCGCTGACTAATACTGGCTCCTGCTACAGAGATGGGGGCTGTAATCGCTTCCTTACGTTCTTCCCGCGTCATTCTCGGCACCAGGTAGTCGCCATCATTGATCGCTTCCGGTAGTCCCCGGAATTCTGTACAATCTCCCAGAAAATCTGATCGCATGGTAAACACCACATAAATGGGTACTTCTCTCTGCTCTGTTGCTTTCAGTAAAAGATTAATAAATGCAACCGCATCACGTTTACCATCTTTATTATCTTTCTCGTATCGGCTAAAACGAAATAACTCTTCAAACTGATCCACAAGGATGAGCAGGTTATTTTTAGGATCAAGACCCGATTGTTTATACGCAGCTACCAAACCATTACTGCTACGTCTTAAAACACTTTCATTAATCGCCGCAATCGTTTCAGTATCCTGCTCTTCATCATCAGATAAAACACCCGGTTTTGAAAGACCTACAGCCATGTTATAAATAGGATCATTCCCGGGACGAAAAGAACAGATACGCCACAATGAGCCGGCTCCCGACATAAATCCACTATGCAGAGAAGGTATCAGTCCGGATTTTACCAGTGAAGATTTACCACTTCCGGAGGAACCGATTACAGCAAGAAATCGCGTGGTACGTAATTTCTTCAACAGTTCATCCACCTGTTTTTCCCTGCCGAAAAATAACACATCCTCATGCTCTTCAAAAGCACGAAGACCGGGAAATGGATTTTGTATGGTCAGATCATTGAACATCTGGTTCTACATTTTGGATAATACAGATTTTAATTTTTCCTCCGCTAGTCCCTCTATACCATTAATTACATCAGCCTCTAATGTGCGGAAACGTTCTTTTGCCGGAGTAGAGGGGCCACCGATATAAATGGCTTTTACAGACAATGGCTTTTCTCTTCCATAACCGTTCACTTTCAAAAAATCCCTTGTTTTGGAACGCAACCATATCTCATTGGCATTGCCATAATAAATAATCGCCGCATTACACATTTTCAGGTTCTCAACATGGTCTTCCCTGATCATGGATTCTTCTCCTTCAAATATGGGTAACACTACTTCATAGCCCTGATTAAACAGATAGTCTTCCAAAGGCTTTATATCATCCAGATCCAGCACATCACAAATCAGGTAAACAATACCTGTTGCTGAAGATGCAACTGCTGCCGTTACTGCTGCCGGTTCCGATTCTTTTTTTCTTTTCTTTTCAATGGCATCCAGCTTATCAAAAACCACACTTTTAAAATCTTCCAGAGATCCATATACCAGATCCGCTCCGGTAATCCCCTCTTTCCCTTCATTCAGCCGATTGATAAATGCCTGCTGCCGCTCTTCTTTTGCCTCTCTTCCTTCAGGTATCCAGATTAATCTTTCAAGTTGATTACTTCCGCTTGCAGCCGCAGCGACTTCATTCTGTAATTCAATAATCGATTTTTGTGTTCCTTCGGGTACAATACCATAGTTCTCACCTACAAGGTGGATAGATAAGGTGGTTTCGTTCAGGTACTGTTGTACTTCTTCTACCAGCACCGGCGCTACCAGTGGCAACTGTTTGTCAGGGTAAATACGGTAGCCATTATCCTGCAGCTCTCTCCGGAGGCTATCACGAAACGAAAGTGTTTCATAACTTGATTCGGCGAGATAAATACCAACATCGGTTTTCTTTGAACTACTGCCATTCACTGCAGAGCTATGCCCTGGCTGCTGGTATTCCAATCCTTCCAGAAAACCAGCAAGGTCGTTTGCGAGATCATCAAGTTTCTCCCAGTATAACTTATCGGTTTGCTGACCAAAAGTTTGCGACAATTCCTTCAGCCTACCTGTGTGTGCATCGGTGGTATAAAATTCATATCCCAGTATGTTCCTGATTTTTTCAGGATGCATATCTACTTTAACAGGGGTTTTAATAACCTTGAATATCCTGGCTTGATTATTAATACTGAACCCAATATTTTTTTGACAGGATTCATAAAATTCATTCACTTCCCTTACGCACCATTCTGATTTTATATACCGCGGCGTAAGAATAGATATCATCACAGCTACCTGTTCAAACTGGTCAACAATCTGCTGATCAAATATGTGATTCCCCTGTAAGGCGGGATCACGCCAGATAACAGGCCTGCGACCCAGTAATTGCGCCAATCTGATTTCCAATGCCCGATGAAACTCAGCAATCCATCCCTTCTGGGTTTCAATCAATGATTCATCATCGATATGCGCGTAACTGATAAATATGTCCTTCGGAAACTGCATCAACGATGTTTATAATTTTGAATGTTGTTTTAATGCAAATAATAATGGCATTAAAAGAAATAGGTTCAGATCTTTTCCCTTCTCTTCTTCCGTTAGTTTATCATAAGGAATCAACTGATCGTGAATTTTAAGTACTTCTTTTAAAACAGTACGTTCTTTTTTATCTGCGGGAAAAGGACCATACTTGAAATTAAATACCATTTTCTCAGCACTCCAGCGTTTGTGTTCGATGGAAGCCAAGGCCGGATAAAACTTCAATATCTGTTCCCTGTTTACAGGCCAGCAACCTATCTGTTGCATCATAAATTGTTTTACACTCAGGTTTCTGGCTGCATAACGATTAGAATCTTTTTTCCGGTTGTTCAATAAGTTCCATCGTTTTTTAATGGTGCAATGCCGCTGCAAAGCCTGTTTGTCAATTCCTGTCTTAACAGAAAGAAATGTAATAAAATCATTTTCCAAAGCCGTTTCTGTAACAACTGTATGTTGTAAGGGATAATGTTCAATAAAAGAAACCAACTCTGCTATAAGGTTACTGGCATCAGCTACTTTGAACTCCTCCTTTAAAAGGTATCCGAATTCATAGCTTACCGAATAATAAAAATTAATCACTCTCGACAAAGAGTCTGTCATTTCAGATTCTTCTATCAGGCTTTTCCCCGAGAATGTATCACTCTGCCTTCTTACATAATGCATATTGAGCGAGGTTTTAAACATGTTCTCAACCTCATCTTTATGCATATCGTTTTCATTTAAGAAATTGTATATACCACTATCTTCCGGAAGCGTAATAATTAAGGGGGTCTGGGAAATGGCAAGTGTCTGAGAATAGATAAACTGTCGGAATGCAGCGGCTGTACTCACCACCACTGAATCACTTTCTCCAAAAAAATAAGCTGCGTTTACCTCTGCCAGTTTTTCAATATGCAACTTCGACCAGGCAAAATTGGCAAAAAAATTGGCATTAAGCAGTTTTACGGGAATAAGTTCTACATACTCATCACAGAAAGGATATTGATAATGGAAGTCGTGGTAAAATGTTTCCACGTCTTTATCGACCAGATAAATTTTCAATGATTTCTTTCCTGCATAATGACTTAAGATGATATTTTCCAGAAGAAAAAATTCCGTTGTTTTATTGCAGCCGATGATGGCAATAGAACATTCTTCACCGCTTTGCGGTGTAAAATACTGATGAGGTGCATACGCATCGTATACTTTTTGTGCCGCCAGCTGATTGATGCTGAAAGCATGTAAGTCATAATGCTCATCAGCATTATTGATATCGAAATAATCTTTGATTACATCAATATTCTCAAACTCATCGATGTGCATGAATATTTTGAGGACATCATGTCCTCTCCTGTCTTCATTGAGATGAAATTGATAGGCATAACTACTGATCTTATCTGCAATCTGAATATTGGTAATATCTTCCGTGTGTGCCAGGATACAAATTCTCGCTTTGGAAAGACCAATCATATCAAGGGTCTTTTTCTCAAAAGGGCTTGCCGTAATAATAATACCTCCCATCTCTTCTACTTCTTCGATGGAAGGATTTTCTTCGTCATTCTCAACTATTACCACTTTATATCCTGCCGATAATAATTGCTCAGCTATACTTTTTGCAATAGGATCCAGTGAGAAGATGATAATATGATCTGAAAAAGAAAAGCGAATGCGATAAGAAAAGAACAGTCTTCGTAGAAATCTGAAGGAAAGAGAAAAAAGCCCGTACCCTACCAGTACCGCTGCCAGGTATTTGGCAATCAGCAGGAATGGATTACCCGACACTTCCACAGGGTCGGCATCATTCATGATGAAGTAATTAAAAATGGTAAAAAGTACGCCCCAGAAATTGAATTTTTCACCCAGGTCTGCCCTAAAACCCAGTATTGCAAAAATGAATACTGATACAATCAGTACAGGAAAAATAAATGGCTTAACCCGCTTAAAATTCATAGCAAGGTGAGTTAGTTGGTTTGGAAGTCAACAATTTACATTTTAATTGGATATCAATCCTTCTGATCAGGTAAAAAATCCTAACGAAATACACACATAGCCTCTTAAACGGTTTTACCCTCTTTCCCGAATTCTTTTCTGATACCCGTAATAATATCTTTCATTAAAATCACATTAGAACTTCGTTTGAGCGCCATTAGTGAAGCATACCTGGTTACGTTGATAATAGCACCACCCGCCATTTCATATTTCTGTGCAACTTCATCAAGATTAACCCCTGCATCCAGAATAGTTTGTTCTGAAAAAGCCTGTTCCCATAATTTCTTCCTGTGCTCTGGTCCGGGCATGGGGAAATAGATCATCGATTGAAACCTTCTGGTAAATGCTTCATCCAGATTGGCCTTTAAATTCGTGGCAAGAATCACCACCCCGGGAAAATCTTCCACCCTTTGTAACAAATAGGAAACTTCCTGATTGGCATGTCGGTCATTGGAACTACTTGTCTGTGTTCGCTTTCCGAAAAGTGCATCTGCTTCATCAAAAAATAGTATCCAGTTTTTATTTTCGGCCTGATCAAAAATATTTCCCAGGTTTTTTTCAGTTTCGCCTATATATTTTGAAACCACCATGGAAAGATCAATCCGGTAAACATCAAGCGCAGAAGATTTACCCAATAAAGAAGCGGTTAATGTTTTCCCCGTTCCCGGAGGTCCGTAAAAAAGTGATCTGAATCCTGGTTTTATTTTATTACTCATTCCCCAATCATTCAACAGATGCCCTCCATACTGAATCCAGTCTCTGATTTCCATGACTTCTTCCAGAGTATCGTCCTGTAAAACCAGATCATCCCAGTCTAACCGGGTACTGATTCTTTTTGCCGGAAAGTTTACATTATAATCGGGTTTATGAGAACTGCCATTCGTGAAATAATTAAGGTACTCAACAGAAAGTGTGAGCACCCCACTTAGGTATGGTTCATCTGCGTGTGTTGATGACAGCTTCAATATCTTGTGCTTATTGAAATAATGATCTTCACCAAATATCTCAAGTAGTGCAAATCTTTTTTCAAGGCTATCTGCAGCCAGAATAAAAGCAGCCGTTTCTCCGGTAGGAATAAAACCGGAATGATTTTGTCCCTTTACGCCGCCAAACTCAGTAAATCCACGGTCATAATTGGCATTCTTTACATAAAACACATCCAATAAATGCGGTTGTATGTGTGGAGCAAGCGATAGAAGTAATATCATTCTTTCCTCTACCGACATCTTATAATGTTTTACCACCTGTGCATACATAGATGTATTGTTGCTGAGATCCGGTGGCTGTATCTCAAATATATCGGTCATTGCACCTTCCTGCTGCCAGTATATCTTGAACCTGGCATCTATAATATTGGCGAGCCACAGCAGTTCAGACTGCAGGGTTGATGCATTTTCTATTGAGGGTTTTATATCCATTCTACAGTTAATATTTGATTCATCCAACTTGTTTTAATAAATCCAAAAGCCCAGGGAAGGGTCTGCAATAATAAATCATATCCTCTTTGTTCCACACGAAGGTTCCACTGTTCTTCTATCAGCTCAAGCGCGCCTTCTCTTAATATAAATGATGCCCTGATGCCTTCTACACTACTATTCTTTACCTTATCCCACCGCTGTCTTAATACCTCAAACAGTTCATCGGTTAATGCCATTTCCTGTTCCGTGAGTTCCATTTCAAGAGTAACAGATTGTTCAATGGGCAATCCGCATAATATTTTATTCAGGATTAGTTCATACTCTTCAAATTTAGTTCTGCCTGTTGCAAGGTATTGCAATAATAAAACCGCTCTTTCTTTTGTCTGTTCAGATAGAAAAACATTAGCTTCCATCAATCCGAGTCTTGTGAAATAGGTGCCAAAGAATGGATGTAAAATAACTAACCCGGCATTGGGAATAAAAAGTCTGGTATTCTTTTCTTTTTGTTGCTGACTGGCTTCTTCAGCTTCTATATTCCGTTCTTTTTCTTTGGCCCTTTTCAGCTCTCGTTCAATCGATTCTCTAATCTTCTCCTGTTCAAGTTTTTTATCCCGTGAAATAAGAGCGGCATTTTTTTCATCATAATATGTGTTAAAAGAAGTAGCAGATGCTTCCATATCCTGTATCACACTGATCTGCTCTATCAACACCTGTAATACAGTTGCATCCGTTTCATCCGACGTTGCTATTTGTTGTCGGTAAAATTGATCTAGGATCGGCTTACTGTCTGGCATAGCCTGTGCAAAATACCGGATCAGCTGAGCAAAGTAATCCATACTATCCCTGAACGTTATCTTTTGTACCCATGACTGCAGGTTAAAATACCTGAACAATACCATCACCCTTTCTCTAAGCAGGGTATCGGTAAAGGCATTTTGTATCAGCTTACTGAAATAAGTATAATCTTTATGGTAACTGCTATGAAAATCCTGTGCAAACAGATCCCTGACCTGTTCATATAAAACAGGCGACTTTTCGGAAAGATAATTTACCCACTCTTTTTGCTGGCGCAATTCATTCCGGATAGTACCTGTTTGCAAAGACGCTGCTATAATATCCGTACTATCCAGATCACCAACAGACGTAAATGCCTCAATATCCTGTACTCCTGTTGTAAGGGGCAGCGGAGCGATGGCCTGCGAAGGCTTTAACGATATCTCCTCACTGATCAGCTTTTGTATTTTTTTATCTTCTATTGTATTATCGGTACTCAGTATTACATAAACTGTAACCAGCGCAGACCACTGATTTGTTTTTTCTTTCCATAACTGTATTAAAAGCGCCTTATCGGTTTCATATAAATACCTCAGGAGGTGCTTAATAATAATACCATCGGCCGTATCGGTTTTCGCCAAAGAAACCGGAAGCCTTCTCCAGGCCAGGTAATATGCCAATATCTCATAAATAGTTGTGGATGGTCCTTTTGCAGTTATAACAGATTGATTTGCCGCATACAAATTCAATATATCTTCTACAAAAATTTCCTGCTCCCGCTTGCCCTGAATTTTTACTTCTTCAACAACTTTTAAACGGCTTGCTGATTTTATTTTATTGGCAACCGGTAGCATCAGCAATGCTATGTCTTTTCCTTCCCCTCCTTCCGACAGCTGATAAAGGGACGTAATTTCCAATACCCTGAAAGCATTCAGATCTGATTGCGTCAATACTTTTACCAGTGCGAGCGGATTAATCTGGTAAACCACACGTAACAAGAGTTTAAAAAACTCCATCTTGGCTGTACCAATGCCTTTTATGGCAGATATCGGTAAATTACCGGATATCAAATATAATTTCAGCAGGCTTAGTAAATAGGTGGCAATTTTATCTTTATCAGCAGCATCTGTGCCGGTTAGCCATTCTGTTATGGATAGAGGTTCCGCAGTATTGCTATCCGGTTTAGACATTAATTTCACCTCTTTTAAAAACGATAAAAAATGCTTTACCGTTTCTTTATGGTCTACAATAGATTGCTCTTTCGGTTCCGTCTCATTCACGGGATATAACTTCCTTAATACTTCTACAACCGATCTGAAAGAGGATGTTTCAGCATCTGCGAGTTCCAGCCAGCGCTTCCACTCAGTTAATAAAATGGCAGGATGTACATTCAGCAGTTCCAGCATGGAAACAAATGTCTTCGTATACACATCATTCAATGAGAAAAACCGGTAACGGCCCTCGTGTAATACCTTCCAGACAATATCAGCCAGTACAATGACTACGTTTGCTGAAGCGGGTTTCTTTTCGCGCAGATTCTCGAACACCACTTCATATAATTCCTTTTGCTGGTTATAGGCCCGGAGAGCAAATTCACTATTATCAAAAGATTTCAGTATCTTTATATAAGCATCTATCCCAATAACCTGCAACCATCGATACCTGAGTTCCCGGTCATTTCCTGCATAACGAAATAACAATTGTGCTTCAAAAGGTGATTTTTCATATAACTGTTGAAACAACATAACAGGCGATTGTCCTGCATAATTTCTTCCCCACCATGGTAAGCTCCTGTAACGCAATATGAAGCGAAGCAAATGATTCAGTATCTGTGTTTCATTACTAAATAATGCCTCGGTAATTTCCTTACTACTACTTAATGCTGCTTTATTTGTCAGCAGCGACAAATCTTTACCCTCCTGCATCGTTGAAAGTACTTCAGTAATCAGATCCAGATGGCGCATTTGCATATGGTCAACATTAAACAGGGCTTTTATACCTGTCTGTACCCTTTGAGCTACGATGAACACGGGCACCCGTAAATGCGATCCCAGCCCGGCCAATAGATGATGCACCAGTTGTCTGTCGTCTACCAGGTGCACAGGCGATAATAGTGTTGCTGAGAGTACTGAATGCCAGACGGCATGTTCAAATTCCTGTTCTGCCACATTCCATGTCTGACGGGTTTTATGCAGCAGACTGAATGTAGCAGCTATTTTAATAAAGGTATCAGCCCTGCTTCCATAGAGAATTTTGATATACTCTCTTGACATTGTTGTCCCAATCAGTCCGAATAACCGATCTGTTATATTTCTATTCCAGGATAATTGGGCGAGCATTAACTGAAATGTATCAGGTATGGTTTTGATGATAGCAAATAATAAAGCCCTTACCGCCCCTATATCAGACTTATCAGCAAACTGATCAACCGGCAGGGTTCCTGATACCAGGTATTGCCTGATAATATTTAGATTTTCTACGGTTTGATCCGGAGATACCTGGGACTGATCCGGCGACAGGGTTTTCTGTTTCCATTGGGGCGTTTCGTATTCTTCAGCAGCCAGTTGCTGTATCAGCAATTTAAGCGAGGCTGCATAATCCACGCCTTCTTCAGTAAGGGTTTCTATAACTGAATAAAAAATCTGAAGCAGATCAATATATCCGATATTAAAACCGGCAGCAATTTGCGACAGTATACTTTTAGCAAATTCTTTTCTGTTAAATGCACCGCCACGTTCAACAAGAAGATAGGTTAGTATAAAATAAGAAACTGCTTTCTCGAATTCTTTTTCTTCGGCCTGCACAATGGCTGTTTCCTTTTTCACATCCGTTACCCGATCTTCAAAAGCAAAAATATAAGCGGCTTCTGTGGGCTCCAGTATCTGTATTATGCCCCTCACCTGTGTTTTGGCAAATTGATTTACCAAACGCTTACGCACATGCTCAAGCTGACCTGCTTTTACTATAAGGGCTTTGAGTTGTCCAGGTGAACGCAACAACATCTCATCCAATGCTGCCGACGGCGTTAAAAGATTGTTTTTGACAGCCCACCAAGGTAAATGACCTGTATATAGAAAATAACTGAGCAGGTCACTAAAACTATGCGCAGCAGGAAGTATTTCAAAATTACTATCACCTGCTCCTGATTGCAGGTTTCTGATTTGTTCATCAAGTATGGCAGCAAATGCTTCTATAAATTTTTCAGGTAATTCCGTCTCAAGATTATGCAAGCTAACCGTACCTACATCAACGGTGAGGGTATTGAATTTATACAAAAGCTCTTCAGGTATGACTTTTTCTAGCAGAAGCTCCATCTGCCTGGTTAAAGTTCCATTGACCAATGAACTGATGCGACTTTGCAAATCATAGGCCCCCGATTTTGATGTAAAACCGATATCAAATATTTCTCTGTTTATGCTGAAATATTGATTTGACAATGGATACCTGTTTAATTAGGAATTTTATCTGAACCTGCCAGCATTGCAATCATTTGTTTTGATAATGCCCTGCCATCTTCTCCTGCCTTGTTTTCTTTAATGGATATAAGCCATGGAAAATAAACTGATTCGAAGACTTTCAATTCTTTTACAGTAAGCCAGAAAAACTGCTGTCTCAAATGCGCCGGTGCATGTTCCCTGAAAAGACTTTCCACGAATTCTCTGAAATCCCTGTCCTGAAATCTAGCAGGCCATGATGGTAATACTACAGACATCCTGAATGAGAAAAATCGCTCATCAAGTTCCATATCCTGCGAATAGTAAACCGTTTTTTTAATTGTTGGAAACTTTGCTTCAGGCTGCTCTTCCAAAGCACGCATCGTGTACAATGTTTTCTTTACAAATTGATCGAACTGTTCACGATATGCCAGTTCAAGTGTTTTAGGTGCTGCCAGCCATGTATAACTGGAGTCCTGCCCCAAGTTAAGCTGGCAAAGCCCCTCCAACTCACCAAAGATGGTATAATCACCGGTATCGGATATACGCTGACAAATATTTTTGATCTTTTCCAATTGTGTTGTTCTATCCGCCATGCTCATCCACTCATGCTGCTGCATGAGCAGTACACCTTTTTCGTCATATATCCTGAATCCGAATATAGTTTCTGTCTCTGTCGGACGCAATAAAATATGCTCAATTGTATGAAAGCCTTCAGAGGAAATACTGATCCGCTTTAAAGTTTCAATAAACTGATTCAACTTTTGCTGTGCTTGTTCCCTGGTTGGAAATTTACCAACACGAAGCCATTGCCTGTTTCCACGTGGGCGATAAAGCAAAATAAATCCCTGACCATTAATTTCCGGTCCGATCCTGTAATATTTATGGTCAATACCTGCTGCCAGAAACGACATTGTTTGCGCAGGAATATGAATATCTTCCGTTATATCAGAAGTATTTTCTTCTGTTTCCGAGAACATGCTTTCCAGTAAATCTTCTTCGATGAGCATATCGATCCGCTCTTCATCCCAGCGAACTTCATAGACTACTTTTTTCTCATTACCAGTTTGTTTTGGGGTATTCCCGGGTATAATGGAACATTGATCAAGCGACTCCTCAAAAGCCTTACTGATATTCTTGATTTTTGACTCCTGTAAATACAACAATACTGCCATAAGGTTATCGTAACCGCTTCTTATATCCGTTGGCTGATCTGTGTAATCAATCGCCTGATTCCTGCAGGAACCATACGACACCATCTTTCTTAAAATATCAGATTTCCATTCGAGTTCTGCAAAAAGTTGCTCCTTATCATCTCCCTGATGATACAACTGATAAAACAACTGCAAAGGATATTTAACCAGATTGATATTAAACCGCGACAAGAGATGATCCAGTATTCTTTTCTTTCTGCCAAAAAATACGTCATCCGGCTCAATCGCCTTACCCAGAAATTTCAGATAATTGTTTTCCTTGTCATTTTTAAATAGTTCCCAATCAACTTCAGTCAGGTCTGCCCCCTTAGGCATAAAATGCGATAATATATTACCTGCACCGGGCACATCGAAGAGGTTCCCGGTAAAATAGGTACTGTTAGCCGTGTTTGTATCTATATCAGCAGTAATGATATTACTCAGGTTAGACAGTTGTGCCAGATAATTCACCATCACCTGTTCAAACAACATCAGATAAGCTTTCAGCTGCTTTACCTTGGCCCTGTCAGAACGCTCAGCGGGTTGCTGCTCATTTTTAATTTTCCTGGCACTTTCAATTTCGGTTTCATTTAACCTGTACAGGTGCGGAAACAAATGCTGAATAGAATAATAACTATCTATCTGCCTATGTACCGCTTTTATATGGCTAAAATCATCATGACCGTATCCTTTTATATATTTTCTTTTCCCGGTATCGGTTTTCTTATGCAATAAGCCGGAGAATATGCTTGTTTTCACGGGTAGTTCATGACTGGAGCTAAACACACGAATACCTGGCTTGTGCATATCAAACATAAGGCGAGGAAATATACCTTCCTCCAGATATAGAGGCTTGAAATCGTACTGGATTCCTTTATAATGAAGTGCGAAATTCCGAACATATTTCACGCCAGGCACATTCAATATAGACTGTATCATATCCGAAGGATCAAGAATAGATACCCGGTCTTTTAATTCTTCATCCTTTATAAAGCCATGTAACAAAGAAGGACCGCTGTAAATATCTTCAAAAGCCCATCCTTCTTTTTTTAGCTGCGACTCTGTGTAAAACCGTACAGGAGGCGTAATGGTTTTAATAAGCATTTCATAAACCTCCGCCAATACTTCTTCATGCATCTGATGCCTCTCTACTACCACTTCCGCTTCAATTTCCACATCTGCAGGTTCAAGCACTACAAATGACTGGTAATCTTCTCCGATACTTCTTTGGGTATGTATTATTTTTTTAACCTGCTCAATGATTTTTTGCTTATAATTTTCTTTTTCCTCCGTTGTTTTTTCATCATTCAGGTGTTCATCCACCTCTTTATCATTTACCTGAATGAGGATATTATACAGGCCTTTGATACTTTCGTTACCTTTTGCATCTGTAACAGGTTGAATCCAGACGTTATGTATTTCCTGTACACGATCTATTATCAACTTCCTGAAATCATTAATCAGTATAGGTTTCGATGTAAGTATTTCATGCCGTGGATAAAAAAGATTTTTATGCAGATCAATCTTACCCTCCTTGTCTGCCAGTATTTCCCTGATATCAAAACCAGTACGATAAGCCAAATCCGTGATAGCATAACAGATGTATTCTAGTATGGTTACACCCGGGTCATGCAGGTTATAATCGGTCCACTTCGAACCGGCATAACGCTGTACCAACTCCAGTCCTTTTGCACGTAAAAACGCATAATTCAGCGCAGAGTCTGGTGTCGTTGGCTTTTCTAACTGATACTCTATGATACTATCCCTATCCATATTTTATTTATACAGCATCATCTGTCTTCCATGAATTAAAATATTCTTCCGGCAGACATAATTCATCATCCCAAAGTTTTGTGATGTTATAGAAAATGTCTACATCATTACCATAATTGTTACCTGTTTTAATCTGCAGGCTATAGTTATGTGTATTACCTCTCCAGCGTAAACGAAGCCGGTTCCAGAAAAATCCATAATAAGAACAGGTTTTTCTGATACGGCTTTTAGATCCTCCAAAGGCACTAAGTGCAATGGCATGCATAATAGCAAATTTGCCTGTTCCTTTTTTTCCTGTTCTTGCCACTACTTCAAATGCATTACAATTATCAAGACCTTCCAGTATTGTATGCCATTTACCATCGGCTTTTACCCTTCCTGAAGCAAATGTTCCCAAACGCCCCTGCATGCCACTAAAGCCAGCTATATCCAGTTTCAGGCCTTCAGCGCTTCGTTTACCGATACCCAGATTACCATGCACATCAAAGTAAAAACTACTGTTATCAGACTGCTCCTCATTTTCTCTTACCGGATTTAATTTTAAACTCTCTGTCCCCTGTTCATCTTTTTCTATACAAAAAAAAGGATCGAGGTCATTGATGTTTTTATACAATGACATAAAGCGATTCGAATTACCCATGGTAGCAATCACAAAGCCGTCATCTTTATCTTTCAGAAAAGCATCGTCCTGTTTATTAATCATGGAATCAATCAGATATGCGAAATGATTCTCAGATGGGATCTGTCCATTACGGAAATACTTCTTCAGGTCTTCTCTTCCGAATGATTTATTATTTCCCTGTGTTTTCATATTGGTCAGTCGTTTACTTGAAATGTAAAATCAAATCTTTCTTCATCAGCATCCTCTTTCTCAGGCTCCGTTATCTGCCTGTTTCTTTCATTCACCACCAGCAATTCTTCCCCTATTACTAATCCACCAATACCCGACTCCTGTGGTTTCAGATATTTCCTTTCGGGTAACACGATGATTTCATGCTCAGGTGCAGATATCAGAATACTGCCGGGCAATGAGCCTTTCAGAAAATCTACTTTCTGAATAGCAGAATCTACCACTCTCGCCTCATAACGTCCGGTTTGTGCATCATAGATCCTGTAAAAATGTAATACTGAGAAAGAGGTTACATGTACTACATAAGGACATTTTTTTATGAAATTGAGTATTTCCGAAGTATACAATCTTCCTTCCATTTGTACATCAGAATCTGCATTAAAGAGCCAGGGAGAAATAAAGCGTCTGATATCCCTGTTCAATCTGCTGATATTATTACCTACACTTTCCTTGTACAAGGCATCATTAAAAATAACTCCACATACCACTTTTACACGTTCATAAACCGGGTTCACCACATCAACTTTTATGAATGAAGGCAGTTTGGATGCTACCAGCTTTCGTATCTGAAACAAGGTAGATAAAGAGGCTTTGGGTTCTTCAAGAGTATCGAGTGTATGCGCCTGCTTACCTGGAATCACCACAATCTTAACATCACTTTCTTCATTTTGCTGGGCAGTAACATTGATACCTGCTCCCAGACAATGTACTTTGATAATATCAGGAAAAGCTTCCAGTACAATTTCAGCAATATCGGTGGTGGTGATCGGTCTTTGTTTATGGTGCAGCCTTTCACTTACCCTTGCATAGTATTTTTCCAGCGACTCTTGCTGTCTTCCATTAAAAGAGGGGTATGGCTGCCGCACTTCCTGCAACTGCGGAATGGTTCTCGCAGTTGTTTTAATCATACCTGCATCCAGCTGCAAAAACCCCTGAGATGCAGATGGGTCCATCAATCGAGACACCGTAAAAGCCTGCGTAAAAATGCCTTTTACTTTTGTGCGCAGGTCGCCTCTTTTATTGCAGGATACCCTTAACCAGTAATACGCCGAATCCAATACGGTATTTACACCTGCATCTGTTTCAGGCAAGCGAAGTATCACAATTCCATTATTGATAAAATTACCTGTCGAATCCTGCAGCACATCGGCTCTGGGTATTTCTTTCCATTTATTATCCTGCAGCACAGCCCAGTTTACTGTGGCAATTTCAAAGCTGGCATCGTCATTGTCGTTGTCTTCTATCTGAAAAAACAGATTCAGTAATTGTCCGGGCACCACATCAGATAATCCGATAAACAAATTACTCTGGTCTTTCAGTACCGGAACAAAAAACATTTCAGACACATCATTCGAGGGGTAATTGGAACGATACCCAAACGGCGTATAATGCCATAAATTAAGGTTATGCGCTTTCTTACTTTCCTTATTGATACCATTCACCGCCTCGGTGTGTTCCAATGTATAGTCAATCGCGATTCTACTCAGTACAGGTATATAGGGCTGATTAGGAATGGCTATTTTTTTAGAGAAGCGCTTCGCATTATGCATAATGACTTCCGGAAATAATCCGGGAAAAATGCGGTGACCAAATCCTTCTTCGGGAGATGTTAATTCAAACCTTATGGAGCCTTCCTTATATGCGTTTTCCGCACCCACTACTATTTCACCGAGCGCAGGAGCATTGGTAAACCTGATCTTTGAAAAGTCAACTCCTACAAATTCAGAGGTACTGCTCAGATAGGCCATGGTACCCGGCTCCTTACCCATTTCAAAAAGTGAGAACTGCTGTCTGAGTTCCGGTATGGGTTGGTGCTTCCCGTCATTCAAAGCACTGATGGCTACTTTAAAAGCATTGTTCCCGAAACTTTTGGGGTAAGATGCATAATACGTTTCAAAACCGCCCTTATCTCTCGGAAGATCAAACCAATGAAACCTTATTGAAATATTTTTTGTGTAGCGGTTAAAAATATTGGGATTGTGAATATCCAGATAAGAGCCTATGGAAGGTTGCGGACCAAAGACCTGAAACGGACTAGCCATACTCAGTGTCCCGATATTATTCTGTAATTGCACCGACGTACTATCAGTTACAGACAAGCGAACTCCTACCCTTTGTAGTACCATATCTTTCAGGAAAGTGTATGGATTGTGAAAGGAATGATTATTTATCTGCAACCGCAGTAAAGGCCAGTCACTATCGATCTCATAACCATGAATGGCAGACTGGTACACACCAACAGGAGGATCATTATGTCCAAGCTCGAAATCAATTTCAATGAATTTATCCGTTACATTTTCAAGCTCATAATGAATCGTGTATTTCTCTACCGCAATCCAGTTTTCCTTTCCGGTAATACTTACGAGAAATGCTTTCGAAAGCATTTCAAAAATCAATACTTTTTCATTGGTATCTGTAACCCCTGCAAAATTTCTTACATGGCGTAAATAGCCGGCTGCACTTTTATCATGTATGTAAAACTTAACCCTGAGGTTTCTTTTACCATCTTCCGCATAAAACAAGGGTGAAGCTACCAGTAAGCCCATGTCTGCAGGCTGCATTGAACATTTATCGAAAGATAAATCTGACTGATCTTCTCCCATCAATGGCCAACTGGGCGTATGCTTATCTGCTATTACCGGATTATTGGCAAAAAAAACCTGTAATTCTTTTACGTCTTCATATTCTTCTGACTTAACAGGTATTTTTACTGTTTCACTTACGTATACGGTGTTCAAAGCCTGTATGGCTGCTTTTGTAACCAGCAAATCCTCATCAACTTCAAATCGCAGACTTTCATCTGTATCCGGTACAGAAGCGAGTAATATTTCTCCTTTGGGCAACAGGTATTGATCAAAAGAAGGATTCAGTGTAGCTACTATATGGGCTTTATCGGGCACGGCTTCTTTGGGTTGTATACCCAGGATATCCCTGTAGTAAAAATCAAGGTGTTTGCCAGTTAACTGATTGAGGTCATTTTTCAGGTATTGATACAACTCAAGAAAACTAATCAGTAATGCTGTGTGCGGTTCATAATCATCCACACCGGCTTTCTGCTTATACAGGTACCATTCGGCTGCTTCAGTGAGCCGGCTGTATTTTGATCGTATTGTGCCAAATAACCCATTGGTTTTCTGCAACAGATCCGCGATTCTGGCAAATGTATGAGAGCCTTCCAAAGCAGTTACCGGGATAGTAGTAATATCTATATCCCTGCCCTTTACCTTCCTGAAAACAGGCAATTCTATTGCCGTGCCAAAAGCATCTCTTGCCTGTTGCACCAATTGATCCAGTTCATCCAGTTCTTCTTCAAAAGAATCATGCCCGTCTACAATTTTTCTAAAATCAAGCATTCCCTGATCTGCCCGTGAACTGATCCTGAATTTATGATGGACAGACTCCTGAAATCCTATAAAATTATTAAGGAACTGAAAAATGCGGTTTACATATTTAATATTTACCTCGTCAGGCTCCTGAAGACTGATACTGTTTTTCAGGTGATCATATTTTTTGATGAAGCTATTAACACCAAATTTTGGAATGATTCTTAAAACAATATTGATATCAGACAATAAAATATCTTCCCAGTTACCATCGATCTGGTTATTGAGGTCATAATAGTTAAAATGCCTGGACAACTCAATGATAAAACGAAGCATATCATCCATATCACGTTCATCAATCTGAAAAAAATCAGGTTGAAGTGATCGGGGATACCTCTCCGACTGACTGATGCCATCTGCAATATGTGAAGTTTCAAATTGACTCATGCCGGATCACACTTGTTAACTGCCCTGCACATTGGTACCTTCCGTAAAATAGAACGGATAAACAATATTATGCCTGGTATTGGTAATGATTACTGTATAATTTATCCTGATCAATAATACTCCTTCCGTATCATCTCTTTGCATTACTTCAGAATTGATGAACTTAATCCTGGGTTCAAAATTGAGTAATGCTTTCGCTATCACATCATTAATCTGGGTAATGAGTGCCGTATCTATTTTTTCAAAAACAAGTCTTTTCAGAAAACATCCGAATTCCGGCTGCATCAACCTTTCACCCGGAAAAGTATCCAGTATGATTCGTATACTTTCTTCAATATCATCAGTATCAGATACCATATGTACCGAATTATTGAACCTGCTGAAAGTTGGAGGAAAACTCCAACCTGTTCCTAAGAAAGATTTTATTTCATTACTCATAATTATCCTCCTATCATTACGGTTGGGCATCCTAAAACAATACTTCCACCATGTGCCGTAGTATCGCCCATACGTGCTGCCGGCTTACCACATATCATTACAGTAGCTGAACCCTTTACAATTGAATCTGGTGGGCCTACACATACTGCATTGTCTCCCATCACAGCTGCCGGCATTTTCCCAATCAGTACGGTTGGAGCACCTGGCCCAACGATCGGGCCTCCAACATGCGGAATGGGTGGAACACCTGGTGTCTGCATCGGACAGGTATGCATATCTGTTAATCTGGCTGCTGGTGGCATTTTTCGTGTATTTAATTAATCATAACCATGGCTCCCTTTACAGTGGTTTGTCCGGAAGCCGATATTTCGGCTGTGGCATTCCCTTTTGCTGTAAAGCCTACCTGGGCTGTATTTTTAATATTCAATCCTTTCATTTCAACATCACCCCCGCTTGCTT
Source organism: Sediminibacterium goheungense (assembly GCF_004361915.1). Classification (GTDB taxonomy): domain Bacteria; phylum Bacteroidota; class Bacteroidia; order Chitinophagales; family Chitinophagaceae; genus Sediminibacterium; species Sediminibacterium goheungense. The sequence goes on along the minus strand of NZ_SNWP01000012.1, from coordinate 32,270 downwards.
CCACAGAAACTTTCGAAGTTGCTTTTATGGAAATGTTTCCTTTTGAAGTCAGGTTAATATCCTTCGCACTATCAAGGTCTATTCCGGAAGAAGACATTTTCACTGAATTACCATTCTGGTCTTTGATCAGAATAGATTTATCCTCATCACTTATGGTGATTGAATTGGCACCGGGTGTTTCGAATTTCATTACTTTCTTCTCATCATCGAAACTAATCTTCAGTTTGGCTTTTGTGATGATGGATTTGAGGTAATTATTTTCATCTGCCGGCGGATTCGCCGGCTTATTTTTATCACTGTAAACAGACCCCAGTACAACCGGATACCTTGGATCATTATCCAAAAATCCAATGATTACTTCATCATTAATTTCAGGAAGAAACCCTGCACCTGCGGCAGATGTTGCATAAAAATTAAGGTAACGCGCCCATAACTGGGGTTTGGTTTCTGCTACAGATGCGAGTTCTACCTGAATCCTGAACTGACCTGCCGGATCGGCACTTAATTTTTTTACGGTAGCAATCTGCAGTCCATGTACCGGTGGCAATTGTCCGGTAGCAGGCGAATAGCCGAAATCCGGTAATTTATGAATGGGCGTATTATCAAGACCAAAACGAACGGTAGTATTCCATGTGCCGGGTTCAATTACATGGTTCACAGATGACACAAATGCTTTACCATTAAATTTTTTACCCACACCTTCCAGTTCAATAATATCACCTGTTTTTACGGTTGCATTGCCCACATATTTCACCCGACCCTTAAAAGCGGCCATACGCTTACGAAGCAATACTGCATCGGCCCATACTTTTAATTCAGCTGTGGTCATGGGTGTGGGAGAAACCAGATCAAGGCTCGACTGATTCAGTTTTGCTGAAAGCGATTTGGCTGATAAGGATGATTCACCCTGGGCATTCACTGTAGGTTCTGTAGCAGCAGACTTAACCATCGCCTGTGTTTTATTGTCCCAGCCTGAAGCATTTAAGGCAGTGGGTTGATCTTCTGCATTTAATTCTGCCTCAAAAGCCATCATGGATTCGCCTACCGCAATTTTCATGACAGCAGCTGCATCCAGTTTCGGTTTATCAACCACCAGCTTATAGTCTGTACCATCCATGCAGATGATATAACCATTAAAATCGGCCCTTGATAAAATAAAATCCCAGTCGGTTGATCTTATCTGGAAAAAATTCTCATAAGTTGTAGTGGTGGCCGTTACTGTTGAACTCAATCCACTATACGAGCCAATAATAGAGGTGATAATATCACTGTCTTTCTTTTCTTTAAAGCTGGCTTCTTTTTCATTGAAAGTCATACTCACGGCCTTATGCTTACATACCAGCTTAACCCTGAAGGGAGATTCACCATCTACTTCAAGGCTGTGTTTTACAATAAAGCCTTTGAATAAACTTTTCTCGGCTGCATTTCCGTAGCCAGCTGTGATTTCAATTTCTTTACCGGGATTAAAATCAGCAGCATCAGATACCGGCACCGTTCCTTCTGAGGGTACAAAATTACCCAGCAGGATCAGTTCGGCATACGAAATTTTATTGATGGTATGGTGAATATTGGCAGAAGAAAGTCCGTAGGTATCTCCCATCGGCGAACCATCCACTTTTACAGTAACCCTTAGTGTAAGGCTTGTTAGGTTATCTAAAGGTGTAGCCATAGGGATCTATTTTTTCAAGGGAGGGAAATACAATTGATCCCCTGGTTTAATTGCGTTTATGTTTGATAATTTATTGACCCTGGCTATTTCCATATAATAAGAACTATCTCCATAAATCTGATAACTCATTAGCGGAAGGGTATCACCTGCTTTTACAGTACGCAGATGGGTAAGATCGGGTGAATTGTTTCCGGCTTCCATAGCTTTTTGCTGCCAGTCTACATTCTTCTGGAGTTCCATATTAATAGATGCCCGCAAAGGCGTACCATCGGGTTTGAACAAAGTGTATTTTACCGTTACCGATTTACATACACATTTAAAAGAGAGTTTTCCCCACGATATTTTGAGGTAATTGGTACTATGCGAGTCCCCATCATACTGACAAACCACTTCCTGAAAATCCTGAACATAGGTTTCAACATCCTGATGCAACAAAACGGAAGCCACAGAGTTTTCAGTGAGCCCTGTACCATCTACAATGATTTCATCGAATACCAGTGTTTCTTCTCCCATCTTAGAGAAGAAATAGGTTTGACCACTATCACTGATAACTTCCGGGGTGGTATATTCAACGGTTTTCTTTCTGGTATAAGATTTGGGGTTGATAAAAGCTTCAATCTCCCCTTTCTTTTTGGTAATAGAGCAGGAAGGATCGGAGAAACACTCGATCTTGATTTTCTTCAGCCCTCCCAATAAAGTATCCATCACACTCATATCACCTGGTATTTAAATGATCAATTCTGGAGAGCAATTTCTCCATGCACTCCTTCACAATTTTGGTTTTCATTTCCTGAATCTTCCGGTTGATCTCAGTTTCATCTATCTGCCTTTCGTTATCACGAACATTTACCCTGATCACGAGTTCACGTATTTCAAGAGGCATAAGCGTTTTTTTTCAGCGATGCACCCTCAGATAAAAGAGGGCGTATCTACACGTTCAAAATAATTGTATGCCAATTCCAGTGTTTCTATAACAACGGCATTTTCTGTAGACTTAAATTCAGATATTTTAACAGCTACAGGGTATGCTTTTCTAAACATCCATGTTACAGAAGGAATACCTCTTTCATCTATTAACATGACGAGTATATCCATCGGACGAAAATCAAAGTTGCTGAATGAGTTCTTCATCCAAAAATAAAGAGAGGAGCCCTTAAGGAGCCCTCTCTTTAAAACAAGATTTTCGTATTTAACTCTGTTGGGTAATTTATAAGTAGAGCTTACCCCTCCCTCCTGTATTTCAGTGGTTTCAATCTGTACATTGATACCACTTACATCCTGAAACATGGCTTCATTGCCATCCAGGAGCGCAAAAAGAGGAAAAACCACTTTAAAACTAAACCCTACCGGGATGTTATAAGGATATTGGCTGGCTGGCATATCTAAATACTAAATTTCAAATCAATACCCGTACTAACTTCCTTTACTTAGATATTAAGCTACGATCGTAAGTCCTTCATGCGCAAGCTCCATGGTTTCCACAGCTGCTTCATTTGCGTCAGACTTCATATCGGTTACGGTCATCTTGCACGGGAACGCATTGGTGAGGTTCCATGACATGGCTACCGCATTGGCCTCATCGAGCAGGCTGATTACTACGGTTACCCTTTCAATGGTATTCATCTTAATAGCGTTGTACATGGTCCACATCTTCTTATCATCTTTGAAGATGCCTTTTTTCAATGTAATGTTTCCGAACTTCTTAATGCCCGGCATTTTTACAGTTGAATAAGCCTGGCTATTGCCAGCCCTGTACTCAATTACCTGTGTTTCAGATGAGAGGCCGGTAACTTCCTGAAAGAAAAGTTCATCGGATCCTATTTTTACTGAGAACTGAAATTTAACAAGTGGCCACGTTGCGGCTGACTGTGCTGCTCCATTATCTGCCATAAAATATTTTTTATTGAATTAAAGAATAATTGGATTTTGATTATGACTGTTGCTGTTGTTGCTGGAATGTGATCACGATGAATTCAGCAGGTCTTACAATCGCTACTTTCACCGTAATTCTCATAACACCATCCAGGATATCATTGGGCGTCATAGTGGTACCCAGACCAAGCTGTACATCGTAAGCCTGCTCAGGTGCAGCACCTGCCAACGCTCCCTGCTTCCACAAGTTATAGAGGAAGTTATTCATCATACTGGTAATGGTTACCCATGTACCTGCATCATTGGGCTCGAATACATAAGCCCTGGTTGCCAGTTTCAGCGACTGCTCAATCATAATCAATGTTCTTCTTACATTGATATAACGCCAGTCCTGACTGTTACCATCCAGTGTACGGGCACCCCAAACCAGGGTTCCGATACCGGGGAAGGGCCTGATTACGTTGATAGATTTACCTCCTATCACATCCACATTCATTTTCTGTTGCTGCTCATTTGAAATATTTACAGAAGGTGCATTCACCATATTCACAGATACATTCGCAGGTGCTTTCCAAACACCTCTTGAGCTATCTACCAGTGTATATAAACCAGCCATTGCCGAACTTGGCGGAAGCAGGTTCAGTCTTGATCTGATTTCTTCCAGTATGTGAACATACGTAGAGCTGGAAGCTTTCAGCGATTGGTGAACATTGGTGCGGGAAGCCACTAAATCCTGCGGAGAAAGGGCTTTCATATTGGTTACCACCTGCTTGGCAGCTTCTTCAGGCAACAGCGTACCCAGATCAACAGAAGCATCGAGGTTCATGAAATCCAGCTCTGAAGCCTGTACAACAGAAGTCTTCAGCCATGGATAATACGCAGCACCATAATTCAGGAAATTGGTACCAATGGCTTCTCTGAATTGCGTAATATCATCAGTCGATGTTTGCGCATTAGACTGGGCAACATCAAAAATACCGAAACGGCTTTGTGTTTTATGACAATGTTGCAATACGAGTTGATAAAAATTATTGGCCATGTCTGGCTTGGCAATAATATCAGGTGCTACTACCAATGTTGGTTCATACTCTTTCTCCAGTACTTCGAATACATTGGGTACATCGCTACCTACAAAATCATCTAATTTAATTTCGAGGCTGTCTTTACCTGCGTAGGTTCCTACAGATAAAATGTAAGCACCTGCTCCACCGTTCGAATAAAACAAACGAATACAGTTGTAGAAATACAAGGTATTGTTGTCATTGATTTTAACAAGCATTTCCTTGCCATTCAAACTGAAAGTTTCTTCTTTGGTACCTGCAGGCGCATCTGTAATCGTGAATTTTGGATTGAATGCACCACCAAACATCTCTACATATTCAGCAAAAGATGAAATTTTGGTTGGTTTGTACAAAAGAGATTTTCCATTTCGTTCTGCTTTTTCAGTGTATCCGATAAAAACAGGAAGTGCAGTTTCAACGGCAACTGCCGAGCCGGGGAAGGCGTTTTTCTCTTCGATATAAACGCCAGGAGTCATTAATGTTGCAGCCATGGTGATTGGTTTTGGATTCTAAATATAATGTTTGTTTGTTATTAATAAAATATTAAAGGAATATTTCCGAATAATTTAATTTCTCTCCTCCCGGCAATGAACTGATGGTATTATTATTAGGATTGGGCATCATGCCAATGATGACCCTTCCTTTTCCACTTGCCGGCTCATAGTTCTCCAGTAACTGAAAAGATTTATTCGGCAAGGCCGTTATTTCAACCGGCACTGCCGATCTGAAAACGATGGCCTCTCGCTGATCAGGCAACAGAAAATTTTCCGGACCAATAAATGTCTCCCTGGTTTCTTTATGAACAACAGCCGGATTTACCAGTGTTTTCAGGTGCTCACTGGTAAGTATATAACGCCAGTAGGTTGCCTTTGCCTGAAACCTTATATTCAATAAAGTTCCCAGCTCTTTGTGCAGCCTGATGCTTAGTAAGCCAAATGGCTTACTGAAAAAAGACCGGCCTGTTTGTTCAACGGGTACCAGATCATCCGCAGAAACATAAGTTGCATTTGTTAAACCTTCTCTGACTTCCCCTTCATTCACCACATTGCTGAATAAGAAGACTGATTTACTGATATTCTCGGTTTCAATATTACCCGTGTAATTCAGGAAAGTACCATCAGCATTTGCAAGCACAAAAACAAGCGTGTCGTCGTTGCTCAATACCTGCTCTCTTGTGCGGGGCGATCCGGCAAAGGAGGCATCATAATACAATATGATCCTGTTGGCAGACAGTTTATGCACAAGACCCAGACGCAACAATAGATTACGGGTAGCATCATCCGGCAATACCGTAAAGCCCACAGGTATTTCACCGGGGAAATAGGTATGCGTTATAATCACTTCCGTTAATTTATCGTATGTAGAAGCCATAGGTTTATGAAATCCTCAACTAAAATATCTTAATCATTTATACTGCATCACTTGCCCGCTCAACCCCCGCCACTGCCGGTCTGTATTCACGTATAACAGAGCTGTCAAATGTCAGCATCCTGATTTTGTATACAACGGAAGGCATGTACTTGGCACCCAATGTGGCCCACACATTGTTCAGCTTTTCTGAACTCAGACTCTCCATTTCAAACGTGAGCTTTTCTATTGATGGGTCAAGACGGGGGGTATTAGCAAGACTGAACACATTTTTTTCCTGTAAAAAAGCAATAACAAAAGAAAGAAAGCGAAGCGCTTCCGGATAATTGGCACCTGTAAAATAAGAGGAAAATAATACGTAGAGATTTACACTCATGGCAGAAGATGTATTGGCAAATGTTCTCGCCCCCCCTGCCGATGCATTGCTTTTTACACTGGGTTCTTTCTCTGTATTAATTAATGTGATTAAGACTTTGTTTTCGCCCTGAATAGCGATGGTACCATCCTGGTTTACGATACCTGACAACACTACTTTATCTTCAGATATCCGGAGTTTACTTCTGAAATACTCATTAAGTTCTTCTGCTACGCAGTTGAGTGATTCATAGATCATTGGTACAGATTATACACCGGAACAGATCATATCTTCCATCGCGTTGCAGGCAGTCAGGTTCTGGTGGACGATGAAAATACAAAAAAACAATAATAAATTCACAGAAAAATATAAGTTAATATAAATAAAATGATATTTTTATTGACTTGATATGAAAAGCCGCCAAAGCTTACTGCTTCTTTCAGCTGTTGTTTTTTTTACACTGACAGCTGTTGCTTTCCCATTTTCTTCCTGGGGAGCAAATAATGCGTATGACTGGCACAAACACCACCGATTCTTTATCCATTATATCGCAGCCGACACCACTCCTAAGAAAGGAGATGCCGGAGAACTCCTAAAAGAGATTAGTTCAGATGCTGCCAAAAAAGCGGCCGACAATATTCTAAAGAAAAAGGGAATTAACTACGAGATACCCAAAGAAGCCAAAGACAAGAAATTTTTCGAAAAGATTTTATCCCTGTTTAAGTTCCGAAAGAACAGCCAGAAAAAAGAAGAAGACAGAATCGTAGGCGTACTGAACAAACTTAAGATAAGAGATACCATTGTTGAAGCAACGGCTTCGCTTCAAAAAGAAATCACAGGTCTTATCAATGAACTTTCAGACAGAGAAAAAGCTGATTTTGATTCGCTTTTAGCCATAATCGGTAAACTACGTTCCGATACCAGCTACAGAAACGACTTCCGTGATTTTATCAATGCCGTTACCCAAAGACTTGATGGTGATACCAGTAAATCGCCCCCACCCTTTATCAGCGGCAGTTTTGTAACCGATAAAGATATTCTGGATGCTACAGGCAATTTCATCCCCTTACTGGAACAGCGAAACCAGGAAGCGGCCAAGCTGAAAATAAAAAGAGAAGCACTCAGTGCACTCGGCAAACTGAGAACCCGTACTTCGGATACCGTTCATGTTTCCTCGGAAGACAAAAAAAGTATTAAAATCTATAAGCTTGGCATAAAAACCCGGGCAGAAGTAATCGGACTCCACAACTACACATTAAATAATAATATCGACACGTATAAATACGATTACCTCAATACAATCGTATACCAGTCTTTATACATCAACGAAAAAACAGGCTCCTTTAAAAGCCTGAACGGGTGGGACACCGCTGCTATCGTAACCCGTGCCAAAGCCAAAAACCTGAAAGTAATGTTTAGCGTGGCTGGCGGCACCAGAAGTACCATACGAAAAATACTGATTGATCCGAAACTACAGGCTTATCTGGCCAATAGCATCATTGTTGCATTGGAAATGCGTAAAGCAGATGGGGTTAATATTGATTTTGATAGTCTGACCGTTGCCGACAGAATACAGTTTACAGATTTTATTAAAAGATTGCATGATTTTCTACAGAGTAGCAACCCATCGTATCAATTGATGATAACGGTACCCGCCTACAATGAATCTGATATTTTCGATATCAAATCACTGGAAGCTTTTGCTGATCGATTTCTCATAGACTTTACACGCACCCCTTCATCGATGGGCGCCCTGGCTCCGCTGAATGGCCCCAGTGTCTATACCATGGAGAACAGTATTGCCTACTATACCAGCAACATGGAAGTGCCGCTGAATAAAGTAGTGGCATCAGTTCCCTATTTCGGTATCAGATGGCCCGTCCGGAACAAAAAATTATCTACCACCCCACTCAGCCTGATGACATATAGCCAGATAAGGGATACCTATAAAAATGTTCCGGTTAATTATGATAAAGAAAGTGGCAATGCTATTATAGACGCTTTGGAAAATAAGTACAGAACGGTAAGGGTTATTTATGATGACCAAAACTCACTGGAGAAAAAATACGATTTTATACTGGAGAACGGCTTAAGGGGAGTTGCACTCAACGCACTCGCTTACGACAGCGGTTATGGCGAATTATGGGATGCACTTGCCTATAAGTTTGCCATGATTGACTCTACCCTTATTAAGGATAGCCTGATTGCCGGCACGCCTGATCTGAACCTCAGCTGGCTTGATAAAATACAAAGAAGACTATCCCTCTATTGGTACATTGTAAACAATCCCTGTAAAGTATGTTTTGATGATATCAAAGACCCTGCTTATGCAGCCACACTGAACAAATACCTTCAGGAACTGAAAATAGACTCACTGATTACTGCGGAAAATAAAAAACTATCTCCCAAAGAGCAATATAAAAGCCGGTTTGAATACATCAACTATGAACTTACCAATATTCTGTTTATCACTACCATAGTACTCTTTATTCTATGTTTGCTGATTTGTGGTTTTTATATTTATCAGATTAAAGTCAACAGCACAGAATGGAAGCTGAAGAAGAAAGTGCAGCTGGCCATGGCAGCCTCTATCATTGTGTTTGTAATATCTCTTTTTAGTTACCTGTTTTGCGATGATACCATACCTATATTCGGTTCTGCACCTGCTGTAGGAAAGAACATGCACTTTATTACTGCGAATCAAGCTACCACAGATCCAACTACAGCCACCTATATAGAGTCCTGTGATACAGAAATCAATGATTCCTGCATCAATATGCCTTTATATACCCTGATGGCTATTATTCTGGCAGGCATATTTATTGGATTCCTAATAACACGTTATATCATTCTGCTTTTCATTAAAAGGGATGATATCCCATAGTAACCCCAAAGATTTTACCATGTCATTATTAGACACTGCTGGTATATTCCGGTTTCATAAGGAACAGATACAAACCTATGGCGAGGGTACGGCAGAAGCATTGGGCTGGGAAAACAAAGAGGGTCAGCTACAGCGTTTTGAAGTACTATCAGCTATCGGCGACCTGAATCATCGTTCGGTTCTGGATGCCGGGTGCGGTTATGGTGACTTACGGGGATACCTGCAGGATAAGTATCCGGATATCCGTTATTTTGGTATTGAACAGATTCCTGCCCTATTGGATATTGCTGTAGAACGTTATGCTTCCTTACCTGAAACACTTTTCTTTCAGGGCGATTTTTCCAGTGCTGAATTACCCGTAACAGATTATATCCTGCTTTCAGGTTCTTTAAACTATATCAATAGTGACCCGCTGTTTATCCTGAAAATAATTGAGAAACTTTTTAATAATTGCAGAATCGCTTTCGGATTCAACCTGCTTAGTTATGCCGATCCTGCGCAGGGATTAATTGTATCTTACAAACCAGATTTTATCCGGGAATATTGCAATAGGCTTAGTTCTAATATTCAATTCAGGGATGATTACAAGACGAATGATTATACCATTTTTATGTATCATTAAAAAAACACTACATCCATACAAGCATTTTATAACAGCTGAATGGGAAGATGTTTGAATTTTATTCAGAGAAAGTTTGTACAGAAAGAAATTAAGGCCTGAATGGTTCGATTGAAGAACTGTTCTCAGCACCCCCGGTTGGTTTTCTTTGTGTAGTAAGTTCAAAAGCTTTGGCACCTTCCGCATGCGGGTCAGCTTTTTCATCTTTTCCCTTCTTCGAATTGATATGAAATTTTGCCAGCTGAGCAACAGAAATAGCGGGTAATGTTTGCGCCTGCTTACCAGCTGGTGCAGCTACCGGAGAAAAGGCTGAACCGGTTTTATTTATTTTATCTGTAATCGGCAAGTGAAATGTTTTTATCCGTTTGAGTGCTGAACATCATTAAGGGGAAATGCACCTTTTATGCTAAACATTCATTTCTCCCCCTGTTTGCAAAGCTTTGGCACCCATCTGATCTGCTTCTGCTTCTAAACCAACATCATCATTAACGGGTATCCCCTGTTTCATTTGTATGGTAGGCTTTACCCTACCCTGCTTTTGTTGAACAGTATGCCAGGCCTCATGTGGCAAATGCTTTTCCTGACCGGGCGCTACATGAATTTCAGTACCCTGCGCATACGCATGAGCCTGCAATGTGGCAGGTTTGGAAGAATTGTAATGTACTTTCACATCATTCAAAGAAACCCCTGATAATTTTTCTACCCCTGATTTCAATTGATCGGGAAGTCCGGTTTTATTTTGCTCGCGTTGTACTATATTTTCGAATTTACCCTGCATAGGCTCCTCTTCTTCTGCTGCTTTTTGCACTGTATCAAATTTTCCCTGCAGGGGTTCTTCTTCCTCTATACCAGCTTTCTGTACAGGGTCAAATTTACCCTGCATGGGTTCCTCTTCTTCTACACCTGCTTTTTGCACTGTATCGAATTTACCCTGTAAAGGTTCTTCTTCCTCTACACCTGCTTTTTGTACTGTATCGAATTTACCCTGTAAGGGCTCTTCTTCCTCTATACCCGCTTTCTGTACAGGGTCAAACTTACCCTGCAAGGGTTCTTCATCCTCAACGCCCATTCGCTGAACGGCATCAGCCTGTATAAATTTTGGCGCAACTGCCGGTAATTTCATAGCTGTTGAATAAGCGGATGGTTTTGTTTCCTGTTCAACAGCTTTAGCGGATTTAGATGCTTTGGTACTAAACATATAATTGGCTTGTGAATGAAATGAATATTGGATTTTTTATTATCTGGCTTTATACAATTTATAAATATCGGCCCTAGGCAGTTCACCTTTTTTCAGCAATTCAATTTGGTCCTTATTGGCACCCAGTGCATCCATCGCTTCTATTACTTCTGGATCATCATGGTTCTCCAGTACATTTTCAATGAATGCCTGTGCTCTTTTCTCTTTGTTTTCTGTTGTACGTTCGTCATCTTTTCCTTTTCCTACCCAGCCTTTATCAATCATTTTTTGTTTGGCACCTCGAACCAGTGCGGCGATTCCTTTAATACCTTTTCCTCCTGCTACCAGTCCCATACCCACAGCTGCACCAATGCCTGTAACACCCGCACCTACCACGGTACTATGACCTGCTGTTTCAATAGCAGAACCAACGGCGTTTATGCCTGCTCTGTTTCGCTGCTTTCTGCGAACATCCATGGCTTCTTTGGCTATATTCAACAAGGCATATTGTTTTTTCATGTCTCCCGTATAGCCCTGACCGGGAGATAAGGTTCCAAAATCAGGACCATTTCTTTCTTTAATACGATCCTGCATGGCAGCCAGCTTATTCATTTGCTTATGGGCATAGATGCTTTTACCACCCTGAACTACGGTATCTAATCCAGCTGAAGCTATACCCAATCCCGGAATGGCCATACCAGCTGTGCCGGCAATAGACAACCCACCACTTGCTACAGAAAGCCCCCCGCTGGCTACATCGGCTGCACCCAGTAATCCACGACGTGTATCGCCTGATTTATAAGCACCATATAATTCTGCTGCGCCTAAGCCACCAGTAACAGCTCCACCTACTACTCCGAGTGAGCCGCTTAGTTTTGAACCTGCCGATGCGCCCTGCTGAATAAATCCTTTCTGTCCGGCATCAACCGCAGAATAAATACCCGCACCTGTTAATGCTGTTGGAAGCATTGATCCAAGTGCGGTGTTTTTTCTATTGATATTTTCATCTTTGTTAGCAAACGCTGAAGCAGAAGAAGCAGCTGCTGAGGCTTTATCACCAACCCATGAAGCAGCATCTCCGATAGCATTTCCGGTAGCTTTGGCTCCTGAAACAATTGCATTACCTGCTGAACTGGCAAATGATTTCGTTTTATCCCATGCAGCAGATGCGCCGGAAGCAATCGCAGATCCTGCAGCACTGGCCCCCGATTTTGTGGCACTCCATAATGAAGAAGCCCCGGAAGCAATGCTAGAGCCAACAGAAGAAGCTCCTGCTTTGAAACGATCCCATAATCCTGGCCTTTTTGATGGTGCAGATGAAAAAGCCGATGCACTTGCCGCCAAAGGAGCTTCCTCATCAGCTTCACCGATACCCGCCATTTGAACTGCCGGTACACCCGACAGGGATTCAGTTGTGTCCCCGTTCAGCTCTTCTGTTTTTTTTTGCACTGGCACATTTGAAAAAGCACGAACTGCAGGAAGTGATTTAACAGTAGCTGATGATTTCTGCTGTTGCGACTCATCCAATCTAACCGGCGATTTACCAGTGTATGTGTGTCGGTTTGTTTTCATGAGAGGAAGTGATATTTCTGAATCCTTAGGTTCAACAATATCCATTTTTTTTATGATAAATACAAATCTGGAACAAGGTATCTAACAAAACAGCCTTCATATAACCTGATACCCATAAATTTACATCCGGATCAATGATACAAGACCCCATTTGGTGGATCTGATTTTTATAATCTGCTGTTTTTCAGCAATAATTTTATGGCGATGCAAGTGAAAACCATGGCGGAAATGGCAATGAACGGAGAAAGTCCTGAAATACTTTTCTGGGTAGGATGTGCAGGCAGTTTTGATCAGCGTGCCCAGAAAATCACCAAAGCTTTTGCCAGCATTCTCGATAAAGTAGGCTTTAGTTATGCCATTCTGGGAAAAGAAGAAGCCTGTACAGGCGATCCTGCCCGTAGGGCCGGCAATGAGTTTCTCTTTCAGATGATGGCCTACCAGAATATCCAGGTATTAAACGGATACGGTATCAAAAAAATCGTCACTACCTGTCCGCACTGTTTCAATACCTTAAAAAATGAATACCCTGAACTCGGCGGTACCTATGAAGTTATTCATCATACCACCCTTTTACAACAACTCATAGATGAAGGCCGGATCCAGTTAAAAGAAGGCGGCAGTTTTAAAGGAAAGAAAATTTCTTTTCACGACAGCTGCTATCTCGGACGCGCCAACAATATTTATGAAGCACCCCGCAAAGTACTCGAAGCACTGGATGCCGAACTGGTTGAAATGAAGCGCTGCAGAAGCAAAGGATTATGCTGCGGTGCCGGCGGTGCCCAGATGTTCAAAGAAGATGAACCCGGCGATAAACGCATTAATATTGAAAGAGCCGACGAAGCACTCGCTACAGGTGCAGGTTTTATAGCAGCCGCCTGCCCTTTCTGTAATACCATGATGACCGATGGCGTAAAAAACCGCGAAAAAGAAAACGAAGTAGCGGTACTAGATGTGGCAGAAATGGTAGCACAAAGCATGGTTGATTGATGTCTGATGTAGGATCGCTGATGTCGGATTTGATGGCAGATGTCAGATCGCAGATCTCAGATTTCAAATCAGACATCCGACATCCGAGATCATACATCTGACATCTGCCATCTGCGATTTTTAGTGGGTTTAGTAATATTCGAGTATGAAAGGTATCCGCGATTTCCTGTATAAAGCAACGGCACATTTCAGGTGGCGTTATTTTTCGTGGAAAAGGATGTGTCTGCTCAGTCTCCTTTTGTTTCTTTTTTTTATAGGCTGGCGAATCCTCTTGCAGGATGAAGCTGCGCAGGAATTTACGCTTCCCCGTCTCATCCGGCATATGACCCTTGCTATTTTTATGGGTTTCCTCTACGCATTCTCCAAAATCCCGAAACAGAATAAGACAATATATCAGATTTCAGATAGCAGATGGCAGATTTCAAATCAGACATCCGAGATCTGACATCTGCCATCTACGATCTGCCATCAAAACATCTTTCTCCTATCTTTGCGGTATGGAACTCAACTATCAATCTTTTATTCCTGCTGATTTTCATGACAGTTCCCGTGTCTGGGTGTATCAGTCTTCCCGTTTATTTTTAATCAGTGAAGCGTTTGAGATTGAAAGCATGCTAAAAGAATTTACCGGTAACTGGTTAAGTCACGGCACCCCTGTAAAAGGGTATGCCAACCTGCTTTTCGGTCAGTTTTTGGTTTTTATGGCCGATGAAACAGCAACCGGTGTTAGTGGCTGTAGTACCGATAGTTCTGTTCGTGTGGTAAAAATGATTGAGGAACGTTTTAAAGTGAGTATGTTCGACAGACAGCAGCTGGCTTTTGTGGTGAAAGATAAAGTACAGCTCATACCACTCGCGCAGTTCAGTTATGCCCTTGAAAATAATTTCATCAACGCAGAGACCCTTTATTTCAATAACCTGGTGGCTACCAAACAGGAACTAATGGAAAAATGGCTGATACCTGTGAAACAAAGTTGGCTCAAAGCGAGGATGAAAACAATAGCCGGCTAAACCTTCACTTTCTTTTTTATAAACAGCGGGCGTAACCATTCTACAACTACTCAGGTGATAAAACTGCTGATACCCAATGCCAGTGAAGCATTGAAACTTCGCTTGAAACCCCAGTAAGCAAATACAAACAGGATAAAGCCCAAAAGCTGATGCGATGATGAGACTGATCTGGTAATTCATGCCATGTTCTTCCTATTAAGATACGATTTTTTAGTCATATCACAAAACGAATGCAGTAATCCGCTGTTCATCAATGGCTTGTCGGCTTCAGGCTTTTTTCAATTTATTCAACGCAGCTTTTTTATCCTTCTCACTCAACTTCGATTTCTGTACCACCCTGTTTAACTGGTAGCTTACAGATAAGCGAAAATTTCTTGTATTACTGGAACTGAAACTCTCCAGGTTGAAATTAGCACCGTATGTATAGGTTGTATACCGTTGTGGTGTAAATGGATCGATGGCATTGAAACTAACAATCAATCTACGGTCAAAGAAGCGGTGCTGTACGCCGATATTCATATTCACATTACTCCTGCTTCTACCCTGCGGGTTGGCAAAATTGCTGAAACGTACGCTGCCTTCAAAACTGAGTACATTGCTGGGGGTGAATGTATAATTCAAGCTGCTGTAAAAACTATTACCATCTCTGTATTTATACAAAGTTTTTTCAGCATCACTGTAACGGTTCATGGTATAACCCATACTGGTATTGATGCGGAACTGTCTGCTGAAAGTATATCCACCCCAGATACTGGCTTCATATTCTCTCCTATCGGCAATGTTTAACCAGCTTACTTCTGTTTTACCACCACCCACAAGATTACGGATCGAATTGAAAACATCTCTCAGTCTGTTATACCCGATGGACGTATTGATATAATATTTACCCTTGATCCAGCTAACATTCCAATCAAAATTATCAGACAGTGTGGGCCGCAGGTATGGATTACCAAAACGAAGATTATAAGGATCACTGTAATCCACATTCGGGTTCAGTTCTCCAATACCCGGCCTGCGGATGGTGGCTCTATAAACAAGAGACGTATTCAGCGTTTTATTAAACTCTTTTCGTAAGGTAAAATTGGGTAATACATTCCAATAGCCATTGTTCACATTGGAACTGTTGCCTTTAAAAAAAGCGAAACCCATATCGGTATGCTCTGCCTGCACTCCCATATTAATGCGCCATCCTTTGTTCAACTGCAAACCAAAGCCAGCTCTGGCCGTAAATATATCCTGACGAAATTCAAAGTCATTACTGAGCAGATCATTGGATATAAACAAACTGTCTGATTTTCTCAGGAAACTGGTGTTTAGGGAATTATGGAAATAAGAACGGTTATAAGTAACACCTGTAGAGAAATTACTGCCTTTTTTCTTCAATGGCTTATTATAATCAACACGGGCCGAAACCGATCTGTTATAGTTATCGAAGAACTGCGACTGTGTGGAATCAATACCGGTAGGCGACATATCAGGCTGTAAAAACTCCTGAAAAAAGCCACGGTCATTATTGTTCTTATTGAAATTGGCATTCAGGATCACCCTTACAAACTCTGCGGGATTCTTTGCCTTATGCGTATAAGATACAGAGGTATTATGTCCGTACCCTTCCCCATCACTTCTGTTGGTACGTGTACTGTAACGGTAAATCTGTTTGTCTTTATTGATATTGGTAAACGTACTGATACTTTCATTATCAAAATAATTCAGGTTACCCTGATAAGTAATATTCAGCTGGTTTCTTTTATCCAGTTCAAAATCAGACTGAACACGTAGATTAGGCCGGAGATTTTTATTGGTGAAAGATCCTGTGTTATTGAAATAGTTGATGGAATCCTTGTAAATATTTTCTCTTTTGGAATAACTGTTACCGGTTAAAATACTTCCTCCCAGCCCTGCTGTAATATTCAGTGAGAAGGGTTGTGTCCGGTAGCTGGCATTCAACGCAATATTACCTTCTCCCCGGGTACCGCCACTTACAGTGGTTCTTCCCACCCAGCCTATTTTTCCTTTCTTGGTTACAATATTAATCACCCCACCTGTTTCAGTTGCATATTGCGGTGGTGGATTGGTCATGATTTCAATCTTTTCAATGCTGCTTCCGGGAAGACTTTCCAGCAAGTCCTGTAATTGCTGGGCGTTCAGTTCGGTGGGTTTATCATCAATCAGAATTTTGGGTTCCTTTCCTTTGAGTAATATTTTTCCGGTAGGATCATTGTTGACAAGGGGCATATTCTTGAGCAATTCAGCGGTCGTAGCACCGCCACTCAAAGCACTTTCACCAACATTGTAAGTAATCTTATCATCTTTATTTTCAATCAGCGGCTTTTCTGCGTATACAATCACTTCATTCAGTGCACTGGATGCGTCATTGAGTTTAATATCACCAAGGTTAAAATCATATCGCTCCGGCCGAAGAAAGATGCTGTCGATCTGCGTTTCAGCAAAGCCCACCATATTCACCAGTAATCGGTAATAACCCAATGAAAGTTTACTGCATTCAAATGCACCGTTTTTATCGGCTGTTGTATTTATTTTTTTCGAGGTATCAGATAACAATTGCAGTCTTATACTCGCATATGGAAGTGCTTTGCCTGATTTGGCTTCCAGTATATTACCAATGATTAACCCCATTTGTGCGCGGGGTTTATCCTCTGTTTTTTGTGCGGTAAGTGAAGAGGTAATCAGCATGACTACCCACAATAAGTAAATTCTCAAGGTTTATCGATTGCTTGGCAACAAAATAAAGATTATTGGGTTATAAACAGCGCTATTTTAGATAATTGGCCCTATACCCTTTTGAAAATCGGGGAATTGACAGTTTTATCTGCCATATTATATTCGCACCTGAAAAAACTGAAAAGATGTACACTATTTACGGCATCCCGAATTGCGATACAGTTAAAAAGACCTTGAGCTGGATGAAAGAAAAAAACATCCCGTTTACCTTTCATGATTATAAAACCATGGGCATTACAGCAAAAATATTAAAAAGCTGGTGTGAACAGCTAGGCTGGGAAACGATTTTTAATAAGCGCTCTACCACTTACAAAGAACTGGGGCCCGAAAAACAGGCTTCTATCACCAGCGCCGCAAAAGCCATTCCCGTAATGGTTGAACATACCAGCATCATCAAGCGCCCCGTCATCACCAAAGCAGATAAAGTGGTAATGGTGGGATTTGATGCGAAAAAATATGCGGAAGTGGAGTGGTGAAGCGTGAATGGTCAATGGTGAATGAGGTGAGTAGTCAGTAGTGAGTAGCGGTGAAGAAGTTACTTCATGAAACAAACTATTCACCATTGACCATTCACCATTCACTATTTCAGGATTTCCTTTAGTTTCTGCTGTAGAAACTGCTCTCGTAGATCGCGGGCGATAATTTTTCCGTTTGGATCGATGAGCATATTGGCAGGTATACTCTGGATTCGATAGAGTTGCGCTGCAGCATTGCTCCAGTATTTAAGATCACTAACATGTGTCCAGGTAAGGTTATCGGCTTTAATGGCCTGTAACCAGCTGTTTTTGTCCTGATCAAGTGACACACCCAGTACGGTAAAGTTTTTGTCTTTATAGGTATTATATGCCAATACTACATTGGGGTTTTCCATGCGGCAGGGCCGACACCAGCTTGCCCAGAAATCTACCAGTACATATTTACCTTTGAAGGAAGAGAGTGTTACCGGATTACCATCCACATCATTTTGTGTAAAATCAAGCGCCTGTGAACCTACCCTTCCTACCTTGGCATCGGAAATCAATTTCGAAACGGTTTCAGCATAAAAACCTTTCCGGGCTATCGGCTGCAATTCATTGTAACGCGCTTCCAGTTCATCGATGGTTTCATATAGTGGACTTACCGCAAATAAAACAAAAGGACTTACCGGCGATTCGGGATTACTCTTAACATAACTTGCCGCATCTGCCAGTACAATGGCTTTATACTGGTTAAATACACCGATCAGCGAATCTCTTTTCTTAGGTTGATTGGATTGATTGATGACAGATGCGAGGTTATTTAATTTATCTTTTGTGGGATTGAATTTCACCCTGAAACGCTCATAGTCTTTCTGTACTGCAGAGCCTGATACCATAGCCTGATTCAGCTTCGACATATCACCGTCAATGGTCACTTCTTCATTACCAATAAATATATCCAGCATTTCTTTTCTGCCCGAAAAACCCAGCTGTACCAGTTCCGGATGCATCAGTTTTCCCTTTAGTGTAAACTGTCCGTTCTGGGCAGGTGCCGTGGCAATAGTCTGACCATTGATACCATTGATCAAAAAGATATTGGTATTGTTGTCGAGGCCTTTCAGTGTACCCTTTATTACATATTCACCCGAACCACCCTGTGCCAGTAAGGCAAAGGGCATGAGAAGTAAAAAACAGATTTTTTTCATACTTATCTGGAATGTCGTTTTTTCAATATATCAATCACAGACCCTAAGTTATGACCTTTGGCGTTAAGCAAAAGTAAATAATGGAAAAGGAGGTCCGCTGCCTCATTGAGAAAGAGATCGGTATTGTCGTCCTTAGCCTCAATCACCAGCTCTACCGCTTCTTCCCCCACTTTCTGGGCTATTTTATTCATGCCTTTGGAAAACAATTTCGCCACATAAGATTCATCAGGCGAAACCTGCTTACGCAAACGGATGATGTCTTCCAGGTACAAAAGAAAGTCTTCACTGTGGTTTCTTTCGCTCCAGCAGGTATCGGCACCTGTATGACAAACCGGTCCCAGAGGGTGGACCTGTATCAGTAAAGTATCATTGTCGCAGTCTACGGCCATACTTTTCAGTTCCAGAAAATTACCACTCTCTTCTCCCTTTGTCCAGAGACGCTGTTTACTACGGCTATAAAAAGTGACTTTTCCGGTGGCTTCTGTTTTATCCAATGCTTCCTGGTTCATAAAACCCAGCATAAGTACTTTGTGCGTATTAAAATCCTGCACAATGGCCGGTACCAGCCCATCCGAATATTTAGCAAAATCTACTTTCATACAATAGTCATTAATCGGTTCTTAGAATATGAGCAGCGTTCGGGTAGCCTTTAGCAATTAGCTATTAAGAGAGCAAATGGTAACTTAACAGCCTCTCCCCCTCCTCATTTCTCATTTCTCATTTCTTATTTCTTATTCCTCATTTCCTCACCCTCACTCCCTGCCCTGCAAGATACTCTTTCAGTTCGGGTATCGCGATTTCTTTGAAATGAAAAATACTGGCAGCCAGTGCTGCATCGGCTTTTCCTTTGGTAAATACATCTGTAAAATGCTGCATGGTTCCGCCACCGCCCGAGGCAATCACTGGTACCGATAAGGTTTCGGAAAGTGTTGCTGTGATGTCGAGGGCAAAACCCTGTTTGGTACCATCATGGTTCATGGAAGTGAGCAATATTTCACCTGCACCCAGTTCAACAGCCCGTTTCGCCCAGTCCATACATAAAGTATCTGTTTTCACCCTTCCGCCATTCAGGTATACATACCATTGACCATCAGCTTCCTGTTTGGTATCAATAGCCAGTACCACACATTGCGAACCGAATTCTTTTGACAGATCAGCAATCAACTGCGGATTTTTATACGCAGCCGTGTTCACCGAAATCTTATCGGCACCATGTTGTAATAATACCTGTACATCTTCCACACTGCTGATGCCTCCACCTACGGTAAAAGGAATATTGATATGCTGCGAAATGCGGCTCACCAGTTCACTCAGTGTTTTTCTTTTTTCATTGGTCGCTGTAATGTCAAGAAACACGAGTTCATCGGCACCTGTTTTTGCATACAATGCCCCCAGTTCTACAGGATCGCCCGCATCACGTATATTCTCAAAATTCACGCCCTTAACGGTTCTGCCGTCTTTAATATCCAGACAGGGTATAATTCTTTTTGCCAGCATCTTATCCAGATTGAATTTATCTATTAAACTTTGATAATGCCTGTAAGCTGATCCGGTTTTCATAAATCGCTTTGCCCACAATCGCAGCTGAGCAACCCACTTCTCTTAACAATTCCAGGTCACCCATATTACTTACCCCACCACTTGCAATAAAATGCAGGGATGGAAATTTCTCCAAAATCTGTTTGTATAACTGTACAGAGGGCCCTTCCAGTTTTCCGTCCTTACTTACATCAGTACAGAAAAGCTGCTGCACACCATGAGCCATATACTTCTCTATGAAATCATAGATCCATATATCGGTTGTTTCCAGCCAACCTGCCACGGCTATTTTTTCTTCTTTCACATCGGCCCCTAACAGAAATTTGTCTGGCCCGTATTTTTTCAACCATTCAGCAAACAGGGTTTCCTGTTTTACGGCCAGGCTACCAATAGTAGCCAATGCGGCACCTGAATTAAATACAATAGTCAGGTCTTCTTCTTTTTTAATACCTCCGCCAAAATCAATCACCAGAGAGGTTTTAGCTGTCAGCTGTTCCAATACTTTCCAGTTGGTAACAGCCCCGGCTTTGGCGCCATCCAGATCAACCAGGTGCAATCTTTGCAAACCGGCATCCTGAAACTGCAAAGCCACTTCAAGCGGGTTTTCGTTGTAAATGGTTTTCTGCTGGTAATCGCCCTGCGTAAGCCTTACACATTTACCATCAATGATATCTATCGCCGGAATAATCTGCATATACTACGGATCAAATCTTTAAAAAATTAGCTAAAATTTTTTCCCCTGCCTCTGCACTCTTCTCAGGGTGAAACTGAACACCATAAAAGTTGTCTCTGTGTAAAGCCGAGCTATAAGGCTGAACATAGTCAGTAGTCGCTATGGTATGTTCGCCGGTTGCAGCATAATAACCATGTACAAAATAACAGTAACTATTTTCAGGAACCGATTCAAACAACGGTGTTTGCAAGGCACGAATCGTGTTCCATCCTATTTGTGGCACTTTCAGCCCATCCCCTTTTTTGGGGAGAAACAATTTCACTTCCTCATCAAAAATATTCAGACAGTCGGTATTGTTTTCTTCCGAGTGTTTACACATGAGCTGCATGCCCAGACAAATGCCCAGTACAGGTTGTTTCAATCCTGCAATCAAAACATCCAGTTTTCTTTCGCGCAGGTATTGCATGGCCGTACTGGCTTCTCCCACACCCGGAAAAATTACTTTATCTGCCGCAGCTATCTCTTCATGATTGTCGGTAACCTCAGCCGCTACACCTATACGCTCTAATGCATAACGAACCGACTGTATATTACCTGCATTGTATTTTATGATCACCAACTTCATATCTTATTGTAATACCTGTTGAAGAAATTGTTTTGTTGTGGCCCTGATATCTGCCGAATGCTCCAGTGCTTTTATATAGGCAGACCCGATGATGGCTCCATTGGTATATTTACCCGCTGTTTCAAAACTTGCTTTGTCTTTTATACCAAAACCTACCAGTACTGGATTACGCAACGACATATCCTTTAATCGCTGCAAATACGAT
This sequence comes from Sediminibacterium goheungense, assembly GCF_004361915.1. GTDB lineage: Bacteria > Bacteroidota > Bacteroidia > Chitinophagales > Chitinophagaceae > Sediminibacterium > Sediminibacterium goheungense. Next base: position 10,249 of record NZ_SNWP01000012.1, on the reverse strand, counting down.
TCCACGGGCGTAAAATCTTTATCATTACCCGTAGTAGCCGAAGAACTTACTGCATATAAAAAACCACTGCTCAGTGTATCCAGTTTTCTGATGCGCCCCTCACTTGTTTCCGGCGTTACCAGAAAAATAAAATCAAGGGCATTGTTTTTAATGATGCTACCATATATGGTTTCATACTCATACTCAGGCAGATCCGGCAAAATCAGTCCATCTACCCCCACAGCAGCAGCTTCTTTACAAAAACGTTCAAAACCATATTGCAATACAGGGTTCATATACCCCATCAGTATCACCGGAATATTTGTTTTTAACCGAAGTTCCTTTAATTGCTCAAAAAGCACTTCAATACTCATACCATTCTGCAATGCAATGGTACTGCTTGCCTGTATAACCGGACCGTCTGCCAACGGGTCGCTGTAAGGCATACCGAGTTCTATCAGGTCTGCACCGTTTTGCTCCAATGCGAGTATCACTTCAAGTGTATCCTGTAACTTAGGATAACCTGCTGTACAATACACATTCAGTACCCTTTGTTTTTTTCGGTGGAATAATTGTTGAATCCTGCTCATCAGTGCTACATTGTTTTATAGGTGTTGCATATAAGTTGCCAGGTCTTTATCGCCTCTTCCGCTCAAACAAACCACCACCCGGTCGGTACTTTTCAAATTGAGTTTATCAAGTATGGCAAATGCGTGTGCCGTTTCCAATGCCGGTATAATACCTTCTGTTTTGCTTACATGAAAAGCAGATGCCAATGCTTCTTCATCTGTAGCACTAAGGAATACGCCTCTACGACTTTCAAATAAATACGCATGCAGTGGTCCGATACCCGGATAATCGAGGCCAGCAGAAATACTATGTGGTTCAATTACCTGACCGTCTGCCGTTTGCATCAATAAACTTTTACTGCCATGCAAAATACCGGGTTTACCCAACTGGGTAGTGGCTGCACTCATACCGGTATGTACACCATGACCGGCTGCTTCTACCGCTACCAGTTTTACTTCTTTTTCATCAAGGAAATGATAAAATGCACCTGCTGCATTACTACCGCCTCCCACACAGGCTACTACATGGGTAGGTAATTCAGTACCTGTTTTTTCAAGTAACTGTTGTCTGGTTTCTTTGCTGATAACACTTTGAAACCTTGCCACCATATCCGGATAAGGATGCGGCCCCACCACACTTCCAATAATATAATGTGTATCATGCGGATTATTGATCCAATCTCTGATGGCTTCATTGGTAGCATCTTTCAAAGTCTTACTGCCACTGATGGCGGGTACTACCGTGGCACCAAGCATTTTCATCCTTGCCACATTAGGTGCTTGCCTTTCTATATCTTTTTCACCCATGTATACAATACACTGCATACCTTTCAATGCGCACACAGTAGCGGTAGCCACGCCATGTTGCCCCGCTCCGGTTTCTGCAATGATCCTTGTTTTACCCAATCTTCTGGCCAGTAATATCTGACCAATGGTATTGTTGATTTTGTGTGCGCCTGTATGACACAAGTCTTCTCTTTTCAGAAAAATAGTAGCTCCCAGTTCCTCACTCAATCTCTCTGCATGAAACAAAGGTGTGGGCCGGCCTACATAATCTTTCAGCAATGCCTCAAATTCTGCTTTAAAATCAGGCTCCTGCATAATCGTCAGGTACTGTTCCCTCAGTTCTGCAACATTTCTATGCAACATCTCCGGTATATAGGCTCCACCAAACTGGCCATAATACCCCTGCGCATCCGGTTGCTGATAAGTTGTTACCATTGCTTATAATTGTTTTACTGCTTTTACAAATTTTTCAACTGCCATCATATCTTTCAATCCGGGAATGGTTTCAAACTTGCTGTTCACATCAATCGAAAAAAGATCCTTTGCAACGGTATCTTTCGAAAATGATGCCAATCCTTCCACATCATCCGGTCCGATACCTCCACTCAGAAAAAAAGATTTGTTGATACGGAGCCCTTGCAACATAGACCAGTTGAATTTTTTCCCTGTTCCGCCATAACCCGTTCCATCTGTATCAAATAAAAACATATCGGCTATATCCTGATAATCTTTCACCTTCCATAATACCTGATCATCGTCTCTTAACCTGAACGCTTTGATGACACCTACATAATCGGCGACTTTTTCACAATATTTGGGCGTTTCGTCTCCGTGTAACTGTACAAGATGCAAACCACAATCGTCTACTGTCTGTAACAATTCTTCAACCGGAGCGTTCACAAATACCCCTACTTTATTAATATGCTGTCCTTTTATTTTTTTGATATCCGGTCTTGACATATGCCTGAACACATAACGGGGCGATTTGGGATAAAAGATGAATCCGGCAAATTCAACGCCCATTGTATCCAGTTGCATTACTTGTTCGGTATTGGTCATACCGCAGACCTTAATTCGCATATTAGTTTGCTTTTAGTTGACATACAAAATCAGCAAAAGCAACCGAAGGCTTGGGTTCCCGCATAAAGTTTTCTCCGATCAGAAAACCCGAAAATCCCGCATTGCGTAAAGTTACGATAGTATCTACATTACTGATTCCACTTTCTGCAATAGCAGGTTTTCCGGCCGGAATATGTTCAATGAGCTGCAAAGAAGTCTGAATATTTACTTCAAATGTTTTCAGGTTTCTGTTGTTTACACCTACCATATCTACCATATCATTAATGTGGTTTAATTCTTCCGCATTATGTATCTCCAGTAATACTTCCATACCCAGCCCTTTGGCACAGGCACCTAATGTACTCACTTCTTCCGGACTTAAACAGGCAGCAATCAGTAGAATAACATCAGCTCCCATGGCTTTGGCCTCGTATACCTGGTATTCATCAATCATAAAATCTTTACGAAGGATGGGTACCTGATTGAAGCGGGCTTTATGCAGATCCTCTGTATTACCACCAAAAAAATCTGTATCAGTGAGCACCGATATGCCTGCGGCATGCTTTGCGTAAGCTTCTGTTACTTCTTCTACGGATGCTGTTGCATTGATGATACCTTTTGAAGGCGACTTCCGCTTAAACTCAGCAATAATACCTGTTCGGCTGGTATCGGCCAGAAAGCCCGTGAGGGAAAAACAGGACCTTGCAAAATAGGTTTCCTGTTCCAGTTGGGTTAAGGAAATAGCGGCCTTACGAGTGGCTACTTCTTTTCTTTTCTGCGCAATAATAGTATCTAATATATTCATGGTTATTGCAGGTTGATGAGTTGCTCCAATGCGGAATATGCTTTTTTACTTTCCAGACTTTCTACAGCGGCGGCATATGCGGTTTCATAATCTGAATACTTGCCCGTACAGAAAAGAGCCATGGCTGCATTGGCCAGTACCACTGCATTCTGCGCCCAGCTACCTTCGCCTTTAATAATGCGCAGGAATAATTTAGCCGCTTCTTCCACTGTATTACCACCATAAATATCCTGTGCCGTTACCGTTCGTTTACCCAATTGTTCGGGTGTCATAATTTTCTCCCCTTCATTGGTAATTACCTTGGTATCATTGGTCAGGGATATTTCATCATAACCATCGAGGCTATGAATGATGGTAAAGGCTTTACCGGTTTGCTGAAGCAGGTAGTTGTAAATCCTTGCCATTTCCAGGTTGTAGACACCTACCAACTGATAGGCGGGTGCGGCCGGATTCACCATGGGACCAAGCATATTGAAGAAAGTGCGCACACCCAGGTTTTTACGAACAGGGCCCACCACTTTTAATGCCGGGTGAAAGAGTGGCGCGTGCAGAAAACAGATATTAGTTGTTTCCAGTTCACGTTTTAAATGATCGGTATTATGCTTGAACTTATACCCAATCTGTTCCATAAGGTTGGAAGCACCACTCACAGAAGATGCCCCATAATTACCATGTTTGGCAACCTGCTGACCCGCACCTGCTACAATAAAACAGGAAAGTGTGGAAATATTAAATGTGTTCTTTCCATCTCCACCCGTACCAACAATATCCATCACATCATGCCCGTTCAGGTCCACTTTAATAGAAAGTTCCAGCAGCGCATCTCTGAAACCCTGCAATTCTTCTATGGTAACGCTACGCATCAGGAATACAGTAATAAAAGAAGCGATTTCAGATTCATTAAACTGACCAGACGACATCTGCAGTAATACTTCTCTCGCTTTTTCTCTGCTGAGTGTTTTGTGTTCGAAAAGGTATTGTAATATTTTTTTCATACGATTGTAAAATTCAACATGCAAAAATGAAAAGGCAAACAACTTTACGCTTTCAGCCAGTTACGTAACATTTTTTCTCCATCGGGTGTGAGCACACTTTCAGGATGAAACTGAACACCCTGCACATCATATTTTCTATGCTGCATAGCCATGATATAATTTTGTTGGTCCCTGGCAGTTACTTCCAGTTCAGCAGGAAAACCCTCTTCACTCACCACCCAGCTATGGTAACGGCCTACCAACAATTCATTACTGAAACCCTGAAAAACATCATTAGCCTTTGTCTCGCTACGTCCAGGCACCAGTTGAATATCGGTGGCTACACCATGGTATACGGAACTGAGATTGGTAAGACTACCGCCGAATGCCTCGGCAATGGCCTGATGCCCCAGACACACACCCAATATTGACTTTGAATCAGCATAGGCTTTGATTAATGGCACCAGCAACCCTGCTTCTGAGGGTACTCCCGGACCTGGCGACAGAATAATCTTATCAAAAGCATCCACCGACTCCAGTGCTATCTCATCGTTTCTTTTTACCGTTACTTTCCCATGTATAATCTTCTCTACCAGATGAACAAGGTTGTAGGTAAAAGAATCGTAATTATCAAAAACAAGAATATTCATCGGGGCTGATTTTTTGATTGTTCAATCTGTGATTCTTTGATTTTCATTTTTTATTTTTTTAAAAAGACTTTCTGAAAATTTTGACTTTTGAATTTCTATACCCTTCTTTAATTGCCTGCTACCTCACCCGCAATCCCAATAGCTGTTTTTAAGGCATTCAGTTTATTATTCACTTCCTGCAATTCACTTTCCGGATTGGACGCGGCTACTACGCCTGCACCTGCCTGATAGTAGAGCGTATTGTTTTTACTCAGGAAAGTACGGATCATAATGGCGTGGTTGCAACTGCCATCAAAACCCATAAACCCGATCGCACCCCCATAATAACTTCTTGCTGTGGGCTCATAAGTATCAATCAGTTCCATGGCCTTAAATTTCGGCGCACCACTCAATGTACCTGCAGGAAAGGTTTTGGCCAGTATTGAAAACGGGTTGTGTGCGGCTGGCACTTTCCCCTGTACTTCGCTTACCAGATGAATCACATGGCTATAGTATTGTACCTGTCTGTAATGGCTCACCGCTACATCGGTGCAGGCTCTGCTGAGATCATTCCGTGCGAGGTCAACCAGCATTACATGTTCTGCATTTTCTTTGGCATCATCCAGCAGTCGGGCTGCCATCTGCTGATCTACCTCATCATCGCCTGTTCGCTTAAAAGTACCTGCGATAGGATGTACTATGGCTTTACCCTGCTGTATAATCAGTTGTGCCTCGGGAGATGAGCCCATGAGTTTATACTCACCATAATCAAAGAAAAATAGATAAGGTGATGGGTTCACGGTACGCAATGCGCGGTATACATTAAACTCATCGCCGGTAAATGATTGCTGGAAACGCCTGCTCAATACAATCTGAAATACGTCACCACGCAAACAACTTTGTATCCCTTTCGCTACCATAGTACGATAATCATCATCGGTCATATTGGATGTTTCTGCTCCGCTCACAGCAAATGGATATACAGGTACATCCTTACTTCTGATCAGGGATTCTACTACCGTCAATTCAGATTCTAGTCCGGCAATCTTGTTTTCGCAGATAAACAATTCATCTTTATAATGATTGAACACAATCACATACTGATAGAGTCTGTAACGCATTAAAGGGATGGCGGTTGTTTCAGTTGCTGGTTTTTGTAACTGAACCGTATCAAAAAAACCAACCGCATCAAAAGAGCTGTATCCAAAAAGTCCCTGCGCAAAAGCGGCTTCTTTCTGTGTTGACTTTACCACGTCAAAGCGCTGCATAAAATTCCAGAGCTGATCAGGAACGGCCGACCTATCAGTAATACTTAATTTTTCAGGCTGTTCTGCAGGCAGTTTTATTTCCATGGTTGCTGCCGTCCGTATTTCAATGCCTCCAATGGCATTGATGCAGATAAAGGAATAACTGTTATCAGCTGCATGGTGGTCGGTACTTTCCAGTAAAACCGTATCCCGGAAGCGATCACGGATGCGCAGGTAAATACCTACCGGCGTGTATACGTCTGCCAACATTTTTTTTACACTCGTTTCAAGCTGGATCTTTTTCATATTTATTTTTTGGCACTGAACAGATAACAACAAAAAACCCCGACAAATTCTGTCGGGGTTTCTGAATATGATTCATACAGTACTGGCTACGCCATTACATTCCCCGATCGGAGTTTGTATGCCACCACCACTGATTATTAATTATTCTGTTCATTGTGTTGCAAAAATGGGGCAGTTGATGTATACAAACAAATTTTTTTTCTTTGATAGTTTGTTATTTTCAGCAAAACCGATACATGATGGTACAGTTTAGGCATTTTCTCATGCTGCTGTTTAGTGTTTGTCTGTGTTTTTCTATAAAAGCACAAACAACCGATAGTTTTATTCTGATCAAAGCAGATCGTGTATTTGATGGTGAACAAATGCATAGCGGCTGGGCCATTCTCGTAAAGGGCAAAACGATTGTGGAAGCCGGCCCGCTGGAAAGCTTATCTGCCCGGCAAGGACAAATAACCATTGACCTGAAAGGAAAAACCCTGTTGCCGGGGCTGATAGAGGGACATTCACACCTGCTTCTCCACCCTTACAATGAAAACAGCTGGCAAAATCAGGTATTGGAAGAGTCTGAAGCCGAAAGGGTGGCAAGAGCCGTAAACCATGCCCGTGCCACTTTACTGGCCGGATTTACCACAGTAAGAGATCTCGGATCGGAAGGAGCAGGCTATGCAGATGTAGGCCTGAAATCAGCCATAGAAAAAGGTATTATACCCGGCCCCAGGATGTTGATAGCTACCCGTGCCATTGTTGCCACCGGGACTTATGGCCCTAAACTCGGTAATACCAGCCATCTACTGGTAAAAGCTGCTGCGGAAGCAGATGGTGTAGAAGGACTTACCAGAGAAATCAGGCAGCAGATAGGTAATGGGGCCGATCTGATAAAGCTGTATGCCGATTACCGCTGGGGGCTGAATAATAACTCCGCTCCTACATTTACCCTGGAAGAAATGCGCAAGGCTGTGGAAGTAAGTGCGAGTTCTGGCAGACAGGTAGTGGCGCATGCAAGTACCATTGAAGGTATGAAAAGAGCTACACTGGCGGGCGTTAGCACCATTGAACATGGCGATTATGGTAATGAAGAAGTATTTGATCTGATGTTCACCTATAAAACAGCTTTATGTGCCACGCTGAATGCCGCAGAAGCCAGCGCCTCTTATAACGGATGGAACAAACAAACCATGCAGCCTACAGAACGTATTCAGGCAAAAAAGAAAAGTTTTCAGCTGGCTTTACAAAAAGGTGTTACCATCTGTTTCGGCGGTGATGTGGGTGTTTTCAAACATGGCGACAATGCCCGTGAAATGGAGCTGATGGTGGAATATGGTATGACCTCACTAAAAGTTCTTCAGTCTGCTACATCTGTCAATGCAAAGGTTTTTGGTATGGCCCATAAAATCGGAAAACTGCAGAAAGGATTATTGGCTGACATTGTTGCAGTAGAAGGTAACCCGGTAGAAAATATAGCTGCCATGAGAAAAGTTTCCTTTGTTATGAAAGAAGGCATCATTTATCTGCAACCATAAATAAAAAAACATGCGTACAACATTTCGGTTATTACTGATCAGTTTTGTCCTGATACTTCCTGCCACAGTTTTAGCTATGCAACGCCATGATGCCGATGCCATTATTGGTACATGGATAAACGCTTCGGGTAAAGGACATATACAGATTTACAAACAAGGCAATAAATACTATGGAAAACTGGTATGGCTGAAAGAACCCAATGACGAAAAAGGTGCTCCGAAAATGGATATCAAAAATCCGGATGCTGCACAAAGAAACAAACCATTACTGGGCTCCATCATTCTTCGTGACTTTGTATTTGATGATGATGAATGGAACGGTGGCAGAATTTATGATCCGCAAAACGGCAAAGACTACAAATGTTTTTTACGTTTAAAAGATCTTAAAACCTTAAGCGTAAGAGGTTATATAGGTGTATCACTTTTGGGCAGAACAGAAACATGGACTCGTATCAATTAACACCGGTTGAAAAAAGAAATACTGATATTACCCGCACACATCATTGAACAAGACAAATGGGACCAATGCATTGCCAAACATGCAAACGGACTCATCTACAGTCGCTATGATTACCTCTCCAATATCTGCGATAACTGGCATGGTATCGTGATCGGAGATTATGAAGCGGTGATGCCATTACCCTGGAGAAAAAAATATGGACTCCGCTATTTTTATACACCACCTTTCATACAGCAGCTCGGATTAACCGGTAATACCGAAAAAATAGATCTGGAACTGTTAACAAGAGAGATAAGACAGTTTGCATGGTATGGCGATCTGATGTTCAATTTCAGCAATAGCGGTTTGGCAGAAGCGGTGAAGGCCAAACAGAAAATCAATTTCATCATTACGCTGAAAAACGGGTATGATAAAATTCATGAAGCCTATAGCCATGACCTCAAACAAACTTTACAAAAAAAACACCCGGGCTTAATCTATACCAGTGAAAATGATTTTCTCGCAGCCATAACAGCTTACCAGCAAAATTATGCTTCCAGAATGCCGCATATCCATACAGATTGTTTTTCCAGATTCACCTTGTTGTGTAGACAGCTTTCTCAGGAAGGCAATTGCCTTGTAAGATCGGTACGCAATGAGAAAGGAGACATCTTATCGAATGTATTGCTTTTAAAAGACAATAAACGAATCTATCATCTTATTAACACCACCATTACGGAAGGCAGGCAAATGCATAGCAATCATTTACTACTTGATCAGCTGTTAAGAGAATTATCAGGCAGGGATCTGCTATTCGATTTTGAGGGCTCGGAACTGGAAGGTGTGAGGACTTTCTATAAAAAATTCGGTGGATACTCACAGCCCTATTTTCATTACACCCGCAACATTCTGAAAGGGTATTAAATACAATATCCATTTGCATCATCCTTTCAATTCAGCAAACCTCCCTTTCTACCCTTCATCCTGTAAAAGGAAATGATAAGTCTTTACAGGGAGAAAGAAAGAAAGAAATGGAGATTATTTCTGGGAGATAGATGCCAGTATTTGTTCAGCCACCAGCAGATCTGCAGGTCGGGTAATTTTTATATTGTTGTAATCCCCTTCTATCAGGTGCACTTCCCTGCCTGAAGCTTCCACCACAGTAGCTTCATCGGTAAAGCTTTCTTCATAGGGTCTGTCGAAAGCAGGCACCAGCCATTCACTCAAAAAAGTCTGGGGTGTTTGTATGATCCTTACGTTGTTTCTGTCAGTTACCTGATGTTTGCCTTCCTGTACAATGCGTATACTGTCGGTTGCTGCCACAGCAGGCACAGCACTACCCATGCGAAGGGTCTGTTCATAACAACGTCTGATCAGATCGCTGCTCACCAAACACCTTACTCCATCATGAACAAATACCACTGAAGGATGATGAATCAGTGCCAGTCCGTTTTTAACGGATTGAAAACGGCTATCACCACCTTTCGTAAGGGTAACCCGATTAGCAGCCTGCAAATCTGCTACAATAGCACGGCCGGTTTCGAAATGTTCTTCCGGCAAAACAAGTATCACGCTGAGATCATCCCATGTATGTAAAAAAGAATAGAGGGTATGATACAGCAAGGGCTTCCTATTCAATAAGAGGAATTGTTTGGGTATGGATGCACCCATTCTTTGTCCACTTCCACCGGCAACTATTACGGCTATTTTCTGCATATGGTTTCTCCAAAAAAAGAGGGCTACAAAAGTAGCCCCTCCTTTTCTCATGTGTATCAGTTCAATCCAAATATAATTATTTACCGATCAAAAACGATCTTTCACCTTGACTTTTTTTTACATGTCAATGGTCAATGGTCAATGGTCAATGGTCAATGGTCAATGGTCAATGGTCAATGGTCAATGGTCAATGGTCAATGGTCAATGGTCAATGGTCAAT
>NZ_SNWP01000011.1 GCF_004361915.1 Sediminibacterium goheungense | reverse complement strand
GTCAATGGTCAATGGTCAATGGTCAATGGTCAATGGTCAATGGTCAATGGTCAATGGTCAATGGTCAATGGTCAATGGTCAATGGTCAATGGTCAATAAACGAAACTCGACCCCGACAATCAATATTGTGCAAGCACAATATTTTTTTTCATTCACCATTGACCATTCCCACTCCTCATCCTTTCACCACCCTGCCACTACCCGCTTTATGGGTACGAACATTTTTTGCTCCGCCGGTATAATATATATTACCACTACCCGAAATACGGGCATCAATTGATGTATTGGCCTGTACACGGATATTACCACTGCCGCTGATATGGGCGGTAACATCATCACTTACCACTTCTTTACAGTTGATGCTGCCGCTGCCACTGATTCTGGCATCTACCTGATTGGATGTACCTTTAAGGATAATACTGCCGCTGCCTGATACAGATGCATCTATTTCAGCAAAACGACCAAAATCAAGTTTAATACTTCCGGAACCCGACACGGCTACATTGGTAGTACCTGTATTCGAAAAATTACCCTTCCCGATCATATCGCCACTGCCAGAGAGATACAAGCCCTTTATATCACTGACGGTTACATACACCACAATCTTATTTTTAGACCGGATATTTCCGTTTTTACGGGCCCGGATATTCAGCTTACCGTTTTCTACCTTGGTCTCAATATATTCCAGTAGGTTTTCATCGCCTTCTATCTCAATAGAATTGCTATTGCCATAAGCCAGCATTACATCCCATGAACCCGAAGAAGTTATTCCGGAAAAGCTGCCTACTTCGCGGGTTTCTTTTTTATACACGCCGTTTCCGTCTACTTTAAACCAGTTCCATTGCGCAAAACTGCCCACAGTTACCAGCAAACCCATCAAAAAGAATATTTTTTTCATATCAGTATGTTTAGTCGTGAAACGGGGTGAAGCAAAAAATGTTACAAAAAAAGCAGCCTGACAGGCTGCTTTCAATATATTTCAGATCAATGCTGCTTATTCCGTAATTACCAGCGAATTGAAATACTGATCCTGGATTTCTTTTTTTACGCCCCCGGTTCCATTCTGACAGGTAAGGGATAATGCATATTTCTTGTAGAAAACCATACGGGTGGTATTGGTAACTTTTTTACCATTTTTTTCGACTTCCAGGTCAAACTGATAATAGAGGTGCTTATCGTTGTATTTACCTTCCGACTCTGCTTTTACTACCACACCTGCACTTTGTGTAATACCCATTTTAATCTGTTCCTTAAAATCTTCGGTATCTTTTAAAGCTTCCAGTTGTTCTTCACTTACACCCAATTTTGTAAAGTCCAATACCATCAGTACCAATTCTGTAGAATCGGCCATAACCGATTTCCTTATCTGCTGGGGCCCACCGGCTGCATCTACTGCCACGGGTTCAGTGGGCATACTCACTTTTACTTTTTCAACAACCTCCACCGTTTTCCAATCGGTAGTCAGGGGCATAAATGCCATACCCATCCATGCACATACAACAACGAAGAACTTTTTCATTTTTAGTTTTATTTATAAGTCGCTAAACTCGTCTATTAATTACATAATACGCCAAAAAAAGATCAAAAATCAGATTAACAAATTGTTTATCAAATATTTATGTAAAAAAAGGGGAAATAAATAAAACAAATTATAAAATATTACATATTTATATTTTTCCACAAATCACCCATTTTTTTATCATTTTTAAGTTGATCTAGTGAAATTATGGGTTTATTAACCTTATTTTTACGCTGTCAAAAAAACTTACCTTATGTCTTTACGCTTTAATGCGATCAGCAGCATCAACAACAATGAGACAAGTATTCCGGCCAGTACCAAGATTACCGGCATATTCGGAACCAATGTTTTTACCCTGAAAACAGCCCGTGAATTCCTGAGCGATGAAGCTTATAAAAGCCTTATTACCAGTATCCGTGGCGGTAAAAAAATTGACCGTAACGTAGCCAATCAGATTGCCAATGGCATTCGTGCCTGGGCAGAGAGTAAAGGGGTTACCCACTATACGCACTGGTTTCAGCCACTTACCGGTACCACTGCTGAAAAACACGATTCTTTCTTTACCCTGAAAGGAGATGGCACTGCAATCGAAGAATTCGACGGAGCAGCACTGATTCAACAGGAGCCTGATGCTTCTTCTTTCCCCAGCGGTGGTTTACGTGCTACTTTCGAGGCCCGCGGTTATACTGCCTGGGACCCTTCTTCACCTGCATTTATTATTGAAATTGGTCAGGGCAAAACCTTATGTATTCCTACCATTTTCGTTTCTTATACCGGCGAATCACTCGACTATAAAGCGCCGTTGCTGAAAGCCATTGAGGCACTGAACAAATCAGCAGTGGAAGTATGTAATTTCTTCGATAAAAACGTAACCAAAGTAACACCTACCCTAGGTTGGGAACAGGAGTATTTTGTTATCGATGAAGCACTTGCCACTGCACGTCCCGATCTTGTACAGTGCGGTCGTACCGTATTTGGTGCCTCTCCTGCAAAAGGTCAGCAGTTGGAAGACCATTATTTTGGCTCTATTCCTGAGCGTGTATATGCGTTTATGAGAGATTACGAGCAGGAAGCTTATAAGTTGGGTATTCCTTTACGCACACGCCACAATGAAGTAGCACCTGCGCAGTTTGAGTGTGCGCCGATTTTTGAAGAAGTAAATATTGCTGTTGACCACAATACCTTATTAATGGATGTGATGAGCCGGGTGGCCAAGCGTCATAAGCTGGTGGTATTGTTACATGAGAAACCTTTTGCAGGTATCAATGGTAGCGGTAAACACAATAACTGGAGTATGGCTACCGATACAGGTGTTAACCTGCTGGCTCCCGGTAAAACGCCTAAGACCAACCTGATGTTCCTGACCTTCTTTGTGAATACCATCAAAGCTGTTCATGATTATGCAGATATTATGCGTGCAGCCATCGCTTCTGCTCCCAACGATCACCGTCTGGGTGCCAATGAAGCACCGCCTGCCATCATTTCTGTATTCGTAGGTCAGTACCTCGCTAAAGTATTATCAGATATTGAAACCAGGGTAAGCACCAAATTCGATGAGCAGGATGAAGCCATCCTGAAACTCGATCTGCACCGCAGTATTCCTGAGCTGATGCTGGATAATACAGACCGTAACCGTACTTCTCCTTTTGCCTTTACCGGTAACAAGTTTGAGTTCCGTGCGGTAGGTTCTTCTGCCAACTGTGCTATTTCTATGACCGTATTGAATACCATCATGGCAGATACCCTGAAGAAATTCAAAGCAGATGTTGATGCCCTGATAGAAAAAGGCGACAAAAAAGAAATCGCCATCATGCAGGTGATTCAGAAATACATTGTGGAAAGTAAAAATGTATTGTTTGAAGGAGATGGTTATAGCGACGAATGGCACAAAGAAGCTGAGCGTCGTGGTTTACCCAACCTGAAAACAACACCGGTTGCACTGGATGCCATGGTTACAGATAAAGCTAAAAAACTGTTCGAAAGTAATGGTGTATACAGTCATACAGAACTGGAAGCACGCCATGAAATTGAGCTGGAAAAATATATCAAGAAAGTACAGATCGAAGCCCGTATCATGGGAGATCTGGCCATCAACCATATCATTCCTGCCGCAATTGCGTACCAGAATGAACTGTTGAGCAATGTAAACGGGCTCAAAGCTGCAGGTCTGGGTGAAGCCGCTTATAAGAGCCAGTTATCTATACTGAAAGAAGTGAGCGAACATATTCAGGTAATTCATGATAAAGTAAACCTGATGGTGGAAGCCCGTAAAGTGGCCAATAATATCGCCGATAGCCGTGAAAAAGCCATTTCGTATGAGTCGATCAAATCAACTTATTTTGATGAGATCCGATACCATGTTGATAAACTGGAACACCTGGTAGATGACGAAAAATGGACCCTGCCCAAATACCGTGAGATGTTGTTTTTAAGATAATCGTTCTTTTTGACTTGAGCAATCAATAGCCCCGCACCGTTCCCGGTCGGGGCTTTTTTGTGAATGGTGAATACCCCCCACTCACTACTCACTACTGACTACTCCCCCTTCATCCATTGACCATTCACCATCGACCATTCACCGATATTCATTTTTGCAGAATAAACCAATACCTTAACTTTCTGTCTATAATCTATTAAACTAAACTAAAAACAATGAAAAAAGTAATTGCCCTTTTAACGATTGCTTTCTGCTGCACCCTTACTGTAGCAATGGCACAACCCGGAGGCGGTCAGCAAATGGACCCTGCTCAGATGCTGGAAATGATGAAACAGCGTGTGAAACCCGGATTGATGGAGAAAACAAAACTCACAGATGCACAGGCCGATAAGGTATTGGAAATACAAATATGGGCTCAGCAACAAAATCGTGGTTTACGCGACCTGAGTGAAGAAGATCGTGCCAAAAAAATGAAAGAAACCAACGAAGAAAGAGAGAAAAAAATGAAAGCTATTCCATTAACTGACGATCAGATTAAAGCTGTTAATGAGTATTATGCAGAAATGAGAAGAAACCGTCCAGGTGGCGGTGGAGGCGGTGGAAAATAAATACAACTTACACCACAATAAAAAAGCTGCACTCATGGGTGCAGCTTTTTTATTGCGGTACGATCTGCAGCATATCCATTTTTGCAACACATCGGTTCAGGGAAGTTTCTTTTCTGACTTATTTTTTCTATCCAGTATCCATACATCGTTACTGTATACAAATTCTGTATGGTTGGGTGTACCTCCATACTTTCCACCTGTCATGAAAATTTTATCGTGATGCACGACAGCTGCAATACCACCTCTCGGCGACCAGGGAGCATCCATGCCATCCCATTTTTTTCCATCACTGCTGACTAGTACCTGACTTGAAAACTGACCATTCCGGTTACAACCGAGCAGCCAGATTTTGGCATCATATACCAATGCTGCGTATCCAAAAATCTGTTCGCCGGGAACAATTTCATCCGTTTCTTTTTGCCAGTTCAATCCATCTGTAGAACTCCACACATCGTTGTTCAGGAGATATAAAGTATTACCAAGTTGAACGATCTGGCTCCCACTTCTTTTACCAAATGCAAGATTATCCTTCTGCTTCACCCAGTGAATACCATCTTCACTGTTCCAGATATCAGCATATTGTTGGTTTTTATCTTGCCCGCCAATCAACCATAATTTATTCCTGAAAACAAACGGATGATAAAAAAAACGATCGGGGATATTTGAGGATGCAGATAATAATTCCCATGATTTCATATTGGTTGACCGGTAAATATGGGGTTTGTAAACAAAGCTTTCAATATTTCCTTTAAAATAACCCAATCCATATACAGCCCCTTTAAATACCACATAGTCTAAAAATGCATGGTTATCAATCACGTTGGTAAGAGATGATTTTATCCAGTTCTTTCCCTGATCAATAGAATACCAATTTCCATCGGGATGAAAAGTCCATATGGTATCTCCGATACTAAATTGCTGAAAATTGTAATTCTTTCTCCACCCGGCACTGTCTATTATTTGTTTCCATACATAGCCATTACTGTCGTTGGTTACTGCAGTTGAATGATGCTGACTTTCTTGAGGTGCGGAAGAGCAACTGATGCATAAGATCAGCCAGCCAATTAGTTGGGATCTCATAAATGGGGTTTAGATGATGAATATACATTTAGACGCATACACAGTCAAACTGCATAAGGATTCACCATGGAAAATATAAAACCCCGGCAATATTACCGGGGTTTTAACAATTGACGATAGTCAATGATTATTTCATCTTAAAAGTTTCCAGGAACTTGGTGGTGAAATTACCTTTCCTGAAATCCTCATTCTGCATAAGTTGTAAGTGGAATGGAATGGTTGTTTTTACACCTTCAATCACATACTCGCTCAGTGCACGATACATAGTATCTATGGCTTCTTCACGGGTTTGCGCGATGGTAATGAGTTTTCCAATCATTGAATCATAGTAAGGAGGAATCACATAACCAGCATACACATGGCTGTCTACCCGAACACCATGTCCGCCGGGTGTATGTAATACCGTAATCTTACCGGGTGAGGGTCTGAAATCATTATAAGGATCTTCGGCATTGATACGGCATTCGATGGCATGCATCTGAGGTTCATAGTTGCGCCCACTGATTTTTTCTCCCATGGCAATCTTGATCTGTTCTTTGATCAGATCGAAGTTGATCACTTCCTCTGTTACACAATGTTCTACCTGGATACGTGTATTCATTTCCATGAAGTAGAAATTACGGTGCTTATCTACCAGAAACTCAATGGTACCGACACTTTCATAGTTAATGGCAGCAGCAGCCTTACAGGCAGCTTCACCCATTTTCTTACGCAGTTCAGGGGTCATAAATGGAGAAGGTGATTCTTCCACCAGTTTCTGGTGACGGCGCTGGATAGAACAATCACGTTCACTCATATGGCAAACGGTACCATACTGGTCACCGGCTACCTGTATTTCGATATGACGTGGTTCTTCTACAAATTTCTCCATATACACGCCGTCGTTCTTGAAAGCTGCAGCAGCTTCTGTACGTGCAGTGGTATAGGCTTTCTCCAGTTCACTTTCCTGTGTTACCACACGCATACCCTTACCACCACCACCGGCAGTTGCTTTCAGGATGACCGGGTAACCGATTTCTTTGGCCAGTTTCTTGGCTTCCTCAACACTTTCCAGCAAACCTTCGCCACCGGGCACAACGGGTACACCGGCTTTGATCATGGTATCTTTTGCTGTAATCTTATCTCCCATTTTATTGATCATCTCGGGAGTAGGTCCGATGAATTTGATACCATGGTCGGCACATATCTGCGAGAAGCGGGCATTCTCAGCGAGAAAGCCATATCCGGGATGAATCGCATCTGCATTGGTAATTTCGGCAGCCGCCATGATATGTGGAATATTCAGGTAAGAATCTACACTTTGGGGTTTACCGATACAAACAGCTTCATCTGCAAATTTCACATGCAGGCTGTCTTTATCAGCTGTTGAATAAACCGCAACGGTCTTAATGCCCATCTCACGACAGGTTCGGATTACACGCAATGCAATCTCACCCCTGTTGGCAATCAGTATTTTCTTGAACATCAGGATTAATTTGAAAATTTGAAAATTTGAAAATTTGAAAATGGAGAGTTCAAGACAATCTGAAAATTTGAAAAATAGAACTACCCAATTTTCAAATTTTCAAATTGCTACATTTTCAAATTATTTAGGTTCTACGAGGAACAGTGGCTGATCGTATTCAACAGGACTGGCATCGTCTACCAGTACTTTTACGATGGTGCCACTAATTTCACTTTCAATTTCATTGAACAGCTTCATCGCTTCAATAATACATACTACTTTACCAGGAGCGATCTCTGTACCAACATCAGCCAGCATGGGCTTGTCGGGAGAAGGTCTGCGGTAGAAAGTACCAATCATGGGACTTTTTATAGTAATGAGGTTATCTGCTTTAGGGGCGGCCGGTGCAGCAGGTGCTGCAGGAGCGGCGGCAGCGGGTTGTGGAGCGGGGGCAGGTGCTGTGTGAAACACTTGCGGGGCGGGGGCAGCTGCTGCTACGGTTACTAACTGCTCTTCTTTTTGTTTGATGGTTACCTTACCATCTTTATCTTCTATACTGATTTCACCAATATTACTTTTATTGATGATCTTGATCAATTCGTGAATTTGCTTTAAATCCATAATGGCAATTTTTGGGATAAAACTGGTTAGTTTCGGTCAAATTGGAGGGCAAAATAGCCTTTTTTTGATAAAAACAGGGATTTTTTGGTCTTTTTCATGTCCTGTGAATGGTCAATGGTCAATGGTGAATAGAGGTTGTCCAACATTCACCATTGACCATTCATTATTCACCAAAAAAGGCATCCGAAGACGCCTTTTCCTATCTGGATGATCCATTATTCTTTTACTCTTTCCACATAATCACCGGTTTTGGTGTTTACGCGGATCAGTTCCCCATCTTCTACAAACAGGGGAACCATTACGGTAGCGCCTGTTTCTACGGTAGCAGCTTTCAGGGCACGTGTTGCAGTATCACCACGTAAACCTGGTTCACAATAGGTGATTTTTACCACAATTTTCTCTGGTAATTCCGCTCCGATCGGCTGATCAGTTTCTGTATTAATGAACACAAATACCTCAGAACCATCTTTCAGGAACTGCGGGGCATCAATCATTTCTTCAGCCAGCGCAATCTGCTCAAAGGTTTCATTGTTCATTAAATTAAAACCGCTTTCGTCTTTGTAGAGGTACTGGAAAGCTTTCTTTTCAACACGTACAGGGAAAATGGTTTCACCGCTGTTCCATGTTTTTTCAATGGAACGTTTGTTATCAACGCCTTTCAGCTTGGCCCAAACCTTAGCCGCAGCACGTGCGGTTTTGTTCTCGCCAAACTCTACCACTGAATATAAACTGCCGTCAAGCTTTAAAATCATGCCACGGCTGATGTCTGATGTAGTTGCCATAAAACTTTATTTCTGGCGCAAAAGTAGGGAATTGGAGGGATTTGAGGATGGCAGATGGCAGATCGCAGATTTTCTCCTCGTAAATGGCTGTTTTTGACGAATATCCAGCTACAACCTTCCTTTCTCCCCTTCTTGCTGCAAAAAAAATATTACAACTGAATCCTGCCTTAATAAGGGAAGATAACAAGGAGAAAAAGAGAAAGGAAGGTTAGTCAGAGGTATGCACAATCCAAAAAAAATATCGTACCCGGACTGCGGTAAATAAAAACAGGGTATCTGTTAATCAGATCAAAAACTAAACCTATGGATAATTTTACCCGATTGATCTGCCGTATCATACTCGTATTACTTCCACTCGGCAGCTTTGCAAATACCATCATTGTAAAGGGTACCGTAAAATATAATAATGGCCAACCTGTTGTAAACAAAACAATTACCATTACACTCGATAGCAGTAATGGCGCTGCCGCCTGTTATCAGTTTAAAACGGTTAAAACAAACCCGAACGGTTATTATATAGATACCATTAGCTGTAACAGTACCATTACAAAGATAAAAGTGAGTACAGAGAACTGCGACGGTAAACTGTTGATCAACTATCCCAATATCAATACCACCAGCAATTATGCAGAAAGTAATTTTACAATCTGTAGCCCCGATACCACCACGCCGCCAACTACCTGTAAAGCTGTGCTTTCATCAGAAAAAATACAAGGAAGAACATTTCGATTCAGCTCCAGAAACAGTACTATACCGGCAGGTGATAGTATCGTAGTGAGAAGATGGACTTTCGGTGATGGCACTATACTCGAAGGAAAGGAAATCAATCCCTTAAAAGAATTCAAAGACACTGGTGTGTACAATGTTTGTCTATTGATCAAAACACAAAAAGGTTGCGAAAACAAAATATGTGCAACCATTATTGTGCGCGACTCCATGATTACACCACCTGTTACCTGTCAGGCTAAATTCAGTTTCCGTAGTGATGGAAAAAAAATAATACTCAACAGTACCAGTAGCTTTATGGGTAATGACAGCATCATCAGGTATGGCTGGATATTGGGTGATGGCAAAATTATAGACAGTGCTGCTAAAGAATTGGTTTACCAATATGCAAAAACCGGCAAATACCAGGTATGTCTTTATACCAGAACAGCCAAAGGTTGCGAAAGTAAATACTGCACCACTATTGAAATTACAGAACCCTTAAGTTGTACGGCCACTTATACTTTTGAAAAAAACGGCAACCGTAGTTACCGTTTTAACAGTGGTAGAAGTTTAGCGTCAAGTGGCGACAGCATCAAACAGCGCATCTGGATCTTTGGCGATGGAACTGCCATGGAGGGCAATGAAATAACCCCCTTGAAAACTTTTAAAGACACGGGCTCTTATACCGTTTGCCTGAAAATAAAGTCTGTAAAAGGTTGCGAGGCCATGTACTGCAATACCATTGTTGTGAAGGATTCAATCATTATCAACCCACCGCTGTATTGTAAGGCCATATTCAGTTTTACAAAAAAAGAACAGTCCATACAATTTAACAGCCTGGGTTCCATAGCCCCACAAGGCGATAGCATCGTAAGCAGAACCTGGTATTTTGGCGATAGCTCTGCTGCTTTAACAGGTAACAGAAAAGATCCGGTTTATCAATACCGGAAAGCTGGAGTGTATAACGTTTGTCTGATTATTAAAACGGCAAAAGGCTGCGAAAGCAGGTATTGTGAGAATATTACGTATACCATTCCAAACAATCAGTGTGTGGTGAAATTTTCTGATGAAAGATTATCGCAGAAAAAAATAAAATTCAATAGTAGCGGCTCAACAGCTGTTGCGGGCGATAGTATCATAGAACGAAAATGGAAATTTGGTGACGGAACCGAATTGGGTGGAAACATAGTATCACCAGAAAAGGAGTACCGCCAGAAAGGTATATACACCATTTGCCTGAAAATAAAAACAGCGGCTGGCTGTAGTAGCGAGGTTTGTAAAGTATTCGAAATAAAAGACAGTACTACCAATGAGCCCATCAGCCAACGGATCAGAATACTCCAAATCAATCCCAATCCGGTCCTATCCCGTTTTGTAACAACTATCTGGACCAAAATGGGTATTGAAGTGGAGATTGGTATTTATGATATTTATGGTACCATCAAATGGAAAACCAAAAAGGGTTTATTAACAGGTAATAACTTCATTGAAGTGCCGGCAGTTGAATTAAAAACAGGTCCTTATTTCCTGCGCGTAACCAGCGCCATTGGTAACGATAGCAGGTTGTTCTATAAATTATAAGTTTTCAAAAAAATTAGATTGTTAGCCATAGATGCACAGATTACAATAATCAGTGTATCTATGGCTAACAATTTTCAGGAACAGAGACATGATGGCTTTTTTGTAATTTTCAGCCATGAAAAAAACTTTACTTGTTTTCCTGTTGCTTATATCCTCTGTCTTACTTAATGCCCATGAATTCTGGCTGAGTCCTGATAAATATTTTTATACAATACGTGATATTGCCTTGATACGTTTTCGGGTAGGTGAAAATTTCACCGGCGAAAACTGGACGGGTAATAAAGAAAAAATCAAACAACTCTCCCATTATCTTCCCAATGGAACGCAGGTAGATATTGCAGACAGACTATCCATACAGAAAGGAGATTCCATCAGGTTGCCATTACAAACGGAGGGCACACATATGGTTATATTCAACAGCACCAATTCACATATTGAACTGGACTCAGATAAATTCAATGATTACCTGAAAGAAGATGGATTACAGACGGCTATCGATTTCCGTCAAAAAAACAATGAGACCACAAAGCCGGGAAAGGAATACTATCAGCGTTCTGTAAAAACCATTATTCAGGTAGGCGACCTGAAAACGGATGCCTGTACAAAGCCAACAGGGCTCCCGCTCGACATTATTCCATTTGAGAACCCCTATGCTTCTCCCGCTATGGCACCTGCAGACAAATTACCAACCGTTACATTCAGGGTATTGTTTAAGGGTAAGCCTTTGGCCAATCTGCTGGTAAAGACCTGGAACCGGGAAAAAAATGGTACAGGCCGAATGGAGGAATACCGCACCAATAACCGGGGAACAGTAAAAGTTAAGAGATATTCAGGTCCTTTTATGGTAAGTGCCGTTTATATGGAAAGGCTGAATGGAGATGAAAAAGCCGAATGGCAGAGTTACTGGGCCAGTCTGCATTTTGAATATTCTTCTTTTTTCAGCGCTGTACGCTGATCCGGGGCTATCTCTTGAACAAAGTTTGGATCATTGGGTGGTATCCGTTCATTTTCTCCTATTTTTGCGCCAAATTTGAACATACAAGAATCCATTACCATGGCAGTATTAGTGAATAAAAATTCGAAAATCATTGTTCAGGGTTTTACCGGAACAGAGGGCACATTTCATGCTACACAGATGATTGAGTATGGCACCAACGTAGTAGGCGGCGTAACACCCGGCAAGGGCGGCAGCACCCATCTCGACCGTCCGGTGTTCAATACAGTAGCTGATGCAGTAAAAACAGCAGGTGCCAATGTGAGCATCATCTTCGTTCCACCAGCTTTTGCAGCAGATGCTATTATGGAGGCAACAGATGCAGGTATTGGTCTGATCGTTTGTATTACGGAAGGCATTCCTGTACAGGATATGGTAAAAGTGAAGAATTATATGTTGGGTAAACCTACCCGCCTCATTGGTCCTAACTGTCCTGGTGTAATTACCGCAGGTGAAGCCAAAGTGGGTATTATGCCCGGATTCATCTTCAAGCCAGGTCGTATCGGTATCGTTTCCAAAAGTGGTACCCTTACTTATGAGGCTGCTGACCAGGTGGTGAAAGCCGGACTGGGTATCAGTACAGCGATTGGTATCGGTGGCGACCCTATTATCGGTACCCCTACCAAAGAAGCCGTAGAATTATTAATGAACGATCCTGAAACGGATGGTATCATTATGATTGGTGAAATCGGTGGAAGCATGGAAGCCGATGCCGCACGCTGGATCAAAGACAATAAAACAAAACCGGTTGTTGGTTTCATTGCCGGTCAAACCGCACCTCCGGGTCGCCGTATGGGTCATGCTGGAGCTATTATTGGGGGCGCAGATGATACTGCTGAAGCCAAAATGAAAATTATGGCAGAATGCGGTATCGATGTAGTAGCCAGCCCAGCCGATATCGGTAAAACCATGGCTGCCGCACTTAAAAAATAAAATCGTATCTTTATAGTATAGAAAGGCCTGCTTCAAACACAGGCCTTTTTTATGCCTGCAACCCATCCTTTCTTATACTTTGTTAACAGATTATTATTTCATTAAATACCCAATTAATGGTATTGTTTTATTGACCATAAGCATGCAAATTGCAGATGTTAAGAAACACTCAAACGAGTATTCAAACAACTACAAATTGGGGGTAAAGCTTGCGGTGAAAACTGCAAGCTTTCGTTTTTAGCACATGACCTTCAACCACGATATTTTTTTAGCAGAGAAAAGGAGTGTACACAGAGAATTGTTTTATGTGTAAACTTTTGTTAATAGCCCGGATAGCTGTGTAATTTGTGGCAAGTTTGCATCCCATATAAATAGAACGTATTTTTCTACTAAATTTTACCGCATGCGTTACAGCTTAGCAGTTTTCTTTTTCTTTTTTTCTTTTACAATTTCAGCACAGCGTACACAGACTGATACCAGTTTTCTGAAAGAATGGTTTACCATCGATACATTAATCCTCGAAAAGGGTTTAAACAAGACGGCATTAACCAAAGTAAATGAACTCTATCAGAAAGCTTCGCAAAGAAACCTTCCTGCACAGAAGCTGAAAAGCCTTATTTATCGTTATAGCCTTGAGAACAACATTACAGAAAAAGGTTACAAAGAAATCATAGCAGACCTCAGCACTGAAATTGATACAGAAAAAGTACCGGTAGTAAAAGCTGTATTACAGCTATTACTGGCCAAGAAAATGATCCGTTATTGTAATGATTACCGCTGGCAGATTTACAACAGAAAGCCTTCAGCAACCAAGGTATCAAAAGATATAGACACATGGTCTATGAATGACTTTTATACTGAAATATCTTCTCTTTATCTGAGGTGTATAAAAGAAGAATCATTGCTGCAATCTATACCTATGCAGCAATTTGATGCAGTATTGATAAAGGGCACAAAAGCTTTTGCCAACAGTAGTTTATTCGACCTGGCTATCAGAGAAGCCCTTGAATTTTTTAAATATGGTTCTTCGTATGTACGTAACCCTATTGAGACTTTTTCACTGAAGGATGAAAAAGCCCTTTCCCCATTACCAGCTTTCATACAGACGAACTTCCATACAACGGATAGTAGTTCCTATTTATGGCAATCACTATCCCTATATAAAAAGATTTTAAAACACCATAGCAACGATAGGGATAAAGAACTTTTACTGTACCTGGATCAGGAAAGAATCAACTGGGTATATACACATGGCATTTTCACTAACAGGGAAGAGAAATATGAACAGACTTTAATGCAGCTTACTACCCAATACAAAAATTATTCCGGCACAGCAGAAGTCTGGTCGCAATTAGCCGCCCTGTATATCAACCGTGCTTCTGGTTATACACCCTTTGGTGATACAGCCAACAGGTATGCCTATGTGAAAGCAAAAAAGATCATAAAAGACGCCATTCCTTTATATGACAGCACCGCTTCTGGTGTGATTAAAATGAAGAACCAGTTGTCTGCCATCCATACCGTTCAACTGATGGTACAAACTGAATGGGTGAATATACCCAACCAGCCTTTCCGCGCAAAACTGGATTACAGAAATATGGATAGTATCTATATCCGTATTTTGAAAATAGATGAGGAGGATATGTCTGGCGACCAGTTCTGGAGCAAACCATTCTGGCAAAAAATTTCGAAACAAAAACAGCTTAAGTCCTTATCATTTGCACTTCCCCGCACCAATGATCACCAGACCCATGGAACTGAATTGGCTCTACCCGGTTTGGCTCCTGGTAACTATGCGCTATTGTGTTCCAATGATGTACTATTCAATGACAGCCTTAGCCGGTTACGATACCTGCCTTTTATAGTATCAAATATCAGTTACATAAAAAATGGGGCCGATTTTTTTGTATTGAATCGTGAAACAGGTAAACCCTTACAGGATGTAAAAGTTACTATTCAAAAGCAATCTTATAACAATACTACCAGAAAGTCTGATTTCCAGACAGTAGCCAAACAGCTTACAGATAAAAACGGACATTTTATTTTCCCGGAAAAGAATAACAATGGTTACTACCGTTATCATTTTGAAAAGGGTAATGACCAGTTGAAATTCATGACAGCGGAATACGAATATTATAATGCTGTCGCCAATGATGATATCCTGCAACCTGAAGAAGAGAACCGGATAAAATTTGAAAAAAACAACAGACAGGTTTTCTTTTTCACTGACAGGTCTATTTACAGACCCGGCCAAACTGTTTATTATAAAGGCATCGGCGTTACCCGAGAGTATGGAACCCAAAAAAGTAAGCTATTGCAAAAAGATACCGGCTGGGCCATTTTACAGGACGTGAATGGCAAAAAAATAGATTCCCTTCGATTTACACTGAATGAATATGGCTCCTTTCATGGAAAATTTCAATTACCGGCTAAGGCACTCACCGGATATTTCAGTATTGTAACCAACAGTATAAAAAATGGCAGTGCTTATTTTTCAGTAGAAGAATACAAAAGACCCACTTACAGTGTTGCCTTCGAAAAACCCAAAGGCAGTTATCGTTTAAACGATAGTATCAGGCTTATCGGTAATGCAAAAGCTTTTGCAGGCAATAATATCGATGGCGCCAAAGTATCGTATCAGGTTACACGCAATATCAGACGTGTATATCCCTGGTATTGGAGAGGATCTTCAAGATACGATAACAGCAGGGAAATAAGCAATGGCAATCTTATTACTGATGCTTCAGGTAACTTTACCATATCTTTTACTGCCAGTGCAGATGATATACGTAAGGAGGATGATAACCATACAGTTTTTGCATTCACCGTAAATGCCACTGTAACCGATAAAAACGGAGAAACCAGAACTGCCAGCACAGAAATTACCGTTGGTTATCAGTCATTGCAACTAACCATTGAGAATCCTAAGCTAATTGATAGTAAAGATGCAAAAGCCATCCTTGTAAAAACAACCAACCTCAGTAATGAGCCAGAACCCGCCAATGTAAGCATCAAAGTATACGCATTACAAACACCCGAGAGATTGATCCGCAAAAGACTGTGGGAAAAGCCGGATCAGTTCATCCTGAATGAAAAGGAATTTATATCTCTTTTTCCTCACGATGAATATGCTTCAGAAACAGATATGCTGACCTGGCCTGTACTAAAGCTGGTAGAAGAAGGAAGGATAAATACCAAAGAAAAGGCATCTTTCATCTTACAGCAACCATTGGAAGCTGGTCAGTATAAAATAGAAGCCATTACCACCGATAAAGATGGCCAGCAGGTTAGGACACTACATTATATCGGGGTATTCAATAGCCGTACCGGACAAATGCCCAATACGGTTTATCAATTTACCCATGATGTAAAAACAACCATAGAACCTGGCGACACGGCCCTATACCTGAGTGGCTCTGCTGCGAAAGAGCTTTTTGTGATTAAGAAAACAGCCACAAAAAATAATTCATCGTTTATAGAATACGAGGCCAGAAAAAAGGGACTCAGTGAGCAAATATTCACAGCTACGGAAACCGACCGGGGTGGTGCTGCCATTGCAGAAGCTTATATTTTACATAACCGCTTGTATACTTTCCTGACGAATATTGAAATACCCTGGAGCAATAAACAACTGAATATTTCATACCAGACATTCAGGAACAAAATCGAACCGGGCAGCAAAGAAACCTGGACGGTTCAGGTAAAGGGTTCAAAGCATGAAAACCTTGCAGCTGAATTACTCACTACGATGTATGATGCATCACTCGATCAGTTCAGGAACCATCAGTTGAATACACCTCTCCTGTGGCGGCCGAATAGTTTTACCAACTATTTTACACCCACCCGGAATTTCATCATCAGCAATCAATATGAAAATCCCATAGCCATTTTTGATTACCTGCCTGAATATACAGAAACAGTTGACCGACTCGCTGAAAGCAATACTGATTTGTATGAACGCAATATCCGCCAGTGGATTACGTATGCCAATGTTTCTGATAAACTGAAAAAGCATGTAGAAAAAATGCTAGAGAATGTGGTTGGATACAACATGGCAAGTAGTAAAGGAGCAAGAATGAGGAAAGAAGAAAGTTATGATAAAAAAACGATGTATAGTTTTAGTGCAGGCACTATATCTCAACTTGCTAATACCAATTCATTGCCATCTATTACCAATACATCGAATTTCGCTCTTGTAATGGCTGATACGAGTATGATGATGAATATCGGCATCAGAGGGAATTCAACTTTGGATAAAAATAACACAGCCGTACCCGAGGAAGAAACACCTGTTACCATCCGAAAAAATTTCAACGAAACAGCTTTCTTCTTTCCCAATCTATATGCAGATACTGCCGGTAATTATAGTTTCAGTTTCACCATGCCTGATGCCTTAACCAAATGGAAATGGATGAGTCTGGCACATACCAAGGACCTTGCTTTTGGAACCAACAGCACCAGCATCATCACCCAGAAAACATTGATGGCACAGGCCAATGCACCCCGTTTTATCAGAGAAGGCGATAAATTAGAGTTCAGCGGCAAGGTTGTAAATCTGAGCGACAAAGAATTATCCGGTCAGGTAACACTTGAACTCATAGATGCTGCCACAGGCAGTTCAGTAGATGGCTGGTTCCAGAATGTATTTCCGGTTCAGTATTTTACGGCAGCTGCCGGACAAAGCACGGCTATTAAATTTCCGATACAGGTTCCGTTCAGCTTTAATAAAACATTGAGCTGGCGCCTCATTGCCAGAGCAGATAAATATAGTGACGGGGAGGAAAATATGTTACCCGTATTAACCAATCGTCAACTGGTGACAGAAAGTTTACCTGTTCTCATTACAAAAGATACTACACAGTTATTTCGCTTTGAGAAATTACTTCAGGCGAATAGTCCAAGTTTAACACATGAAGGTATCACCATCAACTACACAGCTAATCCGATTTGGGAAGCGATCCGCGCACTACCTTATCTGATGGAATATCCATATGAATGTGTGGAACAGACTTTCAACCGCTTTTATGCCAATGCACTGGGGACTTATATTGTAAACAGGGATCCGAAAATTAAAAAAGTATTTGAGGCCTGGTTAAAAGATACCGCTACCCCAAAAAGTAAACTGGCACTGAATGAATCGCTGAAACAAATCATGCTGGAAGAAACCCCATGGGTATTTGCCGCGCAAAGTCAGGAAGAACAACAAAAAAATATCGCCCTGCTATTCGATATGTTCCGGTTAAATCAGCAGGCAGATCAACTGGTAAAAAAATTACAGGATATGCAACTATCCGACGGCAGCTTCAGTTGGTTCAAAGGTGGTTATGGAGATCGCTATATGACCAATTATGTACTCACTGGTATCGGCAAATTAAAAAGAACCGGTGCACTAACACCCGATATTGCCATTCAGCTCAAACCTGTTATTGAGAAAGCCATTCGCTTCCTGGATGAGGAAATCAACAAAGAATATCAATACTGGAAAAAAGCCAAACTGGATACAACACGTAACCATATTTCAACCTCACATATCCAGTATCTCTATATGCGTAGTTTTTTCCGTGATATTGCATTACCTAAGTATGCAGAAGCTTATCAGTTCTTTTATAACCGGGGGAAATATCAGATTCAGCAACAATCTATTTATAATCGTGCTTTGTTGGGTTTGGTGTATTATCGCAATAATGAGATTCGCTATGTGAACGTAAATATCCGAACCGCTATCCTGGAAAATACAGTGAGAGATGAGGCGAAAGCTTCACTTTACTGGAAAGACAGGTTAACCTATTCATGGTACCAGACACCTGTTGAACATCAGGCAACAATGATCCAGTTCTTACAGGAGCTTCAACAGGGACAACCCATGAGCGATGGTAATACAGCCATCGATGAAGCCA
Source organism: Sediminibacterium goheungense (assembly GCF_004361915.1). GTDB lineage: Bacteria > Bacteroidota > Bacteroidia > Chitinophagales > Chitinophagaceae > Sediminibacterium > Sediminibacterium goheungense. Next base: position 1,109,146 of record NZ_SNWP01000011.1, on the reverse strand, counting down.
GAAACTGGTTACTGCTCAATAAGCAAACCAATCATTGGAACACCACCGTTGCCACGGCTGAAGCCTGTTATGCATTGTTAATGACAGGAACAGATCTTTTATATACCGATAAAAACATCCGTATACAGTTAGGCAATACCAGTTTTAGCAGTCAGGATCAACCAACAGAAGCCGGAACAGGTTATTTTCAGCAAAGAATTGAAGGCCGCTTAGTGAACCCTGAAATGGGTAATATAAAAATCACGGTACAAACCAAGGGTAAACAGCAAATACAAAGTCCTTCATGGGGCAGTATTTACTGGCAGTATTTTGAAGACATGGATAAAATCAAACTGTCTGCAACACCTTTATCTGTTACGAAACAATTATTCATCGAACGCTATAGTAATAATGGTAAAGTACTCGATGTGGTAAATGAAAACGATGTCTTGAAACCCGGCGATAAAGTAGTGGTTCGTTTAACCATTAAAAGCGATCGTGAAATGGAATACCTGCACCTGAAAGATACCAGGGCTTCTACTATGGAACCGGTAAATGTACTAAGTGGTTATAAATGGCAGGATGGACTGGGCTATTATGAAAGTACCAAAGATGCCAGTTCCAACTTCTTTATCAGTCAGCTGCGGAAAGGCACTTATGTTTTCGATTACCCGGTATTCATCACACATACAGGTGTATTCTCAACCGGTAATGCCAGTATACAATGCATGTACGCACCCGAGTTCACTGCAAATTCGGGTGGTATGATGATAAGAGTAGAGGAGTAATGTCTGATGGCAGATCGCAGATCTCAGATGTAGGATTGATGGAATGTAGTAACTTGCGAATCAAAAAATGTCTGACATCTGACATCTGACATCTGACATCTGACATCTGACATCTGACATCTGACATCTGACATCTGACATCATGACCATCGACTATCTCATTATCGGCCAGGGTATTTGCGGAACCATGTTAAGCTGGAACCTGATGCGTGCCGGTAAGACAGTACTGGTGTTAGATGAAGCAAAACCTTATACCGCTTCCAAAGTAGCTAGTGGTGTGATCAATCCTGTTACCGGCAGGAGAATTGTACGTACCTGGGAAATTGATACCATCATGCCTTTTGCGGTGAATGAATATCGTTCGTTGGAAAAAGAATTGGGTGTTTCGCTGATAAGGCAATCTAATATTCTCGACTTCCACCCTACTCCGCAGATGATGCTGGCTTTTAAGGATCGCTTACCGGAAGAAAAAGAATATTTACGTGTTCCTGAAAATACAGCTGCGCTTAGCGAATATTTTCATTTTGATTTTGGCGTGGGTGAAATCAACCCCTGCTGGCTTATCGACTTACATACACTGATAGACAATTGGCGTAAAGTTTTACAAGAGAACCATGCACTGCTTGAACAGAAATTTGAATGGAAGGATTGTTCTGTGAGCGATAACGGTGTAAACTATGCAGGTATTCATGCATCGGCTATTATTTGTTGTGAAGGAGCGGCAGGCTTTCATAATCCTTATTTTCAGCTATTGCCCTACGCTCCCAATAAAGGGCAGGCCATCATTGCTGAAATAAAGGACCTGCCTGCCACAAATATTTATAAACAAGGCATCAACCTTGTTCCATGGAAAAAAGACTTATGGTGGATCGGCTCTACCTATGAATGGGATTTTACAGATCTAAATCCTTCCCCTGATTTCAGAAAAAAAGTAGAGACCCAACTGGCACACTGGCTGAAATTACCTTTTACCATTGTGGATCATATTGCAGCTGAACGACCAGCCAATATGGAGAGAAGGCCTTTTGCGGGTATGCATCCTGTTCATAGCAGCATTGGTTTATTGAATGGAATGGGAACCAAGGGTTGTTCACTGGCACCATTTTTTGCAAAACAGTTTGCGACATCTCTTATTCACAAAGAACCCATTATGCCTGCAGCAGATGTTCAACGATTCAGCAGAATTTTGAGCCGCTGAGTACTGAAAAAAATTAATATTGCAGTTATTCGTCACTTACCACTATTGCTACATGTCAAACCCTACCAAACAGCACTACAGCATTCCGTTGCAATACAGAAAAATGGAAAACCTGCATATTGTTTTCTGGCTATTTAAAGATATCGCCTGGTGTCTGGGTTTTAAAATACTCGGCATTACCATGATTGTACCCACTTTAAGTATTGCTTTATTAATCAGTTGGCGCACACGAAAAATGATGTCTGAGTTGTGCCACAATATTGCCATTGCCGTATGGATCAGTGCCAACTCTTACTGGATGATCAGTGAATTTCTAGGCTTCGATGAAAAAATTGTGTGGGGCGAATACACTTACAAGCACCTGGCATTAATTCCTTTTGGTATCGGTGTGCTGGTACTGGCTTTTTACTACCTGATCTGGCGGCCTAAGCATAAGGAAGAAAATGAAACCATGTAGCAAATACTCCCGCTGAACAAGCTATTTTGCCGCCGACGCACTTATTTTACCGTTCATCACAGGTACTTTACCGTTTGTAGTGGCGCAAGTCCCGCTTATCCCTGTTTTTATATGGTGGTGTTTTCCGCTCTTATACCTTTATGTCTTCAAAGTAAACGGAGCCTCGCTCCCATGTAATATGAACCACCACATTGAATTTCTGTTCGCCCGTTTTCGTCAGCGCGTGAAACCACCAGAAGTTCATATACGCTAAATTTTCCCGTTCACCATTTCCGGAAAAGAACATTGATGAATGTGATGTAAGCATTAGCTGCAGCTATCGGCTTATACCCTTTTCTCAGTACCCAATGGTGCCGTCGGCGACGGTAAGGGAATTCGTATACCCATTTTCAAACAACAACACAACCATAACTTAACATGAAACCATTTGTAGTGGCGATTGCCGGAACGGCTTTATTGTTACTCTTTCTTGGCAACCCTAAACAACCCAGAAAACAACGTTCATTATCCCTTAAAAAGGGTATCATTTCAGCATCAGTTATCCATGCTGTGAGAAAATAAAAGTGAAAAAAACAATGCATCCCATTCCTCCCTAAAAATCATCTGTGCATCTGTGGCAAAGAATTAGCCACAGATGCACAGATGATTATAATCGCCTGAATGTATAACGGTTGATAAAACGTCCATCATAATTCGTGGCTACAATCCTGTTACTATAAACAGCGATATCATCAAAATACATATCTACTGATGCACGGGTAGATCGATCGTAGACGTTCACTTCCCATACATCGTGTGAACGATCATAATAATTACCGTACTGATCGTAATAACCACCGATCACCGTAACAATGCGCCATGAACCCCTCATCAGGTTATAGCCATCATCGTATTCCGCACTGCCATCTCTGTAAAAATCAAAAACACCATTTTCCAGACCTGAGCGGAAATATTGCCAGCCAAACCCATCGCTGCGCGATGCATCAGCCACCACCCATGTTCCGGAAACAGATCTCGGCGTAACATCTATCACTCCTTTTGTGCAGGAAGAAAGAAAAATAATAAGTGTGGTAAAGAGTAACCATCTTTTCATACAATGTCATTTTCAGGGTTAAGAACTGAGTTACTCCTTTTGTAATCCAATTCTTTTACCAAAAATTGTTTTGTATGCTATTTCAGATGCTTTTAGATTTTATTTAACGTCTCCTCCTAAATTTCCTTTCTCCCTTTCTTCCTGTTAGTAACGGTTAAAAAATTAGTGAAGCACTATTTTATAAAGCTTTTTTAGCAGGGAGAATAAGAAGACGGGAGGTAAAAATCATCTTTCCCATTTCATAAGCGTAGCCATAATGGTAGTAGAAAAACCGATGATGGCAATTATGGTGAATGACCAGCGCAATCCTGATAATTCAGCGATAAAGCCAATGAGTGGCGGCCCGATTAAAAAACCCAGGAAACCAATGGTAGACACTGCTGCCAGTGCTACACCAGGCGACATGGTTTTTGATTTACCCGCTGCACTATATACCAACGGTACAACAGATGATACGCCAAGCCCTACCAGAAAGAATCCTGCCGTAGCCAATTCGATTGTTGGGAACAGAACGGCTACTGCCAGACCGCTGCTGATAATAATTCCACTTATCTGTAACATTCTCTGTATGCCGAAACGTGTTACCAGCCTGTCGCCTAAAAACCTACCTGTGGCCATAGTAGCCATAAAAACGGTATATCCCAGTGTCACCATTTCTTTAGGAGCTCCCACTACCTTCTGAAAGTATACACCACTCCAGTCGAACATGGTACCTTCGCAAACCAGACATCCAAAAGCAATTAACCCGAGTTTCAGAATGGCAGCATCGGGTTTGGCAAATAAGGGTTGCTTTTGTTCAGGTTGTTTATCATTGGGAAGTATATAGCCCTGTGCCAGTAAAACCACTACCAGAGATACAATACAGATCAGCAAAAAATGATGCAGGGGTTCAATACCCTGGGCTATCAGAAAGGTTCCGATGGCGGCACCTGAAAATCCGGCCAGACTCCAGATACCATGAAATGTGGCCATAACAGACCGTTGGTACAATGATTCAACACCTACTGCCTGTGTATTGGCTGAAATATTATAAAGATTACCAAAAACACCAAAACAGAATAAGACAGCTGCCAATTGCCAGGTGGCACTTACTGTTCCGATCAATACCAGCATTAAAGGATAGCCCACGGCTGCAATGGTTACCATGGTTTTACTGCTGAAGCGGGTAACTGCCCAGCCAGAAAGTGGCAGGCTTAGCATCAACCCAATAGGTAGTGCGAATAAAACAGCACCCAGTCCGGCATCACTCAAGCCAAGCTTTAATTTGATATCGGGAATCCGGCTTGCCCAACTGGCAAAGCATAAACCAGCCATAAAAAAGAAAACTGCCACCGCTAACCGATGGGCCTTTGGTGATTTGGTTGCCTGCATAACACAAAGATGGGATAAATTGCCAGCTTTTCAAGCCCCGCCCCTTCAGATGCTTGAAGCTTTTAGAGTATATTCGCACCCTGATTCAGTGAGCTATTCTGTTTCAATGAGCTGAAAACAGATGCCCTACAACAGATTTTTCAAATCAGAGATCAAAAATCAAAAAATCAAAGATTTCGTATGTTCCGTACACACACTTGTGGAGAATTAAGGGCCAGTGATGCCGGTAAAAATGTAACCCTGGCCGGCTGGGTACAAACCGTTCGTAAATTCGGTGCCATTACTTTCGTTGACCTGCGTGACCGTTATGGTATTACACAATTATTATTTGGTGAAGAATTAAATACTGCATTAGATGCACAGCCACTGGGTCGTGAATTTGTATTACAGGCCATAGGTACTGTTGCAGAGAGAAGTAATAAAAATCCAAACATACCCACAGGCGATATTGAAATTCATATCAGCAGTTTTACCATACTCAATAAATCTGCGGTTCCACCTTTCACTATCCAGGATGATACAGATGGCGGTGATGACCTCCGTATGAAATATCGTTTTCTCGACCTGCGCAGAAATGCTATCCGCAAAAATCTCGAACTGCGTTATGCTGTTAACAGATCAGCGCGTAACTATTTACATGAAAATCATTTCATGGACATAGAAACCCCCTTCCTGATTAAATCTACACCGGAAGGAGCCAGAGATTTCGTTGTTCCTTCACGAATGAACCCGGGACAGTTTTATGCCTTACCACAATCGCCACAAACTTTCAAGCAGTTACTGATGGTAAGTGGATACGACCGATATTATCAGGTTGTAAAATGTTTCCGCGATGAGGACCTGCGTGCCGATCGTCAGCCGGAGTTTACACAGATCGACTGTGAAATGGCATTTGTAGAGCAGGAAGATATCCTGAATATGTTTGAAGGCATGGTGAAACGCATTTTCAAGGATGTAAAAAATATTGACTATTCCGAAAAAGTAGAACGCATGAGCTGGGAAGACGCCATGTGGATCTACGGCAACGATAAACCGGATATCCGCTTTGGCATGCAGATTGCCAACCTGAAATCAGCTTTCCTGAAAGGCGGCAAAATACATGCTACTGGCGAACTGATTAACGGTGCGGGTTTTGGCGTGTTTGATAATGCTGAAACCGTACTCGCTATTGCAGCACCCGGTTGCAGTGAATATACACGCAAGCAAACTGATGAACTCACTGAGTGGGTAAAGCGTCCGCAGATCGGTATGCAGGGACTGGTATACATTAAATGCAATACCGACGGCACTTATAAGAGCAGCGTTGATAAGTTTTATTCAGAAGATAAACTCAAAGCCATTGCCGATGCTGCAGGTGCCAAGGCAGGTGACCTTGTACTGATTTTAGCAGGCAGAGAAGAAAGAACCAGAAAAGCAACAAGTGAACTCCGTCTTGAAATGGGAAGAAGATTGGGACTGAGAAAAGATGATGAGTTTAAATTATTATGGGTATTGGATTTCCCATTGTTTGAATATGATGAAGAGGGTAACAGATGGGTAGCGCGTCACCATCCGTTTACATCGCCCAAACCCGATCAGATAGACACGATGATCAATAATAATCCCGTGATTGAAAATGCGGAAAAATACCTGGAACATCCTTATTCCAATATCAAAGCCAATGCCTATGATATGGTATTGAATGGTAATGAAATTGGCGGAGGTTCAATCCGTATTTACCAGCGTGAGTTGCAGGAGAAAATGTTTGCCGCTCTCGGCATGAGTGAAGAAGAGGCACAACACAAATTTGGTTTCTTACTGGGTGCTTTTGAATATGGGGCACCACCACATGGAGGTATCGCTTATGGATTCGATAGGCTTTGTGCTATATTGGGTGGTAGCGAAAGTATCCGTGATTTTATCGCCTTCCCCAAAAACAACAGTGGAAGAGATGTTATGTTAGATGCGCCAAGCACTATTGATCAGCAGCAGTTTGACGAGTTGCAGATTAAGCTGGATCTAAAAAACTAAGACATACTTATCTAAGCCACAGATACACAGATTAGAAAATAATCTGTGTATCTGTGGCTTACTTTATCAGGCAAATGCAGCCGGATATTTATCTCTTGCCTCCTTATGTACATCTTGCAGCATGGCCAATTTTACCAGAGAATTGATGATATAAAGAATAAGAATCACAGTTAACCCATAAAGTTCAATATCTCCCCTAAGTTCTTTACCTACCCATGAATCAAGTGGATTTTTGAATAAACCTGTTACTATCTGAAGAATCACCATCAGATAATAAAAACTAAAATCGAAAAATTGCCGGTCAGTCATCAGTAATTTTTTCTGATAGCTTTTCCGAAAAACCGATCTTTCCCTTTCAACACGAATGAGTTGAATAAGCGCAATGATTGCTATAAAAATGACTGTTCCGGCTAAAAAAGGTTCGGGTAAAAAGCGATCAACAGTTATTACACCAAGGAGTAACATTATAGCCAGCAAAATTTTGGGGAAAGTAAAATATGCGTAAAAAAGGCGTCTTTGTATACGTCCGTATTTCTTACGCATAGCGGCTGTTTTGGATGAAACAATATCACGCAATCCAAAGCTGCCGAAAGAGAAATGAACCTGCTCCAATGCCTGCTTAAAACCAAGGGATGTATCAGCTTGCATTTTTTCCTCAATGGCATTCGCCATATGATCTACGATTTCTACCTGTATATCATAATAAAGAATATTCTTTCTTTTACAATAGGCATAGAGCTCCTGAATCTGTTCATCCGTCAACATAACTAAGCTGTTTTGGGTTGAAAAATCAATGAAAGATGATCAATAAAAGATTGCAACTCCTGAAATGATTGTACAGATTGTTTCTTACCAGCTTTCGTTAATGAATAATACTTACGCATACGGTTACCGGCCGATTCAATTTCTGTTTCCAGTATCCCTGCTTCTTCCAATCTGTGTAAAAGCGGGTATAAGGCCCCTTCTGTAATATCGAGATGTCCCCTGGTTAATTCACGCGCTTTCTGGGTAATCTGATAGCCATACATACGACCGTTATCCTTTAGCAACTGAAGAATAATGGGCTCCAGACATCCTTTATACAAAGCCGACTTCTGCATACTATAAAGATAATAAAAAACAGGATACCTAATTATCTTAGGTATCCTGTTTTTTTATTAGGGTGACTTTCAGTATATTGTAACAGGTTGCTACCTCACCACGGTGAGCAGCAACTTTTTTGTTTGTACCTGACCATACAACCAACTGCCTATGCAAGGAGATTCGCTTTTTAAAGATTATGTTACCCGTTACGGCTCATGGGATGAGATGAAAGAAGCCGATAAAGTAAGGCTCCCTTACCATTCCGTTTGCCATGAAATTTATAATTTAAGTATCCCTGAACTCTTACAGAAAGACAAACTGGCCGCTGAGCTTTTTATGAGTCAGGGTATTACGTTTACCGTTTATAGTGAGAACGAAGGTATTGAGCGGATTTTCCCTTACGATATTATTCCCCGGGTAATCACCAGCAAAGAATGGGAGCAGATTGAAACAGGGATCAAACAGCGATTAAAGGCTCTGAATTTATTCCTGAAAGACATCTATCATGAACAACAGATACTGAAAGATGGCATCATTCCTGCAGCATTAATTGCCTCCTGTCCTCACTTTACCCGTGAAGTTTTTGGCATCGACGTACCACATGATATTTATGTACACATTGCAGGTATTGATCTGATCAGAGGGGCAGATGGTGCTTTTTACATACTGGAAGATAATCTCCGCACGCCTTCAGGTGTATCGTATATGCTCGAAAACAGGGAAGTTACCAAAAGGCTTTTCCCGGATCTGCTTGCCAACAGTAACGTACGCATGATCAATAATTACCCGCTTTTACTGCACGATAATCTTGTTGCGATGTCGCAGCGGAAAGTAGATCACCCCACTGTTGTATTACTTACACCCGGTGTATACAACTCTGCGTATTTCGAACATACTTTCCTTGCCCGTCAAATGGGTATTCAGCTGGTAGAAGGAAGAGACCTGCTGGTAGACAATCATAAAGTGTATATGAAAACTACGGGCGGATTAAGACAGGTAGATGTAATTTATAGGAGAATCGATGATGAATACTTAGATCCACTCGTTTTCAGGGCCGATAGCGCATTGGGTGTGCCCGGTTTAATGAGTGCGTACAGAAAAGGAAATGTTACCATTGTAAATGCACTCGGTAATGGCGTGGCAGATGATAAAGCGGTTTATGCCTATGTACCCGCCATGATCCGTTATTACCTGAATGAAGAACCTATTATACCCAATGTACCCACCTACCAGATGAAAAATGAAGAAGAACGGGAATATGCTTTTGTCAATATGGAAAAAATGGTAATCAAAGAAACCAATCAATCAGGTGGCTATGGTATGGTGATGGGTAATAAAGCATCTCACGAAGAACTGGAAAGAGCAAAAGCTGCTATACTGTTGAATCCGAGAAATTTTATTGCTCAACCGATCATACAGCTATCAACAGTACCTTGCCTGATCGACGGAAAATTACAGGCCAGACATGTTGATCTACGCCCTTATGCACTCTGCTCTCCTAACGGCATTGATATTGTTCCGGGAGGGCTTACAAGAGTAGCACTCCGGGAAGGCTCTTTGGTTGTAAATTCTTCTCAGGGTGGTGGTAGTAAAGATACATGGGTAATCGACCTCCCTGAAAATGACTGATCAATAATGTTTACGATTTTAAACTGAACGTATTATATGCTAAGTAGAATTGCAGACTCACTATACTGGTTTCAACGATACATGGAAAGAGCGGATGGTCTCTTACGCCTGCTGAAGACCAGTTATATACTTTCATTTGACAAAGTACAGGCCAGTGGTATTACATGGCAGCCCGCATTGGAAATATTTACCACTTTACCTCCCGACGAAATTAATATTCTTAAAAAAAATAACGCAGCAGCACTGAAATATTTATTACTGGATACCCAGAATCAGAATTCACTGAAGGTAATACTTACCAGGGCAAGGGAGAATGCCAGAGGGGTACAGGATCAGATTACCAAAGAAGTATGGGAACAAGTTAACCTGATTTATCATTTGATCAACCATCCTTCAACTGTAGAGAAACTATCAGGGAATGATGCTATTCTGGTACTTGATGCATTTATTAATCAAAGCGACCAGTTCTGTGGTATCACTGATAGTACCATGCCCAGGGGGCAGGGCTGGAATTATATGAATCTCGGTAAATACACAGAAAGGTGTTTGCTAACCGTTGAATTTACCCATAATTTCTTCAAGAAAGTAAACTACGACCTCAATCAGGAAGAAGATATTCTTTTCTGGAGAAGCCTTCTTCTTGCATTATCAGGTTATGAACATCATCTGAAACATTATAGCAATCAACAACACAATTACAATGTTGCCAAACAGGTACTTTTCGACAGGTATTTTCCAAGATCATTGTATTATGGTTTAGAAAGAGCACATAAGTATTTATCCGATATTGCCCTTTCAAATCCGGTAGAAGGCAGTGCTGCTATCACAAGATCATTTGGCAGAACCAACAGTTACGTAAGGTATTCTGATCTTTCTGCCGTAGCAGAAACCGGATTAGAAACTTTTTTGAACCAGGTAAGACATCATTTAAATGATTTTACCAGACAATTCGGACAATTGTATTTTTCCTATTCCTAAAGTAATTTTCATGCCTGTATTCAGTATACAACATATCACAAAGTACCAATACGACCGACCGGTTAAAGAAAGTGTAAACGAAATAAAAATATATCCGTACGCAGATGCACAGCAGGAAATACTATCACATGAAATCAAAATAACAGGTAATCCTGAAGTTTATATTTCACTTGATTATTGGAACAACAAAAAAGGAAGTTTCAATTTGTTAGCCCCGCATCAGGAATTAGTGATTGACAGCAGACTCAAGATCAGAACTGCCGACTGGGTTACAAAAGCGCTACCAGGTAGCTTACCAGACAGTTTATTACCTGCCGTTGAACAGGATATACAACTCCTTTCGCTCAGTACAGCCACTCCAATTGAAAGAGAAGTGGAAATACAACGTTATGCCAAAGCACTGTTTCATCCGGATAAGCAGGTAGCTATCATCATTAAAGATTGTTGCGAATTTATTTACCAGCAGTTTACTTATATAAAAGGTATTACCACCATTGAATCCAGTGTGGATGAAATTCTGGAAAAAAAGGCAGGTGTTTGCCAGGATTTTGCCCATGTAATGTTAGAAATATTAAGAAGGATGGAAATTCCTGCTCGGTATGTGAGTGGGTATATTTGCCCCAATAAAAATGGCATGCGGGGCGAAGGAGCTACCCATGCCTGGGTTGAAGCTTATGTGCCTGGCTATGGCTGGTTAGGCGTTGATCCAACCAATAATGTAGGGGTTACCCAACACCACGTAAAACTGGCCGTTGGTCATGATTTTACCGATTGCAGCCCTGTAAAAGGTACATTCAAAGGCCCTGCCCAGCAATCATTGTCAGTATATGTATCCGTAGGTTATGAAGATGGGGCCATATTTGAAGAACTGAATGATGTGCATATGGAAAGACAAAACACACCTGCTGCTGCCATTTTAATTGATACATTTGCGGGTCAACAACAATAAAAGGTATGCGCTCTCTTAAGATTTTTCGTGTTCTCTCTTATATCATGTTACCCATTGGCGCTTTATTCGGGCTCATAACATTGCTCACATTGATACCCGCACTCATGAATCCTTCCATGTGGCTGATGTTATTTTTATTTGCGAGCATTGTGATCTATACTTTTACAAGTTTTAAATTTCTCAATAATGGTATCGAGAGAAATGCACGCTGTAAGCCTTCCTTAAAAGATTGGATCAAGGTAAATGCTTATGTAAGTCTTGTAATAGGAGGTATGTTTTTTATCAATGCAATCGGTATTTTATCACTGGGGCCTGTTGCTTTAAGTGATTTAGTAACACAAATGATTGAATCCCAACCTAACCTCCCGAAAGGAATGCGACCCGATCTTATTATTTCATTGTTGAAAACAGTTGCCGGTTGTATGCTTGTTATCAGTATTATAGTGATTGCACATGTGATACTTACATTGGGTATGCTAAAAAAGTTTGGTCATCTTTTTACCATCCCATCCAATCATTCATCATAATTCCTTTGCTTTTTAGTATTTTACCTGCGTGAATACATCAGCTCCTTTAGCAGAAAGAATGCGTCCGGTTGTACTGGATGATCTTGTTGGTCAGGAACACCTGACCGGTAAGGGCAGTATTTTAAGAACCTCCATTGAAAACGGGCGCATACCCTCTATGCTTTTGTGGGGACCGCCAGGTGTTGGCAAAACCACCATTGCCAATATTATCGCACATAGCTTACAGGCCCCTTATTTCCAGCTGAGTGCTATCAGCAGCGGCGTAAAAGACGTGAGGGAAGTGATTGAAGAAGCCAGACACAAACCCGGATCCGTTTTATTCATAGATGAGATCCATCGTTTCAATAAAGGACAGCAGGATGCTTTACTTGGTGCCGTTGAAAAAGGGATTATTACATTGATAGGCGCCACCACAGAAAACCCATCATTTGAAGTCAACAGCGCCTTATTGAGCCGTTGCCAGGTATATGTTTTAAAGGCCTTACAGGATGCCGATCTGATTCGTTTATTACAACAGGTAACCGAAAAAGATAGTTTTCTTTCATCTTTCAATATCCATTTACAGGAAACTGCTGCACTCATTAATATATCGGGCGGAGATGCCCGTAAACTACTGAACCTTTTTGAACTGGTGGTACAAACAGCCAGCCTCAAACAAAACAACACCAAAGACATTATTATTACGGATGTGCTGGTAATGGAAATTGCACAAAAAAAAGTAGCACTTTACGATAAGCAGGGAGAGCAGCATTATGATATCATATCTGCCTTTATCAAAAGTATGCGCGGCAGTGATCCCAATGGTGCTGTTTACTGGCTGGCAAGAATGATTGAAGGTGGCGAAGATGTAAAATTCATCGCCCGCAGGATGGTTATTTTCGCCAGTGAAGACGTGGGCAATGCAAATCCCAATGCCTTGTTACTGGCCAATGCTTGTTTCGATGCCGTAAACAAAATTGGCTATCCCGAAAGCCGGATCATTCTTTCACAATGTGCTACTTATCTGGCCTCCTCGCCCAAAAGTAATGCTTCTTATGTAGCCATTGATATGGCAATCGCTGTAGTGCAGAAACAGGGCGACTTACCGGTGCCAATGCATATCAGAAACGCACCTACACAACTCATGAAGAATATGAATTATGGTAAAGGATACCAATATTCTCATATGGGTGAAGGTAATTTCATTCCCCAGGAATACCTTCCGGAAAAAATTGCCGGCACAAAATTCTATGAGCCTGGTAACAATGCCCGCGAACTGGAACTCCGGAAATTCCTCAAAGAAAGGTGGAAAGACAAATACAACTATTGATCCCGGATAACCGCTGTACCTGTTTTATTTATAAGGGTAGCTTCAGGAATTCATACAAGGATTCACCCTTCCTATCTCTTTGTTTACCGACTCATCCGATAAACAAACGGTAGAAAGCTATGTTATTCATAGATTTATTGTCCAATTCTTTCTTATGAAACAATTATTACGATTATTCTTCTTCGCAGGTGCCTTGTTATTTGCAGTTCATTCTCATGCACAAACCATCGTTCAACGTGATGCTGAGATCGAGAAAATGGTAAAAGAAGTGAGTGCCGATTCACTGAAAGCCTATATCTACAAGCTGGTAAGTTTCGGCACCCGCAACACACTGAGTACACAAACGGATCCCAACAGAGGTATTGGTGCGGCTAGGAACTGGGTTTTACAGAAATTCAATGAATTCGCCAGAAAGTCAAATGGCCGTCTCACTGCCTTTATTGATACAACTACTTTGCAGCCTATTCAGGGAGGTAGAGTAGATAGTACGATCCTTTTGGGTAACGTAATGGCGATTTTAAAAGGCACAGATACGGCAGATAAAAGAATTTTTGTCATCAGCGGTCACCTGGATAATATGCGGACCAGTGTTATGGATCGTATAGGCGATGCACCGGGAGCCAATGATGATGGTAGTGGTACCGCAGCCGTTATTGAATGTGCAAGGATAATGAGTCAGCGCAACTTTCCTGCTACTATCATCTTTGTAGCAGTAAGCGGAGAAGAACAAGGTTTACTCGGTGCAAAATTTATGGCAACCAAAGCCAAAAAAGAAGGCTGGAATATTGAAGCCGTTTTGAATAATGATATCATGGGTAGTAATAATACCAGCGAAACCAATATTATTGACAATACCCGCATTCGTGTATTCAGTGAAGGCATTCCAGCTTTTGAAACAGAAAAAAATATCCGTAATATCCGTCAGTTGGGTCTTGAGAATGATGGAAAAGCACGTCAGCTTGCACGTTATACCAAAGAAATCGGAGAGCGTTATGTAGATAACCTCGAAGTAGTCATGATTTACAGAAACGATCGTTTCCTGCGCGGTGGCGATCATACTTCATTTATAGAGCAGGGGTATGCTGCGGTTCGTTTTACAGAAATGAATGAAAATTATTATCACCAGCATCAAAACGTTCGTGTAGAAAATGGCATTCAATATGGCGATTTACCTGAATTCATGGATTATGAATATCTCCGTAAGAATACTGCCATGAACCTCAGCAATCTGGCCAATCTCTCAAAAGCGCCAGCAATGCCGGAAGAAGTAAAAATTGAAACACGCCGTTTAAGCAATTACAGCCTGATTACATGGTCTGCGCCAAAAACAGGGAAAATAAAAGGTTATTATGTACTGATTCGGGAAACCACCAGCCCGGTTTGGCAGAAGAAAATATTTACTACTGAAAAATCTTACCAGTTACCTTATTCCAAAGACAATTATTTCTTTGCTGTACAGAGTGTGAACGAATCCGGCAATGAAAGCCTTCCTGTAATTCCTGTACCTGGTAGATAAACCTGAATGATAATCAGCCACCGATTCGCAGATTAGAGAAATCTGTGAATCAGTGGCTGATTTCTTTTATACTTTTCCTGGTACCATTCTGCCTGCAACCTTTTCTTCTCCGCGGTTTCCACCCTCATGGTATTCCGCATCTTCATTCACTTCCCATAAATCATAGACTTCTTTACCTGCAATAATATTCTGAGCAGCCAGCATAGCAGTCATCATACTATGATCCTGGTTATTGTATTTATGCATTCCATTTCTACCAACAAGATATAAACCCGGATAGGCTTTAATGGCCTGTCGAATATTTTCTACATGCTCTTTATAATCCTGATCATACACAGGATAAGCTTTAGGTTGACGAACCACATAACCATCCACAACAGCACTGCCTTTTGTGAGACCAATTTTTTCTATTTCTTTTTTACCAAGTGCTATTAAAGTTTCGTCGCTGCTGGCCCACAAGCCATCGCCTTCAAAACAGAAATATTCAAGCCCATAACAAGCCATAGCAGGATCAGGCACCATATAGGGACTCCATGATTTAAAATTCTGCACCCTCCCTACTTTTACACTGGGATCGTGAATATAAATCCAGTTATCACTGAATGCGTCTTCATCGCGGCAAATCAATACTACCGTGAGGAAATCCCGGTAGCCCAATGATGAAGCGGCATGCAATACAGGTTGCGGAAAAGCGGGCACCACACTGGCAACCAATTCCCGCATGGGTGCAGAGGAAAGCACATAATCGAAATCTCCGAAGTTACCTTTATGGTTTGTTTGTACACTCCATTTACCGTCCTTTAATGCAATCTGCTGAACACCACAATTCATTTCGAGTGTCATTCCATTGGCTTTGGCTTTTTCAGCACACACTTCCCACATCATACCCGGACCCTGTTTAGGGTAACGGAAAGAATCAATCAGCGTTTTAATCACCTTATCCTTATCACCTGCCTTTTTAGATGGCTTAAACAAAGCATTCCAGATGGCACTGCTCAACGATAAACCCTTAATACGTTGTGCTGCCCAGTCGGCGCTGATTTCTTTACAGGGGATACCCCATACTTTTTCTGTGTATGTTTTGAAGAAAATATTAAAGAGCCTTTTACCAAACTGATTGGTTACCCAGTCTTCAAAATTGGTAGGATTTTTAATCGGAAACACTTTTGCTTTCAGGTAACTCAATACACAAAGACCACTTTCAATGATACCCAGTTTATTCAAAGCCTCAAATGCTACAAGTGGATATGAAAAGAATTTATGATTATAATAAATACGCGAACTTCTGGGTCTTTCGAGCATTTCATCCCCTAATATTTCTGTCCAGAAATCTTCTACTTCTTTTGATTTGGAAAAAAAACGGTGTCCTCCAATATCGAAATGAAATCCTTTATAAGACTCTGTCCGTGAAATCCCGCCCACATATTGAGGGTCTTTTTCAAAAACAGTTACAGACTGTCCGTCTTTAGCAAGCAAATAGGCTGCAGTTAATCCGGCTGGACCGGCACCAATAATGGCAATTCTTTTTTTCATATTTCTGAAAGGCCGGGAAATATATTTTCACCAGCGGGCCAAAGTTGTGAAATAAATATGGTACTACCACTATTTTTGCCACTTCATCTATATATTACTATATGAATCAATATAAATGGCACTGTAAAAGCTTCCAGAACCTTACTGTTGAGGAATTATATGCCATTATGCAACTGAGAAGCGAAGTTTTTGTAGTGGAACAGAATTGTCCTTATCTCGATCCCGACGGCAAAGATCAGCAGTCATGGCACCTGATGGGCTGGGATCAGGATAAACTGGTAGCTTATAGCCGTTTATTACCTGCCGGACTTGCCTTTGAAGAAATTTCCATCGGAAGAGTGGTTAGCTCACCCGCTTACAGAGGTAAAGGTGCCGGCAAAGAATTGATGAAAAATGCCATTGAAACCGCTTATCAACTGTTTGGGCAACAACCTATCCGGATAGGCGCACAGCAATACCTGCAAAAATTTTATGAATCACTCGGCTTTGGACAGGTAAGTGACATGTATCTCGAAGACAATATTCCGCATATTGAAATGGTCAAGTAGAGCTGCAAGTAAAGATTTGAAAACTTGCGGCTTGAAGCTTGTAGCTTACTTACTTCGCTGCTAACTCCTCCTTCACAAATCTGGCAGTATGGCTTTTCTTGTTGCTGATCATTTCTTCAGGTGTTCCCTCAAATAATATAATGCCTCCTCCATCGCCGCCTTCCGGCCCAAGATCAATAATATGATCGGCTACTTTGATCACATCAAGGTTATGTTCAATTACCAACACCGTGTTACCCCTGTCTACCAGTTTATTCAACACATCAAGCAAATGACGTATATCCTGAAAATGTAACCCGGTAGTAGGTTCATCAAGAATATAAAAAGTTTTACCTGTGTCTTTTTTTCCCAGTTCTGTAGCCAGTTTTACACGCTGGGCCTCTCCACCACTTAATGTTACAGCAGACTGCCCCAGCGTAATATAACCCAACCCCACTTCCTGTAATACTTTTACTTTCCTGTACAGATAATGAACAGGTTGAAAAAAATCACATGCCTCATCCACTGTCATGTTCAATACATCACTTATAGACTTTCCTTTGTATCGGATTTCCAGGGTTTCCCGATTGTATCTTTTTCCATTGCATTTTTCACAATGCACATATACATCAGGTAAGAAATTCATCTCAATCACCCGCATACCCCCACCTTCACACATATCACAACGACCTCCTTTTACATTGAAGGAAAATCTTCCAGCATTATAGCCCCTGATTTTGGCTTCTGGAACAGATGCAAACAATGTCCGGATCTCAGTAAAGAAACCACAATAGGTAGCAGGATTGCTTCTGGGTGTTCTACCAATGGGCGATTGATCAATTTCAATTACTTTGTCGATGTGCTCAAGCCCTTTGATACTTTTAAATTCCATCGGACTTACCCTGCTGTTATAACAATGCTTGGATAATAATGGATAGAGGGTTTCATTGATTAAAGTTGATTTACCGCTCCCACTTACACCACTTACCACTATCAGTTTTCCTAATGGAAACTGCACATTAACATTCTTCAGGTTGTTACCGGCTGCTCCTTTGAGTTCAAGCAGCTTGCCATTTCCCTTTCTACGTTCTGCTGGTATTTCAATACGCTTCTTCCCATTCAGGTATTGAGCGGTTTCAGAATTACTTTTTAATACCTCAGAAGGTGTTCCGGCTGCTACAATCTGACCACCATAAGTACCTGCTCTCGGCCCAATATCTACCAGATGATCGGCTGCCAACATAATATCTTTATCATGTTCAACCACCAACACCGTATTCCCGATATTGCGCAGGTTTTGAAGTGCTTTTATCAGCTGGTGATTGTCTCGCTGATGCAGGCCGATAGAAGGTTCATCCAGTATATAGGTAATACCCTGTAACTGTGAACCGATCTGCGTTGCCAGCCTGATTCTCTGCGATTCTCCACCACTCAGTGTCCGGGAGGGTCGGTTGAGCGACAGATATGTTAACCCTACATCCAGCAAAAAGAGTAAGCGTTCCCTGATTTCTTTCAGGATATCTTTTGCAATTACATTTTGTTTGGTATCGAGTCTTTTTTCAATGCCTTCAAACCATGCATGTAATTTATCCAGGTTCAGGTTACTGAGTTCTGAAATATTTTTTTCATCTACTTTAAACCACAGGCTTTCTTTTTTTAGCCTCGCTCCTTTACATTCACCACAGATTTTTAGTTCCATAAACTGTTCAACCCACTCACGCAGTGCTTCACTACTGCCTGTTCCGGTGAACCAGCGTTTCAACATAGGAATAATACCTTCAAAAACACCTTCGTACGGCATTCCGGGTGTTACATCATCGATATCGATGGTCTCTTCTGTAATACCATCTGCATTGCCATACAATAAAATATTGAGTGATTTCTCCGGAAGTTCCCTGATAGGTTTATCTAAACTGATTTTATTTTTTTTAGCCAATGCTTCTACATTGCGGAACATATAAGCATCCCTTTGTTCACCCAAAGGAGCGATGCCTCCTTCCTTAATACTGATGGATCTGTCGGGTATCACAGCTTCCATACTTACAGAATATACATTACCTAGGCCCTTACAAACCGGGCAGGCTCCATAAGGCGAGTTAAAGGAAAAAGCATTCGGTGATGGTTCTTCATAGCTGATACCTGTTTCATCGCACATCAGCTGTTTTGAATACTGCACGATTTTACTGGTATCATTCACGAGCAGAAACATCAGATCCTTTCCCATTTTAAGGGTTTGTTGTACACTCTGACTTACCCTTACCCGCATATCATCCGTTACCTGTAAGCGATCGATGACTACTTCAATATCGTGTATCTTATACCTGTCTACCTGAAGTTTTGGTGTAAGGTCTATGATCTCACCATCAACCCTTACTTTCAGAAAACCTTTCTTCCTGATATCTTCAAACAACTCTCTGTAATGTCCTTTCCTGCCTCTGATCAATGGTGCCAGTAAAGTAATTTTCTTCTGTCGGTATTTCTGAAAAATATTATCAACGATTTCTTCCTCACTGAACTTTACCATTTTTCTACCTGTATTATAACTATAAGCTTCTCCGATTCTTGCAAAGAGGAGACGCATGAAGTCATACACTTCTGTAACAGTACCTACTGTTGAGCGGGGATTTTTATTGGTTGTTTTTTGTTCTATTGAAATCACAGGTGAAAGACCGGTAATTTTATCTACATCAGGGCGTTCCATATCACCCATAAACTGACGGGCATAGGCACTAAAACTTTCCATATACCTACGTTGCCCTTCATTATAAATAGTGTCAAATGCAAGAGATGATTTTCCGCTTCCACTCACACCTGTAAACACTACCAGTTTGTTTTTGGGAATACTGATATCTATATTTTTCAGATTGTGTTCACGTGCCCCGAATACAGAAATTTGCTCATCCCAGGATTGCTGAAGGTTTTCTTTGGTATCCTTTACTGTTTTTTTTGCCATAGCGATACGTAAAGATAAGAACATCCTGCGAGCGATTTTGTTGCATCCGAACATCTGTTAGGATTTTTTTTTATCAGCTACAATCCTTTGTCAATAAGGATTCTATGTAATTAACAAATTTATTTTTTTCCGAAATTTGGTAATCTCAGTGATTGCACCCTACTTTTGTATCAGTTCTTTAAACAACAACTTATCAAGAAAGGCAGAGGGAATTGGCCCGATGATGCCTTGGCAACCCATATCGTTTACTCAGCGGTACGAAGGTGCCAAATCCGATCCCGCTTCAGGCGGGAAGAGATAAGTCAGAGTAAAGTTTGATTCCACAACGGTACACCGTTCTACATATTTCAAGCTCATCTGACTTACCGGATGAGCTTTTTTTATGCTCTTCCGGTAAGTCTGCTCTCCTTCAGGATTTGTTGTTGCTAAAAAACACTGATTACCAAGATTCATCATTGGCTTTCTTTTTGAGAGCACCAAAATGTTTAACATGAGCAACGCAACACAACTGATTCACAGCATTCCTGTTGACCCGTTAACCGGTGCCATTGCTGTACCCATTTACCAGACCTCCACTTTTGTACAGGAAGCGCCGGGGGTAAACAAAGGTTATGACTATGCCCGCAGCGGAAACCCTACCCGCGCAACACTTGAAAAATTAATTGCCGGGTTGGAAAATGGAGAAGTCGGCCTAGCATTTGCCAGCGGACTTGCTGCGATCGACAATGTAATTAAGCTATTGAAAACAGGTGATGAAATCGTGGCCGTAGATGATATTTATGGCGGTGCTTACCGTTTATTTAATAATGTATATGAACAGTTTGGCATTAAAGTACATTATGTAGACACTTCTGATGTAGCCAATATAGTGGATGCCATTACCCCCAACACCAAACTGATCTGGCTGGAAACACCTACCAATCCAACTTTGAAAATTTCAGATATAGCGGCCATTGCTAAAATTGCCAAGGCCAATGCCTGTTTACTTTGCGTGGATAATACTTTTGCAACACCCGCCCTACAACAACCTCTTTCGCTGGGAGCTGATATTGTAATTCATAGTGCCACCAAATACCTGGGCGGACATAGTGACCTGATTGCGGGTATTGTAGTGGCAAAAGATAAAGAGATAGGAGCCCGCTTAAAATATTTACAAAATGCATGCGGTGCAATTCTGGGACCATTCGATAGCTGGCTGGTTATTCGTGGTATTGAAACACTTCACTTACGTATTCGCCAGCATTGCAGCAGCGCTCAGGCAGTGGCTGAATTTCTTGAATCCCATCCGCAAGTTGACAAAGTATATTACCCGGGTCTTTCTTCACACCCCAATCATTTGATTGCAAAAAAACAGGCGAAAAATTTTGGTGGCATCGTTTCTTTTTCACTTAAAGATGATACTGAAGAAGCCGCAATCAACTTCGTTACCTCAACCGGTTTATTCAAACTGGCTGAAAGTCTGGGGGGCATTAAAAGTCTGATATCACACCCGGCTAATATGACCCACAAATCTATTCCTGCTGAGAAAAGAAGAGCGGCGGGTGTTTCTGACAGCCTGATCCGATTATCAATTGGTCTTGAAGAAACAGAAGACCTGATTAAAGACCTATCTGATACCTTTCAAAGGGTTCATACAAAAAAAACAACTCAATATTCAACAACTAAGACAGTATAAACAAACATGGAAGCACACAAACAGTTAACGATTGGATTATTTGGCTTTGGTGTAGTAGGCGAAGGTTTATATAAAGTATTACAACAAACACCTTCTTTAAAAGCCGGCATAAAAAAAGTATGTATCAGAAATGCAGATAAAAAAAGAGATGCCCCCGCAGATCTCTTTACTACAGACAGGCAGGTTTTGCTGAACGACCCTGAAATCAATGTTATTGTAGAAGTTATTGATGATGCCAATGCAGCTTTTGAAATCGTTTCTACTGCATTGCTTAACGGGAAAGCAGTAGTAAGTGCAAGCAAAAAGATGATTGCCGAACATTTACCTGAATTACTACAAATACAGGAGCAAACAGGTCAGTCATTTCTGTATGAATCTTCTGCCTGCGCTTCTATACCCGTCATCAGGAACCTTGAAGAATACTATGACAACGACCTCCTCCACTCTATTAAAGCAATTGTTAATGGTTCTACCAATTTTATCCTTACCAAAATGTTTGAGGATAAACTGGATTTTCAATCTGCACTCTTGCTCGCTCAGCAGTTGGGTTTTGCCGAGAGCAACCCAAAATTAGATGTAGAAGGATATGATGCACTTAACAAATGGGTAATTCTGTTAAACCATGCCTATGGTATTATTACAAAACCAGAAGAACTACTATTTAGCGGTATTCAGAATATACAACTGAGTGACGCATTGGTAGCCAAAGAAAAAAACCTTGATATAAAATTGATTGCCCAGGCTAAAAAATTAAAAAATGGACAAGTAGCAGCTTTTGTGCTGCCGCAATTCGTAAAACAGGATGAGCCATTGTCATTTGTAAAAAATGAATACAATGGAGTGGTCATCGAAAGTGGTTTTGCTGACAAACAATTTTTTTATGGAAAAGGGGCCGGCAGTTTTCCAACTGCTTCTGCTGTACTGAGTGATATTGCTGCCCTTCGATACAATTACAAATACGAATATAAAAAGCTTTACCATCATAAGCCGCACACACTCACAAACGATTTCTACCTTAAAGTGTATATCAGCTTTGATGATTGGAAGTATATTCCCAGAGAAGAGTTCGAATGGATTGAGGAATGGCATGCTGAAGCTGAAAGAAAATACCTGGTAGGCGTTTTACATGTAAGTAAACTCTCAGAATCAGCATGGTGGAAAGAAAACAACACTTCGCTCATCTTAACCAATGATCCGGTTATTGACAACCTCGATATCATAAAACTCAAGAAAAAAAGTCTTGAGTTAGCAGGGGTTGCATAAACAGAATTGCAGTTTAGCGGCGTTTTCCTTTTCTTCGCTTTGTGAACCTTACAAAGCATCATATGCCCAAAAATCTACAAACAGCACTACTCATCAGTTTACTACTGGGTGCCGGGTTATTTGGATATTCGCTATGGGCTGGAAAGGAAAACGCTTTTTTATGGCTGAATACCGATCTCGGCAATTTCGCTGATCAATTTTTCCGGTATTGGACATACGCAGGTGACGGTATGGTATGGGTACCCGTAACTATCCTCATACTTATTGCAAGAAGAAAATACTGGATACTGGCTTTCTCATCCATCATCATATCAACACTGATTGCCCAACTCAGTAAAAATATTTTTTTCAAGGGTCTTCCACGCCCTTCCTTGGCCATTACCGACCATTCGATTATTCACACCGTTCCAGGTGTTGAACTGCACACGATGAATAGCTTCCCTTCAGGTCATACTACCACAGCATTTACCCTGTTTTTTTTGGCTTGCTTCTTCATCAATAAAAAATGGATGCTATATACAGGTCTTGTATATGCGCTACTTGCTGCCTACTCAAGAGTATACCTGGCCCAGCATTTTCCTATTGACCTGTCCGGAGGCATCCTGGCAGCATCTATCACCATCTTTCTTTCAGTTTACCTGCAAAATAAATGGAGGAAAATTGACAGTAATATCATATCCCACTAATACGAATCACCTTACTATATTTTAGTTTTACAGCATAATCACCGATCATGAGAAAAATGATACTTTCCTTACTGTCGCTTCTATTCGGTACAGTCGTTTTTGCACAGGATACTACTGAACAGATTATGCCAGGTAGAAAGAATAGTTCTGCC
Organism: Sediminibacterium goheungense; assembly: GCF_004361915.1. Taxonomy (GTDB): domain Bacteria; phylum Bacteroidota; class Bacteroidia; order Chitinophagales; family Chitinophagaceae; genus Sediminibacterium; species Sediminibacterium goheungense. Next base: position 1,085,470 of record NZ_SNWP01000011.1, on the reverse strand, counting down.
CAGCTGCAGAAACCTTATGTAATACTCATTTCAGCCGACGGATTCAGACATGATTTTGCGGAGAAATATCAGGCTGTGAATTTATTGCAACTCAGAAAAAAAGGGGCTACTGCAGCATATATGTCGCCCTCTTTCCCCTCATTAACCTTCCCAAATCATTATACGATAGTAACAGGTTTGTATCCGGCGCATCATGGCCTGATTGACAATAGCTTTTGGGATCTGTCAAGAAAACAAAACTACTCGATGTCCGATAAAAGCATGGTCGCCGATCCATACTGGTACGGAGGTACACCTTTATGGGTTTTGGCCGAACAGCAACAGATGGTTGCAGCCAGTTTTTATTGGGTAGCTTCTGAATCACCTATCCAAAATCTCCCCCCTACCTATCATTATTTCTACAATGAGAAAATCAGCATAGACGACCGCATTGAAAAGGTTAAACAATGGCTCGGCTTACCTGAAGAAAAAAAACCTCATTTTATCAGCTTTTATTTCCCGGAAGTAGATCATGCAGCGCATGATTTTGGTCCGGACAGCAAGGAAACAGCATCAGCTGTTAAGTTTGTAGATGAAAGTATAGGCAAATTAAATGCAATAGCGGAAGCATCAGGATTACCTGTGAATTTTGTTTTCGTAGCTGATCATGGTATGGCAAAAGTTGACTATGAACACACTATACCCTATCCTTCATCTATTGACCTGACCCAATTTTCACATAACGGAGGAAGTGCCGTTGTCCAATTATATGCTAAAGATAAATCAGCAATACCAGCTACCTACCAGCAGTTAAAAAAGGAAGCGATTGATTTCGACGTATACCTGAAAGATGAAATGCCTGAAAAATTTCATTATCGCTCTGACGATGATCGTTTTAATCGTATTGGAGATATTATTCTACTGGCAAAGCTGCCAAAAATATTCAGCAAAACAGGAAGACCTACCAGTCCGGGCAAACACGGTTACGATCCTTCCATACCCGATATGCGTGCAAGCTTTCAGGCATGGGGGCCTGCATTTAAGGAAGATATAAAGATTGCTGGATTTGAAAACATTCATATCTATCCAATGATAGCAACCATATTGGGCCTATCCTATGATCCTTCAAAAATAGATGGTAAAAAAGAAGTATTGAAAAGTATTCTGCGAACTGAAAAATAAAATAAGGAATGAGAAAGTAAAAAAAATACTTTCTCATTCCTTATTCCTCTGTTGGTTATTTTTCTGTTCCTCTAGTCTTCCCAGCGCCATTCCCCCGCAATTTTCAGGGGTTCTTTAAGGTTACTTTTCAGAAGAAAATCTCTGGTTTCTGAATCTGTAAAATGTTTCGCTTTGATGGCATCTGTATCAGCAATACCAAACAATAACATAGCATTGAAGCGAACGGTATTCTTCATTCCCTGCTCGTCTACCAGTTTAAAACCATCGCAATCTGCATGGTAACAGGGGCCTGCATTATTGGGCAGTCTGCCACCCGCTGCACCACCAGTAGGAACACCATGCAACATGAAAGGCTGATGATCACTATGTAATCCTGCACCGGTTCTGAACTGATTGGTGAAACTCGTATCAATACTTTTTGCTATTGCACCAATTCCTTCAAATAATTCACGGCTTTCCACGGCTGTTGTAGCATATCCTTTCGGATCATTCGTCATATCATAGTTAAGCATATACCTGATCTGATCAATACTTTTATCTTTCACAGCCGCAGCCACATAAGCCTTTGAACCCAGTAATCCTTCTTCCTCTCCCATAAACATTACAAATTCAACGGTACGTTGCGGCTGTAATTTCAGGGCCTTGAATGTTCTTGCCATATCGAGTACAGAAAAAGATCCAATACCATTATCAATAGCTCCGGTAGCCAGATCCCAGCTATCCAGATGACCGCCTACTACGATCTTTTCATTAGGGATAGTTTTTCCTTTTATGGTTGCTATTACATTCCGAGCCTTGATCATACCCGAGAAATTGGTCATTTTAATATGTGCATACTGCTTCTCTCTTGCTACGGCCTCTTTAAAATTCATACCATCTTCCTTTCCAATACATACCGCAGGAATCGGAATCAATTTTCCTGTTACAGAAGCTGTTCCTGTAAGCAGAATGCCGCCGTCTGCTGTATTGATGATGATGATGCCTTTGGCGCCATATTTAGTTGCCAGTGCTGTTTTTTCAGAGCGATGTAAACTTCTGGTTCCCGGTTTCGAACCCGGTAAAACACCCAGATAAACCAAGGCGATTTTACCATCTGTTTTTCCCGGATTGGCGATGTAATCTTCTTCCAGGCCATTCCCCATATCTACGACCTCAAGTGTTATATCAGATGCCACCGGAGAGTGGGCAAGTGTTACAGATTTGACTTCTTTTAGTGCATTGGTATTGGCACCTGTTTGTACACTTAATGTACCCCGGCTCCAGCTTTCGACTTCAAACGGTTGGTACCGAACATCCGTAAAACCATAAGACTTGAGTAGCTTGAATGCATACGCTTCTGCTTTTTCACCATTCTTCGATCCTGTTAAACGGTGGCCAATTGTTTCTGTGGCTTCTTTTAAAGTTGCATACGCTTTTGAGTTCTTTTGAACTTCTTCATTGATAGATCGGAAAATACCGTTCCACTCTTCTTTTACCTGTGCGAAACTTACACTTGTGAAAAAAAGTGATGCCAGTACTAAAAAACTGCCATTTTTCTTCATAAATATGAATTATTGAACTTGAAATTTATAGATAAATCCTGAAGTTTCACAGATTAATACAGCGGCGACCTATTCGCCGGTTAAAGATGCTCAAATACCGCACATATACTATAATGATCCATATAAACGCATATTTAATATCTTAGACGCGATGAGTAACCATAAAAAGACATACTGGGCTTTTCAGATTACCGGCTGGACTTTATATTGCCTGATCTATGTTTTCTTTTACCTGTCGATAAGGGTTGAACCCCAGCCTTATTTTTTCGAGCAGCTACTTACCCATGTATTTATAGGTTTCTGGTTAACACATCTGATGCGTTGGGTAATTCAACAAACAAAGATTCTGCAATTAAACTTTAAAAAACAACTGGTTGCCTTAACTATCTTATCATTGTTTTTCTCCTTCCTCATTGGTCTTTGTATTGTGACAACTGAGATGCTTTTACGTATTCAGTCTGTAAACCTGTCTAGTTTTTCTTTCTTTAATATTGCAATAAGATTTGCTTTCTCGTATTTTCATTTTGTACTGATCTGGAACCTGTTGTATTTCACTTATCATTATGTGCAAAAAACAAGGCAGCAGAATGTTGAACAGGCCAAGCTTGAAAACCTTTTAAAAGAGCTTGAAATCACAACTATCAAATCTCATATCAATCCACAGTTTTTATTTAACGGGCTTAATAGTATCCGTTCACTTGTTACCGATAATCCATCCAGAGCAAGAACAGCTATTACTATGCTCAGCAATATATTGAGAAGCAGTATTCAGGTAGACAAAGCAGAAAAAACACTTTTTGAAAAGGAATTATCTATCATCAAAGATTATCTATCTCTTGAGCAGATCAGATTTTCAGATCAGATGCAGATAAACTATAGTATTGATGAGGATACGCTTGATCAACCCGTACCTGCGATGGTTATTCAAAACCTGATTGAAAATGCCATTAAATATGGCATTCATCATAACCCGGAATATCGTTTTCTTGAATTGTATTCAGATTATAAAGATGATCTTCATTGTTTCGGGGTAATCAGCCAAGGGAGTCTTTCCTCTTATCTTGAAAATGAATCTAATGCGCTGGATGAAATCAGAAAGAGACTTTTTCTTTTGTATGGCAAAGCAGCCAATCTTAAAGTTATTGAAGACAATCAGTCTCATATTGTTGCCTCCGTTTGTTTACCCTTATAAATTTCCCTTTTGCCTATTGCTGACAGGAATGCAAATTTTGCAATTTCACTCTGCGATCTGAAACCCATTGTTTACAAATTGCAGCAACAAAAAGCAGAGATTTGCAAGATTCGCACCATTGTATGCAAATTACATTACCCTCTCAATTATAAAAAACTCAAATTCAGCACTTTGTAATCTACAAACGAGTAAAAAAAATGCAATAAATGCAACTTTTATTATCCGGAAGATCGATTTTATTAGTTTATATCGTCTATTGAAATCTACACGCTAAAACTGCCAATTATCTTTAAATAACGATTATATTACGTAACACATTTACGTTATGAGCAAGTTATATCGTTCTTCCAGAAGAAAGTTTATCAGCAACCTAGGTCTCGCAGGTTTAAGCATACCCTTTGCGAACACAGAAGATTTGATTACATCTATAGCTACTAAACAAAAAAACATGCCACTACAGAAAAAACTGGGCATTGCACTGGTTGGTCTGGGCGGATATGCAAGCGGGCAGCTTGCTCCTGCTCTTTTACAAACGTCTCACTGTTACCTTGCCGGTATTGTTACGGGCACACCTTCGAAAATTCCTGTTTGGAAAGCAAAATACAATATCCCTGATAAAAATATTTATAGCTATGAAAACTATGATCAGATAAAAAACAATCCTGATATTGATATTATATATGTTGTACTCCCCAACAATATGCATGCAGAATATACCATCCGCGGCTTTGCAGCAGGTAAACATGTAATATGCGAAAAACCAATGGCCATTACGGTTGCTGATTGCGACAGCATGATCAGTGCAGCAAAAAAGGCAAACCGTTTTTTATCAATAGGATATCGCTTACATTTCGATCCCTATAATCTGGAAATGGCCAGACTGGGCACTGCAAAGAAATATGGCGATATAAAAAAAATAAGTGGTGGATTGGGTTTCAAAGCAACACCCCATCAATGGCGCTTACAAAAAAAGTATGCTGGTGGTGGCCCTTTAATGGATCTTGGTATTTATGTATCGCAAGGTATGTGTTATACCACAGGTATGGAACCAATTGCCGTTACGGCACAGGAAGGCAAAAAAACAGACCTGCAAAGATTCAGTGAAGTAGAGCAGTCTTTAACCTGGCAATTCGAATTTCCTAACGGATTAATTGGTTATGGCTCTACCAGTTACGATGACGATATGAACTTTCTCAAAGCAGAAGCTGAACAGGGAATCTTTGAATTAACAGCTGCCTATACCTACAATGGTTTGAAGGGATATACACCTGCGGGTAATATGCAGTTTCCGTTAATAAATCAGCAGGCACAACAAATGGATGGCATTGCATTATCCATAAAAAACAACAAACCTTCCATCGTTCCCGGAGAAATGGGAAGACGAGATGTAAAATACCTTCAGGCTATCTATGAAGCGATGCGAACCGGTAAGCGAGTGTCAATAAAAGCTGATTAATGTAATACAGTTCAAGTGTGCGACGCAACGATGTTGCCATAATAAACCAAAGCCGATTAATAAAATATAAGTATGTCACAAAAACTACGTAGCCAGGATTGGTTTGGCAAAAAAAACAAAGACGGAATTATTTACAGAAGCTGGATGAAAAATCAGGGCATGCCTACAGATATGTTTGATGGGCGTCCTGTGATCGGCATCTGTAATACTTTCAGTGAACTCACACCCTGCAATGCCCATTTTCGTGAGCATGCCGAGTCGGTAAAAAAAGGAGTCTTGGAAGCTGGCGGTTTTCCGCTTGAATTTCCTGTAATGAGTCTGGGAGAAACACTCCTGAAACCCACAGCCATGCTTTTTCGCAACCTTGCCAGTATGGATACAGAGGAATCTATCAGGGGCAACCCCATCGATGGTGTTGTGCTTTTAACCGGCTGCGATAAAACAACGCCCTCTACGGTAATGGGTGCCGCCAGTGTTGGGCTGCCAACTATTGTAGTTCCGGGTGGACCGATGCTGAATGGCCGTTATAAAGGTCAGACCATTGGTAGTGGTACACATGTCTGGAAATTTGATGAAGACATGAAAACGGGGAAAATGACACAGGAAGAATGTGAATATGCAGAAAGCTGTATGAGTAGAAGCATTGGTCATTGTATGACAATGGGCACTGCTTCTACCATGGCCTGTATGGTAGAAGCACTCGGGCTTACACTTAGCGGCGCCGCTGCCATACCTGCTGCTGATTCAAGAAAAAAAGTGATGGCACAACTCAGTGGCAGAAGAATTGTGGAAATGGTAAAAGAAAATCTTACCATTGATAAAATTCTAACGCGTGAAGCATTTGAAAATGCCATCAAAGTAAATGCAGCTGTAGGTGGTTCATCCAATTTTATTATTCACCTGATGGCTATTGCCGGAAGAATAGGTATTGATCTGAATCTGGAGGATTTTGATACGCTGGGCAGTAAAATTCCATTATTGGTTAACCTGATGCCTTCGGGACAATTTTTAATGGAAGATTTCTATTATGCGGGTGGCTTACCTGTGGTACTGAATGAATTAAAGGAACATTTACATAAAAACATTATCACTGTAACAGGCAAAAATCATCATCAGAATATTGAAGGCAACACAACCTGTTATAACCCTGAAGTAATTGCCAGCTATGAAAAACCATTGATACCAGAAGCAGGCTGCGTAGTAGTAAAAGGTAATCTTGCTTTAAATGGTGCGGTTATAAAACCATCTGCTGCCTCTCCTCACCTGATGAAACATAAAGGAAGGGCAGTTGTTTTTGAAAGTATTGAAGATTACAATGCCAGAATTGATGATCCTCAACTTGATATTGATGAAAACTGTGTAATGGTTTTAAAATATGTAGGACCGGTTGGTTATCCAGGTATGCCAGAGGTAGGAAACATGGCTTTACCCAAAAAAATTCTTGAAAAGGGTATACGTGATATGGTGCGCATTAGTGATGGAAGAATGAGTGGTACAGCTTACGGAACAGCAATACTTCATGTGTCACCTGAATCGGCTATTGGGGGCAACCTGGCTCTCGTTCAGAATGGTGATATGATTGAACTGGATGTAACACTAAGAAAATTACATCTTGATGTGTCAGATGAAGAACTGGCCAGAAGAAAAGACAATTGGGTTCCACCCCTACCTGCCGCTACGAGAGGATATGTGAGTCTGTATATTAAACACGTAATGGGAGCCGATAAAGGTGCTGATCTTGATTTCCTTCAAGGAAGTTCGGGGTCTGTTGTTACCAGAGATTCACATTAATCTATTCAGCATGAAAAAAAACATTTCACTTACCATCGGCTTTATCTCTCTACTCTGTTTCGTGCATGCACAATATAAAACAGCCGGATTCATTGAGCGGATCAACCCATCACTGGATCATATTATTGATAAAGAAGCTAAAGCCGAAATCATCGCCGAAGGATTTGAATGGAGTGAGGGTCCCTTATGGGTAAAAAAAGATAAAATGCTTTTATTCTCAGATGTTCCCTCCAATACGGTTTATAAATGGACCATCGAAAAAGGGGTAGAAATATACCTGAAACCATCCGGATTTTCTGGCACTTACAGCAAAAGTAAAGAACCTGGCAGCAATGGTTTACTATTAGATGCAGGTGGCCATCTGATCTTATGTCAGCACGGTAACAGACAGATGGCACGCATGGATGCGCCATTGAACAATCCCAGGCCTGTATTCATTACATTAACAAATACATATCGTGGCAAACGTTTTAGCAGTCCCAATGATGCAGTCTATAACCGGGCAGGCAATTTATTTTTTACAGATCCGCCTTATGGTCTTCCAATGCAAAATGACAATGACCCACAGAAAGAACTTTCTTTTAATGGCGTTTACAGGTTATCAAAAACAGGCGACATTAGCCTGCTTACAGACAGCATTACACGGCCCAATGGCATTGCATTTATGCCTGGAGAAAAACAATTAATCATTGCCAATTCTGATCCCTTAAAGCCGAATTGGTATATATATGATCTTGTTGATGACCTGTTGGTAAATGGAAAAATATTTTATTCTGCTATCATGGAAAAGGGAGCGAAAGGATTGCCGGATGGATTGAAAATTAACAGCAAAGGAATTGTTTTTGCAAGTGGGCCAGGAGGTATCTGGATCTTTAATAAAGAGGCTGTATTACTGGGCAAAATAAAACTGGATGAAGCAGCTTCGAATGTGGCTTTATCTGACGACGAAAAAATATTATTTATTACGAATGATATGCGTGTATTACGCATCAAACTTAAATAAACACCATGAAGGCTTATCAGTTAAAAAACGGAATTATTCTGGAAGAAAAGGATCAGTTGTATTTAGGGGAAGGTGAAGACTGGAGTAATTTCATCAACAATGATGATGTTTTATCAATTGCTAGCAGTTGGATCAGCTCAGGAAAAGTGATACCCATTAAAAAACTGGATCATTCGCTATTGAAAGCCCCCATTGCACAAAATCAGGAACTATGGGCCTGTGGTGTTACTTACCTGAGGAGTAAAATTGGCAGGCAGGAAGAGAGCAAAGACAGTGGTGGTGCCGATTTTTATGCAAAAGTATATGAAGCAGAGAGACCTGAAGTTTTCTTTAAAGCCACCCCTCATCGTGTAGCAGGAAGTGGCGAAAAAGTAAGGATAAGAAAAGACAGCACATGGGATGTTCCTGAACCGGAACTGACACTTGTTGTAACTTCATCAGGAAAAATTATAGGCTATACGATTGGCAACGACATGAGTAGCAGAAGTATTGAAGGTGAAAATCCTTTATACCTTCCGCAGGCAAAGACCTATGATGCTTGTGCAGGTCTGGGTCCGTGTGTGTATTTAACGGATCAGCCACTCGACAAACAAACAGAGATTTCATTAACCATACAAAGAAATCATGCGCTGATTTTTGAGGGAAGCATTACACTTTCTCAAATGAAACGAAGTCCTGAAGAACTGGTTTCCTTTGTATATCGTGAAGCCTCTTTTCCCGGCGGCTGTCTTATCATGACGGGTACTGGCATTGTTCCCGACAGCAGTTTTACTTTACAAAGTGGTGATGAAATAAGCATAAGTATTACCGGAATAGGCACATTAGTGAATAGTGTTGCCTGATAAATTATAATTACTGTTTTATGAATAAAAGATGGATACAGTTTTCATTTGGTTTTACCCTGCTGTATAGTACTTGTAGTTTCGCGCAAAAGAAACAGTCAGCAATTATTCCTTTTAAAGAAGCCTATAAAGATGCTTTCCTCATAGGAACAGCTGTAAACGATGAAATTGTTTCCGGAAAAGACGGGCTTTCTCAAAACATCACTACCATTCATTTCAATAGTATTACACTTGAAAATTCGATGAAAGCTGCGCTGATCAATCCGCAACCGGGTGTTTTTAATTTCGGGCCTGCAGATGCATTTGTATCTTTTGGTGAAGCCAATAAGATGTTTATTGTAGGACATACACTGGTATGGCACAATCAGGTACCTACATGGTTTTTTACCAACAAATCAGGTCAACCCAATAGCAAGGCCGAACAACTGGAACGTTTACGCTTACACATTCAAACTGTTGCCGGTCGTTATGCTGGAAGGGTGCATGCATGGGATGTTGTAAACGAAGTGATTGATAATGATGGCAGTTACAGACCTACCAGTTGGGTAAATGCTATAGGAAATGGTGATACGCTTGTGAAATATGCATTTAAATTTGCCAGCGAATATGCGCCTGATACAGAACTTTACTATAATGATTTTAATGCCTGGCGCCCTAGCAAAAGAGACGGCATTATACGTATGGTGAAAATGTTACAAAAAGAAGGTATCAGAATAGATGGAATTGGTATGCAGGGACATTGGGGGCTCAATTACCCCAAAAATGAATATATAGAAGCTGCCATTGATGCTTATGCGGCAACCGGTGTTAAAGTAATGATTACAGAATTGGATGTAGATGTATTACCGCTTACAAAAGAAGGGCAGATCATTGGTCAGGGCATGAGTGATAAACAGTTTCAACTGGAAGAATTCAAAACTTTTCTTGACCCTTATCAGAAAGGGCTTCCTGATGCAATACAAAATCAGCTTACCAATCGATATAAGGAACTGTTCGACATCTTCTATAAAAAAAAAGATAAGATTGCCCGTATTACCTGTTGGGGTATCTATGATGCTATGAGCTGGAAAAACGATTATCCGATTCCCAACCGAACCAACTATCCATTGCTATGGGATAGAAATAAGCAGCCTAAACCAGCATTACATGCCATATTGAATATTCCTGCCAAAAAATAAAAACATCCATCTAATCACATCATATGGAGCTGCTGATCATTCTACTTGCCATCTGTCTTCAACTGTTTCTGACCTATAAAAAAGTGAGCCCATTTTTATCCTTACTAATTGTAGCTATTCTTTCAGGCCTGTTGCTGGGTATGGAACCCATACAAATCATCAAATCGATTGAAAAAGGGGCAGCCAATACTTTGGGCGGACTTGCTTTGATTATTTGTTTGGGAGCCATCCTGGGTAAGATACTGGAAACGGGTGGTGCAGCAGAAAAAATAGCATCGACACTAATCAATGGATTTGGCCAGAAAAATATTCAGTGGGCTATCATGTTAACAGGATTTTTTATTGGCATCCCTCTTTATTACAACGCAGGTTTTGTAATACTTGTACCACTTGTATTCTCTGTGGCATATAAGGCGAAATTGCCTTTACTATATGTAGCCATTCCGATGGCTGCTGCTTTATCTACAACACATTGTTTTCTTCCACCCCACCCCAGTCCGGTTTTCCTTGTAAACGCATTTAAGGCCGATATGGGAAAAACATTGATTTACGGACTCATCATTACTGTTCCTGTAGTAATTGTTGCTGGTCCCTTGCTGGGGCGCTTAGTCAGAAAAACAGAGGTCAGGATGAAATCAGCCTTATTTTCATCAGAAAAGCCATCAACAGACGAATTACCTGCCGCCTTACCCAGTTTTTTAATTGGCCTCTTACCAGTGATACTTATCACCCTTTCTGTGATTGCTAACTATTTGCTTCCGGAAGATGCATTTTTGAAAAAAATTCTTTTATTCATTGGTGATCCTACTATTGCATTACTCTTATCGGTATTTATCGCAATTGCAGTTTTCGGTATTAAAAGAGGTGTAAAAATGGACACCATTACCAAATGGCTAAATGAAGCTATCTCAGGTATCGCTGTTATTTTATTGATTATTACGGCTGGTGGTATTTTTAAACAGGTGCTGCAGGATAGTGGAACAGATCGATATATAGCAGCTTTCAGTAGCAAATGGCAAATGCACCCTTTACTCTTTGGATGGCTGGTAACAGCCTTATTAAGGGTAGCCATAGGTTCTGCTACCGTTGCGGGTATTACAGCAGCCAGTGTAGTTACACCATTGGTAACTGCCGGAAATGTATCGCCTGAATTAATGGTATTGGCCATAGGTACTGGCAGTGTATTTGGCTCTCACATAAATGACTCAGGGTTCTGGATGTTTAAAGAATTTTTCAACTTAACCCTTAAACAAACCTTTTTATCCTGGTCGGTCATGGAAACCATTATATCGGTGTTGGGACTGGTGGGGGTACTACTATTAAATCTGGTGATGTAAACAGAGGAATAAGGAATAGGAAATAAGGAATCAGAAAGTGATTGTGCTTCTGACCTTATTTCCTATTCCTTATTCCATATTTCTTATTTCTTATTTCAATTCTTTTTCACTGCCCATTTCCACAGCTCTTTCCAGGTAACTTTCTTACCATACATAAGAATACCGGTACGGTATATTTTGGCAGCGAGCCAGGTAGTTCCGAAAAAGCCCAGTATAAGAAAAACCATACTTAATACCAGTTGAAACACAGTTACACCATCAGGAATACCATGAGCTACCCTCGCCATCATTACAATGGGAGATGTGAGCGGGAAGAGGCTTCCAAATACTGCCAGACTACCATTAGGGTTATTTACAGCCTGCATCATAATGACGATACCAAAAATAATTGGCATCATAATCGGTAACAGAAGGCTTTGTGCGTCCTGCATATCTTCATTGGCTGCACTACCTACAGCAGCAAATAAAGAAGCGTACATAAAATACCCTCCAAGGAAATAAAAGATAAAACAGCCTATAATTAAAGTAAAGTTGATTTCACTTAATCCATTCATGATGCCACTCAGTGCACCAGATTGTTTAGCTGTTTCAGCAGCAGCCATCATGCCTGGCTGAACCGGCTGCGATTGCATCTGTTCAAATAACTGAGGGAATAAAACTGGCACCAGCAGCTGTATGGCAAAAATCAAAATACCCCATATAATAAACTGCAACAAACCGACAGCCCCAATCCCTACAATTTTACCCATCATTAGCTGAAATGGTTTCACACTGCTGATAATTACTTCAGCAATACGGCTTACTTTTTCTTCTACCACACCCCGCATAACCATGGTTCCGTAAATAAACAGGATGATGTAAATCATAAATCCGGAAACAAAACCAACACCATAACTCAATCCAACTTTTGTCTGGTTTTCCGTTTTACCGGATGAGCTTGAAAATGTAATTGACTCTTTCTGGTTCTGAATACTGTCTAATTGTGATTTAGAGATATTCATAGACATCAGACGCTTCTCTTCCAATGTTTTACTGATACGGTTCTCTATTTTTTCCCTTGTCATGATACCTACCGTTTTTGCGGATCTGAACAGAAGGGAGTCGGTCGATTTACCTGTTATGGAATAATTTTCAGGAACATACAGATAAGCATCATATTCCTTTTGTTCCAATTTATTTTTTAAAACACTAGTATCATCTTTTACAAATTTGAAAATTACATCGCTGCCTTTCTTACTGTCGATGCTTCCGTTAAAAATATTAGCCTTATCTAATACAGCGATAGTAAAGTTATCGGTAGATTTTACACTGAAGAAAATGATCAGTGCATAAAAAGCAAAAATGAGTAAGGGCACACCAATGGTTGTAAGAAGAAACGTCTTCTTTTGAACTCTGGTGAGGAACTCTCGTTTGGCTACTAATGATATTTTATTCATGAGTTGTATAGTTAGTGGTTGAATGGAAAACTGTTTAGTCTACTTGCTGAAATGACCTGGTTTTGGCATTACTACCTTCTACAAGGCGGATAAATATTTCATTCAGCGAAGGAAGAATTTCATTAAAAGCCTCAATCGTAACACCCTGTTGCAGGAAGTGAGCCAGTATATCATTGCTTTGAAAACCTTCATTGATTTTTAAAACATAGCCTCCCTGTTTTTCTTCCAGAATAGTAAATGCAGGATTGTTGGCATTCATCTGCTCACCCTGCAGTTTTATACTAAACTTATTTTCTTTAAAACTTTGTTTGATGCCAGATACAGAACCATCCAGTACTTTTTTACCAAGGTTTACCAGTACAATGTGATCGCATATTTCTTCTACCTGTTCCATACGATGGGTACTGAAGATGATGGTTGATCCTCTCTGTGCGAGACCGAATATTTCATCCTTGATAAGGTTTGCATTTAGTGGGTCGAGACCACTAAATGGTTCATCGAGAATAATCAGTTTGGGTTCATGCAATACAGTGGTTACAAATTGTAATTTCTGGCTCATACCCTTACTAAGATCTTCCACTTTTTTATTCCACCATGTTTCCATTTCCAGTTTCTTGAACCAGAACTTGATTTTCTGCATGGCTTCGGCCTTACTAAGCCCTTTTAACTGAGCGAGGTAAAGTGCCTGCTCACCAATTTTCATTTTTTTATACAGCCCCCTTTCTTCGGGCATATAACCAATTTGCTGGATATCATTCAGCGGATCAAATTTTTGTCCGTCAAATACAATTTCACCCATATCCGGATAAAATATGCCGGTAATCATCCGCAATAAGGTGGTTTTGCCTGCTCCATTAGGGCCCAGCAAACCAAAAATGCTTCCTTTTTCAATGGAGAAACTAATATCATCCACCGCTTTCTGGGTGGCATAATATTTTCTTAATGCCTGTAATTCAAGAATTTTACTCATGTTGAAGTTGGTTATGGACTGAGAAAAGGTTGTATGATAAATGAAGGTAATAAATGAATACCAACACTAACTATTCGTCGCTCATTCAGCTCAAATATTACAGAAATTGGTCCCCGATATGCTATTTTCGCTACCTATTTCAAAAAAATATCATGAAAAGATACCATAAGTCTTTATTTGTCACACTTTTGATGGTTGTTGCTGTACTTAGTTCAGGATGGGGATTTTTGGTTCACCGGACCATCCATCAGCTCGCCATTTATGAGTTGCCGGAACCCATCAGTGCCTTTTTTTATAAAAACATGGAAAATCTGGTCTCCAATGCGCCCCGACCCGATAACAGAAGGAATGAGGACAGTACGGAAGCTACCAAACATTTTATTGACTTTGAGATGTATGGTGAAGATGCTGCCCATAAAATGCCTACAGAATGGCAGAAAGCGGTTCAGCTGTTTACCATCGACAGCCTCCTGAAATATGGATATGTTCCTTACCATGTAATTTTTATGCAGGCAAAACTCACCAATGCATTCAAATTGAAAAACAGGGATAGTATCCTTTTTTATGCCGCCGATCTGGGTCATTATATTGGTGATGCGCATGTACCATTACATACTACGGTAAATTATGACGGACAATTAACCAACCAAAAAGGATTACATAGTTTATGGGAATCTATGATTCCTGAAATTGAAATCGGTAATTACCTTTTATATTCCTCACATAAAGCTGTTTACCTGAAAGATCCCACCGCTGCTATCTGGAAAGCTGTACGCACGGGTTTTGCTATGGTACCCGAAATGCTGGCAAAGGAAAAAGAGGTTTCCCAATCATTTACAGAAGAACAGAAATTCAGGGTGCAGATTAGAAGAGGGCGTGAAACAAAAAGTTATACTTCAGCATTTGCCAAAGCATATGCATCAGCTTTAAAAACGAGTATCAATGACAGACTGATACAATCTGCCGACCTGATTGCTGATTTCTGGTACACGGCCTGGGTAGATGCAGGCAAACCTGATTTAACATCGCTGGGTGGCGCACTCAATGAAGAACAGCAAAAACAATGGAACACTGAACTTGAAGCATTTAAGAAAAATGAGCTCATTCAGCAGCAATTACTCATTTCGAAAAAACAGGCTCCCAATAATAACTAATGAATGAAGCAATTTCTGTAAAGTTCAGAATGGTGTTACGCAACATGATGTAAACGTCCAAACAACCTTAATGGCCATGTAGATCAGGGGTTATTGCTAGCTTGCATTCATTTAATTAGAAATCATGAACATTTTGTCTATTATCCAACTGGTGAATGCTTTATGATCAGTAATTTTATTTTAGAAGGACTAGCCCTCTTAGTGGCGTTGTATAACCTGAAACATATCCGGCAAACCAGGTATTTTTACTTCATTCCGCTTTTGGCTTTCACTTTACTGGGAGAATTAGGTGCCGCAAATTTTGCCAGAAATTATGTAAATTTTACCACAGGTAATATTCATATCTATCTATGGATTAGTGTATTCCATCTGATTTTTTTCGGGTACCAGTTTTTTAATATTTTTCGTTCTAGAAAATGGAAACTGATAACGGCCACAGGTATCACATTAGCAGTGAGTACATTACTTTATTGGTTTTGCTTTTTCCCTGTTTACACACAATTGTATTTAAATACAGATGTGACGGGAGGCTTTTTTCTTTGCTGTTTATCATGTGTTTATATTTATCAGGAGTTTATTTTAAGTGATGATCATGAGATAAATCTTTTTCATGTGCCTGATTTCTGGATGGTCATGGGCATTCTCCTTTATCATACAGGAGTTAGCATTGTATTTTCCCTCCATTACTTTCTCAAAGTATCCCCCACCTACATCTGGGGCATCAAGATTTATCATTTATTCCCAAGAATTGCCAGCTTTTTTTTATACGGCTCAATAATGACTGCTTTGTTCCTGTGGAAGAAGAATAAAAATGCCCGATCAACAAGTCGTTCTATTCAACAGGATCGTACGACGTAGGGTATCAGATTTTATTCTAAGTCCTCATATATATCAACACCACCTTATACCTATTCAGTTTTTCCATTAGGAAAACTACCATAGTACATAATAATAAATTGCTATCTTAGGTTTTCCCAAAAAATGGGTGAAAAAACGGTTGTGCGAGCACAGCTGTTTTTTATTTTTAACCTTACAAAACCTAACTGAAAATGAGTACACATTATGGTGGCCCTGTGCCCTATCCGCTTGCCCAGGAAGAATTAAACGAGTATTATGCAATATTCAGCAAAAGCCCGTATTACCGTGAATCCATTACCTATACCATCAGTGAATTACATGCTTATCTCGATAAAGCCCGTATTGCACTGACAGAAATGGGTGTGGCAGATGTAGAACAACAGTGTTTAAGCCTTCTACCCTGTATCAATAAGGCCGACCAGAAACTGGATGTATTACTGGTACCTTCTTATATGAGTACAGAACCAAACGAAAACGGCATGTTTAAGCACCAGTTTAAAAGAAGGTTTGGTCAAATGCAGGGAAATCCAGGCTTACCAGACCCCGGTAATCTTTTCAATGATACCCCGGAAGAGGATTTATTAGATGCCTATGATACTGGAAATGGAACACCATAAAATACTAAAATGCCGATACTAAGTAATTTTATTGTAGAGTTGTCAGCTTTGCTGGCAGCTCTGTATAACCTGAAACATATTCGGAATACCCGATATTTCTACTTTATCCCCTTTCTGGCTTTTACTTTATTGGGGGAATTTGGTGGTGCCTATTTTGCGGATGCCTATCCCGACTATGTAACCGGTAATACCCATATCTATTTATGGGTAGTGGTATTTGGATTTATTTTTTTCGGGTACCAGTTTTATGAAATTTTTCAGTCAAAACTATGGAAGTGGATTACAGCCACCGGTATTACCCTGTCAGTAAGTGCCATGCTTGTCTGGTTTTGCTTTTTTCCGGTTTATACACAGCTTTATTATAACACATATGTAATTGGCGGGTTTTTCCTTTGTTGCATTTGCTGTGCATATATGTACCAGCAATTTATTGTTAGTGATGATTATGAAGTAAATCTATTTCATGTACCTGATTTCTGGCTGGTGATGGGTATCCTTTTATTTTATGTAGGTAACAGTATCGCTTTTGCCCTGCACTTTTTCCTTAAGGGTGAAACCATACTTATATGGGGCATGAAACTCTACCACTTATTTCCAAGAATTTTAAGCGTATTTTTATACGGCTTCATGGTTGTAGCCTTATTCTTATGGAAAAAGTATCGAGAGAAGTCCTTGTCGGCATCATAACTGCTACATTATTCATCCTATTATTCGGCATTGTTACAATGCTGGTATTAATTAATTTTTTCAGAAGGAAGAAGAAAATGTTTTATGAAAAACAGGTAAGAGAGGCTCAGTTTCAGCAGGAACTGCTCCAGACCCAACTGGAAATGCAGGACCATACATTTAAAATTGTGAGTCAGGAAATTCATGATAATGTAGGACAGATACTAAGTCTTGCAAAAGTGAATCTGAACATACTCGCCATGGAAGGCTTCAAAGATCCTAAGATTACCAATGTGGCAGAACTGGTTAGCAAAGCCATACGTGAATTAAGGGACCTCAGTGCAGGTTATTATGCCGATCGTTTGGCAGAAGAAGGGCTAATCATTGCCATTAAACACGAACTGCAGCAACTGGAAAAAACAGGCCTGATGACCACTTCTTTCAGCTCAGAAACAGAACGGCTACCATTGGATAAAAGTAAAACCATCTTTCTCTACAGAATGGTTCAGGAAATCTGTAATAATATTTTAAAACATGCAGATGCTTCTCATGTGGATGTTCAGGTATCCCGTGTAGAAAGTACAGGTCGTTTACAAATTAAAGACAATGGAAAAGGTTTTGATGAAAATACCGCACAATTTAAGCCCGGCATCGGCCTGAGTAGTATCAGACAGCGGGCTGCTATGATAGGTGCTGAAGCACAGATACAGAGTATCGCAGGTGCTGGCACCACCATTACCCTTACTTTTCAATTAGAACCCAGCAAATGATTAAAGTAGCACTGGTTGATGATCATGTCATTCTCCGCAAAAGTTTGTCGGTACTGATTGGCATGTTACAGGATTTCGATGTTATGATTGAGGCCGGAAACGGAAAAGAATTAATTGAGCAGCTGAAAGATGATCATTTACCTGATATTGTTTTAATGGATATTACTATGCCTGTAATGGATGGTGTTGAAACCACGAAATGGCTAAAACAAAACCACCCTTCCATTAAAGTGATAGCGCTGAGCATGATTAAAAACGACCTGATTGTAATACGCATGCTCAAAAATGGAGCCAGGGGTTATATCCTGAAAGACTGCGAACCTGAAGAACTCAGGGAAGCCATGAGGGAAGTGCATGAAAAAGGGTATTTCTATAATGAATTGGTCACTCCAAAAATGAAAGGAAAAAACCTCGAAAAAGAAGAACCTTTAAATAAGGTAATGATCAATGAAGGTGAGCTGATTTTTCTGCGATGGGCCTGCACTGAAAAAACCTATAAAGAAATCGCAGATGAAATGGGTGTCAGCGCAAGAACGGTAGATGGTTATCGGGATGCATTGTTTCAAAAATTAGAAGTTTCAACAAGGGTCGGACTTGCCATTTATGCTATCAGGAATGAATTGGTTACGCTTTGATGCCATATTTGTACAAATGATCTATTATATTGTAGCAGCATTTTCAACATCCTACTTTCAATATCCGGGAAATAAATCTGACTTATACCAGGCAAAAAAATAATAAACTTTTCCTATTAAAGTGGGAAAGATACGGAAGCATTTAATTCTTAATTTCAAAACCTGACACTCCAAGCGATTCATTTTTCTTCGAAGACAAGGTATTTTATATCTCGCTTTTCAGAATTCATAACCTTAAGGACTTTTTGTTGATACAATCCTGTTCAGCTATTTATATTTAGAGACGATATTATAAAATACAAAAGCCTCGATCAATTGACCGAGGCTTTTGCACAAAACATAAAGAACTATCGTTGATCTATTACTAAACCAAGCTTATTGTAGTTCGGATTAGGCCTCAAAGTACCGGTAGAATCGAGTTGAATTCCAAGGAATCTCGCTTGACCTGCACTTGAAGTTCCAGGTAGTATATTCACACTGATAATACCAAAAGAACTTCCTGCAGGAACTGTGCACACACCTGTTAAAGTGCCTACATGCGTTCCTATTACAGCACTTGAAACATTTAAGGTAGCTGCAGATGCAGTCGGTGTTTGTCCGGATGCAGTTGCGGGAAATGCAAATGTTGTTAAAGGACTCGTGGTAATTATTTTGTATCCTATGGTTCTATCAGTATTTGATTGAGGACCAACAAGATTCAATCTGATTTCAATGTTTCTTGCATTAAGTCTTCTTAAAGTTGAATCAGTAGTAGCTGCTGGTCTTCCAGCAACAGGAATTCTACTAATAACCGGGTAACCGGCAACAGAATTTGAAGAATTTAATACAGCTGCATCAATTTCTACAACCGTTTCACCTGTAAAAGTTTTATCTACCTGTTTTATACAGGATGACAGTAAACCTAAAAAACAGATGCCTGCCATTATATTTTTAATATTCGTTTTCATTTCTAAAATTTTCTTTTTATGAATTAATAGCCAAAATTCTGTTCCATGTTTGGATTACCATCAATATCACCCAGTGGAATACGAGGTAAAATACGGTAATCTGTTGCAGGTAAATTGGTAGCAGGATTCACTTTTACAATGGCTAATCCATTTCGCTTTAAATCATAAAACCGATGTCCTTCAAAAGCAAATTCGAGCATACGCTGCCTTAAAATTTCATCCAACAATGCTTGACCGGTTAATGGTGTAGTTGGTACAGTAAATCCTACGATTCTTGCTGTTCTTATAATATTTAAGTCGGCCCAGGCACCTGCTTCATCACCTAGCCTATATCTGGCCTCAGCTCTATTTAAATATAATTCTGGCCAACGGATCACAACTGTATTATCCCAATTCGGGCCTCCGTTTTTACCCATCCATTTAGTACACTCTACATAGTGACCGCTAGCATTAACACCCCACTCAAATAATCTGTTACGGATGTCATTTCCGTAAGTAAGTGCAGGAGGTGCCGGAGCTTGTGCAAGATTGGTAGGGAATCCAGAAATACCCAGTTGCGTTAATAAAAATGCATTGGGCACTAAATCACCTTGTCCTTGTCTAACGCCATTAAATGCTCCTGGTGCAGATAAAGTTGTATGTGTAGCTGCAAGAGAAGTATTTACTCCAAGGTTTTCACCTAAGGTAGCATACCATACTTCAAAAATACCCTCAGGATGACTTGCTGCTCTCCAACCTGCCACATAATTGGAGGTATTGGTCATTGCACCAATTCCACCGGTTAATGTAATGGCAGCTGTGGCAAATGAGTCGGCTCTCTGCCAGTTTCCCTCATATAAAGCTACTCGAGAGCCAAGGGCAAGTGCTGCATGTTTGCTGGCATAGTTACGTCCTTTGTTTGCATTAGACAATAAAACAATAGAACGATTCAAATCTTCCATTATTTGAGCATAACAAGCCGCTAATGATGCTCTAGACGGTCTATAATTAGCCGCACCGGTTGAACTATTAAATCCAGTAAGGGTAATTGGCACACCACCCTTATTTTGGTTGGCAACCACAAATGTTGGGATGTAGCCGTAGTTTTTAACTAAATCGAAATAATAAAGCGCTCTCAGGAACTTAAGCTCACCTTCATATCGGGCTTTATCAGCTGTGGTCGCATCCGTTACTGCCGGTATGGCTTCCAGTGTTAAATTAATTTCATTAATAGCCGCATAGGATCCTCCCCAAATGCCCACATTTGCCAATGCGGTATTTCTGTTTTCATTCAACAATCTACTCGAACGTCCATTGGCAAAAGCGATATCGGCCATAGCATCTGTTACAGAGAATAAGTCTCTTCCATAATGCGTTTCGCGCTTCAATATAGAGTATACAGAGTTAATAGCGTATTCAATACCACTTTTATTGGATAAAGCCAAACTGGCATCCAATGAATTACGAGATGGTATATCTAATTGCTTGTTGCAAGACTCCCCAATTAGAATAACAAGGAAGCTACCAACAACAATTTTATTAAGTATTTTTTTCATGATAGTAAGATTAGAATTTTACTTGAACGCCTACGGTGAAGTTTTTAGACTGTGGAATGATACCAAAATTATCTCCTGTAAATTCAGGGTCATAGCTTGGCCATTTAGTATAGGTCCAAAGGTTGATGCCCTGAACATACAATCTAGCACCTTCGATACTATACTTTTTCAGGAATGAAGCAGGAACATCGTAACTTAAAGTCACTTGCTTCAAGCGGATATAGTCTGTTTTAAACAAATAACGACTACCAGAACCCCAACCTACACTATTGTAATCTGCTAAACCATTGAAAGATCTTGGAGTAGGTACTATATCACCTGGTTTCTGCCAGCGAGTTTCATAACCATAAGTGAGGGTATTAACAGTTGCGCCAGCCATTCTCATCATTTGGGTAAACTGTCCATCAGAACGTACCCTTCCGTATTCATACTGTAAGAAAGCTTCAAGCGAAAACCCTTTATAACTGAAACTGTTTGTCCAACCACCAAATTGTTCGGGATAAATATTCCCAATAATTTTCCTGTCGTTCGCTGTTGGATTGTAGGTTAAATTTCCGTTGATATCGTACCACATACCTCTACCTGTTGCCGGGTTTACACCAGCCCATTCAGAAGTAAAAAACGATCCTATTGGTGAACCCACTCGAATGGAATTATCAGAAGGCAATACCTGCAAACCATCATACAATTCAAGTAATTTGTTTTTTTGGAAAGCAATATTAAATGAACTTGTCCACCTGAATTTTCCTTCGAAAGGAGTCACAGCTAATAAAACTTCTAAACCCTTATTTTCCATTTTACCTAAATTCTGTTGAATAGAGGTAAAGCCAGTTACGCTGTACAATGGACGGCTCAACAATAAATCCTTATTGACTCTTCTGTAAGCATCCACAGTCAGGCTTACTTTATTTTTAAAAAAAGAAACATCTAAACCAATATTATTTTCCTGTCTATTTTCCCAGGTTAAATCCGGGTTACCTAATTGACTTGGAAATATACCAGAGGAGTTTCCGTATAAACGGCTGGCGCCATATAATTGAGCATATAAAACGTTACCGATTTGATCGTTACCTGCCTGACCGAAAGCATATCTTAATTTCAAGTCAGAAATTGCATCTACATTTTTCAGGAAAGCTTCTTCTTTTGCATTCCATGCAAATTGTACAGACTGGAAAATACCATATTTATTATTTGCACCGAATCTGCTTGATCCATCTCTACGTATTGAATAATTAAATACATACTTACCATCATATGTATAACCCAACTTTCCGAATTGGCTGAAAGTAGCACTAGCCGTCCATTGACCAGAAACACCGCTGGGCGTTGCCGCTGCACTTAAATACTGTAGCTGGTAGGATGGGAAGCCCTGACCATCAGCCTGAAACCATTCATTTTGGTCGCGACGGTATTCGATTCCTGCTAATGCATTTACACTATGTTTATCTGCAAATACTTTAGTAAAATTAGCCGTAGTATTAGTCAGGAAGTTCGTATTGAAATCCGCCTGATCAGATAAACGACCACTCACAGCAAATCCGTCGTTGATTCTTGGATCCTGGTAGCGATGGTCTTTTGTTTGTCTATAATCTAATGCAACAAAAGATCTTAATGTTAAATTAGCTGTTGGTTTATACGTTAAGGAAGTATTAGCCACCAATTGACTGGTATTGGTTACATATTTGGCATAATCTCCAACAGCCAAAACATTGTGGTTAAAAGTACCAACCATATTCTGACCAGAACCTGGCAAGCCATAATAAGTGCCATCTGGGTTATAAATAGGGTTGATTGGTAAAATCATAGCAGATGCATATGCTGGGTTTCCAAAACCAGTATTCCCTAAACTGTAAGGCGCATTTTGCTTTATAGTACTTAAGCTTAAAGAATTATCAAGTGTTACCTTATCATTGATTTTAAAACTTATTTTAGATAGTAAAGCTGCTCTATTAAAATCAGTAGGAGCAATAAATGCAGTCTGCTTTGAATAAGAACCAGAAATGTAATAGCTTACATTTTGTGCACCACCTTGAATAGACATTTCTACGTTCGAAATGGTTCCTGTACCGAAAGTTGCATCCTGCCAATCATATGTAGGCAATGAATCAATTTTCCCCTGTGTGGTATTGGCTGGCAAACCTAAGTTTGACAAAGCTGTAGCGGCAGCTGTAGCTGGAGCAACACCTGAATTTACAAGAGATTCTACTCTTAATTTATACCAATCTTGCGTAGATAGAACATCAACTTTCTGTAAAGCTTTGGTTTGACCCCAATAAGAATTAAAGGTAAATTTAGGTTTACCAACTTTCCCTTTTTTAGTCGTAACCAAAACAACACCGTTTCCTGCTCTTGCACCATATATTGATGCCGCAGCAGCATCTTTTAAAATCTCAATCGATTCGATATCGTTTGGATTTAAAAAATTTAGTGGATTGTTCTGGGTGTTAATAGATCCCGTACCAGTATTTAATTGAACCCCATCAACAACATACAATGGAGTATTACCTGCATTAATTGAACCTACCCCGCGGATAATAACGTTCATGCTACCCCCGGGAACACCGTTCGCCGCAGAAACTGCCACTCCCGCTGCTCTTCCCTGCATTGCCTGTGCGAAGTTTGGCATTGGAAGGTTATCGATTTCTGCTGCACTAATTTTTGATATGGCCGCAGCAACATCTTTTTTACGTACGGTTTGGTAACCAGTTACGACAACTTCATCCAGACTTCTATTAGCAGTCGCCAGTGTAATATTTAACACTGTATTGTTATCAATTTTAATGTCCTGAGACACCAATCCAACACCAGAAATGGTTAGGATATTTGAATTGATTGGAACGCTAATGGTAAAAGTTCCAGCATCATTAGCAGAAACGCCAATTTTTGTTCCTTTTACCTGTACGGAAGCACCGGAAACGGGCTTTCCATCAGCATCTGTAACTTTTCCTGTTACTGTTTTGTTTTGCGCATTCAATTGAGAGAATGCAAAAAACAGACACAGGAATAATGCAATTAATTTCCTCATATTTTAGTTTTTAAGTTTTGGGCGTGGAAATTAGTGTTTTTCAATCTTTTTGAACATTTAGCAAAAAAAAATATTTCGCTGCATGAGTCATATAAAATTTATACTTCTTATTAGCAACGGTATATGCTGATATCAGACTTAATCCTATCGCTTTTATGTCTGATATTTTGCGTGCTATCTTTTGTCTTCGATGGATATAATGGAATAATCAACTTTATGCGGGATATGATAGCATCTAAATCGATGTGTACTTTTATACTTCGAGGGTAAATCAACTATACCGAAAACTTCCCCAAAAAAAAGAGCATTAATTTCTTAATGCTCTTTAGTAAGTCGGGAAGACAGGATTCGAACCTGCGACCCCCTGGTCCCAAACCAGGTGCGCTACCGGACTGCGCTACTTCCCGATTCATCCATCGTAGCTTTAGCAAAGATGGATTGGTTTCCGGTTGTTACTATCCGCCTTCACTGAAGCATCGGCGGATAAGAGCGGTGAGGGCGGGATTCGAACCCGCGGTACAGTTTAACCCGTACGGCAGTTTAGCAAACTACTGATTTCAGCCACTCATCCACCTCACCGGGCTGATTTTAGCCTTTCCTCACTTTTCAGCGAGGGCTGCAAAAATAGGCAGGTAAAACTTATCTGCCAAAAAATAAAACCCGGTAAATACCGGGTTTTAAAAATATTTATTGCTCAGTAAGTTATATAGGGTTCTTACATGGCAGCCAGTTGTACTTTCTGCGTAAGCTCCATCACATTTTCCCTGAAAATGGAGTCGGTATCCATAAGGTCTTTTACCGTTTGACAGGAATGTATGACTGTGGTGTGGTCACGACCACCAAAATGCTCTCCGATTGTTTTTAAAGAGTTTTTGGTAAAGGCTTTTGCCAGGTACATGGTAATCTGACGAGCCTGTACAATTTCTCTTTTCCTTGTTTTCTGCAATAATTTATCGTAGGGTACATCAAAATATTCGCAAACCATTTTCTGAATGGCATCGATGGTAATTTCTTTGCTGCTGGTTTTTACAAAATTGCGGAGCACTTTCTTGGCCAGTTCAACATCAATATCTTTTTTATTAAGTGATGACTGAGCCAGTAATGAAATTAATGCCCCTTCCAGCTCCCTCACGTTGGTATTGATATTATAAGCCACATACTTCACTACTTCCTTAGGCATATCAAGACCATCGTTTTTCATCTTACGTTCCAGTATCTCGATACGTGTTTCATAATCAGGCACCTGCAGGTCGGCACTCAGCCCCCAGCGGAAACGACTCAATAAACGTTCCTGCATACCATCCAGATCCTTAGGTGGCTTATCTGAGGTAAGTACCAGTTGTTTACCACTCTGGTGAAGGTGGTTAAATATGGCAAAGAATGCATCCTGACTTTTTTCTGCACGACTAAAGAACTGGACATCATCAATAATAAGTACGTCAATAAGTTGATAAAAGTGAATAAAATCATTGATCGCATTATTACGGCTATGGTCCTGAAACTGGTTGATGAATTTTTCACTACTTACATATAGAACCACTTTTCCGGGATGGGCACGTTTAACATCATTCCCTATGGCCTGTGCCAGGTGGGTTTTACCAAGTCCTACCCCACCATAAATAACCAATGGATTAAAGGAATTGGCCCCGGGTTTTTCTGCAACCGTTTTTCCGGCTCTGCGGGCTACCCTGTTACAATCGCCTTCAATGAATGAATCAAATGTATACATATGATTCAATTGAGGATCGATCTGCATTTTTTTCAAACCAGGAATAACAAATGGATTTTTCACCGGATTATCAATCACCAGTGGAAAATTCATTTCATTATTGTTATAGGTTTTCATGTTGCTGGCGGGCACATCCATTGAACCACTTCTACCATTGGTATTGCCACTGTCTACCATAATGCGGTATTCAAGCCTTGCATCTTTTCCCAATTCACGCTTCAGTGTTTTAGCCAGCAGATTTACATAATGCTCTTCCAGATATTCATAAAAGAATTGACTGGGAACCTGAATCATTAAAACGTTTCCTTTCAGCTCTACAGGATTAATCGGCTCAAACCATGTTTTAAAATGTTGCCATTCTACAATGTCTTTGATGATCTTCAAACAATTGCTCCAGACTGATTCAGCATTTTTAGCCATACAAAAAATGAACAATTTTATAATGAGTTAACTTATTCGCTTTGCCTTCAAGTTATCTTATTTTTCCCACATGTGGAAATGTTGAAAAAAAACAGATACAGGGGTGCGAATATGTAGACTTTATGTTGAAAAAAAAATTTTTTATTCCCTTGTTTTTTTCCCTACAACCACAGTATGGGCCTTTGCGAGTTTTTTTCCTGCTAAATGGGAAAAATGATACTCAAGCCTACCCAGCTGAATACCGCCAAAACCCACCTGATTTACAACCGTATCGCCACCCTTTTTATTGGTATATTTTCTGGGTTCTTCAAAAAAACGATGTGTATGGCCACCAATAATCAGGTCAATGTCGTAACTCTCTTTTGCCAGTACTTCATCGCTTACCTTATTATCTGTATACCTGTCTCCCAGATGCGATAAACAAATAACCAGATCACATCCTTTTTTCTTCAACATGGTGGCTGTGGTATTGGCAAC
This sequence comes from Sediminibacterium goheungense, assembly GCF_004361915.1. Classification (GTDB taxonomy): domain Bacteria; phylum Bacteroidota; class Bacteroidia; order Chitinophagales; family Chitinophagaceae; genus Sediminibacterium; species Sediminibacterium goheungense. The sequence goes on along the minus strand of NZ_SNWP01000011.1, from coordinate 1,058,730 downwards.
GGTTATCGGGTCCTGATAAACTGTTTTGCCATACAAATTATCAGGTACAAGTCCTTTTAACTCAATACCAATTCCAAACACCCCAATTTGAAGGCTGCCTTTCTTAAAAATTTTATACGGCCGGGTTTTCCCCTCCAGTTCTGTGCCGGAAAAATCATAGTTACTCAACAGAATGGGGAAAGATGCATGTTTTAGCTGGGTAGCAAAATTTTCCATACCCAGATCAAAATCATGGTTACCCATGGTGGCTGCGTCATATTGCATAGCCGTCATGGCTTTTATTTCCGGTTCACCTTTGTAAATATTAAAATAAGGTGTGCCCTGGAAAATATCTCCAGCATCCAGCAGTAACACATGCTCTTCCTCTTGCCTTATCAGGCTGATCAAGGCCGATCTGGCAGAAACACCCCCTAACCCTTGATTTCTGCTCCCATCCATCGGAAAGGGGTCCAGACGGCTATGAACATCATTGGTATGCAGAATGGTAAGTTTTTGAACCGGATCGGCCATAGCTGCCAGATCAACAGATGGGAGTAATGATGTAGCCAGCAATGCTGCACCCGTTTCTTTAATAAATGATCTTCTATTACTGGGCATTGGTTACTCGGTTTTCTATAAGAGGTTGAATAGTTTTTCCTTCAGCAGTTAATTTTGTTACGTAATCAATAATAGCGTCACGCATCAGGTAGCCCTTATTAATCTGCGGCACAGATCTTAGCATGTCGCAATCACCGCCGCCATTGGCGATATAATCTGAATGTGCCACCACATAAACTGTATTAGCATCTAAGGGTTTCCCATTTATCATTACCTGTGTGGCTTTTTTATTACGGATTACCATAGTAACGCCTTTTGAAACAGGCCATCCTCCATCCTCTGCCATTTTATCCAGATAAGCCTGCAATACTGAACCTTTCAACTCCTGTAAAACAAGGATATTATCAAAAGGCATGATTTCAAAAATTTTCCCAACGGTTATGTTTCCTTTTGATAAATAAGAACGGACACCTCCTGCATTCATAAATCCTGCATCTACTTTTCGGCCAAACTTTTCGGAGGCCATTTGCAAATACGCATCTGCCAGAAAATTTCCGATCTCACTTTCAGGTCGGTTGTTGTTATAGTTCCCCCCAGATATACCTATTACTTTATTCATGGTTGCATTAATGTCTTTAGCATAAGGCATCAGCAACGCAATCATAGCCGAATCTTTTTTCAGCGATGGCTCAATACGGTATTGGGTATGTTGTAATGAAACAGGTTGATAAAAACTGGAACAGGAACTGAGTAAAATGATTAAGCAATAGAAGATGTATTTTCTCCTGTACATAGCAGTTAATGGTTAGTAGGGGAAGGTACAATATAATTCAACCCGGAAAAGCTTTTTTTCGGGTAAAAGAAAATTTTAATCCTACTTTTACGGCCATTAAATTATAAATGAATGTCTTACGAAATCACCGGCAAACTGGTCGCCAAATTTGATATAATTCAGCGTAGCGAAACTTTTAAAACAAGAGAATTCGTATTGGAAAAGTCAGAAGATATTGGTGGCAGAGTTATTACCAATTATGTAAAATTTCAATGCGTTCAGGATAAGACAGCTATGCCCGACCGTTTCAGTATCGGAGATGAAGTTCGTGTACAGTTCAATATCAAGGGAACCAAATGGATAAAAGATGGTCGTGAAAATTATATCACCAACCTTGATGCCTGGAGAATGGAAGCCGTGAAATTAGGCCAGCAGGATGCAATACCAGGAAATGCATATAACGATATGCCGCCTCCTGCAGATGTGGTTGATGATCTTCCCTTTTAAGTAAGACCGGAAGTCTGAAAGAAGTTTTGAATACGTAAAATTTTCTTCGGACTCCCGGACTTATGGACTTTCGGACTCCCACAACTTTTTAGGCTAAATACCTAACAGTATGCAAAAACACCTCACACTTAAACTCAAACCGGCAGAAGCGGCGGATGAATCCGTTGTGAAATCCTATATAGCCCGGTCAACAGGAACAAATCCTGCAAGAATTTCCGGTTTCCATATATTAAAACGATCCATTGATGCCAGAAGCCGGCAACAGGTATGGGTTAACCTTACCGTTAACGCATATATTGAAGAACCTTTTACCAAAAGGGAAGTTACCCCTATCCATTTTCAGGATGTTTCAACAGCCCGGCAAAAAGTAATCATAGTAGGCGCCGGACCAGCAGGCTTATTCGCAGCATTAAAACTGATTGAAAAAGGTGTTCAGCCAATTTTATTGGAAAGAGGTAAAGATGTACGTGCCAGAAGAAGAGATCTTGCCCAACTAAATAAAGAGGGCATAGTAAACCCGGAGAGTAATTATTGTTTTGGAGAAGGGGGCGCTGGTACTTACAGTGATGGGAAATTATATACCCGCAGTACCAAAAGGGGCGATATCAACCGGATTCTTCAATTATTATATCAATTCGGTGCAGAAGACTCTGTTTTATACGATGCACACCCCCATATAGGTACCAATAAATTACCGCATATCATCACTGCCATGCGTGAGCAAATCAGAAACAGTGGTGGTATTTTTTTGTTTGAAAAGAAAGTAACAGATCTGGTGCTGGCCGGTAATTGTATCAAAGCTGTAAAAACGGCAGATGGTGATGAAATGGTAGCTGATGATTTTATACTTGCTACCGGACATTCGGCCCGCGATATATTTCAACTTTTATACAGCAGGCAAATAGCTATAGAAGCCAAACCATTTGCATTGGGTGTTCGTATCGAGCACCATCAGCAACTCATTGACTCCATTCAATATCATTGTGTATTGAGAGATGATGCTCTGCCACCTGCCTCCTATGGCCTCGTAGAGCAGGTAAATAATCGTGGTGTATTCAGTTTTTGTATGTGCCCCGGTGGTATTATTGCACCGGCAGCTACCAACCCGGAAGAACTGGTAGTGAATGGATGGAGTCCCAGCAAACGAAACAACCCCTATGCCAACAGCGGCATGGTAGTTCAGGTAGAACAGGGAGATGCCATAAAATATTTTGATAAAAGAAAAGAAGTGCTGGACACCATCAAATCATATACACCCGCAGGTGAACACTGGAAAAATTCGCCTTTATTGTTAATGCAGTTTCAAGCGGAAGTAGAAAAAAAAGCTTTCAAAGCCGGAGGCGGCTTGTTTGTTGCTCCTGCCCAAAGAATGGCTGACTTCTGCCAGCATAAACATTCCACCAACCTCCCTGAGTGCAGTTATCTGCCCGGCGTGCAATCCAGTTCTCTCTCCGAAGTACTGCCTGATTTCATTTATAAAAGTCTGCAGGGTGGTTTTATTGCATTTGGAAAGAAAATGCGTGGTTATTATACCAATGAAGCCATTGTGGTAGCTACCGAGAGCAGAACCTCCTCCCCTGTACGTATACCCAGAGATCCAGAGAGTTTGTCACATCCTCAGTTTCAGAATTTATATCCATGCGGCGAAGGAGCCGGTTATGCGGGTGGTATTGTTAGTGCTGCCATGGATGGCGAAAGAGTAGCTGAACGCATTATAGAAAAGGGGAGATAAAGAATTATCCCCCCGTCAAACCTTTAATCCTATTAAAAACTGTAACTCAGGAACGAGGTAGACGGCCAGTATTCCCCCCGGTCATGACCGCCCCCTCAATGCGTTAACAGTGTTGGAAAACTGCTGTAAACGCCCCTTCATGATGTAAAAGTAGAAGGAGACCTCTCCGTAGGCAACGTGAAAAACACCCATTTTTTCTCAGAAATAACAATCCTATTGTCAGACTGAACCGGAAAGACCGTTATTCTTTGCGTATTTTGTAGATATCAATGGCTTTTCATATGCAAAAAAGAAAAATGGTACTGTCATGCATACTCATTTGCACCTTTTTTATTACTCAACTAACTGCACAAGAAACAGATGTGACCATTATTGGAGTTATTCACACTGCAAACAAAGTCCGCAATACGGAACTATTACTAGAGATACTCAAAAAAGAAAAGCCGGATGTTTTACTATCTGAAACAGATACTGTTTCAGGTTACTTTACAGATCGATTCACAATGGTTACACCACCCTCCTGGTATATTACTGCCAGAAAACTGGGTTTGGCAAAAAAAATGCCCCCTGAAATGGATATGCTGTATCGGTATCAAGCGTTTAACCCAAATGTTATCATTCACCCATTCGACCATACCATCATTAACAGAAAAAAATTTGTACATAACCAGGAAACATTTGAGCAACAATGGACAACTGATCTTAATAAGGCATATGACAGGAATGAAATTCCCGATAACCTGGCTCCTCAACATAAAATATTTATCAGCTACAATAATTACCTCTATAACCTGTACGAAGAGGATTATATGACCATAAACAGACCTGTTGTGACAGACAGTCTGCGAAAATTGATGCAAATTGAATACGAGCATGTATCTTCTCTTATGAAAATAGTGCCGCGGCTAAAAAAGTATGGATCTCAGTTTATGGATCAACATACTTACTGGAAAACAAGAAATGAAATTATGTCACAAAATATCCTTGATTTCATATCCATGTATAAAGGCAGGAAAATAATTGTACTTACGGGCATCCTCCATAAATATTACCTCGAAGATCTTTTGTCGAAATATCAGACAAATAAGGAATTCAAACTGAACAATCTTACAAAAGACCGGTAATCAAAGTAATATCAATCAGTCATGATATTTATTGAGCTAAAGACACCCGCACACTCACACCGGCCCTTGTATTTACACTGGGTGCAGAGGTAGAGATATAAGGTGTTACTTTACGCTGATCAAAGAAGAAGCGAATATTCACCCGGTTATTAATGATATAATCAATAGAAGGCTGTATGGTAATCTCTTTTTGTCCACCGGTACCATAGGCATTCGACTGATCGAGCCTGCTATTGGTTAGCGACTCATTACGCATGGCCACATCTATTTTAAAAGTAAGGTCATTCTCTAATTTCTTCCCTTTACTACCCGGTAATTTAAACGGCAGGTTTACACCTTTCTTACGCCAGCTAAATCCAAAAGTCCAATCAGTATTTCTTGTCTCGCTTAATTGATAGTCAACCAGGCTCAAACTCAGTCTCCTGCCTTTTGCATAAGAGAATTTGATATTCATCTGATCATTGGTCGTAATATCAACCCCAATCAAAGGTTCAAAGCTTTCCTGTATGGTTATATTCGGTACCAGGAAGAAGGGTACAAAATTGCCACTGACGGTATCAATAAATGCTGGTCCACCCAGGCGGAAAGGATCTGTATATAATAAAGCGCTATTGAAACTATTCATACTCAGATTGCCTTTATATCCATGGGTTAACGTGATATTATTAAACTTAGCCGCAAGACCGGGTAACTTGGTCAGACCAGTATAAGTAAGGCGCCAGTTGGGTTTCGGTAAAATTCCACTGAACGGATTGGATGATATATTAGGATTTGATTGTTTGAGCAATGCCACAGAATTGGGATCTTTTCCGGTATAGGCCGCCAGGAAAGAAGGTAACAATACATCCTGTGCATAACGGCCATATCCTTTTGCAAACCCATCTGCTGTAAATTTCTGGTTATTGGGCAGAGCCTGCCAGTACGGATTACCTTCTGCCACTCTTCTGGATACTACCAGTCGATTGTTTTCAAATGTTTTAAATGTCTTAGAAATTTCATTTGGATTATAACTACCAAATAATGTTCCGAATGAAATATAGGAGACACTGAATCCTCCGGTTGCCAATGGATTCAGGTGACTGAATTTTCCGTTACCAAGGGTATCCTTATATAATTCGGAATAATCTTTGGTAAATGATTTTTCGAGATTTAGATCAATCAGTAATTCTCTTACAGGCTCCAGTTGTGCTGTAATCGTAAATCTCTGTTCAAAACTCTGTCTGAACATAAAATTGAATGTAGTATCTCTGGACAATAATCCCTGTGCTGCTTTTTTGTTGAGCCATGCAGTATCGGGTTGTCTGCCAAATACATAATCCAGACCTGGCGCCATACTGTTGAAATTCTGTCCCAGAAACCTGGTACTATCCATATAACCCGGCAACCTGCTTCTGAAATTAGCAGAATAATTCACAGATACATTTTTTAGCATTGTGAGTAATTTTCCACCTGCTCTCTCCAGTCCACCCAATTCAGGTAGTTGGTTTGCCCGTAATAATTTTGCTGCTATTCTTTCATCCCTTCTCTGAGCCCTCCATTTCTTTAACGCATCTTTTCTGTCTTTTCCGGAAAGACCTTCCAGTGCTACCGACTTAGGCAATAAAGTTGAGCCAAGCAAATTGGAGGGTGTTTTTTGTTTTCTTGTGGTATCTCCTTTTTGCCTGGGAGGCGGAATATTTTCCAGCGCCCGCATCCACCTGGACTTAGCGTAAAGACTGGCGAAATTGAACTGAGCGGTTAAGGTATTCTCCTGAGAGTTTTCGAGTGTATTACCGAGATTATAAGCGAGTCTGCTGGCTCCAATCCAGTTATAGGTGGTTGTATATCCATAACGGGCCGTGATCCAATCTGTCAGAGGAAACTTATTAAGGGGTATAGTATAACTCAATGAAGCCTTTTGTGTGTACAGTGTATTTCTGCCACCCTTCATAAAATTCTTCCATACTGAATCCTTTTTGGCTTTAGTATCAATTCTTCCAAAAGGTTCATCTACACGTGCATTATTGGTAGCCGAAAAATCAAGATTGAGTGAACGGCTTAGGTCCCAGCGAAGATTATAAAAACGATCAAACGTAAAGTACTTGTCATAAGTTGTATCTACACGATCTACTTTGCCATCAAATGTATTTACAATACGCGGAATGAATTCTCCAAACTGTCGCTGCACATCTGCCCGGAAACTGATGAATGATGGACGCAGGTTAAAATTAAAGTCCTTTACCAATGCAAACCACGGAGAGTTGGATTTGATAAATTTCTTAAAGGGCTCTATATAATTACTTTGCGCATTATAAGTATATCCAAAACCACCACGATGCCTTGTAACCTTATTCTGTTCAATTACCGGACTATTCTGTTCTGTTTGTGTGAAAGAATAACTAAAATCAAAATTACTCAGGCTTAGTAAGCCCTGTTTGTTACCAGGTAATATTCTCGCATTTGTAAAATTCAATGTACGGATGGTTGTCTGATCAACAGCTGCTTTTCGGATCGAGTCTCGTTTATCTACCGGACTATTATTTAGTTTTTCTTTATAACGAACATCCCTGTCAAAAGGATCATACTCCGGAGTTAATACGGTTCTGTTGATACTTGCATATACAGGTAACGATATTCTTGCTTTTTTAGGTAATAATTTACCGGCATCAATACTAGCAGCAATATCAAATTGCATCAGGTTATCTCTTGCCCTTTCATTTACACGTTGTTCAATGGTACCAAAACCCTGAGACCTGGTATTGGCTGATACCGACATAGTGCCGAGATCTGCAAGCAGCAGGTCAACCCTTCCCAATGCTGCCCAACCTCCGCGTTCATCCAGGTCAGACAAACGAAGTTCATTGATCCATACTTCAGAACTAAGTGTTGGACCATCAGGCCTGAATGGGTTTTCAACGCCAACAAGTATGCCTCTTACTTCACCCAGATTCGGGTTACCACGAACAGAATACGTTTTATTTCCGAAGATTTCACGGTAAATATTGGTAACCGAGCCTCCCCGCTGATTCCTCCGTAATTTCAGATCAATCAGATCCCTAAGACTCACATTCAATTCATTGGCAAGCGGCCATACCTTCTCTTCCTGTCCACGTGGATAATTACCCGGTAAAGTAACCTTCAATGGCACTTTGATTTCGTAATAGTTATTCAGGAAGTCCTGACCAATTCTTACCACAGCATATAAATCATTATCCTGCAGGGGTCGCTGACCGGGTACCGACTCTGCATGCAAAAACATATTCAGGTTACCATATTGTCTAATATCCAGGTTCAGGGTTTTAAATACCGCGCGTGCATCACCTGTAACCAGGTTTCTGATCTGCAGACTCATGGCCTGTTCATTCTGTTGCAGGTTTACACCATTGTTACTTAATAACTGAACCCGTTCAACACCCGGAGGCATAATATAATTTACAGGTGTTCTGCTGCTGTTTTCTTCGAGGTTAACAGCCAGTGTATTAAAAGTAGTACCTGATGCATTGTTAACAGGTGTATATGCACCTGTGGTATCAAGGTTGAAGGAAAATTGTCTCCATTGATTACGCACCAGATCCATACGAGCCATACGAATCACTACTGAATCTTCGAAATCGGTAAGGTACAGACGTGCAAATCGAATTGATTTAAAATCAGCAATACTACCTACTTTATTGGAGAAAGAACGGATAGGAATACGAAACAAAAACCAATCCTCTGTTTTAGTCGTTCCATCAGCAGCATTCACCGTGATTCTTCTTTTATCTGTTATATAAGGTGTAATACCAACATCCATTCCAGGACGGAGATTTACCTCATATTCATAATAAGCTTCCGTTTCATTCAAAGTATTATCCCTGTTCAGATCCTCATTATCCGGATACAGCGTAGCTGCAGGCGTAAACTGTCCTCCCGTAGTTGCAATGGGTGAGTTTCCCTGAGGATTATTATGATTTTTATATCGACCCAGAATACCTGTTCCCAACTGATCAAAAGAATTGTCGCGGAACCATTTATAGTTATCACGTGCCAGATCTTCCTGCGCCTGAATAAAAGCAACAGAACCTGTACCAAAATTTTGAGCGATCCGATTCAGGACATAACCTTTTTTTCGTCTTTCAGCAGCATCATCCAGTCCGTCAAAACCCACATCCTGAAAAGGTCTATCGTTCGGATCATTACTGAATGCCTGTGTAATCTGAATTGGGTTCACAGGTGTTTTACCCCAGGTATTCGAACTATCTACTGAAGCCGGAATATTGGGGGTATTCATTCCATTTTCATAAAACCTCTTACCGTCTTTCAGAATATCTTCACTGATATTACCAAGGTTCAGTAACAGTTTACCACCTCTGCTTCCCGGATTAAGTATAAAAGGATTCTGCATCCAGATTTCGAAGAACTCAATATTTCCTGTTTCAAAATCAGTCTGATCTATCGCACGCATAATACCACCCCACCTGTTGGCAGGTTTGGTAAGTCTTCCGTTTGCTGTAAACTCAGAAGGTCTTGTTTCAAAATTATAGGGTCCTTTTTCTGTTGGATAAAAAGCAAGGTCAAATGTGGCAGCCTGCACATCTGTAATATTGGTTGTTCGCTGTGGAAATAATTCATTGGTAAAGACCTGCCTTACCCGCGGGTCACTTAACTCTGCAAGGTTTCTGCGTAATGGGTTATTGCTGCTGTTCTTATCCTGTAGATTGGGTTCAATATTATACCAGGCTAGTTTGGCCCTGTTGAAATTATAGTCGATTGAATCAGTTAAAGTAGCTTCCGGGAACTTAGGATTACCCTGCGGTGTCGATGCCAGTGCCCATGCAACAAAAGGAAAACGAAGATCGATACTCGTTCTTGTTCCTTCAAAATCGTCTACAAATATGAGGCCCTGTTCTCCTTTCCCGATTTGCGGGGGGTGACCGGGTTTTAGGAATGCTGCTTCTCCATAGGCATTGATAGCAGAGGTTGCTTTTGTTGAATAGAAAGGTAACTTATTTAAAAGCCTTGTCAACCCCGGCAATTCAGACTGATAACTGAAATCAAGTCCATACATGGTATTGCGTATCGGATCATCCCCATAACCCATTTTTGTAAAGAACGGACGCTCACCCAAACGAACGCTGGTAGCACCCAATGTAAGTTTCTTATTGGCAATATAATCGAGACGTAATCCACTAAAACCTCTTTGCTGCATACCAAAACCTGCATTATTCTCAAAGGACACATTTACCGGCACATTGGAATTAAGAATCCCTGCATTCAATATTCTTACAGTTCCAAGATTATAATCAACTGTATAATCTGTACCTTCTTTTAGTATTTGTCCACCGGCAGTTACCGATACGGAACCCTGTGGAATATTAAATGTATTCAGGAAAATTTCAGATCCACTGCTGCTACCTTTAACCTGCCCTTGCATGACATATCGGTTCAGGTTCGCATAAGTTTGTGCTATGGCTTTGATAGAGTCGTACAAAGAATAATACACATACTTATTTTTTACTGATGCAGGCAAGCCTGCAAAAGCAAGTGTATCCAGATCCCGGCCAAAGGGTTCCAGTACAGGAAATATAATTTTACCGGTTTGAGACAGCACTGTAAACCCATCGATAAAATCGAATATTCCATCGGGTTGTGGATCATTCCGGTTATTCAACCGGTCAAGATTTAAAATACGCAACAATGGTTGTCCGTCTACTGTAGGTGATGTTTCGGGTAAATATCGCTTTAACCCACCACTGGGTTCTTCGTACAAAACATTCAGTTTAAACTCTTCTCTTTGAATGCCTCCGAATACATCAAGCGAATACACGTTTTTCATCATCCAGTCCCAAATGGGTAACTGAATACGTTGAGAAGTGGCTTTTAATAATTTCAGGAACAAAACTTTCTGTACACCACTGGCCGAATCAAGTGCCACATCCTGTGAAAACTCACCTACCTGATATACACGACCGTTATAGGTGTATTGAAATGCCACTGCCAGTACTTCATCAGGTTGCAACTGCGTATTGATGGAAAGAAAACCGACCTGTGGATTAAATGAATATTCAGTGGTAGCCAGTTTTCTGGCAAATGTTTTTTCATAATCATCTACGGGTCTTAATCCCTTGGATAACAAAAGTGTATTAATAAAAGAAGGATTACGGCTGTTTGGATCCGCTACCAGTGACCCGTATAAATTATTGGCCTGGTTAGAGGGTAATGGGTTGTTGGTAAGTGGCGTTACCGCAGGATTATAAGGTCTTGTTTCTGCGAGATCCATCAAACCCACAATATCTCTTGCATCGGTAGTAGCGCCTGTTCTGTTGGTTACCCATACTTCCATTCTTTGTATCTGCACCTGAGAATTTACAACGGGCAGGTTACGCATCACCTTATTATAGTTATCTACGAAATACTGACCTAACAGAAAATGACGGTTCTCTTCATAATCATCTAATCGCTTCTGAAAATTCTGTGTGGATGCACCACCCTGCAAGGCAACTGACTGTCTGCTGGAACGCTGATTAGCCAATGCACCTGTAACAAATAGTTTTCCAAACTGTAATTGTGTTTTGATACCAAATAGATTCTGTGCACTTGGTATCAAAGTTCCACGCGACTGAAAAGAAATATTACCTGCTTCAATACTCTTAATCAATTCATCATCCATTCCTTTATAATCGAGCTTAATCTGGTTATCGAAGTTGAGGTTGGAAAGTGTATTATAATTGATAGGAAACTTTAACTTGTTACCAATATTGGCATTAACATTCAGGTTGGCATTCATGTCGAAATCAAAGCCGCCGTTTTTTCTTGCACGTTCAGGCAAAGTGGGGTTTTTTATATTTTGCCCCTGATAGCCTGCAAGAATATTCACATCCCCGGTGGGGCGTATATCAATTTTTAACCTGTTCTGTGCGGCCAGATCATTAGCGGCATTCTTAACATTACCCACTGCATCTTTTATATCGCCACCATATTTATTTACCACATCATTAAGACCAAATATCCTATCAAACAAATTATTGTATACACGAAGTGGTGGTCGTTGTGTTTTTTTATTTAATAAAGTAAGTGCATCAGAACGTTTTTTAAAATATTCCCTTTCCTGCTCTCTTGCCTGCAGTCGCCAGAATTCTTCAAACGTCAGGTTGGTAGGCGTGCGGTAATAGCGGTTCCCTATCTTCTCAACAATTACGTATTGCTTTGTTTTAGGATCATACTCAATGGTTCTTTTTATAAGTGAGGTATCGCGAAGATCGAATGGGTTTCTGCTCTTTTCAGATAATGCATCCGCCCTTCTGTCGTTAATAGGATAACGCAAGGAATCCCGTTGTTGAGCCAACAGATGACTATGCCAGGTCAGGGCCAGTGAAATAATTAAAAGCAGTCGCAGGTGCAATGTGAAACACTTAGTTAAGTAGAGGTGTACGCGATAGACTATAAATTTTTTAAGGCCTGTTTGATGATCTCTTCCAATGATGCATCTGCAGGTATGGTTGACATAGTTTTTTTTATGGCATTTTCTGCCTGGGGTTTGGCAATACCCAGTGCAATCAATGCCTGAACAGCATCGTAATCCACACCGGAAACAACTGCTCCGCCCAATGGCTGATCAATGTTTTGTTTGCTCAGCTTATCTCTTAACTCCACAATCAATCTTTCAGCCGACTTCTTACCTATACCTTTGATTCCTTCCAGTTGCTTTGTGTTGCCCTGAACAATGGCCCTGATAATTTCATCGGGTTTCATGCCCGATAACATCATCCTGGCTGTTGATGCTCCCACACCCGATACACTGATCAATTGCAAAAACAAATCCTTTTCTGCAATATCGGCAAAACCGAACAATGTTTGTGCATTTTCAGTAATATGTAAATAGGTGTGTAATTGTCCGTTTTCTACATTACTAATGCTTGCATAGGTATTCAGGCTGATCTGCAGGTCATAACCTACCCCATTTACGTCTACTACTACCCTTGCCGGAGTTTTAACTGCAAACTTGCCTCGTACGAATGCGATCATAACTGGTATCAAAAATAGGGGTAAAAATTGACAGATTGTACGTATCTTTGTATAAAATGTATACGTATGTCTACCAAACTCACTTTACTGATAGATGAATCGGTGGTAGCGGACGCAAAAGCCTATGCCAGGGAGTCAGGTAAAAGTCTTTCAAAGATAATTGAAGGGTATATGCGTGGGCTACGTAAAAAGCAAAAAAATCAGCCGGAAGAAGAACTCCCACCTATTCTTAAAAGGCTACATGGATGTATAGATGCTAAAAATATAGGTAACTATGAAGAGGTAATAAAGGAAGAAATCATCAAAAAATATAGTGAAGGAAGATGAAAGTGTTTCTTGACATAAATATCGTACTGGATTTTTTGCTTAAACGCCCTTCTTTTGATGATGAGGCAATGGATATATTTAAGTTATTATACAAAAAAGAGATAGACGGTTATTTATCAGCCGTGAGTTATACTCAAATTGGTTACTATTTACAGAAATATGTTGGCAAACCAGCTGCAAAAGAAATACTGAGAGACCTGAATAAATTATTTACCACAGTAACTGTTGATAATAGGGTACTAGAGGAAGCACTGGATTCAGCAATTAAAGATTTTGACGATGCTGTCCAATATGCATCTGCTCTTTCGGTTTCGAATTTATACTGCATTATAACCAGAGACAAGAAAGATTTTAAGTCATCACAAATTATCATACAATCTCCAAAAGAATTTATAAACGCTTTTAATCATTAAGATGAATAAACTCACAGCAGCCATAACCGCAGTTGGCGGATATGTTCCCGAAGACAAACTCACCAATTTCGATCTGGAAAAAATGGTAGATACTAATGATGAATGGATACGTACCCGTACAGGTATAGAAGAAAGAAGGATACTAAAAGAGCCCGGCAAAGGCAGCAGCGATATGGCCGTTCCAGCTATCCAGGAAATTCTCCGCAAAAAAAATCTTGACCCATTGGATATCGATTGTGTAATCTGTGCTACAGTTACACCCGATATGGTATTTCCTGCGACTGCTAATATAATCTGCGATAAACTTGGCGCTACCAATGCCTGGGGTTACGATATGAGTGCCGCTTGTAGTGGTTTTCTCTACGCACTCACCACCGGCGCCATGTATATTGAAAGTGGCAGGTTCAAAAAAGTAATTGTAGTAGGCGTCGATAAAATGAGTGCCATCATCGATTATACCGATCGCGCTACCTGTATTATTTTTGGAGATGGTGCAGGTGCGGTTTTACTCGAACCATCAACTGATGATTCGGGCATCCAAGACAGCATCTTAAGAAGCGATGGTAGTGGTCGTCATTATTTACATATGAAAGCAGGTGGCTCTGTTAAGCCCGCAACTGTTGAAACCGTAATGGCTAAAGAACATTTTGCCTATCAGGAGGGACAGGCTGTTTTCAAATTTGCTGTAAAAGGTATGGCTGATGTAAGTGCAGAATTACTGGAAAGAAACGGATTAACAGGAGATGATATAGCATGGCTGGTACCACATCAGGCTAATCTGCGCATCATCGATGCGACAGCTAACCGAATGGGATTACCCAAAGAAAAGGTAATGATCAATATCCAGAAATATGGCAATACTACCGCAGCCACCCTTCCATTATGTCTATGGGATTGGGAAAAAGAATTAAAAAAGGGCGATAATATTGTTCTTGCCGCTTTCGGTGGTGGATTTACCTGGGGAGCTACCTGGGTGAAATGGGCGTATGACGGGAAGTGAGTTGTGAATGTTGAATGATCAATGGTGAATATAGTTTTCGAATTCACCATTGACCATTGACCATTCACCCACTTCATTTTCCCTTAACAATTCCGTCACAAAACCATAACGCAACATAGATACTAACGGCTTTCATAGCAGATAGTTTTGCACGCAATTAAAATGTGTACAAAACGCTGATTATGAAAAATGTCTACATGGCAATGGTATGTCTGTTCATGACAACCATTCTTTATGCACAAAATGGTACCATCAAAGTAAAAATCATTGATGAACAAAAACTGAACCTGCCCGGGGCGAATGTTTCATTAGATAATCAAAAGATGAGTGCCATATCAAATACAAGTGGTGTGGCCACTTTTTATAATGTTCCTGCAGGAACACATACCCTTCGCATTTCTTATCTAGGTTATAAGGATTATGAGAAATCAATTACCAGTACTGGAACAGTAAGTGAGTTCACTGCCTCTCTGGAATCCGGTGTTTCCGTTTTAAAAGGGGTCATTGTATTGGGCGATCGTTTAAAAGGTCAGTCTAAAGCATTAAATCAGCAAAAGAACACTGATAATATCAGCAATATTATCAGTGCCGATCAGATTGGTCGTTTCCCGGATGCTAATATCGGTGATGCCATTAAAAGGGTACCGGGTATTGCGATGCAAAATGATCAGGGCGAAGCCAGAAATATCATCGTACGTGGCATGGGCCCGGAATTTAATTCGGTTACCTTAAATGGCGAGCGTATACCATCAGCAGAAGGCGATAACAGACGTATTCAGATGGATCTGATTCCTGCCGATATGATTCAGACTGTAGAAGTAAGCAAAACACTTACAGCTGACATGGATGCGGATGCCATTGGTGGTTCAGTTAATCTCGTTACACGCACCGCACCCAACGGCAAGCGTTTATCTGCAACAGTTGCCGGCGGTTATAACCCGATCCGTGCATCCTTTATTGGTACTGTTAACTTTATTGCAGGAAGCCGTTTTGCTAAAAATAAACTTGGTTATGTAATCAGCGGATCATTCAACAGAAATGAATATGGCTCAGATAATGTGGAAGCTGTATGGAGCAAAGATGCCAATGGTAAATTATATGTAAGTGACCATGACCAGCGTATATATGATCTGTTAAGGATACGCAGAAGTGCTACTGCAACTGTTGACTATAAAATAAGTCCGCTTCATACTATTTATGTTACAGGTAGTTATAACTGGAGAGATGATAAGGAAAACCGCTTCAGATTAAGACATCGTTTCAGGGGTAATGCCGCAACTGATCTGATATATGATGCAGCTGGAAATATATCAGGGTACAATGTGGGTGAAGTACTCAGACAAACAAAAGGAGGCGCTGCTGGTGGCCGTGTCGACAATCGTCGTCTGGAAGACCAAAGAGTTCGTTCTCTTGCCATTAAAGGCGAACATCTTTTTGGTAAAGTAAAAACAGATTGGAGCGTACAATTTGCCAGAGCTTCGGAGGAAAGACCCAATGAGCGATACATTTCAATGGGAAGAAGAAATATTACAGTAACACAGGATATTTCAAATCCTGAAAGACCTTATCTCACCGATAACACTGCATTAACAGGATACACAAGAAGAAACGAACTCACCGAACAATTTCAAAATCAGTTTGAGAAAGACATCAATGCAAAACTCAATTTTGAAATACCTGCTTCTATCGTTAAAACACAATCCGGCAATCTGAAATTCGGCCTTCGTTTGCGCAGTAAAGAGAAAAAAAGGGATAATAACTTTTTTGAATACACGCCTATCGGAGCTTCTGCAGGAAGTTTTGCAAACATCAGTCTGCTACCACTCACCGATAAAACAGCTTCGGAATTCTATCCGGGTGAAAGATTTGCTGCCGGTCTTTTTGTATCACCGGGATTTTTGGGTGGATTAAACTTTAAAGATGCTACCCGTTTTACTGAAAGTGATGTACCTGAAGAATATCTTTCAGGAAACTTCTCTGCCAAAGAAACCATCAGTGCAGGTTATATAGAGTTGAAACAGAATTTCAGCGATCGCTGGTCGGCTAACATGGGTGTCCGTATTGAAAAAACCAGCATCAACTATTCAGGTAATATTGTTGAAGATGGGGATCAACTGAAAGGCATCGCAAATTTAAAAAACAGTTATACAGATTTTCTACCTAACGTGAATGCCAAATACAAATTCGATAATAATACTGTATTCAAAGGAGCTATTACCCGTTCCATTGCCCGACCAAGATACTACGATCTGGTTCCTTTCTTTAATATCAACCCAAATGATCAGGAATTAAGCGCAGGTAACCCTAAAATGGAACCTGTAAGATCATGGAACATAGATCTGATGTTTGAAAAATATTATAAATCGGTTGGTATTATTTCCGGAGGTGTATTCTACAAAAAAATTGACCGTTTCTTTTATACCTATCT
This sequence comes from Sediminibacterium goheungense, assembly GCF_004361915.1. Classification (GTDB taxonomy): domain Bacteria; phylum Bacteroidota; class Bacteroidia; order Chitinophagales; family Chitinophagaceae; genus Sediminibacterium; species Sediminibacterium goheungense. The sequence continues at coordinate 1,041,907 of NZ_SNWP01000011.1, read as the reverse complement.
TGATCAGCAATACACACAAGCTGAATTTTCACGTGATTTCCCAACCATTACCAATCCGATCGGTGCAGGTGAAAACTGGCAATTTACGCAACGAAGAAACGGCGATGGCGCAAGCCTTTTGGGTTTGGAAGTGGCTGCCCAACGTCAACTGGATTTTTTACCAGGCATATGGAAGGGATTCGGTGTATATTTTAACTACACCTATACCTATTCAAAAGCTGATGGTATTTATGACGGCGGAGGCTCACTTGTTCGCAGCAATGTGAAATTACCGGGTGCAGCTCCTCATATCTTCAATTTCTCACTTTCCTATGAAAACAGCAAATTCGTAAGCCGTCTTTCAGCCAATTATACATCATCCTATGTGGATGACAGTGACGATGCAGGGTATAATGCTGATTCGTTTAATGACCGGTTCTACGATAAACAATTCTTCCTTGACTTTAATGCTTCCTATGCAGTTAACCATAGAACAAGAATTTTTACAGAAGCCAATAATCTTACCAATCAACCGCTTCGTTATTACCAGGGCAATAAATCCAGAACAGCACAATTGGAATACTATGGCCCAAGGTTTAATTTTGGTTTAAAATTCGATATCAACAAATAAAATCATTAGCTACTTTCATACCTGCAGAACCCCGGAACTACCGGGGTTCTGTTTAATCCTAATTAACATGCGACTGATTATATCTACTTCTATACTCTGTGTGGCATTAACAGCCTGCAGGAACAATATCAAAGAAAAAGAAATTGTATCTACCGACACGTCTGCCATAAAACCACTTGTGGTCACTGATACTGTTTTTGATGACAGCGATGACCCCGCCATCTGGATAGACAGTATGCAACCATCTAACAGTATGGTTATCGGCACCGATAAGCACAAAGAAAACGGTGGTCTTTATGTATTCAACTTACAAGGAAAGATTGATAAGAAAAGATCGGTTACCGGATTAAAAAGAATGAACAATGTAGACATTGCTTACGGCCTTATCATCAACAAACAAACTGTAGACATTGCAGTAGCTACAGAGAGAGATAAAAACAGTATCCGGATATTTCGTTTGCCTGATATGCAGGCAATAGACAATGGCGGAATACCAGTTTTTGTAAATGACAGTCTTCGTTACCCAATGGGCATTGCGTTGTACAAACGCCCTTCAGACCAGTCAGTTTTTGTAATCGTTGGGCGAAAAAGCGGACCATCTGAAGGCTATCTGGAACAATACTTACTTACCGGCAATGAAAAAGGAATGGTTACCGCAAAATTGATCAGGAAATTCGGGCGTTTTTCAGGCAAAAAAGAAATTGAATCCATTGCTGTTGATAATGAACTCGGTTATGTATATTATTCAGACGAACAATTTGGCATCCGAAAATATTATGCAGATCCTGAAAAAGGAAACGATGAATTGGCTGTCTTTGGACAGGGTGATTATAAAGAAGACAATGAAGGCATCTCTATATATAAATTTGCCGATGGAACAGGTTATATTCTTGTTTCAGATCAATCAGCCAACAGATTCAACATTTACCCAAGAGAAGGATCGAAAACCAATCCAAATGACCATAAACGTATTACATCTGTATTAGTATCTACCAACCAGAGCGATGGCAGCGATGTTACATCGGTAAGTTTACCTGGATTTAAAGGTGGTCTCTTTGTGGCTATGAGCACAGACAAAACTTTTCAGTTTTATTCATGGACGTCTATCGCACAAAAAGCAGGACTCAGAGAAAAATAATCTGTATTTAATTTTTGATGCTACTACTCCCTGCTTAGTTTTCTGACATGATGGAAAATTAGCCATTATGCGTGAATGGTGAATGGTCAATGGTGAATAGTGAATTTGAAAACTATATTCACCATTGACCATTCACCATTCATGCCTATTCAAGGTATTTAACGGTTCTTGTCATTTTTCCATCAGCATTGATCCCTTCCAACACAAGCAATAATTTTTTAGAGAAATCATTGTTGTAGAACTCTATTCTGAATCTGGGCGTTTTTTTATTGGTTATGATATATGGGTTCCAGTAAAGTGTACTTCTTGTATCTGCATCATAACTGCCATCTTTTTCGTAACTGGGGCTATAAAACTCCCTGAACCTTGAGTAGCCCGCAAGTATGGTTGTTTCCATCCCTTTTTTACCCGGGTCATTTTTCCTGGCATCACTTCCTTTCTTTGTGTAAATGGCAATAGCACCGTCGGCACCACCACCTCCTGATCCAAAAAATGGTGGACGCATAACTTTAATATAAGCAATATCGGTAATAGGAATACTTTGTACCATATCCACATTAGAAATCATTTCATTCAGATATAAAGATGGAGTACCGCCACGCCAGCTCAGAGACATTTGGGAACCCGATCCGGATATTTGTAATCCCGCTACTTTACCCTGCAAATAAGTCAATACATTAAAAGCACCCAATGCCTTATCAGCAGTAAGATCAAAACTATAGGCATCCCCTGCAGAGAAAAGACCAGATGCATATTTTTCATCCAGTTCCTGCATTGGGTTCTTAATTTTTGCCTGCACAACTACTTCCTGTAAAGTAGCAGATGCCATACTTTTCCTAAGCTTTTCTTCTTCGGCCAAAAACATATTCATTCTTACAAGTGCCAGACTATCAGACCAGTTTTGCAGATAAGGCTGCTGATCCATACGGATGGTACTACCCGGCTGTTTTTTCAATAAGCCATTGTTTAATTGCACTTCTGTAACACGTCCGGCATTTTTAGTGTCTGCATTCAGGTTATAATACACTTTTGCGGTATCGAAAAAAAAGACATCCCGTTCCTCAAAACTCCCATCCCTGTTCACCGGTACAAAATACATATTCTTACTGCTGTCTTTATTGGCTAGTATCAGATTCAATTGTGGATTGCTGCCGCCACCCGTTCCTATACCATATACTTTTCCCTGCAGTTTCATAAAATCAGTTTCAGGAGGAAATTGCAGTTTAGGTTCAACAGCCGCTTTAATTTTATTCCAGTCAAAACGTCTCCAGCCATTTGTCATCATTACCAGATCCAGCCGGCGTGTAATGCTATCCGCATCACTTTTCATATAGTATGCGGGATTATGTATATATCCTCTTAACTGATTACTTAATAGAAAATCTGAGAATATATTATACTGTTCTGTACCGGAAAGCTCCGCATCTGTGATAGAAACAGACATGTTTGTAACAGCTGTATCTGAAACAAACACTTCAACTATATTTTTACCTCTTTTATTTAGGTTAATGATTCCCGGATTTACACGTGCATTAAACTCATGCATTCTGTTATTAACGAATAAAATCCTTTCTTCCAACGGTATCCAGTCGCTTGTAAACAATGAGAACTGAAGGATACCCGTTTGTAGTTCATCAATGGGTACTGCGGTATTTAATACTAATTTTTCAGGCATTTTCAACTGCACCTTATAAATAGGCCTTTCATTCATATGAACGAGGAGAAATAACTGCTTGTAGTTATCCGTAACATTTTCAGTTCTTTGTACCTGAATGAGGGCTTTATCATTTGTACCCTGAATACTCAGCGCCACACCTTGCTGTTGTATATTGGAAATAGCGGTACTCCCTTTGGCTCCATTTTCATCCGTCCATTCAACCCTGTACTTCTCTCCAGCTACTGGTCTGAGCATAAAACTACCCATTCCATCATGCAAAATCTTAAGTGTATCCAGTACTTTATTCTTATCATTCATCAGTACGCCTTTGATACGCACAGGTATACCAGACTGATTGGTGCTTTTAAATGCAATTTTCTCATCCAATCCTTCCACAAGGGCTCCTCCTTCAGGAAAAAGTTCAAGCCTGGTTCGGGAAACTGCTTGTTTTTTTGCTGAAGGCTTACCGTTATTAATCAATATATCTTTCTGGTAAATAAAACTGGTATCATCGTTGAGCATCCATCTTGTATAAGCTTTCACCCTCACAAAGGCACCTGAATAATCAACAGGAAGGTCAAAAGAGCCTTTTGCTGTTGACTGAAAAATCGGAGATACGGTCTGACGTAACATTTTTCCATCGGTATCATACCAATCAACATATACGTTTTTACTTAATCCACTAAGACTATTATCTACCAGCAGGTAAAGTTTATACCAGATCGTTTCATCCTTATTGTACACCTGTTTATCAAAGTGAATATGCATTTTCTCTTTAGGAAAGAGATTCGCATGCGAATCCATAATCGAATCTACAAACTGTGCATGTACTTTTTCATCGCCCAAAAGTACCATCAACAAGATCATAAGAAATCCAATACGCTTCATGTAATGCTCTTTTGTGCTAAGATACGTTAAAGCTTAAAAGAGAAATGTGAAAGAAAATATCACATATCCCAATTCAGCATACTGTATATTACAATACACAAAAAAGCATACATTCTCTCGGTAGCCTGCGTCCTTACTTATTACTTTGTCCGGGTAAATAGTATGTAGTCAGTTTGGGGTATTTTTTCCACACCTAATTGCCGAAATAAAGTCACAACCTGCCCACGATGATAGGTACCGTGATTTGATAAATGCATGATAATTTCAAAGACAGGCTGTACAAAAGGCTGCCCCTTCATGTTTGTATATGAAAGAGAGGCCAGCAGCATTTCTTCACCGGCATCCTCTACAAAAGAGTACCATTGGCGGTTTTGCTGAAGTAGCCCATTGGCAATATCTTTCATGCCTGGGTGAAAACTCAGGCTGGGCATCACTACCTGCTCATGCATCTGCAGCCTTTGCCACCAGGCACTGGCAGCATCCCACATATGTAAAAAGGTTTTATGAACCGAAGGAAAACTGCTTACAAGCGGCCTGTTCTGTTCTTCGGGAGAAAGTTCCACGGCAAGGCTAAGCAACTGTTCATTGGCCCAGATTTCATAAGCCGTATAAGAGAGGAGTAATTGCTTCATGATTCGTCTTACATTTGAGGAAGAAGAATTTTATTTACCCAGACAATTTACTAAGAATGTCCGAAAAATTTCCACTTACGGGTATCAGTTCTGTAGCCATGCATACCAATGGTCATAAGAATGCAGAAGATGCCCACCTGACACCCATCTTTGCTACTTCAACCTTTACTTTTGATACCGCCGAAGATGGCATGAATCGTTTCGCCGGCGCAGATAAAACCCGGGTATATAGCCGCTGGGGTAATCCTACATTTACCGCCGCCGAAGAAACCATTGCTGCACTGGAAGCTTTTGGTTTAAAAGATACTGATGGAAAGCCACTACAATTAAAAGCACTTTTACATGCCAGTGGACAGGCAGCCATGACCACTTTGTTTTTAAGCAACCTGAAATCGGGAGATGCCATTCTCTCGCATTATTCTTTGTATGGAGGCACGCAGGAGCTTATGACAAAGGTGTTGGCAGCAACAGGCATTGAAGCCATCATTGTTGATATGCGCGACCTGAATAAAGTGGAAGAAGCTTTACATCAGTATCCAAACATCAAAATGGTGCATATTGAAACACCTGCCAATCCTACTATTCAGTGTATAGATATAGAAGCTGTTACCAAAATAGCCAAAGCAAAGGCACTAATCGTAAGTGTAGATAACACTTTTGCAACACCTTATCTGCAACAGCCGTTTAAATATGGCGTAGACTATGTATTCCACTCTACTACCAAATTTCTTAACGGTCATGGTACAGCCATTGGTGGTATTTTAATAGGGAGGGACCTTGAAAAAATGAAAACCAACGTCTGGAAATGGCATGTATTACTGGGAGGCAACAGTAATCCCTTTGATGCTTTTCTCCTGGCCCAGGGAGTGAAAACACTGGAACTAAGAATGGAGAGACATTGTGCCAATGCCCAGCAAGTAGCCGAATACCTGGAAAAACATCCAGCCATCGCAAAAGTGAATTTTACAGGACTGAAGAGTCACCCGGATTTTTCAGTAAGCGCCAAACAAATGCGTTTACCCGGTGCGGTCATGAGTTATGAACTCAAAGGTGGACTGGATGCCGGTAAAAAATTTATTAACCAATTACAGATGTGTGTTCGTGCTATTTCATTGGGAACAGTAGATACATTGGTTTCACATCCCGCCAGTATGAGCCATTTTGGGATACCCAGAGAAGAAAGGATTAAATACGGTATTACTGATGGCCTGATACGCATGAGTGTAGGTATTGAAAATATTGATGACATCCTGAATGATCTGGAACAGGCATTACGGTAAAATATTTGTAATAAAATCTAATCCAGACAGACTAATTATAAAATACCATGTTAAAAACTACTGCTATGAGATCATTTTTTATGCTGGTTGCTGCTTGTATGGCAGTATCAGCCTATGCGCAAAAAAAGAACAACTCTATTCTGTTAAACGATCGTTTTGCCGGACTTGATACTGCATTTGAAAGGGTATTAAAAGACCAGCTAGCGGCCGGTTTCGCAGTAGCTGTAGTTGAAAAAGATAAAATTGTATATGCGAAAGGCTTTGGATTTCGCGACTATGAAAAAAAATTACCTGTAACGCCCAATACCCTTTTTGCCATTGGCAGTTGTACCAAGGCATTTACTTCTTCGTTGCTAGGTATCCTTCAAAAAGAGAAGAAAATAGACTTCGATGAACCTGCTGTAAAATACCTGCCTTCACTGAAATTTTACAATGAGGATATGGATAAACATATCAGTATCCGCGATATGATGAGTCATAGAACTGGATTGCCTCGTCATGATTATTCCTGGTACCTGTTTAAGACTAATTCGAGAGACAGCCTGCTGCAAAGAATACGTTACCAGGAACCCTCTTTTGGCATAAGGGAAAGATGGCAGTACAATAATTTCATGTTCCTTACACAAGGTTTGATTGCCGAAAAACTTACTGGTAAAAGCTGGGAAGAAAATATCACTACCTATCTTTTCAGACCACTTGGCATGACAAGATCTAATACCAGCATTGAGGCCCTCACCAAAGATCCGGATGCAGCTATCGGTTACGGTATAAAAAAAGACAGTATCATCGACAAACTCGACTATTACCCCATCAATGCCATGGGGCCAGCCGGAAGTATTAACAGCAGCGTAAATGAAATGGCGAAATGGGTTATTACCTGGATCAATAGTGGAAAGTATGAGGGCAAAGAAATTCTACCGGCAAGCTATGTAAACAATGCAATGTCGGCACAAATGGTTTCCGGTTCAGGCTTACCATCAAAAGAAAGGACTGATGTGTTTTTTTCAAGTTATGGCATGGGCTGGTCACTTTCATCTTACAAAGGGCATTACAGGGTTGAACATGGTGGTAATATTGATGGATTCTCTGCCAGTACCTGTTTCTTTCCAACTGATAGTATTGGCATCATTGTACTCACTAATCAGAATGCATCATCTGTAACATCTATCGTTCGTAACATGATTGCTGATCGGTTATTAAAGCTGCCCTATTTTGATTGGAACAAAGATATTCTCGAAAGCAACAAAAAAGCAAAAGAAGCAGCAAAAGCAGCCGAGAAAACAACCAGCTCCAATCAGCAAAAAAATACCCGACCAAGCCATGCTTTACAAAATTATGAAGGCATTTATACACACCCGGGGTATGGCAGTATGGAACTGATTGTTCGGAACGACTCGTTATTTGGTTATATAGGTGCCAATGATGTTACCTGGTTAAAACATTATCACTTCGATATATTTAGCCCATTCAATATAGATAAAGATGGCTCAATTGATACATCAGCAAATAGTCCGTTAAAGTTTCAGTTTTTCATGAATGAAGCTGGTGAAATCAATGCACTTAGCCTGAAACTCGAGCCAACACTTGATGCATTAAAATTTTACCGTTCCCCAAGAACTATTAAAACAAATGCAGGTGATCTTCAGAAATATACCGGTGATTATGAACTAAATGGCGTAACCGTAAAGGTATCCGTCAAAAGCAATACACTCTTTACGCTCGTACCAGGACAACCGGAATATGAAATGTCTGCACTGGGCAATGACAGGTTTGCATTAAAAATTGCTCCAGGTTATTATGTGCAGTTTGAAGTAAAAGACAATGAAGTAACCCAACTTACTTTCCAGCAACCCAATGGAAATTTTGTTGCCAAAAGAAAAAAATAAAAGAGATCCTATTCTATGAATATTCATATTAGAAGGGCTGAAAGAAAAGACTGTAAAAGATTGTTGGAACTGATACAGGAACTGGCCGATTACGAAAAAGCGCCTCAGGAAGTTACCGTAACACTTGAACATTTTGAAGAGAGTGGTTTCGGCCCCCAGCCAATATGGTGGGCCTTTGTAGCAGAAATTGATGGCAAAGTGGAAGGTTTCGCATTATACTATATTCGTTACAGCACATGGAAAGGTCAATGCTTATACCTGGAAGATTTTCTGGTAACGGAAAAATTAAGGGGCAATGGTGCCGGGAAATTACTGTTCGACCGAATCATCGAAGAAGCCAGAGATAGGGGTTTCAAAAGAATGGTATGGCAGGTATTGGAATGGAATGAACCTGCCATCAACTTCTATAAAAAGTACAATGCTACCCTTGATCCGGAATGGGTGAATGGTATTTTAGACTTTTAGATTTGAATGGTGAATTGTCAATGGTGAGTGAGTAGTCAGTAGTGAGTAATATTCTAATATTATCGACTATTTACCATCAACTATGGGCTATAAGCCATAAGCTATTCATCATTGACCATTCACCATTCACGACATACTATCAGCTATTATCTATCGGCTACAAGCTACCATCCACCGACTCTCTCCTTCTTTTCTTCAAAAATTACGCAAGCTTATTACATAAGCACTACATTTGGTAATGCTTCGTTTTTCGGCTCTACTACTGCTTATGGTTATGCTGGTGAATACTGCATGGTATTACCCGGTTACGCATTATCATCGCATACAAATCCGCCGTGAAATGAAGCGTCGGATTAAAAATGAAATACCAGAGAACCAGCTACACATCATTACCGTACAAAATACCAGCGACCCTTCTATTAAATGGATGAAAGATGGTAAAGAATTCAGGTACAAGGGTATGATGTATGATATTGTAAAAAGCAAAAAAACAGACAGTACCATTGAATACTACTGCATCAATGATATTGAAGAAACCATTCTTTTCGACCAGCTCGACCAAAAGGTACAGGAACAGATGGACCATCAGGAAGAGAAAGGCCAGGGTATTCCGGTAAAGAAACTGCTCAAATCTATGAACAGCAACGTCTATGTAATACCTGCAAATGAATCATTCGCGCCTATTACAAATCAGTTTGTGCACCAAAGCGTATACATAGTTCTTCTCTCAACACCTGTAAGAGAAATTTTAACCCCCCCGCCACAGGTTTAGTTAATCAAATTAATCCATGTATTGCATAAACCCCAGTGTTTATCGCATGCGTGTGTCTTATTGCTTTCAATTAACTAAAACTAATCTCGTGAAAAGAATCTTTATTCTGCTCGCCATGAGCAGCATATTTATTATTGCTACCAGTGCCCAGACGGGAACCATAAAAGGGCGTGTACTCAACCAGCAAAAACAACCTATGACTGGTGCCTCAGTACAGATAAACGGCAAAACTGTTGCCAGAACAAATGAACAGGGAGACTTTACCATAAACTGCCAGGGTGAGAAAACGCAAATCCGCGTTTCTTTTATTGGCTTTCTGACAACTACTTCATCAGTTACCTGTAATGGACAAACAGAAATCATTCTCCGTGAACAGGTAAATGAGTTGGAAGCGGTTGAAACAACTACGGGAATTGGCTTAAGAAAATCGCAACTGGAACAGCCTGTTTCTGTTGCTCAGCTTCGTGAAACAGAGTTGAAGAGAGGAAATGGTCTCTTCCTGGATGATGCCCTCAATGGCAACGTACCCGGCATTATTATGCAACGCAGAAGCCATTCAGGCGGCCAGCAATTCAATATCCGTGGATATGGAAATGGTATAGGCATTCGTGGTGTAAATGGAAATTTTGATAGCCAGGGCTCCAAAACCTACCTGAACGGAATTCCTGTAACAGACGCTGAGGGCATCACTGTATTAGATGATATTGATTATGCTTCTGTAGAAAATGCAGAAATCACCAAGGGCCCATCAGGTACTTTATATGGTCTGGCCATTGCTGGTGTTATCAATCTTCAGATGCAAAAAGCCCCTCGTGAAAAAACCAGTGTGAGCCAGGATGTCATGACAGGTAGCTATGGCTTATTGCGTACGACTACACGATTGTCGATCGGAGGAAAAAACAGTTCTGTATTACTCAGTTATGGTCATCAAAACTTTGATGGCTACATGAATCATACAGAAGCCCGGAAAGATTTTATGAATTTTATGGGTGAGTTTATACTTAATAATAAACAAAACATCTCCACTTATGTGGGTTATAGCAATAGCTATGATGCCCGCAATGGTGAACTCACAAAAGCGCAATATGCAAACTTTGATTATTCCGGAAATCCGGCATATATCAAAAACAATGCACATTCTGCTGTAAGTACTTTCCGTGCAGGTATCAGTCATAGCTATCAGTTTGCATCAGGTATCAGTAACACCACAACTTTGTTTGGCAGTGCACAAAATACCGACCAGAGTTCAGCAGGCGGTTGGACAGATAAAAATCCGTTGAACTATGGTTTACGCTCTGTATTCAATACCAACTTTACACTGGGTAATCAGGTAACGCTGAATGGTATTACAGGTCTGGAACTACAGCAGATGAAAGCCATTACCATTGGCTATGCGATGGGTACCGACAATACCAATCCTACCGGCTATAATGTAATTACCAGTGTACGTAGTGATCAGGTTACCAGCAATGGCACAGGTAGTTATTTTACACATTGGACATTGGGATTACAGAATGAATTAAGTATAAGTGCGGGAATCGGCATCAGCAATCAAAATCTAAAACTGGACGATCGTCTCTGGGCACTTACCAATAACACACCCGGCAATACCAAATTGAAAACCTATGCCAATCAATACAATGGATTGATTTCTCCCAGTTTTGCCATCAATAAACGAATAGGAAAAAATCTTTCCGTATACGCCAGTTATGCAACCGGATACAAAGCACCGGTAAGTGCCAATATTCTGATTGCTACGACGGGTCAATTGAATACAGGTTTACGCCCGGAAAAAGGTACCCAGTTTGAAATGGGTTCAAAGTGTAATCTGTTCAATGGTAAACTTTTTTATACCATTGCTTTCTTTCAGGCAAAATTTAATAATAAATTTACCACCGTGGCAGTGCCTAATCCTGCAAATACCGCCACGCTTTATACCTATATCGTAAATGCAGGTACTTTAAACAATAAAGGCATTGAATTTCTGGCAAAATATACGCTGCTGCAGTCCTCTAATGGCTTTATTCGTAGTCTGAGACCATTTGTAAACTTCACCTATGCTAATTTCAAATATGAAAACTATGCTTACCAGCGTGTAGGTAAAGACATCAGTAACAAAGACAGTTTGATTACGGAAAACTACTCTGGAAAACAGGTGGCAGGCACACCGAAATTTGTATGGAATGCAGGTGCCGATATTGAAACCAGTGTAGGTTTATACGGCAATATCAATTATCACCATCGTGGAAGTATGCCATTTACATCAGATGGACTCAACACTACGAATGCTTTTAACCTGATCAATGCCAAAATAGGTTTAAAGAGAAATTTTGGAAAATGGGGTATTGATGCCTACACAGGTATCAACAATCTGGCAGGTAAACAATATTACTATATGGTATTTGTGAATCAGATGCCGGACAGTTATTTACCTGCTCCTAATAAAGCCAATTATTTTAGTGGCATTAACCTCAGCTATACATTCTGATTAACCGGGCCGTCTTGCGACGGCCCTTTATATAATTTTATGAAAAAAATCTACAGCTTATTTTATCTATTCATAATGCTTGGAACATTGAGTTGCGGCAGATTTGATAATAAAAGTAATAACAAGGTCCAAAACAGAATGGTATCCATTGCCAAGCAATACACGGAAATCATCTATGCACTCGGAGCAGAAAAAAATCTTGTAGCCGTTGATTTATCCAGCACCTACCCCGATGCTGCTAAGCAATTACCAACGGTTGGCTATCACAGGGCCCTTAGTGCCGAGGGCATACTTGCAGTGAAACCTGATTTAATTCTTCACGATAATAATATCGGGCCCGAACATGTAGTGAAACAATTAGAGGATTTGAAAATTCCGATGCATGTATTTAAAAAATATACAGATAATATTTTAGGAACAGATTCACTGATACGTGAAATGGGCGCATACTTTAATCAAAGAAAGGCAGCAGACTCTTTATGCAAACTACTAGATGCAGATATGACACTTGCACTTGAAAAAGTCAGACAATACAAAGACACAGTGAAAGTATTGGTAATTCACTATGGTCAGGCATCGAATGTGTACCTCGTCATGACACAAAAAAGTACCGCTGCAAAAATGCTTGGCTGGGCTGGTGGAAAAATTACTGTTACAGATGAAAAAGGAATGAAACAACTCTCTCCTGAAGCTATTGCGGCAGCCGACCCTGATGTTATACTGCTTACTGATTTTGGATACGACAAACTGGGTTCACTCGAAAAAATAAAAGAATTACCGGGTCTTGCTAAAACAAGAGCAGCCATTAGTAACCGTATTTATCGGGTAGAAGAACACGATCTTGTGTACCTGGGACCACGCACTGGAAAAAATGTATTGGCCTTACAAAAGTTGATCCATGAAACGGTTGTTCACTAAACAAAATTTACATAACAGCAGTTTCCCGGGGTTACTGCTGTTATTGTTACTCTGCATCATTGTGAGTACAAGGTATGGCGCTGTAAACATTTCAGTGGGTGAAATGATCAGCGCATTGCAAAAGCTTGCTGGCAATGAAGAACTAACCCTGAACGAAAGAATTTTTATAGGTATACGTTTGCCCAGAGCCTTGTTATCTGCAGTGGTGGGTGCCAGCCTTGCAACCGGCGGAACATTGATGCAGGCCTTATTTCGTAACCCAATTGTAGAACCGGGACTTATCGGCATTTCCAGTGGTGCCGCATTTGGTGCGGCTCTTTACTTTGTTGCCGGCGCTGGTTTCGGGTTTTATACAGGTGAGTGGACTTTACCACTGGCGGCTACTTTGGGTGCTTTATTAGCAGCTGCTTTGGTCTTTGTATTATCCACCTCTAAAGAAACAGGTAAGAGGAGTGTTATTTCATTATTACTTACAGGCATTGCCGTAAATGCTTTATTCATGAGTGGGGTTGGCTTCTTATCCTATACAGCCCGCGATCCGCAGGCAAGATCCATTACCTTCTGGAACCTCGGTACACTTTCCGGTGCCAGCTGGAAATCGTTGTTGATTTGCACTACAGTTACCCTATCCTGTATAGTATGGTCGCTGCGGTACGCGAAACAACTCAACAGTTTGATGCTGGGTGAAGAAGAAGCACAACATCTCGGTGTAAACACCCGCCGGCTTCGCTTACAAATACTCATACTGAATGTAGTCATGGTTGCCACCTGTACTGCTTTTGTAGGAGTAATAGGGTTTGTAGGACTTATTATTCCTCATTTTCTGCGTATGTTGTTGGGCTCAGACAACAGGCTACTCATACGGAACAGCGCTGTCGCAGGAGGTATTTTACTGAGCCTGGCCGACCTCAGTGCCAGAATGTTATTACGACCCGCCGAACTCCCTATTGGTATAGTGCTATCGATTATTGGCGTACCCGTATTTATCTTACTGCTCCGTAAAAAAACTTATTATTTCTGATATGATTACAGTTCATCAACTTAATTACAGCATTGGTAATAAGGTATTATTACAGGATATCAACCTCCGGTTTGAAGCTGGCAAAATAAGTCTGATCATTGGTGCGAATGGTGCCGGAAAATCTACTTTACTGAAAACACTTTGCAGACAATTAATTCCGGTATCAGGTGAAATAAAAATGGGGCACAAACCCCTCTCTCAATTCGGCAACAATGAGCTGGCACGCATTAGAGCCGTTTTATCGCAACATATCGACCTGGCTTTTCCTTTGCGTGTAGAAGAAGTAGTCATGATGGGGCGTTACCCGCATTTCAACAATCGTCCGGATAAGATCGATTATAATGTTTGCAAAGCCGCATTAGAAAGTTTCGATCTGTCGGCATTTGCTGACAGAAATTACCTTACACTCAGTGGAGGTGAGAAACAACTTGTGCACTTTGCGAGGGTAATGGCACAAACCTGGCATCCGCAGGAAGGTTATGACAGGTATCTGCTACTCGACGAACCATTAACCTTTCTTGATATTCAGCATCAGTATCAGTTCATGAAAATGTTATTGAAAATTGCCAGAGAAAACCGCGTGATTGTAGGTGTTGTACACGATCTGAATCTTGCAGCACAATTTGCTGATCATCTGGTACTATTGCATCAGGGAAAAATACTTGCCAGCGGTACCCCAACAGAGGTACTTACTATTTCAAACATAACAACAGCTTTCAATATCAAGCCGGTTATCCAGGAACAGCATGGAAAACCATTGATCAGCTTTTCGGTGTAGTGGTGAGTTGTGAATGGTGAATGGTCAATGGTCAATGGTGAATAGCTTATAGCAAATAGTCTATAACAAAAATGAGATATTACTCACTGCTGACTACTAACTACTCAGTATTCACTACTCACTATTCACTCACCATTGACCATTCACCATTCACGATCTAATTCACTCCATCCACCACCGCTTCTTTATATATTTTTTGCACTAGGCCTTGTAATACTTTGCCGGGACCTGCTTCTGTAAAATTCGTAGCACCATCTACCACCATCGATTGTACCGTTTGCGTCCATTTTACGGCTCCGGTCAACTGATTAATCAGGTTTTGTTTAATCATATCGGGTTCGGTTACTGCAGCCGCCACTACATTCTGGTATACGGGACAACTGGGCTGGTGAAAACTGGTAGCTTCTATAGCTGCTGCCAACTCTTCGCGTGCCGGAGCCATCAACGGACTATGAAAAGCTCCGCCTACAGGTAATACAAGGGCTCTTTTAGCACCCGCAGCTTTCATTCTTTCACAGGCTATTTCAATACCTTTTACAGAACCACTGATCACTAATTGTCCGGGACAATTGTAATTAGCTGCCACAACAACTTCTCCTGTTTCTGCCTGAACAGTAGCACAGATTTCCTCCACCTTTGCATCATCCAATGCCAATACAGCTGCCATGGTAGAGGGAACCAGTTCACAGGCTTTCTGCATCGCTTTGGCACGGATACTTACCAGTTTCAAAGCATCTTCAAAACTGATGGTATTGTTGGCAACCAGTGCAGAAAATTCACCCAGAGAATGACCAGCTACCATTTGGGGCACTGCATTTTCAATAGTACGATACGCCACTACCGAATGTAAAAAAACAGCGGGTTGCGTTACATTGGTTTGCTTGAGTTCCTCATCTGTTCCATTAAACATAATGTCACTGATTCTGAAACCAAGTATCTCGTTGGCATTTTCAAATAACTTTTTTGCCGAAGCATTATTCTCATAAAGATTTTTTCCCATTCCGCTGAACTGCGAACCCTGACCCGGAAAAATATATGCGTGCTTATTCATGAAATTGATTTTAGATGTGCTAAAAAAATCTAATCCTGACAATATCCCAAATTTATTTTCTACCCGACTGGTTTTTAGTCAAAAAAAGCAGCCGGAGCTGCTTTTTTTCTTACGGGTGTAAGGTCTTCAGTTTTTATTTGTTATTTTAAAATTCCGTTTTCAGTTCAAGGTATTTTAAAAATTCTTCCTTCACTTTATCTTCTTTGAATTTACCACCATAAAAAGCAGTAATCGTTGAAGAAGTATCATCTTCCACACCACGACTTGCCACGCAAAGATGTTTGGCATCAATTACAATCGCCACATCTTCCGTACCCAGGTCTTTCTGCAACTCCTTTCCAATCTGCATGGTTAATCGCTCCTGCACCTGCGGACGTTTTGCAAAGTACTCAACCAATCTGTTCAGCTTGCTTAAGCCAATCACTTTACCATTGCTGATATAAGCCACATGTGCTTTACCGATAATGGGTACAAAATGGTGCTCACAATTGCTGTAAAAAGAAATATTCTTTTCAACCAGCATCTCATTGTACTTATACTTATTTTCAAAAAGTGCAATGGCTGGTTTGTTCGCAGGATTCAATCCCTGAAAAATCTCTTTTACATACATCTTAGCCACACGACGGGGCGTGCCTTTTAAACTGTCGTCTGTGAGGTCGAGACCTAATATCTCCATGATAGAACGGAAATGTGCTTCTATCTCCACTACCTTTTCATCGTCTGTTTTCACAAACGCGTCTTCTCTCATCGGTGTATCAACCGAAGTGCTTATATGATCATCACCCATATCATCAATATGTAAATCGCTGAGTTCTATCTGCTCACCATTAAGCCGGATATTCAACAAAGTTTCGTTCTGTTTCATACAATCTAATTTTTAAGTCTAAGGCCTTATCCAGTCTGGCACGCAACAGCCGGTAAATAACTATAGCAATATTTTCTGCCGTAGGATTTAATGTTGCAAACTCAACTGTATCGAGGTTTAAGTTTTTATGATCAAATCTTTTTATTATTTCTTCCTGAATGATATCACTCAGTAATTTCATATCGTAGACATACCCTGTTTGCGCATCCGGTACACCTGTTAACTGAACAATCAGTTCATAATTATGACCATGATAGTTAGGGTTGTTGCAAAGCCCAAAAACCTTTTTGTTCATTTCATCCGACCAGTCAGGGTTATGCAACCTGTGTGCCGCATTAAAATGTTCTTTTCTGAAGACCGCTACTTTTTCCATATTCAATTCTTATTCACGGGAATTATGATCCCGACAACCGATCATCCGTCAACTTCCGTTGCGTCGCACACTTCAACTACAGAAACCCGGGTTTTACAATCTATTCATCAAGTGAGTATGTTATCAATGGCCTGGCACTGTTTCAGAAGTGTGCTGATCAAGTGGCCCGGCATTCGTAAGCCTTTCATTTATAACAACGCTTGAATGTCTGTTCCTAAACCATAGCCGTTAGGCTATAGCTGTATATAATTTGTTGGTCAGGTATCTAAGACATCCCTATAACAAAGGTACATACGTTATAACTAACATAAGGGATGTTATTTTGTTTAAAATAGCGGAAAGAAAAATTAAACGAAGTAATGGCCCACTGTTTATATGAGCAGAAAGCTACTGCCTTACCCATCTGCTATCAGCCATAACCTATAAACTACCCAAAGTATTCCACATAAATTCTGGGGGTCTCATACAACTTAATACAATGTAATTCAACCTGTTGCGGCAAATGTGGCTGTAATTGCTGCCAGATGGCAATAGCGAGGTTTTCGGTGCTGCAAAGCTGGTCTTTCATAAAATCAACATCCAGATTCAGGTTTTTATGGTCCAGTTTGTCGATTACATGCTCCTTAATCAGCTTACTCAGCTTTTTAACATCATAGAGAAATCCGGTGTCGGGGTCGGGATTACCTTTAATAGTAACAAAAAGATCATAATTATGCCCATGCCAGTTTTCATTGGCACAAACCCCGAAAACGGCTTCGTTCTGTTCTTTGCTCCAGCGGGGATTATATAATTTATGGGCAGCGTTAAAATGCTCCTGCCTCGTTAAATACACCATCAACACAAAATTTTCGCAAAGCTACGAAAGTTGAGGGGTTTTGAGTAAGCCATTCTTCATTAGCCCTGCACCACCTTTATTGGGCGCCTGACCAACAACGGTTGCGGATGAAATCCACTTTTAAAAGCTGTACTTTTAGATCCAGAATAATCACCAAAAAACGCCCTTATGCGTGTTATCATTACTGCCGCCACTGTCGGAGAATGGATGCCTGGTTTTTTGAATATCAATAATTTATATACGGGTGAGAGCCAGCGTTTAAAAGTTCGGTTCCACCAGTCGGGCGTTGGTATGTTGGCCAGTGCGGTATCATTAACCAGATTGGTGAGCGAAGAAAAACCCGATCTTATTATTCAGATAGGTATTGCAGGTACTTTCCAGAAAAAAATGGCATTGGGAAAAGTGGTACTGGTAAAAGAAGAAATACTGGGCGATATGGGTGTTGAAGAAGACGGTAAATGGAAAGACCTGTTCGATCTGAAACTGGAAAAAAGCAGCTATCATCCGTTTGAAAAAAGAAAACTGCCTAATCCCTGGTTATCAACCTACAACCTGTTGAAACTGCCTGAGCTCAGTTCTATTACTGTAAATGAAATAACCACTAACCCAAAGCGAATAGAACAGCTTACCAAAAAATACAGCCCTGATATTGAAAGTATGGAAGGGGCATCATTGCATTATGTATGTCGCGAAGCAAATATCCCATTTCTCCAGATGCGCGCCATCTCCAACTATATCGGAGAAAGAAACAAGGCTAACTGGAAAATAAAAGAATCACTGGAAGCACTGAATGATACATTGCTGAAGTACATGGATAAGTTGTACCGGATTGCGTGAATGGTGAATGGTCAATGGTGAATGGTGAGTAGTGAGTAGTGAGTAGTGAGTAGTGAGTAGTGAAAAATATTTTCAAATTTTCAAATTTTCAAATTAAAATGCATTTCTCCCTCGGCTTCTCCCCCTGCCCTAATGATACTTTTATTTTTGATGCTTTGGTGAATCAAAAAATTGATACAAAGGGCTTTTCTTTTGATGTAGTGCTCGAAGATGTGCAGACCCTTAACCAATGGGCCATTGAGGGGAAACTCGACATAACTAAAATAAGTTATGGTGTACTGCCTTTGGTATTGCATCAGTACAGGGTATTAAACAGTGGCGGTGCATTGGGAAAAGGTGTAGGCCCCTTACTCATTGTAAAAGACCAGTCTATTGACCTTTCGCAGGTGCAGCAAAAACAGGTTGCCATTCCCGGAAAAAATACTACAGCACATTTACTTTTTTCACTGGCGTATCCGGAGGCTGTCAACAAAAGCTTTCATGTATTCCATGAAATAGAAGAACTGGTATTAGCAGAGAAGGTAGACGCTGGTGTCATCATACATGAGAACCGTTTTACCTATCAGCAAAAAGGACTACACAAACTGCTTGATCTCGGCAACTATTGGGAGGAACAAACAGGCCTTCCTATTCCGCTGGGAGGCATTGTGGCACATAAAAGGGTAACAGATTCTATTGCGAAACAAATAGATCAACTCATCCGCCAGAGTGTTGAATACGCTTTTGCGCATTACCCAGCCGTATCAGACTATGTAAAAACACATGCGCAGGAAATGAGTGAAGATGTGATGCGGCAACATATCGACCTCTATGTAAATGATTTTTCCCTATCACTGGGAGTAGCAGGTAAAACAGCTGTAAAAAAATTACTGGAACTGGGCACATTACCTGATCAGGAAAAAAATCAGGCTGACGCTGCAATTTTCCTCCTATAACCATTTATAAAATTCATTTCCCCGTAAAAAGAGAATGGTGGAACTTTCTTAAAATAAGTATTGCATGAGTACACTATTAAAAGATTTATACTCTCTGGCTTTCTATAAACAATTGGCCGATACATTACAAAAGACCATTCCGTCTACTGATAAAAAGAAGTTTCTTGAAAAAATTTTCATACCCGCTTTTGCAGATTATGAACTCAAAGAAAGAATGGCTCACACCGCACATGTATTACATCATTTCTTACCAAAAGATTATAGCAAAGCAGCTCCTCTCTTACTAAAATTTACAGATCAGATAAAAATGAATGGCCCTGCAGCCAGCAGCATTGAATACCTTTTCCTGCCTGAATACATTTATCTCTATGGTCTCGATCATTATACAGCTTCTGTTACTGCCATGGAAAAATTAACCCAGTTCATCACCTGTGAATTTGCTATCCGCCATTTTATTATCCGCTATGAGGATAAGATGATTCCAAAAATGTTAGAATGGTCAACACATAAAAGCAGGCATGTGCGACGCCTGGCTACAGAAGGTTGCCGACCCCGTTTACCCTGGGCCATGGCATTACCCAAACTAAAAAAAGATCCTGCACCTATTTTGCCCATACTCGAAAACCTGAAACAGGATAGCTGTGAAATAGTGAGAAGAAGTGTTGCCAATAACCTCAATGATATTTCAAAAGATAACCCTGCTATCGCTTTACGGATTGCCAAAAAGTGGAAAGGGCTGAGTGCTGAAACCGATGCCATCATTAAACACGGACTCAGAACTTTATTAAAAGCCGGTAACGCTACCGTACTTTCTTTTTATAAACTTACTGCCGACCACTTTAAACTAAGCAATTTTAAAATCCATACCCCAACAGTAGCGATTGGATCTTACCTTGAGTTTGGATTTACTTTAGAGAATACCAGCAAAAAAACACAAACACTTCGATTGGAGTACGCTGTATATTACCTGAAAAACAATGGCTCTCTTTCCAAAAAGGTTTTTAAAATCAGTGAAAGAGATTTGCTTTCGGGTGAGAAAATTTCAGTTCACAGAAGACAAAGCTTCAAACCTATTACCACAAGGGTGTTTTATACAGGCAAGCATCAACTATCTGTGATTATGAACGGAAAAGAAACCAAGTCTTTACCTTTTCACTTAGTGTAAGTATTAGCGAGGAGTTGATTACCTACCAGACTACTGCCGCTTAAAGAAACCATCGCTATGATTGCATTTCACTGAGCTCCAGCCAACGCATTTCTTTTGTTTCGAGTTCATGGGTAATAGCCACCATACGATCGCTGAGTTTGGATATTTCTTCGAATGAAAGATCTCCTTTACTCATTTGTTCGGCAATCTGTTCTTTTTCTTTTTCCAGTGCTGGTAATTCTTTTTCCAATAACTCAAATTCTCTTTTTTCTTTGAATCCCATTTTCTTTCTGGCAACAGCTTCATTAGCAGTAGTATTATTCTCCTGCTGTTTTTTATCTGGCTGGTTGGCGGAAGTTTCTGCTACAGTCTGTTCCTGCTCTTTTTGCCAGATTCGGTATTGGGTATAGTTACCTGGAAAATCTCTTACTTCTCCACCACCTTCAAAAACAAACAAGTGGTCTACCAATCTGTCCATAAAATACCTGTCGTGCGAAACAATCATTACGCAGCCCTGATAATCGCTCAGAAAATTCTCCAGTACCGCCAATGTTGGCAGATCAAGGTCATTTGTGGGTTCATCCAGTATCAGGAAATTAGGGTTCCTGAATAAAATGGTCAATAGTTGCAGCCTTTTCTTTTCGCCCCCACTCAAGGAACTCAGGTAAGTGTATTGCTTATCCGGAGGAAAAAGAAACAGCTCCAGAAACTGTGCCGCACTTAAACTTCCACCTTTTGCCAATGGAAAGCTTTCAGCAAAAGTTTTCACGTATTCAATGACGCGCAGGTCTTCTTTGATCTGTAAACCCTGTTGTGAAAAATTGCCGAAAATGACGGTATCACCAATATTAATTTTGCCACTATCCGCCGTTTCCAGTTGTTGGATAATATTCAGAAAGGTAGACTTACCTACGCCGTTTTTTCCAATGACGCCTACTCTTTCTCCTTTGCTGAATGTATAATCGAATCCTTTTAAAATAGGCAGGTCACCATAGGACTTATATACTTTTTTCATTTCCACTACTTTCCCGCCCAGCCTGCTCATCTTCACTTCCAGTTGAAGTTTGGCATCTTCCATTTTCTGTTTGGCCCTGGCTTCTACTTCGTAAAAATTATCCTGCCGGCTTTTACTTTTGGTGGTTCTTGCCTTGGGTTGTTTACGCATCCACTCCAGTTCTTTTCTGTATTGGTTGCGTGCTTTATCAATACTGGCCTGCTCACTTTCTATACGTGCAGCTTTCTTCTCTATATAATTTTCATAATCACCTTTGTACACATACATATTTTCTCTTTCCAGCTCCCATATCTCATCACAAACGGCGTCTAAAAAGTACCGATCGTGTGTAACCAGTAAAAGTGTAATATTCTCTGCATTCAGGTAATGTTCGAGCCATTCAATCATTTCAACATCCAGGTGATTGGTTGGCTCATCCATCATGAGCAGGGTATGTTTATGCTCAAATCCAATATCTATCAATGTTTTGGCCAGTGCAACCCTTTTACGTTGCCCGCCACTCAAACTTTTCACAGGATTTTGCAAATGATGAATATTCAGTTTGCCGAGTATCTGCTTAACTTTTGCTTCAAAGTCCCAGGCTCCCAGTTCATCCATCCTACTAATGGCTTCTGCTATCTGGTGACCATCTTCCGATTCTGCCGCAGCTTCGTATGCGCGAATAGCGGTAATAATCGGATGTTCGAGATGAAATATATTCTCCAGTACGGATTTATCTTCATTAAACTGGGGTTCCTGCTCAAAAAGTGCCACCGTTACTTCTTTATTGATCCAGCATTTACCTTCGTCTGCTGTTTCCTGACCAGCGAGAATACGCAATAAAGTAGACTT
This sequence comes from Sediminibacterium goheungense, assembly GCF_004361915.1. Classification (GTDB taxonomy): domain Bacteria; phylum Bacteroidota; class Bacteroidia; order Chitinophagales; family Chitinophagaceae; genus Sediminibacterium; species Sediminibacterium goheungense. The sequence continues at coordinate 1,019,485 of NZ_SNWP01000011.1, read as the reverse complement.
TCCAACACCATTTCTGGCGATGAGTGCAACTTTGTCTCCTTCATTGATATGAAATGAAATGTTACTGAAAAGAGGATTGATTCCGTAACTCTTGGTGAGCCCTTCTACCGACACGTAATGCATGGGGCAAAGATAGTGAGTAGTGAGTAGTGAGCGGTGAGTAGGATGCTCTTTTTATTATTACTCACTACTGACTACTCACTGCTCACCAAATTAAAGTCTCCTGATCCTTATTTCCCTGAACCAGGCTTCTCCGCCATGATCCTGTAAAGCAATGTGACCGGATTGTACGCTACCATAAGACGGGACATCTTTCCACTTACCGGCCGCTTTATTCTTTTTCCATTCTTCATCCCATAAAGTATAGGATACGATCATTTTACCATTGAGCCAATGCTGTACTTTTCCGTGGTTTACAATAATACGTGTATGGTTCCATTCACCGGCTGGTCTGGTAGCATCTTCCACAGGTGCATTCATCGCATAGTTGGCACCGGTCTTTTGCCAGTCTTCCAGTTTAGCCGGATAGCCTTTATCATCAATCAGCTGATATTCCGGTCCGCTATGGTAACTGGCAGGAAATGCTTCAGAAACAAGATATACAATACCGCTGTTAGCGCCTTTTGCAATTTTCCATTCCAGCGATAATTCAAAATTTTCGAAGGATTCTTCTGTAATCAGGTCAGCATGTTTTGTATTGCTGTCTGTATTCCCTTTACAATACAGTACTCCGTTTTGCACAGACCATGCATCAGATTCTTTCTGCTGATAGGTTCTCCAGCCGGCCAGGGTTTTACTATTGAATAAACTTTTCCAGCCTTTTTGCTGTGCGTCGCGATGACGTGAGATGGTAGTGAATATAGTTTTTTCTTTCGGTGCGGCTCCGATAACTAAACCTCCGCTTACGATAAGACAAGCCTGCAGAAACATATGGTTCGACATGCGCAATAGTTAGTTTTGGTATAGGGAAGATAGGGAGAAATAGCTAATGGCAAATCGTTCATCATAAATAGAAATTGGGAAAGGGTGAATTATGGATTTTTTATCGGTAAACGGAGAAAATCGGGTAGGATCAGGTATCGGCCATTCGCTATGCCCTATCTTTGCGGCATGAAGCAGTTCAACGTGCCTGTAGGTTATAGAAGCCCGCTGATTGCGGGTATCAAGCAAAAAAGAAAAGAGCAGGATAAACTTAAAAAAGATTTTACGCCCACCCTTCTCGATCTGGGTCCGCTTCAGATCTTCCTTGCCCGTCATTTTGGTTTTTGTTATGGCGTGGAGAATGCCATTGAAATTGCCTTTCGTACCATCGAGGAAAATCCAGGTAAGCGGATTTTTTTATTGAGTGAAATGATTCATAATCCACAGGTTAATGCGGATCTCTTATCCAAAGGCGTTCAGTTTTTACAGGATACCAAAGGAAATGAGTTGATTTCTTTAGACTCATTAACTGCTGAAGACGTAGTGATTATTCCAGCATTCGGCACTACCCTTGAAATGGAGGCCCTCCTTTCAGCAAAAGGTATCCCTACTGAAAAATACAATACCACCTGCCCCTTTGTCGAAAAAGTATGGAACCGGAGTGAACAGATTGCGGCTAAAGGTTACAGTATTGTGGTGCATGGCAAACCACAGCACGAAGAAACCAGAGCTACTTTTTCACACGCTTCCCACCACACGCCAACAGTAGTGGTAAATGATATGAACGAAACGATTGAACTGGCTAAATATATTACCGGCGAAAAGAAATCAACTGATTTTTATACGGAATTTGCAGGTCGTTTTTCAACCGGTTTTAATATTGAAACAGATCTGCAGCGTATCGGCGTGGTGAATCAAACCACACAGCTGGCTTCTGATACACAGGCTATTTCAGACTACCTGAAATCTGTTTTTATACGTCATTTTCAACTTACGGCTGCTAATATAGCAGAACGCTTTGCCGATACCAGAGATACATTGTGTTATGCTACCAATGATAACCAAACCGCAGTAACAGGTATGCTTGCCAATACTACTGCCGATCTGGCTATTGTAATAGGAGGATACAACAGCAGCAATTCATCGCATCTGGTTGAATTATGTGAAGAAAAATTACCTACTTATTTTATTGACGCCGCAGATAAGCTCATTAGTAAAACAACTATACTTAACCGCAACTGGCGAACAAAAGAACAGACCACAGTTGAACACTATCTACCTGAAAAAGATACTGTCCGGATACTTATGACCAGTGGCGCCAGCTGTCCGGATGCAGTAGTAGAATCTACCATCAGGAAACTGGCTTCATTTTATGGCGTAGAAGAACGTCTGGAAACTTATATCTCAGCATAAACATTATCTGTTATTATGAACTGGATACTACTCATTATTGCCGGTTTATTTGAAGTAGGTTTTGCTGCCTGTTTGGGTAAGGCAAGGCTGGCAACAGGCCATAGTGTATTCTGGTGGTATACGGGCTTTATCGTTTGTTTAACCATCAGCATGCTCCTGCTGATTAAAGCCACTCAGGAATTACCGATTGGAACTGCTTATGCAGTCTGGACAGGTATAGGTGCGGTAGGCACTGTGTTGGTAGGTATTTTATTTTTCAAAGAACCGGCAGATTTCTGGCGCCTTTTTTTTATCACTACGCTGATAGCTTCTATTATTGGTCTTAAAGCAGTATCCCACTAACGCTTACCAAACATTACCGAAGTATTTTTGCTGAAGAAAGCTGCTAGAACCTGGTATCAAAATAAAGGACACTGATCACAGGTGGGTATCTAAGTAAATTGTATATTCATAGTAATATGCACAACCTACCAACAGCTAAAACGAAGTGGCTGAGTTTTGCCGGATTTCTGTTTGCATGGTCAGGAATCATCATTCAACTTTTCGACTTTCTCAGAACCACAGACCTTTCAATTGCAGATACGCTGATCAAATTTTTCAGCTATTTCACGATACTAACCAATATTATGGTTGCCATCTACTATACGGCTGTTTTACTGGCACCCTCTTCTTCTCCAGGAAAGTTTTGTATCAGGTTTAGTACCAGTACGGCAATAGCGGTATATATTCTGGTTGTTGGTATTATTTATAATATCACGCTACGCAGTATCTGGACCTTTACCGGCTGGTCAAGAATATCCAATGAATTATTACATACTGTTACCCCAATCTACTTTATCATTTACTGGATAGTAGCCACATTTAAAACAAAACTTTTTTTTCGCAGTATGCTCTATTGGGGTATTTATCCATTAGCCTATTTTGTGTACACGATCCTGAGAGGTAGTATTGTTCATAGCTATCCCTATCCTTTTATCAACGCAGATACCCTGGGTTATCAGCAGGTTCTAATAAACTGTCTGATGGTAGCTGCTGTATTTTATGGTCTTTTTGCCCTGTTTATCTGGATCGGTAACAGGTTAAAGAGCCATTAATATGTTTCCGTAACAAACTGTTGCAGGGCTTATTGCTTTAACAACTGATCTACGGTATTGATAAATTCTTTCTGCAGGGCTTCATATCTACTTCCTGTTCCGGGTCCTTCAAAGCCTGCATGAATTTTAGCCACTTTACCATTTTTTCCAATAAAGATCGTTGAGGGGAAAGATTTTATTTTTGTAAGCTGGGGCAGGGTTTTTTCAGTACGAAGGGTATCTGTTACCGTTACGCCTGTAACCAGCATTGGATATTGCACATCAAATCGTTTCTGAAATTTCCTTATGCTATTTACGGCAAGATTGAAATCTTCATAATACTCATAAGCCAGTGCCACAATTTCTACCCCTCTGTCTTTATTCTTTTTGTAAAAGGTACTCAGGAATGCTGTTTCATCCATACAGTTCGGGCACCAGGACCCCATGATCTGAACAATGACTACTTTATTTTTAAATCTCTCATCTGTTATAGACACCTGTTTACCATTCAGGTCACGGAAACTGAAGCTCAGCTTTTCCTCGCCGTCTCTCATATACATAGCTGCTACATCGGGTAAAGTTGCCGTATCATTTTTCATTGCTTCCCATGGCTCAATACCTGTAGCACCTGAATAATAAAATCCCTTCGATATAGAGCTGTCGCTATTGATGTATCCTTTGAAAAAATAAGCGTGACTACCATCGAACGTGGATATTTGCAAGGAGTCGCCATTTACTACCCCTTTCAGGTAGCGATAATCGCCAGTGGGTGTAATAAAAGTACCAGACAAATCATTGCCCTTCTGCATGAATTCCGCAATAGCCGGTCTTGGTGAACCATCAGCCCTGAAAAACCGAACCGACCATTTACCTGTTATATTTTTTGCGGCATTTGTTGTAACCGGAAATCTTTCTGTTATACCGGCTGTAGCTTCAAAAGGCATATCCAGAAAGCCTGTAGAAGCAGCTTTGGTCCATACCCCTTTTAGTTGATTATTTCCTAATTTAACCAGTTTAAAAGAAGATTCAAAAACAGGCATTTGTACAAAAAGGGAATCACCGTTTTCAAGAACATCAGTAACTTCAATTCTTTCTTCGCCGTTTTTAATGATCCATAGAAGGGAATCATTTTTTTCTTTGATTTCAAAGTTGAAAATAATATGGTTACCATCTTCTCTGATCAATTTACCCTGCCACTCTCCTATCCGCAACATAGGAATAGGTTGTACAGTACAGGCAGCAAAAACTACATAGATCAATGGCATCAGCTTTTTCATAATTTCCTGTTTGGGCAACGAAGTTAGGGCTAGTCTACCAAATAAGTGCGCTAATATTGTCAATCTCCTTTCCCATACGCTTATTACTGATAAACCCCAGGGAATCTTTATCTTAGAGCAAACCCAACGCCATATGAGACTTGTGTTTGCTGTTCTACTATGCTTTTATTGTGCAAACCTGCTGTCGCAGGATCTTTACCTCTTCGTTGGTACGTATACATCTGGTAAGAGTAAAGGCATTTATGTATTCAGATTGAATTCCAGGAATGGTGAAGTGCAGTGGGTAAGCAGTACCGATAGTTCTACGAATCCATCTTTTCTTTCGGTATCGCCCGATGGTACCAAACTTTATGCTGTAAATGAAACCGGAGGAGATCAGCCGGGTTATGTGAGCGCTTTTGACTTTGATCAGGCAACCGGACAATTGTATTTTATGAATGCGCAGCCCAGTGGTGGGGATCATCCCTGTTTTATAACGGTTGACAAAACAGGTAAATGGGTATTAACAGGTAATTATACAGGTGGAAATCTGTCTGTGTTCCCTGTTAACAAAGATGGTGGGTTATCACATTATGCACAACTGATTCAACATACAGGTAGCAGTGTGAACAAGAGCCGACAAACAAAACCACATGTTCATGCTACTTTTTTTTCTCCCGATGATAAATATGTGCTTGTTCCTGATTTAGGCATGGATAAAGTCATGGTTTACCAATTCGACCCATTACTGAAAAAACCTCTCAAACCAGCAGCCATGCCTTTTGCCGCTTCTGCTCCTGGTAGCGGTCCAAGACACCTTGACTTTCACCCTAATCAACGTTATGTATATGTGCTGGAAGAACTGAGTGGTACCATTAAAGCGTATCGCTATACTGATGGATTTATGACAGGTTTACAAACCATTACCACACATCCTGTAAACTATACAGGTGAGCCGGGTAGTGCAGATATTCATGTATCGCCTGATGGAAAATTTTTATACGCATCTAATCGGGGCGAAGAAAACAACCTTGCCATCTTTTCCATAGATCAACAATCAGGCAAACTAACGGCAAAGGGGTATCAGGCAATCCCGGGTGCCGGACCCAGAAATTTTACCATCACACCCAATGGTAATTTCATACTGGTTGCCAATCAGAAAACTAACAATATTGTAATTTATCGCGTAAACAAAGAAACCGGAGCTTTACAACAACTACCCCGACAGGTAGAGGTACCCAATCCTGTTTGTTTGAAACTCATCCCTGCTAAACAATAATCCGCTTAATCCTTCTATATGCAAAACTGGAAAATCAAAGCTTCGTTATTCCTCAACTATTTTGTGTTTGCCATCCTGCTCAACAGTGTAGGTACAGTGATACTGCAGGTTCAACAAAACTTTGGTGTTACCGAAGGTGCGGCATCTGTACTAGAGGCCTTTAAGGATCTCAGTATTGCGGCCGTTTCTTTTCTTTTGTCGTCTTATATCACCAGAATCGGTTATAAAAATGCCATGCTAATGGCGCTGGGCTTTATCAGCATCATTTGCTTTATCATGCCTTTTACAGCCAGCTTTCTTACTACCAAATTATTATTTGCCGCTGTTGGATCTTCTTTCGCTTTGATTAAAATGTCTGTTTACAGTACTATCGGCCTGGTTACCAAAAATGAAAAAGAGCATATCAGCCTGATGAATTTTATCGAGTCCTTTTTCATGGTAGGCATTTTAACCGGCTACTTTATATTCAGCTATTTTGTGGATGATGCCAATCCGCAATCAACCGCGTGGCTGAATGTATACTACCTACTGGGCGGTATTTCCCTGCTTGCATTTTTATTATTGTGGTCTTCGCGACTGGATGAATCTTCTGTAAAAAATCAGGAACGACAATCTATGCTTGAGGAGTTTACAAATATGTTCAGACTTATGGTGAAACCCATTGTACTTGTATTTGTACTCTGTGCATTCTTTTATGTATTGATTGAACAAAGTATCATGAGCTGGTTACCTACTTTTAATAATAAGGTATTGTTATTACCCGCTGCGCTTAGTATTCAAATGGCCAGTATTCTGGCTGGCTCTACAGCACTGGGCAGGTTTTTTGCCGGTATGGTATTGAAGAGATTAAACTGGCTGATTGTATTGATCTCTTGTTTGCTGTTATCGGCATTACTGGTTCTGATTGCCATACCCCTGGCTGAAAAAACAACCGGGCAGCCTATTACAGGCTGGGCAACCGCTCCCATTGCAGCTTTCGTATTTCCAATGATTGGCTTACTACTGGCACCGGTTTACCCAGCGGTAAATTCTGTTATTCTGAGTACACTACCGGTTAAGCAACATGGCTTAATGTCGGGACTGATCATTATTTTCTCAGCATTGGGTGGTACAACCGGATCGATCATCACGGGTAATATCTTTGAACACTATGATGGTAAACAGGCATTCTATTTTTCGCTGATTCCCATCACGATTTTAATTATTTGCCTGATTCTTTTCAGCCGACTACAGAAAAAATTAAAACCATCTGAAAACGCTTCTTAACAATGTCTTCCCCCTTATTTCATATTTCATCATTATCACCTCTGTATGAGGATGTGCAGCAATCTGGTATTTTTTCTGACTCCAAGTATTTTGTAGACGCTTTACCCAAGGAACATCCCGATTCAATTCTGAAGAAATATCATTCTGAAAAAGTAAAAATATCGTTTGATATGTTGGCTTTTATTCATCAGCATTTTGAATTACCTGCGGTAAATGAAGATAGCTATTCGTCTGCTCAGAAACCTATCCATGCGCATTTAGAGGAACTCTGGAAAGTGTTACGAAGAAATCCAGATGAAACCGGTGGCACTTTAATCGCACTACCCTATCCGTATATTGTTCCCGGAGGAAGGTTCAGGGAAATTTATTACTGGGATAGTTATTTCACGATGTTGGGTCTTGCAGTAAGCAGGCAATATGACTTGATTGAAAACATGATCAGAAACTTTGCTTATCTGATCAATACGATCGGGCATATTCCCAACGGAAACAGAACCTATTATATCAGCAGATCACAACCACCTTTTTTTGGCATGATGGTTGGCTTACTTGCCTCCATTAAAGGCAATACAACCATTGTTGAATATTTACCTGCACTGGAGAAGGAATATCAATTCTGGATGGATGGTGCCCATACACTAACCGATCATACCCACTGCTACAGAAGAGTTGTGCGCATGCCCGACGGAACCATACTGAACAGATATTGGGATGATGATGCCTCTCCAAGACCTGAAGCTTATATTGAAGATCTACACGTAGCTGCTGCAAGTAACAGGTTAAAAGAAGATGTGTATAGACATATAAGGGCAGCTGCAGAATCCGGCTGGGATTTCAGCAGCCGCTGGTTTGCAGAGGAACTGCATATGCATACCATTGAGACAACTGATATCGTACCTGTTGATCTGAATTGTTTACTGTTTCATCTTGAAGAGGTTTTATTAACCGGCTACCAGTTAAAAAAAGAAGAGGATGCTATTCAACTTTTTACTGCAAAGAAAAACAACCGAAAAAAAGCCATTCAAAAATATTGCTGGAATGAAGCCAGTGGTTTTTACTATGATTATCATTTCGTGAAACAAGCTGCTACAGAACGCATCACCATGGCGGGCTGTTTCCCTTTGTTCACAGGCATTGCAGAAAGTCATCAGGCGAATATTGTTGCGGCCACACTTGAAAGGAAATTACTGAGTGAAGGTGGCGTACTAACCACTGCTGCCACTACAGGTCAACAATGGGATGCACCCAATGGATGGGCACCGTTGCAATGGGTAGCTTATAAAGGACTCAGCAACTATGGCATTCAGTCCCTCGCTGAAAAAATCAAACAAAGATGGATGCAGCTCAATGAAAAAACCTATACCGAAACAGGTAAGATGATGGAAAAGTACGATGTTGCCGACACCAACACAAAAGCAGGTGGTGGCGAATATCCCAACCAGGATGGATTTGGCTGGACCAATGGGGTATATCTGGCGATGAGGGAGGAACAGAAGAACAGAGAAACAGAGAAATAAGGAATAAGAAATAAGAAAGTAGGTTTTCATTCACTTTCTTATTTCTTATTTCATGTTTCTTATTCCTTATTTCTTATCCGCTTGACTTAACAGGCCGCCTACTATGGCAATAGCCATTCCGAGCATTAGTAACAGGTATTGCAACATGTTTTCTTCGCCGATGATGATCATCTGTGCTATTACCAATAAGCAGATGATGGAGCCCTGTACAATGACGGCTATATGAAAATGCCTGATTCGTTTTATTACCAGTGCGGTAGTAATCATCCCCAGAACACCGATCGCAATAAGAATCACCCAGCCGGGGGTGGTAAAATCTTTGAACATGGTTCCATTCAACCAGTAGAAGGGAATGCCGAGGGAGGAACCGGTTGGATCTGATATCAGACTATAACCAGTATACAATGCTGCGATAGTGGCCAATAGCAGCATAGCAATGGTAAGTTGACGGGCAGCTTTCATATGCAAGGTTTATCGTTTTAGAAGTAGACATCCTTAAGATAAACCGCTTTATCTGCTCTTGCAAGTCTGCAGGTACGAATCTGCATAAAATGTCAATTACCCACCTTCTTCGTATCTACGACTTCTATATCGAATACCAACACCCGGTTGGGTGGTATGTCTTTGCTTCTGGTACGTATGCCATATGCCTGAGCTGATGGAATAATTACCCTTACCTTGCCTCCCACCCTGCATTTAGGAAGCGCTAACTGCCAGCCACGGATCAATCTGCGCAATGGAAATACAGCCGGTTTATCCTTTGTCTGATCGAACACCGTTCCATCTGTTAACAGCGATCCTTTGTAATGAACAGTTACCGTATCCGAAACAGCTACATAATCACCTGTTCCTTGTTGCAGAATATGATAGTAAACAGATTCAATACTTCCGGTAGTATCCAGCTTTCCGGTTTTAACAGCATCTGCAATTTCTTCTATGTCTTTTTTCGCCTGGGCAAGACTATCGGCGTCTTTGGTATAATCAATCACAGGTGCTTTACTGGTATTGGGTCTTTTAAAAAGATCATTCTGTCTGGCTTCCTGCTCTTTAAATCCGCCGTTCCATAAATAAAACTGCTCGCTGCTTACACCTGCACCATAATCGAATCGGTTACCGGATTTACCGGTTGCATCGGTAGTAAAAATGGCATCGGTTAAAGGAACCCATCTTCCACCGCGTTGTTGCTGTACCCATTGGTTTCCGAATAATGCACGGCGCTGCAGGTGGCCGTTATTCCCAAGAAAATTCTCATTAAAAGAATAGAGCCTATTCAGGGTGTTGCCATCTTTTGGAGCCCTGAAAGCAGCTATCAGTTTCCATCGCTGTAATTCGGGAACATAAAAAAAACCTGTATAAATAGTGGTCTGAGAGGCACTGTCAGGAAGTGCTGTTACGAGGAATCGATAGGCTTCATTCGTTTTCCAGTTGTACACCCAATGGCTATGCCCACCAGTGCCTTCATTACCAAAATCATTGGCTACCACACCATCTCCTTTTGCCAACAATTTTACTCTATTTGAATCTGCCACTTTGGAACGATCAACGGCTTCAGTACCTGCATCCCATACAGAAAAAATTACACGACGTTCTTTTTCGCTGTTTACCTGTATACCAAAATACCCTCTGGAGAAACCTGTAGCCATATAATAACTATGTACAGGATCATACCCATCAGGTACAGTGAGTTCATTGTAAAAGCTAATGGCCTTCACAGAATCAGTCAATGGATAACGTAAGTGTACAGATGCTGCATTCAGCCTTTCTTCCTGGTTATAGCGTAAGCCTTCCACTGCCGGACCTGATAAAATCAATTCTCCCACACCCATGAACCCTGGCAGTAATTTTTTGGAAGATAATTTCAGTTCAATAAATCCGGTATCGGAAAGCTGTATGGTACCCACTTTTATTTTCCTGGCAGCACTACTGACAGGCACAGTGATATTCATTTTCTTTCCTTTCACTTCAACAGTCAGCATTTTAGCTGTTTTGGCAGATAAGGCATTCAAGGCAATTTGTAATTCTCCTGTTTTGGAATTGTGTATATAATAGCGTAATTCCTTAGTGGTATCTGTCCATACGAGGGCATCTTTTCTATAAGGCGATCTTGTATCTATTGTCTTCTGATACTTACTTGTTTCATACAATGTATAAAAAGGAATCCTCACTTCAGACTGTGCTACAACATAACTTATGCCTGCAAAGTGAAGTAGAAAAAAAAGATATAGACGATTCATGCGCTTGGTTTTCATGGTACCAAACTTAGTGAAACATGATGATAGTAGTTGTTTATAGCTGCAGAAGGCACTGAAAAAAACAGAAAACTTCAGTGCTGTTCTGCGTCCTCAGTGGCAATTGTAATTAATGTTTATATCTTATCATGTAGAAAATCTCTGAACCAGTATCCTGATTGCTTAATAGTACGCAATTGTGTATTGAAGTCTACATGCACCAGTCCAAAACGTGCGTGATACCCTTCTGCCCATTCAAAATTATCGGTAAGTGTCCATGCAAAATACCCTCCGACATTGACCCCTTCTTTTTTCGCTCTGAGTAATGCTGAAAGATACTGTTCGAAATAAGCGATTCGTTTTGTGTCGTTGATGATGCCATTCACCAGTTGATCTTTGTAGAAAGCCCCACTTTCCGTAACCATGATTTCCTTTACGCCGCCATATAACCAGAACCTTTTGATCATGCGATAGAAGCTATCGGCATTTACTTCCCAGCCCATATCGGTATGTGGTACTTTACGGGTAGCCGCTTTCACCTCTGAAGCCTGTATATAAGGAATCAGTGGATTGTATTTTACCGTTGTACTGAAATAATTCTGTACACCGATAAAATCAAAATTAAACTGCATGCGATCGGTATATTTCCAGGCTTTATTGTGCAGGTGTAGTTTATCGAGAAGCGTAAAACCAGGCTCCTGTGGATAGCCCCTACCCAGTAATGGCTCAATAAATAAACGATTCAATAAAATATCGGCCCTTCTTGCTGCTTTTATATCTTCTTCACGTTGTGTGAAAGGATGTACTTCACTACACGAAAAACTGGTTCCGATATTCGCGCGTGGAACAGCGGCGCGGATCAATCTGCCCCCTTCAGCCTGACACAATACGGCATTATGCACAGCCGGTAAAAAATTGCTGAGACCGGTTTTGCCCGGTGCATGTTTGCCAATCATATAACCCAGAGAAGTAAAGCCCATGGGTTCGTTCAACACAATCCAGTTTTTTACACGGTCGCCGAATGATTCTGTACAAACATTTACAAATCTTGAAAACCATTTGAGCATCTGGTGGCTTGTCCATCCACCTTCTTTGTGCAGGGCCAGTGGAAGATCCCAGTGATATAAAGTAACAAAGGGCGTGAGTCCGAGTTGAAGACATTCGTCAATCACGCGGTTATAAAAGGCAATCCCTTCCTTATTTATTCTTCCGGTACCTTCCGGCAAAATCCGGCTCCAGGAAATAGAGAACCGGAAACTGGTAAACCCCATCGCTTTTACCAGCATCAGATCATCTTTGTAGCGATAATAAAAATCGCAGGAATGATATGGCTTGGCGCTACCTTTTATTTTGCCTTGTTTTCTGGCAAACTGATCCCAGATGGATGGACCCCGGCCATCCACATTCCATGCACCTTCATTCTGTCCTGCCGATATAGCTACACCCCATTGAAAATTCCGTCCGAATGATTGTCTGAGTAAAGCGTGTTGCTGGTGCAAGATGGTGGTTTATGCAAAAATCCTTTATCATGCCCGAAGGCCAATATTAAGGTTTTGTTACCCTTGTTGTACAGGTATGCATCGGGATACCTATTTTTATTCTATGATCAGCTACAACCCCAAAGACTGGATGCGTTTTCTTTTCAGTTTTCATAAAACGGAAACCATCCGTCAATTGTTCCCTCTCCTGATATTTATCAGCCTCTATTCGTGGGGCATTGTATATATAGAGGCCAATTATCTTAAACTCTCAGAGAGCAGCCATGCTAAAAATATCACTATCATGCATAGCCTGCTAGGTTTTGCTATCTCCATGCTACTGGTATTCAGGACGAACACGGCTTATGACCGTTGGTGGGAAGGAAGAAAACTTTGGGGCGCTCTCGTCAACAACAGTCGTAATCTGGCTGTAAAACTGAATAGTATACTTCCGAATGATGATGATAAGAACCGCAGTTTTTTTAAAAAAATCATTCCGCTATTTGCCAGTGAATTAAGAGCCCACCTGCAGAATGAAAAAACCAGACTTGCATTAGATGAGAACCCACATCCTGAAATTCAGGGTTTTGATAATAGCAAACATATACCTAATCAGGTAGTGATGCTGATGATGAACAAAATCAATCTGCTCCACCGCGATAAGCAGATCAATGATTTTCAATTATTGTTCCTTAACAATGAATTACAGTCTTTTCTCGATATCTGCGGTGCCTGCGAACGTATTAAAAACACGCCCATTCCCTATTCGTACAGTGCATTCATCAAGAAATTCATTTTTATTTACGTCATTACACTGCCATTGGGTTTTGCACTATCGCTGGGGCTGCTCACTATTCCGGTTGTGGTATTTATTTTTTATGTACTGGCAAGTCTTGAACTGATTGCCGAAGAGATAGAAGATCCTTTTGGTAAAGATGATAATGACCTGCCTATGCAAAAAATTGCTGAGAACATTGGCAGAAATGTGCAGGACATACTGCACTAAGCAGTACTATTCCGTTATAAAGTCAAAGTTCTGTTTGTTGTAGCGGCCATTTTTTCTGCCTTCAATACTGGCGTACATATTTTGCTTAATACGCCGGTATACTATTCTTTGTGGAAAATCATGTGCCGGGTTCTCACTCACGAATTCATTCGCACGGAGAAAAATTACTTTGAAAGAAACAGGTTTACCCTCATTCTGGTTGGCTACCGTAGGTATATAATACCATTCGCCATTTCTGAACGCCATTTCAATATTTTCCTGAGGAAGGGTATCCTTATTGGGTTTTACAAATACACTCCGTCCCTTGAGTGTGCTATCATCTTTTTGTTCCCATATTTCTATCACCATTCCTTGTGGGGTACTGATTTTCCATACACCCAGCATCCATTGTAAAGGCTTTGTTTGCTGGGCTGCAACCTGACTACCCATGAATATGCAGACAAGATAAATGATTACATTTTTCATAATGCTACATGTATATGTATGAATGATCGTTTCAAAGAATATGTATTAACTGGCTTCGAACCAGATGGGTTTGGTATCATCAGGATCAGCATTATAGTTGATGAACAATTCCTCTCCGGCTTTAATGGGTTTTACGGTTCTGATCTGCATCAGTTCATGCTCAAAATCCATTTCATAAATGCAGTTGGCTGCATAAGAATGGTTATATACCGAGAGATAGCCCAGTGCCACACAGGCACTTTTCAGGTCATCACCCCATTCAAAAATATAATCAAACAAAATAGTCTGCTCGACTTTAGCCCTTTCTTCGGGATCCAATACCAGCACCGGTGATATTTCCACGATGGTACCAGTAGCAATATCTTCTGTTGTAAATACACCACGGCCACGTTCAGGAGAAGGTGCAACAGACAGTATCGGAAGTATCATGTTTACAATTTTTACTTGCGTGGTAAAGGGTACAAATTACGCTATTTATATGTGTACCGGTTTGCCCATTGCTGATTCCCCCGTAAATTGCAGTCATGTCGCTTGAACTAGAACAGCCCGGAATCAATGAGCAGTTTGAAATGCTTATTGCGAAAGAAGATAAACTGGAGATCAGGGAATTCCTCGATCACCAGAATATCAGCGATGTGGCCGAGCTGATCAATGATTTTCCCGACTATGAAGCTCAGATTATTGCCAATATGGCCATTCACCGGGCGGCCAGTGTTTTTAAGATTCTAGATATTGCCCAGCAAAAAGATATTGTTAAGGAACTGCCTTCTTCTAAAACAGCTGAGTTATTGAACGAATTGCCGGCAGATGACCGGACTGACTTTTTGGAAGAATTGCCCAAAGCTGCTATCCGCGACCTGATTAAATTACTCGACCCGGAAGAACGCAAGATTACGCTGGCAATGCTGGGTTATCCGGAAGATAGTGTTGGCAGACTCATGACACCTGACTATGTGTATGTATATGCTGATAATAAAGTATCGGAGGTTTTCAGTACTATACGCAAATTTGGCAAGAATAGCGAAACCATTGATGTTATTTATGTAATTGATGAAAGTGGTGCATTAATAGATGATATCCGTATCAGAGACGTTATTCTGGCTGCACCGGATAAGAGACTGGATGAAATTATTGATGGCCGTGTAGTTTCTCTGAATGTAAATGATGATCAGGAACATGCCAATCAGGTATTTAAAATGAATAACCGGGTGGCATTACCCGTTGTTGACGATCATAATATCCTGCTCGGCATTGTTACCATTGATGACATGTTATGGGTAGCCAATGAAGAATTTAGTGAGGATATGCAAAAGATTGGTGGTACTGAAGCATTGAACGAACCCTATCTTGATATTCCGCTATTCAAACTTTTCAGGAAAAGGGTGGGCTGGTTAATTGTGCTGTTTTTAGGAGAAATGCTCACTGCAACGGCCATGGGTTATTTTGAAGATGAAATTGCCAAAGCGGTGGTGCTGGCCTTATTTGTTCCATTGATTATTTCCAGTGGTGGCAACAGCGGCTCACAAGCATCTACGCTGATTATTCAGGCAATGGCTGTGGGTGAAATTACGATCAGTGATTGGTGGCGGGTATTAAGAAGAGAAATACTAAGTGGTTTGTTATTGGGTAGTGTATTGGGTATTATAGGTTTTGTGCGCGTATCGGTATGGCATTCTTTTTTCCCGGAAATTTATGGAGAGCACTGGATGATGATTGCTTTTACAGTTGGTTTTTCATTGATTGGTGTGGTGCTCTGGGGTACTTTATCGGGATCGATGCTGCCGATTTTTCTCAAAAAATTAGGTGCCGATCCGGCGGTTTCCTCTGCACCTTTTGTGGCCACCCTTGTTGATGTTACGGGGTTAATTATCTACTTCAGTTTTGCCTATTTTTTCCTGCAGGGTTTATTGCTGTAACAGATCTACCATAAAAAAGTTCCACCGGCTGAGATGGAACTTGTATCAACCGAATGAGAAAACTATCCAAATGTAAAAGAGGGAGCTGTGTGTAAGTCTGCTGCAAGTTTTATCAATGCTCTTTTTGCATACAAGGTAGCCGAAGCTCTCAATAATAAGATGGCTCCTAGCGAAAAGGGGGCATATAAAAGAATGGTTGGCACAATTCCCAGTTCATTGTAAGGAATGATAGCTGCAAAAACCATAGAGAGATAAATCAGAGTGGTGTACACAGGTAAAACTGTCCAGAATCCGTGTTGCCCGATTGAATATAACCTAACCACTTTTTTCTCGACTTCAAAATTTTCAGTTTCGGAAAACTGATTTAATTGCACTTTGAAGATTTGTTTCTTACAGGAAAAAATGGAGATATCCCTGGCAATGCTACGAATATCTTCTGCGTTGGTAATAAAGGTCCGCTGTTGCATAAAAAAAATAATAAATAAGAATCAGCGGGGGGAACTGTCTATACTACAAATATACGTAGAATTATCTGTACTTCTACCTGTGAAAATACGCAGTTGCCTGATAATTACCGATTTATGAGTATCTAACAGGAAAAAAAAGATAAGAAAGCAGACACAGGATACCAGAAGAATAAAGGCTTATGACATGGATACTTTCTTTTCTATATCCGACATCCTCCATCAAACATCAGCGATTTTCTTATGCAGGCTTTCTTTTACATGGTCAAACCATTCCTGTCTGAGAATACTGAGTACGATTGAATCGCGCCTTCCCCCATCTGCCTTTATAGTATGGCTCCGCAGAACCCCTTCTACGGTACAGCCTATACTTTTCATAGCAGCAATACTGCGTGCATTATTATTATCGGCCCTAAATTCAACCCTTTCCATTCTCATTTGCTCAAATGCAAACTGTAAAAGCAAAAACTTGCAATGTTTATTCAAACCCGTTCCCTGAAATGCTTTACCATACCAGGTAAATCCGAGTTGCAGGGTCAGGTGTTGTAGCTGTATATCATAGTAACGGGTACTACCGGCATAAGATTGCTGTTTTTTATCAAACACAATAAAAGGATATTCTGTTCCACCTGCACGGGCGTTGACTGCAAATTCTATGTACTTTTTAAGATTATCGTCGCCTGCTGCTTTCTGCGAAGAATAAGTCCAGATTTCAGGCTCATTCCGGGAAAAATACTGCAAATTACCGCAATCATCCCGGTTTAAAGGCCGCAATAAAACGCAATCATCTTCCAGTATATAATCTTTTGAAAGATCAAATGTGTAATGCATTGAATTTATTTAAGTTTGAGTGTCATATTTGCAAAAACGGATAACTCCTATATTGGAAAGTTAGCGTTGATTTTTTACCCGTTAAAGAGAAAAATTATGTGCGGTATCGTAGGTTATATAGGACACAGAGAAGCCTATCCTGTTGTATTAAAAGGTTTGAAAAGATTAGAATACCGTGGCTACGACAGTTCCGGTGTTGCCTTGCTGAACAATGGGCAATTGAATGTTTATAAAAAGAAAGGAAAGGTTTCCGAAATGGAAGAGGACACCATGGGTAAAGATGTACACTCCCATATTGGCATTGGTCATACACGTTGGGCAACACATGGTGAACCCAGCGACAGAAATGCGCACCCGCATGTATCGCAGAGTGGTAACCTGGCCATGATACACAATGGTATCATTGAAAATTATGCCCCTATCAAACAGGAGTTGATCTCAAAAGGTTATGATTTTAAAAGTGATACCGACACGGAAGTATTACTGAATTTCATAGAGGACATCAAAAAAAACAATGACTGCTCACTCGAAGAAGCCTTACGTATTGCATTGAAACGAATAGTGGGTGCTTATTGTATCCTGCTCATTTCAAAAGATGATCCTGAAACCATTATTGCAGCACGAAAAGGGAGTCCACTGGTAATCGGAATCGGCAAAGGAGAACATTTTCTGGCAAGTGATGCTTCTCCAATCATTGAATACACCAAAGAAGTGGTATATGTAAATGATTATGAAATAGCAATTGTTCGTGCAGATGAACTTATTCTTAAAAATCTGGGTAATGAAAAACAAACACCTTTCATTACCAAATTAGACATGGAACTGGCCGCTATTGAGAAAGGTGGTTATGAACATTTCATGCTGAAGGAAATATATGAACAACCCGATACGATTTTCGATTGCTTAAGAGGCAGATTACTACCGCAAACCGGTCAGATTATTATGAGCGGTGTAGACAACCATATCGATGCTTTAAAAAATGCACAACGTATTTTAATTGTGGCCTGTGGAACCAGCTGGCACGCAGGTTTAATAGCAGAATACCAGATTGAAGAATTGTGCCGCATACCGGTAGAAGTAGAATATGCATCAGAATTTCGTTACAGAAATCCAGTCATTAATAAGGGCGATGTTATTATTGCGATTTCGCAAAGTGGAGAAACGGCTGATACACTTGTTGCATTGGAAAGTGCCAAAGAAAAGGGTGCTTTTATTTTCGGCGTCGTGAATGCGGTGGGCAGCAGTATTGCCAGACTTAGCCATGCAGGTGCTTATACACATGCAGGACCAGAGATTGGTGTTGCCAGTACAAAAGCATTCACTGGTCAGCTGGCTGTCCTTATTATGATGGCACTGAAAATCGGTTATGCAAAAGGTACCATCGAAGAAAGCCGTTATCTCTCATTGATGAAAGAACTCGAAGCCGTTCCAGAAAAAGTAAAGGAAATACTGGCAGACACTTCCAACATTCAGCGTATTGCAAAAAAATACAAAGATGCCAGCGATTTCCTTTTCCTCGGGCGTGGCTATAATTTTCCTGTTGCATTGGAAGGGGCACTGAAGCTCAAAGAGATTTCTTACATACACGCAGAAGGTTATCCGGCAGCGGAAATGAAGCATGGTCCTATTGCACTGGTTGACGATAAATTGCCGGTGGTATTTGTTGCTACCAAGGACTCCTATTATGAAAAAATTGTTTCGAACGTACAGGAGATTAAAGCCAGAAAAGGTATGGTCATTGCTGTGGCAACCACTAATGATAATATTATTCCCGGCATGGCTGATGATGTAATGTTTGTCCCGGATACAGATGAAGTAATTGCACCTTTGCTCAGTACCATACCACTTCAGCTATTGAGTTATTATGTTGGATTGGCCAAAGGATTGGATGTAGATAAACCCAGAAACCTGGCCAAAAGTGTTACGGTAGAATAATATCCATTCACAGTTATTCAAATCAGTCTGTTCATGTCGCAAAACAAGATTTCAAAAACCACGCTATCGTCACTGGGTTACCATTTTCTAGGTACAGAATACCTGCCTAAAGGCAAGGATGAGTATTATCTAAGGAATATGCAGAACAGAAATGGTATCACATATCGTATGCTGAATGCCTATGAAATTGAAGTGCTGGTTCGTAACAGAAATACAACTGACGACTGGAATAAAATACTCGTATCTGATGCCTTCAACCCAGAACTGGTAAAAAACTGTAAGTTTTATGGTTTGGTACGTATCGGTAAACTCGAACCCTATTGCCTTGGCTTCAGTGACCTTAAAGTACCAGTTGGACTTTATAATTCAACGATCATTAGTTGCGATTTCGGGGATAATGTTTGTATCGATAATGTCAACTATCTCTCTCATTATATCATAGGCAGTGAAGTGATTATTACCAATGTAAATGAATTGGTAGTTACCAATCATGCCAAATTCGGCAATGGTATCATTAAACAAGGTGAATCGGAAGAAGTGCGCATATGGATGGAGATATGCAATGAAAATACCGGCAGGCGTGTATTACCTTTCAATGGGATGCTTGCCGGAGATGCTTATTTATGGAGCCGCGATAAGCATGATCATGTATTGCAGGAAAAGTTCAGGTCATTCACCGAAGCTCGTTTCGATAACAAAAGAGGCTATTATGGCAAAATTGGCGACCGTACGGTTATTAAAAACTGTAACATCATCAAAGATGTATGGATTGGTTCCGATGCGTATATTAAAGGAGCCAATAAACTTAAAAATCTTACCATAAATTCAGGAGAAGAAGGTCGCACACAAATTGGTGAAGGATGCGAAGCTGTAAATGGTATCATTGGCTTTGGTTGCAAAATGTTTTATGGTGTGAAAGCTGTACGTTTTATTATGGCTTCGCATTCACAACTAAAATATGGGGCAAGGCTCATTAACTCGTACCTGGGTCACAATGCAACCATCTCCTGTTGCGAAGTATTAAACTCATTGATTTTCCCTGCACACGAGCAACACCATAATAATTCATTCTTATGCGCCGCGCTGGTAATGGGGCAAAGTAATATTGCCGCAGGTGCCACCATTGGTTCCAACCATAATAGCCGTGGTGCAGATGGTGAAATTATTATGGGACGTGGTTTCTGGCCGGGGCTCTGTGTAAGCCTGAAACACAATTCTGTATTTGCGGGCTTCACCATTCTCACCAAAGGCGATTATCCTTCAGAACTTAATATCCGTTTACCTTTTTCGCTTGTAAGCAATGATGTGAGCAAAGATCAGTTGGTCATTATGCCAGGTTACTGGTTTCTCTATAATATGTATGCATTGGCAAGAAATGCCTGGAAGTATGTTGACAGAGACAAAAGAACAGACAGGGCTCAGTTGATTGAATATGATTACCTAGCCCCGGATACTGTGAACGAAATGTTTGCCTCCTTATCCATTATTGAAGAAGCCACAGGCAGGGCCTACCATCAGCAGCAAAATAACAGCAAAAAAATACTTTCACAGGAAGAAGCCATTGTAATGGGCAAGCAATTGTTAACCGGCAATAATAAACTGGTAGATGATCTGGAAATTACGGTTGACGGTTTTGAAAACAGCAAAAGAAAAGTAGTCATTACCAAAGCCCGTATTGCTTACCACCTTTTTATCGAACTGATCCGCTATTACGGATGCATTCATTTATTAGACCTCATTACTGAGCTGCAGATAAAATCGGTTGACGCATTAAAAGCAGCCATCCCTTTAAAAATAAAAAGAGGCGAATGGGTAAATATTGGGGGGCAGCTTATTACTGCTGAAGACCATCTACAGTTGAAAGAAAGAATCAAAACCGGTAAAATAAAATCATGGGATGATGTGCATGCACAGTATATCATACTCGGAAATAAATATCCGGCCCAAAAAAGAACACATGCGCTGGCTTCACTGGCAGAAATAGCAGAACTTTCTTTCAAAAAACTCACGCAAGATCAGTTAAGTCAGTTATTAAACAATACCCTTACCACCAAAGAATGGATGACAAAGGGAATCCATGACTCAAGAGCAAAAGATTACCAGAACCCTTTCCGCAAAATGGTATATGAAAGTTTTGAAGAAATGAATGTAGTAGTTGGTAAACTTGAAGACAATAGCTTTATCAAACAACAGCTTACAGAATTGACCGTTTTTAAACAGAAAATAGCGGGACTGAAAAAGACATTTAAAATTAAATGATCGCCCCATCATAGACTTTTCATATGTTAAATAAAAAAGGGTAATCTTCGAAAGAAGATTACCCCGGGTTTAAAATCCTGATGGATATTGGATTTTAAAACCTCAACCCCAGACCCAACTGAATCTGTTGGTTTGTCCATTTATCTTTATTGTCGATATCATTGATATTCTGCAGACCGATATTGTATCTTCCATAGATACGTAAAACTTTAAAGTTCAGTTGTCCACCAGCTACCATGGAGAAATCACCGCTCTTAAATGCTGATTCGCCATTCTGCAGAAGGGTCTTATCCTGATTTAATAAGATTCCGAACTGGGGACCCAGGTTTAATGTAAGGATACCCCCTACGTTATAACGGAATAATACCGGGATGCTGAGGTAGTCCAGCTTAATTTTTTGCTGGTTGTTCAATGGATTGATTTCACTTGCATATATGGTATTAAAGCTGGAACGTTTAGTAGCCGTCTGGCTCCATAATACTTCCGGCTGAATACCCCATTTTTTATTAAAGTCTATTTCAAGGAAACCACCTACATGGTAAGCCAGATCGAAGCCATCACTGAAAGACTGCCCTGAAACTTTATTTAAATTGGTTCCCACTTTGGCGCCCAGCCTGATGCCTTGTGCCTGTAATGTAGCTGTAACAAGGGTTACCGCAAACACTGCTAATAATACTTTCTTCATAAGGTTTATTTTATTCATCTAACATATTCAAGCACCGTGCCAAACTCGTTTCTAAGACCCACAAAGGGTCGATTTCGTTGTACCTCAGATCAAAAAAGATTTCCGTAATAAGGCTGTAACGCCAGTCAACGTTTTTTTATTGCAATTGTTAAAGCTTTATGGAATATTTAACGGAAAAAGAGATTGACCGGATTATTGAAATGGCGTGGGAGGACCGTACACCTTTCGAAGCCATTCATTTTCAATTCGGTATCAAAGAGCCGCAGGTGATAGCACTGATGCGGAAACACAGTAAAAAAAGCAGTTTCAGGATGTGGCGCAAGAGAATGAAAGGACGCAATAGCAAACATGAACAATTAAGAACCCAGGGGGTAAAACGTTTCAAATGTACACGTCAGCGAACCATCAGCCTGAATAAGATCAGTAAACGTTAGGTCTTTTCTTTGTTTATTTGCATAAATCATTTCCCATGCGACTTCTTTCTTCGCTGATTGCTTTATTGATTCTTTTCAATAACACAGCTATTGCACAACACCAGCATCAGTCGGGTGATGGATATGCAGATAGTGTAAATAGGGGACTGATTGCAAAAGATACCATGAAAAGCAGTCCGAAAAGAGTGGCTATGGAAACCATCGGCAATACCCATATTCATATTGAATATGGATCACCGGGTGTAAAAGGAAGAATGATCTGGGGTGGATTGGTTGCTTACGATCAGGTATGGGCAACAGGGGCACACAATGCCACAACTGTAGATTTTTCAACACAGGTTACCATTGGAGGTAAAAAGATTCCAAAAGGAAAATATGCCTTATTTACCATTCCGGGAAGAGATGAATGGACCCTCATTATCAATACAAAAAGCCAGCAGCATCTTGCCGATGAATATAATCAGGCAGAAGATATGGTAAGGGTAAAAGTGAAACCCGTTAAAACAAATAAAATAACACAGCGCCTAACTTACCGTGTAGAAAAAATCGATAAAGAAGCAGCCATCACCATTGAATGGGAGTACCTGAAACTTGTTCTACCGGTGAAGGTATCCTGAGTGAGGAACAGTGAGTAGTGAGTAGTCAGTAGTCAGTAAAATATACACCTACTGACTCACTTAAAATTTCTACGAAAGCTCAATCACCGTAATCTCAGGTAGTATACCTACCCTGCCGGGATAACCAATAAAACCAAATCCACGATTTACATATAGCTTCTGTTTGCCTTCTTCATACAGGCCGGCCCATTGTTTGTACATCCATTGAACGGGGCTCCATTTAAAGTAGGGGTTCTCGATCCCGAACTGCATACCATGGGTATGGCCTGCGAGCATAAGATCTATATCCGGATATTCCGTTCTTATCTGAGCGTCCCAATGGCTGGGATCATGACTCATGAGTATTTTGAAAGGTGTATTTTCTGTGCCGGGATAGGCTTCATTCATTTTTCCATATTTGGGAAATCTTCCTTTCGCACCCCAGTTTTCTATGCCCAATAAAGCTATCTGTTCTCCATTTCGCTCTAGTTTCACATGTTCATTCATTAATAAACGCCAACCCATATCCTTATGCACTTTTTTCAAAGCTTCCAGATTGGCGGCTTTTTCCATAGTAGTTGGCCAGGCAACATAGTCGCCATAATCATGATTACCAAGGGTACTGTAAACACCCATCGGTGCTTTGAGTCTGGCAAAAATTTCCTTGTATTCATCCATTTCACTGGCCCTGTCGTTAACCAGGTCGCCTGTAAATAAAATAAGATCCGGGTTCTGCTGCAGAATCAGGTCAATGCCATGGTTCACCGCTTTTTTATGCTGAAAGCTACCACTATGAATATCACTGATATGCACCAGCTTCATCCCCTTGAAAGAAGATGGGAGGTTCGGAAAAGTCAGCTTGATTCTTTTTATCTGGTAATTATACTTATTGCTGAACCCATATAACAGTGTACCAAAAAGAGAGCTTCCAAGTCCTATACCCATCCAGCTAAGAAAAGTAGACCGGGGTATACCTGCACCATTATTGCTCATATACTGGGCACCCGTACCAGGAAATATTTTACTCATGAGCCATACAGCTGCTCTACGGAGATCATCTGTGAGGAAAAAAACTGTGGCAATGAGTTTGGCAAAGAATAAACCGACAAGAATGGCAAAAACATAGTTCCGGTAGAATTTCGAACTTTGCAATGCCTGGATATAGGGGAATGACAGGATGGCTATCAAAGCCAGACCCGACAATACCCAATAACCAATATAAACCCATAACCGGGCTCTTTCAGAAAGGTTTTGTGTGACTACCCGCACCGCCTGGAACACGTAAAAATCCAGTAAAAGCATAATTAAGGCAATAATCCAGAGCGTACCAGCATTCCGCATGTTATGATTTTAGTATTGATGGACGTATAGATGGTGAAAATATTGCATTTTGGGAATAGGCGGGGTGAATAGCTGATAGTTTATGACGAATGGCTATATATACTAACCATTAGCTATATGCCATTTACTACTCGCTGCCTTTTATGGATAATATTCTTTCAAAAGATGTGCCCGAAACCGTATTTTTGGCATCCTTCAAAACTTTGGTGAATATGAAACTGACTTATTACGGACATTCCTGTTTTCTGGTTGAAGTGAAGGGAAAAAAGCTTCTTTTCGATCCTTTTATTACTTATAATGAGCTTGCAAAAGATATTGATGTAAACAGTATCGAGGCAGACTATATTTTGCTGTCGCATGGACATGCTGATCATATAGCTGATGCTGTGAGTATTGCCAGTAGAACCGGCGCTACTGTGGTTGCTTCCTGGGAAATTCATGAATGGCTCAATAAGCAAGGGATTACCGCAACACACCCTATGAATACCGGAGGGAAATGGTCCTTTGATTTCGGCACGGTAAAATGTGTAGTGGCACAACATAGCAGCGGTTTACCAGATGGTAGTTATGGTGGTAACCCGATGGGGTTTTTATGCATGACGGATGAAGGTAACTTCTATTACAGTGGCGATACGGCACTTACATTAGATATGCAGCTGATTCCTGTCTGGAGCAAACTCGACTTTTCCATACTGCCACTGGGCGATAATTTTACCATGGATGTGGAAGATGCAGTACGTTGTGCTGATTTTGTTCAGTGTAACCGTGTAGTAGGTGTTCATTACAATACATTTGGTTTTATTAAAATTGATACGGAAGCGGCGAAGCAATCATTTGCTGCGGCAGGCAAGGAATTATTTCTTCCTCCCATCGGGGCTTCTATAGACCTTTAAAACATAAAACGTTCGTTATTTACGGACAGCAGAAAATTATGGCGAGAATTATTGGAGTTGCCAATCAGAAAGGAGGCGTCGGTAAAACAACCACGGCCATAAATGTGGCGGCGAGCCTGGCCGTATTGGAATTTAAAACCTTACTGGTTGACGCCGATCCACAGGCCAATAGTACCACGGGTGTTGGATTCGATCTGCATAATATCACCAGCAGCCTTTACGACTGTATGGTAAATAATGCTGTAGCGGCTGATGTAATACTCAAAAGCGAGATTCCGAATCTTGACATTATTCCATCGCATATTGATCTTGTAGGTGCTGAAATTGAAATGATCAATTATCCGAATCGAGAGAATGTGATGAAAGGAATACTTGATGCGGTAAAAGATAAATACGATTTTATCATTATCGACTGCTCTCCTTCATTAGGGTTGATTACCGTAAACTCACTCGTTGCATCTGATAGTGTCATTGTTCCGGTGCAATGTGAGTTTTTTGCGCTGGAGGGGCTGGGCAAATTGTTGAATACGATTAAGATTGTACAAAGCCGGTTGAACCCTGAATTACAGATAGAAGGTATATTAATGACTATGTATGACGGTCGTTTACGATTGTGCAATCAGGTAGTAAGCGAAGTGAGAAGACATTTTGATGAAATGGTTTTCTCGACCATCATTCACCGGAATACCCGTTTAAGTGAATCTCCAAGTGTAGGCAAACCGGTAATATTATATGACGCAGAAAGTAAGGGTGCGATTAATTACCTGAACCTGGCAAAGGAAATATTACAGAACAACGGGCTCACAAAAATGTCGAATGAAGAAAGAATTATTGAATAGCCTATAGCGAATAGTAAATTTTGTATGCAAACATCATTATTTGCTATTAACCATTAGCCATAGGCCATTAACCATAAGCTACCATGACCAACCCAAAACAAAATAAAGATCTGATTGGCAAAGGGCTACGCTCTTTATTACAGAATATTGATGCAGATCTGAAAACCACATCCGGTGCTTTAAAAACCGATGTAGTGGAGCAGGTTACCCATATCAGCCGTATACCACTGGGCGATATTCAAATCAACCCCAAGCAGCCCCGACGCGATTTTGATGAACAGGCCTTGAAAGAACTGGCAGAGTCATTAAAACTACATGATATCATTCAGCCGCTGACGGTTTCGAAATTAGCTGGTAATAAATACCAGTTGATTGCGGGTGAACGCCGTTTTCGTGCCGCAAAACTGGCCGGGTTAAAAGATGTACCCGTATATATCAGACAGGCCAATGATCAGCAATTACTGGAACTGGCTTTATTGGAAAACCTACAGCGTGAAAACCTGAATGCTGTGGAAATTGCATTGAGCTATAAACGTATGATGGATGAACTGGACTATACGCAGGAACAGGTAGCAGAGAGAATGGGTAAGGAAAGAAGTACAGTTACCAATTATATCCGGTTACTGAAATTACCACCCGACATCCAACTGGCCGTAAGAAACGGTAACCTCAGTATGGGACATGCACGTGCACTGATCAATATCGATACAGTTGACAAACAATTATACGTATACAAGGAAATTCAGCAACGCGGTCTCAGTGTTCGCCAAACAGAAGAATTGGTTCGTAAATTGTATCTGGCAGATAAAACAGAGGCTGTTAAATCTTCTGCAAAAACTGACCTGCCACCGGCATACAAGAAAATTGAGGATAACTTAGCATCGCATTTTGCCACCAAAGTAAAAATGGTGCATAATAAAAAAGGCTATGGCAGCATCACCATCGAGTATTTTTCATTGGAAGAACTGAACAAAATACTAGATGCCATGAATGTAACGGTGAGCTAATAATTACATGCGTGTATTCCGGCTATTCATACTATCATTTGCCCTTTGTACAGGGGCTCTCGCTGTAAAGGCTCAATCTGATAAAGAGCAGTTGGCGGGCACCAGCATGTTCAACCAGGCGCAG
Source organism: Sediminibacterium goheungense (assembly GCF_004361915.1). GTDB lineage: Bacteria > Bacteroidota > Bacteroidia > Chitinophagales > Chitinophagaceae > Sediminibacterium > Sediminibacterium goheungense. The sequence goes on along the minus strand of NZ_SNWP01000011.1, from coordinate 992,259 downwards.
GATACTACTATTATCAAAAAAGATAGTGTAGACATACCCAAAAAAGCAACCAAGCCACATATCCCAAAAATCGCTACCCGTCGTGCATTGTTGCCGGGCTGGGGACAGGCTTATAACAAACAATACTGGAAAATACCAATTGTATATGGCATACTAGCCATACCTACCATTACTTATTTCTACAATAATAGTATGTACAAAAAAACAAAGTTTGCTTATGAAGCTTTGTTTAAGGCACAGGCACCGGGTTATGACAGTACGGATTACAGATTGATTGATCCTCAGCTAAAAGGCCTTAGTATTACATCAATGCAAAGCTACCGTAATGCATTCCGGAGAGACAGAGACTATTCTATCTTATGGTTTATCATTGCATACGGCCTACAGATTGCTGACGCCACCGTTTTTGCCCATCTCAAACATTTTGATGTGAGCAGCGATCTGAGTATGCAGGTAACACCTACTTTTAATCCTGTTACAAGGTCGCCGGGATTTGGACTTGTTATGAATATTAAATCGCCGCCCAGAAAACCGGTGAACATCAGATAACAGCAATAAAGAGCAAACAATGAATATTATCTTAGTTGGCTATGGTAAAATGGGAAAAGCCATTGAAGAAATTGCAATAGCAAAAGGCCATAAAATTGTATTAAAAGTAGACCTTAACAATGCACACGAACTCAATGCAGAAAATGCTGCCAAAGCAGATGTTGCCATCGAGTTTACAAGCCCACACAGTGCTTTCAGTAATGTAACAAAATGCCTTGAATTAGGCATTCCCGTAGTATGTGGTTCTACTGGTTGGTTAGATCAATTTGAAGCAGCCAGACAATTATGCGAAGAGAAAAAAGGAACGCTTATTTATGCAAGCAACTATAGTATCGGTGTAAACCTTTTTTTTGAGATCAATCAGCAGTTGGCAAGACTTATGAGTAAACACCAGGAGTACGATGTTTCAATGGAAGAAATACATCATACCCAGAAGAAAGATGCACCCAGTGGCACTGCCATTACACTTGCAGAACAAATTATGGCAGCTATTACTACAAAGAAACAATGGGTAAATACAGCAGCTGCACGCCCGGAAGACCTTTCTATTATTTCAGAAAGAATTGACCCCGCTCCGGGTACACATAAAATCAGGTATAGTTCCCCTATCGATGATATTGAAATTATTCATACTGCCCACAATAGAAAAGGTTTTGCAGGCGGTGCGGTTCTGGCAGCAGAATATGCTATTAGTCACAAGGGAGTATTGAGCATGAAAGAAGTACTGGGTTTATAAGCGTAGCGACCAGCCTGCTTTCAGAAACCATGCATTCGATCTGGTTGTGGATACAGGTTGTTTCCAGCTATTGGTGGTTAGCTGTATTTCAAGTAGTTTTAGCAATTTCAGTCCTCCTCCTAACTCATACACAAAAGAAGAGCCTTTTGTACCGCTATGCGCATAGCTTTGGGTAGCAAGCCCCCCATGTGCCTGCAAAAAAATACTTCCTGCCAGGTAACGTCTTACGCCAAATTTTAAAGGAATGATACGAAGGTTGCCTGCAGCAACACCCGGTCTGCTGCTGAATAACTGATACCCTACACTACCGGTAAAAATGGTTTTACCTAAACCCAACCCTCCACCAAACTCAGCTGCCACACCCCCCCTGTAATTGGCATCCAACCCACTACCGGCAGGTGATGCATATGCAATATTACCAAATGCCAAGGCCCGGGGCCTTTTAAGCAATTGGGCCTCTGCTGTGGTAGAAAAAATCATCATTATGATGACAAATAAAGAAAGTTTTGATATTTTTCGCATGAGATTGATTTCTTTGTAAAGAAAATCATTTTTGGTCAATGATATAAAGTTGCACCATTAATGTATACCCCCTCAATGTAACCCTTATGTTGTCAAAAAAAACTCAATATGCGTTTAAAGCCCTTACCTTTATGGCAGAACGCAAAAAAGAGGGTCCGATACTTATAGCTGAAATAGCCAGCAAAAAGAAAATCCCGCTTAAATTTCTGGAAAACATACTGCTTGAATTAAAAAAAGCAGGACTCTTAGACAGTAAAAAAGGGAAAGGTGGAGGCTATTTTTTCAATATCGAGCCCAACAAAATCCCCCTGGCCAAAGTAATGCGATTGATTGAAGGCCCGATTGCTTTACTGCCTTGCGTAAGTCTCAATTTCTATGAAAAATGTCATGACTGCAATGAAAAGAAATGCGGTTTGAATAAGGTCATGATTGAAGTGAGAGACAATACTTTAAAAATTCTCGAAAATAAAACAGTAGCCGATCTGACTACCTTGTAACCACTAAAACTAACAGTATGAAAAAATGGCTCTTTGTATTCATCTGTCTTCCTTTTATTTCGGAAGCACAGGTACCTGTATTAAGCGGTAAAAACATCGTAAAACTCAACCTGAGTTCACTTGTTGCCAAAAACTTTCACCTTACTTATGAAAGAAAGTTAACCGGAAGAATTTCTGCTTCACTCGGTTTCAGAACCATGTCAAAAGGATCGTTACCATTCAAAAGTACTTTTGAAAACCTGGTAGATGGTACCGACTTCAACTTCAATAATTTTAAAATGGGCAATACAGCTTTTACCCCAGAAGTACGTTTTTATTTAGGTAAAGGTAACCTCAGAGGATTCTATGTAGCACCATATATGCGTTTTGCATCTTTTGATATCACAGCACCTATTAAGTACACATATAATAATGGTTCTGGTAATGTAACAGATGAAGCCCCTGTTTCTGGAAAAATCACATCAACCAGTGGGGGTCTGATGTTTGGTACGCAGCATAGAATTTTCAAAGTATTGACTTTGGATATCTGGATCATTGGCGGCCATTATGGAAGCAGTAAAGGTGATCTTAGGGTAACAAAAGCATTTAATACACAACAGGAAAGAGATGCTGTTAAGGCTGAACTCGATGGTATTGATGCCAAACCATTTAAATTTAAAAATGCCGTTGTTACTTCAACCGGTGCCAGCATTCAGGCTGATGGCCCATGGGCAGGTATTCGCGGAGCTGGTATCAATATCGGATTCAGGTTCTAATAGAGCATATAAGATCTATAAAAGCAAGAGCCGCACTGATAAGTTGCGGCTCTTTTTAGTTTACCCCCCGGTAAAGATTTGATTGCAGGAATTTCCTTGGATGTCAAATCATTATATATGAGAGCAAAAGTTTTAAAAACGTTGCCCCGAATTTCCCTTATTTTTTAGATTATCTAACATATCTTTTGTCATCTTAGATAAATCATATTCCGGTTTCCAGCCCCAATCCTGTGTTGCCACACTATCATCAATACTTTGCGGCCAGCTATTGGCTATCTGCTGCCGGTAATCGGGTGCATACGTCATTGAAAACCCTGGAATATGTTCTTTAATGGCAGCACCTATTTCTTTGGGAGAAAAACTCATGCCTGATAAATTGTAGGAGGTTCTTACCGAAATTTTATCAGCTGGTGCTTCCATCAGTTCCATCGTTGCACGAATGGCATCCGGCATATACATCATCGGCAAATAGGTATCTTCTTCCAGAAAGCACTGATATTTACCATGTTCCAGAGCCTCATGGTAAATTTCCACTGCATAATCCGTTGTTCCCCCACCAGGTGCCGATTTGTAGCTAATTAAGCCCGGATAACGGATACTCCTTACATCAACCCCATAACGCTGGAAATAATAATTACACCAGAACTCACCTGCATATTTACTGATACCATATACGGTAGTAGGTTCGATAATGGTTTGTTGCGGACAGTTTTGTTTGGGTGAAGTGGGGCCAAAAACAGCGATACTACTGGGCCAGTAAACCTTTGTTAATTTTTCCTCCCTTGCGATATCCAATACATTTAATAACCCTTGCATATTCAGGTGCCAGGCCAGATTCGGATTTTTTTCTCCGGTAGCAGAGAGAATGGCAGCAAGCAGGTAAATCTGTGTGATGTTCTGACGTATCACCTGCACATGTAACATTTCCTTATTCATCACATCCATACTCACATAAGGCCCTGTGCCCTCCAGTAAAGGATTCTGCTCCCTCAGATCGGATGCAATCACATTATTATTGCCATATACTTTTCTCAGCGCCATCGTTAATTCAACCCCAATCTGCCCCGATGCGCCTATGACAAGTATTTTTTCTTTTTGCTGCGACATGCTATCGTATTTTGATCAGCAAAGAAAGGAAAAAATGTGAATGGTGAATGGTCAATGGTGAATAATGAAAGTTTTATTCACCATTGATCATTGACCATTCACCACTGCAATTCCCTAATTTTACCCCTCAAACAAAGCCCATGATACCCGCTTATCTAACCGAACTATTCAAACACCAGCAGTACGACAGTAATAATTTTTTTCTGATTGCAGGGCCTTGTGTGGTGGAAAGTGAGGAACTGGTGATGGAAGTAGGTGATACAGTTTCAAGGATATGTGCGGACCTGGGCATTCCCTATGTTTTCAAAGCCAGCTACAGAAAGGCCAATCGAACAAGTGCCTCTTCATTTACAGGTATCGGTGATGATAATGGCTTATCATTGATTAAAAAAGTGGGTGAAACTTATCAGTTGCCCACTACTTCAGACATACATGCGCATGATGAAGCAGCCATGGCCGCCCCTTTTATAGATATTCTACAAATTCCTGCTTTTTTATGCCGGCAAACCGACTTACTGATGGCAGCGGCTGAGACAGGCAAAGTGGTGAACGTAAAAAAAGGGCAATTCCTTAGCGGACAGTCGATGAAATTTGCGGTTGACAAAATTAAACTTGCGGGCAACCAACAAATTATGCTTACAGAGCGGGGTACCACTTTCGGTTATCAGGACCTGGTGGTAGATTACCGCAATATCCCCTGGATGCAGGAGCATGGATGTCCTGTTATTATGGATTGTACACATTCGCTTCAGCAACCCAATCAAACAAGCGGTGTAACTGGGGGCAACCCGCAATTAATAGGTACCATTGCAAAAGCAGCCATTGCCGCAGGGGCAGACGGACTTTTTATTGAAACACATCCCAATCCATCCGTTGCTAAAAGTGATGGAGCGAATATGTTGAAACTCGATTTGTTGAAACCGCTGTTGGAACAACTGGTAAAACTCAGGAAAGCAGTTTAAAAACAGAAGAACAAAGAAACAGAGGAATATCCGGTTTCGAAGTAACGTATTCTTGAAACTTCCTCTGTTTTACCAGTTTCTCAACGGGTTCCTGCGGCCGGCAAGTATATAGTTTTTGATATTGATCCAGAAAGCAAGTATCATGTAAATAATAACGGGCGAGCCCATGGTCAGAAAAGAAATATAAATAAACCACATCCTGATTCTGGAACTGGCTATGCCCAATTTTTCTCCTATCGCGGTACAAACGCCAAATGCCCTCAGTTCAAGAAACTCTCTGATCTTTTGCATATTATTGGGATTAAACAGGGTGCTTTAATAGGCAAATTAGAAAATTTTAGTGAAAAAGCGCTTAGCATATAGCATATAGTTCATAGCTAATGGCATTAGCCCATTGCATATGATATAGATGGTGAGGTTTTCATTATAAAATATTGACCGTTTACTATATGCCATAAGCTATAGACGATTGCCCACTAACTATCTCCTTTTTTCGTAAATTTGCGCCTATCAGAGGTATAACATTGATTGCCCCCCCGTTTCGGGCCTTCAATCATCCATCTGAAAGCTGAAAGCTGAAATCCGGGACCTGATATCAGACATCTGAAATCAGCCATACCAAATCATACATTAAAATTTAAGATTCCATGGCATTTGACATTGAAATGATCAAAAAAGTGTACGCTGAGATGCCTGCCAAGGTTGATGCTGCACGTAAGGCGCTGGGTCGTCCGCTTACCCTGTCGGAGAAGATTCTTTTTGCACACCTGCACAAAGATCAGCAACTGAGTAATTTTGAAAGAGGTAAATCCTATGTTGATTTTGCTCCTGACCGCGTGGCCATGCAGGACGCAACGGCTCAAATGGCACTCTTGCAGTTTATGCAGGCAGGTAGACCTAAGGTAGCGGTTCCTTCAACTGTACACTGCGATCACCTGATTACTGCCAAACTGGAAGCAAAAAAAGACCTTGAAGTAGCTAATGCAGAAAGCAAAGAAGTGTACGATTTTCTTGCTTCTGTTTCCAATAAGTATGGCATTGGTTTCTGGAAACCCGGTGCAGGTATTATTCACCAGGTTGTACTCGAAAACTACGCATTTCCGGGTGGTATGATGATTGGTACCGATTCTCATACGGTAAATGCTGGTGGACTTGGCATGATTGCGATCGGTGTTGGTGGTGCAGATGCCTGTGATGTAATGGCAGGTTTACCTTGGGAACTGAAATGGCCTAAACTGATTGGTGTAAAATTAACAGGCAAACTCAGTGGCTGGACAGCCCCCAAAGATGTTATCTTAAAAGTAGCTGGTATCCTCACTGTAAAAGGTGGCACAGGTGCTATTGTTGAATATTTTGGAGAAGGTGCGGTAGCCATGAGTTGTACCGGTAAAGGAACCATTTGTAATATGGGTGCAGAAATTGGTGCCACCACTTCTACATTTGGTTACGATAATAGCATGAGCCGCTACCTGAAAGCAACAGGAAGAGAAGAAGTAGCAGCTATGGCCGATGGCATCAGCGCTTATTTAAATGCAGATCCGGAAGTATATACAGATCCTGAAAAATATTTTGATCAGGTAATTGAAATCAACCTGAGTGAACTGGAACCACACCTGAATGGCCCCTTCACTCCTGATCTTGCAACCCCTATTTCAAAAATGAAAGAAATGGCTGCAGCCAATGGATGGCCAACCAAAGTAGAAGTAGGTCTGATTGGAAGTTGCACCAACAGTTCATATGAAGATATCAGTCGTGCCGTTAGTCTGGCCCGTCAGGTAAAAGAAAAAGGACTAAAAACAAAAGCACAGTATACCATTACACCGGGAAGTGAACAGGTACGTTATACAATTGAGCGTGATGGTTTCCTTGATATTTTCTCGGAAATTGGTGCCACCGTATTCGCCAATGCCTGCGGCCCCTGTATTGGTATGTGGGATCGTGTGGGGGCTGAAAAAGCAGAACGTAATACCATTGTGCATTCTTTCAACAGAAACTTCGCAAAACGTGCCGATGGTAATCCCAATACCCTTGCGTTTGTTGCATCACCGGAACTGGTAACTGCACTGGCCATTGCCGGCGACCTTACTTTTAACCCCATCACAGATACTCTTACCAATGAAAAAGGTGAGCAGGTTAAACTGGATGAACCAACCGGACAGGAATTACCACAACGTGGTTTCGCCGTTGAAGATGCAGGCTATCAAGCCCCTGCTGCTGATGGCAGTGCCGTACAGGTAGCTGTTGATCCTGCTTCTAAACGTTTACAATTACTCGATCCATTTGCAGCATGGGAAGGCACTGATCTGAAAGGACTAAAACTGCTTATCAAAGCAAAAGGCAAATGTACCACTGACCATATTTCAATGGCTGGTCCATGGTTGAAGTTCCGTGGACACCTCGATAACATCAGTAATAATATGCTGATTGGTGCAGTAAATTTCTTTAATGAAAAAACTGATCTGGTTAAAAATCAGTTAAGTGGCGAATATGGTCCTGTACCAGCTACACAACGCGCTTATAAAGCTGCAAATATTGGCTCAATAGTAGTGGGTGATGAAAACTATGGCGAAGGTTCTTCCAGAGAACATGCAGCGATGGAACCACGTCACCTCGGCGTTCGTGCCATTCTCGTTAAATCATTTGCCCGTATCCATGAAACCAACCTAAAAAAACAGGGTATGCTGGCGCTGACTTTTGCAGATAAAAATGATTATGAAAAGATACAGGAAGACGACACTATTGATATCGAAGGTCTTACTGCTTTTGCACCTGGACAACCATTAACCATCGTGTTACACCACGCTGATGGTTCTTCTGATAAAATCTCTGTTAATCATACCTATAATGAACAACAGATTGAATGGTTCAAAGCTGGTGGAGCATTGAATATCATCCGCAAACAGGTAGCAGGTTAATAAAACTATCTGTATCAATAAAAAATCCCCTGATAAATCATATCAGGGGATTTTTTATTTCCTATCAGTATCAGCGATATGCACTGTATTTTTATCTACTTGATAACGTAAAAATACTTTGTGAATGAGGCTTCACTATTCGTCTGCTTTATTTTTTAATTTACCTAATAAGCTATAGGCATTCTTTACCGCAATCTTTTGTTCTTTCCAGTTAACTGCTGCATCCTCTTTCAACTCTATTTTACCATTTTGGACGATTCCTGTTTCCACTTCTTTCATTTCAAAATTCGATTTATCTTTTGCAAGGAATACGTATTGTTTCCCTTCAAATCGCACCACGGCAGATTCAGGTACAGCCATTACTTTTTTACTGTCAAGTTCAAAGCTTCCGTTCAGAAACATACCTGGTAACAATTCATGATTGGCATTTTCGAAATGGCAGTGTACCAATCCACCTCTGTTCTCATCAACATTACGTGTCACCAGAATTACATCTACTTCATATTTTTTTCCGGGCTTATCGGCTAATGACACTGCCGCTTTCATTCCTTTTTTAATCATCATGATATCTTTTTCAAAAACAGTAAGTGCAGCATGAATATCATCGGGATCTACCAGTTCAAACAATACATCAGCCGGATTTACATACTTTCCGATATTCACATTTACTTTGGTTACGAAACCATTGATGGGAGAACGAAGATTGATGGCTCTTGATATATTGTTCACTGTTAATTTATCAGGATCTATTCCAACAATACGTAGTTTTTCTTCCAATGATTTGATCAGTACCTGTTGGGTTTTAAAATCGGCACCAGCCTGCTGGTATATTTTTTTACTGGTTGCATCCTGACTACTCAATTCTTTTTGTCTTTCGAGATCGGCTGACAGATAGTCCATCCTTGCCTTCGCAACCAAATAATCCTGCTGAAGCTGTACATAGCTCTGGTCTTCCAGTGTGGCAATCACTTCCCCCTTCTTTACGCCCATACCGGGTAGCAGGTGAGAATTTTTTAAATATCCACCTAACGGAAAACTTACAGATACCATACTTTGAGGAGGTACATCCACCACACCATTTACTTTTATAGATGCACTCATCATGGCTTCTTCGGGTAATCCTGTTTCAATACCTCCATTTTTTAATTGTTCAGCTGTTAAGCTGATATCCTTTTCAATGGTTGTATTCTCAGTAGTCTGACTTGTCTCCTGCTTTTTGGTGCCGCAAGCTATGGCTCCAGCAAAAGCAATTACTAAAATATAAGAACGCATAATATTAAAGTTGATTGTTTTGTAATAAATAATCGAGTTCAATTTCATTTAACTGATGTTCTCTTTGTATTTCTGCATATTGTAACTGAATCGATAACGCCTGCGTCATCAGTGTACCCCACTCTATATAATTTATCTGTCCGTTTTTATATTGGAGTCCAGCCGTTTGTATAATGGTCAGTGACTGAGGGAGCGCACTATTCTTATAATAAGCAATACTGGCATTTAATTTTTCTCTGTGTTGTAAAAACTGAACCATCCTGGTTTTTAATTGAATACTTATCATGGCCGCTGCAGCTTTGGTTACATCTTCCTGTATAGTAGCCGCTTCGATTTTTGCCCTCCTCGCCTTATTAAAAACAGGAACAGACATACCCAGTGTTACAGAAGAAAAACGATTTCCTGCATCAAAAAAACGCTCAGATCGATTTTTATACGTCATCCATCCCATGAGCGACTGATTATTATACCCAACCAGCCATTCAGGTTTGAGTCTGCTTTTTTCCAGTTCCGTCTCTGATTGCGCTCTTGCCAACTGTGCCTCATACACTTTTAATTCAGGATGCTGGTTCAGTAAAGCTGTATCGTACAGGTGTTGCTGTGCATCCAGTTCTTCTGCCGGCTCGATCTGTATGTCTTCCTGTAATAGTAAAGCCAGTTCCAACTGAACAGCCCTTGCATCAGACTGATTCATTAATATCAGCTGTTTGTTATACATTACCTGATTATCGATGGTGGTTTTTTCCAGCAGATTTGATTCACCTTTTTCATAACGTAACTGTGCCATTTTCTGGTAGTTACCATATACACTATCCATTCTTTCAAGAATGCGCTTTCTGGCAGCTAAAAACTGAAGATCGAGATACAACTGCGCTATCATTCGCTTCAGTTGTGCTTTCTGTACTATAGAACTGGCTTTTGCAGTAGCCAGATAATTATTCAGTACCGATTCCTGCTTACGATATAATGCACCAGATTGCAAAGGTTGTGAAACAGAGATACGGCTATCAAAATTAAAACTGTTATAATTACCCAACTCTGTAACGATCTGTGTTTTCGGAATTTCCCTTGCCGTTGTCTTTAAAACTGAATAATACTTTTCCTGCAACTGATTCACCTGTATCACAGGTGCTTTTTGTTCAGCCATTAAAGTGAGTTCTTTCAGTTTCATCTGCCTTACTGGCTGTGCAAATAAAACAGCTGACAAGAACATACCAACAATCAGCATCAAGGGTTTCATAGCCTTTACAGGTTTTTTCTTTTCAAATAACAGGTATAAAACAGGTAATATAAAAAGTGTCAGTAAAGTTGCAGAAAACAAACCTCCTATTACTACGGTTGCCAATGGTCTTTGCACTTCTGCACCTGCTCCGTTACTCAATGCCATCGGTAAAAATCCAAATGAAGCCACAGCTGCTGTCATCAATACAGGCCTCAGTCTGGTTTCAGTGGCCTGCAGAATAACCGCTTTCAGGTCGTTCAACCCCTCTTCTTTTACACGATTCATTTCTGTTATGAGTACAATCCCGTTCAATACTGCCACACCGAATAAGGCAATAAAACCTATCCCTGCTGAAATACTGAAGGGCATATCTCTCAGCCACAAAGCAAACACTCCACCAATTGCTGACAAAGGAATAGCAGAAAAAATCAATAAACAGTATTTAAATTTTTTGAACGCAAAAAACAACATGACAAAAATCAGTAACAATGCGGCCGGAACAGCAATGGTTAAACGCTTGGTAGCTTCCTGCAGATTCTCAAACTGACCTCCATAAGTAATAAAATAGCCAGCAGGTAATTGAACCTGTTTACCAATTTTATTTTGCAGTTCTTCCACAATAGACTGCACATCTCTTCCACGTACATTAAATCCGATAGTGATTCTTCTCTGTGCATCTTCTCGCTGAATCTGATAAGGACCATCTTCCATTTTCACGCTCGCCAGTACATTCAATGGTACCTGCTGACCATTAGGCAATCCGATTAAAAGATTTTCGATATCATCTGCCTGGTTTCTCTGCGCCTTATCTAAACGGATCACCAGATCAAACCTCCGGTCATTTTCAAAAATCTGTCCTGCCACACTACCTGCATAAGCAGCCTGAACAGCCTGATTAATGGCTTCAATACTTGCTCCATACCTGGCAATAGCCTCGCGGTTATAACGAATCACCATCTGGGGAATACCGGTTACTGTTTCAACAAAAAGATCCCTTGCACCATCAACAGTACCTATTACATTACCTACTTTTCCGGCATATGCAGCAAGGCTATCAAGATCTTCACCAAAAATTTTACAAACCACATCCTGTCTTGCGCCGGTCATTAATTCATTAAAACGCATTTGCACCGGATACTGAAATCCTGTAGTTACACCTGGAACTGCCTGCACTTTCTCTCCCATTTTTTCGGCGAGTTCATCAAAGGTTTTGGCAGAAGTCCATTCTTTTTTGTCTTTCAGTACCACGATCATATCTGCAGACTCAATGGGCATGGGATCAGCCGGAATTTCACCGGTTCCTACCTTGGTAACGATTTTCTCTACTTCAGGAAATTCCTTCAGTATAATCTTTACGGCTTTCTGGCTTTCCTGTAAAGTAGTCGTTATAGAAGAGCCTGTTAACACCCTTGTTTCAACTGCAAAATCACCTTCTTCCAGTTTGGGTATAAATTCTCCACCCAATGTATTTATAATGATCACTGCTGCAATGAATAATACACCTGAAGCTGTGATAATCCAGACAGGTGCCGCTATTACTTTTTTAAGAAGAGGTGTATACCATGATTGTATTTTCTTCATCATCCTGTCAGACAGGTTTTCTTTATGTCCCATTTTTCTGCTAAGGAAAAAAGAACTCATCATCGGCACATAGGTTACTGATAATAGAAATGCACCCAATATGGCAAATGACACGGTTTGTGCCATGGGCTTAAACATTTTACCTTCTATCCCTTCCAGAGAAAGTATCGGGAGGTACACAATCAGAATAATGATCTGCCCGAATACAGCGGCATTCATCATTTTACCACTTGACTCTTCCACAGTGGCATTCATCTGATCTTTGGAAAGTTTTGTACCCAGGGTAACACCATTATGTTTCGACATTTTATGCATCACGGCTTCAACTATGATGACGGCGCCATCTACCAATAAGCCAAAATCGAGTGCACCGAGACTCATCAAATTTCCGCTTACACCAAATGCATTCATCATAATGATGGCAAACAGCATAGACAACGGTATAACTGTAGCCACAATAAATCCGGCCCTGAAATTGCCGAGGAATAATACCAATACAAAAACAACAATCAGTGCACCCTCCAGTAAATTGGTCTCTACAGTACCTATGGCATGATTCACCATTTTTGTACGATCGAGGAAAGGATCAATCACTACACCTTCAGGCAATGTTTTCTCGATCTGTTTTATTTTTTTCTTGATATTGCGTATGACTTTATTACTGTTTTCACCCTTTAGCATCATAACCACCGCCCCTGCTACTTCACCATCATTGTTGTAAGCCAATGCGCCATAACGCGTAGCACTACCCAGCTTTACTTCGGCCAGATCTCTTACAAGTATGGGCATACCATTTACCTGCTTAACAACAATACTTCCGATATCTTCAATGCTTTTGGTAAGACCTTCTGTCCTGATAAATAATACCGTGGGGCCTTTTTCAATATAAGCCCCTCCTGTATTCTGGTTATTAGCCTGTAAGGCCTTATAAACATCTCCTATGGTTACCTGCAGACTCTTTAGCTTATCTGTTTTTACAGCTACTTCATACTGTTTCAATTCACCGCCAAAACTGCTAACATCGGCTATTCCTTCGGTAGACAACAATTGCTTTCGAACCACCCAATCCTGTATGGTTCTCAATTCAGCCATACTATATTTTCCCTCATATCCCGACTTGGGCCTGATTACGTACTGAAATATTTCACCTAGCCCCGTTGTTACCGGTCCCAATTCAGGGTTTCCCATACCGGCAGGAATCTGTTGGCGAACCTGTGCCAATCGTTCACTGATCTGCGTTCTTGCCCAGTACACATCTGTAGATTCATCAAATACAATTGTTACCAGACTGAGTCCGAAACGGGAAAAACTTCTTTGCTCAACAATACCCGGAACATTTCTGGTTGCCTGCTCAATAGGCACTGTAATAAATCGCTCAACATCAGGTGCACCCAGGCTGGGTGCATTTGTTATCACCAATACCTGATTATTGGTTATATCCGGAACTGCATCAATGGGCAAACGGGTGGTTTCTATGGCACCTACAATAATAAGAGCCAGCACCATTAAGCCCACAATCAGTTTATTCCTGACTGAAAAATGAATAATTGCATTTAACATGCTTGTATAATTTTCCTTTGAATATTTATAAATATACCATTCCTGCTCTGTTATCATTCAGAAACAAGACAGTTATTACAGGTACAGTTTTCTTACTGAACCGAAAGAAAAATTATACAATTCTGGGAGGTTGAAAAATATCTTCTACAGAAATAGAAAAAGGTGCAGCATCATTCAACAGCGTAAATTCTTTTTGCACTTCGTAAGTGACCATTTCGCTGATTTGAATTTTCTGGGGAGGAAGACTGTTGAAAGCTATCATGCAACAGTCGTTCATGGTTTTAAAGGGCAACTGCATGTCACGAAGGTTATCATTATCGTTATCATCATGCCCCATGTAATGCATTTGTAAAAACCGGGTTAGCGTAACTGACGTATTACCTGCTTTATGCTCATAATAATGCTGCACGAGTATGGGCAACTTAAGCAATTGACTTGCTTCTGTTGCACCAAAAAGGTACACTGCAACAATTATTATGGCCGTCAGTTTTCGCACCTCGTAAAGGTACTGAATTCTGACGACCATTATCATAGGAATTTCCGCTACTTCAGCGCATTCAGAAACAACCATTCAAAGCTCAGCATCCAGCTTTTATCAGCCATTCTGTTCATATTACCTCCCAACTGGAACCGATATCCCAGATTGAGCTTTGCCTGACTATTGAAAATAAGTTGTGCAGCAGGTGCCAGATCAACGAAATAACGTTTCTTATCATAAGTACGCTGTCCGAGTAATTCTACATAAAGATTCAGGTTGGTCTGGTCGTAACTGGTATACTTTTTAGGCAATACCAGGTATCCTGCAGACAATGAATAATTGAATGCCTGATAAGGTACCATTTTCGGCCCCGGTTGTGAGCGACCCTTTTGAAGAGATTCTGTAAGACTCAATGTGGTTGAAATAGCCAGCTTATGCAGGAGTTGTGTTGCAATGATACCAGCCTGTATGCCACTCTGGTCACCTTCCAGACTTAACTCATCGTATCCGGATACATTTCTGCTATGGGCAGCTTCCGCAAATGCGGCCATTCGAAAATGGCTATACATACCATCAAGCGTAAGGAAGCGATATTTAGCATAAGTCCTTATACTTTCAAAACGTTGGGCACGGCTATACATATCAGAAAAAGTAACGGCCCCATGCACCATCAGGTTTCTGTTAACACCAAACATGAGTTCAGAGCTATGCCTGCTTTCAGTTCGGCTAGCTACGGTATTTCTTAACCATTTAGCAGTTTGTTTAATGCTTATTGATTTTGCCGGCATATTACTGGCCGGTTCAGAAAAAACATACAATTCCTGACCACTCACAAATAGACAGGCAAGTAATGCTGCAAATAATAAATTACATTTCATGCATTCAGTTTAAGTCATTCAATACAAGTGTTCGATCTTCTTTACAGAATAGCATGATACACACGTTTCCCATCGGCAAAACCAGTTCCATAAGCTTTACCGGCAGTAAGTTTGTATTTCTTAAACTGTTGTGCCGAAACAAACCCTTTATCAATCAGTGTAAAAGTTTTTTCGCCTGTCAATGTCTGGTCATTAGCATTTATAAACTGCAGGGTCTGATTACCCAACTCCAGCTTTGCACCTTTCTGTACTTTAAACCCATTAAAGTTTGAGGTAACTTTCAACTCGTCTACCGAAAAGCCTGCATCAATTACAGCCTTGCTCAATGCATCAAAATTTACCTGCGTCCCTTCTTTAAAATATACTTCATAGGTCGACTGCTGTATATCTACCTGAATTTTATCTACAAAAGGAACATCCGACAATGATTTAAATACAGCTTTAGAGCACATGGCACAGGTAAGTCCACTCGCTCTGAGATTTACTTTCTTTACCTGCGCATATCCACCAACACTGATACATAATAAAAAAAATATGATAAGCTTTTTCATGACTTTATTTTAATAGTATATAAGTGTAGTTGCCTGCTTATAAGAGGCAACTACACCCTGATTACAAAAGAAGGTTCTTATTTAGTTTTAACGCAGCAATCTTTAGCGTCTTTTGCACACTTATCTGTGCAGCACTGTTTTGAGGAGCTACAATTCTTGTCGCTGCAGCAATCTTTGTCATGTTTTGCAGATGCCGAATCTTTACGGTCGTATTTGCAGCAGTCATGGAGATTGTTGTAGGCTTCTTCCTTTGCAGTCAGATCCTTTGTATCATATCCTGCATCGGCTATTTTCTGTTGAATTTTATTACCGTTTGTTTTAGCAGCTGCATATTTCACTTTGAGGATTTTGGTATCCTCATTCCAGATAGCCGTACTGGCTCCGCCAGCTTTGGCAGCTTTCTCAATGGTTGATTTACACATGCCACAGTTACCCCAAACTTTGATTTCTTCAGATTTCAAAGCTGGTGATTTGGTTTGCGCAATTGCAATAACAGAAAAAAATGAAAATAAAATGCTTAATAATATAGATTGTGTTTTCATAACAAATGATTTGTTTAATGGAATAAATGAACCTGGGTATGTCTTGCGACATATAATAGCCATACAGCACTGATATAGCATCAATACCTTTTCGTAACACCGGAAAGGGTATCAGATTCTGAAAACACAATTACGCAGATAGGTATCCTGTTGGGATAATAAAGGCGGTCCATGAATATCAGCATATACTTTGGCTGATTGCTGTAGATCCACCTGTTGAAAAAGACTGGTTACAGAAGGCAGGAGGGCTGCCGGTGCCTGAATTTCGTAAAAAGCATAGGCTGCTTTATGCGTATCTTCCAGCTTAACCATTTTGATCTCTGTTTTGCAACATCCTTTATTGGAGGTTTCCTTTAAGGACATACCACAAACACAGGTCTCGGTTTTATTATGATTGAGGTCTACGCTACTGATCTTCCCCATACAATAGTGTATACTCATCACCATACCACTGCTGATGACAAAGTATACCATTGCAATAAGAGAAGTGAGTACACGCTTCATATCTATACAAAATTAATAAAGCACGCGGATTATGAAGCATAAAAATTGTTAAGGCTGCTAATTCACAAAGTTCCACCAGATACCTACCCTTGTCCATAATGTGGTATTGGGATACAATCCTGAAACAAAATTGGGTTTGCTGAATTCAAATCCCTTACTGGTATTCAGCGAGTTAAGGTTCTCTACACGTACAAATCCCTTAAAGCTCTTGATCCTGAAATGTAAAAAGAGGTTAATATCAGGACGGTTTCTGATGGTCTGTGTATTCTGGTAAAAATAACGTCCCAGAAAAGGAGAATATGCATCTGCTTTGTAAGCTGTATGGTATCGGAGTTCAAGACCGGTAGACAAAAACAGATTGGTAAAAAAATTGCCTTCAAATGCAATCCGGTTCCGTGTAAGCAGTAATGGAAGATTCACCGGCGGCTGACCCGTTGTTTGCTGTACATCTACTTCTGTGTACCAGTTCCAGTAACGGGATAACCTGAATTTTTTCTCTGCCCTTATATGTACTACGTTGAATAAGGTAGCTTCCTGCTTTGCATGAAAAAAACTATCGAAATACATGTAATTACTCATTGCATAATAGGAACCGGAAATCATCCAACCATTTCGAGGATTTTCATAGCTGGCAAATAAACGAATGCTGTTTTCCTTATTAAAGTTGGCTCTGTTATCGATCGGAAAACGACTCAGCGGATTGAAAATATAAGACGGCGATCTGTTAACATTCTGAAAGCCAATATTCAGGTAACCGGCTTTTTTTCCGAGTAATCGTTTCATACTTACAAAAGCCTCATAATCACCTGCATTCAATCCATTCAGGTACAATTCGCCCCTAGCCTCAATATCCCATACCTGATTACGGGTGCGGTTTCTGTACTCCCCTAATGCATAAATATTGTAATGGTTTTTTTTGAATGTGCTATCAAATTTTCCACTCAGATTCTGAAGAGCGATACCTGCTTTTATAAACTGACTTTGGTTATTCTTATCAGGGAAAGTAAGTACAGAAAACTGATTGGTGATATCTGTCCAACGATCCCAATAAGCTACAAATCCTGAATCAGGAATCGTACGGTTAAAATACTGAAGGTATCTCAGAGAATCTGCTATCTGGTCAGAAAATTGATAACTACTTGCCGTAAAACGTAAGGTATGTTCCAGACGAAAACGCGGATAAAATATTTTGTATGCTGTAGAATCTGTAATGATGGAATCCTTCTTACCAAAATCATAGTATTGCCTCAGCAGCACTGTTGTTTCTTTATACGTATTCCCGGTAGTAACCGTTGTATTAAATGGGTTTCTGCGCGCCACACCGGGCCTTCCGAGCCTTGTTTCCAACTCAAAAGGATCATTCAACCTGAGACTGTCTAAAAGTTTTACATCCTGCAATCCTCCATTTTCTGAAGAGGCTGCCTTATTGGAATAGTAAATCAGGTTTACACCATACTTACGATTGAGTGAGCGGTAATTGGTAGTAAATCTGAAATTATTGTGGCTGGCATTCTGATTCTTAAGTGCACCCGGTCCGTTACTGAACCGATATTCAATAGAAAAATTGAAATTGTCTTTTTTATTCTGTGTATGCAGAAAATTAATCAGCTGCTCTGCTTTACTACCTAATAAATACGCAAGTTCTGTATAGGGTCTTGTTGTTTGGTACAGGCGGGTATTCTCCGGCGTAAAACGATAGATGTCATAGGCATGGAAACCGGCATCAAAACCCGCTTTCATAAAGGGTTCAAATACGAGCGACTGCGCAGCCGTTCCATAATTACCAAGGCTATGGTAACGGTATGGCAGCGGGAAACGGGTATAAAAATCATTGATGGATGAATCGATGGTGCGGGGACGTGTTGAATCGTAATAACGATAAAAAATCGTAATGGAGTCGGCCAGACTGTTCCTTGTTTTCAAAGAATCATTACCTGTATTTCTCCTGATCGGCCTGCCCTGTGCATCTGTTGTGATACCTGATTGTTGACCACTTGTATTACGTGTACGAAAATTGCCTGTCTGGGCAAATACATGTAGCCCACTGAAAACCATCAGAACCCATAAGACCTGGCTTTTTGTTACACGCATAACTTTGAATGTACTGCAAATTAAGCCGAATGCTTATTGCAGGAAGTTAAAACTGGGGATTTATCTGTTATAGTGTTTTAATAAGTTCGGTAAACAACAATGTAAGTTTAGGCTCTGCATTATGGGCAGCTTCTAGTACTTCAGCATGTGTGATTACATTTTCTTCTTCTCTGATACCAAGATCAGTAATTACACTCATGGCAAATACCTTCATACCGGAGTGAACTGCTGTTATCGTTTCCTGAACGGTACTCATTCCTACCGCATCACCCCCCAACGCTTTAATGAGTTTATATTCTGCCCTGGTTTCAAAAGTAGGGCCTGTTACACCTGTATATACACCCTGATGAACAGCTATCTCGTTTTTTGCAGCGATAGAGATAACCTTGTTGATAAGGTTTTTATCATACGGTTCACTCATATCAGGAAAACGGGTACCAATGGCATCTTCATTTTTGCCCAGTAAAGGGTTTACAATAAAGAAGCTGATATGATCATTGATAATCATCAGATCACCCACTTTAAAAGCCTGATTAACACCACCTGCCGCATTCGACAACAATAAAGTATCTACACCAAGCATTCGCATAACCCTTACCGGATAAGCCACTTGTTGTGCGGTATATCCTTCATAAAAATGAAATCGACCACCCATTACCCACACTTTCTTACCGCCCAGTTCCCCAAACATAAATTTACCTTTATGCCCTTCTACCGTACTTACAGGGAAATGGGGTATATCATTATATGCGATTTCAAATTCTATTACAATTTCATTTGCAAGGTTACCAAGGCCACTACCAAGTATAATACCTATGCTGGCTTCCCCTGTTACTTTTGACTTTATAAAATCTGTAGTCTCTTTTAATTGTTGCATTACTGTCGACATCAATAATAGGTTTAGTTTGCAAATATAACCCTTACAATAGCCTGAACGACAAATCCGGCAGGATCGGGACATAAAAAAACCATCCCGATAGAATCGGGATGGTCCTTAAAGTTAAGATGTATGACTGATTAGTTGATACGCTTAACGTTAACGGCGTTAGGGCCTTTACGACCTTCCTGCACGTCAAATACCACTTTATCGTTAGCTTCAATCTGATCGATCAGACCGTTAGCGTGTACGAAAGTTTCCTGGCTAGAGTTTTCATGCTTAATAAAACCAAAACCTTTTTCCTCATTGAAGAACTTTACAGTTCCCTGAATTTGTGTGTTCATTTGTAAAATTGTAATTATAAATAAGAGTGTAAAGATACGCTTAAATCAGTCCCCTGCCAACTTATTCAGACATTAACGCATACAGTTTAGCGTTTATTCACTGTTTTTAACAGAATAAACAGTTAACAATCAAGCTTTAGTGTATAATAAACCGTTCATCCTTCTCTTTTGGGAATGATCTGTTAAATCCCTCCAGTCATTTATCTTAGCATATACACTTAAACCACTCATCATGTTACAAAGATCAGGTTTGCTGCTGGGCTTATTCCTGCTGAGCATATGTACCTATGCGCAAAAAATCACCTATAAAGTTTCTTTTCCGAATGCTGTTCATCATGAAGCTGTTATCAGTGTTACGGCCAGTGGTATCCAGACCAAACCTGCCGTTTTCAGGATGAGTCGATCCTCCCCGGGCAGGTATGCAACACATGAATTTGGTAAAAACGTATATGATGTAAAAGCAGCCGATAAAAATGGCAATGCTATTACCATCAACAGAATTGATGGAGATATCTATGAAGTACCAACTCATACCGGAACTGTAACAGTTACCTATACGCTATTTGCCAATTATGCGGACGGCACTTATGCTGGTATCGATCCGGAAAGTATTCACCTGAATATGCCTGCTGCATTTATGTGGATCACCGGATATGATAAAGCACCCATTGAAATCAGTTTCGATCTTCCAAAAGAAAACAAAGGCATCGTAGGCACACAACTATTCCCTACAGCGCAAGCCCATACATTTACGGCACCTGATTTACAGTATTTTATGGATAGCCCTACCAAGATCGGGGACCTCATCATCCGTGAGTGGCAGGTAAATAATCCTGATGGAAAAAAATTCACTATTCGGATCGCACTGGAAGCTGATGCAACTGCACAACAGGCAGATGAACTAATGGAGAAAACCAAAAAAATAGTAGCAGAAGCCAGCGCTGTTTTCGGAGAGTTTCCGAATTATGAAACAGGTACCTATACTTTTATTATGAGTGCCAATCCTTATGTGCAGGGGGATGGAATGGAACATCGCAACTCAACCATGATATCCTCTCCAAGTCTCAGCTTTAACCCTAACTCATTAACGGGTGTTACTTCTCATGAATTCTTCCATAACTGGAACGTTGAAAGAATAAGGCCGAAAACACTGGAGCCATTTAATTTTGCGAAGAGCAATATGAGTCACGAACTCTGGTTCGCAGAAGGATTTACGCAATATTATGGAAGCCTAATACTCGCACGTGCAGGATTACTGACACCTCAATCTTTTATTGCTTCCGCCGGTGGTCTGGTAAATACAAAGTCAAATAGCCCTGGTGCTGTGTACTACTCACCAGTGGATGCCAGTAATCATGCAGTTTTTGTAGATGCGGCTGTTTCAATCGACAAAAACAACTACAACAATATGTTTACTTCCTACTATACATATGGTGCAGCCATTGCACTTGCCCTTGATCTGGAAATGCAAACAAAAAAGAATAAATCTTTGGACGACTTTATGAAAGCCATGTGGGTCAGTCATGGAAAACCTGAAATACCCTATACCCTTTCTTCTATGCAGAAAACACTGGCAAATATTACAGATGCAGCTTTCGCTGATCAGTTTTTCAAAAAATATATCCTGGGCCATGAAGCCATTGACTATACTTCCCTTTTTGCAAAAGCAGGATATGATATCAAAAAAACGAATGAAGGAAAAGTGAATATCGGATTAAATACACGCGCCAATGAACAAGGGAAATTAATGGTAACCAGCAATACCCTGAAAGGTAGCTCTGCTTATGAAGCAGGGCTGGACATAAATGATGAAATATTACAATTTGATCAGACCACTGTTAAGTCCCCTACTGATATTACCAATTTCCTACAGCAGAAAAAGCCAGGTGAAAAAGTTACTGTTCTTTATAAACATCGCGGTAAAGAAAAAACAACCGTACTTACATTAAAAGAAAACAGCAGTCTTAGTATAAATGATATTGAAAATACCGGACAAACGATTACAGAAGCGATGAAAAAGATCAGGGATAACTGGTTTAAATCAAAAGTTAAGTAGCTAAATATTTTTCGTTATAAAATTTAAACATGAGAACCTATTTTATACTGGCATTATTGGTATTGAGTAATAGTATTAGTGCCCAAACACCGGAAGAGAAGTTAAAAGCCCTGAACATTGTATTACCGGCACCTTCTTCGCCGGTTGCCAATTATGTAAAATTTGTAAAAACCGGCAACCTTATTTTTCTATCCGGACATGGTCCTGCAAAAGCAGATGGCAGTTATATAACCGGCAAACTAGGTCGCGACTTATCAATTGAAGAAGGTTATGCCGCCGCCAGACAAACAGGCATAAGTCTGTTGTCAACGCTCAAAGCAGCCATCGGCGATCTATCGAAAGTAAAAAGAATTGTGAAGGTATTGGGTATGGTAAACGGAACCGAAATTTTTGTTGATCAGCCCAAAGTCATCAACGGATTTTCTGATCTGATGGTTGCCGTATTCGCAGACAAGGGCAGGCATGCCCGTAGTGCTGTAGGCATGGCATCACTCCCCATGAATATGGCAGTTGAAATTGAAATGGTGGTTGAGGTAGAAGACTGATTTATTGTTTTTCGGAACGCAAAGCCCGGTAGGCATAATAAGTACTGGCTATCATTAACAAAGCGCCCAGAAAGAAAGCGGCACCTGGAAAATAAACAGGTGCTTCTTTTTTTGTGAAATATGCAAAAAGATTCGTCATCAAAGGGGGCCCCACAATAGAAGTTGCACTCATTAAACTTGTCAGCGCCCCCTGCAACTCACCCTGCTCATTAGGTGGCACATGACCAGATATAATTGACTGTAATGCAGGTCCTGCAATACCACCCAGACAGTATGGTATGAGAAATACAAACATCATCCAGCCCTCTGTTGCAAAAGCGAAAAGCAAAAGGCCTAATGCATACAATCCCAGTCCGAGATATATACTTTTTTCATTACCGATTTTAGGATTTACCACACGTACCAGACCTCCCTGCACTCCTCCTACCAACAAACCCACAATACCCAATGAAATACCGATCATTTTAGGGCTCCAGTTGAATCGTTCAATATTAAAAAAGCTCCAGTTACTTTGTACCGAATGTCCTGCGATGTAGATCAGAATCATGGATATAATCAATCCTGAAACTGCGGGGTATTTACGCAACTGCAACAATGAACCAATAGGATTTGCTCTTCTCCATTCAAAAGCTCTTCTGTGTTCTTTATCTAAGGATTCAGGTAATACAAAATAACCATATGCAGCATTGAGTAAAGCCAAACCTGCTGCCACAAAGAAAGGCACACGGGGGCCCAGTTCTCCCAACAAACCACCAATCAATGGACCCAGTATAAAACCTAATCCAAAAGCGGCACCAATCATTCCGAAATTCTGTGCCCTGTTTTCATTGGTACTGATATCGGCTATATAAGCTGACGCAGTGGTAAAGCTGGCGCCTGTAACACCTGCAATCACCCTTCCTACAAATAACCACCCAATCGTAGGTGCGAACGAAAGGAACAGGTAATCAATACCAAAACCTAGTAATGAAAAAAGTAAAACAGGTCGTCGTCCATATTTGTCGCTAAGGTTTCCGAGTACGGGGGCGAAAACGAATTGTGTAATAGCATAGGCAAATGTGAGCCATCCTGCATACTGAGAAGCTTTGCTTACATCAGATGTATGCAGCAGTTCTTCTATTAATTTGGGCATAACCGGAATAATCAGTCCCAGTCCGGTAATATCGATTAGTAAGGTGATGAATATAAATCCAATTGCAGCTTTCCGGTTCTTAATCATAAAGTCGGGGTAGTTATAATTGCAAATTTGATGTTTTATTTTAAACAACAAAGTAATATACAAATAAAGCCCGGGCATACAATAAAACAAAAGAAGGGGCCCGAAAGCCCCTCCTTAACCCTTGCTCTTGAAAAACCCTACTATTGTTTCAGTTCAATCACACCTACATTGGTATTCTTGGGTGCCTGAACTATGATATTATTGATGGTGGTATCCTTGTAATTGTTTGAGCCGTTTACATAGAGAGCATACGTTCCATCTTTCAATCCACGCATTTTAAACTCTCCGTTTTTATTAGGCAATGCATATGCTGTATCAGTGGCATTAAAGAGTGTGAGTACAGCCTTGGCATCCTGTGGTTTAACTTTACCGGAAACGCTGGCAGTAGATTTTTCGACGAAGAAATGGAATACTGGTTTGAGGAAAAATTTATTGTTATTAACAATGACAACAGACCTGCTAACATCAAAATCTAGCCAGAGACGGATTTTGTTGGGCAGAAACTCTTCTGTTTCATGGCCTTTCAGTTTAATCAGGATATAAGCAGGTTTATTATCAGGCCAGCTCAACGGATAGGTTACACTATCTTTTACCACTGAATTATTGGTGCCAATTTCAATTCTGATCAGACGAATGGCTCCTTTGGGAATTTCAGTTGAAGCCAGTAAGGTATCTACACCATTTCGAAGGTTCAGAATATCATATACACCCGCATTGATATTCAGATTGGTCCACACCAGTCCTGAGTCTTTTCTATTACCCAGCGTAGATCCAATATAGGCACCCAGTCTATCCCAGTTACAGGTATCATTTCTACGTGTATCCTTAGTAGTATCTACCAATACCTGAACGGCCTTGATATCAACAAAAACTTTGTCAAAAAAACCTGGACCGTCTGTAAGGTACAAACTCAGGTTCTGTTTTCCGGCAGGTATCTGGGCCGAATCAGATTTTTTACAGGATGTAATGGCCAGTGCTGTGGCAAGGAACATCATTGCTCCGAAGAATACTTGTTTTGTTTTCATGTGTGCTTGATTTTAGCGTAGCATTTCTGTCATCGGCATTTCTATTTGTGCATCCTGTTTTTTATGTAGAGCCAAAAGAATGCCAACTGTGTACTAAGGTTTTGTTAAAGCATTGTATATAAAAAACATACATTCATATTTCTCCATTTCTGTTCACTATTGTTTCCAACTCATCTATTCATTACCCGACAAAACACAGTAAACAGGACATCATATTCCTAATCTGCGTATGCAGCTATTCCTATTTTTTGAGTAGCATTGTCCCTGTACGGGCATTCTTAATAAACAGTAGCAGTTAGTATATAAGCTTTACAGATTGACGTTGTAGCCAAATCTTGCTTAACTTGAGTGCCGATAAATCGTACACATGAAAAAGATACAGGCATTGGTTATTGCGTTGCTTCTGATCAATACTATTTTTTCTCAATCACTCACAGATACCGAAAAAAAAATCATTACCTGGATAAAGGCGCATAGCAATGAAGCGGAAAAGCTATTGGAAGAAACTGTTAATATCAATAGTGGCACATTCAATATAAGTGGTGTTAAAAAAGTAGGTGAAGTATTTGCCCGGGAGCTTCAAAAAGCCGGGCTACAAACTGAATGGGTGTCATTGCCAGATTCTTTACAAAGAGCGGGCCATCTGGTAGCCGTTAAAAAAGGTACCAAAGGGAAAAAAATATTTATTATCGGGCATCTGGATACCGTTTTTGAACCTGATATGCCAGCAGGCCCCTTTACCCGTATCAATGACTCTACTGCTACCGGACAGGGCATCAATGATATGAAAGGTGGTGATGTAATAGTGGTAATGGCTTTACAGGCACTTCATTCCATGGGTTTACTAAATGAAGCTTCCATTACGGTTTATTTTACGGGCGATGAAGAAGAATCAGGAAAGCCTACCAGTATCAGCAGGAAAGACTTCATTGAAAGAGCAAAAGAATGCGATCTGGCCTTAGGATTTGAAACTGCGCAGGGCATGAATACCATCGCCATTGGCCGTCGGGGCTTTAGCAGCTGGAAATTAACGGTAACGGCAAAAACTGGACATTCGGCGGGTGTATTCGGGCAAGGGTCTGGATATGGCGCTATTTATGAAGCAGCCCGGATTATCAACAGATTCAGAGAAGACCTGGGAAATGAGAAATACCTCACTTTTAATCCCGGTATTATTGCTGGCGGATCTGAAATGGCTTATGATGATGAAAAAATGAGGGCCACTGTTGCGGGTAAAACCAATATTATTTCACCCGCTGTTGTGGCGGAAGGTGATCTGCGTTTTTTAACAGAAAAGCAAAGAGAAAATGCCCGGCAAAAAATGCAAGCCATTGTTTCGGACCAGAACCTGAATGGTACGAGCGCTAAAATCTCTTTCACAGATGGTATTCCCGCCATGGAGCCCAGCAAGGGGAATGATGCCTTACGCCTGTTAACCGACAAAGTTTCCCAGGATATTGGCTTGGGTGCGGTAAATGCCGGCGATCCGGGCTCGAGGGGTGCAGGTGATATTTCCTATGTAGCAAAATATGTGGATTGTATTGATGGACTGGGTGCTTCCGGAAAAGGTGCACATGCTGCGGGAGAAACTATCAATCTTAAACAGTTCCCCCTGCTCATACAAAGGGCCGCTATACTGATTTATCGTCTTACACAAAGCGAATAAAACAAATACCATGAGAAAAATTATCTGTCTGCTTTCAATGTTGTTAACCACACAACTATATGCACAAAACAACAGGGATTTTTATTTCATCAAGCTTTATCATTTCAATGAAGCAAATCAGCAAAAAATAACTGAAACCTACCTGCAGCAGGCATGGTTACCAGCCGTGCATAAAAAAGGAATTAAACAGGTAGGATTTTTTACGCCGGTGGGTAATGATACTGCCTTACAAAAGAAGCTGTATGTATTGATCCCTCTTTCTTCACTGAATGATCTCTATCAGATGGATGATGCACTTCAAAAAGACGAGGAATACCTGAAAGTGGCTGCTCCCTATCTGAATGCGGCCTACAACCAGCCAACTTATAATCGTATTGAAACATTCGTACTACGCGCTTTTACAGATATGCCCAGGATGGAAAAACCGGTTTTATCGGGTCCGGTGCAGGAAAGGGTATATGAGCTGAGAAGTTATGAAGGCGCTACTGAAAAATTATACCGTAAAAAAGTAGAAATGTTTAACCAGGGTGGTGAAATCAAACTCTTTAAACGTCTTTCTTTTAATGCTGTTTTTTATGCCGAGGTATTAAGTGGTAACAGAATGCCGAATCTTATGTATATGACCAGTTTCGACAATATAGATGAGCGTAATAAACACTGGAAAGCTTTTGGCGATGACCCGGAATGGAAAAGATTATCGGGTCTGGAAGAATACCAGCATACGGTTAGTAAACTGGATATAATTTTATTACATCCCACCAGCTATTCTGAATTCTAATAAAGAAGCCCCGTCACTGGGGCTTCTTTATTAGAAAAACCTATAAGCAACTGTTATATTGCTCCACCAGTTTATCTATTTGTGTATAGGTTAACTGACCCGATTTCAGACCAGACTGAATGGCTAAACAGTCTGCACATAAGGCACTCATCACTTCTGTAAAATTCTTTTTACTGACGAGATTGAATTTACCGTCTGACTTTATCTGCAGGTAGTAATCACCGGCTTTCCCTTCTGCAGTTGCCAAAACAACCGGTTCTGCACCATTGTAAATAGTTTTACCACTATTGTCTGTTACACGGATAAACAAACCGGCTTTGCTTCCTGTAGATACTTCTTTATAAAAATCGTTGGCATATGATACATACTTCACGCCATTGATCGTGAATCCTGTGATATCTGAAGGTGCAAACAGTTTTTTTGCTCCTGCTGAAGAAATAAAGACGATATTCCCTTTTTTCTGCATCTGGTCTTTAATGGTTCCTTCCAGCGTTTCATTGGAGGAAGTAACAATAACAGCTTTAACTTCTGTTTGTGCAGATACGGATAGGATTGATAACCCCATCATCAGAATGACAAATGTGAATACTTTTTTCATGGTTTTGATTTTAGATTTTACTTACTAATAAGTAAGTTTTATAGGTAAAAAAATTTATCCCTTTTTTAGTTGACGAATGATCGCTTTTTTTATTGTATCATAATCACGTTTACCGGTAATTCTTGCCAACTGTACGCCAGCTGCCAGATTGGTCATCACCAGCAGGGTTTGTGTTTTGGGGACTTCCGAAAAGGTAAATTCGCCTGTTTTTTTTCCGGCAACAAGGGTTTGTTCTACCAGTTTCAATACCAGTCCAACCAACTGTTTTACTTTTTCTTTTACCGATTCCGGCAGGGTATTAAAATCTGACGCGATGGACCCAATGATACAAATACTGTTGGCATCTACCAGACAGGAATACCGTTCGATAAACTTTTCCAGTACAACCGTAGCAGAGGCTCCGGCAGCTTTCAGCTGTTTGTCTAGCAAAGTATATGACTCGATATACTGGTCGATAATTTCAGACAATAAATCTTCCTTTCCACGGAAATGATAATGTATAGCAGCATTCCGTACCTGTAATTTTTCGGCTATATCTGCATAACTGAATGCATTGTAACCATGACTTTTAATCAGGGCGGTTCCAATACGAACAATTTCTTCTTTAGTATCAGTATTACGGGCAGTCACAACTTAAAATTAGGGAATACTTACTAAATAGTAAGTATTTATTTACCTGATTAAAAAGGGTTGTCTTTTTGTTTTTTAGCCTTTTGAGCCCTTATCATTTCAACATAATTCTGTTTAAGTAACAGTGCATCAATTGTTTGTGCGATCCTTTTGGCTTGCAGCATTTCGTTTTTCACCCCTTCAACCCATTTTATAAAATAATTTCTGTGAGAGAGTGTGAGTTGCTGAAAGAATTCCCATGCCTGTGGTTCTTCATCCAGGCATTCTTTTAATGCGGCAGGTATGGCTGGTGGCGTTTTATCAATAGTAATTGAAACTTTTACCATAGCTCCTTTTGCTTTCCGGATGCCCTTTCGCATGGCTGCATTTACCGGCAACATAAATGATCCATCGCCCATGGGCATCAACGCTACCGATTTGATAGCAAATGCATCTAGCTTCCCTTTTACACGGAAGGTTTTCCTTGATTCCGGTTGTAATTCCGCTGCTATATCCTGCGGTACCTGAATATAGGTCCAGCCGGTTTTATCACCCTTTTCACCAAACTGCTGCAATATGGTTTCAAAATGAATCATAGTGTCTACAAAATACTTCTTTCAGGGATTTCTTTTGAGAAAAATACCCCGGATAAGCATCCGGGGTATTTCTGTTTACATATGCTCATCTGCACTTGGCCCATAACTGCCGGGGATGGGAATATCAAGGAGCCTTAAATAAACACCCAGTTGTGCCCTATGGTGAATAATCTGACTGAAAGTGCTACGGAGGAAACTCTGTTTAGTTTCTACAGTATAAATCTGCTCTCCGTTACGAAGTGTCCAGTTTTTACCGAGTGATTCAGTATCTGCATTTTTGAGGTCTCTGCGCCCTTCTTCCAGACTTGTTTCAAAATAACGGATGAGATCAGCCGTATTATCGATGATTTTTGGGCTGTAAGGATGTACGCTAAAATCGAGTTCATCGGTATATAACACCATCCCGATCCAGGTGGGTAACTCTGCGATATGTGTGGCCAGTTGCTGAAGTGTCATACTTTTTGAGTGAGGTTTCCACTGGTATTTGTCGTTGGGCACCAGTGTCAGCATTTTGCGTGTTACCACAGCTTCATTTTCCAGTTCCTGCTGGAAGGCTTGCATAATTGTCATATTGATTGTTTTAATTGTGTTTACAAAACAATCAACAGCCACTGACAACCCTATGGCAGCCGTTTTAAAAAAAGTTTCGGAACAAGGGTTAGAACAGAGAAATAAGGAATAGGAAATATGAAATAAAAAAGGTGTATTTAGCGTAAGATTATAACTAATCATTAAATAGATTCTTTATTTACAATTTCATATTTCCTATTCCTTATTTCTTATTTCTTATTCATCAGTTTCCTCAGTATTCCACAGGTATATCTTTTATGTACTTATCCAATGAAATATGCTTCCGGTGTATAAAGGGAGTGCTTGTATTGGTTAGCTTTTGTATACGGGCCACTTTAAAATCACGGTAACCATTTCTTTTATGGCACCAGGCAATAAGATGCCATGCAAATGCATAAAACACAAGACCAATGGGTTCCACTTTTCGCACACTGGGTTCCTGGTTCTTATTGAGATAGGCAATTTGAATCATGGTATGTGCCGTTATAGCTTCCTGTAAAACAGACAGATAAGATACCTGCAAGGTCATACATTCGGGCACCTGTAAACGAATGCGCGATGCCAATGTTTCCAGTTTATCCTGCTGTGTCGACTGTAATACTGTTTTTACTTTATTCAGGGCAGTAGCGTAATGTTTCTGGATAGAATGATCTGAAAATCCTTTTACCACCGCTTCCATTAATATTAGTGCGTTGGCTTCTTCACTGGTAAATGAAACAGGGGGAAGAAAATAACCGTTTACAATAAAATATCCTTTTCCCTGCTCAAAACTAACAGGCACGCCAGATTCATTCAACGCTTTTATGTCACGATATACTGTACGTATACTCAGGTTAAACTTCTCGGCAATTTTTTCTGCCGGAACATATTTTTTCGATTGCAAAAAAGTAAGGATACTAAAGAGTCGGTCGATACGGTTCATAAAGGCAAGATATACCGTTGAAGATATAGACTCAGGATATATTGTAAAAACCGATCAACAAAAAAAGCAATCT
This sequence comes from Sediminibacterium goheungense, assembly GCF_004361915.1. Lineage (GTDB taxonomy): Bacteria > Bacteroidota > Bacteroidia > Chitinophagales > Chitinophagaceae > Sediminibacterium > Sediminibacterium goheungense. The sequence continues at coordinate 961,659 of NZ_SNWP01000011.1, read as the reverse complement.
GGCTGGATCACTTTTTTTGTTGATCGGATTAAATTATGCTTTTTTGCCCATGCCGTTCACCCATCCAACAACTCCGCCGGTAATGGCACCTAACACGGTTGATGCCGCAATATCGGCCCATACTCCATTCAATGCCATAATATTGGAGGTTCCATACATGGTCAGATCAACAGCAGCGCCCATGATCAGTCCAATAACAGCACCAGCAGAAAGCCCGGCAGATAAAGTGCTAATGTTTGCCCAACGGTTAAAAATATATGAATATAAAATACCGCTGAGCAGGTTACCTGCAATGAGTGCCCACCATACCATTTCCATGTCGGCACGCATTACACCGGTAGCGGTTCCGCTGTTTTGTGTCATAAAATCCATCAGCAAAATTCCGTAAATGAGCCAGCCTGCAAAAAAAGCGGTAATACCTCCGGCAATACCGGAAATCAACATTTTTGTAGTGTTCATAAGCAATCGTTTTAAGGGGGAAAAATGATTTGACTGAACAAAATAGAAAGCAATTGGCGCATATGCAAGTCCTGTAAATCAAAAAAAATCTGCTGTTTATAAGCCGGGGATAATTTCAGGATAAACCTTCACAAACAATTATCGTTTATCTGTTGTGTTTCATGATGATCTCTGCTTATTTTCACCGACTTCTAAAGATGATGGATTCTGCTTATGACACTAAAGATTTTAACCGTTGCCGGTCTTGCCACATTTGAAATTTATGCTGCTATTCCCGCCGGTTTTGCATTCGGGTTACCCGCATGGGTCATTTTTTTGGCCAGCCTTATTGGCGGTTTAACAGGAGTATTTGTAGCCACTTTTCTGGGCGATAAAATAAAAAAAATACTGGCCAGGTACCGTAAACCCAAACCGGAAAAACCTAAAACAGGATTGATTTATACCATCTGGGAAAAATACGGTATTATCGGTCTGGGTTTTGTGGGTACAATGACGGTGGGAGCACCCGTAAGCATAGGTGTAGGTGTTGGCTTTAATGTTCCCTTACAAAAACTACTGGTCTGGTGTTGTCTGGGTGTAATTACCAGATGTGCACTCTTTACTACGATTGGATACTATGGTTTGAAATTGTTTTAAAAAATTGAACGTCAGCGAAGCTAAAAGTATTAAGACAGTCACTGAATAATTTCTAACTGTTTTTCCTTAAAGAAATAGTTCACCGACTTGGGTTGCCGAAATTCTTACTGTATATAAAATTTCCGGCCTCACCTTTGACTAAATGGTTAATAACATTAATGAAACATTCGACTGCATGAGTATTCTCTCGAGTCTTTGCTCACGCATAAAATAGCTTGAAAGTTTTCCCATTTTAATGGTCGGGATATCCTTACCCTGCATCATTTCAGAAAAACCCGAAAGCTTTTTTTCTACTGCATTGAACTGGTATACCAATGCTTCAGGAACATCGTTAGATTTTGCTGCATCAATCAATGACACGGCATCAGACATTTCTCTGGCAGTATGATAAGCCCTTGTCTGTGGCCGTAATAACTCATCTGAAATATTGGCCAGATCAGATTTTGCGATATACATAATCGGGCAACGTGAACGGCATAACATGCGAAATACATCCAGGTTTAATTCTTTTCCGACTTCCTGCCACTCTTCTCTGGAATAAAACACCATATCAATGCCAAATTCTCCTACATACTGTTTGAAAACAGCAGGAGAATCCCCATAAATTTTATCTATACTATATCCTTTGATTGCCTGTTTATTTTCTGCCTCAATCTTCCGGATACTGTTTAAAGAACTTTCAGTAAAAACATAACCGGATGGTTCACGCCCCAGCATCATGAGATCCCTTTCATTATCCGGCATTGGAACTACCTGAAGAAAAGTGCAATGAAAACCTTCCTTACTGTATAACTTAGTTGCCAGACGTAACAGATGTACGGAATGTTCAGTGCATCTTGTTGGGATCAGAATCTTTTTCATTCCACTATGGTTTTAGTAATGAATAATAATATCTCCATGTAAAATTCAAAACTACCCTGCAGGTATTGGGATGGCCTAAGGATAGCATTAAGACACCGTTAGAAGTTTCTAAGAGCGGCATTAGAAAAGCCGAAAAATTCTAATGCCGCTCTAACAACATTTTATAATTATTGAAAATCAGCTAATGATAGCTTTATGAATGAATAGGAAAACGCATTTCAGCCCGGGTTCCTGCCCCTTCCATGGAAGTGAACTTAATTTCGCCGCGGTGTATCCGGATAATTTTTTGTGCGAGGGGCAGCCCTACCCCATATCCTTTATATGCAGTGGTATTGGATGCCCTGAAAAACGGATCGAAAATATAACGCAGTTCTTTTTGCGGAATACCAATGCCATGGTCTTCTACGATCAAAATGCATTGCCGTTCGGTGGCCCTTAATGAAACAGTCACCTTACCATTATCAGAATACTTACAGGCATTTTGTACTACATTCGTTATAGCCAGCTTTAAAAGGTTCTGGTTACCAAAAACGGTAATCTTCGCATCATCATCCGGCAATTCTTCAAAATTGATATGAATATGGTTTTGTGGATCGGTAAAATCTACCAGTTTCTTTACAGATAATATCATCTCATCAAGCCTGATATTACCCATAAATTCCTCATTGATACTATTGCCAGCCTGGGCAAGTTCTAACAAACTTGTTGTAAGATGGTGCAACTGATCTGCTTCTCTGGCGATGACAGATAATGCCTGCTGATACTCTACCGGATTTCTTTCTTTATCCAATGCCAGTTCAGCTTCTCCAATAATAGCGGTAAGCGGGGTTCGCAACTCATGCGAGAGTTTATTGACAAAATTTCTTTGTGTTTCAAAAGAAGTTTCCAGACGATCAAGCATGTCGTTAAATGTCTGGGTAAGGTCTACAATCTCCCCCTTACCGCTATGCTCCGGAAGACGCATGTCCAGGTTCAAGGCACTGATTTTTTTAACACGATTGATAATATTTGAAATCGGATTTACAATTTCTGCCGAGAATAGAAGTCCTACCACAAACACGATAATAACTGACAACAAAATACCCAGAAACAGGTTTTGTCTGATATCCTGCATTGAGGTCTCACCAGATTCGTTTCGGGCTGTCATCAATACGGTATAGCGTTTACCCTTATACAGATAAGGAAGTACTACATGGTAAATCTTTCCATTAATAAATTGAATCCGTGTATTTTGAATTTTTATATCGTCGGGCAAGCTGATATTTTGCGAAGCAAGCACCTGTTTATCAGGTATGCTATCAAAAAAATACTCTCTTTCGCCAGGCAATCTTTGTAAATGCTTTTCGCGTATTTCATTGTAGAGACTTGCACTCAGTGTTCCTCCTTCATAATGGGCCTGTGCCGCAATACCACCCCTAACGGAAAGACGATGAAAAAATTCTTTGTCAATGGATCTTTTGGAGAAATGATAAATGAAAATACTCAGCATGAGTATGATCACACCTGTAAGCACGGTAAATAAACTCGTAATTTTATTACGAATATTCATGATGCAGTTTCTTTCATCATGTATCCCATGCCAATCATGGTATGTATAAATTTGGTGTCATGGCTCTTATCAATTTTTTTTCGCAGATAGTTTACGTATACATCCACCACATTGGTGCCCAGGTTAAAGTCGATGTCCCATACGTTCTCCAGTATTTCCATTCTGGAAAGCACCCGTGACTGGTTTTTCATAAAAAATTCCAACAACTTGTATTCAGTAGAAGTGAGAGGTATGATTTCTTCATTACGTTTAGCCATTTTGGCATCCGTATCAAGTTGAAGATCACCTATCTGAAGAATATTTTTTTCCGGAGTCTGTACTTTTTTAAAGGCCCTTCTACCTAATGCATTTACCCTTGCTACCAATTCATTGATTTTGAAGGGCTTTACCATATAATCATCCGCGCCGCTATCCAGTCCTGTTACAATATTCTCGGTGCTCCCTAATGCAGTCAGCATCAATACCGGCAAGTCGAATCCAAGCGATCGTATTTCTCTGCATATCTGAATTCCATTCATTCCAGGCAACATCAGATCCATTATAACGAGGTTAAACGGATGATCACGAATCATTTGCAATCCTGTATTACCATCCATGGCAATACTCACTTCCAGTCCCTTTTCTTTCAGCCCCCGCTCAATCAAAGAGATCACTGCAGCTTCGTCCTCAATTACTAAAATCTTCATGTACATATATTTGACCTGCAAAAAGATTATATCCTGCGACAATAACGAAAGAAGCCCAAAACTGTTCCTCTTTCTGCTTTTTTTAACAAAAAATTCGACTGAAACAATTTGCCAGCATTGCCTAAAATAGTACACAATTCAAAATCTCCTCTGTTTTTTATTATCTTGTCTGGATAAAACAACCAACATGCGATATCCTTTCTTAGGTCTGCTGGCTCTTTTTTTACTGACGAACCTAACAGTAAATGCCCAACAGAAAAAACAGTTAACCCCTTCCGATTACGGCAAATGGCAGCAAATAGGCAGCACCGATTTGTCGCCCGATGGTAACTGGGTAGGTTACCATATATCTATTCAGGAAGACAATGACACCCTGTACATAGTAAACCGGAAAACAGATAAAGTATACAAACTCGAGTTTGCCACCAGTTTTGAATTTTCGGGTAATAACCAATGGGTTGCGTACCGTATTGGCGTTCCATTTAAAGAAGCAGAAAAATTAAGAGAGCAAAACAAACCTATTGAATATAAAATGGGATTGTTAAATCTGAGTACCGGAAAAAAAGAAACCATTCAGAATATCAGTCGCTTCGGGTTTTCAAAAGATGGTAACTTTCTTGCTGTTTATCTGGCCCCACCAAAAGAACATAAAGACAAAGGCAGTGTATTACTCATAAAAAATCTTACGGATGCAAGCACCCATACTATTGGGAATGTAACAGAATATGCATTCAATAAGAAAGGAGATTATCTTTCTTACATTGTTGAGTCTTCCAATACAGCGGGCAATGCAGTTGAATTACTAAACCTGAAAAATTACAGTCTTAAAATTATAGCCAGCGATACACTGAAATTTTCAAAACTCAACTGGCAGCGGGAAGGTGAAGGTTTTGCTTTTTTCAGAACTTTCAAAAACAAAGACTATGAAGAAGAGAGTGCCACGGTACATGGTTATATAAACCTATATGGCAGTCCTTCTCTCAAAACATTTGATCCTCAGCAAACTGCAGCTTTCCCAAAAGATATGCGTGTGCATAATGGCAGCACGCCAAAATTGAGTGATGATATGAGTGCCCTGTTTTTCGGTATTAAAACATGGACACCGAAACCCAAAAAAGAAGAAAAGAAACCGGGTGACACATCAAAACAGCTACCGAGGCCTGCTTCCAAACCTGATGACAAATTAGCTGCTGTTGATATCTGGCATTGGAAGGACCCCGAAATTCAACCCAGACAGAAAATCACTTTCGGACAAGATAAAGAAGCCAGTTATCTATCTGTATGGAACTTTGGCAGCAACCAGTTCTTGCAACTTGCCAAAGAACATACACCTATTGCACTGCTGAGCGGTAATCAGGCCTATGCCATAACTTCCACCAACAATAAATACAAACCTGCATTCAAAGAAGACTATGCTGATTTTTATCTGGTAAATACCAAAACAGGAGAAGAAAAATTACTTTATGAAAAAATGCTTTCGGGCTTTTTTACAGGACCTCAATCTTCACCTGATGGGAAATACCTTTATTTTTTTCGTGATAAGAACTGGTGGATATATTCTATTGCTACGCAACAAACCAGCAATCTGACTCAAAATATTAAAGCCACTTTCTGGAACACGAGAGACGATCATACAGCCAGCAAACCTCCTTTTGGTATGGGTGGATGGTTAAAAGGCGATAAAGAAATTTTATTGTATGACGAATACAATATCTGGGCAGTAAAACCAGATGGTAGTGGTGCTAGAAAAATTACCAATGGAGAAAAAGAGGAAATCATGCACAGGATCACAAGAACTGATTTTGAATACCCGTATATTGATGACAGTAAACCTATATACCTTTCTCTATATGGAGACAAAACAAAAAAATATGGATATGCAAAACTGGAGAACAACACGGTTCAATCGCTGATTTATGAAAACCTTTCTATTGGCCGTATTACAAAAGCTACTGAAGCTAACAGTTTCAGTTTTGTAAAACAGGATTACAATCTGTCTCCTGAATTATATGCGACAGATGATTTCAGCAGCAATAAGAAAATTACCGGTACCAACCCACAACAGGTTGATTTCTATTGGGGCAAAAGTGAGCTAGTAAGCTTTACCAATAAAAAAGGTAAGAAAATGCAAGGTGCGTTATTTTATCCTGCCAATTATGAACCCGGCAAGCAATATCCAATGATTGTATATATCTATGAACTTTTATCGAATACAGTTCATGGATATGTAACTCCATCAGAACGCAGTGCTTACAACACTACCAATTTTACCAGTAATGGTTACTTTGTATTCAGACCTGATATTGTTTACGATACCAATGAACCAGGTATGAGTGCAGTAAACTGTGTTGTTCCTGCTGTAGAAGAAGTATTAAAAACAGGAATGATTGATAAAAGCAAAGTGGGTTTGATGGGACATAGCTGGGGGGCTTACCAGACTTCATTCATCATTACACAAACCGATATTTTTAAAGCTGCGTGTGCCGGCGCTCCTTTAACAGATCTGATCAGTATGTCATTGTCGATTTACTGGAACAGTGGTACACCTGACCAGAAAATATTTGAAACCAGTCAGGGACGATTCGATGGTCCATGGTATGAACGTACACAGGAGCATATCCGCAACTCTCCTATGTTCAATGCCACAAAAATAAAAGCACCTTTACTGGTGGCATTCGGTGATAAAGATGGTGCTGTTGACTGGCATCAGGGTATTGAAATGTATGGAACCATGCGCAGAATGGAAAAGCCTCATGTAATGCTGGTATATGCAGATGAAAACCACAGTCTTGCCAGGAAAGAAAACCAGATAGATTATCAGAAACGTCAGCGTGAATGGTTTGAGCATTATCTGCTGGGTAAACCAGCTGAGAAATGGATTACAGAAGGCATCAGCTATATGGATAAAATGAAAGCCAGAGAAAAATCGGCCGGACAATAAAATTCATTTACTAAAAAGCCTGCTTCATTAGCAGGTTTTTTTTATTAAAACCAGTTCAATGAAATCGCTCAACAATAAATCCACTCATTAAAATGCTGTTTTTCTGAATCATTCATCAGGAAGGGAATATAAAAGTCGGGATAAGGGCTTATTTTTAAGTATCATCTTCAATTATTGTTATGCAAACCATCAGAACGGCTATTTTATCATTTGGTTTATCGGGTAAGGTATTTCATGCTCCTTTCATACATCAGCATCCCGGTTATGAACTGGTATCGATCTGGGAAAGAACTAAATCGGCATCCGTTGAAATATATCCATATGTTAAAATCGTTCGTTCGTTTGAAGAAATACTAGATGATGAAAATATTGATCTAGTCATAGTGAACACCCCTACCGGTACTCATTATGAATATGCGAAAAAAGTACTGGAAGCCGGCAAACATGCGGTTGTTGAAAAAGCTTTCACTTCAACAGTAGAAGAAGCCATTCATCTTGATCAACTGGCCATTGAAAAAAACAAAGTATTATCTGTTTTCCAGAACCGCAGGTGGGATAGTGATTTTCAGACAGTACAGAAAGTTATAAAAGATGGTTTGCTGGGAACAGTGCTTGAAGCCGAATTTCATTTCGACAGATTTAAAGATGAGCTAAGTCCTAAAAAACATAAAGAAACAGCAGGACCAGGCGCAGGGTTGTTGTATGATCTCGGGCCACACCTGATTGATCAGTCTATCTGCCTGTTTGGAATGCCGGAAGCTGTATTTGCCGATATACGTACACTGAGAACCCATTCTCAGGTGGATGATTATATTGACCTTCTGCTGTATTATTCTTCTGTAAGGGTAAGGTTAAAATCCGGTTTACTAGTCAAGGAACCCATACCGTCTTTTATTGTTCATGGATCTGTCGGTTCTTTTATTAAATCGAGGGCCGATATTCAGGAAGCGGCTTTGCTGGCTGGCGAAAAACCAGATCAACCCAACTGGGGCGAAGAGCCTGTTTCGGAAATGGGTTTATTAAATACAAAGATCCATGGCACAGAAGAACGCAGACAGGTTCCAACACTGGCAGGTAATTATGGTAGTTATTACGATCTTTTATATGGCGCACTTACAGGTAAAAATGATAACCCTGTTTCTGCCAAAGATGGTATCAGGGTAATGCAAATACTGGAAGCTGCAGTAAAAAGTAACCGTGATAAAAAGGTTATCGATCTCTAATGTCTTATGTCGATAACTTTTAAACAGAGGGCTTAGGAAATGAATATCCGCATAAAAAAGGCCGGGTCAATATGATCCGGCCTTTTTTTATATATTTAAATGATAATTACATTTTTTTAGCATCTTCCAGAAACTTGGCCAGTCCGATATCAGTTAACGGGTGTTTCAGTAAGCCCAGAATAGAATCGAGTGGACAGGTACATACATCTGCACCGAGTTCGGCTGCTTTCGTGATGTGCAGGGCGCTACGGATAGAGGCGGCAAGAATTTCTGTTTTGAAACCCTGGATATCATAAATATGACGAATCTGACCAATCAGATCCATTCCATCCCAACCGCTATCGTCAATACGGCCAATAAAAGGTGAAACATAAGTTGCACCAGCCTTAGCAGCCAGAATAGCTTGTCCGGCAGAGAAAACCAGTGTGCAATTGGTACGGATACCATTATCAGTAAACCATTTAATGGCTTTCACACCGTCTTTAATCATCGGAACTTTTACTACAATATTCGGATGTATGGCAGCCAGTTTTTTCCCCTCTTCTACCATAGTAGCGAAATCGGTTGATAAAACCTCAGCACTCACATCGCCGTCAACCAGTTCACAAATGGTTTTATAATGATTGGCAATGGCCTCTTCACCTTTAACGCCTTCTTTAGCCATTAGTGAAGGGTTGGTTGTTACACCATCCAGGATACCTAAATCATTTGCTTCTTTAATTTGTGCGAGGTTACCAGTGTCGATAAAAAATTTCATAGTGTATAAATTAAAATCCCCTTCGTAATCCCTTCAGGGGCGAAAGGGGGAAAAAATGGCAGGCTACTCACATCGCACCGCTACAACCGCCTATCCTTGCTGCATTCCTGCCCTGGGGAGGTTCAGCAGGAGCTGGTCGTGTAAGACCTGCCGGTGCAAAAGTAAGGGTTGGCTCCTATTTTCCCTAATTTTTTGAATTAGTTATCGTGTAAGTGAAAATTTAGCCCTTTGAATGCAAATATTTTAGCCACAGATTCGCAGATTTTAATCATGGGATATATCTCCTTTAAAAGCCGCTGTTCAGGTTTCGTGAATTCAGCCTCGTAATACCCACCAGTTCATCATGCCTGCCACTCAGTGGCCTGAAATAGAATAGCACCATGTATTCATTTTCTGTTTCCCAATAATTACCTTCTGTTAAAGAAGGATCTGATTTACCATTTTTCTGATTTTTTTCTTTTGTTACATAATTATAGCTGTAGTAACCCTGTTTAAGAAAAAGTGTTTTTTTGTATATGCCCTTCCCAGCATCAAACTCCATCAATGCACTATCTCCTGCCCTGTTACCGGTAAACTCACCTGTAATAAAAACATCTTTACCAGCTATAGGTTTTGCACCCGGCGGCACCAATATAAAGTCAACATATGCATAGTCTCCCTGCCACCAGGGATTGATGGATTCTGTGGTAGTAATTTCATTCCAGCCGTTTCGGTCGTTAAAAAAAGCATAACGCAAATCAATTCGTACCAGATCCGGCTTTATTGATATACGATTGGGTTGTGACTCTTTGTCTATTTTGTCAATACGGTCGCTCGAAAATCGAAAACTGCGTAAATCGGCCCACCGGTATTCTTTTCCGGCGGGAAACAATGCATCCTGTTCCCCATTGTATTCAAGTACGTTATTTCTGATAAAAGCCGGCTGTAATCCAACAGCTGCATCATCCCATCTGTTGTTCTGTATAATAACCAGTTTTGTCTGCTGCTGCGGGCTCATAATGTTCAGGTCTTTTGTGGCAACTGTAACCTGTAATTTCTGGTGTGTACGTATCAGACTATTATTAAAGGGTTGCGCTATTCTGGCTCCGATATTTACACGATCATCAACAATCATCAATCGTTTGGTAAAGGCCAGTTTTGAAGTATCACCATCTAAAAAAACTTTTAGCAGATAATTACCGCTTTTGGTAGGCATTGCACTTCGGTCCGGCAATAATGTCTGATAATGCACATAACGGGTAAGTGCTATAGAAGATGCCCGGTACTGTGATAAACGGTTTTGAACAAAACCTCTTATATAATCAAAAGGATTTAATAAAGCAGGTGTCCAGTCGGCATTGCATAACTGGTAAGTATAAAAAAAGTTACGTGGGTATCCAATAAGGTCATCAAAATGGAGTTCAAGCTGGTCTGATGATCCCAGCCGGATCAGTGGTATTGATTGCTGATCATTCTGCTGAAAGAGTTTTACTGTTTTAATATCATCCATATAGATACGATCGGGTTCACGTTGTGCTGATGCAATATTCAAGCATAACACAAATGCCAGTATAGAAAAACAATTGTTCATAGTACGACAATAAGATACTTTGACTGACAAGATAATACAATCAGCAAATACCACCTTTTTTAATAGTTCCTGTCATTCCGTTGCAGTTCGTATTTTTACCAAAATCATAGCATTTGGGACTTTCCTTCGATATAGCCAAAAGAATTGCGTTTAATCACCAGCATTCTTTTTCCCGTTTTATCATCCGTTTATCTGTGGCTGCTACCATGCTCAGTGTAATGGCTATGATTATAACCCTTGCTTTTGTAAATGGTTTTCAGCAAACGGTTTCAGGTAAAGTATTCAGTTTCTGGGGGCACCTGAGGGTGCAGAAATATGAAGCAGGTAAATCATTGATTGCCGAAGAAACCCCATTAACCATGGACAGTTCAATCGAACAAACCATTCGTTTACAGCCAGGTGTAATACGGGTACAGCATTTCGCAACCAAATCAGCCGTAATTGAAAACAAAAATGAAATTGAGGGTTTACTTATTAAGGGTATTGACAATGGCTATGACAGCAGCAGACTCAAACCGTTTATGCAAAACGGAAGCTGGATTGATTTTTCAGACAGTATATATAGCAGGGATATCATTATTTCAAAAGCCCTTGCCAGTCAACTCGGCATTTCTGTAAAGGACACCGTCAAAGTTCATTTTGTTTCGTCCATCGACGACAGCCGCACTTATCGTAACCTCTGTGTAAAAGGAATTTACAAAACAGGGATAGAAGAATATGACAAGCTCTTTATCATGGCCGACCTTCGTCTCATCAGGCGCATTAATGAATGGCGGGATGACCAGAGCGGCGGTTATGAAATTTTTGTCAATGACTTTACTCAAATGGATAGCATCAGCAAAAGCTTATCAGCTGCGCTACCTTCTGAATGGATGAGTAGAACCATCAGGGAAGTATATCCGAATATTTTTGACTGGTTAGACATTCAGGATGTAAACAGAGATGTTATATTCATTGTCATGTCGGCAGTAGCCGTCATCAATCTGATTACCTGTCTGTTGATTCTTATTCTTGAAAGAACCAGAATGATAGGCGTATTGAAAGCATTGGGTGCCAGCAATTGGACCATTCAGAAGATATTTCTCTTCCATGCATCCGTTATCACTTTCACCGGCATTGGTCTGGGTACTGCTTTGGGTATTGGTATTTGCTGGTTACAGCAACTTACCGGCTTTATCAGTTTAGATGAAGCTTCTTATTATGTATCGCAGGCACCCATGGAAATTATCTGGTGGCAGGTAATAGCGGTTATCGCGGGAACAGCTCTTGTTTGTTATGGCTCTTTGTTATTACCCTCTGTTTTAGTAAGAAAGATCAGCCCTGTTAAAGCGATACAGTTCAGGTAAATAGTTATGAACGTGGAGATTTAAGCTGAGCCAACAGGATTCCAGTCGCAACAGCTGCATTCAATGATTCTGCTTTCCCCGTTCTGGGTATGGTGACTGCATGGGTGATAAATGGCAATACCGACTCTCTGATACCTTTTGATTCGTTTCCGATTACGAGGATACCCTCTGATGGTACAGGTGTTGTATACATGGATGCTCCATCGAGCAATGCGCCATAAACAGGCACCTGTTGAATAGCCAGAAAGGTTTCAAGATCGCGGTACCATATTTTTACACGCAGGAAACTACCCATGGTTGATTGAATTACTTTGGGATTATAGTATTCTACCGTATCGGTACTGGCAATGATCTGGTCGATACCAAACCAGTCGGCTATTCTGATAATAGTACCCAGATTACCCGGATCCTGTATACCATCAAGCACCAATGTAAGCTTCTTACTTAGATCAGGCTCACCCTTTTCCTCCTGCTGGCGGGCAATCACCAGTACCTGATTAGGGGTTTGCAGGGTGCTTATTTTTTCAAGTTCAAAGGCTTCGATACGGGTAATAGGCACATCTGTAACCGGTGCCTCCCATTCATTCACTGCATATATTTTTTCCACAGGATAACCTGAGGCCAATAATTCGGTTACCAGTTTTACCCCTTCGGCTATAAATAACCGTTCAGCCGACCTTTGTTTTTTCTGGCATAAAGATTGAATATATTTGAGCTCATTCTTGCTTAACATCTACTATGCGTTTGATAGGAAAAAGAGGAAATTCGTTCGTTATTACTGCAATTGTACTGCTGACAGTCCTTATAAGTTCCTGTTCCCAGCAAAACCGCATCAGTGTAAGAAACTATCCCGAAAACAGACCTTTTGTTTACAGTAACAAGATAAATATTCTCGACACTGTTCCCAAAGATGAGAAAAAACGATTAATTACCGAACTGGAGAATTATTGGGAAGACAGCCTGCAGGTAAGAATTGTTCAGCGATACCTGGGTATCTTTAAATCTATTCTTGATAAACCACCGGTTTTTGACAGTGCTAACCTAAATCGTTCCGTTAACTTCATGAATGCCTACCTGAACAGTCAGGGGTATTTTTATTCCACTTTACAGGATTCCGTATCAATCGACACATTTAAAACCCAGTTACGTGCAAATGTTTTCATGAATATTATGCTGGGAAAAAACATCCGCATTGATTCTGTTTCTTATAATCTTCCGGATTCGGCATTACAGTTAATTGTTAATAATAATAACGCTGAAAGTTTATTAAAAAAAGACAAGCCCTATACAAAACAGGTGATTGGTGATGAATTAGACAGACTAACGAATCTATTTCGTCAGAAAGGATATTATAATTTCAACAGAGATGATCTTATTGCCGTGGTTGATACTTTAGATACAAAGCTATTACCACTTACACTCGATCCTTTTAAACAGGCGGAAATCATTGCACAGGCTGCTAAAAAGAGAAAAGAGAATCCTACATGGGATATCAATATTACCAACCGTACCATCCTTGATTCCAGCAAACTGCTTCAGTTCAGCATGGGTAATATTTATTATTATCCAGAGACAGGCATTTCAGATATACCCGACAATGTGATCAACAGAAGAGATTTCAAAACAGATACTTTCAGAAGCGGTATCATGAAATATGAGAAAGGATTGTTCAGATTCCGCCCCCTACGTGAACATACTTACCTGAGCAGAGGTGAAAAATACAATGAAGCTGATTACTTTAAAACCATCAACAGGCTTGGACAACTTGGTGCCTGGCAACAGGTAGATGCTGTTCTACGTATTCGCGACAGGGATACTTTGGATATGCACATATTAATGGTACCTGCTGTTAAACAAACCATCGCAGCTGAACTTGAAGGAAGCAGAAACTCAGGAGATGTTATTGCAGGTAACACTCTTGGCATTTCTACCAATCTTAGTTATACGAACAGAAACAGATGGCGTTCGGCGGTACAGCAACAATCAGTAGTACGCGCCGGAGTAGAACTGAATCTGCTTAGTCAGGGCAATGCACCACTTTTACAAACTTTCCTGTTAAGCGGAAGTCATACCTATGTTTTGCCACGTATTCTCACACCTTTTGGTAATTGGCGGTCTTTACGCAACCTTGAAAATAAAAAAACCTTATTTACATTAAGCAGTTCCTATATAGACCGTAGAAATTTTTACAACGTAACCTCTTTCATTGCAAGTGTTGGTTACGAGTGGCGTAAAACGGTTAAAAATGGCTCCCACTTATGGCTCTATAAGCCATTGAACGTTGAATTATACGGAATCCGGAAACTAGCGGGTCTTGATAGTCTTTTTAAAACCAATCCTTTTCTCCAGGCTTCTTTTAACGAAGGGAATATTGTTAGTCAGAGTTTATCTTTTATCAGAACCACTACGAGCCCTAACAACAGAAATAAAAGTCATTATCTGAGAATTGGTATTGAAGAAGCGGGTGGTTTGTTTGGATTAATACCGGGATTAAAGAATAATATCTACCGATACCTCAAAACAGAAGCTGAATACAGACAACGGATACTCTACCCAAGATCGGAGCTGGCCTATCGTGCTTTTGCCGGATTGGGTTACAATTACAGTGATAACCCCACAATCGGCAGAACACTTCCTTTCTTTAAACAGTTTATTGTTGGTGGCCCCTATAGTATGCGTGCATGGGGTTTACGCCAGTTGGGATTGGGCAGCTCTGTTTTCAGTGATACTGTGAACAGTAGTTACCGTGACCGTTTTGGAGATATGCAACTCGAAACAAATATTGAATACCGGTTTCAGCTGGCATCATTGGGTTCTTTTAAAATTGGTAGTGCGGTATTTGCAGATATCGGTAATATCTGGAACCTCAAAAAAAATGATCAGGACCCTAAATCCAGGTTTTCTATCGCTAATCTTGGCAGAGACCTTGCCATTGGAGTTGGAACAGGCTTGCGATTTGATTTTTCTTATTTCCTTATCCGGTTCGATGTTGCTTACCGTGTAAAAGATCCTGCCAGAAGTACAAATGGTGGATGGATGAGTATTAAAGATTTTGTATGGTCTGAAATTCGGGAAAAAGGTTTGAAAGTAAACAATGTTGCTTTACAGTTTGGTATCGGCCTACCCTTCTGATACGCTTCCTTTCAATGCTTCAATCCTTTTTTCAAAGGTGATCAGATCGTCAGCATCAGCCACTTCGAAATTACCAATACGTGTTCGGCGTAAACTACTCATATAGCCACCCACACCCAGCGAGGCACCGAAATCATTCGCAAGACTTCTGATATAGGTACCTGTTGAACATACCACCCTGAAATACACCACAGGCATTTCAATTTTTTCAATTACAAAGGAGTGAATGGTAACAGGTCTTGGTTCTAATTTTACTTCAAGACCTTTTCTGGCTGCCAGGTAAACCGGCTTGCCGTCTTTCTTAATGGCAGAGTGAGCAGGAGGAATCTGCATAATGGGGCCGATAAAATTTTGTGCAGCGGCATGCACCTGCTCAGGTGTAAGATGGGCGTAGTCGCAAATATTTTCAGGGGCCGATTCAAGATCATAGGTAGGCGTTGTTGCACCCAGTGTAAAAGTACCTGTGTACTCTTTCTCCATACCCATGTATTCGTTGATCTTCTTGGTAAACTTTCCGGTACATACAATCAATAACCCGGTTGCCAGCGGATCAAGTGTACCGGCATGCCCTACCTTGGAAATACGGGTAAGAATACGAACCTTTTTTACCACGTCGAAAGATGTCCAGTCAATAGGCTTATCCAATAATATTACTTTGCCGTCCAGATAAGGTTGTAAAGCAGGGTGTATTTCTTTTTGCTTCATTTCTTTGCTTTCAATTGCCGCCAGCTTTCTATAAGTTCCTGACTGGCAGCAAAAGTAGCCGATTTATGTGCTGTTATGAAAGCATCTGCCGTCTTTATTCTTTCTTCAGACATTGGGTGGGTACTCATAAAAGAAAAAATACCGGGTAAATCATGATCAGCAGCCTGCAATTGTAACATCAGCTTCTTCATACCAACAGGGCTAATGCGGTTTCTGATCATTAAGTCCATTCCTTCCCTATCTGCCTCTCTTTCCAGTCTTCTGGAATAGCGGAGCTGTTCAAACATCCCTGCATGCTCCAGCACTATGCTTCCGACATCGCCAAAACCACTTAAAATCATAGAGCGTAATAAAGACATACTCATAGACGATAATATACTTTGCAGGCTATGTCTTTTATTAATATGGCTGGCTTCGTGACCCAGCAATGCCACTAGCATATCCGGATCATCGATAACCTTCAGAATCCCTGAATACAATACGATATGTCCGCCTGGTAACGCGTATGCATTTAACTCGTTTTCTTTTATAACCGTTATGGTGATCTGGTATTTGTCACTCAGGTGTAATTGCCCTGCAAAATCATTGACAATACGTGTGGCTGCCGTATCGATTTTTTCCGATGCCATTAGTGACCGGTAGAAACTATTTCCAATTTCTGCTTCCTGCTGAACTGATATTATTTTTAAAGCAGCTGCCGGAATAACCCTTGCCATAATAAAATAAATACCAACAAATATGGATAACAGTATTGCGACTAATACCGGCCATTTCAATCTGAAAAATTTACCAAACCAGGTTTTCCGATCCGGGTGTATGGCTTTTTTCAGTTCGGGGTAAGACGGGTGATCGGCATCTATTGATAAATAGGGTGCTCTGCCTTTATTAAAAAATATAAAAAGACGTCTATCTGCTTCAACTACACTTGCTGCAGTTATGTCAAATACCAGAACCGTATCATAGTCATCCGTATTTGATACATATATCTTACCATGGGTCAACTCCACGTAAACTTCACGAGGTGAAGCTTTATAGGCATCAAAAAAAAGAATTTGCGGATATTCACTCATACAATAAATCCAAAGTCAAAGAAATCAGCCATATCATCTGCCATTGCATCACTGTAATCCGGTTGCGACTGTACAAGTTCATCAAGTGAAAGATCGCCATACATTTCAATATTATCAGCAACATAGCGCAACGTACGTGTAATTACCCATGCATAGCCGAAGCCCAGTGTAAAAATAATAATGAGGAAATTTACAATCATCAGTCCTGCAAAACCACCTCCCGTTGCTTTAGATCGGAATATAATTTTCCTGTCGCCCTGTCTTAATCTTAGATAGCTTACAAAATATTCAAACAAATCTTTTTGCCACCAGAATACATAGATACCCAGTGTAAATATGGATAAAAAATAGCCCTTGAGGTTCAGGAGAAAAAAATCGCCGCCACTACCATGGTAGGTAAAATTTGCATTACCGATCCGTACATGATCCAATACATACCTGCGGATATTCATAGCAAGCCATGCACCATAAATACCAAAAGTAATAATCGTTAAAAACAGGTCGCGGAAAAATATTTTTACCAGTTCACTTCTTTCTCCCGTATAACCAAATCGTATCCCACGCCAGGATGATTTTGCCATTCTGTATTTATAGGATCCATGTATAATGAGTGGTATAAGCGCTATAATAACCAGGTAAAATAAGAGAATCGTCAACTGAGCCATTTCACCTCCATACCATATACTGATCAATATGGCTGCCCATAATATGGCTAGAAAAAGAAAGGCTTTTATAAATCCCCTGAACATTTCTTTTCCTGTTCCCGAAAAGACAAAAGGTTGTCCTTCAAAAATGGTCTGGCTGTACAGGTATTCCAGTGTTTTGGCCTTTGCCCATGGATAATACAAGCCGAGTGTGACAAGACATAAAATAAAATTGACCAGTTCGATCCGAAACATATCCATGCCTGTTCCATGATAGCCAAGCTTGTAATGAGTTTTGTTTTCCATGTGCTGGTTGAGTTGGGTATATAGAAAATATTTTATATTAAATATATTTCAAATCATTGAAATCCGGCAATAAAAAAGTCGTCTTCATGGGACGACTTTTGATTGATTGGGGGATCATTTTTAATAAGCTCTTGCAAATAATACACGCTGGGTAGAAGGTTTGCCGGTAAGTATACAACTACCTTCTTCCTGAACATTGTTCAAAGGAATACAACGTATGGTTGCCTTGGTTAATTCTTTGATTTTTTCTTCTGTTTCTCCGGTACCATCCCAATGAGCAGAAATAAAGCCGCCTTTGGTATCGAGCAGGTTTATAAATTCATCCCAGCTATTAGCGGGTGTAATACGTTCATCTCTGAATTGTTTAGCTTTATTGAAAATATTCTGTTGAATATCTTCCAGTAGTTGTTTGATATAAGCAGAGAGTCCGTCAAGTGAAACCGTATTTTTTTCTTTGGTATCTCTTCGCGCCACTTCAGCCACATTGTTTTCCAGATCACGTAAACCGAGTGCGATACGTACGGGTACCCCCTTCATTTCATACTCAGCAAATTTCCATCCGGGTCTTGTGTTATCGTTGTCATCATATTTTACAGTAATACCCAGTGCTTTTAATTCTGCCACCAATTGCTGCACATGCTCATCAATTTTTGCTTTCTGATCTTCTCCTTTATAAATCGGCACTATCACCACCTGAATAGGTGCGATGCGGGGAGGTAAAATGAGTCCGTCATCATCGCTATGGGCCATTACCAGTGCACCAATCAGTCTGGTACTTACGCCCCAGCTGGTAGCCCACACATATTCGAGTTTATTATTTCTGTCGCTGAATTTTACATCAAATGCTTTGGCAAAATTCTGTCCAAGAAAATGAGAGGTTCCTGCCTGTAAAGCTTTTCCATCCTGCATCATGGCTTCGATACAATAAGTGTCTTCTGCACCTGCAAAACGTTCATTCGGTGTTTTTACACCTTTAATAACCGGTACTGCCATCCAGTTTTCTACAAAATCAGCATATACATCCAGCATTTTTACCGTTTCCTCTACCGCTTCTTCTTTGGTAGCATGGGCCGTATGTCCTTCCTGCCATAAAAATTCGGCTGTCCGGAGGAATAAACGGGTACGCATTTCCCATCGAACCACATTGGCCCACTGATTTACCAGAATGGGTAGATCGCGGTACGACTGTATCCAGCTTTTATAAGTATTCCAGATAATGGCCTCACTGGTTGGGCGTACAACCAGCTCTTCCTCAAGCCTCGCTTCCGGATCAACAATAAGTTTGCCTTTATTATCCGGGTCGGTTTTCAAACGGTAATGGGTAACCACGGCACATTCCTTGGCAAAACCCTCGGCATTTTTTTCTTCCGCCTCAAAAAGGCTTTTTGGTATGAATAAAGGAAAATAGGCATTCTGATGGCCAGTTTCCTTAAACATTCTGTCTAATACATCACGCATATTTTCCCAAAGTGCAAAACCATAGGGTTTAATGACCATGCAACCTCTAACAGCACTATAATCGGCCAGACTCCCCTTCAAAATAAGGTCGTTGTACCACTGTGAATAATCCTGCTCCCGGGAAGTTATTTCCTTACTCATAAAATATTATAATTCTCTTAACAAAATATATTGCTTACAGATGTTTGTTGGCAAACTAATTGCCGCAATATCTGTGAAGCCATAACAGCGCAAATGTATGTAACTTCACATTATATAACCTTGTCAATCCTCTTGTTATGAAAACAACATTACTCAGCTCATTACTTGCCATAGGACTTTTGTCCGGTTGCTCGACTGCTTATCAGTCGGGGCAGACACCTGACGATGTTTATTATTCACCCGGTCGCGAAGGTGCCAGTAGAAAAGAAGAGGAGAAAGCGAAGGAACAACAGGAGCGATATGAAGAATATATCAGTAGTCAGGATGATCGTTACCTGCGTATGAAGGTTGCCAATAGAAACCGCTGGTCAGGTATTGATGATTTTGATTATTGGTACGACAGCCGCTATGACTTTAACCGCATAAATCCCTATAATAACTGGAATACTTATACCTGGAACAACCCATGGCACTTAGGTCTTGGCTATGGCGGATGGAGGCCCTATACAGGATTGGGTTATTATGGATGGGGCTGGAACAACCCTATGTATACAGTTATTGTTTATTCGACACCTAAGTTTTATAATGGCAGTACTTCAGGAAGCAATTTAGCTGCCTACAGAAATACCAAAGGTTTCAATAATAGTAACCAGGGTTATTATAATCCTAAAACCGGGACTTTTACCAATACCAACGGTAACAATAACAGTTTTGGCAATCTGCTGAAAAGAGTATTTACGGGTGGAAGCAATGGTTCAAGTTCTGGTACCAGCATTGACAGACCTGTGAGAAGTTTCTCTTCCGGTACTAATGGTTCAACAGCTACGCCAAGCAGCAATGCGGGTGGTAACAGCGGTGGCGTGAAAAGTACAGGTAGCAGTTCCAGTTCTGGCAGGGGTGGCAGAGGTAATTAATCCAACATCTTTTGCGGATGCAACTAATAACATCACGGTGTATAACTCGCACCAAATACTAAACCTATATCCAAACGAATTGTAATATGAAATCATATTTACCCTTTATCGCAATCCTGTTCACCCTTACAGCTTCGGCACAGAACCCGGATTACTCATTGCGGATGGCATGGTTCAATCAAAATGGTTCTGCCAGAAACGTTGCCACAGGTGGAGTAATGGGATCATTGGGTGGTGAAATCACCGCTAACCACGTAAACCCCGCAGGCCTGGGTCTTTTTAAAACCAATGAATTTGTTTTATCACCAGGATTCTTGCTGAACAACAACAAGTTTAAATACCGAGGAACAGATACAGTCAACAGTAAAAATAATTTTGGTTATGGTGCTTCGGGACTGATTCTGAGCAGTAGTTATAAAAAGAACAGGAAATGGACCAGCAGTGCTTTTGCCATTTCTGTGAACCAGCTGGCCAGTTATAATAACAGGATTCAGTTCAAAGGCTTTAACAACATGAGTTCTTTTTCAGAACAATACCTGGAAGAGCTTACACGTGATCTTGCCGATACCAATGCAGCTTTGAGTAATTATATTTTCGGTTCTTCACTGGCATTCAGAACATTCCTTATTGATACTGCCAATAATGCCTCGGGTATTTTTAGCGGTTACCAGAGTCTTGTTCCTATTTCAACCGGTGTAAACCAGCATTATGATGCCATAACACGTGGTGGTTACCATGAGATTGCGCTGGGTATGGCTGGTAATATGGAAGACAAACTATATGTAGGCGGTAGCCTTACCATTCCGGTTATCAGTTATAACAGAGACCTTACTTACAGAGAAACAGATGCGACCAATGACCCTAATAACCAGTTCAGTTATTTTGAATTTAAAGAGCAGTTTTCTTCCCGTGGTTTAGGTATCGGTGCTAAGCTGGGTACCATTTATAAGCCCAAAGAATACTGGAGAGTTGGCTTTGCCTTTCATACACCACAGTTGATCAGTTTTAAAGACAGGGTTCGTGCTTCTATGACGGCCAATACTGAAACTTATGCAGGCCTGCGTTCAGAAAAAAGCGATAACCTCAATAGTGGTAATCCGGGTAACAGTAATTACAATCTTGTAACCCCCTGGCGTGCTATAATAAGTGCCAGTTATGTATTCCGTGAAATCAAAGATACACGCAGACAGAGAGCATTCATCAGTGCCGATCTTGAATATGTTAACTATCGTGGTTCAAGATTTTCTGCAGAAGACCAGAATGACCAGGCACTTGTGAGTTATTATAATATGCTGAACAACGTAATCAAAGACACTTACAAAGGCAATATTAATTTCCGTTTAGGTGGTGAATTGAAGTTCCATACCGTAATGTTCCGTCTTGGGGGAGCTTATTATGGAAGTCCGTATAAAGAGAGTGAATTAAAAGCACACCGCATTATGGCAACAGGAGGTGTGGGCTATCGTAACAAAGGTATTTTCATTGACCTGAGTTATGCCCATGCTTTCAACCGCGATGTTCAGTTTGCTTACAGACTTAACGATAAGCCTAATACTTTTGCTGAACAAACCGGCTCAAGAGGAAATGTGATGTTAACTTTCGGATTTAAGTTTTAATACACCACAAAAGAAGAAAGAAAGAGTATATTAAACGGGAAACAGATTGTATGGCTTAAGAAAGCTGAAAATCTGATCTTCAATATCTACAGCAGCATTTACCCAATGAATGCTGCTGTCTTTTTTAAACCAGGTCATCTGCCTTTTGGCGTATTGCCTAGTGTGCTGTTTAATAAGCTCAATAGCTCTGTTAAGATCTGTCTTATCTTCCAGATGGTCAAAAAGTTCCTGATAGCCCACTGTTTGTAGTGCATTTAGTTGACGAAGAGGGAACAATTGCTTGGTTTCTTCCAGCAAACCTGATTGCATCATCATATCTACCCGTTGATTGATGCGTGTATTGAGTAAATCTCTTTGCATCTCCAGACCGATTTTGATGACCTGAAAGGGCCTTTCGGCTTTTTTCCCGGAACGAAATAAGGTTATGGATTGACCCACCGCTTCTATGAATTCCAGGGCCCGCATTAAGCGTTGAGGATTTTGTTGTTCGGCTGTTTTCCAGAATAAAGGATCTTTCTCCATTAATTGTTCCTGTAACCAACCCAACCCTTTTTCTTCATATGACAGAATGATTCTTTTGCGGATCTCAGATGGAATCGCAGGCATTTCATCTATACCATCACAAAAAGCTTTTATATAAAGACCTGTACCACCTGTAAGTACCACAATCGGATGTTCTTTGAACAAGGTTTCTGCTTTTTCAAGTGCATAGGTTTCAAAAACACCGGCATTTACTTCTTCGTGAATGGTATGGGAAGCAATAAAATGATGAGGTATTGCCAGTAACTCTTCCGGGGAAGGTCTAGCCACCCCGATATTCATTTCACGATAACACTGTCTGGAGTCGGCTGAAATAATTTCTGTGTGGAACTGTTTTGCCAAACTGATGGCGGCTGCTGTTTTACCAACGGCAGTAGGACCAGCGATCAGTATTACGGTATTTTGTTGGGGCAAAATAAAATATTGTATCTATCCACTTTTCGAGATCACTTATAGTCTCCTGTTATATCTTACAGTTCGGCCATGTATTTCACCACAGGGAAAGGAGCTAATGGAGATTTCGCAGGGTATATTTATAGATTAAAATTCCTCTTCGGTACTTTCTTCGCTGCCGAATTCATCAGCATCCGATTCTCCCTCCTCACCTTCTTCCCCAAAACCGTCTGAAGCCTCTGAAAGATCATATTTCTCTTCAATATCGGCAAATTTATCGCCCAGTAAGCTCTTGGTGCCATATTGCTGCGGACCAATGCCCTCTATTCTTGATATAGCAGGGTAATTCAGTTTTGCATTTTCTTCCTTGCTCACATTGATTAATTCAATGAGAAAGGTCCAGTTCTTAGCGAAATCATACAGATAAATAAATTTCTGGTTCGTGTCTCTGATTTCACTTCCTATGGTGGTTTCAGCCATTAAAAGAGGGTCAGCAACATAGGCTTTGTCGTATTTTTCAAAACTGATTTCACGACCTCTCTGCCAGTTATCGTTACTACGGAAAAAAGTTGCCTGGTGTTTCTGATCGAACTCATATGCTTTCAGAATGGCAAAATGCAAATCAATAAAATGCTGGGTATGTTTGATAACAATATCACGGTAAACCGCATCATCTTCTTCCAGGTAAATCCGAAATTTTAAAACCGCCATTCTGTTTGTTCAGTTTTTATTGATCAATATAGTACGAGGTACTGTTTGAACTGCTAAAATACAATTTATTCCACCGTCCGCAAGTTCAGTTCTGCCCCTTTGGCCAACATAAATGCTTTTGCCGCTTCATATTCATTGGGTATCAGTCCATCAAGAATGGCTTCCCTGATAGCATCTTTTATAATGCCAACCTGTCTGCCGGGTGTTAATCCAAAAGTCTGCATGATGATTTCTCCCGTAATGGGTGGTTGCCAGTTTCTTATCCGGTCAGCATCTTCTACCTCTTCCAGTCGCTGTTTCACCAATTCAAAATTCTGCAGGTAACGCTTTACTTTTGTTTTGTTTTTACTGGTAATATCTGCCGAACATAACATCATCAGCGCATCGATATCTTCTCCTGCATCAAATAACAGACGTCTGATAGCACTATCGGTAATATTTTCTTTGGTAAGGCTGATCGGGCGCAGGTGTAAGAGTACCAGTTTCTGCACCTGCTTCATTTTTTCGTTGAGTGGCAGTTTCAGTTTGGCAAATATTTTCGGAACCATCCTGGCTCCCACTACTTCATGGCCATGAAAGGTCCATCCATGTCCTTCTTCAAAACGTTTGGTAGCAGGTTTTCCGATATCATGTAATAAAGCTGCCCACCTCAGCCACAGATCGTCTGTATGTTCTGAAATATTATCCAGCACCTGTAGCGTATGGTAAAAATTATCCTTATGCCCGATGCCATCAATATATGCCGCCCCGTGTAAATCGACCATCTGCGGAAATATCTTATGCAATAACCTGGTTCTGAACAGAAGATCCCATCCCACGGAAGGCCGCCTGCATAACATGATTTTATTGATTTCGTCGGTAATCCGTTCCTGTGATACAATACTGATGCGATGCACATTGGCTTCAATGGCAGCCAGTGTTTCCGGCACAATCGTATAATTCAGCTGCGCTGCAAAACGAATGGCTCGCATCATACGCAAAGGATCATCACTAAAAGTCTGAGAGGGCTCCAGTGGTGTTACGATGATTTTCTCATCCAGTGCCTTTCGTCCATTAAAGGGGTCTATAAGGGTACCATAATCAGCTGCATTCAAACTAATGGCAAGTGCATTAATGGTAAAATCACGTCTGTTCTGGTCATCTTCGATGGTTCCCGGCAATACATCCGGTTTACGGCTGTGGTTGGCATAACTTTCTTTCCGGGCCCCTACAAATTCAATTTCCAGGTCATCGATTTTAATCTGTGCGGTACCAAAAGTTTTAAAAAAAGACACATGTGGTTTGGGCTGAAAATATTCAGCCACTTTATGTGCCAATGAAATACCATCACCGATACAAACAATATCAATATCCTTCGTGGGTCTGCCAATCAGCTTATCTCTTACAAATCCACCAATCAGATAACAGGGCAGGTCGAGAGATGCCGCTGCTTTTGCAATGGTCTGAAAAATCTGTGACTCCTTATCTGTACAAACAATATCCATCGTTGCAAATGTAATTCCTTTCTGTTTTTAAGGTGCAGATAGTGTTTCGAGCAGTTGCTGGGTCTGAATCTTAACCGCACAATGAAAATGCCCTTGCGGACATTTTGTATGTCCATGCAAGCCACAGGGCCTGCAATTCAATGCAACAGGTGTTTCTACAACAAAGGACCTGTCGGACAACGGACCGTACCCGAATGAAGGAATGGTAGAACAATAAACAGCGGTTACGGGGGCATTCACAGCTGAAGCAAAATGCATGGGTGCCGAATCATTTACATAATTCATAGCAGCATTTTTCATTAATGCTGCTGAGGATAAGAAAGATAATTTTCCTGCCAGATTGATGATTGAACGGTTCGATTGTTGTTCAATTTTTTCACAAAGGACCCTGTCGCCGGGCGCACCCAATAAAAAGATCGTATAAGTATCTGGTATTTGCCTGATTAATTCTATCCACCCCGTTGCCGGGTATTGTTTGGTAAACCATACAGACGCGGGTGCAATACAGACATAGGGCTTTGTTTGATAACAGGCAATAACTTTCGCATCTGCTTCAGAAGGATGGAGTTTGGGTTTTGCAGCGTGTTCATCGGTAATAGCCCTTATCAAAGCATGATTTCTTTGTATTTCGTGTACTGCATCACCCTCACCCGAAAAATCATGTGGTATAATATCGGTAAATAAAAATCGAAACGGGTTTTTATCGAAACCTATTTTTTTTCTGGCACCTGATAAAGCTGTTAACAACCCTGTGGCTGCATAACGTTGTACATTAATGACCGTATCGTACTTCTTTCGTCGAATCAACCGTATCAATTCTAATAAGTGCAGGTATTTATTCTTTTTTTTATCCCAGCAATAGACTGTCTGAAGAAATGGATGATCCGTAAAAAGTGTTTCATTACCTTTTCGAACGACGATATCAATATTCGCCTGAGGAAATTTCTGATGTAATTTTTCAAGTAAGCCCGTGGCCAGTACTACATCACCAATAAAAGCAGTTTGGATAACCAGGATTCGCTGCATCAGGCAAAACTACTATAAAGCGTTCTTTCCTGTAAAGACTATTCGTATTCGAGTTCATTGCTGAAAAATTCCCAATCAAAGAGGAGGACACTTCCGGAGAGATGTTTCAGGATTTTCCGGTTTTGTGCAGATAGCAGCCGTCTCTTTGGTGTATTGGAACTGATCGCATGACGATCCAGCCCTAAATTCAGGATAGCTTTTAAGAAGGGCTGCATTTTATCATTGGGTACATCGAGTATTACACGTGCCATGCGATTGTATTCTTACATTAAGTTTGGAAAATAGAACAAGAAATACAACTAAAAGTTCAACAAAATTCCTGCCACCATGAGGCAAATTGAGGCTAATCCATTCACTTTCAGGCTATTAACAGAAAAAGTGATTTTCGCACAGGGTTATGCACAATCAGGAGCGAATGATGGTTAAAACACCGTTTTTATCCCATTTTATGATTGAGGAGGGTTTGTAATAATGATCATCTGCCTGCCTGTAGCGTACCACATAGTCTACACCCTCCTTAATAGCCGGTTCTATATCCTGAAATGCTTGAGGAGCCGGATACCCGGATATATTAGCAGAAGTGCTTACCAATGGCTTTCTGAATCTTTTGATCAGGTGTTTACAAAATGTATCCGTTGTTATCCGGATACCTGCGGAACCATCTTCTGCAAGTAAGGCATCGGCGAGGCCAATCACCCCGTCGTAAATAACAGTAATAGGTTTGGATACCCCCTTTATATAGTCGAAAACCTGTAAATCAGGCTGGGTTACATATTGCAGAATATCTCTTTCATCTGCTACCAGTACAATCATGGCCTTATGCTCTGCCCTTTGTTTAAGGTGGAAAATTTTTTCAACGGCTGCCGGATTCGTGGCATCACAACCTATCCCCCAGATGGTATCGGTGGGGTATAGAATCAGGCCTCCTCTTTCCAGCACTTCCAGGCAGGCATCCATATCATTTTGAAATGGGAGCATCGTAGCTGCAATGTACAAATTGTGTTGAATATGCTGCTGAAGACACAACCTTTCTTATGAACCTGTATGTTTGCAAAAATTTTAAGGCAATGGAACTCAAAACATTGATTGAAGAAGCCTGGCAAAACAGAGAATTGTTACAGGCCAATAAACACAGCGATGCTGTTAGGGCTGTTATTGAAGAAGTAGATAAGGGGCGCCTGAGAGTGGCAGATCCGGAAGAGGGTAAATGGGTAGTAAATGAGTGGGTAAAACAGGCTATTCTTATGTATTTCGGCATACAGCAGATGCAAACCTGGAACCTGCCTCCTTTTGAGTTTTATGATAAGATGTTATTAAAGTCGAACTATAAAGAACTGGGTGTAAGAGCCGTTCCACATGCGATAGCCCGTTATGGTGCTTATGTAGCAAAAAATGTGGTACTCATGCCTAGTTATGTAAATATTGGCGCCTACGTAGATGAAGGTACCATGGTTGATACCTGGGCCACCGTAGGTAGCTGTGCCCAAATCGGCAAAGCTGTTCACCTGAGTGGGGGTGTGGGTATCGGAGGTGTGCTGGAACCCTTACAAGCCAGTCCTGTAATTATTGAAGACGGTTGTTTTATTGGCAGCAGGTGTATTGTGGTTGAAGGTGTGGTTGTTGAAAAAGAAGCTGTTTTGGGTGCCAATGTGGTATTGACCCAATCAACAAAAATCATTGACGTAAGTGGTAGTGAACCTGTTGAATACAAAGGCCGTGTTCCAGCCAGAAGTGTTGTGATACCCGGCAGCTACGCCAAAAAATTCAATGCCGGAGAATACCAGGTAAGTTGCGCCCTCATCATTGGCCAGCGAAAAGCCAGTACAGATCTTAAAACGAGTCTGAATGACGCATTGAGAGATTTTAATGTGAGTGTGTAGTAATTAGCTTATGGCTTATAGTTAATGGCGTATAGTGAATGGATCATAGCCCATGTTAACTAATAACTATTAGCCATCCCCTATATGCTATAAGCCATAGGCTATTAACCATTTGCCATAAGCTACAGGCCATAAGCCATTAACCATAAACATGTGAATACCCAGGTTCAAAAAATAAGTCTTGCTGGTTTTTTGATTACTATTTCTGGTGCCATCTTTTTTTCTACCAAAGCCATTTTTGTAAAACTGGCCTTCTTTGAAACAAAAGTAGATGCGCTCAGCTTGTTGAGTCTACGTATGTTATTCTCTCTTCCCTTTTATGTTGGCGCTGCCTGGATGGCGGGCAGAAAAGAGGAAACAAAGTCACTCACCAAAAAGCAATGGATATGGATCATGCTTATGGGTATATTTGGTTATTACCTGAGCAGTCTTTTCGATTTTATCGGTTTACAATATGTTTCTGCAGGTCTGGAAAGATTGATACTGTTCCTCTATCCTACGTTCGCAGTACTCATTAATACTTTTTATTTCAAAACCAAACTGAGTCGGGTCC
This sequence comes from Sediminibacterium goheungense, assembly GCF_004361915.1. Taxonomy (GTDB): domain Bacteria; phylum Bacteroidota; class Bacteroidia; order Chitinophagales; family Chitinophagaceae; genus Sediminibacterium; species Sediminibacterium goheungense. Next base: position 933,058 of record NZ_SNWP01000011.1, on the reverse strand, counting down.
AGATCATTGCACTGGTACTTACTTATATTGGTATTGGTATTGCATATTGGGCCGAAATCAGAGCGGCCCAGTATGGTCCGCAGTTTTTCTACGGTTCTTTTATGATATTTCTTTGCGCCATTACTTATTCTTTTTACCTGGTAGGTACTGGCAGACTTGTTACCAGTGTGGGCGCTACCCGCTATACGGCTTATGCCATGCTTACTGCTACGGCGGGTATTTTTATCCACTACCTTATTCAGCAACCAGGCGGAGGTATTTTACAATTCAATAGCACTCTGGCCGGTTATGGCATGGCGCTTGCGATGATTGCTACCGTTTTGCCTTCTTTTATGATGAGTGTTGGCATGAAAAAAATCGGCAGTAATAATGTAGCTATTATTACCAGTATCGGACCAGTATCTACGATTTTACAGGCACATTTTTTTCTGGGCGAATCTATTATTGCAGAACAGATCATCGGAACCATTCTTGTAATCATTGGTGTATTACTCATTGGCTGGCAATCTAAAACGGCCGGCGAACCTGCTTAAGGAAGGGGTATCGTTTTCATTTACCGACCATTTTCGTACACTTACCGCCCTTTTTCCGGTTATAGCCTAATTCTACTTTACTACGGTTAATTACAGATTTAGTTTTGTTGAAAATTAATCAAAATGAGAAACAGAGGTTTCAATGTAAAGAACCACAATGACCGATTTTTCACGGGTATCATTTTAATCCTCATAGGTGCAGTAATACTGTTGAAAAGAGTGGGTGTATATATTCCATCATGGTTGTACGACTGGTCGGCCATTCTGGTACTGGTAGGTCTGGTATCTGGTTTAAAAGTAAGGTTCCGTGGCGTTTCATGGATCATTATGATTGCTGTTGGATTATTTTTTATGTCTGATGAACTGATAAAAGATGTGGAGATACGTCGTTTTCTATGGCCTGGTCTTATTATTGGCATTGGTATATTATTCATTTTCAGGCCCAAAGTAACCTCCCTCAGCCAGGATCCGTTGCTTAATTTCAAACCGAAGCAGCAGGATGGGTCTGACAACGATTTTCCACCATCGTCGGAAGACAGGATTGACAGCACTTCTGTGTTTGGTGAAGTAAAGAAAATGGTGACCTCGAAAAATTTCAAAGGAGGAGAAATTGTTTGCTTTATGGGTGGTTCTCAGATTAACCTGACACAGGCAGATATACAAGGGCCTGTTTTTCTGGAAGTAACCATTGTTTTTGGTGGTGCAAAGCTCGTAGTGCCTCCTAACTGGGAAGTACGATCTGAAACGGTTGCCGTATTTGCAGGTATTGAAGACAAACGCAACCTGTTACCCGGAAGTAAATTTGATCCGGATAAAGTACTGATCCTGAGTGGCACATCTGTATTTGGCGGCATTGAAATCAAGAGTTATTAATCTACACTTTCAACCCAATTGTATGGAATGGTTTCTGGCAAAACTTATTTACAGGTTTCAGTCACCTTCTGAACCTGACCCTGTACAATTTGATGAGCAGTTGCGACTGGTTCAGGCGGATGATGCACTGCATGCTTTTCATAAAGCACAGCAGATAGGGCATCAGGAACAACTTATTGCCGATGCGCAGACCATTCATCAGATCAATTGGCATTTTATTGACGTAACGGAATTATACAAACTCAATAATATGATTGACGGAGCAGAAGTATTATCGCAGATTTGTTTACCGGCAGACAGTATGCGTTACCAGCAGGAAGTTCGTCTAAAAGCAGGATATTTGTTATCGAACTGTACAGATCAGTTTCTGCAGGCACTATAGCTTATGGTAACACCCATTACAAAAGGCCGTAATTTTTATGTAGCATTCTTTACCTGGTGGCTGGTATGGACGATTATACATGTATGGGTATTAAGAGAATATCAGATCAGTTTTATACAATCTGTAACTGATGCGTTCACTTCCAACTTTTTATTGGCATCATTTTGTTTGCTGGTGGTTAATAATATGAAGTATTATCTGCCTAGAAAAGAGCGATACTGGTATATTCTTATTATAAGTCTGGTATTAAGCAGTCTGTATCTTTTTCTGGCCCGTACTATTTTAAAGTTTTGGTTTAAAGAAGATGATGTTTACCTGAGTCTTTTGAGGCAATCTTTTTATATACGCTACATTACCGGATTCCTGATGATTGGCTGTATGTCAATGATCAGTTTATTGTGGTACACATTATTGGAGCAGCAGGAAAATGAGCAAAGAAAAGAAGAGGCAGAAAAGATTTCAAAAGATGCAGAATTACTCAAATTGCGGCAACAGTTGCAGCCCCATTTCTTATTCAACAGTCTGAACTCTATCAGTGCACTCGCCGGTTCTCAGCCTGAGAAGGCAAGACATATGATTCAGCAATTATCTGACTTCCTCCGGGGCACTTTAAAAAAAGAAGAGCACCAACAGGTAAGCCTGCAGGAAGAGATCCATCATTTACAATTGTACCTTGATATTGAAAAAGTGAGATTCGGACATCGTCTGCAAACCAGTCTGTTAATAGATGAGCAGGCATCCAAAATGCAGATACCTGTTTTGCTTTTGCAACCCGTGGTTGAAAATGCCATTAAATTCGGCTTGTATGATACAACAGATGAGGTATTGATCAGTATTCTGGCAAAGGGTGAAAGGCCGGATATGCTGGAAATCGTGATCCAAAATCCCTTTGACCCCTCTACTACAATAACTACACAGGGTACAGGATTTGGACTGGCTTCGATTTCGCGAAGACTATACTTATTGTATGCCAGACAGGATCTGATACGCACATCTAAAACAGACAGCTTATTTACAACACATATTCTTATACCTCAATACAACCCTGAAATAATGCATCATAAAATGTAATACAAGGACGTAGTGATTGCTATCACACTTTACGAAATCAGTAATGACGAATACCCATAAAACGAAGCCATGAAACTAATCATTATAGACGACGAACCACTTGCCAGAAGTATTGTAAAAGAATATTTACAGGCCTATCCTGATATTGAACTCGTTGAGGAGTGTGGTGATGGTTTCGAGGGCGTAAAAGCCATTCAACAACATCAGCCCGATCTGGTAATACTAGATATTCAAATGCCCAAGATCAACGGATTTGAAATGCTTGAATTGATTGAAAATCCACCGGCTGTTATTTTCGCAACAGCATTTGAAGAATTCGCTATTAAGGCTTTTGAGGCACATGCTATCGACTACCTGCTAAAACCATTCAGCAAAGAGCGTTTTATCAAAGCAATAGAGAAATGGAAGGCCACAGAGCAACAATTGCAACACAACAGAACCCACGAATTACTGAATGCTGTTTCTGGTACTGCACAGCAGCAAAACAGAATTGTTTTAAAAGATAATGGCAAGATTAAAATTATTCCCACATCACAGGTACAGTATTTTGAATCGGCTGATGATTATGTAAAAATTCATACTGCTGAAGGGGTATTTCTCAAGAACAAAACCATGCAGTTTTTTGAACAGAAAATGGATCCTTCGCTGTTTATAAGAATACACAGATCCTACCTGGTAAATGTAAACCTGATCAGCAGAATCGATCCGTATGAAAAAGAAGGTCATCTTGCGATTCTCAGTATTGGTATAAGGTTACCCGTTAGCAAATCGGGTTATGCAAGATTAAAAACGGCACTTGGGATATAAGTAACAGCATCAATGACCGGAACTGGAAATTACTTTTTCGACTGTTTGAAGAACGATATCAGGGATAGCCGAAAAATCTTTTGCCTTATCCAGAAAATAATCAGCACCAGCCTGCATACATTCTACCCTGTAACCCGACAATGTATTATTCGTTAGGATAACAATCGTTGGATCAATGGTTGTTTTACTTCTGATATCTTTAAGCATTTGCAAACCGTTTTTGCCGGGGAGATTGATATCAAGAAATATCAGGGAAGGATTGAAAGATTCGAGCCATACATCCGCTTCCTCAGCACTGGTGGCGGTACGTACTTCCTTCACATGATTCATTCCTTCCAACATGTGTTGGATACGTTGAAGTATGAATTCAGAATCATCTATCAATAATATTTTCAGCGCACTATTAACCATAACAGGCAATGGCATCATTAGAACATTAGTTTAAAAGAGCTTTGCAGGGTTAATCCCTACAAAGCTCATGCAGCCATAGGCTGTAAGGTTTTTCAAGGATAAATACGTTCAAACCTGGTAATACTACCAATCTATAATGGATTTCAATAAGGACAGTGGAATTTAAATGGTAAACCGGCATTATGGGGGGAAGGCTCGGTTTGTTATACAAAGAACCCTCCTATTTCTGAAATCATGAATAACACAATCTGTGAAATCAATGTAGTTATTTCACTACACATTAACCCTTATTTTTCGCAGAAACGGTTAAACCAGGTTATTCTGGATGGCATATTTAACGAGGTCGGCGTTATTATGTAATTTCATTTTGTCCATAATACGGGCTCTGTAAGTACTGATCGTATTCACATTCAGCGATAGTATCTCTCCTATTTCTGAGATACTTTTACCCATTACAATCATCTTGAATACTTCAAACTCACGGTCAGATAATTGTTCATGAGGCGCCCGTTGGTCTTTCTGTTCAAGTGATCCCGCCAGAACTTCTGCTACTTCACTGGTAATATATTTACGCCCACTCAGTATTTGTTGTACGGCTTTCACCAGTTCATAAGGTGCGCTTTCTTTGGTGAGATAACCGGATGCACCTGCTTTAATGGCGCGTACCGCATATTGTTCCGGTGTATGCATGCTAAGCATTAATACAGGTGTACTGGGAGCGTGTTCCTTTATTTGTTTGAGAATTTCAATACCTGAATACCCAGGCATACTGATATCGGAAATAATGATATCCCATTTTTCACTGATCGCTTTTTTAAAAAGATCGGCTGAATCTGCCACATCATGCACTTCAGCAAAGGGAAGCGATTCCAATAAAATCTTACGCAAACCCTCTCTGATTAGGCTATGATCATCTGCAATCAATATTCTCATGAAGTTCCCTTTAGTCAGTCAATGGATATAAAAAACAGTTATACAAAATACGCTACTAATATATGCTATACACGCAATTATATGCCGCTTTATTGTTCTGCCCAAAAGATATATTTTCTCGAAATGAAAGAACCTGAAAACAGCATAGGTAAAAACCAGTGAATACAATTATTGACAGTTACCAACTGTTAAAGGAAAGTTACTCAATTTTTATGATAAAGTATCCGCGAAATTTTACGTTTGGATGGTGTTGAAAAAGAGAATGGAGCAACTAGTTGCTCCATTCTCTTGGCTTTTACAGTAGAATATAGGATTCTTTATACTAAAGGAAATTGGATCGAGGGAAAAAATGTAATAACGGATTATTACATTTTTCTTTGGTTTTCAGGATAATGGCGAAACAACTCTTACGAATTATTTACTGAGTGCAAAATACATCAGATGATGGGTCTGGCTACTGTTTTATTCACTGAATTATGCCGGGGAAAACACCGAATTTTTAAAAAGGCTATTCAAGATTATTTTTGAAAATGAATAAAAATATATTTAATATAAATGCATTACAGATTTTTTTATATTAAATATATATTATTCTACATATAATGCTTGCCCGATTTTACCGGCATGAGGCAATAATTTCTCTGATCTTCTGCTCATCGAGGGGTTTCGAGTAAATATTCTTTACTATGGCAGATCCGCGGGCCCGGTCAATATCTTCATAATAAACCGAGGAAGTAAACATGATGACATTAATTTTTTCGAACCCCGATGTACGTATTTTTTCAAATTCCGAAAGGAATTCCCAGCCATCCATAATAGGCATATTAATATCCAGCAGTATGAGATCAGGAAGCTTATCAGGTTCATTGGCATGAGCAAGCAGGAAAGCAATGGCTTCCTGACCATTCAAGGCAATATCAATTTTGGGAGCAGTCATATATATACGCAGCATTTCCCTACTGAGGAAATTGGTAACATCATCATCATCTACCAACAAAATATGATATGGCTCATTACTCATAGAAACTCTTTTTTTTCTTCAGAAATACATGAAACATTGTTCCGCTGTTTAACATGCTCTCTACCGCAATTTTCCCATCCAATGCTTCTACCTGATTTTTAATAATATACAAACCAAGTCCCTTACCGTCTTTATTATCATGGAAACGCTGATACAGACCAAATATTTTGTTGCCATATTTTTCCATATCAATTCCAAGCCCATTATCTTTTACATATAGTATTATATAATCGCCATCCTCCTCTGTAAACACCTGAATAATAGGAGGAACACCCGGTCTTCTGTATTTAATAGCATTGGTGAGAAGATTTAATAAAATACTGTGTATCACTTTTCTGGAAAAAAAGATTTCAGGTGCTTTTGAGAAATCTGATTGTATAGTTACCTCTCTCAACCTAATTTCTTCTGAAATCAGGTCTTTCACTTTGGATAGTTCTTCAGCAAATACCAATCTATCTTCCCGGTCGGCCTTGTTAATTCTGGAAGACAGTATTTCATTCAGATCATTGAGTGTGGCATGTAAACGTTCAACACTAATCTCCATCTTTTCAAGAAACACGTTGTTTCTCTCTGAAAGATTGCTTCGATCGAAAAGTCCCAACAGACTTATCAGGTTGGCTACAGGGGCACGCAGGTTGTGCGATGTGATATAAGCAAACTGTTGCAACTCATTATTACTATGCATAAGTTCCTGTGTGAGCTCTTTCAGTTCTATTTCTTTTTGTTTGATATCATCTATATCGAGATGTATGCCTGATAACCGTATTGCCTGACCCTTTTCATCACGCAAACTAGCCTTGCTCATGGTTAATATCCATTTCCATCTTTTGTCTTTTGTCCGCATCCTGATCATTGCCTGATACACCGAACTGCGTCCCTCCAGGTGTTCGTGTAACAAGTGCAACAAGGTTTCCTTTTCATTCGGATGCAATAACTTTTCGAAAGTAGCAAAGAGGTTCGGCAGTTCATCAGGGGCATATCCCAGCATCAACTTCCACTGATCATTAAAGTAAACTTCACCCGATTTAATATCCCAGTCCCAAATACCCAACCCTGCGGCAACCGTTGCCATTTCCAGACGTTGCTCACTGATCAAAAGCAACTGCTGTGCATTGGCCCGTTCAATGATTTCTTTTTCAAGATCTTCGGTACGTTTTCTCACCGCTTTACGTAGAGAGAACCCATATAAAACTGAAAGCAACAACAGTAACAATACCCCGATGAGTACATAAGCCGTATTTCGGAGGAATTTTGACGATACTTTTTTTGTACCGTCATACAAAAAACCGCTCAGGTCGGGCTGTTTTGTAATGATGCCCAGTTTTTGGTGCACATCAGCAATATGCCGCCATCTGCCTTCATTCATGTGACCAATTTCAACCAGATCTGGTAAAATCAACTTACGCATGGCTTCTGCTTCTACCAGCAGATCATCTTTTGTTACACCTCGTTCTTTTACCCCAGGAAGGGTTAATATGTAATCTGCTATTTCTCCGGTATGCGACATAGCATATTCCCAACCTTCAAAACTGGCTTTACGAAATTTTGAAATGGTGACAGGATCCGAGTCTGCAATTTTTTTTCTGGTAAATAAAATATCACCATAGAAATCGATTCCATAATTAATCGGTAGTATAAAAGAGGGTTCCACACCTGCTTTCCTAAACTGGTTTATTTCAACGGATATGTAAGCTGTAATAGCATCCGCCTTATCTTCTATCAGATCGGTATTTTTCCAGCTATGCGAAAGCAATTTCAGTGAATCCGGATTGATCCCTTCTTTAAGAAATACCGCTTTCAATTCTGTCCAGCCCTGATCAGGAGAAGCCATCAATCTTTTTCCGATCAGATCAGAAGGTATATGGATCTTTTTTTCTTTCAGTGAAAGAATGGTATAGGGCGAATGCTGAAAAATTGCACCCAGAGCTATCAATGGGTCGCCTTTGGCATAATTCACCACCAGATCAGATCCGGTTATACCAAAATCGGCATTGCCGGCTAACACTTCGGGAACAGCAGCGTGAGAAGGATCTCCGGGAATGAGTTTTACCTTCAATCCTGCCTGCTGATAGAACCCTTTGAGTTCTGCTGCATAATAACCCGCAAACTGAAACTGATGCCACCATTTTAGCTGAACATGTATCGTATCGCTGGCAGCATACGATAAACGGCACATACCGGTTAACAAAAGGATGGTAAAAAGATATCTGACTGTTCTCATGGACCCGTTACAGCTTGTATGGTGTAGCTACATACAAGATAGTTTTTTTACTTGTCTGCGTCATCAGTTTATGGGGAGATTTTCCCGGTAGATATAAAAAAAGAGACGGGTTAACGTCTCTTTCTGGTGCCCAGGACTGGATTCGAACCAGCACACCCGTGAAGGCGCTGCGACCTGAACACAGTGCGTCTACCAATTTCGCCACCTGGGCAGGTGAATAACCTAAGGTTATTGATTCAGGGCTGCAAATATAATGGCAAACCCTCCTATCTGCCAAAGTAAATTTTAATTCATTCTTTTTCTATATTACCAACAGGCTACAACCCCTGATATCACTGTTATCCAGGCGCCCCCATACCTCAAAACTGCCATCCTCATATACCCGTCCCAGGTCTTCTGTAGCAATAAAGGAACAACTATACAGATTGGCCAGATCAATCACCTCAATTACACCCCTCCCATTGAAAGCCTGACCAAACGGATCTTCCTCATCCCGAACCCGCACTTTCATCCACGGCGGACATTCAAAAATACCTTCTCCCCTTGAATAGGCCTGACTCAGCAATTCTGTCATACCGTATTCAGAATGAACGGATTTGATACCCAATTGGCGGGTAAGCACATCATGTACTTCAGCCCTTGTCATTTCTTTTCTACGGCCCTTCATACCGCCGGTTTCCATCACAATGGTATGCCTGAGCTGCTGAGGATACGCTTCTGCAAAATCAAGCAAGGCAAAGGTTACGCCGAGCAGGAGTGTTTTTTGCCCACGCTGTTCCAATTGAGCCAGTGTATGATTGAGCTGGTCGTGGTCATACAGATAAAAACCACTTAAAGGATGCCCGCTATCACGTATCAATTCATCAGCCATCATAACCAGCGACGAATGTTGTCGTTCCAGATAAGCAGGAAGCAATGCCAAGACACACCATTCGTTGACAGGCCCATAGAACAGTTCAAAAGCCCTGTTAAAACTTTTGCGGTACAGATCCAGATCATACACCCAATGCCGGCTATTCTGCGTATGTGTAGTACCACTGCTTTCAAAGTAATGGGTAGCTGGAAAAGCACTCAGAATGGTTTCCTGTTTAAAAAAAGATACAGGCAACGTTGGAATACCGACAGGTGTCTGAACCTGAAGGGGCGTTTTACCAATCATAGTGCACCATTTCCGGTAAATTGGATTGGATTGGTACTGGTATTGAAAAACGGCCATGCAGGTTGCATCGAACTGAGCGGCAGAAAGAGAGAAAATATTGTTAACATCAAACGGCAACCCGGTCATGTATTGTAATGTTTTAACTAAATTTGATATGAAAGCAGAACGAATGAAGGCAAAATTATTGATATTAAGCGCAATTATACTAGGCATTTCAGCCTGTAAAAAAGATACTTACACGACCCGCCCTCAACTCACTTTTAAAAGTGTAAACGGGAAAGTCTTTGGCAGCAATTCTGCCATACTGTTCTCCATAGAGTTTACAGACAAGGAAGGCGATGTACAGGACAGTATCTGGGTACAGAAAATATCAAAGGTAAATGGCTGTAATAACTTCAGCGACCGTGCAAAAATTCCTTCTTTTACTGCCACCAGTAACCTGAAAGGTGTATTTGAAGTTGGTTACAGTGTAGGCTTTGTACCCGGCTCTAATTATACAGTGATTCCAACCTGTTCTAAGAACGATACCTGTTACTTTCGTTTCTGGACCCGTGATAAAGCAAAAAACCAAAGCGATACAGTTGTATCGCCGGATATTATTATCATAAAATAGTTTTTAAACCCGGCAATAAGGCATTAAAAAGCTGTTATTGAAATCTGCGGAACGCTTTTTCCAGCATTTCTTTTTTGGCAACTATTTCTATGGCTGCTGTGTGGTAGCACTTGCCCTTGAAGCCAACATTCAGCAGGGCTATCCTTTAAACAGCCTGTTATTTTATACCCTCCTGTTTGCTGTTACCGTTCTGTATTATACCCATGCCTACCTGAATGAAAGCCAGCAATTGAATATCCATCCAAGAAGTCTTTGGTACAAACAGTATAAAAAACAAGTATATCGTTCACAATCGATACTCACGGGTATCGTTCTATTTATCAGCATTTATCTCGGTATAGACTGGATCGATAAACTTACTGGCATACATATCTGGCAATGGTTGATACTGGCTTTTTTCCCACTGATGGCAGGCTGGTATTATGGCAACCGTCTTCCTTTTATCAAAGGTAGCAGCCTTCGCTCCCATGGCTGGATCAAACCTTTTGTAATCGGTTTTATCTGGGCAGGTGTTGTTACCGTATACCCTGCTTTTTTTGCCGCTCTGGAAAATAATCAGCCTTACCAACCCGACATATTTCACCTGCTGCTTTTTATTAAAAATGGTATGTACATTACCATGTTATGTATTCTTTTCGATATCAAGGACTACGCTGCCGATCACAATGAAGAATTAAAAACTTTTGTAGTTCGTTATGGACTGAGAAAGACCTTGTTTTTTATCATCATCCCTTTAACACTGATAGGGTTGGGCGTATTTCTGGTGTATGGCATTACCCATTCATTTCCTCCTTTACGGATGGTCATCAACACTATTCCTTTTATTTTGTTGATAATTGTAACCTATTATATGCACCGCCGTAAAAGCATTCTCTATTATCTTGCAATCATTGACGGATTAATGCTGATAAAAGCACTTTGTGGCATCATAGGCAGTTTTATCGGCATCAGGTAATCAGTTCATTCATATATCAATTCAACACTTTTCGTATGGCTAAGTCTAAGACAGTTACAAAAACAAAAGCTAAATCCATTCTCACGGATCAATCGCTGAATTTTCTCAAAAATTATATCAATACACCTTCTCCGGTAGGGTTTGAAAGCAGTGGCCAGAAAGTATGGCTGGATTATGTGAAGCCCTATACCGACAGTTTTTTTACAGACCCATACGGAACAGCAGTAGGTGTTATCAACCCAACAGCCCCATTCAAAGTAGTGATTGAGGCCCATGCAGATGAAATCAGCTGGTTTGTAAATTATATCACTGACCAGGGTTTGATTTACCTGAAAAGAAATGGAGGTGTCGATCATCAGATTGCACCGGCCATGCGTGTATGGATCCATGGCAAAAAAGGCCCGGTAAAAGCTGTTTTTGGCTGGCCCGCTATTCATACCCGCCTCAGTAATCCGGATGCAAAAGAACCGCAACCAAAAGTAGATAATCTATGCCTCGATTGTGGTGCACGGAGCCGTAAAGAGGTAGAGGCATTGGGTATCCATATCGGTTCCGTGGTCACTTATCAGGAGGGCTTTGATGAACTCGCCAACGATTTTTATATCGGCCGCGCTTTTGATAACCGCGTAGGAGGCTTTATGATTGCAGAAGTAGCCAGACTGCTCAAAGAAAATAAAAAGAAACTGCCCTTTGCCCTTTATGTGGTGAATGCTGTACAGGAAGAAATCGGGTTGAGAGGTGCTGAAATGATTGCCAGAAGGATAAAACCAGATGTAGCTTTTATTACCGATGTTACACATGATACCAGCACACCCATGATCAACAAAATCATCGAAGGAGATATTCAGTGTGGGAAGGGCCCTTCACTCGCCTATGCACCTGCTATTCACAATAAACTCCTGAAACTGGTAGAAGAGGTAGCTGAAAAAAATAAAATACCCGTTCAGTTCAGAACCTTGAGCAGAAGCACAGGTACCGACACAGACAGCTTTGCTTATGCCAATGATGGTTGCCCATCTGTATTAATTTCCATTCCGCTACGTTATATGCATACCACAGTAGAAATGTTGCATAAAAGCGATATAGAGGAAACCATTAAACTGATGTACCATAGTTTGCTGGCACTGACACCTAAAACCAACCTGAGTTATCTCTGATAAAATTTCAGATATCAGATCGCAGATATCAGATGTTTTTAATGTATTGGATCCAAATTAAAATTTGACATCTGCTATCTAACATCTGCCATTCACTAAAGAATGTTAAGTTTGCCCGATGAATAGCTGGCGTGAGCAAAGAAAAATACGTATCGCTGTTCTTGATCTGTATGAAGGTCAGGCCAACCAGGGTATGCGTTGTATCAGGGAGATTATTCATGACTGGTGCAGGGAAAGGGAACTGGATCTTTTTTATAAGGAGTTTGATGTGCGACAGCATTTGTCTGTTCCGGATACTTCTTTCGATCTTTATATTTCCAGTGGAGGCCCTGGCTCCCCGCTCGAATCGGAAGGCAGTGAATGGGAGGCAGCTTATTTCAAATGGCTGGGTGAAATAGAAGACTGGAATGCCAATAGTGAGGAACCCTCCAAAAAACATGTTTTCTTTATCTGCCATAGTTTTCAACTCATTTGCCGTCATTATGCCATTGGGAATGTCTGCAAACGTAAATCAACAGCTTTTGGTGTATTTCCTGTACATATGCTGGATGATGGCATCGATGAACCTGTTTTCGAGGGTTTGCATGATCCGTTTTATACGGTAGACAGCCGCGATTACCAGGTTATTGAACCGGATATCAGCAAGCTTCGAAAAATGGGTGCTTCGATTCTTGCCATCGAAAAAAACAGGCCACATGTGCCCTATGAAAGAGCCGTTATGGCCATCCGGTTTACAGACTATTTTATCGGCACACAATTTCACCCTGAAGCTGATGCATCAGGTATGCATATGTACCTGATGCGTGAAGACAAAAAACAGACGGTGATTGAAAACCACGGTGCTGCAAAATGGCAAAGCATGGTAGAACAATTACAGGACCCGGGCAAAATTCTTGCCACTTACAAGACTGTATTACCCAATTTTCTTCAGCTTGCTACACGGGAACCAGTTATGGCCCGGTGATAATTTATCGGTATTAGCTGTAATTATCTTCTACTTTTCAAAAGGTTTTTTATATTTTCAAAGACCTTAAAGAAGTATTATGGTTCCATCAGTCAGAAAGGTATTTAACAACCAATTTACACCTGAAAAATATCAGTCGTATTTAACAGACCTGAATAGTCTGTTTCCGGGCGCTATTGAGTTCCGTGTAGCAGAAACACCTGTATTTATCGAGCGCTCATTCAAGGAAAAAGTGTTGAATGCCTGTGAAAGCATTGTAGATGTTATCACTCAATTTAATTTCAGCTCACTTACTTCACATGCTATTCCACCAGATGTGAAAGTTCCGAATGAAAATAAACACACACATTTTATCGCTTTCGATTTCGGTATCTGTGAAAATGAACATGGCGAATACGAACCTCAACTCATCGAAATGCAGGGCTTCCCTACCCTGTTTGGTTATCAGGTGTGGCAGGACGAAGTTACACGCAGACATTATGATGTTCCTGCAGGTTATAGCACTTACCTGAATGGCCTTACACGTGATAGCTACCTCTCATTATTAAGAGAAATATTATTGGGCGAACAGGAAGCTGAAAATGTGATCCTGCTTGAAATACTACCACACCAGCAAAAAACAAAAATTGATTTTTACTGCACCAGCATGTATACCGGTATACCTGTGGTTTGCCTTACGGAATTGGTACAGGAAGGAAAATTATTGTTCTATTATAATTCAGCAGGCAAAAAAATTCAGGTGAAACGGATTTACAACCGTATTATTTTCGATGATCTGCAACAGCAATCAGCAGCGATACAGGAAAAAGGTAAGCTGCTACTCGAAGACCTCGATGTAGAATGGGTACCCCATCCAAACTGGTTTTATCGCATCAGCAAATACACTTTGCCTTTTATAGACCATCCTTATGTTCCCAAAACCTTTTTCCTGAATGAACTGGATACTATTCCCGATGATCTTGATCAATATGTGCTGAAACCCTTGTTTTCTTTTGCAGGGCAGGGTGTGGTGATTGATGTAACGAAAGAAGACATTGAAAAAGTCAACGATCCTCAAAACTGGATACTACAGCGAAAAGTAAAATATGCGGATGTGATAGAAACCCCTGACATACCTGCCAAAGTAGAAATCCGGATTTTTTATTTCTGGAAAGATGGTGAGCCCAGACCCATCGCAACCAATAACCTCGCAAGACTCAGCAAAGGAAAAATGATTGGCGTACGTTATAATAAAGACAAAGAATGGGTAGGCGGAAGCCTTGTATATTTTGAAGAATAAGATTTGCTTCTTCATAAGTTTTGCGCCCCCCCTTTAAAGAACTAAGCGAATATTCACCGCAGGGAACCTGAGAACGCGGGGTTACGCAGGGATTATAAAATATAGAATAGATTTTGGTGGTGTATCTACGTTCATTGTACGTAAACGTTACTGTTTCTTCTTTTACGCCATTTTGCAAGATTTTTTTAGCAGGGAGAAGGGAAGAAAGGGAGGATACGGAATACAAAATGAAATCAGACATCTTACATCAAATCTGATATCTGCCATCTAACATCATTTCCGCTTACTCGCCAGGTATTTATCATGGATGATGGTACTCATGGTTTTACCATAGACTTTGCTTTCCACCCATGAAATCACATCGAGGTAGGCGAAGGCCCTGGTTTCAAACCGGCTCTTTTCATAAAGCTTAATTTTCTGGAGAAACTCTTTCAGTGCTGTTTTCACCTCTTTAGCAGGCATCTGAAATGAGTTGCGAAGGAAACGGAACATTTCTTCTTCCACAACTGTGAGGTTATCCATTTTTGCCATAAAACGGTAGACTGATTTTATCAGCGAAGTTTCAATTAATTCCGCATTACCCAATTCATAATGCGCAATCAGGTGCAACAAACGTGCATAACATTGAAGATCGTTTCGCAGGTCTACATGATCGTTGATAATTCTTCGCAGGTAATCAATACAGGTATTATAATCGCCACTGCCAAAATAGAGGGTAGCAATTTTATAATTGAAAACAAGTATTCGGTGCTGATCAATATACAAAGCATTCTCTGCTATTTGTTGCTCTATATAAGGCACCATCTTCAATCCTTCCTGAAATGTTCCCTGCATGAGATGCTGATTCAGTTTGGCACTGGTAATATAGATAAAACTATGTACCCTGAAAATATCATGACGATTGGGTAATTCAGTTGCGGCAAAGGATTCAAACTTAGTAAGTGTTTCGCCAAACTTTCTGTAATTACGCAGATCAAAATGGGCATTCAATAAATTATGCAGACCTTTGATATAATGTCCTGTCTCCACTTCAATCATGCCCGGCTCTTCTTCAAAAAGATTTAACCATTGCTGACTGTAACGATAGTACATTAAAAAATCCTGCCGGATGAATGCATACCAGCAATAACTCTGGTACAGATAAAGACGCTCATAAAAACCCTGCAACCGACCGGCACCTTCGGGTAGTTCTGCTTTAAAAAAGGTTTTGATTCCTTTTTCATCTGCTTCATTCCTTGCATGCCCATTTTTCACATACCAGCTGTACAACTGAAGTGCCAGGTTAGAAAGCTGTGTAATTACCCTTCGCTTTTCATTTACATGATTGGCTTCTGCTGTTAGCTGTTCAGCCCTGTCCTGCATACTTCGGGTAATATGCAGGGTTTCAATTTTCTTTTCTAATGAAATAATCTGTATCAAAAAACTATCCTGGTGGTACTGATGTGCAATATCTTTTGCCCTGTCTAAAATTTTAAGACTCTGGTGATATAAGCCTTTATTGTAAAGTATCCGTGCATGATCCAGTTGTTCATGCAATTGCATATCAATACTTTCTGTACTTTTCAACAAACGCAGACTTGATAAAAGCTGTTTATATAAATGGGTTTTGAGATTAGCCAGCTGGGGTTTTTCGATGCCGGAAAGCTTCTTCAGAAGGGTCTTCTCATCAAAATCAACCATTTTTTCCATGGCATCGAACAACTGTATGATTTTGAGGTCGTCTTTTGCTGAATTTCGCTTGATATATAGTTTAAAATGTCGTTTTTCCGATTTCTGGAGCGACTTTATCAATTGGAATAAGGGGTCCTGCGTACGGTTGGGCATCATATCAATTTTAACCGAAAAGCCAATAAAATAAGGGCTTCCAGACAAGAAAATCCGTTTTTAGCATAAAAAAAAGCGGTTAAACTTGTCTTTTTTACATTTATTCTGCGATGTACTTTTACAATAGAAAGCAATCGTAATTCATACGGCAAGGCAATCGAAGAAAGACAACAAACAATCGCAACTTACGCATTTAGCGTTCAAGATATCAGGGATAAAACCCCTTAAGAATTTTCGTATGGCAAGCAATCGTAGAGGTCGTTCCGTTTCCACGGAGGGACCCTTTTTTTTTGCAATATAGTCAATTAAAAGATAAAAACCTTTTTCTACTACCCTAACATCTTTTCCCTGGCCCATTGTAAGGCAATCTGTAACTGTTCCGCCTTCGTTAAATCACTGTTATCCAGCACCACAGCATCCGCAGCCTGCCTGAGCGGGCTAAATTCACGGTTACTGTCTACATAATCGCGCATCTCAAGGTTTCGCTTCACTTCTTCAATGGTAATTGCTGGATTTTTCTCATACAATTCTTTAAATCTTCTTTCTACCCTTACCGCAGGGTCGGCTGTTACAAATATTTTCAGTTCTGCATCTGGAAAAACGGTGGTACCAATATCACGGCCATCCATTACAATTCCTTTTTTAATGCCCATCTGCTGCTGCTGCGCTACACCAAATTCACGTACTTCTTTTAAGGCAGCCACTTCACTCACCCTCTCACTTACCACCATTTCACGAATCAACAGTTCCACATTTTCATCATTCAGGTACATATCACTCTGCCCGGTAAGTGGATTGTATTCAAAAGAAAGATTGACTTCAGACAATGCTCTTTTCACCTGCTCCGTATTATTACAGTCGATATGCTCCCTGATAAAATACAAGGTGATGGCTCTGTACATAGCACCGCTATCGATAAAAACATAATTCAATTCTTTGGCAAGTTGTCTTGCCAAAGTGCTTTTACCGCAGGAAGAAAAGCCATCTAATGTGATAATAATTTTTTTCATAAAGTTACCAGCGGCAAAGTTGCACTAATTTTGCTGACTTACAAACATAAAAGCCGGCAATTTTGCCGGCTTTTATGAACTGTACAAACTAATTTTTATTCTGGTAATACCACGCTGTCTATTACATGAATCACGCCATTACTTTGGTATACATTACTGATGGTAACCGTTGCACTGGCTCCTTTTTCATCGATAAGCACCAGCTTTTTACCTTTCATAGAAGCTTTTAGTGTGCCACCAGAAACGGTTTTTAAAACAGCGGTTCCACCACCCTCTTTAATCAGTTGTGCAATAGCAGCTGCATCATATTTACCTGACACCACATGATAGGTAAGAATTTTTGTGAGTGTTGATTTGTTTTCAGGTTTTACCAGTGTTTCTACTGTGCCTGCTGGAAGCTTACCAAATGCAGCATTGGTAGGTGCAAACACCGTAAAAGGTCCGGCACTCTGTAATGTTTCAACCAGCCCCGCTGCTTTTACCGCTGCTACCAGCGTCGTATGATCTTTGGAATTTACTGCATTCTCTACAATGTTTTTAGATGGATACATCGGAGCACCACCCACTTCTACTGTTTTCTCCTGTGCGGTTACGATATTCATAGATGCAACAGCGCAGATCATAAAAAATAATTTCTTCATAGTGTACGTTTTATTGTTGTAATTGATTTGTTTACCCGTACATATACGAAAGCAGAACAAGGATGGTTTTATGAATTTGATTATTACCAAAAAAAACCGGCAGCTTTACCGTGATTTGTATAAGCAGGGATTAATAAACAATACTATTGATCCATCAAAACTTTATCAATTACATGAATCATACCATTCGATTGTTCAATGTCTGCCACTTGAACAGCTGCCTGTAATTTTTTACCATCTGAAATAATTATTTTCTTACCCTTTCTCGTAACCTTAAGCGGCAACCCGTCAAGAGTGGTAAGTGTAGCAGTTCCATTTGCATCTTTGATCATTTTTAATAAAGTACTTTGGTCATATCTTCCTGATACTACATGAAAACCAAGTGTTTTCTTTAAAGCTGTTTTATGCTCATCATCAGACAATGAAGTCAGGACAGAGGGAGAAATTTTAGCGAATGCATTGTTGGCGGGTGCAAACAATGTATATGGCCCCGATGCAGTCAGTGTTTCTATCAAACCCGCAGACTGTAATAACATCAATAAAGCAGAAAATTCAGGAGAAGATGCGGTGTTTTCAACTATGTTTTTCTGGGGCGACATGGAAGGCCCGCCTGAATTGATTTTGACTTCTCTTGCATTTCTACCTTCACCGATTATAGCTACCACTTGAGCCTGACTGTTCAGAAAGGAGAACAAAAGAATCAGGGCAAATATTATTTTTCTCATGGTTAGGTTTTTATGAACCTAATGTAGAAAAAAAGCAGTTGCCATATCCTACCAAAAAATCAGTATTTATGAATCTATGATTGTATTTTTTTCATTTCAACAGCAACGCGCTGCGCATCAAAATCGCCCTTTTCCAGTTGCTGTATGATTTGTCTGAAACTTTTTTCATCCCTGTTTTGACTTAATTTAAATATGGCGTCTGTACTTTCTACTGCTATCTCAAAAGCTACAATGGCTTTCATCAGTCTTTGCAGGTATTCTACCGGCAATTCTTTGTACAGTGAGGGTGAATCCGGATTGTTTTCGAAATGAGAAGTGAGTTCGTCCAGCATGTCCGGCAAAGCCTCATCCGGCAAATACTGCACCGTTCCCCTCACATGAACCGTCATATAGTTCCAGGTAGAAGCCTGCTGTTTATTCTCGTACCAGCTGGCACTTACATAAGTATGAGGTCCATGAAATAATACCAGTGCCTGTTTGTTTTCCAGAAAAGCTTTGTGATGATCCGTTTGCTTCATCAGGTGACCGGTCAGGAATAGTTTTCCATTTTTCTCCTTCACCAATAAAGGTATCTGTGTAGCAACAGGTTGTTGCTGAGGAGAAACTCCTGTTAAGGTAGCAAAGGGATATTGCTGTATAAATGCAATAATTTTCTGTTGATCCTTTTCCTGGTAAACGGGCAGATGATACATTCAGATACTTGTTTTGAATGATCAAAACTATTAAAGTATCAACTTATACCAACACCGTTTATACCAATTACCTGCTGACGTTTTTATGATGTTACGTGTACCGGCCTGGTTTGTGGAATACTGGCATTACGGATAGCAATATTTCTTACTGCATTTGCTGCAAATTGACGCAGCGCAGTTTTACTTACATCATCTGTACCGGCCATCGCAGGAATACCCATATCACCGCCCTCTCTGATATCCTGTACCAATGGCACCTGACCCAGGAAAGGCAGTTCATATTCTTCTGCCAGATTTTTACCACCGTCTTTACCGAAAAGATAATATTTATTATTAGGCAATTCAGCCGGTGTAAAATAAGCCATGTTCTCAACGAGTCCAATAATCGGTACATTGATCTGGGCCTGACCAAACATAGCGATGCCCTTTTTAGCGTCTGCAAGTGCTACATTTTGAGGAGTGGTTACAATCACAACACCTGTAACAGGCACTGTTTGCATCAGGGTAAGATGAATATCGCCGGTGCCTGGTGGCATATCAATAACCAGGTAATCCAGTTCACCCCAGTCTACATCCGTTACAAATTGTCTGATGGCACTACTTGCCATCGGGCCTCTCCAGACTACAGCATTCTTTTCATCCACCAGCAGTCCGATACTCATGAGTTTGATTCCGAATTTTTCCAGCGGTACAATCATGCCTTTACCATTCACTTCTTTCATAAGCGGTCGCTCACCTCTTACACCAAACATAATGGGTATACTCGGACCATAAATATCGGCATCCATTAATCCTACAGAAGCACCTCCTTCTGCCAATGCCAATGCAAGGTTGGCAGATACGGTGCTTTTCCCAACACCACCTTTTCCACTCACCACCGCAATAATATTCTTCACACCAGAGAGAACCTGTTGATTATCTTTTCGGGTAGTGGAAGTATTCGAAGTAAAATTCACGGTTACTTTTGCCTCTTTATTCACCAACAGTTTTACTGCATTTTCACTGGCTGTCCGCATCATATCTTTCATGGGGCAGGCGGGTGTGGTAAGTACAATGGTAAAACTGACATCATTATCCTTGATCTGAATATCTTTTACCATATTCAGTGTAACAAGATCTTTTCCCAGATCAGGCTCCTGAACATTGCTCAGGGCATTCAGTATTGCAGCTTCAGTCATCACGCAAGTTTTTGTTAAAAAAGTGAATCAGGGTGCAAAGTTAACCGCTCACAGCCTTACTTTGTTAGAATTCATACTGTTTTACAACAATCTGCATAGCTGGTTGTTGTCGATTTTGGGAAAACCATTTGTATTTTTGCAGCAATGAAATTATTTCTACGTATTTCTCTTTTCTGCTTCATCGTTTTGTTGGCCGGTTCTAAAGCAACTGCCCAGCAAACCCCGAATGTATACAGAGATTCTGTGGTGCAGTTATATGGCGTAGTCATGACAGCTGATAGCCTGAGAGCCATTCCCTCTGCCAGCATTATTGTTGAGGGAAAAGGACGTGGAACCATCACCAATCCGGATGGTGTTTTCTCCATTGCGGTTTTAAAAGGCGACAGGATCACTTTTTCCTGTGTCGGCTTCAAAAACAGAAGCATTGAAATTCCCTTAAACCTGTCTGAGAACCAATATAGTGTAATTCAGCTATTGGTGAGTGATACGGCCTATCTTCCTGCCACTATTTTAAAGCCTAGGCCCACCAGGGAGCAATTTGAGCGTGATTTTGTGAATAACAAGGTTTCTGATGATGCCTACGAAATCGCCCGTAAAAACACAGATGAGGCACAGCGTAGAATATTGATCAATAGTTTACCTGCTGACGGCCGGGAAGCCATCAATTATCAGCTTCGCCAACAGGCCAATAAATACTATTATTCAGGGCAATTACCACCCATGAATATCCTGAACCCTGCCGCCTGGGCAGATTTCATCAAAGCCTGGAAAAGGGGCGATTTCAAGCGAAAAGATTAGGTTTCTGTATTTATTTCCTGAATTTAGCTGATCAGGCTCATGGTGTTACAAGGCACAGTTTTACATTTGCGCCTAATAAACGATTGATATATGCCAATAAACAATGTAAGTGTGATCGGTGCCGGTACCATGGGTAATGGTATTGCACATGTATTTGCACAATACGGATTTTCAGTTCAACTGATTGATGTAAATGCTGCTCAGCTTGAAAAAGCGCTTCAGACCATCAGTAAAAACCTCGATCGTCAGGTAGCCAAGGCCGCCATCACTGAGGAACAGAAAGCTGAAACACTCGCACGCCTTACAACCGAAACAGATATCGCAAAAGGCGTTGCCAACGCTGATCTGGTGGTAGAAGCTGCCACTGAAAATGCAGAACTGAAACTGAATATATTCCGACAGTTAGATGCCGCAGCTCCGGCACATACCATTCTTGCTTCCAATACATCTTCCATATCGATCACCAAAATAGCGGCTGTTACGAAAAGACCTGAAAAAGTAATCGGCATGCATTTTATGAATCCGGTACCGGTTATGAAACTGGTAGAAATCATTAATGGTTATGCAACTGATGCAACCGTGAGTGAAACCATTGTAACACTTAGTAAAACATTGGGCAAAGTGCCCTGTGTGGTGAATGACTATCCCGGATTTATTGCCAATAAAATATTGATGCCCATGATCAATGAAGCCATATGTAGCTTATATGAAGGCATTGCAGATGTGGAAGCCATTGACACCATTATGAAACTGGGTATGGCTCACCCGATGGGACCGCTTCAACTGGCAGATTTTATTGGATTAGATGTATGCCTGAGTATTTTACAGGTATTGCATGATGGTTTTGGTAATCCTAAATATGCGCCTTGCCCATTGTTGGTAAATATGGTTACGGCAGGAAAGCTGGGTGTTAAATCTGGTGAAGGTTTTTACACTTATACACCAGGCAGTAAAGAACTAGTAGTAAGCAGCCGTTTTAAAAAATAAAGGCACCCTTCCCTTCTCCCTTTCTCCCTGCGAAAAAAACACTATTTCTGGTTTACCGAATGGATAAGTGATTTTGCAGGGAGAAAGGAAGATATTTCTAAGGCAGATCATGTAATTTGCCGGTATGTTTTTTATTCTTTCAAAACTATTGCTCTTCCTGTTGGTCCCTTTTACATGGATCATGGGTTTATTGGTATGGATCTGTTTTACCAAATCACCCAGACTCAAAAGAAGACTCGCCATACTTACCATCTGTATAGCCATTGTTTTTACCAATCCATGGTTGTATAAAAAAGTGAACCTCGCATGGCAAACACCTAAAAGAAATTTACTGCCTTTAGAACAATATGAAACCGGTATTTTATTAACCGGCATGGTGCAATTCGATAAATACAATGAGGGATATTTTGGTAGTACAGCAGACAGGTTTATACAAACTGCGGCTTTGTATCATTCCGGAAAGATTAAAAAGATATTGGTTACCGGAGGAAGTGGTTCTCTATTTCGCACCTATCTCTCAGAGGCCGAATATCTCAAAAAAGCTTTTATCGCTAATGCCGTTCCAGAGAAAGATATTATCATAGAACCTCTATCCAGAAATACTTACGAAAATGCCATTTTCAGTAAAAAAATCATCGACTCTCTGCAATTGAAGCCCCCTTTTTTGTTGATCACTTCTGCGCTGCATATGCCAAGATCTAATGCCGTATTCAGGAAAGCAGGAATAGTATTCGTAAGTTATCCTACTGATTATAAAGTAATAGAAGAAGATTTCACATTTTATAATACCCTTTTTCCAGACCCTATACTTTTGAAAAACTGGTCTGTTTTTTTAAAGGAAATTATCGGCTTAATGACATATAAACTTACGGGAAAAGTTTAACCTTCTTCACTTCAATCGTATGCAGATCATTTAATTTGTATAACACATCTACTAACCTCGCTTTAGGGATACCGATCCGTAGGTGACAGAAAAGTTGTATTTCCTGCATGATAATCGTACAATTATATTGCTTTACAATCACCATTACATCATTCATTCGTGTATAATCAAACTGCAAGTCATACACCACTTCCACAGGTTTCTGTACAACCGGGATGAGTTGTAATGCCATAGACGCAGCAGACTTATATGCATTGATCAAACCGGGAACACCCAGTAATGTTCCACCAAAATAACGAACCACAATAATACCCAGATTGATTAACTCTTTACTGTCAATCTGTCCTAATATAGGCCTGCCAGCAGATCCGGAAGGTTCACCATCATCACTCACACGAAAGAGGTTACCATCGAGACCTATTCTGTACGCGAAACAATGATGTACTGCTTTGGGATGTTCTTTTTTGAGCTGTTGTAATTGTTGTTTGAATTCCTCCACCGTTGCCATGGGAAAAGCAAAAGCCAGAAACCTGCTTCCCCTGTCTTTGAATTCTGCAAAGCCGGCTTTATCGATGGTTTGATAATAATCCTGTTCACTCATAACTGATCTCCAAATGCAATCAGGTAAATAGCTATTATCGATAAGACAATACCCAACCAATTGATTTTTGATAAACGTTCTTTAAATAAAATACCTGCTGCTACTGCACTAAACAAAACAATCCCCATATTATTTACCGGAATACTGGCACTTGTTTGCCAAGGACTTTGTTTAAGGAAATGTACCAGGCACCAGATAGAAAAATAATTGGGTATACCAATCAGTATACCTGCCAACAGATTTTTCCACTGAAATTTTTGTTTTCTTCTCAGGTACTGAATCAACAATACAGATGATCCTATGGTTGCGGCTGAAAAAAAAGAACTCACCAGGTAATCGTTATTATTTTCTTCCGTAACATAAGTGATCTGAACATGATTAATCAGCGCATCAAGTAGTCCACTGCTCAGAAACAAAACAAGGGGCCATATATATACCATAAATCCCTTCACGGTCTTATCGGCATCCACTTTCTTTCTTGTATAGCAGGTAAAAATAACAGCGGCAAGGGCAAGCGCCACTCCTGCTGCTTTCCAGCCTGCTACCGATTCCCGGTAAAGATAAACGGATAATATTACGGGAATAATCAGGGAAAGCTTATTGGCTACAGATGCTACAGCTATTCCATTTTTTTGTGCAGTTAGCGCCACCACATTAAAAATACTTACAAACATGGCACCCATAATACAAGCCCATATAAACCAGGGTTTGGCAATATTACTCTGATGTATCGGAAATGATCCGTTTACAAAAGACCCGGTAATTACGCAGGTGATATAATTGAATACAATTGCCTGAAATACGTTGACACCAAATTTTTGACAGGCCTTAAACGACAATGTGAGGTAGCTGGTTAACACAATACTACCTATTAAATACAACATCATAGCTTTACCATTTGATGCTGATCATAAAAATTGATTTCATAATTTCCCATACTAATTTTTTTTACGGGTACTACTGAGGGCAAAGCCGGTGCTTTCAACCCCTTTTCAATGTATAATTTTTGATTGGTTAGCGTACGTATTTCATCCCAGCACCCTGAATCTAAGAAAGAGCTTAGTAATGCAGCACCCCCTTCTACCAGAACACTCTGTATCTGATGCTGATAACAATAGTTCAGTATCTGTGGAATCAATGAAGGCTGACGATCGAATTTTACATATTGTACCGCATTCTCCTTTCCTTCCTTTATTTCATTGAATACAATTAAAGGATGCCCATCATGGAAGATATGTAAGGTAGTGGGCAGTTTTAGTTGTCTGTCAATCATCATCCGTAATGGATGTTTACCATACCATAAGCGGTTAGTGAGCGAAGGGTTGTCTTTTCGAACGGTGGCTGTTCCAACCAGAATGGATGCTTCTTCGGCTCGCCATTGATGCACCAATCGATTAGTAGCTTCATCTGTAATCAATAACCGTTCATCGTTATCTGCCGCTATAAAACCATCAGCTGTATGGGCCCATTTCAATATGATATAGGGCCTTTTCAAACGATGAAAGCAAAAGAACCGCCTGTTAAGCGCTTTTGCTTCCTCCTCAAGAACAGGTTCTATTACTTCAACCCCTGATTGTTTTAATAATGCAATTCCTTTTCCATTCACGGCATCAAAAGGGTCTCTGCATCCTATGACTACTCTTTTGATTTTCTTTTCAATGATTAAACTGGTACAGGGTGGTGTTTTACCATAATGTGCACAGGGTTCCAGTGAAACATACAGGGTTGAAAAAGGAATCAGTTCCTGATCCGTTGCTGATACACTATTGATACAATTTACTTCCGCATGCGGGCCGCCATATTGCTTGTGCCAACCTTCTCCGATGATGCGGCCTTCATGCACTAGCACAGAGCCCACCATCGGATTGGGCGCCACAAAACCGGACCCCAAAAGAGCCAGTTCTATACAACGCTGCATATATACTTCATGAAGATTCACCATGTGAATAGACAAAAATAGCCAAATGCTGCTTAACATTGCAGCATGACGTTTTCGGAGGCCAAAGATGTATTATTAGCCACCCTTCTTCCATTATATGAAAGACGGGAAGCAGTGCAAATAGCACATATGGTACTGGAACATCTTACGGGCTTAACACGTACCGACAGGCTCCTTTATAAAAACAAGCTTTTATCTGATGAGCAGTTGGCAAAGCTTCAAGACTACAATGTTGCACTTGCAGCAGGTAAACCTGTTCAATATGTACTGGGAGAAGCCTGGTTTGCAGGTTTACATTTTATCGTGAATGAACATACTTTGATTCCAAGACCTGAAACAGAAGAACTGATTGAATGGATAAAAGAAGTTGCCCATAACGGCTCTATTTCTATACTTGAGATTGGTACCGGATCGGGCTGTATTCCCATCACACTCAAAAAAATGTTTCCGGACTGGCATATTCAGGCTATTGATATTAGTGAAGAAGCAGTTGCAATTGCGCGTGAAAATGCCAGAATACAGGGTACTGAGATTGATTTTATACAAATGGATTTTCTAAATGAAGAGAACTGGAAAACACTCCCAACATTCGATATCATTGTTAGCAATCCCCCCTACATCAAAGTTTCAGAAGGTTTGAGCATGGCCAAACATGTGCTAGATCATGAACCACACCTAGCCTTATTTGTACCGGACGAAGATGCCTTGATTTTTTATAAGAAAATTGCTGCTTTTGGCCAATCCCATTTGAATAACCCCGGACTTGTTTTTCTTGAAATCAACCAGTTGATGGGTGATGCTGTAGTAGATACATTTTCAGCTCAACAATACGCTGCTGAAATAAAAAAAGATATACACGGAAATGATCGTATGGCAAAAGCGGAATACCTTTTTACTACCCTACTGTCCTGAATTATCAACTGCCATTACAGGTGTAGCCCCTAGTTTTTTAATAATCTGCATTACTTTAATGGCGGTACCTAGATGAGAAGTACTATCACCATTGATGACAACAGATGGTTTTTCTGTTTCTTTAGAGAGAAAAGCTTTCAATTCTGGCTCTAATTGTTCAAGTGTTGTTCTTTGCGAGCCTATATAGAGATTCTGATCCTTATCAACCGTCACTACTACGGTTTGCTTGGCTCTTGTATCGCTTTTTGCCTTAGGGTTCGACACTTTAATCACATTGGGATTGGCCAATGTTGAAACAATCAGAAAGAACAATAAAAGAATGAACAGAATATCATTCAATGCGCCGGTATGCATTTCCGGGTGTGTTCTTAATCGCTTTCTGATGTTCATAGAATCTTTTTTCGGTAGTGAAAGAGATTAGCGGGTGGGTTCCTGAAGAATATCAATAAATTCGGAGCTGGCAGCTTCCATTTTATTGGCTGTTTTATCAATCTGCGTACTCAGGAAGTTATGTCCTACATAAGCGATCAAACCAATGATCAGACCGGTTGCCGAAGTAATCATTTTTGTATAAATACCTCCTGCAATAGTGTTCAGTGTATATTCGCCGGTAGATGCAATACCATAAAACAATTGTACCATACCCACAATGGTACCCAAAAAACCAAACATGGGTGCAATACCCGCAATGAGTGAGAGTATATTCAGGTTTCTTTCCATGCTGTACATTTCAAGTTTGCCTACATTTTCCATACTCTTTTCAATAGCATCCAGTGGCTTGCCAATACGCTGAATCCCTTTGTCAATCATACGCGCTACAGGATTATTGGTATTTCTTGCGAGGTTACGTGCAGCCTGCACATTGCCCGACATGATATTATCCCGGATGATATTCATGAAATTAGGCTCAATACGGGAAGCTTTACGAATGGCCATCAGTCGTTCCACAAAAACAAAAATAGCCGCTACCAGCAGCGCATACAAAGGATACATGATCCAGCCGCCTTTCTGTAAAAGGTTCCACATGGATATTTTTTCGGCTGCGGCAGCAACCGTACCTGCTGCCTGTTGTAAAGTATCTGTCTGCAGTAATTGAAACATACCGGGTAATTTGGGTTAGGTTAAAATTAGACCCTAACACAAAAGAAAGACCTGCATGTGAATAAAATTATACCGGTAAGGCTTTTTAGGAAAGCTTTTGCACATAAGCACCGTTTAATCCCCCGATTTCACGGGACGTTAACAATCGTGAATGTTGAATGGTGAATGGTGAATGGTCAATTGTCAATAGCCAATTGGATAATAAGTAGATCATATTAACCAATTAAGTAGCATATATCCTTTATTGACCATTCACCATTCACCATTCGCGTTGATCTAAGCTCCCATCTCTTTCGCCTTCATCATAGCCATGATCTGTTGCATGGTTCTGTCCATACCCTGTGCACTACCATCGAGAAATATCACATTACCCTTTCCATATTCGGCAAAGTTTTTCACGGCTTCCGTCCACATACTGAAAAGTATTACGTTGGTATCGAGGTTGGCTTGTTTCATCTGCTCGGCTGCCTGACTCATACCCCTGGCTACTTCTTCCCGGAAGAGGGCCACACCCTGACCACGCAATCTTGCCGCTTCACGTTCTGCCTCTGCTGCAATTTTAATGGCATTACCTTCAGCTTCTGCAGCTTTGGTCTTGGTGATTAATAAGGCCTGTCCCTCGTTTTCAGCTGCCGCTTTCAGGTTATTACTTGCCACCACTTTACTCATACTCTCCATAATACGGGCATCGAATGTAATATCATTGATCTGAAGATCCTGTAAATGATAGCCCCAGTCTTCGAGTGAAATATCAATCTGCTCTTTTACAAATTCTACAATTTCCCTTCGCAGCAATAAAATTTCTGCCTGACGCTTGGTAGCTACATATGAACGAATACTACCTTCTACGGTTCTGATCAATGCCTGCATCAGGTCTTTATCACTGATAAACTTAAAAGCAACATTTTTGATGGTCTCTTCATCCTGATTTATCACAGAATACAGCAGCATACTTTTAAAATTCACATTAGCCTGATCAATGGTGACAGCCTGAAATTCCAGTTCAACTGACCTGTTCTGTATACTTACTGTTTTAAAGACCTGTTCCAGTAATGGTATTTTGAAATTCAGACCCGGACGCAGGATTCTTCTGTATTTACCAAACATGGTAATCACATCAATGGTACCCTGGTTTACCGTTACCAGGGAAAGAAAAAGGATTAGTATGACTACTATTATCCAGCCATATTGTAATAAAAAGTTCATGGTTGCAGTTTTAGGTTTGAACAGGCACCAAAAGATACCTGCTTCTAATTTACTTATAAGTAGGAGGATTGGGTGATTTCTTACAGAAAAAGATAGGAATTATCTGCCCAGCTGAACTTCTGCCAGTACCGGGAAATGATCAGAAGGAAACTTTCCATTGTAGGAATCGGTTAAAACGCCCCATCTTTTCACCGAAAAATGCCGGGTAACAAAAATATGGTCAATGATATCGGCTACAGAGTAGTTCCTCCCAAAGTTTTGGAATGTTCCATTGTTTACATAGGGATACTTCACTTCTTTAAAGGTATCACGCAGCAAACCTGAATCAGCTATCAACCGATACCATTCTGTACTATGATTACCATTGAAATCACCGGTTAACAGTACAGGTGCGTCTCCGGCGATCAGTTTTATTTTTGCGAGTAGCAGCTTACTACTTTCTCTCCTTGCTACCATTCCCTGATGATCGTAATGCACATTGAAGCAATAAAATTTACGGCCAGACTTCTTTTCTTTCAACTGTACCCATGAGCAGATACGGTTGATTTTGGCATCCCACCCAAAGCCAGGTTTTTCTGGTGTTTCAGACAACCAGAAATCACCCGATTTCAACAATTCAAAACGATCTTTTTTATAGAAGATTGCCGAATGTTCGCCTTTCGTAATACCATCGTCTCTTCCAATTCCGTAACGGGCATATTCAGGTAATTGTGTTTGGATATCATCTAACTGATTTTTAAACCCTTCCTGCGTTCCAAATACATCGAAACCATGAAAACGAATGAGGTTGGCTACATATAACTTTCTGTCTGTCCAGAGATTACCCACATCGCCAGCCGTTTCAAGACGTACATTAAAAGTACCTGCAATGATTGTCTGCGCACTTGTACCAATCAATTGACTCATGAAAACAATGAGTAATAAATATTTTCTTTTCATACGATATATTAAAAGAGAAAGATATAGCTTATATCCTGATTTATTTAGAAACCCTTATTCATGCTGAAAAAAATATGGAACTGTGCAAAAGAAAAGCTGAGCCTGCTGTTGCTGTAAATTATCTACTGGTTTCAGATAGCCATTTGTACCAGTTGCCACCCCATGTATGCAGATCATATCTTCTGTCGTCCTGATTTCAACTCCTTTTTCTATCTCTTTACAGCTATCAATTAAGTTCGTAATGGCTGTTTCGAGTATATTTTTATCAGGAAAAGAAAACATCAATTGCGCAGAAACAATTCCGATACATTCTTCTCCTGAAAATTTCAATAATAATGAAAAATAAACTTCCTCATATGCATGTTTCCAGACCGGATGCTCCTTAAATCGAATAGAAACGGCCCTTTGTACAACAGAAGACGCATCAGGTTCATTTGTTACAAATGCAGTCCATTTATTGTCAGGGATTAAAAAAGAAGGCAGGTATTCCTCAATCAGGGGTCTGATTACAGGATCACATTTCGGGCTCCAGTAATCAAGATAAAAGCTGTTGAAAAAAAAGGACAGATCAGAATACATTATCATCTAAGATAATATATTATCTGATTTTATGATACTTTCTTATAAGCTATCTTTTCTTACAGGGGCAATACGATAGTCACTTGAAGTAATCCCTATTACACCTCTTTTTTTCTTAGGTATGGTATCCTGTTGTGTTATCACTTTTTTGGCAAGTATGGTTTCACTGATAGGTGAAGTTTCCTGTTTTGCAGGTATTTCTGTTGTCTTTATTTCTGTTATTGGATTTTCGGATACAGGCCATTCTTTTTCTACAAGCTTATCCTCTTTAAACTTATCGACAGGTAGATCCGCTCTTTCTTTAAAAATGGTTTCCTGTTGCCTTTCGGGTGGTGTTGGTTTCTTTTGATCATCAACAACAATTGTTGAAGGAGCAATACCATCTGATGAAGATAATGACAGCTCTTTACTGGCCCTACCGGGACGATTTAGGTAAAAAACAACACTGATAAAAGCGGCTAAAAAGCAGTAAAGCATAATACGACCAGGAAATTGAAAACCAGGCAATGAATGGTTTCCACCGGACGAAGGGCCTGATGGGTCTTCAGGCATTTCCACATCGAGCCGCTGCTCAATGCTGGCCCAGATGGCATCGGCCATATCGGGCACAGGCAATTGTTGCAGTTTATCTGCGATCAGTTGCTCGTATGTGGTTAATTGATTCATGTTTTTAATAGTGCTTGTTGTAATTTTTTTCTGGCTTCACTCAGATGCCATTTCGATGTACCCTCGCTGATATTTAGTTGTTCAGCAATTTCTTTGTGGGTATATCCATCAACTGCATACAATACAAAAACAGCGTGTGTGGCGGGTGGTAGTTTCTGGATCAGTTCCATGAGTTCATCTGCACCCATCTTATCCAGCACCTTGTTATCAATAGAAGGTTCTTCAACGGTTTCCAGTTCTACATTTTCACTGAAACGTTCACGCGATTTGATATGATCGAGGCCTTCATTTACTACAATGCGTTTGATCCATCCGTGAAGGTTTCCTTTTTGCAGATCAAACTGGTGGATATATTTAAAGATTCTAATAAAGGCATTGCTCAAAATATCTGCAGCATCAGACTCATCTCTTGAGTAGCGTAAAGCTACCTGCATGGTAAAAGCATAAAACTCCCTGTAAAGTATTTCCTGCGCCTTACGTTTGTTGGCGATACAATCTTGTATCAGTAGTTCTATATCGTAGCTCGTTTCTACCATTGTAAATTAAGTACTTAGCTTTTAGCCATTAGCTATTAGCCATACACCATTTGCTATAACCCATCAGCCCTCTCCGTATATACATCCTGTTTTCTTTTTAATAGGATAGCGGAAGCTATTGCTGAGAGAATCATTTTTTCCTTAGGGTCAAGGTCATTTACGATCCATACTTTATTATCCATGATATCAACCAGTCCTACTACACCATCATCCCAACGCAGTTCATAACCAGTGAGCAGCGGACCGCCCCACACTTTGCCTTCTTTACCCGAAGCCGTTTCACGTTTGCTAAGAAAGAGGGGTTTGATTTCAATTTGTTCCTTTCCATTGGTTACATAACCCAGGTCTTTTGTCTGCGGACGTTCAAACAGATTCTGCTTTGTTTTTTTTGCATCAAATTCATTCAGCATGGTGAGCGACCATACTTCACCTTTATTAAAGTTCAGCGGAACGATTGTTGCAGAAAATGCATATTCATATTTATCTGTTCTTTTCAGGTTATTCAACCAGTCCATATTCGATTTATACACCAACTGATTTTCTGAAAATTTTTCCTGTGCGAGTACTTCTGTTACAAGACTTGCATCCTGTATGGAATATTGAAAACGGTTTTTCTCTGTATATTTTTCTCTGTCGGAATAAATATTAAATGCACTCAGCAGGACATCTTCTCCTTTGAGACTAAAGCGGCTGAAGCGACTCCCATTCGAAAAATCCCATCCTCGTTTTACAGAAGAAGTAAAATAGGTTCCGAAACTCAGCTGTTCATTGAATTTCCAGCCATTCAGTCCTTGTACTTTCATGGCGGTTGCCTGAGCACTGAATTGTTCTGGCACCGCTATTTTCACTGCGGTACAGGAAGCCATTGAAACCAGGATTGCGATGATGTATATATATGTTTTCATTTTTTTGAATTTGCAAAAGTATCTGGAAGGATATGAACAGGGAAGTGCTTCCCTGTTCATGGGTAATTAATAGTGATAAGTGGTTTTTGTGGTGTTTACAATGTCGCCATTGCGGGCAGAACGAAACTCTTTTACAAGGCTTACCGGGTACCCTTCTGCATCATAGGTATAGTTATAGGTTACCGGATCGAGTGTCATATTTCCCGAAAAATACTCTTTCCCTGTCCAACTGATATTGTTCTTTGCACTTCGCGACATCAGTATATCGGGCCAGTTCATATGGATATAAGGGTTGATATTTTTATCATATCCATAATCAGACCATTCACTGATATTATTGGATGCCAGATAAGATCTTTTTATGGGGTTTCCTTTATCAGAGAGCATATAATAATCTGTAGTGACACCATTGATACTATTGATGTGTTTGATCCTGGTTTCAACACCTGCACCGGTAATGGTATAACTGATAGCTGCATTGATTTCACCTGAAGGAGCGGATTGTTTCAGGGATTTTATTTTTCCCTGCTGATCATAACTGATATAGGTTGTATTGATTACTGCTCCGGTTTCATCTTTGCGGGTAATCACAGTTGCTTTACCGTCCTGATAAGATAGCGTTTCCGAAAGGGCTGTATAGATATTGCCATTGCTTCTTTTTTTCAGCAACAGTACTTGTAACAGTTTACCATTTACATCATATTGGTATTCTGTTTTACTATCTGCACGGTAAAGACCATTCACCAGTACTGCACTGATTTCATATTTCAGTTTTTTAGCTTCTCTGGCACCACCCAGGGTATAAATCACATCTTCCTGAATATTACTACGATCCAATGTCATTTCATCTGTCTGGTTCCATTGTTTTACGAATAAACGATAGCGCAGGTGATTGGAAGGTATGGTTACTTCATTAATACCGGGTTTCAGACTTACAGAAAGCATATGGGGCTGCATACTGCTGTCGTAACTGGTAAGGGTGAAACTTGCCGGAATTTGATCGTACACAATGTCTCCGATTTTGATAATGGCCTGTACTTTAATTTTCAGTGGCTGCTGCTGGGGTTGCCCTCCACCTTGGTGAGGGGGATTGGGTTGCTGAGGCGTATTGGGCTGGCTCACCGGTACAGGTACATCTTTTTTGGTACAGGAAATAAGTAAAGAGATCATCATAATGATCATCGATACGGTCATGCTGAATTTCTGTTTCATTGCTTGCTTTTAATTGACTTGATATGAGTAATACCCCAGGGTAATTCAAAAGCGTTGGGTAAGGCTTGAGGCATTAACATAATTTTAACAAATGAAGATTTAGTAGATATCTATACCATAAAAATGAGCCCGCTAGCTTAACTCCTTAATTTACAAGGCATTATTTTTTTTGCAGGAACTAAAGGAGCCATTACATTTGCAATCTTTCGGGGAATTAGCTCAGTTGGCTAGAGCGCTTGCATGGCATGCAAGAGGCCACCGGTTCGAATCCGGTATTCTCCACCAAAACATCAGGTTGCGTAATAGCAACCTTTTTTATGTACCCCTACACGGTAATTCATCTGTTAAAACGCATGCCTATAAAATCAGGCCCTACCAAAATCATCAAATAATGGTAAGTAGTGAAGTGAATGATTAGAAATTCAAAACAAACTTGAAAGATTGATCCTTTTAAAATCTCTTCATCTAGAATAACCTAAGTGAGGTAATACATTAATTAGTATATAGTCTCAATCATCCTGTACTTACGTATTTTCTTGTGTTTATTTAAAGACTATTAAAGTTCTCAGGCAGGTATTGGATACATGCCAAAGGGTTGAAGGCATACCTGATTTATATGCATACATAAAAGCTAATGCCAACTGAAGCATTACACCATAAAATGGCTCATATAGCAATCATAAAGAATAAATGAAGGATTGGATCGCAACCAGAGGAATAGAATCAAACTCATTAAGAAATAAAATATATTAAAGTGAGATTATCAGATAATATATGTAAATCTTAAAGTCAAAATACCATACCAAAGACCTTATAAATGCAGTAGAATGGTGAAGATGGTTAAAGATAATTTGCAGAAAAGATTAATATCACCTTAACTGCAGCAATCGCTATTTCTATATTTCTCAAAAGAGTACCTTTTAATTATGAGTGTTACAACTGTTGTAAGCCAGTATGTATCAATGAACTACTCAGGTATCATCACCCATTGTAACACATACGAATAGTTTGATGAATCGTTATTTGTTCAGGCTTTTTTGATTCAACATTGTCGTGATCATCAGATTTGAAATAACTTTTCGCATAAAAAAAATTATGCATCACCTTAAAAAAAAAATTAAACCGTTGCTGTGTTAAAATACCTGCGAGAAGGATGATCAGAGTCTTTACGCACATATGACCATTTCAACTAATATGACAAGTTACTTATCTACCATGTAATACAGGAACTTTTTTACTTGCTTTTCTTAAAAGAATGAAAAGGATTTTAGGAATCTTCATTTTACTTTTCTTATCAAATTTTATTTATCTTCATTATTATTTGTACTTAAATTTCATCTTATCAGCCTAATGTATAGTTTCTTACTCATTGATGATCACAGTATGATAAGGGCAGGAATGGAAGTGCTATTACGTGCAGAGTACTCCAATTGTTCATTTGATGAAGCCTCAAATGAAAAGCAATCTTATAAATTCCTTATAAATAAAAAATATCATCTGATTCTGATGGATATTAATATGCCTGATACTGATCCTTTCAGATTATTACAATTCATCAAAAAAAATCAGCCTGATACTCCTGTTCTGGTACTTACGATGAATGATGAATTAAGTTTTGCGGGCAGAATGTTCAAATTAGGAATCAATGGATATGTGAATAAGTCGGCTGATAATGCCATTATTATTAAAGCTGTAAGAACCGTTATGGCAAAAGGCATTTATATGAGTGATGCCCTCAAAGAGTCATTATTGACCACATTTATTACCAATAAAGTAGCAAATCCATTTGAAGAACTCAGTGAAAGAGAATTTCAGGTTGTCAGAGAGCTGCTGAAAGGGCAAACAATTGCTGAAATTGCTGAGTCGCTTGGTATTAATGTCTCTACTGTATCTACTTATAAAGGCAAAGCCTATGAAAAGCTGGGTATCACCAAAAGCAGTGTTGTGGAACTGGTTTCTCTCGCCAAAGTGTATGGAATAATTTAATTCACTTTTTTGTATATCAATCGAATTGATATATGGATTCGGTCCGTTTCTACATTATACATACCTACTATTCAGATAAAGTTTGTGTTAGCGTGTAAGTACCCCTTATTTCAGCCATTAATAGATCTAATCTAACTTATTCACCCCATATATGATCTTGTAAATTTCGATGGTTATAAGCATTATTGTTTCCTGTACAATACCTTACCGGTTTTACTAATAAAAGATAATGAGCTGAAAGCATTACATTTCTATTAAGGCTTTGGGATAACATACTTCAAAAATGATACGCCAATACGAACCCAACTGTAAAAAAGCCATCTGACCCTCCGCTGGAACCTGAGCGTAACTGTCCTTTATTCACTATCCTTTTGGTTGGATTACTGAAATAAGCAGCTGCGTCAGGATTTGATGGATTGGCGGCGGCAATAGCGATGGGGTCGGGATAAGCATCAGCACCAACGTCATCCAGATAATCTGTGAATGTCATGTGGTAACTGGCGAAAACAGAATAGACTACCTTTCTATTAATCGTATAACGCAATTTTGCTGTAATAGGTGCTCCGAAACTTTTTAAAGCATAAGGGGCATTGGTAGCGCCACTTAACCGCTGACCACCGGTACCCAATGGTTGTAAATCATAGAGTTTTCCTAAATATTCTCCCTTTGGATTAAAACTGATATAATCAATTCCAAATCCGATTGACGCATTCAGCTTACGTCCATGCCGATAGTAATAGCGAGTATCATATAAACTATATTCTACCTGAGCACTAATAGCTGTTACAGGTGTTATAAATGACATTCCCCGCGCAATCTTCAGCGGATCATCTGAACGCAGGTCTGAACCCGTCAACTTAATTCGCATCATCCCTAAGCTTACAGAAATATTATTCTTCATTGCATAACGAAATTCTACACCAAGACCTCCATTAAAGTCGTTTTTAAATAAGGATCTGTTCGACAATGTTCCATAGTATAAAGCATACCCACCCATAAAGCCAATCTCATAGGATTTTTTATATCGTTCCTGGCTTAGTTTCAATTCAGGTTTTATTTTTACCTGATTTACGCTGTCCTTTAGTTCAGTTCGCTTTTTCCGCAACTCTGCCATTGCTTTTGCTTCACGATATAATGCGAGGTAATGCAAGTAACCGATACTCAATTCTGGAACATATTCTCCATTTTCACCAGTTACTCCTTTTATTAATAAGTAACCATTATGGCGCCTTAACATACTATCCTGACGATAGCTAAACTCCACCAGTACATCTCTATCCCGCTCAAGTTCCACTTTACAATTGAATAGAGTATCTATTGCCTTGAGCGAATCTGACATATAGGTGTAGATTACTTTTGCCTGAGATATATCTACTTTTCGGTTAACCAACAATTTCAATACCTGCATTCCTTTACTCAAATCAAAATTATCATCGATATCTGTTCCTATACTATCGATTACTATGCGCCATTGACCGTCTCGTATCAGGTAATTTACTCTTTGTTGTTCACGAGCTGGCAAACGATAACTGTTATATATGTGTGGTGGAACACGATCGGAGGGAAATAATGCATTTGACTCAGTCAGGAGTTTAGGCGATGTGTAATTGACCAGATAATCATAAATCCCCTGTCGATTCTTATTTTCATCTTTTCCGCCCAGGTAGTTATCGGTTATCCGGACACTATCCATACTTCCATACACCCCTATATTCGCATGATGAACCATGCTGTCTGAAGCATTATCCCACAAATAATTATTTACAAAACTATTCCCATTAATGACAGGCGGATTCTTCCGATACAACTTATCCATCCGGCCAAATAGTATATTACTTGAGAATGTGTATTTACCATACTCTTGTATACGGTTACTCACAAATGCATTATCTTCTATCCTCAAGCGTAATTGCTCATTCATAAAATCCTGAATATATACAGCCGATCTGTTTTCTGCAAACAGATTACCACGGATTAACATCTCGGTGCCTGTTATATCTCCGGCTAAAGGGTTTCCCGCATTCAATACCTGCAGTACGGCTACCGGACCAGCATTACGAACAAACTCATTGTTTGTAACTTCTGCTTTGCCCCTGCTCCATCCAAATTCGAAATCAAGTGGTAGCATCAGATTACTAAAACTACAATTCCTTATAATCACATCACCTTTATGCTGACCAATAATCACTAGTCCCTGACCACTTTGTTCGGGAATACTCAACAACTCTATCACGCTACCTGCTTTCCCTTCCATATGAACTGCTCCTTCTGCAAGAACAGAGACACCTGAGCCAAGATATATACGCGTTCCGGGTTCTATAATCAGACTATCACGAACCGTTACAGTTCCTGTTGCATAAAATACACCAGGCCGTAAACGCAGCACATTATAACTTCCCCGCAAGGTATCCTGACCTACTATGTCTGATACATACAGCATAGCTATGGCTACTAACAAGTATAATCGTATTAATCGCATATCATTCCACTATTTTATACAAAATCGGGTTGGGCGTGCGGGTTGTACCGTCGGCCAGTGATATTGTAATGTTGTCAAAAAATACTATATCTCCTTTCTTAAGGCTGCTCAGCATTTCCTGCACCTGCCCTCTGAATACTTCTCCATAATTGTATGCTGTCTGCTGCTCGCCGCTTTTTGCTATTCGTGTCAACCTGAATCCATTTATTCTACCGGGAAAAGATGACTGGCCGGCAATATCCATTGTAGCCACCAAACGATTCAATGAAAACAAATCACGTACACTTAATATATCTTTTGTACTGCTCTCTGTATTCAACCGGATGATCGGGCTGGGTAATAAGGACGCATGAATCCGTTTCTCAAATAACACTTTCCCATTAGTTGCTCCTTCACGTTTGTCTATAAATGATAGTCGATAGTCTCCGGAACGACTGAACAGTACTATATAGTCATCGCCGGATTGCTGTAAATCAGTCTGTGGACTCATACTAACTGAGACCTGACTCTGTAATAGGGGTGACATATTTTTTAAAACCACATTACGTATGCCTACAAACAGATTTTCAGTTTGCAAAGAAGAAAATATTGCCTGATATATCTGTTCAAGATTCTCTTTTGATGATGACTCTTTCAGATTTGTTTCTGACTCTTTTCTTTTTTCTTCGGCCGCTTGTCCAAATTCATTTACAGCTGATGATGGGGTGCTAACCCGCTGTGTTATGGTCTGCTCCTTTAATTGCTTATTTTCACTGAATTCCATCGCACCCTCACGCTTATCTATAAATACGCGGTTTTCCTTTCTGGAATAAAAGGCAGGGTAATAGTCTATTGACCTCAGTGCCGCCAACTGATAATTATATACCAAATCCAGCAACAGTAACTTAATACGCTTTACCTGCGTATAGTTGATCGCTGTTGGTTTATGTAAAAAAAAGTACGACTCCCAACGAATTGCCTTACCCGACTGTGCAACCAGGTTTTCCCGTGCCGGCAACAATCTGGAATAAGAACTATCCAGAAAAAATGGTTGGGCTAATATGTATTTATTCAAATCAAACAATTCTTCCCTGAATCTATATATCAATGAATCTTTCTGCATCAGATCTCCAATCTTACGTTTACTGCTGAACTCAGATTCTATGCTGCTGCCCTCCTTCTTCAAGCCATTAAGTATTAATTGGTCTAAACTATCTGCCCATTTGTAGCTGTCATTTATGCGGTCTTTAATTCGTAGATATGACTGTGTGGTATCACCGTTTAATTGTTCTCTGTGTGTTGATATTACCCTGTTGGCAAAATTTACCTGCAATAAACGGTCCTGTTCCTGTTGCTCCATTGTACGGATGAGGTACAAATTAGAATCCAGTAAACTAAATGGAATATTTAATACTGATAAACAGACGAATATTACATACAACAAGGTGATCAACCGATATCGGTTATGGTTAATTTTTCCCGCCATGCTTTAATCTCCTATCTGTTTGAACTGATGAATAATTCCTGAAGACAATGCATTAAATCGGTATATCGCATCATTCAGTGCATCCATCTGTTCCTGAAACAGGCTCAGCTTATCACCCGAGATAATAGATATGGCTGCCATCTTCTGAAGATTTACCTGCAACTCATGAATATCGGTACTAATAGCATGTAGTTCTACAAATGAAGCTGTTACCATCGATACATTATCTTTAAAAGCGCTGAATGCATGTGCGGACTCAGCCAGGTGCAGTGATATACTGTTTAATGATTCCTGATACTGTCCACTTCCCTTGATCATATCTGTATTCAATGATTCAAATCGTTCTACATACTCATTCATGCCTTTATAATAACGACCCGCCAACTCCTCTACGCTTTTTTGTATACCTTGTAAGCTAGATGGTGCAGATGCATTATCAACCAACTCAGGAAATAATCGCTCCCAGCTGTATTTTTTCTCTTCTCTTTTAAACTGTATAGACGACATAGCAAATACCAATATCTCAACACCTAAACCTGATAATAATAATTCATCCTGTAATTTCCATTCCATAAATTTTGCTATTACTCCTATCAGGATTACTACAGCACCTATACTGTAGAAAAAATTGAAAATATCTAACTCTTTCCTTTTCATAATTTTACTTTTACTTATTTCTTTTTAAATAAATACCCAACATGCAATTCTGCTACTCCAGCACCACCATAAATGGTTCTTGAATACAAACCGCCAATCGAATAATTGATACCTATTCGCACCGACTTATCTAACACAACGCCCAATCCACCAGTCATTACGCCTGTGCTATTATACATTGCATTTGCAGTTAAATAGCCGTTTGCATTTAACTCAATACCACCCATAATCAATGTACCTGATTGTTTATACATCATTGCACCACCGAATACACGTAGGCTCGACTCATTATTCAATAAATTTCCGCCCCCGATTTGTTTTGCATAACTTATCCCACCCTGAAACTGTACATAATCAAGTCTTTGCAAACTTTTATTCTGTATGGCTGCTGTCAGATTAGGAGCTACGAGTTGCAACTCTATATTTTTCATATTTGCGCTGACACTAAATACGTTGTAAAACGAAGGAGGTATACTATTGTACGCAGTAAGCGCCGGATCGTTTGGATCGCCAACAATACTTTCAAGTGATGAACTATTAGTTTGTGCCCTTATATTTTTAAAACCTGCACCAATACCAAAGCGAAGTTTAAAATCTTCCCGAAACTTGATACCATAAGCGTAACAAAAATTAAACACAGTCTGTTTCAATAAACCTGCAGACTGATTTTGCAAAACAAATCCTACTCCTGCCGACTGAGATACAGGAATATCTCCAGTAACTACCATTTCACGTGCTAAGCCTGATTGCGAGTTATCCATTGCCGTTTTAAAAATGACATGAATATCACCCGCGCCCCTTAATCCAGCCTGAGATGGATTAAATAACATTTTATTGGAAAAAATACCGGATACAAAATAGCCAGTCTGACCAGTAACAACGCTATTCATAATGACTAGCGAGGCAATTAGTAAATATGTATTTCTGCATTTCATACACTTAGTTTTGGTTATTTCAAAATTGTTATTTAGTAGATAATGGTAAGAGAGCCTTTAATAAGAGCCTTACCACTACCCAAATCAATTACATAATAGTAGGTGCCTGCAGGCACAGTTACGCCAGCATCATTTTTACCATCCCAACTCACATAATTATTAACCCACGGTGTTTTAATTAAGCTGCCGTTTGCATTGTAGATAGAAATTCTGTGAGTGGAGTAATGTTGAATATTCTTAATAACCCACAAATCATTATATCCATCGTTATTAGGCGTAAGAATATTATTTGGTGTAATAGAATACCCTTCGGTAACCTTAATGATAACACTAGCTGTATCTGTACATCCATCACTATTTATACCCGTTACAACATAACGGAAATTATCAGTTAACGGGCTCACCAAAGGATTCGATATAAAGGCATCACTTATATACGAACGTGGAGTCCATATATACGAAGTAGCTCCTTCGGCTACCAACTGTGTAGCATTTCCGATACTTATTGTGTAGTTATCCTTATTACTTACCGTTACTACTGGAGCAACACCCATTCTTACTTTAACAGAATCAGTATATGCAGTACATCCACCTGAGCTTACCATCATTTTATACCAGGTATCTTTTGTTTGTGCCTGGGCAAAGAATCGCCGGTTATTTGCGCCACTGGTTGTAATGGGTGTATAGTTAAGTCTGTCAGTAGAAACCATCCATTGAAAAGCATAATTAACTCCATCACCGCCATTTGGATAACTGGCAATCAAAGGACCCACTAATTCATTAGGACAAGCTGCGAGAGGAGCTGATTCGATAAACTGTGAGCTAATACCTGGATTTACTGTGAATCTTAATACACTGGCAGAAGCTCCTTTACAGCCATTCAACTCAGGTACTACATCAATAGTAGCTGATAATGGCAATGAACCTCTGTTTGTAGCAATGAATGAAGGAATATTACCAGTTCCGGATGCTGCCAAACCAATACCAGTTTCCGTATTTGTCCAGTTAAAAATAGTATTGGGTTGAACCCCTGTAAACTGAATTACCTGTGTTCTTGCATCTTTACAAACCAACTGATCAGACATTATATTTACTGTTGGACTGGGTTTAACTGTTACCTTAATCGAATCTGTATTAGAACAAGCATTTATGTTATTCATATTGATTTGATAGGTTACGACTATTGACTGGTTTGTTCTATTAACCAAACTTTCTCCAATGATACCTATGCCACCGGAAGCACTATTGGCTATGCCAGTTATAGCAGGTCGATTCCAGGTAAAGTTGGTCCCCGTGAGATTACTTTCCGGACTGTATCCAACAGATACATTACTACACACTTCCAGAACCTTACTACTGATTAGTTGCGGTTGTGGCTGTACAGTAACTTTCACAAACTGATCAGCAACGCATGCCGAGCTTTGTGAAATGGTGTATTTGTATAATACATCTACAGGTACAGAAGTAGTATTTACCAATACTTCTGCAATATCTCCTACTCCTGTTCCTGCTGCGTTGGATATACCTGGCACAGCTTCTCTTGCCCATGTAAGTTGTGCACCCGAAACAGATAAAACTGGAGAGAAGAGAAATGCCTCTTTACTGCAAATACTAAAGCCCGATCCCGCATTCGTAATGTTTATGGCAGGATTGATCAGTACAGATACATTCTCTGTAGAGCTACATCCTTCACTTGCAATGGTGATAACATATGTCACTAAAACTGGCAATGATGTTGTATTCACCAATCTTTCACTAATAAGACCGGTACCACTAGCAGCTCTGTTTGAGATTCCAAAAACAGATGGTCTTGTCCAGGAAATGACAGCATTCGAATTACCTTCAACCAATGGTTCATAGGTTAGTAATTGATTACTACATACAGCTGGTAAGCTGGTAGCTGTTTTCAGTTTTAATGAAGGATTAATCGTTATAGTAAATGTGATAGGCGATCCTTTACAAAAACCGGCTTCAGGTGTTACTACCAGGTTAGATACAATCGGTTTATTGGTTGTATTCGTTGCAACAAAGAAGATATCATTTAGTCCTTCAGACAAAATACCCAGATCGGTGTTGTCATTTGTCCACCTGTAATTAGTATTATTCACAGAAGAACCTGAGAAATTAATGACAGCTACACTGTTATTACAAAGTATCCTATT
Organism: Sediminibacterium goheungense; assembly: GCF_004361915.1. Taxonomy (GTDB): domain Bacteria; phylum Bacteroidota; class Bacteroidia; order Chitinophagales; family Chitinophagaceae; genus Sediminibacterium; species Sediminibacterium goheungense. The sequence continues at coordinate 889,661 of NZ_SNWP01000011.1, read as the reverse complement.
TGATACATTGGCCACAGATGGTGTTGGATTCACAGTTACTACTATCATTTTTTTGGCGGAGCAACCGTTGGTAGAAGTTATCGTAATTTCATAAGGAACCTGAATAGCTGTATTCGTATTATTAATCAGCGTTTCTTCTATTTTTCCAGTTCCGGAGGCCACTGTATTGCTGATGCCATTTACAATAGCTCTTGACCAGCTAAATGAAACACCTGTTGTAACGCTTTGCGGCTGATAGCTAAATACAGTATTACTACAGATTGCAGGTGGTGTTGCGCTGCTACTCAAGGACAATGTTGGCTGAACTTTTATGTTGAAAGTTTTTGCTGCTCCGGAGCAACCATTTACCACAGGCACAACCGAAAGGGAACCTGTGAGTAACTGGGTTGATAAATTGGTAGCTGTAAACAAAATATTCCCAGTTCCGGAAGAAGGTAGCCCTATATTGCTATTGCTGTTTGTCCAGTTATACAGAGTACCGGCAACAGGAGAACCATTAAAACTTATTTCAACAGCAGCCCCGTTACATACCGTATTCTCTGCTATATCATTCATCGTTGGCATTGGATTTACAGTAACTGAAATCAATTGGATACTGGTACAGCCATTCGCCGTGATGGTTATTTCATAGCTAACCTTAACAGGCACATTCGAATCATTGATCAATGTTTCACGAATTGTTCCAGTTCCGGTTGCCGCTCCATTACTAATACCATTCACCAAAGCTCTAGACCAGCTAAATGATACATTTTCTGCATTACTTTCTGGCACATAAATAAACTCAGTGTTGGTACAAATTGGAAGTGGTGCTGTACTGCTAGTTAGAACCAATGTTGGCTGAACCTGAATAGCAAAACTCTTAGCCGGCCCAGAACAGCCATTGGCTACAGGTGTAACTGAAAGAGAACCTGTTAGCACCCTGGTTGATATATTCGTAGCTGTAAATAAAATATTTCCAGTTCCGGAAGATGCCAATCCAATATTACTATTGGTATTGGTCCAATTATATGCAGTACCTGCAACTGGAGAACCAGTAAAGTTTATTTCTACAGAAGATCCATTACATACAACCTTATCTGTAATATTTGAAACAGCTGGTATTGGATTTACGGTAACTGAAATCAATTGCGTACTGTTACAGCCATTAGCTGTGAGTGTCATTTCGTAAGTAACCTTAACAGGTACAGTTGAGTTATTGACCAATATTTCACGAATGATTCCATTTCCGGTTGCGGCTCCATTGCTTATCCCGTTCACAAAAGCTCTAGACCAGCTAAATGATACATTTGGCGCATTACTTTCCGGCGTATAAACAAATGCAGTATTCGTACAAATTGCTGATGGTGTTGTACTGCTGCTCAGCGTCAACGGGGATTGAACCAGTATATTGAAATTCTTAGCCGACCCAGAACAGCCGTTTGCTACGGGTACAACTGAAATTGAAGCTGTTTGTAACTGATTGGATGTATTGGCAGTGGTAAACAAAATATTTCCGGTTCCAGAAGAAGCTAATCCAATATTACTATTCCCATTTGTCCAGTTGTATACAGTACCAGCAACCTGAGAACCTGTAAAGTTAACCTGTACCGGCGTTCCACTACAAACAGCCTGTTGAGTTATATCAGCAATAGCAGGTATTGGATTTACTGTTACACGAACCTCTTCATTATGTGTACAACCATTGGCTGTAAGCGTAAATCGGTATGTTACTTCAACAGGGTCATTTGAAGTATTCACCAATGCTTCAAATATGTCACTTGTACCTGCATTTGAAAGGTTTCTAATGCCTGCAACTACTGCTCTTGACCAGGTAAAGGAAGTACCGGTTGTTAAGCTGGAAGGAGTATAATTCAGCAATGCGCCTGAACACACATTTAAGCTGGTAGGTGAACTCAATAATGGATCTGGATTTACCAATACCTGAACAATTTGTGTATTACTACAGCCATTGGCTGTGAGTGTATATTCATAATCAACCAGCACAGGGAATGCTGCGGTATTGTGAAGTACTTCTGAAAAACCATTCACACCACTGGCCGCTTCATTTGAAATATTGGGTTGTACCAGTCTTCTCCATGTATAAGAAACGCCTGCAGTAAGAGAAGAAGGAGTGTAAACGGCTGCAGTACGATTACAAATAGAACCTGCGCTCGTTGTTACTAAAACCGGTTTAGGATTTACAGGTACCGTTAAAGTAAATGACTGACCCACACATCCTCCCAATACAGCAGAACTAAACGGTGTAATAAGGTAAATTGCATTGGCAATATCTGACCTGCTGTGAAATAAGTTATTTTCATTCACCACAGATTGTTTTATTGACTGGCCATTGCCTCCGGTTACGGCTCCCAAAGGATTTGATGTAGGTATAGTCCAGGTATATAAAGTTCCTTCTGGTACAATACCTGCAAAATTTGATGTAGTAAATCCGGCACCATTACAGATAGCGCTGGTCAGAGATTGATTATTAATCTGCGGAACAGGATTAACTGTTATTGTTACTGTAAAAGTTCTGTCGCTACAGCCATCCGGTGTTACCGCATATACTACGTTCACAGGTGTTGCGCTGGTGCTTGAAAGTGTTTGCGAAAATGAAGAAACTGGTATAAGGTTATCGGAAGCACCTGTTATAGTTGGAGGTACTGATGACACTACCCAGCTGTATTTCTTTCCTGAGGGAACATTTACAGGTGTATAATTCAATGGCGCTGCACTACAAACAATAAATGAAGTATCATTCACCAATGCATTCGGCACCACCGTTATGGTAAAAGTTTTAGTTACTCCTACACATCCGTTTGCAAAAGGTGTTACAGAAATACCAGCTACCCTGTTTGTAAGATTGCTGTTTACTGTTAGAAAAGAAGGAATATTTCCATTACCTGATGCTGCAAGCCCTATAGATGTATTATTATTTGTCCAGGTATAAGTAGTTCCTGAAACAGTAGAAGAAAAAGCTATCTGTGAAGTGTTTACTCCGGCACAAACTGTAAGGTTAGCTGGCAGAATCACCTCCGGAGCCTGTTCAGTTACTGCAATTGTTTGAGACTGACCATTGCCCGGCAGGTTTTCACAGGCATTACTACCACTTACTTTTACATAGTAAGTAGTTGTATTATTTAAAACCGGTGTAACAAAATCGGTTCCGGTACCCAGTAATATCGTAAAATTCGCATCGGCATACCAGTTAAATACAGGATCCTGAATAGTACTGGTAGCAGATAGTGAAGCTTTAAGACTAGTAGAGAGTCCTTTACACAGATTTAAGTTAGGGGTTGTTATTACAATATCAGAAGGCAACGCAACATAATTAACTGTAACCTGATGAGTATTACTTTTTACCACACCGCAACCATTACCAGAAAAATTGGCTTCCACATAGTAATACATAGTACCCAGTGAAGAAGCTGATGGTGTAAACGATAAGGTTCTTGCGCCATTATCTGTTCCCAGACTTGTACCACCAACTGTTGAATTAGTGGTATTTGAATACCATTGATAAGATACAGATCCGGCTCCACCGGCAACCGTTGCGTCTGCAGTTAGAGCACCTGCATTTAAACAAACTGTTTGCTGCAGTGGTACAACAGATACCGAAGGTAGAGCTCTAACATTTACTGTTGCAACATTACTTGGCACCCCGGTACCACAAGTTGGGTCTGCCACCGTTGCATAGTAAAAACGGGTGTCCAGTGAATTCAGAGAAGTTGAAAAACTAGTTCCTGTTTGACCTGGTATCAGTGTACCTCCCGTATTGGAAGCTACATTATTACTATACCACTGGTAAACAAAAGTACCTGAGGCACCGCCTATAGCACCTACTTGCAGACTAACCGTACCATTTAAACATATGGCACTAACTGCAGCGGGTTGGGTATTTACAATTACCGGTGTACCCGAACGTGTAGTAATTTTTGCTATATCGCTGGTAATTGTGTTACCTAAATTGGCATCTGTAATTACCACATAGAAGTACCTGTCATTTACCAGATTAGAAGCAGGTACAGTATAATTTTGATTTGTTGCACCATTGATTAAAGTAGCCCCTGTTGTACTGTTGATAATATTGCTATACCATTGATAAATAAATGATGTGCTACCGCCAGCAGCCAAAACAGACAAAGTAGTGGAGGTATTATTACATACAGTTTGCGAAAGAGGTTGTGAACTAATAGTTAGCGTTCCCGTCGTAATAACTTCTGCTACGTCTGAAGATATGTTAGTACCACAGCCTGCATCTGTTATTACTGCGTAGAAATACCTACTGCCTGCTATTGCTGTTGCCGGAACAGTAAAGGTTGCTCCAGTAGCACCGCCAATGATAGAACCACCTGTATTAGTTCTGGAAAGTGATTGGTACCATTGATAATTATATGCCCCTGTTGCACCTCCACCAGCTACCGTTATATTGGTTGTGGTATTATTAATAATTGTTTGTACTGATTGAGGTTGCGTACCAACAGTCAAGGCAGTTCTGGTAAAAATAGTTGCCGCATTGGTCGTAACAGATACTCCACATTCTGTATCTGTAATTACAGCATAATAATATCGATTGCCGGATACCGCAATAGCAGGAATGGTGTAAATGGAACTATTGGCACCTGATAGGCTACCCAGACTTGTTCCTCCACTATTACTGTTAACAGTATTACTATACCACTGATAAGTATAAGTGCCTGATCCACCAGATACAGATACAGGTAAATCAATAGTTACATTGTTACATATTGTTTGTGATAAAGGATGTGTATTTACCACTAATGCACTACGGGTATTTATGGTAGCCACGGTAGTAGTCACCTGTAACCCACAACTTGCATCTGTAATTACTGCATAATAAAAACGATCGCCTGCAGTAAGTGTAGCAGGTACCGTATAGCTGGAAGCGTTGGCTCCAGTAATCAGCGTACCCCCTGTATTACTGTTAGAGGCATTGCTATACCACTGGTAAGTATAACTTAATGAAGCACCAGCGCCTGTTGTATTAATTGCAACGCTTGTATTATTACATACTATTTGAGAAACAGGCTGTGTGCCTACAGACAAAGCTACTCCGGTAGTTATTCTTGTTGCATTACTTCTAATGGTTGCACCGCAGCTCGCATCTGTAATAACTACATAATAGAAGCGATCGCCGGAAACGGTCGTACCTGGCACAGTATAATTGCTTGTTTGCGCGCCAGAACTGCTGCCGAGGTTGATTCCGCCTGTATTACTGTTAACAGTATTACTGAACCATTGGTAAGTATAAAGACCTGTACCTCCTGATGGTAATACAGAAATATTTGCTGTGCTATTATTACAAACTACCTGAGACTGAGGTTGAGCTTGAACACTTAATACCTGACCTGTAGTAATCTTAAAGGCATTGGTTCTAACCAACTGGTCACAACCGGCATCCCTGATCTCTACATAATAATATCGCTCGCCTGCAACAGTTGTAGCAGGTATACTGTAAGTGTTAGTATTGGCACCTTGTACGCTACCTAAATTTGTACCTCCTGTATTGCTGAGACTTGTATTGTTATACCATTGATAGATATATACTCCTGATCCTCCAGCACCTGCTGTTTGCACATCAATGGTTGTATTATTACAAATTATTTGGTTAGCCGGTGTTACACCCACAGTCAATAAAGGACGTGTTGTGATGGTAAAAGGATTTGTTACTAATTGCTGACCACAACTGTTTTCAGTGATAACAGCATAGTAGTAACGATCTCCTGCTGTTGCTGTACCGGGTATAGTATAATTAGCTGCGTTTGCGCCTGCAATAACAGTTCCTCCGGTATTACTCAGCGTACTGTTGCTAAACCATTGATAGGTATAACTTAATGATCCTCCGGTAACCAATGCAGTAACTCCTACCGCAGTGTTATTACAGAGTGTTTGAGAGGTGGGCTGAGAAAGAATAGTCAATGCGCCACCTGTAGTTACCCTTGCAGCCTGTGTAGGAACAGACACCATACAAATTGCATCCGTGATAACTGCATAAAAATAACGTTGTTCACTTTCTACAGCACTGGCTGGTATTATATAAGAAGCTGAATTGGCTCCTGAAATGGAGGTTCCGCCTGTATTGCTTAAACTGCTATTACTAAACCATTGATAGGTATAACTCAGCGATCCGCCTGCTCCAGCCGCAGTAATAGTTACCGGAACATTGTTACAAGATAGCTGGGTCAGTGGTTGGGTACCCACTGTTAATGGGGTTCTTGTAGTTATGGTAGCAGCATTACTACTTATATTTACTCCACAAGTAACATCTGTTATCACCACATAATAAAAGCGATCACCCGGTGTTGCTGTAGCGGGCACACTATAAGTTGCCGTTTGAGCACCTGAACCACTACCCAAACTGGTACCACCGGTATTGCTGTTACTACTGTTGCTGAACCACTGGTAGGTGTAACTACCCGATGCCCCACTAGCCGCTACTGTTAACGTAGTACCCACATTGTTACAGATTGTTTGTATAGAAGCGGGTTGGGTTGCTACCGTTAAAGCGCTGCGGGTAGTTACTGTTGCAGCATCACTACTATAAGATACCGAACAGTTATTATCTGTTACCACTGCATAAAAATACCTGTCACCGGCTGTAGTGGTAGCCGGAACAGTGTAAGTCACCGTACCAGAACCGTTACCCGGAGCAATTGGTGTACCTCCTGTATTACTATTGCTGCTGTTGCTGTGCCAACGTATACTAAAATTACCAGAACCACCTGTTACCGCCCCCACAGTCAGCGCTATGCTGGTATTATTACAGATTGTCTGAGAAACGATGGGTTGTGTAGTAAAACCCACTGTAGCTAATGTAATCACAGGTGCGGCTGAGCTTTTAACAGTTACCCCGCATGTGGCATCTGTTATCTCCACATAATAAAAACGAGTACCCACCGTAACTGTTGCAGGTACGGTATAAGTATCGGTTTGTGCCCCTGCTGCACTGCCAAGGTTTGTACCACCCACATTGCTTCCGGTTGTATTACTGAACCACTGGAAACTGTAATTACCAGTAGCTCCCGCACCTGCTGTTGATAAAGTAGTACTGATATTATTACATATTGTTCTACCGGTTGGTTGCGTACCCACTGTTAAGGCGGCCCGGGTAGTTACCGTAGCAGTATTACTGCTTCTGGTTACGCCACAGGTTTCATCTGTAAATACTACATAATAAAACCGATTCCCTGCAGTAGCTGTGGCAGGAACTGTGTAAGTTGCCGTTTGAGCACCTGCACCACTTCCCAAACTCGTACCTCCCGTATTACTGTTTGTTGAATTACTAAACCATTGATAGCTATAAGTACCCGTAGCTCCAGCAGCCGCTGCTGTTAATGTTGTACTTACATTGTTGCAAACTGTTTGGGTTGCTAAAGGATGGCTACCCACTGATAAGGCCGCGAGGGTAGTTACCGTGGCAACATCACTACTAACATTCATCCCACAAATGGCATCCGTAATCACCACATAATAAAACCGATCTCCGGCAGTGGCAGAAGCGGGCACCGTATAACTGGCAGTTTGCGCCGTAGGAGCATTCCCTAAACTAACACCACCTGTATTGCTATTGGTACTGTTAAAATACCACTGATAATTATAACTGCCTGAACCACCTGCAGCTCCTACAATTAAATTAGTGCTTGTATTGTTACAAACAGTTATTCCAACCGGCTGCGTTCCAACAGATAATGGAAGACCACTTACGGTAATTTTAAAAGCATTTGATGTATTTGCATTACAGGTACCACTGCTTACTATACGCCTGTACCAGATATCCTGCGTAAGTACCCCTGGTGCGTAGGTAGCCGTATTATTTGTTCCTGAAGCTGCAACAAAATTTGTTCCATCTGTACTACTCTGCCATAAAAACGTGTACGCACCTGTTCCTCCAATGGGTGTGCTGGCCGTAAAAGCGGGTGGGGTAACACCATTACAGGTAGTGGCAGTTGTATTATTAATCGTGTTATTGGTAACTGGTGGTTGAACCGTTACGGTAAGGGTAACAGCAGTGCCTACACAACTTGCCGCAACCGGCGTAATAAAATACCTGGCAGTTCCATTAGAGCTCGAAGTACTCGTTAACAGTTGACTTATTGTTGCTTGTCCAACCGCCTGTGCTGAACCACCTGTTATTGAACCTGAACTAACCGTTATCGTGGGATTCGTCCAGGTATAGATGGTACCCACGGGTATAATGGAACCTGTGGGTGTAAAATTAAAAGCAACGCCACTACAGGTTGTTAGGGTACCAGCACTGATACTAGGTCTGGGATTGACAGTGACTTCTAAAGTATAAGTACTGGTTATTCCCGTTTCTGAACCCGTAAATGCAATAGTATAGGGCACTATGATAGGAGCATTGGTGGTATTCACAAGCGTTTCTGCAATGGTGGCTGTTACGTTGTTCAGGCTGGCAACATTACTAATTCCTGCAACGGCTGCCCTTGACCATGTAAAAGTTCCTGGTACAGTAGCCGTAGCAGTATATGACAACGCTTGTCCACTACAAATATTAGTAGTAGTTACACTTGTAATGGTCTGACCAAAATAATATGCAGACTGACCTAATTCAAGTGAAGTTCTTTGATTTTCAGTTATGGAAGGCAGTACGAATAGTTCTGACAGAAACCCATTGATAGATCCATGCCCCCCCCCAGCCTGTCTCCCTATCCACATACCACCAGTACCTTGATAACCACTTGAGGTTGTACCTCCGCGTTTAAATGTAGCTATATAAGGCGTATTTAATGCCGGTATTGAACCTGGACTTGCAAAAGCACCTCCGTTTATATTTGTACCGCCCGGATTATTTAAAAAGCCAGAGCCTGTAAAGTTCAGTCCCGTTCTAAGAATCATTCCATCCCCAGTCGTAGTACTGCTGATACTACTTAATAAGGCAGCATTGACAGCAGATTGTTCGGCAGAAAGCACCCCATTTACATGGGCAGATAAGGCATTCGTAACAGTTGTCTCATTTGTATATAATACCGTACGACCACTCCAGTTAAAATCAAGTGTAGGTAGACCCCTTAAAGTATGAATGACTCCAGCAGCCATAATTCTCGGGTATTCATTGGCGCCTCCCGGGTAAATCTGCATGGTTCTGTTATTACCACTCTGGTCGTACCAAAAAGCGATGTAGGCATCCCTCGAAGCTACCAGGGTTTTCATAGCAACCGTATCTAATGTGCCATTTGCATCAAAGCCGATGTCGCCACTTGCTAATACAGAAGAATTATATGCACTACCGGCAGCCCTTACCTGAATATGGATTGCCGGACCATTATAGGATGCATTCAGTTTTCGTAAACTATACGCGGCCGTTGGAGTTACCCCCGATAATCCAATAGCCGCAAAATCGGGCGTATCTGCTACTGTTAATGAAAAAGTTGTATTAAAATTTCCTGCGGCATTAGAAGCCGTAACCGTATAAGTTGTTAATGCTGATGTAACGGTAGGTGTACCCGTGATGATACCAGTAGCAGTGTTAAAAGTTAATCCTGCGGGTAATGCCGGAGAAATACTAAATGAAGTAGCCGCACCGGCAGTGCTGTTCGATGGTTGTAAATAAAAAGGAATTCCCTTTCCAAGTTGATGTTTAAAAGATGTATAAACAATACCTGCTGGCGCACTAACCGTAATACCATAATAATTGGTTTGATTACTAGCTAATGCTACTCTCGGATTAGTACTGGGTGTAAAAGGCAAAATTGATGGCAATAAAATAACTTCAGCTATTCGACCATTCAGAGGATTACCTCCATTTGTCGGGAAATTAGCTACATTACTCCATCCTATCGACAAAATCATATTAGAACCTAATGCACTTCCTCCCGTAGTAGTTGTTAATACACGCGATATAGGACGTAAATTACTCACTATTGAATCAGTAAATCCTCCCCCACTCGGAGAAAACATTGTCATAGCAGTAAACTGCGTATTCAATGAAAAAGTAGATGGTCCATCCCCTAAATAATTTCCATTTCTGATGGAACCCAGATAATTATTAGATGCATGAACATTCAGCAATGATGCATTTCCAATACCACTTTCATCACTACTTGCAGAACTCGAACGCACAGATATAATCCGACCATAAAATGCAGCAGTTGTCATTTCTGCCACCGCATTGGCACTAAACGTACTCAACCCACTGATGGGCACATTCGCTTTACTGGTTAACCAGCGGCTTCCATTAAATACCAATGTAGGTCTATTGGCAGTTCCACCACCACGAAGCACCCTTCCTGCACCTACAATTATCGGCTGACGAGAGGGATTCAACTGAGCAGAATCAATCCCATAACCACTCTGGTTATACCAGACCTGCACAAATCCCGAATCGTTAGCGCTTGTGCCTACAAAGTTTTTTAAAGCCGTCGTATCCAGATGTCCTTCTGCTGTAAATCCAATATGTTTAATAGCATTATCGCTGTTACGTCTAACCAACATAGCCATTCCATTATACCCACTATTCATTTTGCGTACGCTATACAATGCAGCGGGCACTACTGAGCCAATGCCGATACCAGTAAAATTCGGTACATCATCTACAGCAATAGCAAATTCGATCGTGGTGCTACCAAAGGCATTACTAGCCGTAATAGTATGACTGGTAGCAACATGTAATGCCGATCTCGTTCCAGAAATCACACCAGTGGTGGTATTAAAATTTAAACCCGGTGGTAAGGCCGGACTGATGCTGTAAGAAGTAGGCGTACCACCCGTACCTGCTGAAGGCGCAAGGTTCAACGGCGTAGTACGAGTCGCAAAGGGTGTAACCCACTGAAGACCTCCATTGTAAGTGATATTGGCTGGAGCCGTTTGACTTTGCACAACCATCGAGCTACTACATAAAAGCAGTAGCACAAAAAAGCAATGTTTGTAAAAAATACTAATAGATCTTTTTCGCAGTAAAATGTTTTGGAAATAAGCTATCTGCATATACACTACTTTTCATTTTTTGTTATCATACGCTACAAATGCTACTCAAAGCCATTTTGTAAGTTGATCTCACAAATATTTAATTGACTGGTATAAGCATTGGAGACGTAACCTTTTAAATATCAGCGGTACCGGTAGAAAGAAAAGCCTTCAGCAAGGTCCGAGGGATATTGATGACCCGCTGAGAATTCGGCTACGCATATCTGATATTATTCTTACTGTTCGATCGTAGAAGAATCAACAATCTTTCTTATAAGAACATATGGTTCAACTAACTTCTCTGCTCTCAATAACAAAGATGACCAGAAGTAACTGTCTGACAGAGAGCCGATTTTTTGGAAAATATGAGGATTGTTATCTACCGGGGATAGCTATTCAGCTATTCGCCATCTAAAATAAACCAAAACCTTACAATGAAAACTGATAGCTGAATAGCTCTCCCCTGAAATAATTGCTGTAAATGGGAGGAATACCAACCCCTTCTTATTCTAAAAAAATCAACACCAAATCATTCTTTTTATACCCCGCACTATTGCTTTATCAAATAGATAACACTGTTATAATTTGAGTTGTGATATGACTATTTTATCAAATCGAAAAAAGTCATCGAAAATCAGATTCGTTATACCTATTACTTTAAAAAATCTTATTCTTAAAAAAACCTTAAGACAGGATTTATGCTTTGAAGCTGCTATTGGCACAGCCTTTAATTAAAAACCGGATAGGGTTGTCGTTTAAAAAATGGATATTTGCAACTCAAAGGGTCGGCTTGAGGCTGTTATCGATGAATGTGCATCGAAAAAATTACTTTTTTAAATAGTGACATGACTAACCACAAAAACGCTTGTTTATGTGAATACTAAAATAAGCTGGATTTCAAATTTAATAATTATGTTTTCAGAAAAAATCACTTTTACTATACTACTGATTTTACTTGGGATGGCTATTGCTTTGATTATATATCTTTTTTTTCATTTCCGTACAAAAATCCGGAAACTCACTTGTGAAATAGATGAAAAAAATGCTATCCTATCCCATTACCAACTTAAACTGGAGTCTGTTGAAATAGATCTCAAAAACAATATTACTTTTCGTGAAAGAGCCATCAGTATTGTAGTTCATGATTTGCGATCACCCTTATCTTTTCTGCACAAAACACTTGTTCATTTAAATCAATCATCGGATGCCATAACACCAAAAATGCTGAAACGTCTTACTGATGAAATGAGTTTCTCTTCGTACCAGATAGTAGGTTTTGTAAATGATTTACTCGAATGGCTAAAAAATAACAACAAAGGTTTTATTGAATCCTCCAGTATTGGACAACTCCATGAATTTATTCGATCCAAATGTGCTATATATATTGATATGGCTCAAAAAAAAGGATTAGAGATGAAGATTGATTTGAAACCTGATTATTACATCAGAACAGATTTTAATCTGCTACAGATTATTCTCAGAAACCTGCTCGATAACGCTATAAAAAATACCGATACCGGCTCTATCAGTATTACTGGTTACCCAAAAGATGGGAAAAATTATATTATCATTACCGATACTGGCAATGGCATGAGCAAAGATAAAGCCACTGAGCTTGAGTTTGGTGTAATCACAAAAAAAACAAATGAAAGTACACAAATCGGATTCAGAATTGTGCATGATCTGGCTACTTTACTCAAAGGAAAAATCAGAATAATAACAGAACCCAACAGGGGTAGCAGTATAACCCTTGAACTACCTAATCATGGAACACCGCCAATAGGTAAATCAGTTGCATCAGCACAATAAATGATTGTCTATTCAGGTACCGGTAGATTGATTTCACAACGAACATTGAAGTTATCATCATTAGCTACTGTTGCAGACATAGTGTACGTTCCCTGACAAAGTGTTATACCCAGACGGGCAATTTCAAGTCCCAAACCTAAACCCTGTTGTTCATAAAAATGTCTGTCGAACTGAGTGAACACGGTATATTTATCAAAGTCGAATGATTTTACTTTATCAGAGATATTTTTAATGATAATCTTGTAATGCCTATTCTCTTCTAATACAGAAAAGCTAACAACAGTTCCTTTTTTGGCAAATTTAAACGCATTATTAAACAATTCTTTAAGGGCCATCACCAAAACCATTTCATTACCGGAAATATATAGTTTTTCTGTTCCCTGATGAAAGGAAAAGAATTCGCCTGTGCAAAGTTGGCTTTCGCCGCTATCCTTAACCATTTGCAGCAATTGATCGGCGGTTACCGTAAACATTTCTTTATTTTCAATCCTGTTATTAGTCAGCTCATACCAGGTAGATACGCGTAACGATGCATTCATCAGGTGCTGAGCACTTGTTAGAATATGATGTGTTAATTCTTTTTGTTCTTCCACACTGATTTTACCAGCTGTTTCATGCATAATATTAGCCAGACCAATAATAGCTGTCATAGGCGTTCTGAATTCGTGTCCGGAAAACGCCCTTACTGCCGATCCAAGCAAATAGTTATCTGTCATAATGGTATAATAGGGGTGAAATGTATCGCTGATTAATTATGCTCTATTACATACCAACATTATGCAACCTAGCCAACGATACGAGTTCTACAAAACCAGACCTGGGAATACCGAGTTTTTCACAAGCTTTACCTTTGTAAGTGGAAACAGTAGAAACATTGATCGAAAGTTCTTCTGCAATTAGCGCAATATTTTTACCTGCCAGTAAGCCATGAATGACCTGAAACTCTCTTTCAGAAAGCGTTTCGAAAGGATTGGTTGTTTGTGGACTAACATAGGATTCCAAGAGGGCATTCTTAAGTGATTCACTAATGTATATCCCTCCTTCCAATAGCGCATTCATCGCATTGAGGATTTCGCCGGCTCCGGCCGACTTATGTACAAACCCTTTAATACCCAGTTTAAAATATTTTATAGCGAAATTCTTTTCATCATTCATGGAAAGAATCAAAACAGGTGTTTCGGGTCGAATGCGTAATGCATATTGCAACAGTCTGGTTGAATCTGAATCAGGCATGTTAATATCCATGATAATAAGGGAAAAAATATGCTTATCAATCAAGGCTATTGCCTGCCGTTCATTTTCTGCTTCAAAAAAATCTGCTTCAGGAAACTCCGAAGCAACAATGGTCATTAATCCTGCTCTTACCATTGAATGATCATCAACAAACAAAAAATTTTTCATATTTGCTATTATCTGGGCGTATAAACAAATTTGAAAAATAACTACTCACTCATTATTAGCTATTCCCTATTCCTTTTTATGGTTTTTCGGCTCAGCTTCCTAGCTGAAGCACTACTTATTATAAATTATATGATGCTCAAAATATTAACAATCAATATCTATATAATGATGCGAGAAAGTAATATTATTAATATAACTAATAAATAAACTCTCAGAACGGAAACCGGGGAGATAGAAACAGGGCATTTTTCTTGTTATTCGTAAACACGGCTATAACACTTGCATTGGTAACTATGAAATCGGGTAACCCATCAAGATCAATATCGCATATTTCATGATATAGTGGACTGCTAAGTGCCGGCACCACTATTCTTCCCGCTACCGCTATGGAAGAAAGGGTTGAGTTATTGCGTTGAATATAGATGTTGCCAGACCCTGTAGCAGTCAGGTCAATTTTTCCATCACCGTCAACATCTCCAAAAGCCAGTGAACCGGGTAGAGAACCTCCTCCCAAAGAGACACCTACACGGGTTGCCAGATTTCCAATACCCTGCGTACCGAGGTTAAGCAATGTAGCAATATTATTTCCACCATAGTTGGCAGATGCTACATCAGGTTTATTATCGCCATCCAGATCAAGGGCATTTGCATAATAGTAAAATCCAGCAGTAAAAGCCGTGTTACTGGTTGTACCAAGGGTGAAAATACCTGCATTGCCGCTAAAACTGATGCTACCGGGAGTAGAACTATTGTAAAAAATTCTAAACATAGCAGAGTTTATGGTGCCTGCTGAAACAAACGAAACCCCTATATCTACTAGGTTATCACCATTAAAATCCGCGTCTATAATTTTTAGTGCCCTGGAGGATGAACCAGTGGGAGAATTATGTTCGCTTATATCAAATGAAAAGCCAGCCCCGGTGGTATACAGGTTTCGCCAAATAACAAGTTTTGTGGTTAATTCATTGTTAGGTGAAAAGAGAATATCTGGTTTTCCATCACCATCCATATCAACTAACCTCAATGTATATATAGTAGAACGTGTTGCTATACTATTATCAAATGGAGTTCCCATAATAAATGTACCTGACGTTGATAGATTGGGTACTACCGTTAGCTGATCAGTTGTACCTGATGTTCTAACATAAGCTACAATATCAGGTTTTGCATCACCATTCATATCTGACAGATCAAATGCTAAAATGGTGTAACCAACGCCAAAATCAATGGCAGTGTACACATTACCTGCATCAAAATTAACTGTACCAATACCAGATGTATTTCGCAAAATAGAGATAGTGGAACTACTGGATACAAAAACAATATCGGGTTTCGCATCGCCATCCATATCCATCATTCTGAAATACGGAGCCCTCATGGCAGCACTGTAACTAAAACTGGCTGATGAAGAAATGGACATACTACCCTCATTGTAAAATGTAGGGATAAATGGATTCTGACTATAATTAGAGCCTTTAAGCCCTGTTTCAAGGTTAACAACCGATAGGTATTCAGAAGTGGCACCCGCTGGTGCATTTACAGTAAGCTGTGTAGCGCTGGCTGTTGTAGCCGCTACAGATACTGCTCCAAAAAAAATGATATTATTTGCGGGTGTTGTGCTGAAGCCCGATCCATTAATAGTAACCAATGTTGTGCCTGCGCTTCCAGTTTTTCCCAAAGCAGGCGTAAAGGAGGAAATGACCGGCTGTGCCCCTGCTAAAAAGGTAAAAGTAAGGAACAGGAATATACTTCCAATTCTGAAAATGATCGTAGCAACTTTGTTTCCATTATTCATTACTAATAACTTGTTTTAAAGCTTTAAAATAATACTACATAATATCATTTAATCCTATTGAAAAATGCCAAATTCTACTTTTTCATTACTACCAACAACTATCAACATCCAGTATTATTACCCTTTATCTGACTTGTTTAAGCTTAAGGTAAAGAACAACTTTTTGTTTTCATTTACTAATCAGACATTGCAAAAAATATTACCCATCCAGATAACCATGAAATTACCAACCTAAAAACACTTCTCTCTGATTTTTTCGAATACCTTTTCTTTAAAATGGCAATTTTGGTAGAAACATTTTATCCTTTTTTAATCCACTTGAATACACATTTAAATTTGTTTTGCTCGAAACAATGATTTCGGGCAACCCGTCACCATCCAGATCACAAATTTCTAAGTACATAGGTGCTGTGAGTACAGGAAAAGTTCGCCTGGCAGCTACACGAATATTGCCAGTAACAGCATTATTACGTTGTACTACAATAGTATTAAATAAGGAAGCTGAAGCCACCAAGTCTGGTTTCCCATCGCCGTCTAAATCCCCTATTGCTAGTGCACTGGGCCCTGTGCCGACTCCAATTGAAACACCCACCCTTGTTGCCAGATTACCAGAGCCTCGCGTACCCAGATTTAAAAGTGTAGTGATATTATTTCCCTGATAATTTGAAGAAGCCATATCAGGTTTTCCATCTCCATCAAGATCAATAGCTTTAGCATAATAAATCTTTCCGCCTAAAATTTCTACATCCTCTCCCAGACCTAGTGTTATTTTCCCGGAATGACTGGCAAAACTGATATTACCAACAGTTGAACTATTGTAAACAATATTTACAAAATTACTGTCAAAACCATAATAATGAAATACCAGGCCAACATCAACGAGGTTGTCGCTGTCAAAATCTGCCATAATCAGATTGGTTACATCGCCATCCCTGAGGTTTGTTGAAACGGGTACTGTATAGCTGGTTGTACTAAATGCGAAACCAGTTCCGGCATCATAGTTATTTTTCAGAACATTAAATGCCCCATCACTTGTTCTAAAAACTGGCACAACAATATCAACTTTCCCATCATTATCGAAATCCGCCAAAGCAATATCATTACCAATAATCAACCCAACAAATACATGATTGTAATATGCACCCAGATTAACAACACCAGGCGTGGAGAGATTAGGATAAATTTTCACATTAGGACCATTGGCAGAATCACTGGAAATCACAATTTCGGGTTTTCCATCACCTGTAAGATCCCCAATTGCTAACCCACTTATATCATTGGATGCATTAATGTCTGGTGTTGCATAAAAATTTATAGTTTCAAAATTTATGTTTCCAGGAGTAGATAAATTCCTCAAAATTTTCACTTTCGATGAGTCTACATGCACAATATCTACTTTACCATCACCATCAATATCAGCCATCTTAAAATAAGGAATATCAAAAGCGTCTGTATAGGTAAAAGCTGCGGTGGAAGGAAAATTCATACTCCCTTCATTGGAGTATGTTGAAATAAATGGATTTTGACTATAGACAGTGCCAGAAAGACCAGTTTCGGTATTTACAACAGTCAGGTATTTACAAGTAGCCCCTGCCGGTGCAGTTACAGTAAGTTGGGTAGAGGATGCAGTTGTTGCAGCAGCATATGCTGCCCCAAAAAAAACAATATTATTACCAGGTGTGGTACTGAAACCACTACCATTAATCGTTACAATGGTTGTTCCAAATGTACCAGTAGATCCGGTTATAGGTGTAAATGAATTAATAACCGGTTGTGCACCTGATGCAATTACCATGAACATTGAAAAAAGTGCAAGCAAATACTTCAGGTTAATTGGCTTTTTATACTGTATTGAAGCATTTCTCATTATACCACTTTGTTAAAAATTCAATGCATATGTGCCAAAATAATTGGTACCATCGAATATGAGGCTTATTATATCGGTCTTTCCTGCCGCGCAAGTTAAAACCGGCGCTGAAGCACCAGCCCATTTCACAGATGCCGGCCAGGTAATTGTATAAGCAGTTCCTGAACTGTAAGCAATTTTAATCACATAAGACGAAGGACCAGTTGTGGGATTACTGAAAGTGAGCGTAGTGATATTGGTTGCTATCGGGATCGTTATTATATTCCCCAAACTCATGTCGATGGTTAAGCTTGCAGAAGATCCACTTACAGTATTCATAGTAGCTGAATAACGGGTAACATTTGTTGAAGTACTGCTCAGCGTTGTTGCTGAAACGGTTCCACTTACAGATAAATTTCCTAGTTGCCCGACAGATGTAATATTTGGCTGAGCGGCTGTAGTTAAGGTTCCGGAAATAGTAGCTGCTGATAAATTGCTTGATACAGTTAGGTTTTGAACATTTGCCAGACTCGTTATTGAATTCATCGCTGAACTGCTCAGTGTACCACTGATTGTACCACCCTGAATTGTTCCTGTAACAGCCAAACTCGTTAACTGACCCAATGAAGTAATATTAGGTTGTGCATTTGTGGTCATTACACCAGAAATAGTTGCAGCTGAAACATGATTAGTTACTGTTAGCTGCTGAACATTAGCCAAGCTAGTTATTGAATTCATAGCGGTAGTACTGAGTGTTCCGCTTAAGGTTCCTGCCTGGAGCATTCCACTTACCGATAGGCTTGTCAATTGCCCTAGAGAAGTAATATTGGGTTGAGCTGAAGTACTTATTGTTCCTCCTATAGTCCCTGCAGACAGGTGGTTAATTACGGTAAGATTTTGCACATTCGCAAGATTGGTAATTGAATTTACTGTTGCTGCACTCAATGTACCATTAAAAAAACCCCCATCAATCGTTCCACTTACCGACAAATTATTTAACTGTCCAAGAGATGTAATATTAGGCTGTGCAGCTGTTATGATAAGACCACTCAGGGTACCTGTATGTATGGCGCCTGTAACAGAAAGATTAGATAACAAACCTAATGATGAAACGGTTAGTATAGAACCCAGATCTCTCCAGTCGGCATTTCCGAGTGTAACATCTCTTAACACATACATTGTATTATCAGACTGCACATACACCAACATTCCAAGACTTCTTCTTTGGGTAGTGATGGCATTTCGGGCTGCTATGTCTGCCACTACACGATAACCACCAAAACCCAGATGATCCATATGTGTGGGATACACGGAGTTGCCGTCATTGGTAGTCAGGTATCCCAAGACTTTGATTTGTCCCGATGCTTTAAAGCCGAAAAGACTTAGTACGAAAATCAGAATGAATATCTTTTTCATAATTAGTTTGTTGTAATACCGGTTACAGCTGAAGAAAAGGTATTATTTGATACGTAAATATGATAACTCTGGCTGTACCCGGAAGCATTCACAAATGTTCGGGTGGTTAATGTAAAGGCGCCAATACTTTCAAAACCACCTGCTATAATGGAGGTTAAAGTCCCCAAAGAGGCAGGATAAGCAAAGAATATATAGTTGGCTGTACCCGGTGGAGTGATGGTAAAAGAAGACTTAGCTTTTGAATTCGAAAATTCCGCGCCTCCACCTAAGACAGCAATAATATTAGCATCGATTGGAGATGTTGAAGAAGCATAGCCCCAATATCTTCTTGCCATCGGGGTATAGGTAATAGCACTACTGGTAACACTTCCTGCATTAATTCTTCCGGTACAGTCAAGGTTACCCAAATTATCATTTTTACAAGCACCCTGACCATAGGCTACATTTACAGTATAACTTATGGCTGAAGTGATATTGGTAACATTATCAGTATTACTACCCATACCGATTCCATTCTTCCTGTAAGTGGTGGTGGTGGCAGCACCAGCATCATTCTGCGTAAATGTAGAACCCAGTGTAACACTGATATTGGAACCTATTTCAACATTCCCACCTGAGGGTGTCGCATTGATAGAGACAGATGGATTATTATATGTAGGATGTATTGCTTTCACAGCCCCTTCCTGTAACAACTGTATCGCAGTCTTTCCGGCTGCCGGAACGGTTTCGCCATCCGCCCATTTTAAAAAACTGGTTCCGGTTACCACAAAATCAGCAGCAAAGGTTTCAGCCGCTTTTTTTCGTAGCACCCCATTTGAAATGGTAACAATATCATCCGATACTGTACCTGTTATAAGATTCAGGCCACTGATATTGCTAAACGAAGCATTCGTTGCGCTAAAGGTAGTTGCCACACCTGTACCTGTTACACTCAAGTTTGATAACTGACCAATACTCGTAATATTCGGTTGACTCGCTTCTGTAATTGTTCCTTTAAGACTTGCTGCTTCTAATGTATTGGCTACTGATAAATTGGAAAGCCCTCCCAGTTGAGATACATTCAAAGTGGCAGCACTCAAAACACCTGCCTGTACTGTGCCTGTTACACTCAGGTTGCCTAACTGACCAATACTCGTAATATTAGGTTGGCTCGCTTGTATAATAGTTCCTTTAAGACTTGCCGCTTCTAATGTATTGGCTACTGATAAATTGGAAAGCCCTCCCAGTTGAGATACATTCAAAGTGGTGGCACTCAAAACACCTGCCTGTACTGTGCCTGTTACACTCAGGTTACCTAACTGACCTACACCCGTAATATTCGGCTGACTCGCTTCTGTAATTGTTCCTTTAAGACTAGCCGCTTCTAAAGTATTGGCTACTGATAAATTGGAAAGCCCTCCCAGTTGAGATACATTCAAAGTGGTGGCACTTAAAACACCAGCCTGTACTGTGCCTGTTACACTCAGGTTACCTAACTGACCAATACCCGTAATATTAGGCTGACTCGCTTCTGTAATTGTTCCTTTAAGACTTGCCGCTTCTAATGTATTGGCTACTGATAAATTGGAAAGCCCTCCCAGTTGAGATATATTCAAAGTGGCAGCACTCAAAACACCTGCCTGTACTGTGCCTGTTACACTCAGGTTTGATAACTGACCAACACCCGTAATATTAGGTTGGCTCGCTTGTATAATAGTTCCTTTAAGACTTGCCGCTTCTAATGTATTGGCTACTGATAAATTGGAAAGTCCTCCCAGTTGAGATACATTCAAAGTGGTGGCACTCAAAACACCTGCCTGTACTGTGCCTGTTACACTCAGGTTACCTAACTGACCAACACCCGTAATATTAGGTTGGCTCGCTTGTATAATAGTTCCTTTAAGACTTGCCGCTTCTAATGTATTGGCTACTGATAAATTGGAAAGTCCTCCCAGTTGAGATACATTCAAAGTGGTGGCACTCAAAACACCTGCCTGTACTGTGCCTGTTACACTCAGGTTACCTAACTGACCAACACCCGTAATATTAGGTTGGCTCGCTTGTATAATAGTTCCTTTAAGACTTGCCGCTTCTAATGTATTGGCTACTGATAAATTGGAAAGTCCTCCCAGTTGAGATACATTCAAAGTGGTGGCACTTAAAACACCAGCCTGTACTGTACCTGTTACACTCAGGTTGCCTAACTGACCAACACTCGTAATATTAGGTTGATTTGATTGTATAATAGTTCCTTTAAGGCTTGCTGCTTCTAATGTATTGGCTACTGATAAATTGGAAAGTCCTCCCAATTGAGATATATTCAAAGTGGCAGCACTCAAAACACCTGCCTGTACTGTGCCTGTTACACTCAGGTTGCCTAACTGACCAATACTCGTAATATTAGGTTGATTTGATTGTATAATAGTTCCTTTAAGGCTTGCTGCTTCTAATGTATTGGCTACTGATAAATTGGAAAGCCCTCCCAGTTGAGATATATTCAAAGTGGCAGCACTCAAAACACCTGCCTGTACTGTGCCTGTTACACTCAGGTTGCCTAACTGACCAATACTCGTAATATTAGGTTGATTTGATTGTATAATAGTTCCGTTCAACATACCATTAAATGAACCTCCAGTGATAGATCCAGGAACAGATAAATTACCAATAACTCCACTGGAAGCACTAATGATATTGGCAGAAATTGCACCCGTAATCGTTAGTGTATTTAATCCACTTAGATTACTGATCGTTGCATTCGTAGCGGCAAGTGTTCCCGGAATAGACAAATTGGCAATGCTTCCCGTAAGAGCATTGAATGACTGTGTAGAAATATTATTGGTTACCGTAATTGAAGACAGATTTCCGAGAGAAGTAATAGAAGATAAAATTTGAGGTGATAATGTTCCACTTAGAGTACCCGCTGACAGTATTCCACTGACCGTTAGCGAACTCAAAACACCTAACCCCGTAATATTTGGTTGCAAGGCCGTTGCTAATGTTCCTGTGATACCTGATGCGGAAACAGAATCAGCATTCAATTTATTGAAACTACCAAAGGGAGATTTAACGGATAAGGGTGTAATATCTTTTAGCGAAAGAGACAACAGAGGTGTAGAATATGGATTCTTGACAGTTCCATATATACCATTTTCACCGTCTATGGAAATACTTGTTACTGCATTGTTCTTTCGCATGTACCCCGACAACATTTGAGTAGTATCGTACCATCCCGATGCTCCCCCCCCCGCACTTTTAAGCTGAGCGGGTGTTACATAACCCGTAATACTGTCAGCAACATTGAGTTTTTCTTTTAAAAGCGGAATAATATTCCTGTTTATATTGAAGTAATTGCCCAATATTTTAGTCGTATCACGAAGGAAAAAAATCTTACTGGTATCAACACCATTGCCTGCCACTTTTGCGTAAGGCACACTTAGAAGTTGAACCGTTCCGGCATCAATAAAAGCGTTCTGATATGTCCAGCTAACGGGCGGATTAACCGGTGTAACTGCTATCTTCACTTTTAAACTATAAGTGTCATCAGACCATACGATATTTGAGAACTTTGTACTTGGTTGCGAACCTTCGCCAACAATAATGGAAAAAATACCTTCTGCAGTAGTTGTTACCTGATGTAACTCATTGTAAACAGATACGGCATTTGTTGCTCCCTTTAATACATCGGCCTGAATGTAAACAACTCTGTTAGGTGCGATATTTCCATTCGCATCTCGGGCTACTGCCTGAAATGAAAACCCATTGGGAATAATTTGGGCTTGCACCGCTGCCGCCAAGGATATCCAGATCAATAAAAAAAGTATGCGTTTAAACATATTTTTATTTTAGTATGATTATTTGTTTAACATCCGACAGGTCATCTTTTGCAGATGAAGCATGAACGATATACATATTTTGATTTAATCCCGACACATTAATCCGTACACCACTCTTTAGTTCTGCCATAGTTGCTGACGAAATGATTCTTACTCTTCCATTTAATTCCATAATCTTTATACTGAATAGCCCTGTTGGATTCGCTGACGCAGTAGCCGTAAGGGTTATAAATCCACCGAATGATGGATTCGGATAGATGCTTAAGTTCAATTGCCCTTTTGGCTGATCCACAATACAGTTGGTTACAAATAATCTAACAGTAGAGGGCATAAACTTTGAAAGTCCGTTATCAATACTTATACACTTATCACCTTTTACACTAATAAGTGGAAAACTATTAGATGGAACAGAAATATTATTTATCGAAAGATTACCGGTAAAGCCCATAGAATAATTTAGTTGTTGTGCAGAAACACAAATACCAATCAATATAAATATGCTTAGCAAAGCAAGCATTTTAAAGTACTTCATCTCTATCGATACTTGTTTATCACCCTCACTTCTCATTCGCTATCATTTTCTTATTTACAAGATCATTTTTATATAAGCTGATATCCATTATAATTTTATTCATTTCGACACCACGAGATATTTTTAACTGGCCATTGCATTGAGTAATCCCTAAACGGGCTATTGCCAGCCCTAATCCAATACCCTGTTGACTTGTTTTTCTCTTATGTAAGCGCGAAAATGCCCTATACCGTTGCAACTCATATACAGTAGCCGCAACTGAAAAATTAGAAATAGACAGAATGACTTTTTTTCCTTTTTGTTTAATGGAAATAGAGACAGCGGTATTTATCTCTGAAAACTTACATGCGTTCTGAATAAGCTCACTAACTGCGGCAATAAATTTCTTTTTATTCCCCTTTACAAAATATTCAGTGCGATCGAATGAAACAACCACCAGCGCATCTGGTATTAGATTTTTTTTGGATTCCTCAAACACCAACATCTTAATACACTCAGATGACAATTCGAAAAATTCATGCTCATATATAGATGAACCAAGTAATAAATCATGCCAAGTATGAAGTCTGTGAGCGATTCCTTTTAATTGAGCGGCCCCAACATTTATATCCTTTACGATTTTCTTCTTGTCCTCATCAGATAAACTGATATTATCTCGCTGTAAGAATTCAGAAAAGTCTAGAATACCATTTATTGGAATCATGAATTCATGACCTGTTAACACATCGATAGTGCTTTTTAATAAAGCATTTCCATTAAGGTCTGAATATATTTTTTGTAATTCGCGCATACTATTTAAGCATGGCGCAAATATTATCAACTATGACTAAGAAACAGATAGATATGCAATGAAATACAAATAGCGCGATGACTAAAAAAAAATAGCTGATCAGCTATGCGCCACAGCTATCTTCCTGACTTAATAGTTTAAGCAAAGTCACATATAGCTTTTTGATAATAAATTGACTGAGTGAGGTATAAAATTGCTATTATTTTAATTATAATTTAAGTAGTTTAAGGAGAATTTAATTTGTTGTGAAAAATATTAATTCAAGGCCCTGTATTTATCTGTTTGCACTTGAATTATCTTTTTTTTAAGCGAAATTAGCTGATGAAACTAAGCTTGCAGCCATATTAGTTGATTTACCTGAATATTGACCAGGTAGAGTCTATGTTCAGTACTAATGTGGAAAATAAAAGCCCCAAAACCAAACCTGCTATACGATGATTACTGAACCCTCCACTTCAACTTCATGTGAAGAAATTGAATACAAGTACAACGAATTACTAAACAAATACAACACGCTGGTCAAAGTATGTAAGATTGTTATGCATGACATTCGTTCTCCACTCAGGTTTCTAGGTGATGTAGCTGATAGTTTAGACGTAGAAAAAATAAACGAACCAGGTAGTGATGCAAGAAAAAAGTTAAAGCTCGTTACAGAGACAAGTAGAAATCTCTATCTATTTGGAACAAATGTGCTTGACTGGTTCATTAACAACAAACTGGAAATATCTGTAAAAAAAGAAGATATATCATTGGCAGATATTGCTTTTGAAATAAGTCAGTTATACACAAAACAAATCAAATTAAGTAATAATACATTAATAACGGAAGTCGATAAGGATATACGGGTTTATTCGAACAAAGAATTATCAATTATTATTCTCAGAAATGCACTCGATAATGCCAATAAATACACAGAAGGTGGTGAAATATTATTGAAAACAACGAGAGACGAAACAACAGTCTACTTCTCTATTATAGACCAGGGCAGGGGTTTTGATCATCATAAATTACTGGAAAAACTGCATGATACCAGTCCTTCATCTTCTCAGCATATAGGTTTTAGAATCATACATGATCTGGCAAAACAGGCTGGACTTCAGTATGATTTATACAGCGAAAGAGGTGTTGGCACTACATTCACTTTAAAATATCCGATAAACGCACAATCTTAATTTATGATCTGTTTTTAATACAGGTCACTTCACTTAACCAGACTTTATTTTCTTGACTACGAAATAATCATATGCTTAAGAGAATTCTGTTAGTTGATGATCATGCTGTTGTTAGAAGTGGGCTTCGTTTACTAATAAACAGTGAGTATCCCCAAGTATATATTGATGAAGCAGAAAATGAAGATGAATGTATTGCAAAAATAAAATTGTTTTCTTTTGATTTAGTGATTCTTGATTTGAATATGCCAGACAGCGACTCTTTGAGCATTGTCAAATTCCTTAACCAAAGATACCCACATACCAGAACGCTTATCATTACCATGAGTAATGAAGAAATTTTTGCGCTCCGCTTTTTTCAAGAAGGTGTAAAAGGATTTGTTAATAAGAGCTGCAATAATCAGCAGATATTGCAGGCTATAAATGTTGTATTGAACGGAAAAACATATATAAGTGATAATTTGATGCGCAAGTGGGCAGAAAAACAAATTGAAAAGGACGTAAAAAAATCATTTGACATTTTATCACAGCGAGAATTCCAGATCGCGCTTGACCTTATCAAAGGAAAAACAATTCAGGAGATATCTGTATCCTTAAATATTAGTGCATCAACAGTATCTACTTATAAAGGTAAAATTTACGACAAACTAGATATCCCCAATCACAATCTATCACGACTAATAGAGCTTGCAAGAGAAACCAATTTAATATAATTTGATCTAGTCCTGAAATCATATTGATAAGCCCCCTGATATGTTTGCAAAAAATAAATAATGAGTATTTGTATAAAGTAGACATTCATTTGTCATCAGCTAAAAAAGTGAGCGAAAAGAATAGATGATTTCTAACTAACTAAATAAAAATTGAAGCATTCTATTATTTTACAACCATCCCCTCTCTTTATACATGTCATATCCCAATTTCAACGACTCCTTAATCTGTTTCATAATGATAGGGTCATTCTTTTTGATATGGAAACAACTCTTCCCTTTCAGGCATTTCAGCAATTCAGGTTTGAAGACTTTTTTCATTTCGGGTTGGGCATATACGGGCATGTAATAAAATCCTACATAGCCCTTTTGTACCAGTATACCGGCAAACCAGAGTTCGTCACGCTTCCTACCCTGTATTTCAACATGTTGCTGACTTACCAGGCATAACATACCGCCATTCCCGCCTACCAATTCCAGACTGCCTTTTACATAAGGCAATAACATTTTTTTGATCTGCTCAAAAATGATTACCATCTCCGGCTGACCCGCAGATTTATCGGCATATTTAATCTTGATTTCCTTTTTCTTTTTTTCGGGTGCAGCCTTCTTAACAGCCGCTTTCTTTACCGCTTTTTTAGCGATTTTTTTGGGCGCTGCTTTTTTGGCTGCCTTTTTGGGTACTGCTTTTGTCATAGATTTCGGTTTCAGTACCCTCAAAATAAAAAATCAAAGCCGTATAAAAAAGTAAAAGTCCGTAGGGTTACTACGGACTTTCTTTTATTTCAGTGGGTATACTTATTCCCAGATTTCGCCTTTTCCTTCGAGCCATTCCTTCACCGCTTCTGTGGTAACAGATTTAGGTCTTTCAATCGGCAGTCCCAGCGCTCTGTCCCAGCAAAGGCTGGCCAGTACACCGAGAGCACGACTCACGGCAAACAATACGGTGTAGAACTCATACTCTACCAGTCCATAGTGTACCAGTAATGCACCACTATGCGCATCCACATTCGGCCATGGATTTTTTACTTTGCCCAATGATTCCAGTATCGGTGGCACAGTTTCATATACTTTCCAAACAGTATTCACCAGTTTATCATCGGCCATATGCTTTTTACCAAACTCCATCTGCGCAGTAAAGCGTGGATCGGTTTTACGTAATACAGCATGACCATAACCCGGTACTACTTTGCCTGATGACAATGTTTTTTGTACATACTCAGCAATCTGTTCTTTGGTAGGATCATCGGTACCCAGTTGTTCCTGCATTTCAAATATCCACTTGATTACTTCCTGATTCGCCAGACCGTGTAATGGACCTGCCAGTCCATTCATACCTGCCGCATAGCTCAGGTATGGATCACTCAATGCAGAACCTACCAGATGCGTGGTATGTGCCGATACGTTACCTCCTTCATGATCGGCATGAATGGTCATATACAAACGCATCAATTCTTTAAAGCTTTCATCATCATAACCCATCATATGGGCCAGGTTACCTGCCCAGTCTAACAAACCATTCGGGTGAATATGTTCATTGTTTTTGTATTTGCGACGGTAGATATAAGCTGCAATTCGTGGTAAACGCGCAATCAGGTCCATCGCATCATCATACACCGGGTTCCAATAATCTTTTTTATTGATGCCCTTAGCATATTCCTTGGCGAAATTGCTTTCTGTTTGCAAAGCCATTACACCCGTTACAAACATGGTCATGGGGTGTGTGTTGATGGGCAATGCATCAATGGTCTGGAACACGTGATTGGGAACATGGCTGCGGCGTTGCCATACACTGGTAATGTGGTTGGCATCTTCTTCCGTTGGCATTTCGCCAACGAGCATCAGGTAAAATAAACCTTCCGGCAGGGGCTCTCCGCCACCTGGTGCTTTGGGTAAAAGCTGTTGCAGTTCCGGGATAGAGTATCCTCTGAAACGGATACCTTCCTGTGCATCGAGCAAACTGGTTTCTGTTACCAGTCCGGTAATACCCCTCATTCCCTGATAGGCCTGTGCAAGGGTTACTTCCCCGATTTTTTTATTTCCATGTGTTTTCAGAATGTCTTTGATCTCGGCATTGGCAGCATCTGCTTTCTCCTTAAACCGATCTTTAATAATTCCCATTTCGTAAAATTTTAGCTATGGCGTTCGTTATAAAAAGTGATGAAAAGTCTTACTCACGGTGCTTTTCAGGCCGTTAAAGGTAACACTTGTTAGCATGCTCAACAAAACTAAAAGCATGAAGGTTGTGTAAACTCCGTTAAAATCATTTAGGAGCCTTTCGATAGAGGTAAATGACCACGAAAATGAAGATAAAATTGGGTATCCAGGCGGCTACTAAGGGTGGCAGATCACCTTTCGTAGAGAAGATGGTTGAAAAACGGTCGGTAAGGATAAACAGGGCGGCTATTACAAACCCCACTGCCAGGTGCACACCACTGCCTCCTCTTACTTTTCTACCGGCAATAATGGCTCCGATAAGGGTGAGCAAGAGAACCGTTATACAGGTAGCATCGCGCCGGTATCTTTCCACTTTCAAATCGTTTAGCCCTTCTGAACCCCTTAATTCTTCCAGTTCAATAAAACGATCCAGTTCGGGAGTGGTTAATTTGTCTTTGGTATACTTATCACGACCCAGATCCAATGGCTTAAAATTGAAATCCATTCTTTTTTCTGGTGTCATGGATACCTCTTCACCCTTATCCGATATTTTTCTTTCCAACAGTGATTCCAGCTTCCATTTTTTTACTGCTGTATCCCATACAATCTGATCGGCACGCAGGTTGGCTACGACTTTATCGTTCTTTAGGGTAAATGAAAAATAAGGGCCGCCTCTTTTTGTCATAGTATCATACGCATAAATACCTGCATAGGTAAAGGAATCTACCCTTAGATAAATATAACTGCTTGTACTGATCAAGGCATTATAACTATTGTTTTTATCGATATACGTCGCTTCAAAACTTCCGCGTATCTGATTGGCCCTGGGTACTACATACTGATTGGCAAACCAGAGTATTATCGCTAGCATCATACCACCTACCCAATACGGTCTTAACCACCGGCGATAACTGGTACCACTGGCCAGGATAGCTATGATTTCACTTCTTCCGGCCATTTTTGAGGTAAAGAAGATCACGGCTATAAATACAAACAGTGGTAATAAAAGGGCAATAATATGTGGCACAAAGCCATAATAATAATCTGTGATAATGCGCTGCAAGGATAGCCCCGAACGTACAAAGTCATCCGTTTTTTCACTTACATCCACCACAATAGCAATCACCGCAAAAAGAAAGATGGAGAAAAAGAAAGTCGTCAAAAACTTCTTCAATATGTACCAGTCGATTTTCTTCATAACGGCTTATCGCTTCAAAGATACAGGGTTGGATGGATGCGGGAGAAAAAAGGATGTTAAAGGATCGAAGATCTCAGATGGCATATGTCAGATAGCAGATTTGATGGAGGATGGAGGATGGCGGATTTGGATGGTGCTGAATAAGCCAAATAGCTTTTGACTTACTCACTACTGACTACTCACTACTCACCCCATTCACCATTGACCATTCACGCCTCGTCAACATCTTCTTTTCACCTGGTCTACCATACCTGTTTTCCAGGATGCGAAATCGCCGGCGAGGATATGCTGGCGGGCTTCTCCTACCAGCCAGAGATAGAAGGAGAGGTTCTGCAGACTGGCTAATTGCATACCCAGGATTTCATCGGCTACAAATAAATGACGCAAATAGGCTTTTGTATAAAAACGGCTTATTTCGTTATCCAGCCCCGGGTCAATGGGTGAGAAATCGGTTGCCCATTTTTTATTTTTGATATTGATTACCCCTTCTGTTGTGAAGATCATTCCGTTCCTGCCATTTCGTGTGGGCATTACACAATCGAACATATCAATACCCCGGTCAATACATTCCAGAATATTCCAGGGTGTTCCAACACCCATCAGGTAACGGGGTTTATCAACAGGCAGGTTTTCGGTACAGAGTTCGGTAAACTCATACATCATTTCTTCCGGTTCACCTACACTCAATCCACCAATCGCATTACCTACTGCTTGTTTTGAAGCAATGTATTCGCAGGATGCTTTTCGCAAATCTTTATAGGTACTTCCCTGAACTATGGGAAAGAGGTTTTGGGTATAGCCATATTTATCGGGCGTATCTGCCAATCGCTGGATACAACGATCCAGCCAGCGGTGGGTTAGCTCCATACTTTTTTTGGCATATCCGTATTCACTCGGGTAGGGCGGACATTCATCAAATGCCATAATAATATCTGCACCAATACTTCTTTGGATATCCATCACTGATTCCGGTGAAAACAAATGCCGGCTGCCGTCTATATGCGACTGAAACATCACCCCTTCCTCTTTGATTTTTCGGTTGGCTGCCAGAGAAAACACTTGATACCCACCGCTATCCGTAAGAATCGGCCTGTCCCAACCATTGAATTTATGCAGTCCACCCGCAGCTTCCAGCACTTCTGTGCCCGGACGCAGGTATAAATGATAAGTATTTCCTAATATGATCTGTGCCTCTACATCATCTTTCAACTGTTGTTGTGTTACTGCTTTTACGGTGCCCACCGTACCCACCGGCATAAAAATGGGTGTATGTATTTCGCCATGATCGGTACTGATCTTCCCTGCCCGGGCCCTGCTGCCAACCGATGTTGTTTCCAGTTCAAATGAGAGTGCTGCCATTCTGCAAAAGTAGTCCGAAAGAGCGGAAGTCGGAAAGTCCGGAGAAGCGCTCTTATATTTCAGATTGTTTACTACACCTCAATCCCTTTGTCTTTCGGTCTTTCGGACTTCCGGACTGTCCGCCCGTACTTTTCCACATCTTCACACTCTATTCACACATAGCTATTCCAAACCCTATTTTTGCTGAATGACGATACCAACTCTGCTCTGGGATATTTGTTTTTTTGTGTTTTGTGGCGTGATTGCCATTCAATTGTTCTACTATCTCTACTTTTTCCAGCGTCTCGCTTTTTATCAATCTCCGCAAAAACATACTTCTCTGGAACATGCTGTTTCTGTTGTGATCTGTGCCAGGGATGAAGCGCATAACCTGGTGAAAACACTTCCGGGTGTATTGGTACAACAGTATCAAACAACTCATGAAGTGGTATTGGTGAATGATAATTCTACCGACGATACCAAGTACCTGGTTGATGAGTTTAAAAAAATGTTTAAAAACATCAACTATATAGAACTTACCCAGGAAGCTAAAATGATCAGCGGTAAAAAATTCCCTTTGTCGATGGGTATCAAGAGTGCCCGGCATGAAATCCTTTTACTGACCGATGCAGACTGTGTACCTGCTTCCGAACATTGGATTCAGCGAATGCAGGAATGTTATACCGATGGTACCGAAATCGTATTGGGCTATGGCGCTTATCATAAAAAACCCGGCTTACTGAATAAGCTGATTCGTTTTGAAACTTTTCATACTGCCATTCAATACCTTTCCTATGCACTCGCTGGTATACCTTATATGGGTGTGGGAAGGAACCTGAGTTATAAAAAAGAAGTATTTCTTCGCAACAAAGGTTTTTCTTCCATCAACCAGATACCGAGTGGTGATGATGATCTTTTTATTAATCAGGTGGCACGCCCTGATAATACAACCATCTGTATTGATCCGGAAGCACATACCTTAAGTGAACCCAAAACAAGGTGGAGCGACTGGATGACACAGAAATACCGGCATTATACGACCAGTAATTATTATAAAGGAAGTCATAAGTTCTTACTCGCTTTATATTCTTTTTCTTTATTCTGGATATACCCTTTACTGGCAGTAAGCATTATATTTTACAACTGGTGGATACCTTTAATTGTATTTGGTATTCGTTTTCTGGTTCAGGCCATTGTTTTTTTCAAGGGTATGAAAAAGCTGAATGAAACAGATCTCTGGCCATGGTTTCTTTTCTTTGATATCTGGATGTTCTTTTATTTCATTTTTACCGTTCCCGCCATATGGAAAGCACCCCGCAAAAACTGGGATTAATCCTGAAGTATTTCAGTGATTTTACACCGCATCAGATTCAACAGTTTGAAGCGCTGGAAGAATTGTATAAAGAGTGGAACGCTAAGATCAATGTTATTTCCAGAAAAGATATTGACAGCATCTACTTACACCATGTACTGCATTCGCTGAGCATTGCTGCTATTGCCGGCTTTCAACCTGGTACACAGGTAATTGATATTGGCTGTGGTGGCGGTTTTCCGGGGGTACCGCTGGCGATCTTTTTTCCGGAAGTGAAATTTCATCTGGTAGACAGTATCGCTAAAAAATTAAAAGTAGTTGATGCCGTTACGGAAGGTGCAGGCATTAAAAACATTACCACACAACATAGCCGAGCGGAAGAAATCAAGAACCGGAAATTTGATTTCGCCGTATCCCGTGCCGTGGCACCATTAAAAGAACTCTGGCAATGGGCTGGTCCATTATTAAAAAAAGGGCATCAGCAGGAAATTGCCAATGGACTGATCTGCTTAAAGGGAGGTGACCTGGCACAGGAAATTTTTGAAAGCGGACTTCGACCCAGGATGATGCCGGTAGATAAAATATTCCCGGAAGAATATTTTGCTGAAAAATACATCCTGCATATAAGCAAATAACCACTGTGAAACTCTGCGCCATACTCACCTCTATGGTTAACCACGGAGTACGACACAGGGTTACACGGAAGCTTCGCAGAGAAATCAGGGATGATAGAGTTGTTGAATTTTCTTTCTGTTTCCTACGATCCATACGATATCATCCCATTCCAATTTTGTAAAGGAAGATGGATTGAGAATACGTTCGCCTTTTCTTTCAATACCCACAACCAGTCCGTTTGTTTTTTCTCTGATACCGGATTCACGAATGGTTAGCCCTTTCAGTCGGGTATGTTCATCCACTACTATTTTCTCCAGTTCTACCAATTCTTTTTCAGTATCAGCTTCTTCTGCATAAGGGACCATAATCTTTCCGAACTCCAGCATTTGCTGATCGGTACCAATAACACCAATATTATCGAAGGGAAAAATTTTTTCAGTTCGTGCCGGAGCGAACATTACTTTATTACCTCTTTCTATAAAAGCCACATTAATACCATACTGTTCACGCCATTGCAACTCTTCCAGTGTTTTGCCAATATAGCTGGCATGCGGACTGATTCTGTAATGGGTTAGGTGGGCATCCCATGGAGAGAGATGGCTTTGCGTTTTATTTTGTTCGAGCAGTTCTTTTTCATGCAGATTTTGCAGGAAGCGATCTTCGAGTCGCTGGTAAAAACTTTGTAAGCGCTGACGGAACAGGATACCGATCACCAACATCACTACCAATGTAGCCCCTACTGCAATCCAGAAATCGAATAATTGTCTGAGTAAAAAACCGACCAGTATAACGGCAATCGCATTTCGGGCAATTTCGAGCATTACGAGTGGCCCATGGCTGTATTTCCTGTCGAGCCATAAAGCTGCGTAAGCACTTTTACTCATTTTTTTAACTGTGAGTGCCCATATAAAGGGGGCCATCGCAATTAATCCGATGAGTGCACAGGCTATTTTCACATAGATCGGCTCTGTAATAAACTTCATCAAAAATGGCTGTAGAAAATACGCGATCAACAGTGTAAGTGCTATCATAATCACACCATTCAGAATGATGATCTGGATATAAAAACGCAATAGTCGTTTCCAGTTGCTTTCGCTTTCAATGATCTGAGAACTACTGCTATATTTTTCCAATGCCGTGATCCATTTTTTGGGTAATACTTTTACTAGAAAATGATAGAGCGGTTCAGATAATTTAATCATGTAGGGCGTAGTAAAAGTGGTTATCACAGAAACCCCTACCGCAATTGGATACAGATAAGAACTGGTTACATTTAAAGAAACCCCAAGTGTTGCAATAATAAAGGAGAATTCTCCTATTTGCGACATGCTGGAGCCTGCCTGCACTGCCTGTTTCAGTGGCCGACCTGCCAGCAATGCACCCGTTGTAACAAAAATCACTTTGCCGAATATCACCGCCATGGTTAATAAGAATACAGGAAGCGCATATTCTACCAGGATGGATGGGTTGATCAGCATGCCTACTGATACAAAGAAGATGGCTCCAAATAAATCCTTTACAGAGGTTACCAGGTGTTCAATTTTATGCGCCTGTGTGGTTTCAGCCAGAATAGACCCCATGATAAAAGCACCAAGGGCTGCGGAAAAACCTACCTGATCAGCCAATACCACCATTCCCAAACAAAGTGCGAGTGACACCACGAGTAAGGTTTCACTACTCAGCCATTTCTGTACTTTTTTGAAGAATGTGGGTAATAAAAAAATACCCATGAGGAACCAGAGACAAAGAAAGAACAGTAGTTTTCCTATCGACAAAAACATTTGCGTTCCTTCAAACTGCTTACTTACAGCTACAGTTGACAATAATACCATTAACAAAATGGCTACGAGGTCTTCAATTACCAATACGCCCAGTACCAGACCTGTAAACTGTTTGGTTTTTAACCCCAATTCATCAAATGCACGAAAGATGATAGTGGTTGAGGAGATGGCAATAATACCTCCCAGAAACATACTGTCCATAGATGACCATCCCAGCAATTGTCCCATACCATAACCAAGCGACATCATACATAGCAGTTCCGTAATACCTGTTATGGCAGCAGAACCGCCCACTTTTACCAGTTTTTTAAAACTGAATTCAAGTCCCAGCGCAAACAATAAAAACACCACCCCTATTTCGGCCCATATTTTAATCCCTTCCACATCACCAATGGTGGGAAAGAGTTTAAAATTCGGCCCCACAATCAATCCCGCAATGATATAACCCAGTACAACAGGTTGCTTGATTCTTTTAAAAAATAAAGTAATAAGTGCAGCCGCACCCAGAATGAGGGCCAGATCTTTAATCAATACCGGTAAATGTGCCATAGTCCAATCTTTATATCAGGAAATACGCTCAGGGTATGGCAAGAATATACAAAAAAAATCGAAAAAACTTATGACTTAAGCAAAAATTCTAATGCAAGGTGTACAGCAGGACAAAAAGTGGAATTTTTTAATGTAATCGCAGGTCTTTTAAGTAATACATCTTCATCCGTGTAAGGAAACCGCTTACAGTCTGAGGGTCTGTCTTCGTAAATACTGCAATAGTTATCCGATCCCAGAAATGGACAGGGTTTGGTTTTGGTTACATAATCGCCGTCGGTATCCAGTTCAAGATAAGTATCGATGAATACACTTTCTTTCAGCCTGAGCACTTTGCTGATTCGTTTAATATCAGGTGTTTTGAAGCGCGGGGAATAATTTTTACAGCAATTGGCACAGGTAAGGCAGTCTACTTCTGCAAATACTTTTTCATGCAGATCAGGTAATTGTTTCAATACTTTTTTCTTGTCTGCTTTTTGCAGAAATTGTTTGTACTGTTTTTGGTGATCAGCACTTAATTTTTCCCATTGCTGCATGCAGAATATTTATATAAAGATAAAGGTATGGTTCAGATGCTTACCAGGTTACCAGAAAGTATACAATGGTAGCTATCATAACCATCAGCATGGTAAAAAACATGCCTAAAATATTAGCTGCCGCTACCAAGGCGATTTCTCCGAATCCCTTCAGCCTCAAAAGTTTTGTATATGCATAAGTAGTATATATTATTTGTATCAATAAATTCACCGCTAACAAGAGTGGAATCCAATCCTTGTTTATGGTAGTCATCAATGGTACAAATGTAAGCGTACTGATCAATGAAAGCACAGAGGTTAACATCAGATAAGAAACCAGGTGCTCTGAATAATTCAACTTTTTACCCTTGAAAACCAGCCAGAAAGCGAACGCCATAATCGGGGCTGTTATAAAGGTCATGATGTTGGTTTTTTTCTCCATAAAGACATTTATATTCGCCTGCACTTCTGTTACACGCTGGTAGACAGCTTTTTCTTCTTTTGTCTTTGCTTTTGCCATCTGTTCCTGTGTAATGTATTGGTTCTTCTGAAATGGATGGAAAATAGAGTTCATGAATACGGAGAAACCCAGTATGATGAGTAATAAAGTAAAAGGATTGAAGTATTTTTTTCTTTTCCCTTCCAGGATGTATTCCTGTAAAACTATGCCGGGTCTTATCGCCAGTTCTTTCAGCAGGTGTAAAGCACCTTTATCAGCATGTGTAAATGCATGCAATAGTTCATGTAGTATATGAGATAGCGTAAAGCGATGAATCTTGATTTTTTGGCCACATTCAGGGCAAACTTTAAAATCAGGGTTTAATGGTCTGTTACAGTTAACACAATACATTGATTCCATGTGCAATATTATGATTTTAAAAATATTGAAATAATTTGATCCACAGCTTATTAACCGGTTGAACAAAAGATGAATTTTCACGTTGCTGTACCGTACCTTTGCGGCGTTTAAAACCCGGCCCAAAAACCGGATTTCTACCACCATATTAAGTCTTTCCAGAATATGAATCTTTTTGAACAACAATCAGCCGAGTTTCAAACACGTCATATTGGCCCCAATGAAGCCGATACGCATAACATGTTATCAGTAATTGGTGCCGGTTCACTGGATGAACTGATCAGTAAAACGGTGCCTGACAGTATCCGTATTAAAAAGCCATTGGGTATACCAGCGGCTATGAGTGAGTACCAGTACCTCAGTGAACTGAAAAAGACGGCTTCAAAAAATAAAGTATTCAAAAACTATATTGGACAGGGCTATTATGGCACCATCACACCCAGTGTGATATTGCGTAATATTTTTGAAAACCCAGGGTGGTACACACAATACACACCTTACCAGGCGGAAATTTCGCAAGGACGTTTGGAGAGCTTACTGAATTTCCAGACCATGGTATCGGATCTGACAGGTTTACCCATCTCCAATGCTTCCTTGCTGGATGAAGCTACTGCAGCAGCAGAAGCCATGGCCATGATTTTCCACCACATCAATAAAACAGATATCATCAGCAAACCCAAACTTTTTGTTGATCAGCATACATTCCAGCAAACCATTGATGTATTGGTTACCCGTGCCGAGCCTATTGGCATTGAAATCGTAGTTGGGGATTATACAACTGCAGATATAGATGCTACCTATTTTGGCGCCTTAATTCAATATCCCAACAGCAATGGTGCTACGGAAGATTATCGGGCATTTATTGATAAAGTACATGGTTTTGATGGATTAGTGATCATGGCTACAGATCTGCTCGCGCTCACACTTCTCACCCCTCCGGGCGAGTTGGGCGCAGATGTTGCCGTAGGCAGTGCACAACGTTTTGGTGTACCAATGGGATTTGGCGGACCTCATGCTGCTTTTTTTGCTACCAAAGATGATTTCAAAAGAGGCATGCCTGGCCGACTGATTGGTGTAAGTATAGATGCGCAGGGTAACCGTGCATTGCGAATGGCACTTCAGACCAGGGAACAGCATATCAAAAGAGAAAAAGCTACTTCTAATATTTGTACTGCACAGGCACTACTGGCAAATATGGCAGCAATGTATGCCGTTTTCCATGGTCCGAAAGGGCTTCAGGAAATTGCTACACGCGTTCACTTGCTGGCAAAGGCCTTATCGAATGGTCTTTCTAAAATGGGTATTCAGCAGGTAAATAAAAGCTATTTCGATACTTTACATATTGTTGGTGTTGATGCAGATTCATTGAAAAAAACAGCCGAAGCTGCTGACACCAATTTCTTCTATCATAAGAATACAGTCATCATTAGTATTGATGAAACTACTTCAGTTGACGATATCAATACTGTACTTGGCATTTTTGCTAAAGTAAACGGAAAATCGGCTGTAACTATTTCGGCTGCTGATTTAGGAGATAAGAGCTATCAATTATCTGACGGCCTCAAACGTAGTTCCTCCTATCTCACACATCCGGTTTTCAATACGCACCGTAGCGAGAGCCAGATGATGCGTTATATCAAACAACTGGAAAATAAAGATCTCTCTTTGAATACCAGTATGATCAGTCTGGGCAGTTGTACCATGAAGCTGAATGCAGCTACTGAAATGATTCCTGTAAGCTGGCCTGAATTTGGGGGTCTTCATCCTTTTGCACCTGCCTCACAAACTGCAGGTTATCAGCAGATCATTAGTGAGTTAAATGATTACCTGTGCAAAATAACCGGCTTCACTGCCTGCAGTCTGCAGCCCAATAGTGGCGCCCAGGGTGAGTATGCAGGTCTATTAACCATACGCGCCTACCATGTAGCGAGAAATGAAGCACACAGAAATGTAGTATTGATTCCTATCAGTGCCCATGGTACCAACCCTGCCAGTGCTGTTATGGCCGGCTTTAAAGTGGTAGTGGTAAAATGCGATGATGCAGGTAATATCGATGTAGCTGACCTGAAAGCAAAAGCAGAACAATACAAAGACAGCTTAGGTGCCTTGATGGTAACCTATCCTTCTACCCATGGTGTATTTGAAGAAACCATTAAAGAGATCTGTCAGATTATACACGACAATGGCGGATTGGTATATATGGATGGCGCCAATATGAATGCGCAGGTCGGATTAACAAGTCCTGGTATGATTGGCGCAGATGTTTGTCACCTTAACCTCCATAAAACATTCGCTATTCCACATGGTGGAGGTGGTCCAGGCATGGGCCCTATCTGTGTGAATGATAAACTGGCGCCTTATTTACCCGGACATACTGTATTGGGTAATGCATCACTGGCGGTAAGTGCGGCCCAATATGGTTCTGCAAGTATTCTGCTGATCAGTTATGGTTATATTAAAATGCTCGGCGAAGAAGGTATCAGACGTTCTACAGAATATGCAATTCTCAATGCGAATTATATGAAAGCGCGTTTGGAGAAGTTTTATAAAATTTTATATACAGGCTCTAATGGCAGTTGTGCGCATGAATTTATTGTTGACCTGCGTCCTTTTAAACAAAGCGTTGGTATTGAAGCAGAAGATGTGGCCAAGCGTTTGATTGACTATGGCTTCCATGCACCTACTATGAGTTTTCCCGTACCTGGCACCATCATGATAGAGCCTACTGAGAGTGAAGACAAAGGTGAACTGGATCGTTTCTGTGATGCTTTGATTTCGATCTATGAAGAAATAAAAGCCATTGAAGAGGGCAAATCAGATAAAACAGATAACCCCTTGAAAAATGCTCCGCATACGCAGGCTGTTATTTGTGCTGATGAATGGGCCCATGCCTATAGCCGTCAGCAGGCTGCTTTCCCTCTCTATTATGTAACCCAGCATAAATTCTGGCCTAGTGTTGCAAGGGTGAATAATACACATGGCGACAGAAACCTCATCTGTACCTGTGAACCGGTTTCCTCTTATGTAACAGAATAAAAAGAAAATAGCCTATAAAAAAAGTCCTTCCATTTCTGGAAGGACTTTTTTATAACTGAATAGAGATAATGAGTTTACCACCAAAGCCCTCTTCCACAATTCTTTGTAAGGTAGAGAGGCGAACTTCTTTTACATCGTTTTCAATTTTTGAAATATAGGATTTTGTAGTGCCTACACGGGTGGCCAGTTCTTCCTGTGTTAATCCTTTTCGCAAACGAGCTTCCTGTAGCAATACACCTGTTTTAAAATTTTTATAGCCAGCTTCCAATATTTCTCTTTTAGGTGCGCCTCTTTTCCCGTAATGCTTTTCTTTGAAAGCTTCTAAAGTAAGCATCTGTTTATTTTTCGTTTTCATATGCCTGTTTTATTTTAAGTGCTTTTTTAATTTCTTTTATGGGTGTTTTTTGTTGCCTTTTTTGAAACCCGTTGATCAGAACCACCATTTTC
Source organism: Sediminibacterium goheungense (assembly GCF_004361915.1). Taxonomy (GTDB): domain Bacteria; phylum Bacteroidota; class Bacteroidia; order Chitinophagales; family Chitinophagaceae; genus Sediminibacterium; species Sediminibacterium goheungense. The sequence continues at coordinate 849,657 of NZ_SNWP01000011.1, read as the reverse complement.
TCTTGCTCAAAAAAGCAGAAGATTCTAAAAATGTCTGAACCATATTGAACCCTTGTTTCGTACAACCCTTCGGTATTTTCAATATGTTTCAGGTAAGTATCTGGTATCCGTAATAAATCTTCTATTAACTCAAGTGTCCAGAGTATCTTTTCTTTTACCGGATCTTTTTGCAAAAGGAAAAATTGTTCAAAGTGATCCTGATAAAAAATCACCTGTCTTACTTTCTGATGGTTTGTCATAACAAAGCTATTTAAAGTTGCCCTATCGGACAACTTTTTTTGAAATATTTTATTCTTCCATCTCCTTCAACTGCTTTTCCAGCATTTCGATCAGTTTTTGTTTGTCGGCCAAAGCAGCTTCGAGTTGACTGATTTGTTGTTTGAGTAAGGGGATGAATTCCTGCATGATTAAGCCGTATGAGGCAGACTCTTCCTCAACCGTATTCATCATTTCAATTTTTGGTACGCGAGAGTTTGCATTGAGCATTTCACCTTCGCCGGATAATAGCCAGCTGATATTTAATTCCGGGAATCGTTTTTCGATTCTTGACAGGATGGCTCCCCCGAAAGAGCCTTTATTCTTGCGCTGTTTGCCCAAATAACCGTTTGAAAGTTTGCATTCTTTTTCAACCCAGCTTGGGATATATCGTTTATGGGCCATGAACTGAAAAAATCTTTCGGGTGCTGTCATTGTGAATAAGTGTTTAGAAAATGACCGAATTAGTATAGAAGATTTTAGAAAAATGATTTTTACTTTTATTGTCTTGAATGCTTACGAAGAAAGCTATAAACCATAAATACTGCAATACGTATTTATACCTGATTTGGCCTGATAAATCCGCAGAACTGAACTCAATACAGGTCAATACTGCAAAAACTCCATGTCGTAAGTAACCGATCTGCCGCATCACTTCGCGTGAGAAGTATTGAAACATTTCTAATGAATTCAACATGGAAAAGGAATTTCTCTACACCAACCACACATTCTGTTCCCTTAACAAGGAAGAATCAGACAATCCCCAGCAGATACTTGCCGAGTTATTTGATTTCGCACATCTTCCTGAGCTTAAGCAGATGTTATGGGACTGGTTAAAAACCACTGTTACCGGTAGTTATAATAAAATACTCAGCAATAGGGAACGTACTACCATACTTTTATTGTATGAATATTTAGACAAACTACTTGAAGCGAATTATCTATTGCACACTGAACTCAAAAAACAGGAAGAAAATAAAAAAGAGGAACAGGTGCATATCTTTTAATCGGCTCAACACACTCACATATTTATGTGATGAAAATCATAATCAATTGTTTATCAACATACTTGAATGATTTTGTCGGTCATATAGCATCATGAGTGGTTTGCATGCGCCCTGCTGTAACAATAGTTTTGTGTTTCGAAATCATCAACATGAAACAAAAATTATTATTTGTATTACTGCTTTGCATCGGTGTTATCATGCAGGCACCATTGCATGCGCAGGGCTTTCTGAAAAAGCTAAAAGACAAGGTAGAAAAAAAGGCAGAAGATGTACTGGATAAAAAGATAGCCGATAAAACAGGAACAGGTAGTAATGGGGGAACTGCAAACGGAAATCCCAACACAATGCCTACCACAAGAAATGGCAGGCCAATGAATACAGCAGGTGAAGGACTCAAAAACTCAACGGTACCCGATGTATTACAACAGATTACCGATGCAGATCTGGCCTACAGTAAACAACAGTTTGGCGAAGCCAGGTTTTCTATTCAGCAGGCTTTACTGGGAGTGGAGCTGCAAATTGGCAAGCAGCTACTCGCATCACTGCCATTAGAAGTTGCCGGTTTACCCAAAGATTCTGCAGAAGACAGGGTTATGAGTACACGCTATGGCTGGGCCAATCTTAGTATTCAGCGTGTGTATCAAAAAGATGATCAACAATTATCGATCCTGATTGGTAATAATAGTATGTATGCCGGCGCTCTCGATATGTATTTCGGATTTGCAGCTACACAATCGAACGGAGAAACCCAAAATACCAAACAAATAAGGGTAAAGGGTAATAAAGCTATTATCCAGTTTGAAGAAAGAGAAGGTTATACCGTTCTCATGCAGCTGGGCACATCGGGTATGATTACATTTAAAGGAATCAATTTCAATAACGAAAAAGATATGATGGATGCTGTTCAGCAATTCGATATTGACTCCATCAAAAAAACTATGGGCGAACAATAAGTAAATACCAAACAATGAAACATACATTTATTATCATACTTTTCTTAGCATTTTCCGCCATGTCCTATGGTCAGGATTTCAAAAAAAACATAGCAACGGCACAAACAAATTATACAGCAGGTAATTTACAGGATGCACACTTTGCTTTATTGCAAATGATGCAGGATCTCGATATTACCATTGGCAAAGAAGTATTAAAACTCTTTCCGGCTTCTTTAGATAGTCTCACAGCAGTAGGAAAAACCGACAATGTTTATGGCAGCAGTCAGTTTACAGGTGTTACCATTGAAAAAAACTATGGTCAGTTTGCCAAAAAAGCCAGTTTGAATGTAGTAATTAACTCTCCATTGTTAAATGCACTCAATGCCTATATAAGCTCGCCATTGATGGCTGGTTTTGGAGGTGATCCGAATACAAAAATTGTGAAAGTGGGCAGTTATAAAGCAAGGTTGAACAAAGATGCAGATGATGAAAACACATACAGGCTAGAAGTTCCTTTGAGTAATGCTTTACTGAGCCTTAAAATCAGTAATAGTAATGAAGCAGAGATTATGTCACTTGCTACACAGCTACCTATTGCTAAAATGGCAAGCCTGTTACAATAACAGATTAATAAGCAGCAACCCTCAGCAAAAGCTATCTACCCTTCGGCAGATGGCTTTTTTTATTCGGTAAACTCTTTTGCCTGCCTGCTGGTTATTGGTATATTTATACAAATCATACCCATATGAAACAGGAAATTATCAATCTGTACGACGAGTACACACATAAACCACTTCCCCGTGAAGTGTTTTTGAAGCGGCTGGCTATTTTAGCAGGCAGCACTACTGCTGCCATGGCCATCTTGCCCATGCTGGAAAATAACTATGCGGTAGCAGCAACTGTTCCTGAACAGGATATAGAACTACATACAGAAGAAATTACTTACGACGCAGGTGGTATTACCATGAAAGCTTATCTGGCAAAACCCAAAAAAGGGGGTAAATATGGTGGTGTAATGATCATCCACGAAAACAGAGGTCTTAATGACCATATACGTGATGTTGCTCGTCGTGCCGCAAAAGCCGGCTATATCGCTATTGCACCCGATGCTTTGTCGCCTGCCGGTGGTACACCAACCGATCAGGATCAGGCAAGAGATTTGTTTTCCAAGATAGATGCCAAACAGAACCTCATTAATTTCGCCAAAGGGTTCGACTATTTAAAGAGCCGGAAAGATTGCAATGGCTTTACGGGTTGTGTAGGTTTTTGCTGGGGCGGCGCCCTGGTAAATCAACTTGCCGTAAACGTGCCTGACCTGAAAGCCGCCGTGGCTTTTTATGGCAGACAGGCTGATGCTGCAGATGTACCTAAAATAAAAGCTGCCCTGCAATTACATTATGCCGGATTGGATGAGCGAATCAATGCCGGCATTCCGGCTTATGAAGAGGCACTGAAAAAGAACAATATAAAATATGAACTATACATTTATGAAGGCGTGAATCACGCATTTCATAACGATACTTCCGGTGCCCGATACAATGAAGCCGCTGCCAAACTTGCCTGGACAAGAACCCTTGATTTCTGGAACGCAAATATGAAATAGACATTTATTTCCTTTTATAATAACCAGGGGTTGAACAACAAGGTTTTTTCGTTGTTACCTTTGTACAAAAGATTTATTCTATGATAGCAACCAAAGCATACGCAGCAGCGACGCCCAAAGCCCAGTTAACACCTTTTGAACTGGAGAGAAGAGAGCCAGGACCACATGACGTTCATATCGACATTTTGTATTGTGGTGTTTGTCATTCTGATATTCACCAGGCACGTGAAGAATGGGGTCAGGCTATTTTCCCAATGGTACCTGGCCATGAAATTGTAGGCAAGGTAGTTCGTGTGGGTGATAAGGTTACCAAGTTCAAAGTAGGCGATCTGGCAGGCGTAGGTTGCTTTGTTGATTCGTGCCGTACCTGTGAGAACTGCAAAAACGATCTTGAACAATATTGTGATGAAGGAATGGTAGGCACCTATAACGGTCGTGAACGTGTTACCAACGCACCTACTTATGGTGGATATTCTACCAATATCGTTGTTGACGAAAACTATACCCTGCATATTTCTGATAAATTACCACTGGAAGGTGTAGCACCACTGCTTTGTGCAGGCATTACTACCTATTCCCCATTGAGATATGTTGGCGTTAAAAAGGGGCATAAAGTGGCCGTATTTGGTTTAGGTGGTCTCGGACATATGGGTGTAAAGTTTGCTGCGGCGTTTGGAGCAGAAGTAACCATGCTGAGTACTTCTCCTTCTAAAGAAGCAGATGCAAAAAGACTAGGCGCACATCATTTTGCCCTTATCAACGATAAGGAAACGATGAAAAGTCTGGCCAACTCTTTTGATTTTATCCTGAATACCGTTTCTGCAGACCATGCATACAGTGATTACCTGAATCTGCTGAAAACCAACGGCACCATGATCATTGTAGGTTTACCGGAATCGCCATCTACTGTACCAGCTTTCTCATTAATTCCTAAACGCAGAAGCATTCTGGGTTCTATGATTGGCGGTATTAAAGAAACACAGGAGATGCTTGATTTTTGTGCCGAACATAATATTGTTTCTGATGTAGAAGTAATACCGATGCAAAAAATCAATGAAGCTTATGAACGAATGATCAAAGCTGATGTGAGATACCGATTTGTGATTGACCTGGCTTCTCTGAAATAAGATATAATATCACCCGTAAAAAAAAGCGCCTTTATTATAAAGGCGCTTTTTTATGGGTGATTGACAGGTACTATTTTCCTGTACTCTGTTGCGTGATTCGTTCTGTTTTTGCATAGTTAATGTACCTGTATTTTCCAACGGTACTTACATCGAGCGATAACTTATACGTTATGCCCTCTACCACTGTACTGGTTTCAACTTTCTCCTGCTTAACAGCAGCCTGTTGTGATTTTGCATTTGCTAACAATTCAGCAAAAACTCTCCCCTTCATAGTAACCGGTGCAGGAATGCGATGGATCGCCAATACCGTAGGTGCAATGTCTACATTGGATGTTGGCAGGTTTCCTTCGAACGATTTTTTAAAAGAAGGACCGCTTGCCAGTAAAGCAATATGCACTTCATAAGGACTGAAGCCACCATGCCCTGCCACACCTCTTGCATAGCTGGTACCGGCATACCCGGTATTATTTTTAGCGTCGTTCCAATTTTCATCAACCAGTATATCAGCTGCCCTTTCCGTATGGTTCCAGTGAATGGCATCAAATGAAAGGGTTCCCGGCACCCAGCCCTTCATGCTTCCTGCCTTATCTGCCTTGGTAAATATGGCACCTACCCACTCCTCCAGTTGCAAGGCAGCCACTACTTTTTTAATGACGGATGGATCATGGTCTTTAACATACAATGCACCTTCAGCTGCAACAATATCATCAGACTCTTTGTCTTTTTTGAATCCTTTCTGTATCAGAAAATCCGCTACACCTAACTTACCGGCTTTTGTTACAAAACCATGATCGGTTGAAATAATAATATTGGTTCGGTTAGTAAGACCTTTTTCGTCAAGTGTCTGAATAATTCTTCCAAACTGTTCATCAACAGATTTGATAGAAGCATTGGCTGCAGGTGAGCCTATACCATCGCTATGAGCAGCACCATCAGGATCTGAATACCAGATAGCATTTACCAATGGTCCGTTCTTGGCAAACCCGAATTTTAGTAACGCATCAGTAATCCATTTATGCTGTGCACTATTGGGTTTGCCATTGGGAGGAATGGGTCCCAATGCATTCACCAATTGTTCCTTTAAGGAAGCTGGTAATATCATGGATGTATTAACGATGGCTCCATTACCTACCTTATGGTTTTGCAGTAATGCCTGGCCGCTTGAACCTGAACTAAATACCATCATTCTTTGTCCTACTGTTTCCAGTGCCTCTCCTAATGATACAGACGTTAGCAAGCGATCATTCGTGGCAATTGCTATTTTATTCAACTCACTGGCATCGCCGGTATTCAATCCCTTCACCGGATTTACCTGTGGAAAATAAACGGTATTACCCATAATACCATTGGTACCGGGATAACTACCTGTAGAATAAGAAGATGAATTGACACGGGTTACTGTTGGAAATACGCTATGATGTTTTTTCCCATAAGATCCTCTTTTACTGAATGCATATACATTAGGCATGAGTTCAGGTGTAATATAATCTGGTCGCAGACCATCAAAAAAAACAATAAGTGTTTTTACAGAAGTATCTATCTGAGCAGTTACCTGCATGCCGATCATCAAAATAATTATAATTAAACTATTCTTTTTCATACGAGTCATTTTGATTGTTTATTTTTCCCACCAAACTTTTATATCGCTGTTATCACCACCCATTGACGTTACTGCTTTTGAAAGATTTTCGGCATTTAGCGACTGTAAATAAGTAGGATATGGCACCCTACTCGGAAATTTATTTTCAACTGGTATACCGGCACCGCGTGGAAGTATAGGATATCCCGTTCTTCTTTTTTCAAACCATGATTGGTAATCAACAAAGAAATACGCATAATATTTCTGTAACATAATCTGTTCCAACTGTTTGGCAATTGTTGCAGTAGCATCATAGGCTACGCCAGACTGGCTCAGATAACCTGTGGGCAAAGTGAATCCCCACTGTACCATTGATGCAGTAATACCTGCTTCATAATGTTGCCGGGCCGTTTTTCCGGTTATAAAGCCTTTTAAAGCCAGCTCAGCTTTTATAAATTCAAGTTCAGACAGCGTCATCATAATACCCATGGATACATAGGTTTTCAAAACATCACTATAGCTTGAATTTCTACCTACCTGGTACTCGGTTGTGACCGGATAGCCGCTTTCTATACCTACATAAGACGGTACACCTCCAACAGTTACAGTTGTACTCCACAAAGTTCTTCTGGGATCATTGTCAGCATTCATTTTATCCATAAAGAATTTTGTGAAATAGGTTCCATCCCGCCAATCGAGTTGTCTTGCATTGTAGTATGGATTGAAATAAGGAAATGACCCAGTAAACTTGAGTATGGCCTCATCTGCATTGACCGCAAACATGGGATACTTAACAGGATCGGCCAGCATGGTTGTAATCTGGTTATTGATATTCAACTCATCATTTCGTTTTGAAATTCTTAAAAGCAAACGAAGTTTTAAGGAATTACAGAAACGCTTCCACTTCACCATTCCGGGATTTACAGAACCTGATAAAGTATTTGCATTGTAGAGGATATCACCACCATAGGTTAATGCCTTACTGGTATTGATTAAATCATTCGCCGTTTCCAGATCAGCCAGTATTTTTATGTAGATATCTTTTTGTTTATCGAATGCAGGCTGAAAATTACCAGCGGTTGCTTTGGTAGCTTCACTGAATGGAACATCACCATACAAATCGGTCAGGATAGAATAGCTCCAAGCTTTATAAATTAAGGCAATAGCCTTGTAGTTGGGTTCATTTAACTGATCAGCTATTTTATAGATATCTTCAATATCGGTTAGATAACTATAAAAATTACTCCATACACCTGCGCCTGGGTTTACCACATAACGGTGGAGTCCCGTACCTCCCGGACTTGAACGGGGTGCGTCTACCTGCATTAACTCATGTGTAAAGTTTCTTGCAGCGGTTACAGTAGAGCTTACGATTCTATACTGAAGCTGCCCGAGCATTACGCCCGGATTTACTTCTTTGGGCCTGTTAGGATCCGTATTGAGTGATTCAAAATTTTTAGCGCAGCTACTCATGAGTACCATCAGGAGAAGTAGTATATAATAGTTCAATGCATATTTTTTCATAAAAAAGATTGTCAGGATTAAAATTTAAATGTGAGGTTGATACCCATATTTCTGGTAGAAGGGAACTGTGTAAGTTCAACACCCGGCGTTAAGGTTCCACTGTTCAGGTTACCACCTTCCGGATCGAAACCGGGGAAGCTGGTAATATTAAACAGGTCTCTTCCGTACACAGCCACACTTGTTTGTCTGATACCTATTTTAGATAAAATATTTTTTGGCAGGTTAAACTCTACCCTTGCTTCTCTGAGTTTCAGAAACGAAGCATCAAAAATGTTCATCTCAGCATTGCTGATCGCATAAATATTATCATAATAAGAACTGGCTGCTACATTCACTGTGTTTTTTTCATACTTACCTGTTCCACTGTTGAAAACAACACCCTCCCCCACAATTCCATTATCTCTTCCCGGTAGTGTTACTTTGGTTTTACCGAGTGTATTGTTTTTATGGTTGGTTTGTGAATACATACTACCACCTTTCTGACCATCTAAGAGAATGCTGATTCTGAAATTACCCACTGTAAACTCATTCATTAAGCCAGCTTTCCAGTCTGCAAAGGCATTGCCCCATTTTTTAGCCACCGGATCAAGTGGTGCGGGCAAACCATTGGTTGAATAAATGATTTGTCCATCCGCTGTTCGTTGAAAACCTCTACCATACAGATCACCCATTCGTCCACCAACCCTTGCTTCAATACTTACGTTTCCACTATGGCTATAAATAATCTGATTGGTAATACCTGCAGCCAGTTCACGAACATAACTTCTATTTCTACTCCAGGTTAGTGTGGTGGTCCATGCAAAATTTTTACGAATGATGGGTTTGCCTGTCAGGGTGAGCTCAATACCTTTACTATTGATGAGACCCGCATTTACCAATGCACTTGAATAACCCGAAACCGGGTCTAAGGGGATAGCCAATATCTGGTTACGGCTCTTATTATCATACATTGCAATATCAATACCCAATCTTCCTTTAAAAAAACGCAGATCTAGTCCGGCTTCGTAACTGGTGGTAATTTCCGGTTTCAGGTCTGTATTAAACAGTGTGGAAGGATTTGTAAAACTATTACCATAAATACGGTCATAGTATTTATCTGTCTGATAAGGTCTTGTATCGTTACCCACCTGCGCCCATGATGCCCTGAATTTTGCAAACGATATCTGCGAAGGCAGTGTGAACATATCACTTAATAGAAAACTGGTACTTACAGATGGATAGAAAAACGAATTGTTTTTAAAAGGCAGTGTGCTTGACCAATCGTTTCTGCCGGTTATATCGAGGAAAACCTGCTCTTTGTAAGCAAACTGTGCTGATCCATATAAACTATTGATCGCTTTTTTGGTTTTAACTGCATCTACTACTGCAGGGTCAAGGCTATTAGACACCTGGTAAATACCTGGCTGTGAAAGCTGGTCTGCGTAGGCGCCTGAAAAATCATAGGTTTGACGCATAGCATTACCACCACCAGAAATGGTATAGTTAATATCATCATTGATCCTGTCTTTATAGGTCAAGAGAAAATCTGCATTCATTTCATAGTTGAATACATTTTGTTCCCTGTACATACCTCGGGGGTATTTGGTCATACTAAAAGGACGCTGTTGCGAACGAAACTCAAAAGACAAATCCGTACCTGTTCGTAACATGAGTTCAAGCTTTTTATTAATGGTATAGGTAGCTGCTATATTACCAATTACACCATGCTTATTCATTTTATTCAGCATCTCATACAAATCGAGGTATGGATTATCAGGACCAGGATTGAATGGATTTTTTTGTTTCACACCTACAAGACCTGGCTCCCAATAAGGTTTAAACCATTCGGGTCTGATATTAGGTGCGGTACCAATGATTAGGAAATACATGATAGTCTGGTTATTGTAACCCGCTGTAGGAAGATTATCGCTTTGCTTATTTGTGTAGTTTACTTTTCCGGTAATCTTTAAGCGGTCAGAAATTTTTTGTGATACCGATAAGGCAGCATTGATTCTTTCAAATCCTGTATTGGGTAGTATCCAATCATTTTTAAGGTGTGTAAGCGATAAACGGGCAGATCCTTTATCGTTACCACCTTCCATTGAAATGCTGTTTGATACAGTAAGTCCTGTTTTAAAGAACCCTGAAATATAATCTTTGTGTGCAACCCAAGGCGTCCTTACCACCGGTCTTCCATCAGGCGCATCAGGATTGTATTGAAAATATTGCTGTCCGTTGAAACGTGGCCCCCATGCTCTTCCTGCGGCTACACCGGTGCTGGTATTCGGACCATCTGCATTATCGAGGTATGAATAATAGGCACTGGTTCTTCCTTCTCCATATTCAAACTGATAATCTGGCCAGCGGTTTACCTGATCAATACTTACATTACTATTGAAGGTTACGCCGATGCCTTTATCAGTGCGCTGTCCGGATTTTGTAGTAATAATGATAGCACCTCCGGCAGCGCGGCTTCCGTATAATGCGGTTGCACCAGGCCCTTTCAATACCGTTATTTTATCAATATCGTCGGGGTTGATATCTGAGAGGCCAGAACCAAAATCAACAGGCCCATCTGCAGCAAGGTGAGCATTATAACCTGTACCAGTAATACGGCTGCTCACCGGCACCCCATCAATAATAATTAATGCCTGATTGTTATCGAGGTTTAATGAGTTTTCACCTCGTAAGGTTACCCTTGATGACCCCATCGGACCAGAACCGGTTCCCTGAACGTTTAATCCTGCTACTTTCCCAGATAAGGTATTCACCCAGTTATTGGTTCTAGCATCTTTCACAGCATTTTCTTTCACAGTCTGTGCAGCATAACCCAGCGATTTTTCTTCTCTTCTTATACCCAGTGCCGTTACCACCACTTCCTGTAATACTTCTTTCTTTTCTGCCATTATAACAGTCAGGTTATCTGATCCTTTAACAGGTATCTGCATTGGCTGATAACCTGTATAACTGATTTCCAAAACCGCATTGACCGATGAAATACCATTCAGATTAATGGCGAAAATGCCATCAGTCATACTGGTTGTTTTTACAGTTGTTCCTTTTAACTGGATGATCGCTCCGATAAGTGGATTGGATGCACTATCTCTCACAACACCTTTCAATATTTGTGCTTGCGCAATCGCTGTTATAGTCATAAAACTCAACAACAGACATAGTTTTCGGGGGAATGGGGTACAAACAGATTTCATAAACAGTTTTTAAGACTGCAAATGTTTCTGTTTTCAAACCCAGATAAAACAGGCTAAAAGAAACTTAATGATTCAATCAATATTTCTTCATAGTAACATAAAGCATTGCTAACAATTGCATAATCCGACGGATGTATTTTCTACGCACAAAAATTCTACCCCTCATAATTGCACCCCAACAAAAAAGCATAGTGAGTTGTCACTATGCTTTTTTGTTACGAAAGACCTTTCAGTAAAAATATATTTATACTGCCATGGCTCTTTCTACAGGTACTTCTAAAAATTGCAGGAAATTTTCCTGCGACCATTCATTTTTTTCTTCCACCCATACACAGAGATGGTTTTTTACTGCTTTTAGTTTTGCCCATGCTTCTTGTAAAATAACAGGTTCATTGGAGGGTCTTACGGGTGATGTTTCTTCGCCCAGGGTTGCGATGATTTTTCCATTCATCTTCCGGAAACTGTCTTTGAAAAATTTTCCGACAGGCGCATCCGGTTCTCCAAAAACACAATTACCTAAGATGAGTCCCAATACTTTATCCTGACCAGTATTAAGAATGATATTAAGGTGCAGATAGGCAATCTTTTCTCCGTACTGATTCAAAATGGGAGTCATGGCAGTTTATTTTGGGAGGCCAATGTTAGCCATTCCGGGTAGCAATGTGAAGTGCCGTAGTGAAACTTAATAGTAAGTTTACAATAACATAACATTGAAACAGATAGAAACTCTTTGTTATTTTCGCAAAAAATTGTATATGGGAGTAGCCGATCAGTTAGCACAGTTAAAGGCTGAAAAATCAGCCGCCAATTTAAAAGCAGGTCAGGATTTTCTGGCCACCAATAAACAAAGACCCGAAGTTACCGAACTGGAAAGCGGACTGCAGTATGAAATATTAACTGCAGGTACGGGTGAAAAACCAAAAGCGCACAACGAAGTAACCTGTCATTACCACGGCACTTTAATAGACGGAACCATCTTCGACAGTTCTGTACAGCGTGGACGTCTTGCAGCTTTTCCATTAAATATGGTGATTAAGGGATGGACCGAAGGTTTACAGTTAATGCCAACCGGTAGCAAATGGCGTTTCTTTATTCCACCTCATCTTGCTTATGGCGACCGTCAGGTTAGCGCACAGATTGGGCCTAATTGTACTTTGATATTTGATGTGGAGCTGATTAGTTTCAGATAAAGGAGCTACGAGCTACGAGCAAATAATATAAATAGCCATCAATATTTTATGTTGATGGCTATTTATTAAGAGAACCACAGATAAAAGCTGGCAGCTCAAGGCTCACTGCTCGCAGCCTATCATCATAGCCCCTTCAGCCCTTTGGCATAAACCTCCAACACCCTCTTCCTTGCCAGCTCATGCTGCACAATGGGTTTAGGATAATTGAATTCATTGAGCTCAGGAACCCATTTACGGATATACCGTAAATCTTTATCAAACTTTTCAGTTTGCAGGGTTGGATTGAATACACGGAAATAAGGAGCAGCATCGCAACCACTGCTGCTGGCCCATTGCCACCCACCATTGTTGGCAGCCAGATCAAAATCGAGTAATTTCTGTGCGAAATAAGCTTCGCCCCAGCGCCAGTCGATAAGCAAGTGCTTGGTAAGGAAAGATGCCACAATCATACGAACCCTGTTGTGCATATACCCTGTAGCATTCAATTCTCGCATACCTGCATCTACAATCGGATAGCCGGTAGTACCCCTGCACCAGTGTTCAAATTCTGCTTCATTATTTCTCCATTCAATTTTATCATATTCCGGTTTAAAGGATGCGCCTTTGCCCACCTGCGGAAAATGCCAGAGGATGGCATGATAAAAATCGCGCCATATCAATTCATTGAGGTACACATCATTCCATTCCATGGCTTTGCGGGCGAGGTAACGAATACTCACTGTTCCAAAGCGAAGATGTACACCCATCCTTGAAGTGCCTTTTTCCAAAGCCGGGAAATTCCGGTTCTCGCCGTAATGTCTGATGATGGCTTCTTCGAGTGCTTTAGATGGGAATGGTAAATCAACCGCATGAAAGCCCATCGATTCGAGTGATGGTACAGCTACAGGTGATTGCTTGTAGAAATTATGGAAATATATTTCTGTCGGATAGGCTTTCAGGTAAAAGTCAGTAAGCTTCGCTCTCCATTTTCTTGCATAAGGTGAGAAAACAGTATAGGGTTTATGGTCGTCTTTCACCACTTCGCTTTTCTCAAAAATCACCTGATCTTTATAGCTCTTAAAATCAGTTCCCTGTGCCTGCAAAATGGCTGCAATAGCATTGTCTCTCTCCTGTGCGTAAGGCTCGTAATCATGGTTGGTGAAAACAGCCTCTATATCATACTTTTTTTGTATCTTTATATATACTTCTTCGGGATATCCATAATACACTTCCATCGAACTTCCCATCTTCAGCAGTTGCTCCTGTATTTCAGTGATGGCGGCATGAATAAACTCCACTCTTCTGTCATTCTTATCTTCCAGTTTATCCAGGATATTTCTGTCGAAAATAAATATGGGCAACACGGGCGTTCCTGAACGAAGGGCATAATACAAAGCTGCATTGTCTGATAAACGGAGATCCCTGCGGAACCACATTACCCGTATACGAGGTTTCATGACGATAATTTTAGCTGTAACACCCACCCAAACAAATGGTTCAGTAATAGCAACTGATCAAAACATATTATTGATAAGATTTCACCAGCAATTTATGTAATTGCTGCACGAGCATATTCGTGTAATTGTTTTCTCCCAGTTGTTTAACCCATCTGATACCATGTATGGCATTGGTGAGAAAAATTTCAGATGCTTCAAAAAGTTCGTCCAGTGTAAGTTCTGTTTCTTCCACCGGCATATGTTCTTTATGTAGTACCTGTAATAAATGCCGGCGCATTACACCATTTACAGGGCCTTCCGCAAGTGATGGTGTTTTAATGATGCCATCCTTTACCATAAATATATTGGCAATGGTGGCATCTGCTACCCTGTTAAAAGGATTTAGCACAATGGCATCATTGAGTTGCTGTTCTTTTGCCCATAATGCCCCCATTACATAAGGCAGATAGCTATTGCTTTTGATGGATGAGAAACGATCCATCACTTTTCTGGCATCTTTGTAAACATCCACTACCAATCCATTTTCATTTAATACCAGCGTTGTAGACGATAAGGGCCAGCTTTGAATGAGCAGGTAAGGAAACTGGTTTTGTTCATCATATACCCCACCTTCTCCTCTGGTTACGGTAAGCCTTATTCTCGCACTTTTTAAGTGTCCGTTTTTTTCAGCCAGTTCCAGTATCTGTCTTTCCAGCCAGGATGCTGTGAAATAGCCCGATTTTTTAAAATGAAGGGCTTCCAGTGAAGAAAGCAGGCGTTCAAAATGATAATTGGCCAATTGTATTTTCCCATTTATGAGCCTCATGGTTTCAAAACAGCCATCCCCATACCTGTAAGATCGGTTATTGGGCGATATTAGTAGTTTGTTGGATCGTAAAATCTGTCCGTCGTAAAAAAGAAAATCTCCTTCCTGCATACCATCAATTATAGAATGAAGGTAACTTGCTGTCATCAATCAGCAAATATGAAATGGGCCGTAACAAAAATTTGATAATAAAATAAATGTTTACAGGCGAATTCTATGTGGCTAACATCAATATAAATGGGCATATGAAAATAAATACAATTATTCAGGCTCTCGAACAACTGGCACCACCTGTTTTACAGGAACAGTACGATAATGCAGGTTTAATTACGGGTTCAGCTTCCTGGGAATGCACGGGTGTACTTTGTTCACTAGATGCAACAGAAGCGGTGATCCTTGATGCAAAAGCCAAAGGATGCAATATGGTAGTGGCCCACCATCCGATTGTTTTTGGAGGTCTCAAAAAGATCAATGGCAAAAATTATGTAGAGAAAGCGGTGATAGCAGCCATCAAAAATGATATCGCTATTTATGCCATCCATACCAATCTCGACAATGTAATACAAGGCGTCAATAACAGGATAGCCGATAAGTTAGGCTTACTGAACCGGAAAATACTGGCTCCCAAAGCAGGCTTGCTGATGAAACTACACAGTTTTGTACCACATGCCCAGGCTGAACAACTGAGAAATGCGCTTTTTGCTGCCGGGGCAGGCGATATTGGTCAGTATAGCCACTGTAGTTTTTCGGTGGAAGGAACCGGTAGTTTTCAGGCCGGCGAGGGCACGCAGCCACATGTTGGCTCCATTGGCAAAACCCATTTTGAGCCGGAAAGCAGGATTGAGGTGATTTTTCCTGCCTGGCGCCAGCAACAGGTGTTGGCTGCCCTTTTTGAGGCCCATCCTTATGAGGAAGTAGCTTATGACCTGGTTAGTTTATCGAATGATTATCAGGATGTTGGGAGCGGAATGATAGGAGAATTACCCGAGCCCATGGACGAATTCTTCTTCTTACAGATGTTGAAAACCAGTTTTGGGCTGAAAATCGTACGACATACCCCGCTTTTGGGCAAAAAGATCAAAAAAGTGGCCCTTTGTGGGGGTTCCGGCAGCTTTTTAACCGGAAAAGCGGTAGCTAAAGGTGCAGATGTGTATGTTTCGGCCGATTTCAAGTACCACGAGTTTTTTGATGCCAATGACCGGATACTGATTGCGGATATTGGCCATTGGGAAAGCGAACAATATACAACCGACCTGCTGATTGATGTTTTACAGGCTAAATTCCCTACCTTTGCCGTCCTCAAATCGGAGGTAAAAACCAATGTGGTGAACTACTTCACGGGTGAGGAAAGCAAGTAAAAGGATCAAGTATTTACAATAAACCACTTATACAATATGGCTTCCGTTAAAGATTTTTCGGTTGAAGAAAAACTGGTTAACCTGCTCAAATTGCAGAAGATCGACAGTAAGCTGGATGAGATCCAGATTCTGAAAGGTGAACTTCCGATGGAAGTAAGCGACCTGGAAGATGAGATTCAGGGTTTACAGAGCCGCCAGACCCGCGTTGAAGAAGAGATCAATGGTATCACTGAATTCATTGAAAGCAAGAAAAATGCGATGAAGGAAAGTGAGGCACTCATAGCAAAATATGAGAAGCAAAGTGAGAATGTGAAGAACAACCGCGAGTTTGAAGCCATCAATAAGGAAATTGAAATGCAGCAGTTAGAAATTAAACTGGCTGAAAAACATATTCGCGATGCGAATGAAGAACTGGCTGAAAAAGTGAAAGCACTGGAAGCAGCTAAAAAACAGATCGCTGTAAAAGATGGTGTATTGAACCATAAAAAAAGCGAGCTGGAAAAAATCATTGCTGATACGGAGAAAGAAGAAACCCATTTCAACAAACAGAGTGCTGAAGCACGCAGCCATATTGATGAGCGCCTGCTCTATAGCTACGATCGTATCCGCAAGAGCTACCGAAATGGTTTATCGGTAGTGCCTGTTGAGCGTGATGCCTGCGGTGGTTGTTTTAACTCTATCCCACCTCAGCGCCAGAGCGAGATCCGCCTGCACAAAAAGATCATCGTTTGCGAAAACTGCGGTCGTATCCTGGTAGATGCTGATTTAAATGATAGCGTAGAAGTAAAATAATTACTTCTTTTATATATTTAGAAAGGACAGCTATGGCTGTCCTTTCTTATTTTCGGGCTGCATGAAGCAGACGGCTATTTTGACCCTGTTGTTTTTCCTCTCTCTTTCGGCTATCGGCCAGAAAGTGTACGACTTTACTCCCACATGCCAGCAGGCCTATTATGAAATTACACGCCTTAAAATTGAACATGGACAGGAACTGATTCAGAAAGCACGTCAGCAGAACCCTAACAACCTGATTCCTGTTGTACTGGAAAGCTATATTGATTTTCTCATCCTCTTTCTCAATGAAAATCCGGCTGATTATAAACTCAGGTATCCGCGATTCGGTGAAAGAATAGATATACTGGATGAAGGGCCGGAAAATTCACCCTTTCATCGTTTTGCATTGAGTACAGTTCGTGTTCATAAAGCTGCATCAGCCATTAAATTTGGTAAAATGTGGGAGGCTGGATGGGATATACGCCGTACCTGGATCTTACTGAAAGACAATAAAAAAGAATTCCCCCGTTTTGTAGCAGATGATCTGCTATACGGAACTCTGCAAACCATGATTGGCACCATTCCCAAAGGCTATAAATGGCTTGCCAATGTACTGGGCATGCGTGGCTCTGTTACAGAAGGTTTGAAAACTGTTCAGGCATTTATAAACAGCAATGATCCAATGGCGAAAATATATAGCAATGAAGCCTGTTTTATTTATCCATACCTCCTCTTTTATATGGACAATAAAAAAGAAGAGGCAATGGATTTTATACAGCAGAAGAAGCTGGACCTGGTAAATAATCACTTGCATGGCTGGATGGCAGCCAACCTGAGCCTGAATAATAAGCAGTCGCAGTTCACACAGCAGATTGTACAAAACCGTAACAGTTCAGCTGAATACCTCGATATACCGATCTGGGATTTTGAAATGGGTTTTGTAAAACTTTATCAGTTAAAACCCGAAGAAGCCATCCCCTATTTTGAACGGTTTCTGCAAAAATTCAAAGGGAATTTTTATGTGAAAGATGTATATGATAAAATCCGACTAAGCTATTATTTAGAGGGAAATACATCAGCTGCAGAAAAAGCCAGACAACTGGTACTTACCAAAGGCAATACCGATTCAGATGCAGACAAGAAAGCGCTGAAAGATGCCAAGGCCAATTTCTGGCCTAATATGCTGTTATTGAAAGCCCGTTTTTTGAATGATGGTGGTTATCACCGGGAGGCACTAACCCTACTGCATGGAAAAACAGAAAATGATTTTGAGAAAGAAGAAGATCGTCTCGAATACGTTTACCGTGTAGCACGTATTTATGATGATTTAGGGAGAGATCATGAAGCCATCAATGCCTATCTCGCCGCCATCAGACTAGGCGAATTCAGAAAAGAATATTATGCAGCCCGTGCAGCAGTGCAAATAGGACAGATTTATGAAAAAAGAGGCCAGAAATCGCTGGCTGTACAATACTACCAGCGTTGTTTAGACATGGGCGATCATGAATATAAAAATTCCCTGGACCAGAGAGCGAAATCGGGGATATTGAGATGTAAGGGGGAATAGTCTTTTCCATAAATTGCACACGGATGGCAGATGGCAGATGGCAGATCGCAGATGTCTGATGTCGGATGTATGTCTGATTTTTAAATAATGCAGATGATATAAATGGTACGCTAATTGGCTAGTAGCTAGAAGCTAGTAGCTAATAGCTTTGATATCTGATGTCGGATTTATTTAGAATAGTGTGATATGGTAAATTTGGCACAAATTAGCTAACACCTAATATCTAACTGCTAATAGCTAATTGAATACCGGATTTAATTATGGAAATTTGGATGACGTAGCAAATGGGCTGGAAGCAAGTAGCTTGAAGCTTGCGACCTTATCAAAGTGAATTGTTGATTGTGAATGGCTAAACCACTCACTACTGACTACTCACTACTCACCATTGGCCATTCACCATTCACGATTAAAAAACTATGCTCACAAAGCTTCACATACAGAACTATGCCATCATTGATGAGATAGAGATTCATTTCTCTGATCAACTCAATATTATTACGGGTGAAACAGGTGCCGGTAAAAGTATTCTGATGGGAGCCCTGAGCCTGATACTGGGTGAACGTGCAGATAGTTCGGTGCTGGTAAACAGTACCAAAAAATGTTTTATCGAAGGTGTTTTTAGTATTCAGGCTAAAACAGCGGTAACCACTTTTTTACAGGAGCAGGAATTTGATGACGATTCGGAACTTGTTTTGCGAAGAGAAATTGCGGCGAATGGAAAATCCAGGGCCTTTATCAATGATACACCTGCAACTGTTCAGCAATTAAAACAGCTGGCTTCCCTTCTTGTAGACCTTCATCAGCAGTTTGATACACTTGAATTGGGTGATAGTGATTTCCAGCGGGAAGTATTGGATGCACTGGCTGGCAATGAAAGTATTTTACAGCAATACAAAAAAATATTTCAGCAATGGCAGCAGGCTTCCAGAGAACTGATGCTACTACAGGAGCAAAAAAATGCCTTTACCAAAGAAGCCGACTACCATCAGTTTTTATTTGATGAACTCAATGATCTTTCTTTCAAAGAAAATGAATTGGAGGAACTTGATCAGGAACTAAAAATACTGAGCAGTGCTGAAGGTATTAAATCGGCACTCAACAAAGTATTTTATACATTAAGAGAAAGTGAACAACCCATTGTTACTACGCTTAAACAACTCATACAACAGCTACAGCCCTTTGCTGATGTACACAAAGACCTCGACGGTATTATTACCAGGTTACAGAGCACGCAGGTGGAGCTACAGGATATTGCCGGTGAAATTGATCATATCAACGACCATGTTCAGTTTGATGAAAAAAGAATTGAATGGATCAACCAGCGATTGGCAGAAGGTTATAAGTTGCTGAAGAAACATGCACTTCAGACCACAAATGAACTACTTACACTACAGCAGGAACTGGCCCAAAAGCTAGAAGCCGTTTTGAATATTGATGATGCCATCAGTGCAAAAGAAAAAGAAGTAAGCACTTTATACAAAGACGCAGAAAAACTGGCAACGCAATTATCGCAGAACAGACAAAAAAAGATGGAACCACTGGAAGCAGATGTGAATCGTTTACTTACCCAGGTAGGTATGCCGAATGCCAGACTGAAAGTGGAGATGAAAACGGTGGCTTTACATGCATATGGCCTGAACCAGATAGATTTTCTTTTCGACGCCAATAAGAGCAATCGTTTTGAACCCATCCGTAAAGTTGCCAGCGGTGGTGAACTGAGCAGACTGATGTTGTGCATCAAATCGCTCGTAGCCGCTTCTATCGACCTGCCTACCATGATTTTTGATGAAATAGATACGGGCATTTCCGGTGAGGCTGCCAAACAGGTAGGACTGATCATGAAAACCATGGCCGCCAATAGACAGATCATCTGTATTACCCATCAGCCCCAGATTGCTGGCAAGGCCGATACCCATTATTTTGTGTATAAGGAAATCGTTGGAAACGCCGTAAAAACGAATATCCGCAAGCTGGATATGGATGAACGCATCACTGCTATTGCCCGTATGCTGAGTGGCGAAAAACCTACTGCTGCGGCATTGGAAAATGCCCGGGAAATGATGAACTGACGGTTTAACTGATATTCTATACTTTTACCCCGCTTAACCATTTTAAAAAAACCAATATGGCTTATAACCTGCTCAAAGGAAAACGCGGTATTATTACCGGTGCCCTCGATGAAAATTCTATTGCCTGGAAAGTGGCTGAAAAAGCACACGAAGAAGGCGCCACTTTTGTATTAACCAATGCACCTATCGCTATGCGTATGGGTGAAATCAATAAACTGGCTGAGAAAACCAACTCACAAATCATTCCGGCCGATGCTACCAGTGTTGAAGAGCTAACCACTTTATTTACCCAATCGCAGGAAGTACTGGGTGGCAAAATTGACTTTGTACTTCACTCCATTGGTATGAGCGTCAACATCCGTAAAAAAATACCATATACCGAATCCAATTATGAGTATTTCATGAAAGGGATTGATGTATCAGCGATGTCGCTGCATAAAATGCTGGCTGTTGCCAAAAAACTGGATGCCATCAATGAATGGGGCAGTGTGGTAGCACTTTCTTATGCAGCTGCACAACGTACCTATCCTTTCTATACAGATATGGCTGATATCAAAGCCATGCTCGAATCGATTGCACGTAGTTTTGGTTACCATTATGGACTGGAGAAAAAAGTTCGTATCAATACGGTATCGCAGTCTCCCACCAAAACCACAGCCGGTTCCGGTATCAAAGGCTTTGGTGATTTCTTTGATTATGCCAATGCCATTGCACCATTGGGTAATGCGAGTGCAGAAGATTGCGCCAACTACTGTATCACACTCTTTTCAGACCTCACCCGTATGGTTACCATGCAAAACCTCTTCCACGATGGCGGTTATTCCACCACAGGGGTAAGTATGGATGTAATGACGAAACTAGGTGTTGAATAAATAATGTCTGATGTCTGATGTCGGATGTCTGATTTAAAACACATCCGACATCAGACATCAGACATCAATAAATAATCTTTTATGAACTGGATCGAACTGGTGGGTTATCTCGGGTCATTTTTAACCTCGATTACTTTTATTCCACAGGTATATAAATCCTGGCAGTCGAAAAGTGTGGGCGACCTGAGTATCTGGATGATTACCATTGTTGTTACCAGCACCCTTGTATGGCTGGTCTATGGCTTTGCCATCAAAAGCGGTCCGGTCATTGTAGCCAACTTTATAGTGCTGGCCCTGACGCTGGTACTGTTCTATTTTAAACTAACTTTTAAAAAGAAAAGCTAACAGCTAAAGGCTAATGGCTAAAAGCTATCAGTACAAAAAAATCCCGCCACTGATGAGAGGCGGGATTTTTTGTAATCTATTCTTCCTGAAAGCGGGTATTAGTATTCGTCTTCATTGAACATGAAGTCTTCCTGGCTGGGGTAATCTGGCCAGATATCTTCTATGCTCTCGTACACTTCACCCTCATCTTCCAGTTCCTGGAGGTTTTCTACCACTTCAATAGGTGCACCACTACGGATGGAATAATCAATCAGTTCATCTTTTGTGGCTGGCCAGGGAGCTTCTTCCAGGTAACTTGCCAATTCTAATGTCCAGAACATAACTTACCTTTTAATTTTTTGCAAATGTAACCGTATATACGATACCACCAAATGTGGTTGGGCTTCCTGTGTAAAGAAATGTTTAAAAAAAGGCTGATATAGGCTAAGTTTGAACGTCTAAACAGGTCTAATACATGCTCAAAGCGGCTAATATCACCCGGAAATATGGTCAACTGGAAGTGCTGAAAGGCGTTGATATCACCATCGCCCGTGGCGAAATGGTGAGCATTGTGGGCTCTTCCGGGGCCGGAAAAAGTACTTTACTGCATATTCTCGGCACCTTAGACAAGGCCGACAGTGGCGCTATCTGGCTCAATGAGCAGCAGATTGACCATTTAAAAGGGGAAAAACTGGCAGCTTTTCGTAACCGGCATATGGGCTTTGTTTTCCAGTTTCACCACCTGCTGCCTGAGTTTTCAGCCATAGAAAATGTTTGTATTCCCGGATGGATTGCCGGTACCCCTAAAAAAAATGTGGAAAAAAGAGCTGCAGAGCTACTCGATCTATTAGGTTTGGCTGACAGACTGGAGAATAAACCCAATCAATTATCTGGCGGTGAGCAGCAGCGTGTTGCGGTGGCAAGGGCATTGATTAACCAGCCCGATATCATTTTTGCAGATGAACCCACCGGTAATCTTGACAGTACCAATGCCCGGGAATTACATGCACTTTTCGGAAAACTACGCGAGCAGTTTCAACAGACTTTTTTGATTGTGACACATAATGAAGAATTGGCAGCTCTAAGCGACCGGGTGTTGCATATGAAGGATGGGAAAATTATTTAACTTTAAAGGGTATATAAAGTATGTCGTTGATTTTAGCCGACACATTTGGAAAGTTTCGGAACTTTATAAAAGTTAACTATCACTAATGTTTATTCGGAACCGAAAAGTTTCTTTAACCACGACTGTCTCGCTTTTGGCAAGGCACTATTATGATGCGCAATTTTCAGCTCTATGTTCTTTCTTTTTGCAAAGTCCTCAAGTCTACCAACCCATTCTTTATTTACAGTCGGCTCAGATTCGGTTCTAATTATTTCTCCATTCTTTGTGTGAATCTCGCTTACACTTGGCTTTGGTGTCAATGCTTCATTGTATAGTTTATTCCAAAATAATTCTGCTTTGTCGCGTTGTCCATATCGTTCTAAAATTAAAAACTTTCCTATAGGACTCATAAGCGGCTCATACTTCCATTCAAAAAATTCAATCCATTTCTTAGGGTCAGAATAATTTTCATAAAAGGGAATTGCAAAATTTTCAAGGTCATGATTAATGTGTTCTTTGAGTTTTGATAACTCAGTACGCTTATTCAAGTCATACCATTTGTCGCCTTTGTTCATTAAGTGTCCGATTCGTAGACTAATTTCGCAGTCATATTCTTTTGGAAATTTTGGAAGTTCTTTGTTGTAGATTTGAGAATAAATTTCTTTGTCAATTAATCCAAGATTAAAAACAAAAGTCTTATCTTCTTTGGAATTCCATTGGCTTTGTTGAATATTAAAAACCTGTCCGATTCCGTTTATTTCTCTGTAGAAATTATTTCCATTTTTCTTAAACCCAAGTCTATGGAAAATAGGCGCAACTACTTCCTTAACTAAAGTTTCAAATTCTATTTTAAGGTCTCGGTCTATCATTTTTTATTATATCCCATAACGTTAGAGTATTTGCGAAGCTACGGAGTTCATTGATTTTCCAGTCTAGTACAAATACCCATTCAAAATATGTTGTTGAAGTTAAGAACTAAAATTGAACGATGAGTCCTACACTTAGCTTATATGACATATTTCAGTTCTACTTTTGTAAATACTTTTGTTATGCACCTTTGTTTTTAGTCAGCACACGATGGAAGTCCTCATTACCAAACCAATCTGAATTAAAATTGTTCGGTTGAGAAAGCGCCCACTTAGCAAACTGTCTCGCCTTTGCTAAATTTTTATTTTCAAATATAATTGTCATTGCCCATGCAAATCGTAAGTCAGTTGTGGCGATGGAGGTACCTAATCTTTTTGTCAAGTTGTCGTGAAACCTATTCATTTCAAAAACTTCAAATTGCTCAAGAATATTCGGTGTCGCTTTAAATTTTTCAATTACAGGAAAAGCTTTGTCTTTAATTATGTTCAATATTTTTGACAGTGTCTCAAGATTTGTTCCTTCATCGTCAGCATACTCCCAACGCTCACCCCTTGCAAAAGGTGTCAAGCCGAATTTAAATTCATATTGATCGGTCTTAAGTTTACTCAATACCTTTTTGCCATTATAATCTTTATCAATTATTTTGGGATGTATAGCAAAGCCTGCAGAACAACTGCCGCCCCATCTGCTTAGGTCGATATAAATAGCAATTAAATAGTCGTCTATTTCTTTTTTGTATTCAAAGCCTGTCCCTTTAAAACCATGAAGTCACATTTCTTTTGCAGAAGGTTTTGCTATTTGCTTTTTAAAGTCTCCAGTAGTTATCATGTGTGTCCCTAAAATGGCGTATAACGTTCGAGTATTTGCGAAGGCAGGGTATTTATTGATTGTCCAGCCTAATACAAATAACCTTTTAAAAATATGTTATTGAAATTAAGAACTAAAATTGAACATTGAGCCCTAAACGCTGCTGATGCTTACACATAGTTGATTTTTCAATGTTAAGGTCAAGCCCGACTTACATTAAACTCCATGTTAGGGGTTCGAACTTTACTCAAAGTATGTTTTTGCCTCATTAATTTTAATGCCGTGTTCTGCCAGAATAGCAAACAAATTTTCTCTTTGCAAATCTTCAGAAACAGTAATAAAAAAAAAGTCACCGGAAATTTCAGGATGTCTTAACGATATCTGCAGCTTCTGTGATTTTAGTTCTTCATACCTGTCATCGCTTTCTCTTATAAATCCAGCTGGTACTTTATTGGGGCTTATCCAAACCCAGCTCTCATTATATTTACTTCGATAAATTGGATAGCCATGATCAAAACTATTCGGCTCTTCAAATTCTATGCCCGCAATACTTGAAATTTTCGCCACTAACTCTTGAATGGTAAAACTTATTGCTATAACAAAAGCATTGTCAGTGTTAATCTCAAGTAATTGGAGATATTCTTTAAAATTTGTTGCGATTGGTTTTTCGTAATCGGATTCTGTGTCAATGAATGTAACTTCTGGCTCTGTATTACCTTGTCTGTAATCTAAGCACAGATACCAGTGTCCATCACCGTCAAACGGAATAAGTCCATTGAGTTCAAAACCTACAGTGCCTTCATAGTCAGTCCAATCGTAGTCAGTTAAAGAAGGAAAAAATGGACCAATCCCATAAATTTGTTCATGTAACGTCTCAGGTAACCTGAACCGTATGTAACCACCATTTTGAATTCTCAAAATGTCAATATATTCCTTAGGCAACTTGTAACCTATCTTTTTTTCAGCATTAGCTATAATATCTTCAGTCAAGTTTGGCTGTACGTAGGGTAAATACTTTGGTACTTGCCAAATAGTATCTATTCCATCTTCCTTCATATCGTTTTTATAATTAGTCTTTTGAAAACGAGGATTGTCTTAGCCAACCGCTAACGGGCAAGGCTTTATGCAGGTTCGGAATTAGTATTCCATCCACCCATAGCCGCTGCTGATTAAAAATATAAGGTTGAATTTAAGAACTAAATTGAGATTAATTCGTCCTGCCCGAACTGAAGCTTGGATTTGCAATTGGCTGATGTTTTTTTTGTTCATGTCCAACTTGCATAAAACCCAATGCCAGCCCGCTGGCTTGTCTGTTTACCATTATTAACGCCCAAATAGTTTTGACAAGAAGCCGCCTCTTTTTATTTGTTTTTCAATTGCCCACAAAGGCTCAATGTTATGTCTAACTGCATTTTCAATTTTGGTTCCGAACTTGCCCCAAGCAAACCCACTCTTATTTGGTTTGTTTCTCAAGTCAGCAATAACGAAATTATCTGCAAGCGATAAAGCAAATTTTTTTAAAGTCAAGTCGTTTGATTGTCTTGCATTGTCAATATCAATAAAGCCGCTCTCGTTTTGCCAAATTTCCTTCACTGTCTTTTCGTGAATAATGTCAAGATTTGAAGCGTTTCCTTTCTTGCCAAACTCGTCAACGTGGTGAATAAATTCTAATAAACTGTCCGAATGCTTTACAACAACTGCTGGATCGTGACAAACATAAAATACATTTCCCCAACTACCATTTTGGTCAATATCTAAAATCCAAAAGTTTCCAAAACCGTCTCCTGCAAGTTGTACTGAATTTGGAAATATTTCTTCAAAACCAAACTGCCCAATACCAGTAAAAGTGATTTCTTCAAGTCCACTAATTTCAAAGCCGCTTGCAAACTTTAACAACTCTCGAATATCACTTGGGATTTGTCCGCCTGGAACTCCCTTTGATAAACTATCAATTTCTTGTTCAGTCAAACCTGGCAACAATGCAATTTGATATTTTTCTCCGTCTTCTGAAATATATTGTTCATTCAAAATAGACTTTAGTTTTTCAGTTACTGTCATAAGTAGAGGGGGGCTTTTAAGCTTGCAGGCAACGGGCAGGGCTTGCTGCTGCTGTGCTGGTATTTTTTAACGTCAAACCCGGAACTAAAGCCCATTTAAAAATTTATAGTTGAAGTTAAAAACTAAAAGCCAAATTGAAAAACGTTTGCCGGAACAAAAGTTGATAGCGAAAAATGACGAGGATTTATTCGTCAGCCAGCATAGCAGCAAACCCAATGTTATGCGGTCGGCTTTTTTGTTGTTCATGATTTTTGTTGTTCGTATTCGCTTAAAAGCTTGTTTAATATTTCTATTTTGGTGTTGTCAACGGGTTCTGTTTGGCAGAGTTGGTCAACCATCATATTTATGTCGTAGAACTGATTGTCAGTTGTGATTTTGCCTTTCTCGATAACCTTGTTAACACGTTGGAAGTAGGATTTAAAAATGTTTATGTCATATTTAGTTTTGTCTTGCAGGTACTTGTTAAATTTCAAGTCACCAGTTTCTGCTTGCATTTCTGTCAAGTCACGAAACCATTGCTTTAGTCTTTTTAAACGTCCTTTTTGATAATTTTCCTCGGTCTGTATTTTAAGTCCTTTATAATGTTCTGTTGAGTCAAAGTCAGCCGTCTTGATATGCATTACGTCATTCTCAAGGTAATAGTCAAGTGTTGCTAAAACTAAGTCTCGATACTTTGTAAGCTCTGATTGCTTTTCGTCTTTATTGAGTTTATTGTCTGTCATTAATTAGAAGGTTCTATAAGCTGCCGCATAACTTGTAGATCGCCGAAACTCAATTTCGCCAACCTACTCAATTGAATTATGTTTTGCGAAACACACTCATTTCGTATAAAAATATTTCAAATATTTCTATTTTGCAATAGATAGATCCCTTTATTTCGTGTGTCGCCTCCGAATCTCTTCCACACATCGGTAACACCACAGCCGCACCACAGTCGGTCTTTGCTCGGGCTTTCTTTGAGGTTTCTTCGGGAATTCCCGAAGCCCTCCCGAAGCCGCTTCGGGAAATTCCCGAAGAACGGCCGAGGCTGGCACGAGTATAACCCCTGTTTGGTACGGCTTTGGTATAGATGATCTGCCTTTAAAAAGCGTATTTTCCCGAAGAAAGCCTCCTTTTTGAATGCTATCGTACCAAAAACCAGCTTTTACTATACCAGAACCAGTTTCGCTTATTTTGTTTATTTCGTTTATTTCGATTAATTTGCACTAGCATTTAAACTGATCATCATGAAAGTATTAGAGCAAATAAGAAAACCCTCAAAACTTGACCAAAAGATTGCAAGTGAATCTTACGACGCTTTAGTTTCCGTGATAGAGCAACTACATTCAGAACAACCCGAAATTGAAATTGAAGAAACAAGCGAAAAAATCAAAATCCCGCTAAGTGCATTGAAGCTGTTGGGAGATATTTTGAAAGCGATGGGACAAGGCAAATTAATTTCTCTTGTACCTATTGCTACCGAAGTAACTACACAGGCTGCGGCTGAAATACTCGGCTGCTCAAGACCTCATTTAGTAAAGCTACTTGAAGACGGGAAAATTGCGTTTACAAAAGTGGGAAAGCACAGAAGAATACAATTCGATGATATTATGAAGTATAGAAAACAAATGAAGGAGCAACAGAAACAAAATATCGTTGACATCATGAACCTGGACGAAGAAACCGGTTTGTATGATTCATAGTGTGCGCTTTACAGTTGTGTTGGATACCAATGTTGTTTATCCTGTCATTATCAGAGATATATTGTTCTGGTTTGCCTATTATGACCTTTATACACCTAAATGGAGCGAACATATTTTCGATGAGTGGAAAAGAGTAATGATTGAAAAGGGCATTTCTGAAGAAGAGGCGGAGAAAAGAATAGCAAAAGCAAACGCTGCTTTTCCTGATGCATTAGTACAAAATTACAAAGGCCTAATAGACCATTTAGTATTACCCGACAAAGACGATCGTCACGTTATGGCGGCCGCCATTAAAACGAATGCAAATCTGATCGTTACAAATAATATCAAAGATTTCCCGGAAGCATATTTACAATCATTTAGTTTATATGCAAAAACTGCTGATGATTTCCTCACCGATATTATTGACCTCAATCAGGAACAAGCAGTGAATGCTTTTAAGGAAATGGTTCTAAATAAAAAGAATCCCAAACAAGATGAGTTTGAGGTTTTGAATCTACTGAGAAATGCAGGGCTAAAAGACACCGCAAACTACCTACATGCCTTACTATAGATCTCACGAAAAATAATGATTCTATATTCACCATTGACCATTCACCATTCACTCCCTCTACACCCTCGGCTTCCATGCTATTTCTGAAACACCTAAATGATGGGCGATGAAGCGGGATAGTACAAAGAGATAGTCGCTCAAACGGTTCAGGTATTTAATGACCAATGGATCCACAAAAATTTCCTGTTCCTGCATATTTACACAGCAGCGTTCTGCCCGGCGGCAAACACAACGTGCAATATGAGCGGTAGATACCGCTACATGACCACCCGGCAACACAAAAAATTTCATGGGTGGTAATATTTCATTCATTTTATCGATCTCCTGCTCCAGCATGATAATATCCGCCTCCTTTAAATCAGGAATCTTCATCAGTGGCTCTTTATCCGGATCACAGGCGAGAGAGGAACCAATGGTAAATAAGCGATCCTGGATTTCTTTGAGAATGGAGCGCGACTGGGGCTCATCAAAATAATCGCCTACCAATCCGATATGAGAGTTCAGTTCATCTACTGTACCGTATGTATCTATACGTATGTGACTTTTCGGTACTTTGGTTCCCCCAATAAGAGAAGTCTTTCCCAGATCACCTGTTTTTGTATATATTTTTAGTGCCATTATTGCTGTATTCCTGTTGAAAACAAAAATAGGGTTGATTGGTTCAATAAGATTCCGGAGGATATATATAACAACGGCCTATATATGAGCCATGGCTGTGCTTTTTGTTTTATCGGTTTCAACCAGTCCGTCGCGTAAACGTACTACCCTATGTGCATAAGCTGCGATATCTTCTTCATGGGTTACCAGTACCACGGTATTGCCAGCCTGCTGAAGTTTTCCAAATATTTCCATCACTTCCACAGAAGTTTTCGAATCGAGGTTTCCGGTAGGTTCATCTGCCAGCAGAATAGAGGGATTATTAACCAGTGCCCGGGCGATGGCTACACGCTGTATCTGTCCGCCACTCAATTCATTCGATTTGTGGTGGCTTCTTTCCGCCAACCCTACTTTTTCCAAAGCCTCCATCGATCTTTCCATTCTTTCCTTCTTACCAACGCCTGCATAAATTAGTGGCAATGCCACATTTTCTGCCGCACTTAACCTGGGCAGCAGATTGAATTGCTGAAACACGAAACCGATTTCTGAATTACGGACTTCTGCCAGCTCATCATCAGCCATTTTACTTACATCCTTATCGTTTAATATGTATTTGCCACCTGTTGGAGAATCCAGACAACCCAATATATTCATGAGTGTACTCTTACCACTTCCCGACGGACCCATGAGTGCCACATATTCATTTTTATGAATATCCAGTGAAATGCCCTTCAAAACGGGAATAGCCTGGTTACCCATAAAATAACTTTTCTGGATGTTTTCTAGCCGGATAATTACCTGATTTGACATGAGCGGATGGTATGTGTTTTACTGATTTATTTTTTAATCACTTTCGGTACCCTGAAAAAAGCATCACTTGCACCCGGGGCGTTTTTTAGTGCAGTGGTACGGTCAATCGATCCCTTTACTTCATCTTCACGCAACACGTTGAAAACCTGTCCCATATGAAGCATCGGAGCTACCCCGTCTGTATTTATTTCAGACAGTTTCTCTACAAATGCTACCATTTTCTGAAGATCCTCCTGTATTTCCTTCTTGGCCTCATCTGAAAAATGAAGCCTTGATAAATGGGCCAGGTGATCAACAAGTTCGGGTGTCAGTTCCATGTAAACAAAAATAACTGAAAGCAGGCCAAATACCACCGAATATTGTTAAGTGGCAAAAAAATCAAAACAAAAGTAAAATTCGTCTGTTATGATTTTTAAGACTGGCACTGTTTTCACTATCAAAGGCGATCAGGAAACTTAACATTCCGCTAAGACACTATAAATCAGGCTATTTAGATTTACTATTCACACAACGTGAATAAAAGTACTGTTAAACCTAAGTCGAATAAGCGTTTTTTATTATAAATTGTAGAAACAAAATCCCCCCAGATTATGTTAGTCTTCGTACTCTTAATTGTTTACCTAGGATGCCTGTATATGGCATACAAAGGTGCGGCTCCGTCGGAAGAGTAATATGCTGATACAGCAATCCTACTGAAGAGCCATCAATATCAAACAGTACCCGTACTGTTTGATATTTTTTTGTGCCCCATCGCCACCTGCATTAAAAATAAATTCCCTTACCTTCGGTATAAATAGTTGCATAACTAACTAATTTTCCGGTAAAGCATAATACATATGAAACGTTCCATCAAAAAAGTTGCAGTATTGGGTAGTGGCGTCATGGGTTCACGTATTGCCTGTCATTTTGCAGGCATCGGTGTACAGGTACTCCTCCTGGATATGGTTGCCAAAGGTGCAGAAGAAAGTACCAAACCGGCAGAACGCAATAAACTGGTAAACGATGCTTTACAGGCTGCCATTAAAAGCAACCCTTCTCCGGTATATTCAAAAGCCGTTGTAAAGAGAATCGCTACCGGCAATTTTGATGATAACATGAAAGATATCGCAGGTTGTGATTGGATCATTGAAGTAGTAGTGGAAAGACTCGATATCAAACAACTGATCTATACCAAAGTAGAACAGTTTCGCAAGCCGGGTACATTGGTTACTTCCAATACTTCGGGTATTCCCATTCATATGATGGCAGAAGGCAGAAGTGATGATTTTAAAAAGCATTTCTGCGGCTCTCATTTTTTCAATCCACCACGTTACCTGCGTCTCCTTGAAATCATTCCAACACCATATACCGACCCTGAGATAGTAGATTTTTTGATGCAGTATGGTGATTTGTATTTAGGGAAGACAACCGTTTTATGTAAAGACACACCTGCCTTTATCGCCAACCGTATCGGTGTGTTCAGCATCATGAGTATTTTTCACATTATGGACAAGCTGGGTTTGGGTATTGATGAAATAGATGCACTTACCGGCCCCATCATTGGCAGGCCCAAATCGGCCACTTTCCGAACAGCAGATGTAGTTGGTATTGATACATTGGTGAAAGTAGCAAAAGGCGTAGCAGGTAATTGTCCGGATGATGAAGCAAAAAATATTTTTACCATTCCGGCATGGCTCGATACCATTGTAGCCAATAACTGGCTGGGCGATAAAACGGGTCAGGGTTTCTTCAAAAAAATAAAATCAGCAGAAGGAAAAGAAATCCAGACACTGAATTTATCTACCATGGAATATGGCCCACGCAGTAAACCAAAATTTGCAAGCATTGAAGCCGCCAAACCCATCGACGATCTGAAGCAAAGAATTAAAATGCTCTCAGCTGCCACTGATAAAGCCGGTGAATTTTACCGTGCCTTTCATTTCTCTTTATTCTCCTATATTTCACACCGCATTCCTGAAATCAGCGATGAAGTGTATCGTGTGGATGATGCCATGATGGCCGGCTTTGGTTGGGAAATCGGGGCTTTTGAATCATGGGATACCGTGGGTGTAGAAGCTACCGTTAAAGCCATGAAATCAGCAGGTTACAGTGTAGCGGCATGGGTTGACGAAATGCTAACGGCAGGCGCTACCAGTTTTTATAAGGTAGAGAATGGTCGCAGGATGTTTTATGATCAGTCATCCAAAACATACAAAGCCATTCCGGGTGGTGAATCCTTCCTGGTATTAAACAACCATCGGGATAAACTGGTGTGGAAAAACAGTGCCTGCAGACTCTATGATATTGGTGACGGAGTTGCCGGATTGGAATGGAGTACAAAAATGAACAGCATTGGTGGCGAAGTACTCGAGGGTATCAACAAATCTATTGGTTTGGCTGAAGAAAAATTCAAAGGACTTGTCATCGCAAATGAAGGTGCTAATTTCAGTGCCGGCGCCAATGTGGGTATGATCTTTATGCTGGCCATTGAACAGGAATATGATGAGTTGGATATGGCCATAAGAATGTTCCAGAATACCATGATGCGTGTACGTTATTCATCAGTACCGGTGGTTACCGCACCACATGGCCTTACTTTGGGCGGCGGTTGTGAAATGAACCTGCATGCTGATAAAATCTGCGCTGCTGCAGAAACCTATATCGGACTGGTAGAACTGGGCGTAGGTCTGATTCCCGGCGGTGGTGGTACCAAAGAGTTTGTGCTACGTGCTGCCGATGAAATGCATGAAGATGAACCCGAAACCATTACATTAAAAAACAGGTTCTTATCCATCGCTACAGCCAAAGTAGCTACATCGGCACAGGAAGCCGTTGAAATGGGTATTCTACGGAAAGGTGCCGATGAAATTGTGATGAACCTCGGAAGAAGAATTGCAGAAGCCAAGAAATCTGTAATTGAATTAGCAGACAGTGGCTATACCACACCTGTTCAACGTACTGATATTAAGGTTCTTGGCCGATCAGCACTGGGTGCTTTGTACGCAGGCATTAATGGCATGTGGAGAGGTAATTATGCAACTGACCATGATGCACTGGTTGCCCGAAAACTTGCCTATGTAATGTGTGGTGGCGACCTGAGTGAACCAACTATGGTATCAGAACAATATTTACTGGATCTGGAAAGAGAAGCTTTCCTGAGTCTTTGTGGTGAAAGAAAAACACTTGAGCGTATTCAAAGTGTATTAAAAAGCGGTCGTCCACTAAGAAACTAACCACTCTGCTAAAACGCTGTACCCTTATGTTGTCCGCGGTGGGATTCCTGATGTCATCCTGACGGAGGAAGGAATCGCGGACAACATGAGATCACGGTGGTTTCGCAGAGAATTCTGTAAGCTCAGCCCTCCCAACTACCGCTGGTACATGTAAAAAACTGATCATCCCATTTCTTGTATTCTCCTGTTATTCTGAGTATCTTCGGAAAGAAGGTATATCTATTATACCGATTTATTCATCGTTAACAACTGCTTATGCAACCTGTTCTTTCTATACAGGGTATATCGAAAAAATACGGCTCTATTCAGGCATTAAACAATGTTTCGTTTGATGTACCTCAGGGTTGTGTATTCGGCATCCTTGGTCCGAATGGTAGTGGTAAAACCACCATGCTCAGTATTATTCTGGATATTCTCCAAGCGAATTCGGGCAATTATGCCTGGTTTGGAAAACCCGGCTCCCCCGAAACCAGAAAACAGATTGGCTCACTTCTCGAGACCCCTAACTTCTATCATTATCTCTCTGCGGTAGACAACCTCAATATTACCAAGGCCATTAGTGGTCGTGGTGATGCTGCAGATATAGACCGTGTATTGGAAATTGTTAAGTTATCTGCGCGCAAAAAAAGTAAGTTTAAAACATATAGTCTCGGTATGAAGCAGCGGCTGGCCATTGGTGCAGCTTTACTGGGCAATCCGGAAGTATTGGTTTTTGATGAACCTACCAATGGATTGGATCCCGTTGGTATTGCAGAGATACGGGAACTCATCAAGCAACTGGCCAGAGAGGGCAAAACCATCATCATGGCAAGTCACCTGCTGGATGAAGTAGAAAAAGTATGCACACATGTGGCCATTCTGAAAAAAGGCACATTGCTTACTGCCGGCAAAGTAGATGAAGTATTGGCGAATGAAGATATAGTTGAGGTATCTGCTACCGATACTGCGAAACTGAAACTGGTGTTGGAAGGATTCAAAGGCTATTCGCATGTAAAACAGGACGGTAAATTGTTTGAACTGTATTTCCCGCTGGGTACAGCCCGTATGGAAGATCTAAACCGTTATTGTTTTGAGCAGGGTATTATACTTAATCAGTTATTACTGAAAAAGAAAAGCCTTGAAACCAAATTCTTTGAATTAACCAACGACTAATTCATCTTAAAAAAAAGACTATGCTTTCCCTTATAAAAATAGAATGGTTAAAAATTAAAAAATATCCTGCTTTCTGGTGGATGCTGGGTATTGTAGCATTAACCTATCCGAGTATCAACCTGATGTTCCTGAAAGTATATGAAGATATTACCAAAGGAAAAGAAACAGGTGCCATCGCAAAAATGTTTCTGGGCAATCCGTATGCTTTTCCTGAAACATGGCATACAGTTGCGTTTTTCTCTTCTTTCTTTATTGTACTGCCTGCCATTCTTGTGATCATGCTGGTAACCAATGAATACAATTACCGAACTCACAGACAGAATATTATTGACGGATGGGACAGAAAAGAATTTATTACGAGTAAGCTTTGTGATGTACTCATTGTTACGGCGATCATTACACTGTCGTACAGTATTGTAGCCATTGGATATGGTTCTTATACAGATAGTAAGAATTTTTATCGCTGGTCAGAACAGCTCCAATACATTCCTTTATTTTTCTTACAAACTTTCGCACAGTTATCGATTGCTTTTTTACTCGGTTATCTGATTAAAAAAGCGTTTATAGCCTTGGGTATTTTCCTCTTCCACTATCTCATTCTTGAAAACATAGCTGTTTCCTGGTTCAAGTATCAGGTCAAAAATGATATAGGTAAGTTCTTTCCCTTTGAAGTTTCGGATAGATTGATACCTGTACCTGCTTTTATCGGCAATTTCGGACAGGATATGAAAGCGGGCTACCAGAAAGCACTGGATGCCATTCCCATGCATGTTGGATTAACACTGGCCATCACTGCCATTATCTGGATCATTTGCTATAGGGTACATAGTAAGAGAGATTTATGATTTTTTGATCTTTGATTTCTTGATTCATGAAAATCAAATCAAGAAATCAAAGATCAAAAAATTAAAGATGTTCGACTGCTTTATCTATTGCAGCATACTCATACCTAAATCCTGCTGCCTCTGATTTCTTGCTGCTAACGGTGGCGCTTTTGAGTATTTCGATACTCATTTCTCCTAATAATAAGCGCAAAAAGAATGACGGTATAGGAATAGGCAATAGCATAGATTTACCCATACTTTTTCCAAGTGCCGCCATCAGCATACGGCTTGAAACCGGATTTGGGGCAACGGCATTAAATACACCCTGCATTTCTTTGTTTTCTAGTGCATATAAAAAAAGATGACAGAGGTCTGCTATATGTATCCAGCTTACTATTTGCTTACCTGAACCAAACAAGGGAAGCATACCCATACGCAGGGGTTTCTTAAATTCTGCTATGGCGCCGCCTGTGTTACTTAATACAATACCGATCCGAAGTCGTACCAACCTTTTTTGCAGCAGCGTATGTACAGGTGCAATGCTATCTTCCCACGCCTTACAGGTATCACCTAAAAAACCGGGATGCACTGGCATGTCTTCCGTAAAAGGTTTTAGATTTTTTGTATTATCCGGACCATACCACCCAATGGCCGACGCACTTACTACTGCCTGCACCTGATTAGGTATTTCTTTCATTGCTTTTACAATGAGAGCGCTGCTTTTGGTTCTGCTGTCGAGTATTTCCTGTTTGCGTTGCTTTGTCCATCTTTTTTCTGCCACACCAGCTCCTGCCAGATGTATGATGTAATCGGCAGATGATATAGCTTCTTCGTTAATGATTTGTTTTTCTATATCCCACTGAAATACCTGTATCCTGTTTCCCTGTACGTTGGTTTCTCCCTGCTGTCTGCTAAGCCAGTTCACTCGGTATCCTTTCTGTATCAATAGCTGGGTAAGATACCTACCAACCATTCCTGTTCCACCCGTAATGAGTACTGTTTTCATGCTTTTTATTGATACAACAAATATCAGTCAATAAAAGTTGAAAAAAGAACCCCGACACTAAGGTCGGGGTCAACAACTAAAATCACCAGGCTAAAACATCTATGATAAGCAATCGTTAATCAGGCTTTTTTCCGTCCAAAAATGTATTAATGGTGGAAATCTGTGTCTGATTATTTTCATCTTTCCCTACTGTATATTTACTGTAGAAGTCTTCTACAGAGGTAAGTGTATTGCCGAAAAGCTCCATATTTCTTCTTACATAAGCAGGCACATTATCAAATTCGCTGTTGGCCTCTGAACTATTGTTCATGTTAAAAGAAAGATTACGCAGTTTCTGAATACGTTCTGCAGCTCTTCTTTTTTGCTCTTCCGCATCATCCAATACTGAATCATCAATAAAACTGGCTGGTGTTATTACGGGAGCTTGTGCGGGCTTTTCTTCTTTCTCCACCAGTTTCATCAGCATTTCTTCTTCCTGTACAACCGGTTTTTCTTCTACAACCGGTATTGCTGCTTTTATTTCCTGAACAGGTGCAGGTGCTGGCATTTCAGGTTCTGCATAAATGTTCATGGGTTTACTGAACATGGTTGTACTAGCAGGTTGCTGAGGCTGTTCATTTACCGTAAACTGCAGCATTTGATCCTGAACAATTGTTTTGGAAACATGCACTTCCTCTTTAGGTAATTCAGGCACAAACACTTCCTCGGTAATTTCTGTACTTAGCTCAAACTGAAGCGTAAAATTTTCTACTGATGCTTCCTCAACCGGGGCTTCGGGAACTACAGGTGTGGTTGCGAAAAAATTAATCGCAGGCACTTCTTCTACCACCTCCTCCATTCTTGGAGCAAAGGGGTCCTTATCTTCCAGCGGTAATGTTTGTTGTACCGGCTGCTGAACAGGTTTTGCTTCAGGCTGTTCAACATCCAGTGTCATTACAATTTTCTCTTGCCTGGGCTCCGGCTTTTTTTCTTCAATAGGCTTTGCAAATGGATCTTTATGTTCAAACCCGGTTGCAATTAAAGTGATACCGATTTTTTTGTCCAGTGTATTATCATATCCCATACCCACAATTACATCTGTATCTTCTCCAGCCTGCATGCGCAGGAAATTGTTAATGGTTTCGAGTTCATCCATGGTACACTCATGATCACCTTCGGCACTATTGATGTTAATGAGTATCCATTTTGCACCTCTGATGTCATTATCATTCAATAAAGGAGAAGACAAAGCTTCTTCTATAGCCAATTGAGCGCGGTTCTCTCCTTCGACTTCAGCCTTACCAAGAATGGCCACACCACCATTTTTCATAACAGTGCATACATCAGCAAAGTCAACGATGATATGTCCGCGACTATTGATCACATCAGTGATACATTTTGCTGCGGTTGCGAGTACATTATCAGCTTTGGCAAAAGCTTCTTTCATTTTCAGGTTTCCGTATTGGATACGCAGTTTATCATTACTGATAACCAGCAGTGTATCTACATAGGGTTTTAGCTGACGGATACCTTCATCGGCCTGCAACTGCCTGCGTGGACCTTCAAATCCGAAAGGAGTCGTTACAATACCAACGGTAAGAATGCCGAGTTCTTTACAAATCTGCGCAATAATAGGCGCACCACCCGTACCGGTTCCGCCACCCATACCCACTGTAATAAATGCCATTTTTGTATTTACTTCCAGGATACGTTTGATTTCTTCCAGCGATTCTTCCGTAGCTTTTTTACCTACTTCAGGATTGGCACCTGCACCCAGACCCTGGGTAAGGTGTGGTCCTAATTGAATCTTATTGGGAATCTTACTTTGTTCGATGGCTTTGGCGTCGGTATTACAGATAATAAAATCAACACCTTCGATATTCTGATCAAACATGAAGTTAACGGCGTTGCTCCCACCGCCACCTACACCAAGTACCTTGATGATGGAGGATTTCTGTTTGGGAAGATCAAAGTGAATCATAGAGAACGTTTTTGTGGGGTTAGTAGATTACTGTGTTTTCAATGGGACGATATATAGGAAACGTGTATTAACGATGTTTTATTTTATCACCTGATCTTCCTCTTCTTTAAAGAGATCAATCAGGTTATTCTTGAATTTATCCCAGAACTTCTGCTTTCGTACATTAGCATCTATTTCCGGGATTACAGGCATAACAGGTGTTTCCATTTCGGGTGCTTCCACTTTCAGGTTTTTAGGCACTTCTACTTTTTTAAACTGCTCAGTAAACTGTTTGTGTTTGTGGTCGTAGTCGCTGTAACCTTTCAGTATCAGACCCAGACAGGTTGCATACATAGGTTTCTTCAGCTCTTCAATATGGTTAGGTGCCAGGTGTTCATTAGGCAATCCGATTCTTGCATTCAGACCTGTTGTATATTCTGTGAGTTGAATCAGGTGCTTTAACTGAGAACCCCCACCTGTAAGAATGATACCACCATTTAAAGCACGGCTATCCAGGCCTACTGTTTTAATATGATAAGTAACAAAATCGAGGATTTCACTCATTCTTGCCTGAATGATCGCTGCCAGATTTTTTACACTGATTTCCTTCGCCGGCATACCCTTCAATCCAGGGATGGTGATATAGGCATTGGCCTTAGCTTCATCTGCCAGTGCACTACCAAACTGAACCTTCATGGCTTCAGCCTGACTTTTCAGTACACCCAGCCCCATACGGATATCGTTGGTAATATTTTCACCGCCGAATGGAATAACAGCTGTATGCTTCAGAATGCCTTCATAAAAAACTGCCAGATCACTGGTACCACCACCAATGTCGAGAATGGCCACACCCGCTTCCATATCAATTTCACTCATTACGGCGCTGGCAGAAGCCAATGGCTGTAGTACGAGATCTTTGGTGCTTAACCCACTTCTGTCAACTGCGCGGTGAATATTCCTTATGGCGTTTCTGTCGCCTGTAATAATATGGAAATTAGCTCCCACTTTCACACCATTATAACCAACAGGATCTTTGATATTCTGGATATTATCAACATGGAAATCTTGCGGAATCACATCAATAATCTGATCACCGGCAGGTATAAAAGTTTTACGCTGGTTATTCAGCAACTGGTCAATCTCCCAACGCTGTATCTCTGTTTCCGGATCCTGACGTACCATATCGCCACGTGTTTGCAGACTTTTGATATGATGACCGGCAATACCTACATATACTTCATTGATCTCCAGATCTGGATTACTCTCATAGCAGTTTAATAAAGCCTGTTGAATAGCTTTAATGGTCTGATCGATGTTTAACACCTGTCCATGCTGTACACCACTACTATTGGCACGGCCAAAACCAAGTATTTCTAACTTGCCATATTCATTCTTACGACCCGCAATAGCCGCAATTTTAGTAGTTCCGATGTCCAGTCCAACAATGATGGGTGATTCATTGTGATTCATAAGGTATGTGTTTTAGTTGTTTGTGTTTTTGGTGAGTAGTCAGTAGTGAGTAGTGAGTGTTAAAATGTCACTCACTACTCACTACTTACTCTTTTTCATTACCGCTTTCGGCTTTGGTTTCGTCGTTGTCTCTTCTTTTTTCTGCTCAGCCTTCTTCGATAACGGTTTCGTATTAATTTTATTGTTGTTGTTAATAACAGTTTTAACGGGCGGTGTTTCTTTAACAGACTTTTGTACAACTGCAACAGGCTTGGTACTGCTATCAATCCTTACCAGCTTTTCTGGTACACTGGCCGTCACATCATCCACAGGTATTGTCATTTGCCTGATCAATGCAAGGGCTGCCGTTGAATCCTGCTTTATGGCACCCATTCCTTTTCTCACTGCCACCACCTGCTTATCAAACTGTACATCGATCTTCTCATAATAATGTATACCATGCTGTAACCATGCCTGTTTGTAGAAAGTATACAAACGGTTAAACTTAGCATCCAGATCATCTGCCTTGCCAATACTTACCACATGGTCGCCAAAAACAGGTATCAGTTCAAATTCTCTGCCTGGTTCAATATCAATCTGCGCTACCTGTGCTGCCCAGAAAGAATCTTCCAATATGTACATCCCCAGTTTCACCACATCTTTCAATAAAAGGCTATCAGGTTTTGATAATTTCACATTATCCGACGGAAAACCTGTAAACATGGGTACACGGGCACTTAGTTTCTCACTCAAAGGCAATCTGACCCCTGCACTATCCAGGTAGAATGAACCACCCTGCATTGTAAATATCCTGGCCACAGGCTGCCTCTCTTCAATCTGTATCTGTAGCACCTGTTGGTTATCCAAGTACATTTCAGCATTTTTTACCCATGGATTTTTTTCCAGTGCCGATTCCATGGCTCGCAGATTGATCAGGGAAATGGGTGTTCCGATTACTTTCCTTTGTTGATTTACGAGCTCGAGAATATCTTTTTCATCGATAAACATATGCTCTTCAATACCTGAAATCTCAATCTTTACATCCGAACAGGTTTTCCTGTTCTTTTTTTGCATAGCTGCGCCCATCAGTACTACCGTACCAATACCTGCCAGTATCCATGCAGTCTGGATCAATCGCTTCTTCCACGGTATCTTATTCATCCTTTTACGGTTCCAATATTGTTTTTACCTGTTGTACCAATGCATCTATATCGCCCGCACCAGCCATCACCACCAATGAAGGGCGTTTTGTTTTGATATATTCAAGCATGGCTTCTTTCTCAAGTACCTGCTTATTGGTCAGCTTCATTTTATTGAGTAACAATTCACTGGTTACACCCGGCATAGGTAATTCCCTGGCCGGATAAATAGGCAGAAGAATTACTTCATCAGCCATATCCAGACTTTCTGCAAACCCGTCTGCCAGATCATTGGTACGGCTAAATAAATGCGGTTGAAATACCAGTGTTAGTTGCTGCTTTGTAAAAATACTCCTCACTCCACTGATCAATGCACGTAATTCTTCCGGATGATGCGCATAATCATCAATAACAGTATATGTATCGTTCTTCAGTGCATATTCAAATCTTCTTCGTACGCCTTTGAATGCCGCAACAGCTGCCCGTATGGCATCGTCATTGATATTGAGGTGTTTGGCCACCGTTATGGCAGCTACTACATTTTCAATGTTATGCAAGCCGCCCATATTCAGCTCTATACTGCTGATAATCCAACCGGGACCACTCACATCAAAACGATAACTACCATTCTCTACTGTAAGATTCACTGCTTTTACATCTGCGGTGGAATCATTATAACTATACCGGTAATTATGAGAAGCCTGAAGATCAACCTCTCTGCTAAGTCCTTTTTTTGTGACCAGGCAACCGCCAGGTTTTACTTTACCGGCAAACTGCACAAAAGCATTTTCAACTTCCTGTGCTGTTCCATAAATATCCAGGTGATCGGGATCAATAGCCGTTACTACTGCAATATCAGGCACCAGTTTTAAAAAGCTACGATCATATTCATCGGCTTCCACTACTACTACATTTCTGTCGCTACTCCAGAAATTGGTATTGTAATTGGCTGCTATACCTCCTAAAAATGCATTACACCCATAACCCGAATGACGCAACAGATGTGCTATCATCGACGTAACAGTTGTTTTTCCATGTGTTCCTCCCACACAGATATTGAAAGAACCTTCTGTGATCCATTGTAATACATCACTACGTTTTACAACCGTATAACCATTGTCACGATAATAGACCAGTTCAGCATGAGCTGCCGGTATAGCGGGTGTGTATACAACGGCATCTACATCGTGCGGTATACTATCTACCCGCTCTTCATAATGTATATCGATCCCCTGCCTTTCCAGTTCTTTTGTAAGTGGCGTGACCGTTTTATCATATCCGCTCACTTCAGCCCCTCTTGACTTAAAGTAACGGGCAAGGGCACTCATTCCGATACCACCGATACCGATAAAATATATTTTCTGTATATCGTTTAACTTAACCACCGATTGTATTTAAAATTTCTGTTGCCACAACTTCATCAGCATTGGCAATACCCAATGTTGCTATTTTTTCTTGTAATGTTTTCTGCAGGTCTGTGTCTTTTGCCAGTGCTACCATTTTTGAAAACAATTCTTTTAAAGCATCCTGGTCCCTTACAATCAATGCTGCCCCCTTATTTACAAGGTGCATAGCATTTACCGTCTGATGATCCTCTGCTGCGTGCGGATAAGGAACAAATATGGCAGGCTTTTTCACCACGCATATTTCTGCAACCGACATAGCACCTGCTCTCGACACTACGATATCTGCCGCTGCATAAGCCTGTTCCATCTCCGTAATAAACGTATCGACCCAGATATTTGGAAAAACACTTCCTCTTTCTTTATAAGCAGCTGCATTATTTTTACCCGTCTGCCAGATTAATTGAATATCGAGTGAAATAAATTCATGTACATGTGCAGCAATTACATCATTCATACTTTTTGCGCCCAGACTCCCCCCCATAACAAGTATGGTTATTTTATTTTTTTCAAGACCAAAACGCTGTAATGCCTGATCTTTCGAAACAGTAATATCCACAATAGATTTTCGTACAGGATTACCTGTTATCATCAATTTTGCAGCTGGGAAAAATTTTTCCATACCTGCTGTTGCTACAAATATTTTGGTTGCCCGCGTTCCCAATAAGATATTACTCTTGCCTGCAAAGGAATTGGCCTCATGAATAAACGTGGGAATATTTTTTTGCTGTGCATATCTTAATACAGGGAAAGTAGAATAGCCGCCTACACCTATTACCGCATCTGGCCCAAACCGATTCACCAGCTTTTTTACTTTTAAGAAACTTCTGATCAGTTTCAGGGGCAGTGAAATATTTTTAAAAATATTGGAACGGTTAAATCCTGCTATATCCAGTCCTTCGATGTGATACCCGGCCTGAGGTACTTTTTCCATTTCCATCTTACCCTGTGCACCGATGAATAAGAACTCAGTATCAGGTGCCAATTTTTTAATGGCATTTGCAATAGCTATAGCCGGGAATATATGCCCCCCTGTTCCTCCTCCTGCTATGATAATTTTTTTCTGCATATATGCTATACGGTTGGCGAGGTGATGGGTGTAGTTAATGGTGCCGGCTCCGGCTTACCTTCTATCTGTTCAACATTACGGGCTACACTTAATACAATACCAATGGCGCAGCAGGTAAACAAAAAGGAGCTTCCTCCCATACTTACCAATGGAAGCGTAACACCGGTTACCGGCACCAGATTTACATTGACCGCCATGTTTGCTACTGCCTGTATTACCAGTGTAAAACTCAAACCGAGTGCAAGAAAAGCACCGAAAGCATAGGGACATTTCCGGAATATCCGTATACAACGAAACAGAAATACGAGGTATATAAATATCATAAAAGCACCACCAATCAATCCATATTCTTCTATAATAATGGAATAAATGAAATCGTTATATGCTTGCGGAAGGAAATTTCTCTGTTGACTGTTTCCCGGCCCCAGACCCATTAATACACCGCCATTAGCGATGGCTATTTTTGCCTGTTGTACCTGATAAGGCACTTCAGCTTCTTTCGCATAAATAAAATCCTGTACACGCTTTACCCAAGTTCCGAAACGGCCTATTGACTTTGCTTTTTCGGCTACCACCACATCGTTATTATTTGCTTTATTCTTATGTGTCATCACTGCCACCCCAACAATAAAAGCAACTGGTATGAGTGCTACCCCAATTGTAAGGAGAATATGTTTCAGACTTACCCTACCAATAAACATCAACAATAAAGATGTAGCACCTGTTAATAAAGCATTCGACAGGTTTGCCGGCATAATCAATGCACAGATAATTAATACAGGTGTGACAACGGGAACAAATCCCTTTTTAAAATCCTTAATCACTTCCTGCTTTTTACTGAGCAGCTTTGAAATATACATGAACAATGCCAGCTTAGCCAGGTCACTTGTCTGTACAGTAAGATGAATAATAGGCAGTTTAATCCATCTGCTTCCTTCATTAATTTTTGCGCCGAAAAACAAGGTATAAATCAATAATGGTATAGACAAGAGAAATAAGATCGTAGCTATTCTCGAAAAAA
Organism: Sediminibacterium goheungense; assembly: GCF_004361915.1. Taxonomy (GTDB): domain Bacteria; phylum Bacteroidota; class Bacteroidia; order Chitinophagales; family Chitinophagaceae; genus Sediminibacterium; species Sediminibacterium goheungense. The sequence continues at coordinate 805,351 of NZ_SNWP01000011.1, read as the reverse complement.
GAGAATAATTAATGCGATGCAGAAAATAAATCAGCAATAAACCTACCACAGTAAATGAGACCTGTTTAAACAAATACACATTTGTGTTTCCCTTGTACATCTTATAAGCCAGTGATCCTGTTGCACTATATACTACCAAAATAGATATCAACGATAAGAGCAAAACAATGCCCCAGATATACTTATCGCCTCTTGCCCTATCAACAAGCTGGCTACGTACACCTTCTACGCTGGGTATCTGTGAAAATAACTTATCGGTTACTTCTGGCATATCGTTTATTCCTCAAAGTCTCCTAATGATGACCTTGTTATTTTATAACTCTTTTACTGCATCTTTAAACTGTGACCCCCTGTCCTCGTAATTTTTAAACAGATCGAAACTGGCACATGCGGGACTTAACAATACCACATCCCCTTTGGCGGCCAACTTAAACGATGTATTTACAGCTTTCTTGGCGCTGTCTGTTTCTACGATTACAGGTACCACATCTTTAAAGGCTTCCAGTATCTTACTGTTATCCAAACCCATACATACAATGGCTTTCACTTTATCTTTTACCAGATCGGCTATCAGTGAATAGTCGTTTCCTTTATCGGTTCCCCCTAAAATCAATACAGTGGGCTTGGTCATACTTTCCAATGCATACCAGGTACTGTTTACATTAGTGGCTTTACTATCATTAATAAATTCAACTCCACGTACCATGGCAACAAATTCCATACGGTGCTCGAGGCTATGAAAGTTTTTCACTGCCTCTCTGATTTTTTCTTTTCTGATACCCAAAGTGGTAGCGGCAATTCCTGCGGCCATAGTGTTGTAGTTGTTGTGTTTTCCCTTAAGGGCAAAATCGTAAATACTCATGCTTACTCTTTCTTCCTGGATTCTTAGCATCATCTGGTCGCCCTTGATGTAGCCGCCTTTTTTTACTTCGTGTTTCATAGAGAATGGTAATGGGTTAGTATGGATGGTTAGTAGTCTCAATTTTTCCATGATCACTTCATCATCTTCGCAGTAGATGAAATAATCATTCATGGTTTGGTTCTGGATGATTTTGAATTTGCTATTGATATAATTCTCAAACTTGTATTCATACCTGTCAAGATGATCTTCCGTTATATTCAGCAGCACACTCACATCTGGCCGGAAATCTTTTATATCATCCAGTTGAAAAGAACTTATTTCGGCCACATACAATGCTTTAGGATCTTCTGCCACCTGCTTGGCAAATGAATACCCGATATTGCCTACCAGCGCACAATCCAATCCTGCCGTCTGGCAGATATGGAATATCAATGCAGTAGTGGTACTCTTTCCGTTACTTCCGGTAATCGCTACGATCTTACTATCACCTTTAAAACGGTAAGCCAGTTCAACTTCACTAATCACAGGTATTCCCTTTGCCCGAATTGCTTTCACTACTTCATTTTTTTCAGGTATACCCGGACTTTTCATAACTTCATCTGCATTCAATATCAGATCTAGACTATGTTGTGCCGATTCAAAATCAATCTGATTGTCAATGAGCTCTTTTTCATATTTCGGTTTGATGGGACCGCCATCACTGAGAAATATTTCATATCCTTTTTGCTTTCCCAGCAAAGCAGCACCTACACCACTTTCTCCACCACCTAATATGACCAATCTGTGCTTCTTCATGGTATTATCTCATTTTCAGGGTAAGGATCGACATCACAACGCATAGCACGGTTACAATCCAGAACCTGATAGCGATTTTATTTTCGTGAAATCCTTTCTTTTGATAATGATGGTGCAAGGGACTCATCAGAAATATTCTTTTCCCCTCACCATATTTTTTCTTTGTGTATTTGAAATAACTCACCTGCAGCATAACGCTTACAAGCTCTACAAGAAATACACCACAGAAAATAGGAATCAATAACTCTTTCCTAACAATAATGGCCAGTGAAGCGATGATACCACCCAACGCTAGACTCCCGGTATCACCCATAAATACCTGTGCGGGATATACATTGTACCAGAGAAACCCTATACACGCTCCTACAAATGCACCTACAAAAATGGAAAGCTCACCAAGGTTGGGTATATACATCACATTCAGGTAATCGGCTAGCACATAGTTACCGCTTACATAAATGAACACACCCAATGCCACACCAATAATGGCGCTTACACCTGCAGCCAGTCCATCTAAACCATCAGTTATATTAGCGCCATTTGAAACCGCAGTTATGATAAATGTTACAATCAGTATATAAATGATCCATGTATATTTCTCAGCACCTTCTCCCATCCAGCTGATCAGCTTGCTGTAATTAAATTCATGATTTTTAACAAAAGGAATAGTGGTTATCGGCGTTTTTACCTTCACATACCTTCTTTCAACACCGTTAATATTTCTCACTATCACATTGGTATCTTTTGCAAGCCGCTCACCTTGCTGTAATTGAACAGCGCTTGTAGCTATTATTTCACGTTCTACCGTTACGGCATTACTGAAGTATAAAGTAGTGCCAATAATAATACCCAATCCTACCTGTCCAATAATTTTTGAAATACCGGCTAATCCATCGCTGTCTTTTTTCTTGTAGGATTCGCCTTTCTGCAAAGCAGCCCTTCTTGCTTTTATTTTAAAATAATCATCCAGAAAGCCAATCATACCTAACCATACAGTACATAATACCATTAAACGGATATAGACTTTATCAAGATTGGCAAATAATAGAGTAGGTATCAGTATACTCAACAGTATGATTAAGCCACCCATTGTTGGCGTACCTTTCTTCTGGTGCTCACCCTGCAGACCCAATTCCCTTACCGTTTCACCAATCTGTTTTTTCTGAAGAAATAAAATGAGTCTTTTACCATATACTGTTGCAATCACCAGAGATAACAATACTGCCATTGCTATTCTGAATGTCAGAAACTGAAACATACCAGCACCCGGCATATTAAACTCTTGCTTCAGCCATGAAAATAATTCGTAGAGCATACGGTTAGTTAAATTTTGTTTTGTTATTTATTTAGGGCTGCAAACATTTCCTGTAAAACCTGTTTATCATCAAAAGGATATTTTACGCCTTTTATATCCTGATATTTTTCATGTCCTTTTCCCGCTACCAGAATGATATCTTCAGGCCCCGCATAACTTACTGCTGTTCTGATAGCTTCCTTTCTGTCAACGATACTTATATACTTTCTTCTTGCTGAACTACTCAACCCAGCTTCCATATCTTTCAATATTGCCTCCGGCTCTTCGGTTCTTGGATTATCGCTGGTAAGAATTACCCGATCACTCAAATCACAGGCCGCCTGTGCCATAACAGGTCTTTTGGTTTTATCTCTGTCGCCACCACATCCTACTACAGTAATAATCTGCTCGTGCCCTTTTCTTAATTTTTTTATAGTCATCAATACATTCTCCAGAGCATCAGGTGTATGAGCATAATCTGTAATTCCAATGATCAATCCACTGCTAATCACATAATCAAACCTACCTTCCGCCCCACTTAACATACTCAATGCCGTTAATACCTTTTCGCTATCTTCTCCCAAACAAACAGCTGCTCCATATACGGCTAATAAATTGTAGGCATTAAATTCACCGATCAGTCTGAAATGCACTTCCTTATCATTCACTGTCATGACTAATCCTGTAAGTGCATTCTCCAGTATTTTTCCTTTGAAAGCGGCTACAGTTTTGAGGCTATACATGTATTTGGAAGCCTGTGTATTCTGCAGCATCACTTCACCTCTTTTATCGTCAGCGTTTGAAATGGCAAAGGCCGATGCAGGCAAATGGTCAAAAAAAGATTTTTTTACACGGATATACTCTTCAAAAGTTTTATGATAATCGAGATGGTCATGAGTGATATTACTAAACAGTGCCCCGGTAAATTGTAAGCCGGTAATACGATACTGGTGAATGGCGTGACTACTACATTCCATAAACACATGGCTGCAACCTGCATCGGCCATTTGTTTCAGTAAGGCGTTTAAACTTACCGCATCCGGCGTAGTGTGTGTAGAAGGAATAACTTCATCTCCAATTTGATTCTGCACCGTACTTACCAATCCACATTTGTACCCGAGCCTGGTAAATAGTTTAAAAAGAACTGTTGCAATAGTTGTTTTACCATTGGTTCCTGTAACACCTACCAGTTTTATTTTTAGTGACGGCTCATCATAGAACTGATGCGCCATATAAGCAACTGCTTCCTGCGAATCGGCCACTTGCAAGTAGGTTATACCCTCCTGTAGTGACGAAGGCATGGTTTCACAAACAATCGCTGTAGCTCCGGAAGCAATGGCTTTTTCAATAAACATATGCCCATCAGACAACACACCCTTAATGGCAACAAATACATTCCCCGATTCCAGTTTTCTTGAATCAATCTGAATACCGGAAACAGTAATATCTGTACTACCCTTCACCTGTTTCAGATGTACTCTATATAATATGTCTTGCAGTTTTGTCATATTAATTGAGTGCGATGTTTATTAATTGACCTTTAGCGATCATTTGTCCGGGCTCAACTGATTGTGCGACTACTTTTCCTTTCCCCTGTACCTGTACTTTCAAACCAAGATTTTCACACAGGTATACCACATCTTTCAAGCCCATACCTTTTAGCTGGGGCATCGATTTATCTGCTACTGTTTTTGGTGTTAATGCGATCATTTTATCCTTACCACTTACCGCTACCCATTCATCGATTCTCTTGGTTGAATCCTTATAAGGTATATTTAGTTTTTTAGTAACAGTAGTGATGTCTGGCTTAAACCCTGCATAAGCAAAATAGCTGCTATCGATACCTGCAGATTTTTTAGCCAGGTTATTTACCCGAACATAGGTGCTGTATAAACGGTCTGCAATTTCCTTGAATACCGGACCCGCAACAGAACCGCCATAGTAGACAGCAGCATGTGGTTTATTCTTAATAACCACAATACAGGTATACTGTGGGTCTTCTGCTGGAAAATAACCAGCAAATGAAGACTGATAAACCTTATCAGCATACCCACGATTTCCGTTTGCTACCAAAGCCGTCCCCGTTTTACCGGCTACTCTATACGGTGTTTCTTTAAAGAGTGACGCTGCCGTTCCTGAAATACAAACACCTTCCAGACATTCACGCAGCTGACGCAAGGTTTCATCGCTACAAATTTTCTCATCAACCACAACAGGCGAAAAAGCTTTCTGTAAAACCCCTTCTTCTTTCACCGCACTTACGAGGTAAGGTTTCATCATCTTCCCGTTATTGGCTACGGCATTGTACAACGATAAAGTTTGCAACGGGCTAACAGAAAGGTTATATCCAAAAGCCATCCAGGGAAGTGTGGTTGGTCCCCAGAGTTTATGACCCGGCTTGAAAATGGTGGGTCTACGCTCCCCTGTTAAATCAATACCTGTCAAAGTATCCATTCTCATTTTCTTCAGGTGGTTGATAAAACGGGAAGGATTAGATGCATAATGAGCTACCGCCAGCTTAGCCATTCCCACATTTGAACTCAGTTCAAATGCCTGTTTTACAGAAACCATATTACGACCATGCTTTTCACTGTCATATACTACCTGACCAGCCACTTTCCATATACCACCTTCCAGATCAACACCCTGATTCAGGTTTACTTTTTTATCTTCCAGCAGCGCAATCATGGTAGCCAATTTGAAAGTGGAACCTGGCTCCGACGGACTTATCGCATAGTTAAAATCTTCCCAGTATTCGCCGGCGCCTCTTTTCCCCAGATTGGCCACCGCTTTTACCTTTCCTGTTTTTGTTTCCATAACGATGGCAGTTCCATACTCAGCTTCATTCTTTACCATCATTTTCATCAAAGCATTTTCGGTCACTTCCTGAATAAACACATCGATGGTACTTACTATATCTTTTCCTGTCTCAGGTTCAATTTCATAAGTATCCGCATCTACCGGAACATAGACACCTCCTGCTATGGAACGAACCAACTGCTTTCCATTTCTACCCTTCAATACACTGTCATAAGTCATTTCAAGACCTACCTTATTAGCATCACGCGCCAAACCAATGGTTCGGAAAGCAAGCATTTTATAGGGGTTCAGACGGATGGTTTTTTCATTGGCAATCAACCCGCTTTTATACCTGCCCAGCCTGAACAAAGGAAACCTGCGCAATTCTTCATACTCCCTGAAGGATATTTTTTTCTTCAACAGAAAATACCCGTCGTTATTCTTATAACCTTGTTTGAGTAAAGCCTTATAATCATCTTTACGTTGATCGCCGAAAAGATTAGCCAGATGATAACTCAATGAATCCAGGTTTTCCCTGAACAAGAGTCCGTTTTTTGCACGCAACGACTCCACCCTGAAATCCATATAAATATCAAACTGCGGAATACTGGTACTCAACATTTGTCCATCTTCACTATAAATCGTTCCACGTTCAGCTTCGATTTCATCAATACGCTGGTGCAGACTATCACTCATACTTCTCCAGTAACCACCTTCCACCTGTTGTATATAAACCGCTTTACCAAAAATGGCTACACATACCAGCACCACCAGTATATAACTGAGGTACACTCTCCATAGTATGTCGCGTTTTACTTCCAAGTCGTTTTGTGTTTTTACTTATCCTAAATCGAACAAATCATATTACTGCCCCCTACTCAGTACTCACTACTGACTACTCATTCACTCTCTCACTTTTCAACCTAACCGGCGTTTCCTTAATCACTTTTAACCCAAGTGGTTCTGTGGCTTTTATCACCTGCTGCTCTTCACTCTTAAACATCACTTCGCTTTTGAGCGTTTTATATTCATACTGCAGCTCTTTCAGTTCTTTTGTTGTGTTGTTGATATTCCGAACTGTTTTATCGGCCAGATGTCCGTTTGCGATATACAATACAGCCAATACCGATAGGAACAGAAAGAATGGAATATTCTTTAAAATCCACTGATAGTTAAACAAGCCTTTCAGCGGATTTTTAGCCTGCGGTATTTTTTCTGTTTCTGACATTTCTTTTTTTCTTCTCACCTCACACTCTCTGCTGCGCAAAGAGGGAGTGTATTATTTCTTTTTCACAACCGTTCCGCTACACGCAGCTTAGCGCTTCTGCTTCTTGTATTTTGCTTCAACTCTTCCTGCGCAGCTGTTATCGGTTTCTTTGTAATCACTTTCAGCACCTGTTCTTTCACTGTAGGCAAGAAGGGGTTATCAGGCGTTTCATCGAAACTCCCCTGCCGGAAAAAATTCTTTACCAGCCTGTCTTCTATGGAATGAAAGGTGATGATGGCAACACGGCCACCGGTTTTAAGCACAGCAGGAACCTGCTGCAGCATTTCTTTCAAAGCCCCCATTTCATCGTTTACTTCCATACGAAGCGCCTGGAATACCTGAGCCAAATACTTATTAGGATTTCCCTTTACCACCTGACTTATCATAGCCTTAAACTGCTCAATGGTTTGCACCTGCATATGGCTTCGCTGTTGTACGATATGACGCGCCAGTGTTTTTGAATTACTGACTTCGCCATATTGTTCAAACAATTTGTGCAGTTGCTGCTCAGTGTAACCACTAACAATATTGGCAGCACTAAGCGACTGGCGCCTATCCATACGCATATCCAGCGGACCGGAAAAACGAATGGAGAATCCACGGTCGCCTTCATCGAACTGATGACTGCTGACGCCGAGATCGGCCAGTATACCATCTACAGCAGTAAGCTCATGTAAACGAAGAAAGCGTTGCAGGTGACGAAAATTTTGTGGCACAAATACCACGCGCTTATCGTCAGGAATATTTCTTTGCGCATCAGCATCCTGATCAAAAGCAATTAACTTACCCTTTTCACTTAGCTGTGCCAATATCCCTCTGCTATGTCCACCACCCCCAAAAGTGCAATCCACATATACACCATCAGGGTTTATAGACAAGGCTTCCAGTGTTTCATGGTAGAGGACGGGGATGTGATAACTATTGTTCAATTTGGAAATTTGAAAATTTGGAAATTTGGAAATTTGAAAATGCAACCATTTCAGAAAAGCTGAAAATGAAGCAGCACATGTATTTCATTTCCAAATTTTCAAATTGTCTCATTTTCAAATTTTTTCAGTCATCACTTCCTGCGCCAGGCTACTGAAAGCTTCTGGTGAGAAATCCTCAAAGAGCTGTTTGTACTTACCGGCATCCCAGATCTCGAAACGGTCAAGGGCTGCAGCGAGGACAATATCCTTGCTTAAGCCCGCAAATTCCTTCAGTGAAGCAGGCAAGAGCATACGGCCGGCATTATCCAGCTCTATTTCTGTTGCACCACCCAAAAACTGACGACGGAATTGGCGTACCTTGGGGTCGAAATCATTCAATTGGCTGATCTTTGCAATAATTATTTCCCAGCTTTTTAAAGGATATAACGTGAGACATTTTTCAAAGCCACGGCTAAGTATGAAACGGCTCTCCCCTTCCGGCAACTGTTTTTTCAGTCCGCCCGGAAGCAGGAAACGCCCTTTCGCGTCAACTGTAGCTTCGTATTCTCCGTGAAATCCGGTCATGGGTGAATAAATATTTTTAAGATTACCACTTGTTGACACAAAATAACACTTTTTCCCACTTTCTACCCGAATTTGGAGCGACTGTATTTATCCACAAAATCAAAATCGCTATAACCCATTATAGTATTGATTTTCAGGGTTTATGGCCAAAATAGCATGTGAATGAAATGTGGATTTCTGTGAATTGAAGGTGGATAACCAAAAAGACACTGATGCAACCTTCTTATCGTATTGATTATCAGTCCTTATAAACAGATATGATGGCAAACACAGGCTATAGCGGAAAGCCCATTTGGCAGAAACTGGGCATAAAACCCACCACAAGCATCATGCTGATGGAAGCTCCGGCAGATTATATAGATTTAATTGGCTGGCCCTCAACACTGAATGTGGTAAAACGTGGGAAAGCAGACATAATTCATTGTTTTGCCAGGAGTAAGGGGGAGCTAGTCAGGGTATTTCCGGATTTACCTGACCTTGTAACAGAAGGGGGGTGTATTTGGATATCCTGGTACAAAAAATCTGCCGGTATAGCAACCGATCTTACAGAAGACATTATCAGGGATATCGTTTTGCCTACCGGTTGGGTAGATATTAAGGTATGTGCTGTAAGCGATCAGTGGAGTGGATTAAAAATAGTAAAACGTAAGAAATGAGGTACTCAGCAACTGCTACACGATTAACTTTGCCCCTCTAAAATATGGAACGATGCATCCGAAAGACCTATCAATACTTGATTTTACTTATGAACTTCCAGATGAAAAAATTGCACGTTATCCTTTAGAAGAGAGAGACCAAAGCAAATTGTTGATTTATCAAAACAAGAAAATCAGCAGTTCAACCTATCATGAACTACCTTCCTTACTTCCGCCAAAAACTTTGCTTGTTTTCAATAATACCAAAGTAGTAGAAGCCCGTTTATATTTTCAGAAAGCCAGTGGAAGCACCATTGAAATCTTTTGTCTGGAACCCGATGATCGTTATGCAGATATTACTACGGCCATGTTGCAAAAGGATCAGGTTTACTGGAAATGTATGATTGGTGGTGCAAAAAAATGGAAAGAAAATGCAATCTCATTATCGTTTACTTATAAGAACCAGACAGTTATATTGACCGCTGAAAAAAAAGAGCAAAAGAACGATCATTATATCATTTCCTTTCACTGGACAGTTCCGGATATTTCATTTGCTGAAGTTTTGCATGCAGCAGGTAACTTACCGTTACCTCCTTATATGAATAGGGAGGCAGAAACCAATGACTTGGAAAGATACCAGACAGTATACGCCAAACATGATGGCTCAGTAGCTGCGCCTACTGCCGGTTTACATTTTACCACCACGTTACTGAGCAGATTAGAAGCAGCCGACATACATACCAGTTTCGTAACCTTACATGTGGGTGCAGGTACTTTTAAACCAGTGAAGGCAGAAGTGATGCAGGACCATGCTATGCATGCTGAATTTATTGATGTTGGTATTGATACAATTGAGTTACTAAAAAACAGTATCAGCAATCCTATCATTGCAGTCGGAACCACTTCACTAAGAACACTGGAAAGTCTGTATTGGCTAGGCATACTTATACTCCGTGTTAAAAATATCTCACCCAATGAACTCACCATTGATCAATGGCTTCCTTATGAAACAGATGAACGCACTGATACGGTGACAGCATTGGATGCTTTACTCAACTGGATGAAAAGTAATGGTCTGAGCCGGCTGATTACAAAAACCAGCATCATCATTGCCCCGGGTTACCGCTTCAGAATCATCAGTGGGTTGATTACCAATTTTCATCAACCACAATCCACCTTATTATTATTGGTAGCTGCCATTACTGGTAATGATTGGAAAGATATTTATCACTATGCACTCACACAAGAGTTCCGTTTTTTAAGTTATGGTGATGGTAGTCTCTTATGGTGCAAAAAAGAATGATATTCTGTTCTATCCTTTTTTAAGAGACACTTCAAGTGTGAAGCTACTGCCTTTACCGAGGGTACTATCTACTTTGATTTTCCCCTTGTGAGCATCAATCACTGTTTTTACATAGCTCATACCCAGACCGAACCCCTTCACGTTATGAAGGTTGCCCGTATGTGCGCGATAGAATTTTTCGAAGATCCGCTTCAACGACTCTTTATTCATACCAATACCATTGTCTTCCACACGAATCAGAATATTCTTTGCTGTGCTATGCGTCGTAATTCTGATAACAGGTTTATCTTTTGAATATTTAATGGCATTATCTATCAGGTTAGAAACCATATTCGTAAAATGTACTTCATCAGCTTCAATGAGATCATTTGCCGCATTCAAATATAACTCCACAACACCTTCTTTATCCTGTAATTGCAGTTGATGATTATCCAATGCATGTTGTATTACTTCATGTACATGTAACGGCTCTATATTCAGCTTCAATTCCTGTTTCTCCATTAGTGCGGCCTGAAGAATGGTTTCTACATGTTTATTCATGCGAATATTTTCCTCTTTAATGATACCACTGAAGTATTTCATTTTTGTGGGATCGGCCTGTACCTTATCGTTCCTGATCGCATCCACTGCCAGCGAGATGGTTGCCAGCGGTGTTTTAAACTCATGCGTCATATTATTGATAAAATCACTCTTGATTTCACTCAACTTTTTCTGATTCAGTAAAGAACGTATGGTAACATAAAAAGCAGCGATGATAATCAGCATAAATACAGCAGCACCGATCAACTCCCATTTTAGCGATGCCCATACCTGTTTTTTAAAATCGGGAACTACAATGATAATAGATTCTACAGAACTGATGCCTTCAAAATCAGATCCGCTTTCCGGAATAATCGGCATATAATGCCGGCGGTTAACAATCGTATCCCAATACTCTTTTGAAAAGTTCCGGGTCGACATTTCAATGTCTTCAGTAGGTGACACGATGGCAAATTCAAAATTAATGTCTTTAATTCCCTCGCTATCCAGTTCCCTGCGAATCATTGTATGGATATCCTGTACACTAAAACGCTGATCAATAGTAGGTGGTTTTAATACATGCAGGTGAAAATCTGAGTTGAAAGTGAGTCCGCCTCGTTTAGGGAGTCGCAAAGACTGCGTACTTTTTGCAGAACCATTCAGCTGGTTAGCAACCCGAACCGCTACATTGTCTACCTTACTTTTAAACTCTGTATTTCTTATCTCCAGTAAATTATTCAGCCAGGAACTTTGTATGATAAAAAGTCCCAGAAGCGACAGTGTAATGAGTATGACAATGACGGGGAAAGTTTTCTTCATCCTTACAAATATAGTGGTCTGGTACAAGTTGCCAATAGTAACCCTTCATGTTTATCAGCTTTTTAACGCCCATTCCGGTGTTTGTATGATTAAAATCTTTAGCTTAACTTTTCATTATGGATCTCTTACAGCCTGGCATATTACTCATATCTGATCCCTTTCTCAAGGACCCCAATTTTCTGCGAACAGTAGTGCTTTTATGTGAGCATCAGAACGAAGGTAGTTTTGGTTTTGTATTGAATAAACCTCTGGGCATTACACTGGAGGATGTGATGCCTGAAGCCATCGGTCTCAGGGTTCCTTTATGGAAAGGGGGCCCCGTACAAAAAGATAGTTTACATTTCCTGCATAGCAGGCCCGATCTCATTTCCGATAGCATAAAAATCATTGACCATGTATACTGGGGAGGTGATTTTTCTAATGTAATTTCCCTGTTACAGCAAAAGGAATTAGCGTCGGGTGAAATCCGATTTTTTATAGGATACAGTGGCTGGGGTGAGCGGCAGTTACAAGGAGAACTGGATGAGAAGAGCTGGATTATCCGTCAGGCTAACCAGCAACTCGTTTTTCATACAGAACCCTCTGCCATCTGGAAAAAAGCTTTGGCTGACCTTGGTGGTGAATATAGCCAGATGGTTCACTATCCTATTGATCCTCAGCTAAATTAAAACATACTGCTCGGATCATTTTTGTTCCCCAAAAAGAAGTATTACCAATAAGATGTACTATCTTTTTACTGAAATAGTTACTTGAACAAACCTGAGCCGCATATTTATAACTTCTTTTTTTCAGAGGCAGAAAGGCTTCTGCTGGCATCTCATTTACTGAATTTTGGGGTGTGGGAATTCGATTTCCTGCATAACAGGCTTATCTGGGACAATAAAATGCATGATATCTATGGTGTAAAGAAAGAAGATTTTCACCATCAGATGGACGATTTCAGATCCCGGGTGCATCCTGAAGACCTTCCGGGTGCTGAGAAAGCCATGGACGAAATCATAAGTACCGAAGCGCCTCTTTCTGCACAATTTCGAATTATCAGACCTGATGGGGTCGAAAGAATTATAGCCGGAAATGTAAAATGCATCAGAAACCTGCTCAACCAACCAATCAGGTTAATTGGTATTAACCACGATATTACAGAGCAACAGTTATTACAGGAAGAATTGGTACACAAAAATGAGCAACTAAAAAAAATAGCCTGGATGCAATCGCATGAGATTCGCAAACCGGTAGCCAATATTTTAGGGTTGATCAACCTCATTGATATCAATCAGGTTGATTTACATCATCATCAATTATTGGAACTTCTTAAATCTTCTTCTGAAGAACTGGACATAATTATCAAGGAAATCATACAACGAACAAGAGAAAGTGAAAAATAAAATAGCCTATGCAATAAACATAGGCTATTTTAAAATATTTGTAATTGGTGAAAACTATGCGGTCACCCCTTCTACCAATACAGTAACCTTATTATTCAATACTTCTACAAAACCACTCTGGATACTGTACTGCTCGGTATTCGTTTTGTCTTTTAGTATTTTTACATTACCCTTACCCAAAGCACTTACCAATGGCGCGTGCTGATCGAGTACTTCAAACAAACCGGTAATACCAGGTAACTGAATACCATATACTTCTCCGCTGTAGAGTTTTTTTTCGGGTGTTAGTATTTCGAGTGTCATGTTAATTTGAAAATTTGAAAATTTGAAAATTTGAAAATTGGGAGGCCTGAATATTGTTTAGTAGAAAATTCGAAAATAAAGACCTGCTTCATTTTCATCCGCCTAAGGCGGACAAGTTCCCAAATTTTCAAATTAAATCTATCCCTTCGCTGCTTCTAACAGTTTCTTTCCTTTTTCAATCGCATCTTCCAGTGTTCCTACCAGGTTAAAGGCCGCTTCTGGATATTCATCCACTTCACCATCCATAATAGAATTGAAACCACGGATGGTATCTTCGATGCTTACGAATACGCCTTTCAGACCTGTGAACTGTTCAGCCACATGGAATGGCTGACTCAGGAAACGCTGTACTTTACGTGCGCGCTGAACGGTCATTTTATCTTCTTCACTCAGTTCATCCATACCCAGGATGGCAATGATATCCTGAAGTTCCTTGTAACGCTGAAGAATCAGTTTCACACGGTTCGCAGTTTCATAATGTGCTTCACCAACAATGGCTGGCGTAAGGATCCTTGAAGTAGAATCCAGTGGATCTACTGCAGGGTAAATACCTAAGTCAGCAATCTTACGACTCAATACCGTTGTAGCATCGAGGTGGGCAAATGTAGTAGCCGGAGCGGGGTCAGTCAAGTCATCCGCAGGTACATATACCGCCTGTACAGAGGTAATAGAACCATTTTTGGTTGAAGTGATGCGCTCCTGCATCAGACCCATTTCAGTAGCCAGTGTAGGTTGGTAACCTACCGCTGATGGCATACGACCCAACAGGGCCGATACCTCAGAACCAGCCTGTGTGAAACGGAAGATATTATCTACGAAGAACAGGATATCTTTTCCTTTACCGGTACCATCTCCATCACGGAAATATTCGGCGATGGTCAGACCAGAAAGGGCCACGCGGGCACGGGCTCCGGGAGGTTCGTTCATCTGACCGAATACGAATGTAGCTTTTGAATCTTTCAATCCTTCCATATCCACTTTACTCAGATCCCAGCCACCTTCTTCCATACTATGTTTAAAGGCATCACCATATTTCATGATACCTGCTTCAATCATTTCACGCAGCAGATCATTTCCTTCACGGGTACGCTCACCTACACCAGCAAATACAGACAAACCACCATATCCTTTTGCAATATTGTTGATCAGCTCCTGGATCAATACGGTTTTACCTACACCCGCACCACCGAACAAACCGATTTTACCACCTTTTGCATAAGGCTCAATCAGGTCGATTACTTTGATACCTGTAAACAGTACTTCTGTTGCAGTACTCAGGTTTTCAAACAAGGGTGGTTTATTGTGAATGGGACGGCCATTGGCTTTGCTTACCTGTGGTAAACCGTCAATAGCATCACCGGTTACATTAAAGAGACGTCCGTTGATACCATCACCTGTTGGCATGGCAATTGCTTTACCGGTATCAGTTACATCCATTCCACGTACCAAACCTTCGGTACCATCCATCGCGATGGTTCGAACGCTGTCTTCTCCGAGGTGCTGCTGCACTTCAAGAACCAGTTTTTCACCATTTTCTTTTGAAATCTCAAGCGCATTGTAGATTTCAGGCAAAGTTTTATCAGGAAAATGAACGTCAACCACCGCGCCGATGATCTGTTTGATCTTACCTTTTGTAGCCATATCAGGAGATATAATTAGGTTTTAAAAATGTACCCTTTCGGGCCCGGAAAACAGGTTTTCCGATTTGGCGGCAAAGGTAAGGGGATGTGCCCTAAAAAATGGCAAATCCATCAACTAAATTTTAACTGCAGAAAAAGGGCGTAGCAGTAAGCCACAAGCTGCGAGCTGCAAGCTACTAGCAGGGTATATCCGAGAATGTGATGATGGGTATCCTTAACAACAACGCAAAGCCTGGGGCTTGAAACTTGCAGCTTGTCGCTTGTAGCTTGCAGCTTGCTGGTAAAACCGTATTTTAACAACCGGAAGCCACAATATATTATAAATTAGCCCCATGCAAAATAGCCCCGACCATAAAGTAAATCGATTGATTTTTCTGGTTTTCATACTGATCATCGGTTCATTTCTTATTTACAGCCTGATGGCCTTTTTTACAGCTTTTCTGGCTGCCATCATGTTTTACGTGCTAAGTAAGAAACCTGTGGAATGGCTGGTAAAGAAAAAAAACTGGCGTCGGTCATGGGCCGCTATTCTGGTCATTTTCAGTTCTTTCTTTATCATATTGTTGCCGATTACTGTACTCAGCACCATGATGTACCAGGAAATAGCCACGGTGGCTACTAATTTTTCAGCCGTAACAGAACCACTTACGCAGCTCGATAATTTTTTGAAAAAAGAGATTCAATTCAGTTTGCTCTCGGCACAGAATTTAGGAAAATTACAGGTATATGTCACCAACTTTGTATCCTCCGCATTAACACAGGGTGCCAATCTTTTCAGCTCTATGATTATGATGTATTTCTTTCTGTATTTTATGATTATGAACGCAAGTCGCATGGAAGCCTCGATCTACCTTTTCCTTCCTTTCAAAAGAAGTCAGGTAGCTCTTTTTGGCAAGGAACTCCGGGCGCAAACTTTTAGCAATGCGGTTGGACTCCCCCTTATTGCAGTGATTCAGGGACTTTTTGCCTACATCGCATTTTTAATTACAGGTATGACCGATCCCGGCTTCTGGTCGGTGGTGGTTGGCTTTGCTTCGGTGATTCCAATTGTAGGAACAGGACTTGTCTGGATACCGGCAGGTATTTATCTGCTGGTGATCGGACAAAACTGGCAAGGTATATTTTTATTCATTTGGGGTGCCGTTGTATTAAGCAGCATGGATAATGTGGTTCGTTTTCTGTTGGCTAAAAAAATGGCTGATGTACATCCCGTTATTACCGTCCTGGGGGTAATCATAGGTCTGCATTATTTCGGTATCACCGGATTAATTTTCGGCCCACTGCTTATCTCCTATTTTATTATCCTTCTGAGAATCTATTACCAGGAATACCAGCGCCCAGCCAAACAACGCAAACGTAAAATACAAAACAACTACTTCAACCTGCCGTTTCTGCGGAAATAGAGCAAATGGCAGATGTAAGATCGCAGATGTCTGATGGCGGATGTCGGATTTTTAAAAAGTGTAGATAAGAATAAATGGTACGCTAATTGGCTAGAAGCTAGTAGCTTTAATGGCTGATTTGATGTCAGATGTCAGATATCAGATATCATATCTTTTGATTTTGGATTAGTGCGCATGATATTGCATTTACCGCTAATTGGCTAACACCTAAAACCTAGCACCCAGTCCCCCTCTACCCCATCAACAGCTGATAAACAAACACCGCCAGACAGGCCCCTATCACCGGGCCCAGCACCGGTACCCAACTGTACGACCAGTTACTACCGCCTTTATTTTTTATGGGCAGCAAGGCATGCATAATACGGGGACCAAGATCACGGGCAGGATTAATGGCCCAGCCCGTTGGACCACCCAGTCCTAAACCAATACCCATCACCAGTAACGCTACGGGCAATGCATCCAGTGAACCAAGACTTGCATCGGCTTTGGTAATAAATAATACACCTAAAATAAAAACAGCAGTAGCGATCGTTTCTGTTAATAAATTCTGCAATGGATTGCTGATGGAAGGACCGGTACAGAATGAAGCCAGTTTCATGGAAGCATCTTCAGATGCATCAAAATGCTGGCGATAGGTAAGCCACACAAAAAAAGCACCTAGCATGGCACCCAATAACTGTGCTGTTAAATACAGAGGCACGTCACTCCATGAAAATTTACCGGCAACTGCCAATGCAATGGTCACTGCACTATTCAGGTGTGCACCACTTACCGAACCGGTCATATACACCGCAATAAATACGGCCAGTGCCCAGCCAAAACATATGGCCAGCAATCCTCCACCATGCCCCTTTGTTTTAGGCAGCACCACATTGGCCACCACCCCGTTTCCAATAATAATCAATACCGCAGTTCCGATTAATTCAGCCAGAAATATTGACATAGCAATTGTTTTAAGAAAGCTATTAGCTACTAGCTTTTAGCTATTAGCCAATTTGCATAAAATTTAATACCATGCGCTCTAATCATAAATCAAAAGATCAAAGATCAAAAAATCTGCGATCAGACATCAGACATTTTCTCTCAAAGATATCCCTCCGCCAGTTCCATAAATGCTTTTTTTTGTTCTGCTGCCCAAACTGCGGATTCCTGTAATAGCTCCTGCATGATGTTTATTACCTTATCTGCACAATCCATGGCTGCCTTCGCATCCAGAAAAAGTATCCTGGTTCTTCTGGCCAGAACATCCTCTACTGTAATAGCCATTTCCTGTTCCACAGCATACACTACATCCACACATTTGTATGTAAAATCAGGATGGAGTAACTGATCAAGTTCAGGCTTTTCTTTGATCATGTTTTCTTTTTTCTGACGCACGGCCAGCGGATCACCAATCGGCAGATTTTTGGTAACACATAAACGCTTATCCTGTTTCGAAATAAAAACGGCATTGTCTACTGCTTCCTGTGCCATTTTACGATAGGTGGTCCACTTACCACCTGTTATGGTAACAAGCCCACTGGCAGATCCCATAATGGTATGATCTCGCGATAATAAAGCCGTACTTTTTCCTTCTTTCGAACGCACCAGCGGTCGCAGTCCGGCAAAAACAGATAAAATAGAAGAGCGATCTATGGCCGGTGAAACATATCGGTTAATATGTTCGAGAATATAGTCTACTTCATCTTCCAATACCAATGGTTCATCCAGTATATCATCAACAGGCGTATCCGTGGTGCCTATCACTACTTTATTGAGCCAAGGTACCGCAAACAGCACACGTTTATCATCTGTTTTTGGAATCATCAAAGCATGGGTTCCAGGGAAGTATTTTTTATCTACCACCAAATGAATACCCTGGGAGGGGTCAACCATCCGTTCTGCAGAAGGATCATCCATTTGTAAAATACGATCGGTAAACACACCTGTTGCATTGATTACTGATTTTGTTTTTACCTCAAACACTTCATCACTGTTATGTAACTGCAGTTGTACACCGGTTATCTTTTTCTTTTCTTTTACCAGTCCGGTTACTTTACAATAGTTCACCAGTGTAGCACCATGTAAAACCGCTGTGGCAGCCAGGTCTATACACAACCTGCTATCATCGAACTGTCCATCATAATATAAAATTCCCCCTTTCACTTTATTCGCATCCAATGCAGGTAACAGTTCTGTAGTTTCTTTAGCTGATAATAACCGGGTTTGTCCGAGTGAGAGTTTTCCAGATAACAAATCATAGAACCGCAGTCCAAGTCCGTAATACCATTTTTGCCAGAACCTTCTCACCGGAATTATAAAAGCCTGCACAGAGGTAAGATGTGGTGCATTTTTTAAGAGCCATCCCCGCTCACGCAAGGCTTCTTTTACCAGTTTAATATTTCCATGTTCAAGGTAACGAACACCGCCATGCACTAGTTTGGTAGACCTGCTGGATGTGCCTTTTCCAAAATCTGCCTGTTCTATCAATAATATTTTATACCCTCTTGATGCAGCATCTACAGCAATACCCAATCCTGTGGCCCCACCACCAATCACCACCATATCCCACTGGATGGTTTCCTGTAATTGTTGCAATTGAGTAGTGCGGTTCATGATTGATGGATGTCAGATGGCAGATGTATGTCTGATGTCTGATCGCTGATGTCGGATTTAATGTCAGATCTCAGATCTAATATCTTTGATTTCCTGATTTATGAATGCTTGAATTAAGTAAAAATTTCGAATGTACCGCAAATTGGCTAAAGCCTAAAACCTCAACCCTAGTACCTAGCAACCAGTAACCTTCGACTACGCTCTGGGCAGGCCCAGCACCTCTCTACCCTACCGTTCCATATTCTGCTGCGCCTACTGCTCTTTTCCAGCCATTTGCCAGTTGTTCTCTTTCTGCTGCAGACATCTCAGGCTGAAAAGAACGGTCAATCTGCCATTGTTGCTGAATATCTTCTACACTTGTCCAATAACCTACTGCCAGACCGGCCAGGTAAGCAGCACCCAATGCGGTGGTTTCTACAATCGTTGGACGAACTACTTTGGTATTCAATACATCACTTTGAAACTGCATCAGCAAATTATTGGCCGTTGCGCCACCATCTACCCTTAATTCTTTGATTTCAATACCTGCATCTGCTTCCATGGCTTTTAATACATCCATGGTCTGGTACGCAATACTATCTAATGAGGCCCTCGCCAGGTGTGCCGCAGTGGTGCCTCTTGTAATACCGGTGATGGTACCCCTTGCATGCTGGTTCCAGTATGGTGCGCCCAGTCCTGCAAAAGCAGGTACTACATATACTCCTTCACTATTTGTAACCGATGCTGCCAATGTTTCTACCTCGGCAGATTGTCTGATGATACCCAACCCATCTCTTAACCATTGCACCACCGCGCCGGCAATAAACACACTTCCTTCCAGGGCATAATGGGTAACACCTTTTATCTTCCAGGCAATGGTAGTAAGCAATTGATTAGAAGAAGGAACGGCTTTCTCACCTGTATTCATCAACATAAAACAACCGGTACCATAGGTATTCTTTACCATCCCCGGTTGTGTACAAAGCTGACCAAATAAAGCTGCCTGCTGGTCACCGGCTATACCCGCAATAGGAATATTATGTGCAGTAAGTATATGCTGTGTATATCCATATATTTCACTACTGCTTTTAACTTCAGGAAGCATATAGCGGGGAACCTGAAACAGTTCCAGTAAATCATTGTCCCAGGCAAGAGAATGAATATTGAATAACATTGTACGCGATGCATTGGACACATCGGTGGCATGTACTTTTCCATTGGTTAGTTTCCATAAAAGCCAGGTATCGATGGTACCAAAACAAAGCTCTCCGTTTTCGGCCCTTTCTCTTGCTCCCGGTACGTGATCCAGTATCCACCTGATTTTAGTAGCAGAAAAATAGGCATCGATAATCAGGCCGGTTTTTTCCTGGATCATTCCCGCCTTACCTGCTGCTTTCAGCTCATCACAAAAAGAAGCCGTTCTCCTATCCTGCCAAACAATGGCATGATGAATGGGTTGCCCGGTTGCCTTATCCCACACCACTGTTGTTTCACGCTGATTGGTAATACCGATAGCCGCAATATGCTGCACGGTAAGTCCGGCCTTGGTAATGGCTTCTGCCGCAACACCCAGTTGTGTGCTCCATATTTCATTGGCATCATGTTCAACCCACCCCGGTTGCGGGAAAATTTGTCTGAACTCTTTCTGTGCTACTGCACAAATGGCACCAGCCCTATCAAACACAATCGCCCGGCTACTGGTTGTACCTTGATCGAAGGAGAGGATGTATTGTTGCATGCTGTAAGATAGGATGAATTTGAAAATTTGAAAATGTGCTAATTTGAAAATAGAAATCTTTCGCTAACTTTTCTAATAATCAATCTAAAGAGCTAGCAATCTTCATTTTCAAATTAGCACATTTTCAAATTATCTATCTCCGTGGTTTGAGCCATAGCTCCGGGTTCATCGGAACGCCTTTTTCGTTGTTGATAACGAAGATAATGGCGCCTTCTCCATCTATACTTTTGCCTGATCGGCCAATAACAGAGCCGGCTTTTACCTGTTGTCCAAGAGATACAGAAATACTCGATAACTGATTATAGGAGGTAAAGTACTTACCGTGCCTTACAAGCACCACCTGATCACCGTTTACTTCACTGGCATACACCACTTCACCATCAGCCACACTTTTTACGGCTGAGCCTTCTGGTAAGGCAATCTGTATGCCATCACTTTTCTGGGTAATTTTTGTACCGGGAACGGTGGAAATACCAAAAGGTACATATACATTTCCTTTATCAACGGGCCAGGGTAAACGCCCCTTGTTCTGTTCGAACTGGATAGATGTTTCCCTTCCCTCAGGTGTTGACTCTAATGGGGTATAAGGCCTGTCGGCAACCGGTTTTGAAACCAGTGGTTCATTTACAGACGGATTTTTTGTGGTGTTGCCAGCAGCATTTGTTTTTCCTGCATTGGCGTCTACAGGTTTCGTATTATTGGCTGCCGCTTTTTTGGCATCTTCGGCAGCTTTTAGTTTGGCTCTTTTGGCAGCTTCATCTGCTTCTCTTCTGATGATGGCCATAACAGCCTGTTGCATTTTCTGGCGCTGCTTTTCTTTGTTCTGTATCTGCACAGACAATTCCTTTTCTTTTCCTTTCAACTGAGCCACTACCTGATCCTGTGCTTTTTTATCATCCTGTAATACTTTCAGCTGCTCACTCTGTTTTTCGAGTGTGGTAAGTCGTTCTTTTTTATTGCTGCTTAATACTTCTATTTTGGTAGTAAGTAGTTTTTCAGACTGAATAATAGCATCTGCCTGGGTCTCCCTGTTCTGACGGTAGCTTTTTAAATATGTGATCCGTTTAATCGCATCATTAAAGCTCTTTGAAGAAAAAATAAAGTTGAGGTATTCGTAGCTGCTCCTGTTTTTATAGGCAAAAACAATACTCTTGGCATATTTCACACGCAGAGTATCCAACTCTCTTCTAAGGCGGTAAATATCTCTTTCATTGAGGAAAATGGTGTTATCAAGGTCCCTGATCTGACGGTTAATAGAATTTACCAGTTGTTCTCGCATGGCTACTTTGCGTTTAATAAGTGCCAGCTGACTCAATGAAAGTTTTTTATTTTTTTGGGTCTGGGAAAGTAACTGATTCAGTTCTGCCAGTTCTTTTTTCAGGTCCTGTTCCTGTTTCTGTAACTCTTCGCGAGATTGCTGCGCATAGGCAGTAAATACGAGCGTACAGGATACTAGAAAGCAAAAAAGGAATTTGAACATGACAACAATTTTGGACCAAAGTCAGATTAACAAGCTATATAACGAATAAATTAGTGGTAAATTACTTACGCTTGTAGTTTTTTGGTGGATCGAAATTGTATTTTAACGGATCATTTAACGTAAATTCTTTGAAATCAAGGGAAATATCGAGTTTCGACTTCTCTGCCATCGAAATTTTGCGGTTAGCCGCGAATAAATAAGTACCCAGAGGCTGGTAATTGCTGAAAGTAATATCGCAGGTTCTGTTGCGCTGCACATCCACATCATCGAGTTTACTGTAGAGTACCCTGTTATCGGTCTTATCGAGGTTAATGAGGTGTTTGAACAATTCGCCCACCATCACTACCAATAACTGAGAATTGCTGTTTTTATAGGAAACCAGGTTATTGCTCATAAAAATGGGGTTACCAATCAGCATATCCTGTAAAGTGGCAAAATCGAAAGGTATTTCAGTTACTTCCTGGAGATAACTGATAGAACGGTTCATCACATATTTCTCCCCCACTTTTCGTACCAGTGTCAGGCTGTCTTTATTAATTTTCAGCTGAAGTCCTTCTGCAGATATACCCAGAAAAGAACCTTTTACCCGGATAATGATGATGCTATCCTTGCGCATGCTCAGGTAAACCGTATAATTATCATTTTTTTCAGCACCTGTATAATCTACTTTTATCTTGGCATTAAAAGTGTTGAAATCAATTTTATTCTTCGCCACCTTACCCATAATATCTGCCACTATAGCTGCTGAATCTACTACAGGTGTTTCTTTAATCACCACTACCTGGGCTGTATCTTTCTTAGTAATGGCTTCCTGAATTTGCTCTACTTTTTTAACGGTTTTGCAGGAGAAGAGGAGGAAGCTAAAAGCCACAAGCTTCGAGCTATGAGCTATGAGCCATGAGCTACCAGCTGCTATTGTTGTATAAAGGTTTGCTATTTTCAAGTTCATTCTTTGTAATTGATTGTTAGAAGAAAGCTATTTGCCATTAGCTACAAGCTTCAGGCCACAAGCTTCAAGCTCTTTTGTAGTAGTTATTGTACCACCCGTACCATTCCAAATCCGACATCTGCCATCTGACATCCTCCATCATACCTTTCCTGTGCTTCCAAATCCCCCCGTGCCTCTTTCTGTGGTATCCAGTGTTTCTACTGCCTGCCATTGCAGCTGTTCTATTTTCTGCAATACCATTTGTGCAATCCGATCGCCGGGCTGAATGGTTTGTGCCTCGGTAGAAAGATTGATCAGGATCACTTTTATTTCACCTCTGTAGTCTGCATCAATGGTTCCCGGGGTATTTAAACATGTAATACCCTGTTTAATCGCTAGTCCGCTACGCGGACGTATCTGTATTTCATAGCCCCTGGGAATGGCTACGAATAGACCAGTAGGAATCAATGTGCGCTCAGAAGGCAGTAGTGTTACAGGATGCTCCAGATGAGCCCTGATATCAACACCGGAAGATCCGGAGGTAGCGTAATCAGGTAAGGGGTTATTCGACTTGTTTACAATACTTACCTGTATCGGCTTATCTGACATAAGTGCAAAATTACTAAATGTGAGCAAATTATGAGCAATTAGGCAGGCTTGCCCAGGGCAAGGGTGCTGGGTGCTAGGTACTAGGTTTTAGCCAATTTACGTTAGATTCAAAATCTTTACTTAATTCAAGAAATCAAAGATCAAGAAGTCAAAGATCTGAGATCTGCCATCTTCCATCAAATCCGACATCAGCCATCCGACATTCTTTTTGGTAATATATGTTATCTTTGTAGAATCTATCATTCAAACGCAGAACAGCTACATGCAGCAGGTTGAAGAAGCACTCTCTAAAATAGAAAAAGTTGTACTGGCATCGGGTATTTCGAACGATATCATTTATTTTAATTACCACAGAAAGCGTTTTCGGAAAATGGGCGAAACGGTGAGCCGTATCGTACCTGCTGGTAGTAAAGTACTCGATATAGGAAGCCATTATCTGCACTCATCGCTGCTGTTGAGTTTTATGGGATATGAAGTGGTATCTATGGATGTAAGTGAATTTTGGGAACTGGATTATATTCGCAAAAGAGCCTCCGACCATCAACTCACGCCACTGGTAGAAAATCAATTGGAGCGACTACCCACCCTCAGCGACCAAAAAGATGAATTTGATCTCATTCTGTTCACAGAAATATTTGAACATATCACATTCAATCCGATTGCTTTCTGGAAAAAGATTTTCCAAATCATCAAAGATTCCGGAAATATTTATATCACCACGCCGAATTCCATTAATTTTTACTCTATTACCAAAACCATTATCAATGCACTCAGGGGCAAGTCTATTGGAATGGATGTAAACGCTGTTTTTACAACGGTCTCTTATGGACATCACTGGAAAGAATACTCATCAAGTGAAGTAGCAACTTACTTTGCAAAAATGAATGACGGCTTTCGACTGTCGATAGCCAAGTTCGTTTATAAACCCATAGAAAACAGTGGCTCATTGGGCAGCTATGGCCGCAATCTCCTTATCGCCATCAGTAATAAAATACCCTTTTTCAGAGAAGCCATGGAAGTCATCGTTCAGGTAGATAAATCAAAGCCCTGGAAAATAGATACCCCGAATTACTAAATAATTAAATTACCAACCAGCATACTTAGTACTGTTGATATTTAACATTACTAAGTCAGCACATCTCCCCTTCTTCCCTTCTCCCTGCAAAAAACTTCCTATGTAAGCACCTATAATTTTATCAACTAACCCCTGAAACCACCTATTTTTGTTATCATATGATAAACACAGGCATACGTAACATGAAAAAACAAACAGGCAAATGGTTATTTGTACTGTGTATTTGCCTGTACCCCTTCCTCAGTGGATGCTTTAAGAATATTCCACTCAAAAATGTGGTATACAAGAACGACTTTGAAAGAGATTCAGCCCATGGGTTCACTTTTTACAATATTTATGGCAGGGTAGATTCAACGAAGATTACCAGCTACCTGAACAATAACAAGGTATTGGGTAGATTCAACAGCGTATTGGCCCAATTGAAACTGGATACTTTACCTGAACACAATATCCTGAAAGTTGAATTTGATCTCTATGTGCACGATAAATGGGATGGCAACCTGATACCAGCAGGTTCTACGTTACCCGATTTATGGAAAATGACGATCAATGGCATGATCGTGCACCTTACTACTTTTTCAAATGGAACGCAGCCACAGTCATTTCCCAACGATTATGGCACCACCGTCTTTAACAACCCACCTCTGAGCAATTCATGGGGTACCCTTCCAGGCGTGTGTGCCAATGCCGGAAATAACAAGGGCACTACCCATTATAAGATTGAATACACCACAGGACATACCGGTGGACTCGTGCTCGAACTGAGTGATGTGCTTCAGCCATTCAACAGCCTTTGTTTGAAAAGCTGGTCAATCGACAATCTCAGCATCATCGCAGCCATGTATCAATAATGATCGATCCTTACAATGCCCATTCAAAAGATATATCTGTCACTTGTTAAAAACCGGTCGGTAATTGTAAACTTTGCGAACCTCAGTTTTTTACAGGCAGCCAATGTTCTGGCGCAGATCTTATTGATCCCCATCATTGCACACAAAGCAGGACTTATTGAATTTGGTCAGATAGCAGTAGCAGGTTCCTATGCTGCCATGGTATCTATTCTCATCAACTATGGCAGCAACCAATCTGGTGTAAAAGATGTGGCATTACACCGTACCGCACCTACCGCCTTGTCTCAAACATTCTTTAGTATTTACTATACCAGGGGCCTACTCTTAGTATTCTCCTTTTTGCTATTGATAGGCATTTATTTTTTATCCCCAGGGCATTATCGTCATTTCCTTTCTGCCAACACCATTATCCTGTCAGAAATGCTCAGCCCCTTTTTCTTCTTTGTAGGTATGCAGCAATTGTTTTTGTACAACCTCACCAATCTTATCGCAAAAATCATTTCGGCACTACTCATCATTTTTTTGATTACCAGCAGCAAAGAAGGTATCTGGGTAAATTTTCTGATAGGCATACCGGGTGTACTCGCTAATATTTTCCTCATTTTTTATATCATCAGAAAATATCGTCTGTTTCATTTCTCTGTATCAACAGCGGAGCTCATAAGGTACCTGAAAACCAATTTTTACCTTACAGGCAACAATGCCTGCGTGCAGTTGCAGCAGTCGTATTTTCTTTTTATCGTATCTGGCATGGGCGACGGTATTGTATTGGCGGCTTATTCGCTAATAGATAAAATTATCTGGTCGTTTCGAATGCTCATCATTTCTTTCTTCAACACCATTTATCCCAGAGCAGCCGTACAATATCAGCAATCACCGGGAGCCTGGCAACAAATGAAAAGAAAACTAAGCTATCTGATCAGTATTGTATTTCTTACGATTGCACTGGTTATATTTTGTTTTCCCGATACCATTATCCGTATCATTGCACCTGAGTCAAATACCCTCGCTGCCGTGTATTTGCAATATGTAGCACTCGTACCATTCATAGCCGCATTAAATTCATTGAATGTTGCCGATCTGCTCATCAGGCACCAGTATAAATACATTTTTATCATTGCTGTATTACTGCTCATGATGGCCGTTATTTTTGCACAAATACTGCTCAGCCTGCACAACCCCGGCTTATTTGGCCTATACCTGCTCCTCATCGAATGTAGCAGCATTCCCTTATACCTGTATTTTATACGCAAAAGCAATCGTCTGTACTGACTTTTTTTAGGTGATACTTATAACTTACTTTTGACCTAAGCAGTTACCTTAAAACCTTTTGAATGCGTTTTCACTCTTTTGAACATTTACTGAATTGTCCGGAATGTGGTGCCAAAGTTTCTCTGCAACAGGATCATTTCCAATGTACCAACCATAGCTGTAACATTACTTACCCCATTTATTATGGGGTACCTGTTTTCATCAGTAATAAAAATGAGGTATTTCAACAGGAAGATTTCAACACACCAGAGGCTCCTGCTATTTTTTTTGGTAACAGCAAAAACCCGGTCATTAACTTTCTGAGAAAATTACGGCCCGATGTTACGCTGAATTATACCAGTAAAATCAACTACGCAAAAATTGCAGATCGCTTGCGCAACATTGAATCTCCCCGAATATTAGTAATCGGGGGAAGCATTGATGGTACTGGCATGTCGATACTGAAACAACAATTACCACAACAAACCATCATGGTAGAGTCAGATGTGGCTCAGGGTCCGAATACCAATATCATTTTCGATGCCCACCATATTCCATTTGATGCCAATACATTCGATTTGGTGATTGTACAAGCGGTACTCGAGCATGTGCTGGACCCTTTTCA
Organism: Sediminibacterium goheungense; assembly: GCF_004361915.1. GTDB lineage: Bacteria > Bacteroidota > Bacteroidia > Chitinophagales > Chitinophagaceae > Sediminibacterium > Sediminibacterium goheungense. The sequence continues at coordinate 777,703 of NZ_SNWP01000011.1, read as the reverse complement.
ATGTGTGAAAGAGATAGAAAGGGTGCTGAATGAAAATGGCATCGTATATGCTGAAACACCTTTTATGCAACAAGTGCATGGAGGCAAATATGATTTCCATCGTTTTACTGATCTCGGCCATCGACGATTATTCAGAAACTTTGAAGAAATTGATCGCGGGCTCGTGGCAGGACCAGGTTCATCACTCGCATGGTCGCTACGTTATTTCTTTCTTTCCTTTGCGTTTAATAAAACCATAGATCGTATCATCAGCTATGGCTCAAGCTTTTTTGTATTCTGGTTGAAATACTTCGATTACTTACTCAATCATAACAAAGGAGCCTGCGATGGTGCCTGCGGACTTTATTTCATAGGTGTTAAGAAAACGGGGTATGTGTTACCAGATCATGTATTGCTTCAACAATATAAAGGATATCGTTCCTGATGCATACAGTTAATCAGTCACAAGAAGCTTTACCATCGGTTGCCATCATACTCGTGAATTGGAAAAGTTTTGATGTAACGAATGACTGTCTTACATCACTCAAACAACTCAACTATACTAACTATAGGGTTATTGTAGTAGACAATGGTTCGAAAGATGGGTCATGTGAAAAAATTCGCAACCAACATCCGGAAGTGGTATTGCTTCCCTCCGAAACAAATCAGGGCTTTACAGGTGGTAATAATATCGGATTACGGTATGCAATAAAACAACAGTTTGATTATTCCATCATGCTGAATAATGATACATTTGTGGAACCCGACTTTCTGCATATCCTCATCACCTATATGGAGTCGCACCCCAAGGCAGGTGCCATTCAACCACGAATACATTTTCATCATAACCGGAAATTATTATGGAATGGAGGTGCTTATTTCAATAAATGGACAGGCTTTGCCAGTACGGATGGCGAAAACCAACTGCCTAAACAAAGACATTTTCTGGTAAAAGAAGTAGACTGGCTTTCGGGCTGTGCTTTTCTTGTTCGCAATACCATACTGGCCAAAACCGGATTACTATCCGAAGATTTTTTCATGTACAGTGAAGATGTGGATCTGTCTTTCCGCATAAAGCAACTCCACTATCAACTTATCTATCATCCGGCGTCGGTAATCTACCATATTGCCGGTGTATCGAACAAGTCGGCAACACCTGGTAAAGAAGGCTATGTAAATCCCATGGTGCATTACTATAACCAACGAAACCGGCTTTGGATCATCAAAAAATATACACCCTGGTACTGCTGGCCAACTGTTATCATTTGCAATTTTTTTTATCTCCTGCTGGTACTGGGCTATTTTACAGCACGTGGCAGGTTCCAGAAACTAAGAGCCATGTGGCATGCCATTAAAGATGGTATTAGTGGGGGGGGTACTGGGTACTAGGTACTAGGCTTGCCCTGAGCGGAGTCGAAGGGTATTAGGAGTTAGGACATTACCTGATAGTCGTAAAATGAATACATTCACAAACCCAGTACCCAGCACCTAGTACCAGTACCTAAAACCTTGGTTTTGAGATTAAACCACCTAATCATATCTTGCAGATATTAGAAAAAAACATTAGACAGATGCATAATGTATCTATCTTTTTTTAAACCTCTGGTTCAAATAACTAGAAGCAACTGTTCCGGCAAAAGCCGGAACAGTTATTCAGGTAAAAAAGTACATGCATGTTATTTCTGTTACCTTGTATATACCTGTTCTCTTTTCTGCAAGCCTTGTATCGCCTGCTGAAAAAACAGCCCCAGTATATACTGGTATTCTTTGTCATCGGTCTTCCTATTTATTTTACATCCCTCTCCCTCACTTATCAATACGGATTTGAGAGACTGGTACCTGTTTTTCAGTCATTCAAAGAATTGATTGTTCTGATTACGCTTTGTTGGCTGGTATTTGTGAAAAAAAGAGTGATTGTATTACGGCTGCCTGATAAACTCATGATCGCTTACCTGCTCTATACTTTTCTATATGTACTGTTCCCACTAGGTAATTTTGGATTCGTTGATAAGCTATTGGCACTGAAGGGACTCAGTTTTTTTCCGCTGATTTATTTTACCGGCCGTTACATGATACCGGAGATGGTGCCCATGAAACATATTTTTCATTATATCTGTCTGGTGGCTATTCTGGCAACCATCGTATTGGGTTGGGAAGTATGGCAATACCAGCATCTGCAAACACTCACCGGATATGCAGAATACAATGAACGGTTTTTTGGCGCAGAACCATCCGGTAATTTCGGGCTCAGCTGGACCTTTGAAACCAGCAATGGACTAAAAAGATTTGCCAGCTTTTATGGAGGACCACTCGAACTGGGCGCCAATATGATCCTTACATTGGCTGCCTGTCTGGCTGTTGTTACCACAGACGATCACCGTATTAAAATGAACCGTATCATTTTCATCACACTGATCACCAGCACACTGGCTATTTTCTTTGCCATCTCGAGGGCCTCACTGGTAAGTTATTTTGCTATCCTGTATCTCTATGCCATCATCACCGGTAAAAGACAATGGCTACGTATATTTCATTATGCTTTACTGGCTGCCATCATTTTTATCGCATTCTACATAAAGGGAGATATTTATGAACTGGTGATCACCACCATTAATTTCACGGATAACTCTAGCGCTTTTCACGTATTGCAATGGCTGGAAGGATTAAATGCCATATCTACGAATCCGCTGGGTCTCGGACTTGGCATGTCTGGAAGAGTAGCAGCCACCACCGGTGATAATATTGGTGGCGAAAACCAGCTTATCATCATCGGCGTGCAAACCGGCATCATCGCCATGCTTATTTATCTCGCACTCTATATATGGATCATTCAATATAGCATCAGGGTATTCAAAAGAAGCACTGGTAAAATAAAAAGACTGGCACTCTGCATCCTGCTCACCAAAATCGGACTCATCATTCCGACCTTAACAGCCAATGTAGAAGCTTATGTGTATATTTCCTATTTCACCTGGTTCTGTACTGGTTTATTGGTAACCATGGAAGATATTACTAAGACAAAAAACATTGTTTTCTCAGATGCAGCAGCGTAAAACGACTATCAGAATCGGTATCGATATCCGTGACCTGCGTGTAGCCAAGACCGGACAGAAAACCGTTTGGGAAGAACTTTGCAAACAATTCCGAAACAATACGGACCCCACCGTTGAATTTGTTTTTCTTGACGATCCTTATGATATACCTGCCGGAAAGAAAAAAGTACAGATCATATGGGGCCATATACGATACCAGTACTGGAAACAGGTAATGCTACCCTGGAAAGCCTGGCGCAACAAATGCGATATTGTTTTCTGTGGAGACTATTTTGTACCACTCATACAACCCGGATTTACCTGCATTGAAATTTTTCACGATGCTTTTTTCTTTGAGTATCCGCAACACTATAATGTGCTGTGGCGAAAACTATTTCACCTGATAGCTATGCCCGGTGCCAGAAAATGCAGCAGCATTATGGTAACCTCTCAATATGCACGTCAACAGGTGCACCATTACACGGGTATTCCATTAGAAAAACTCATAGCCATAACACCGGGTCCCAAAACATTTGCAACAGTTGAAACAATCATACCTGAACAGATACATGATATCATACAACAACCCTATATACTACATGTAGGTGTAATGGAAAAGAGAAAAAACCTGCCCATGCTCATTAATGCATTCGATCGTTATTGTGCAAAAGGAGATATGAACCGGCGGCTGGTACTGGCAGGAAAAGGAAACGGAAAACAGGATTCAGATGATACTGCAGCTATTGAAGCAGCCATAGCAAACAGCCCTTATAAAAACAGAATCATCCAAACGGGATACCTGCCCGATACATATGTGGCCCAGCTCTATCAACATGCAGACCTCTATGTATTCCCTTCTCTCAACGAGGGGTTCGGCATACCCGTGCTGGAAGCTTTTCATTTTCAGGTACCGGTACTCGTGGCCAATAACAGTTGTTTACCCGAAGTGGGAGGCGACGCAGTAATAGGATTTGATCCTACACAACCGGAAGAACTGGCATTGCTGATGCAAAAAGTATTGAGTGATGAAGTTTTACGAAAAGAAATGGTTCAAAAAGGCAAGCTTCGCCTCAAAGATTTTTCATGGGAAGATGCGGCCCAAAAATTAATGACCCTTTTCAAAAAAACAGTACCACATGGCTAAAGCAAATCCATCACGTTACCTGCCCTATGTAGATGGTCTCAGAGGTGTTGCCATATTACTGGTGGTACTTTCACATGCTGGTCTGGAAAAAATCATTCCCGGAAAACTGGGCGTAACACTATTCTTCTTCATCAGTGGTTACCTCATTACCTCTTTATTGCTGGAAGAAAAAGAAAAAGACGGACATATACATCTCTCCCATTTTTACCTGCGCAGGTTCTTTCGTTTGTATCCCGCCCTGCTGGTGATGATCTTACTAAGTGTAGCAGCTACTACCTTGCTACAATGCAGCCTTACCCTGCACGATATTACAGGTGCCTTATTGTATTATACCAATTATTATATCGGATGGTATCGTGTACCTGTAGAAGATTGCTCACGCATACTCGATATTTTATGGTCCTTATCGGTAGAAGAACATTTCTACCTGCTCTACCCCTTTCTGTTCAGCATATGTATGCAACGCATAGATCAACAACAATTGCGCCGTTTTATAATTATTGTATTGGCACTTTGTATGGCAGCACTGGCATTCAGGTGGCAGATATATACCAGTATTAAAGGAGCTGAAAATATTGCGGGACGCATTTACTTTTCATCACACACCCGTATGGACTCCATCCTGTGGGGTTGCTTATGTGCATTGGTAATCAAATATCATAAAGTCTTCTTTCAGTGGCTGCAGCAAAGAACGGTATGTATCATGGGTTGCCTGCTGATATTATGCTCATTACTCATTCCTTACTTTTTGTATAAACAACTTTTTCAGTTTACCACACAGGGTATCGGCATTTTCTTGATACTGCCATTTTTACAAACCAATACGCATACATGGTTAGTACGTGCACTCACACATCCCTGGCTCATCTTTATCGGAAAAATCAGTTATAGTTTATACCTCTTTCATTGGGTAGCCGCTAAAATCACGAGCCAGTGGTTCCCATCCTATGCGTTACAGTGGCAATGCTGTTTCTGGTTAATGGTCATCATTCTTACCCTATCTTCGTACTACCTGGTTGAAAAGCCATTTGTAGCACTGAGAAAAAAGTTTGGTTCACAAATCAAATAACAAACCACCACAGGTTACCAGTGCAAGATATCCATGTCGAATACACCTGCCATACTATTCATTCACAATACCTACCTCCAGAAAGGTGGAGAAGACACTGTTGTGCAGCAGGAAATAGAATTTCTTACCACAAAAGGATGGCAGGTACATACCCTGTTTTTTTCCAACGAAACCATTGGCAATCCCATATTACGCTGGTTGAATGCATTATCAGTATTTTTCAATCTATCTGCAGCCATCAAAGTATATAAACTGGTAAAAAAATACAGCATACCGGTGGTGCATGTACACAATTTTTATTACCGTGCATCTGCGGCTGTTTTCTGGGGAGCCAAAGCTGCTGGTGCCAGAACCGTATTTACCCTGCACAACTACCGTCTTTTTTGTTTGAATGGTTTTTTCTTCTATAACCAGACAACCTGTATGGATTGCCAGCAACAAAAAAGTTTTGCTTTAGGTATTGCCCGCAAATGTTTTAAAGGTTCGGGTTTTCTTTCACGTATGCTGGCGGCATCCACCGTATGGCATCGCCGCATAGGAACCTGGCAGCATAAAGTAGATCAGTTTCTGGTGCTCAATCCACTTCAACAGCAATCTCTGATGACTACAGGTATTCCTGCTGATAAGATCATGTTGAAACCCAATTTTCTACAAGAAACCATCCCACCCACTTCCTATGATCAGCGAGAAGATTTTTTTCTATTTGCAGGACGCATGTCTCCTGAAAAAGGAATTGTGGGATTGATCAATGCGGTGAAAGGACAAAAGATTCCCTTATTACTGGTGGGTGATGGCCCGCTGGCATCATGGATCATCACACAAACCGATGAATGGATACAATACCGGCCCAAAGTAAACAAACCCGTTTTACAGGAACTATACCGAAAATGTAAGGCCCTGATTTTTCCATCCATCTGGCCTGAAGGATTACCCTTGACCGTTATTGAGGCACAACAGGCAGGCACCATTGTAATAGCTGCCCTTTCAGAAAACCTGAAAGAAATGATACGGCACCATGAAAATGGATTCTTGTATGATGCGCTTCATCCAGACGAACTCTTACGCATCGTTGCCTTATTTCATGAAATGGATCTGAAAGAAAAAAACAGATTATCTGCCAATGCCTATGATTTTTTTCAGCAACACTACACCATTGAACAGCACGATCAATGGTTGATGAAAGCATACCAGCTTAGTATGAATCCCTAAAGAAATTGCATGAACGAGTCATCAGCCCCTAAGATAAATATTGCCGGAACCGGCATCAGCAATATAACCCTGCAGGAAACCATGCAGTTACTGGACACATGGATCGAAGCTGGCGCAAAAAAACGGGTATGTGTAACACCCGTAAACTGTGTAGTATGGGCAGCCAATAATCCCGCATTACAGGAACTCTACAACAATGCCGATCTCACACTCTGTGATGGCGTGCCATTAATATGGGCTTCTTCTTTTTTAGGAAAAGGAAAATTAAAGGGAAGGGTTACCGGACTCGATCTCTTGCCACAGTATATGGCACATTGTGCAGAAAAAGGTTACAGTCAGTTCTTATTGGGTGCAAAAGAAGGTGTTGGGGAAAGTTTGAAGCAGTGGGCCGAAAATAAATTTCCAGGAACAATAATTAAGGGCGTATACAGTCCACCCTTTGCAGAACAATTCAGTAAAGAAGAGAATGACAAAATGATCCGGATGATCAATGAGGCAGAACCGGATATTCTATGGGTAAGCCTCACCGCCCCCAAGCAGGACTACTGGATCGCAGAACATCTCTCACAATTAAATGTAAGCATAGCCATTGGTGTAGGAGGTGCTTTTGAAGTAGCTGCGGGCTTAATTCCCCGCGCACCGGTATGGATGCAAAAAGCTGGCCTGGAATGGCTCTATCGTCTCTACCGCGAACCCCACCGCCTCTACCGCCGTTACATCATTGAGGCCCCAGCTTTTTTTCCATTGATTATACGCCAGAAGTGGAGGAGGCGTTAGGCATTAGTACTAGGTGCTGGGTGCTAGGTACTAGGTTTGACCTGAGGTTAATAACATTTTCAGCCACCCTTGCAAAATATCCTTCCTCGCAATTCCCGATTTACAATCGGGATGCTCGTCAGGATGACGCACTAATCATTATTTAGGATGTGAGGGGAGATTGTTGTGATGGCAAAGCCATCACAACAATCTCCCCTCACATATTCCCCCCTAACCGTCATCCCGACGAGAACGCCGATCTTTGATCGGTGAATGCGAGGAGGTATCTTTTAGGTATAAAAAAATCCTTGGATACAAATAATACAAAGTATTTTTTGTATTATTTGTATCCAAGGATTAATTCACTTTTTAATCCTCTTAAACGCTTCGACATCTAGCTCAGGGCAAGCCTAATACTTCATACCTAACACCTAATCCCTAAAAGCTAATAGCTACTTCCTCGAAAGTACCACTCCCAATCCCATTCCCACAACTGCGCCAGCTATTGCACCAAACAGTAGACCTTCCCACCATAACCATGTATTGTTCTTTAAAGGGTATACAGGTTCATCCACCAATTGTACCGTAGGTGTTTCCTGTATGAGAGATGTTTTACTGATCTCAAGGTTTTTTAGTATTTCAGCATAAATAGTTCCCTGCAGCACTTTATCCCTCGACGATATCTCAGCCGACACTTCTGGATTGGCATAAGCCGGATTGATATCAAGCAGTAAACGATTGGCATCTGCAGCTGAATAGGTTTTACGGTTCAACATATACAGTAGACTATCAGCCTTAACCTGTAATCGGTGTACATTGGTTAATAAACGCTTTGTTTTGGTTTCAATATAAAAATCGGTAGCAGATTTCAGTAAGCGTTGAGAAAACAATACGCTGATTACTTCGCCACGCATCTTAACATTCATTTCAAAAAAACCCATTTTCTTATCCGGTTTGGCAACAGCCAATTCTTTCTGAATATGCTTCTCAATCATTTTTTTCAGCAAACTATCTTCCAGTCTGGAAGAGCCTTTTCTTAAGACCGCAAAAGAAACAGGTTTGGAAATTTTACTGCCCCATTTCTGCTGAAAACCATACAACCGGGCATATTCATCTGCCAGTGTTACATTAGCTGCACTATCGTACCAGCTCAGTAAAGTTTTTCGAATCAGCTGTTCACTTTTCAGCAGTTGTAATACATTATCACCAGCCAATATGCCACTGGCACCGGATAAATTACCTATATCTACACCAAACTGTCCGGCCAGAGCCGACATCAGTGACCCACCACCTACCGACTTCGATTCTTCTACTACAAAAACGGTTTTTGCTTCGTAAGTAACAGGTTTAATAAAGCTATACACCACGCCCAACACCATGCCTACGATCATGAAGCTGCCCCATAATTTCCAGCGTTGCAAAGCCTGTACAATAAGCCTGAACAAATTTTGCAATTCATGGGTCACTGAAAATGGCGGATCATCATTAATACTTTGTGGTAATATGGGCTCCTGTTGCATGGTGACTCCTGGTTTTAGTTCCGCAATACAGCAATCAAACTAATCAGTGCTGTTAAGGTACCGGTTAATGAACTGATTTCAATAATAGACAATCCTCTTCGCTCGGTAGCCGATCTTTCGGGTATCACGATTTTACTACCCGGCAATATTTTCGGATAGGAACGGAAGAATAAAAACTTCCGGGTTTTTCTGCTGATACCATTACTGTACTGAACATACGCTTTCTTCAGGTTACCATTATCTGTAACACCGCCTGCATCGGCGATATAGGATTTCAGGTTACCAGCATCATAACTCAATATCTGCGGATTGAATACTGCACCCTTTACTTCTACAAAATTAGTACTGCGGGGAATATAAATACTGTCATTGGGCAATAACACAAAACGTTCTCCTGATGCAAATAAATCGGTAGCTACACGCAGGTTATTCCGGAACACCTGAATATCACGCATGGTTGCATACGGACTGATGCCTCCTGCCCGCTGCAACATTTCTGTTACGGTTTCATCCCTTCTCTCGAGTGCATAATCACCTGCATATAAAATTTCTCCCCTCAGTTTTACACTGCCCGGTAATTGATAGTTCAATAATTTCGGAACAAAAATATAATCCAGCGGTTCCAGCTGTATAGAAGTTTTATTGGCATCCAATGCCGAATCTACATTCACCGTAAATAAAGTGAGTAAGCGATTGGCTAAAGTATCTGCATTATTTTTTTGCAACCGCGATACTTCTACTTTATGGGTAGCAGCATCATTGGTAAAACCACCTGCGAGCAAAATAGCATCCTCCAGCTTCATGCCCTTGCGAAACAGAATGGTACCCGGGTTGCGAACATTACCACCTACGGTAATACTCATTTGAGAAATAAGATCATTGCGTGACTGTATCACCACAGAATCTTCTCTGAATAAAGGGATATCAGCCGTTTTCCCTGCTAACAGTTCTTGCACATTGAATGATACCAATAAGGGTTCTGTTGTACCAGGTGCCTGCCTTTTGATATAACCACGGTTTACAAAAGCATCTTCGGTTAAACCATTGGCCTTTTGTATCAGACGTAATAAACTGAGCCCATCTGTAAGTTCATAATTACCCGGGCGCACCACAGAACCGGCAATCATAACACGATTCAGAAAACGTTCACGTACTTTATCTACAAAAACAGAATCCGCGTCACGGGGTATAAAATAGCTCAGATCCGTTTCAGGAATATCCCTGAACAGTCGCTCCTGCTTACCAACCTGTGCTACTTTTACAGCACCACGAAAAGCCATATCTGCCCATCCGCCTGCAAAACGCATCAAATCGGCCAGGGTTTCTTTTTCAAGCAACTCATAGATCGATGGACGCTTTACCGCACCACTTAAAGTGACTCTTTTTTGATAGATCGGATAACGGATAATATCCCTGTCCTGTAAACGTATTTCTGAATCCATCAACCCAGTTTGTAAAAACTGATAGAAGTCGATGGTTTTAACCACTTTATTATTGCGTATCAATTCAATGGCCCGCAATGAACCGTTCTTACCCGGACCGCCCGACAAATACAAAACATTAAAGAAACCGGCTAGTGAGGAAATGGTATAATCACCCGGACCATACGCTTCTCCAATCACCGTAACCCTTATGCTTCGAACATTACCCAGGGTTACCAGCAATTGGGATTGTCCGTTCGACAATGCCGGATAGGGTAATTTCAATTTGTTTTTGATTCTTTCCGTAGCCTGTTCAATCGTTAAGCCACTCACTTGTACAAAACCTGCATGTGGTAATGCCAGGTTACCTTCTCTGGTTACCCTTACCCGTTCACTCACTTCATTCAATCCTGTAATATTGAGTACGATCTCATCACCCGGACCTAACACATAATTGGCCGGCGTAGCCATATTGATATTGGGTATAAAACTCGACTGAGGATTATTGAAAAAATCGAATCCATAATAAGGAGAAGGCATACGAACATCCGGCACTTCAAATTTCCAGGAACTATCGCGAAGGAAATAAGCTGTATCTGCAATCAGGTTATCCTTGCCGAACATTTTTTTATCCGAAGCCTGTAATCGCACCAGTCTTTTTTTAAACTCAGCCACATCCGCCATGCTCATCCCCCGCTTCACCAGTTCTTTCATGGCATCATTCTCAGACATCCCCTGTTTCTGGGTCTGCTGCCATAACTGCGCCAGCTGCTGGTCGGATAATTGTCCTACCCCCTCAATCTTCCGCTGAGCCATCGTTTCCAATGCCACCAAACAGGCCAACCATACAGCAACGATATAGATAATTTTTTTCATAAAGTGTATTCGTATACAAATATCAACAAATATCAGTAAATCGCAGATGTCAGATCGCAGATCGCAGATTATATGTCTGATGTCGGATTTTTGAATGGTGCAGGTCGTATAATAGCTACTACAAATGAGCTTGTAGCTTGTAGCTTATATCAGATGTCAGATATCAGATCTTTGATTTTAGCTGATATTTTCTCTGCGTAACCTCTGCGTTCTCATGTTCTCTGCGGTGGGATTCCTGACGTCATCCTGACGAAGGAAGGAACCGCAGAGCAACGAAGGATGCAGAAGTTACGCAGGGAATGGATGATGTCTGATCGCGGATGTCGGATTTGGATAGAGTTATGACTAATTGCAAATTAGTTAACTTCCTTCGACCCTGCCCTTTGACTACGCTCAGGCAGACCTAATACCCAGCACCCTGCTAAAAAATCCGACATCAGCGATCCGACATCAGACATTTTTACAACCCCAGCTGAAATCCAAAACTAAACCTGCGGTTTTGACTCTGCACACCCGTAACCGCATCATTGCGGCTTTGGTGGGTGTAGTTGGTATAAAGATAGAAACCTGGCATCCACTGATAAGTGGCTTCGGCGTACCAGATAGAAGATTTGTATTGAAGATCGAAGAGGAAAGGAGGTTGGGGCTGCTGAAAATATTGCTGGTTCAGATTACCCGCTCCACCCTTGCGGATATATTCATAACGCAGCATGGTTTTTAAGCGTGGTATAGGTGTAAACCTTGCAAAGAATAATAGACGGTCCGAATTACTACCTATCCAATCACCCAGTACATAGTTGTTATGGGTATAGTTTTGTGCGGGATTCAGGTTACGGTACACAAATGGACGTATACGTGTATACTCTGCACCCAATGTAAGATAAGGCAGTCCAACATCTGTGGTATTGGCACCAAGGGTGTACCCCAGTTGGTTACGGCTTTTCTGGCTGTTCAACAAGGAACCAACCAATACTTCATCCACAAATAATGTAGTGTACAAATGTGTTTTCTTCAGGTGATTACGGGAACTGATCTGTAAAAACAACTGACCATTGGAACCGGCATTGATATTATCATTACTCACCAGTTTATCATAGGCCTTAAAGAATAAAATCGGAATCAGATAACCGGCTTTGATACCGTCGCTATATACAATCGATTCACCGAGGTGAATATCCAATCCTTTCACGGGTGTAAACTGCAGACTATGAGAAGCCATATACTTCGAAACATATACATCTCTTTTGCCACCAAAGGGATCCACGCCCGTATTATAGCTCCGGTTAGAATCAATCACATTCGAATTCAGCCAGGCATGGGTATAGTTAAATTTCAGCCAGCGCAAAGGTTGGTAATCGAGACGCAGATACGGATACGTAGGTGTTTTATCAGACAATACAGCTCTACCGTTCTGTCCATAACCCCATAATAAATAATCCTGTCCAATAGAAATAGAACCATTGTTCCAGGTATAGGAAATACCACCACGCAGTTCGCTGAAGTTGAGGCTTTTTTTGCTGGCAGAAATCCTGCCTACAATACCGGTAGCAGCATTGTTACGAATCGTATCAATACCACGTCCTTCTTCTGTAACATCATGAAACGAAAAATGCCAGGCCCAGTGTTTACCAGCATAACCATACAATCGGGCACCTGAACCAAAGGTGCGCAAAGCACTACCTGAACCATAGATACCACCACCACTCAATACAGGGTCCACACGCATCAGAAAGTTTTTACCACTAATGAGTAAGCCACGCCAACGGTTCCAGACATCTTTAACAAAGAATCCGGCCTTAGCAGTAGACACAGTATCCATAGCAGCCACCGCAACTTTGTCCGAAAAGTCGCGCTGATAAAAAGCCAGTTCAGCTCTTTCCAGTTTAGTAAGTTGGTCAGCGTGCGAAGCCAGGCTATCAAGACAATCTGCCAGGTACACCCTGCTCAGCGGCCTTATCTGGTCATCAAACTTTACCAACCCCTTATTCGCCATGCGATACAGGTATTCATAAATATCACTTCGGTGATGTTCATACACAGTCTGCCCCTTCGCGCAGTTAAGGGTGATCAGAAATAAGAAGGAAAATATACTGAGTTTCATGTTGGTCAATGGTGAATGGTGAGTAATGAATGGGGCGCGGTTTGTTATAAGCTGTTAGCCATTAGCCAATTTGCTGCAAACTTCACAACCCGCAAACGAATACTAAATCAAAAGATAAAAAAATCAAAAATCTAACATCTGCCATTCCAAATCCGACATCCGCGATCAGACATCCGCCATCTCAATACGCGTTCTGATCGCCTCTGAAAATATTGATGATCGTTTGGAGTATAATCTGGCAATCCAGCCAGAAGGTCCAACGGTGAATATAGTAAAGGTCGAAGTTCACACGACGCTGCATCGAGCCGGGTTCCCTGGTTTCACCCCTGCAACCATTCACCTGGGCCCATCCGGTAATACCGGGCTTTACTAAGTGACGTTGCATATAATTATCTACTGTATGCATCGCTTCTATATTCAAGGGTGTAGGGTGAGGTCTGGGTCCAACAACAGACATATTACCAATGAGCACATTCCAGAACTGTGGCAATTCATCCAGGTTCGACTTACGCAGAAAAGCACCGATACGGGTAATACGTGGGTCATCTTTACGGGCCTGCAGGTATTTACCATCCGCATCTGTATCACTGCTCTCTTCCACCATGGTACGGAACTTATAACAGGTAATCTGCTGGTTATTCAGTCCCCATCTTTCCTGTTTAAAAAATACCGGACCTTTTGAACTGAGCTTAATAGCAACTGCAATCAGTGGCAATAACCACCAGCCGATCAATACAAAAAAGCTCAGTGCAAATAAAAAATCAAAAGCCTGTTTCAGTAATTTATTCTCCAGTTTATCCAGAGGGAGCGCACGAATACTGATTACCGAAAGCTGACCAATATTGTTCACCTGAACTGCGGAAGAACTGTACTGATGAATATCCGGCAGAATACGCACCCTCACTTTATGGTAATCACAAACTTCTATACAATCCTGAATCTGTTCGGTACGGCCATTGGGTAAAGCAACAATCACTTCATCTACCCTTTCCTGTTTGAGTACTGAAGAAAGCTGTTGCACACTGCCATAATACATGCAGCCATTCATGGCTTTTTTCTGGTCGTCGATAAAGCCGATGCATTTATAACCGTAGTAATAATATTTGTTGATCGTTTCATAAAACTCATAAGCTGCCGGTGTAGCACCCACAATGAGTAAATTATCGTACAGACGCCCCTGATAAATGGCAGTATGCAGGTACTTTCTGATGATGTATTTGGTAAAAACCAGAAAGCTGAAGAGGAAGCCAACATTAATGAGCAGGAAGGCCCTGCTATAACTAACCTGCTGTTGAAAGAAAAACAAAACAGAACTGAAGAAGATGGAATAAATGATCAGCGTGTAGGCAATAAAAACAATTTCTTCCGAGTATTTATTCGATCTTCTGTCGCGGTACAATTTAGAAACGGAAGCAGAGAGGTACCATAAAATCAGGGAAAGCACCATCAGGAGATAAGGAGGTGTAACCCGGTCCCACAATCCAAACCCCGTATCCAGCCTGTGCGAAAGAATATAACTGATCCCCACCAATGGAGCATCAATAATATATCGGATTAAAGTATAGCGGCTATACGATTTTCGCATAATGATAATTGGATCTTCTCAATGACACAAACTCTACCCTTTCCGATGCCCGGCGAAAGATAAAAAAAATATCGCATATGGCCCCCGCAGGAGGGTACTGGGTGCTGGGTGCTAGGTACTAGGCCTGCCTTGAGCGTAGTCGAAGGGAAGGCTGTTAACCAACTGTTATCAAATTTTATACCCAGCATACTCCTCTTAATCAAAAATCTGAGATCTGAGATCTGACATCTGACATCTGCCATCTACCATTCCAAATCCGACATCCTCCATCAGCCATCAGAAATCTGACATCTGCGATCTGCCATCCGACATCAAAATCTGTAGCTCACCCCCATCCTCCCCGTAAAATTCAACACCTCATTCCCCGGAATCAGATAATTGGTGGGATCATACTGAACAATCCACCACTGGTAATTATAGGAACGTATAAGCCCCAGCTGGGCCGATAAAAATACCGGACCAAGTGGCCAGTCTACCTTCGCCATAGCCGACAGATCCACCCAATGCCTGCGGAAATCTTTGAGGTATTCAAAAGCCAGGTAATAGAAATCACTGTTATAACGAACCCGCTCCAACTGTAATCCTATTCGCTTCAAACCCTTCACCCAGCTAATCTCCATCGTCTGGCTATTGCTGCCCGGCCCAATCCCCGCTCCAATTGAACGCCCCCTGTTGGTATAGCCTTGACGAACATAAGGATGGGTATACCAGCTGTCCGGACTCCTGATCAGTTCTGCCGTGGGTGCCTGTAGTTGGGCCAGCTCTGCCATGAACTGAATATGTGCCTTGTTACGGGTAGCAAAAAGTTTACGGAAACCGGCCACATAAGCCCTGCGGTAAGCATCGGTCTGAATCAGGTTCCAGGGCATCAACGAAATATCCTTCCTGCCAAATTCCATATACAACTCAGCCTGCTCAGCCGGCATCAGGTAACGCACAAAAAGCGAACCCATCGAAGCTTTTTTGCCATTGCGTTCATTGGCTGTGCGGGCCCTTCCCAGAAAACCCTGAAAAGGCAATACATCCAGCGGATTCGAAATATCATTGGTATAGAGATAAGAAGCTTTGGCAATACCCAGAAACAGCCCTTTGGTCCATTTAGGGTTCCAGGTCAGCACCATACCTGTCATGTAACGGTCCTGATTGGGTTTGGGTACATAAAGAAAATTGCCGTTGTACACACTATTGATCCTCGGAGGCAGAAAACCGGAAGCTTCCAGCTTACCACCCATGATCTGTCCTTCAAAATTACCGATACCGGTACGAATGGGTTGATGGGTTTCAACTGTCCAGTGTAAAAACCCAGGGGCATTATTACTCATAACCAGGGCATTCCGGTAACCCGGTCCCCACCACAGACTTTCGGTCGACAAACCCATCGACAGGTTTTTTGTGCGATACTTCACAAAAGACTGACCAGGATAAAAACCTGCCTGCGGCTCACTACCAAAAGACTCTGGAATATCAATCGTGTTCCAGAATCGGTAGCGATCGGCCCAGGCCCTGTCGCCCTGCTGTTGGGAGAAGCCTTCAAAACTTCTGTTTTCTGCACGGGTAAATTCAGGTGCTAGTTGAACCTGGATATGTTTGCCCAAATTGGCATAAACACCTGTACTAACCAGCATTTGATATCCTCTGGAAGGCAAAAAGCTACCCCCATTCCATTCATAGGGTTGTTTGTCGTGATATTGCTGAGTCAGCTGCAAGGGTAATACACCCAAGGAGAAATTTTTGCCTTGCAAACGGGCCACCGACACCACCGGCTTATCCATATCCAGCACACTCACATGAACTTGTGCCGCATTCACCATCAAGGAACGAAGCTGCAGCGCACTATCCCCAGCCAGTTGCCGAGTTCTCAATAAATCCTTCAACCGGTCATTATGCACCTGCTGCGCAGAAGCGTATGTACCGATAAGTATAAATAGTAGTAGAAATTTTATTCGCATAGTAAGAGTAGGGTGCTAGGTACTGGGTTTGTCATGAGTCCACTCGAAGATGCCTGCCCTGAGCGGTGTCGAAGGGTTTGCTATGAAACTAGAGAAAACTTTTAACCACAGAGTTTCACAGAGGTGGTACTAGATTATTTGAAAATACGTTAATCGAAAGCCAACTTATAATTTGCGACAAATTCTCTCTCTATTCGGCCTTAGAAAAAAAGCGCCTGTCTGCCGCCAGGCAGGTAAAGAAATTCATGGAATGAAGCGTTAAGCAACGGATGATGCTTGGCTCTCTACCTAAGCTGAAGCACAGCTTCGATAAATTAAAAACTATAGCTTGGCCTTAGACTTCATCCGTTGTAGCGCAATGACATGAATTTTAGCTTTTTTTCGAAAGCCTTGATTTTTTTGTTACTTTTTTTATCAAGAAAAAAAAGTAAACGGAGAGTTTGATGATACTAGTAAACTTTCTAAAAGAAAATCAAAGCTTCTTAAAATGAAAAAGAAAATTCTGCCAAATGGCATTTTCCGGTAAAATCGGGAGCCTCCCCTCGGCTTTGCTCGGGGTAACCGGGCTATTTTTATATTATAATTTATATTGTAATGCAATCTGCGCATGCAGATTCATTACATTTTTCCCCGTCTGCCACGCAAACCCCTTCGTCCTCACCAATTCCATTTTCCCACCCAATATCCATTTATCTTTCACCCATTGAGGTGTAAAACCAAAACCGAGATCCACCCACTTTTGAGTGCGATTAACAGGGTCACGGTTAATCTGTTCAATGAAGAAGCCCAGTCTTTTGGCACCTCTTACTAAATTAACGCCGGCGAAAACAGCATCAGCACCAAAACCATAGATGGAACCCATGATCTGGTTGTCATGGGTATAACCTTCTATAATTGGATTATGTTCATACCAGTTACCAGCATCCCTGACCATCTGGTCGGGGGTCTGACTCATTTTGGTGAGTTCAAGGGTAATATCGATCCAACGGTTATCACCATGTTGGGGAATCACTTTTTTAACCCCGAAAATGTGAGCAGCTGAATGACTGGTACCCAGCAAATAATCACGGGTATTGAGTTTGTAATCGTTGTAACCGTATTCAATGTAGAATTCAAAATGTTGTTTGGGAAAGAGCCAGCGCAGAAAAAAAGAAGCTACCTGGTCACGATCCACTAAATCTTCATTGAGCACATTTTTCTTTTGGGCCGCAAGTGCAATGACAGGGAAATAGCGTTCAAAAGCACCTAAAGTACTGGTGAGTGAATCTTTGTTAAAAGTTTGTATCACCCTGTTAAAGCCTACAAATAAACCCGGTATCCATTTGGGTTGGTAGCTAATAGTTAAACCACTCAGGTAGCGCTTACGCTGTCCGAATATGGCATCAGCTGCGCGAAGGTTACGGTTTTCCATAGATCGATCACCATCGGTACGCAACCAGCCACCCATGAGTTTCCATTCAATACTACCAATGGGTGTTTTCAGGGGTCTTCTGCTACCGAGGAAAAAATGTGTGAACCCGGGCGCCTGATAGGTCATCAGTAAACTGTTACGCACCCCTGGTCCCCACCATTGGTTGGCGGTAGAAATACCACCCCGGAAGCCGCCCGCCACCAATTGCAATGTGGACTGACCGGGATAGATCCGCTGAAAAGATTTTCCATTGTTAAATCCATACTGAGCCGTAGTGCTATAAGCCGGGTTGGCGGCCCAAACCAGCTCTGGTGCCAGCTGCATTTCCACAAAACCCGCCCTCACCTGCACCCCGCCACTCAAACGGGTCTGTAAGCCCTTGGCAGCAATCAAAGAGCCATCATTCTCACTAAAAGGTAGCTGGCTGTTAAACTGGGAAAGCCAGCTAAGGGGTAATAGGCTAATAGAAGGTTTTCTAAAGCTGCTAACTGCAGAATCAGGCAGTTCTCCCAACGCGACACTGCGCAGCGCAAAACTCCGACCACTGCGGCCCTTCCCCAACAACTGCAAATCCCGCAACTGCAGGTCACGCATCATCCCTCCTTCCAAAGTCTGCGAAAACAATAAGTGTGCTAGTAAGCTAAATAGGCTAAGTAAGGTTAATTTTTTATTTAGCATGAAGGTGCTAGGAATTTGAAAATTTGGAAATTTGAAAATGGCACTCTGCGGAAATGTTTCAAGTATAAAGCTATTCTTCAAATACCGCAAATTTCCTCTTCACCGGCCTCAGAAAAAAGGCGCCTGTCTGCCGCCAGGCAGGTTAAGAAATTCATGGAATGAAGCGTTAAGCAACGGATGGTGCCTGGCTTTCTATCTAAGCTGAAGCACAGCTTCGCTTAATAATTGACTCTACCGCCTGACTTTAGACTTCATCCGTTGTAGCCTAATGACATGAATTTTAGCTTTTTTTCGAAAGCCTTGATTTTTCTTTGTTACTTTCTTTGTATCATGACAAAGAAAGTAAGCAGGGTGTTTGATGATACTACTAAACCTTCTAAAAAGAAAATTCTGCCAAATGGCACTTTCCAATAAAGTCGGGAGCCCCTACGGCTAGGCTCAGGGTGACGGAGCATTATTCATATTCCGTTTTACCTTTCTGAAAGGTAAACGTAAGCCCCTTAACTTTCTCCTTCAATAAAATATCTCCATTATAAAGATGGCTGATCTTCTGCTGTTCCGTAATCGGGGTATACACCCTTCTCGCCATCGCATCACATTCAAATTTGGCATCGGCTGTCGTCATTTGAACGGGCGGTGTTTTCTGCGACCAGGCCGAAGGACCACGCAGATAACCTACAATATCCATTTCACGCGCTACACGGCAAAAGCGGATGGCATCCACTACAATACCACCGCTGTTCGGACTATCCTGCACCGATAACCTTGCAGTAAGTTCGTAGCGGGCACCTGCAAAGCCATAGGCAACGAGGTCAATATTACATACTTTATTATCCGTACCCATATAAGCACCACCGGGACGCTGTACCACCGTCAACGAAGGACCTGCGAACATGGTCATCCCCTCCAGTCCCTTACCTCTTACAATAGACTGTCCACTGAGTACATTCTCTTTCGAAACATGTTTATTATAAAGACGGGCTTTTTCGGCCATATTGAGAAAGTCGGTATTGGCCGAGCGACCATTGATAATATGTTCCTGCCCCTGCGTAGTGCCTGCTGCCATATTCATTTGAATATGCTGGGTAACCACCAAACCGGCATCCATCATACTACCCTGTAATACTTCTGATAAGCGGCTGGCACCGTAGCTGGAGCGCATATCACTACCTACGATGGTCACTTTATGCTGAATGGCCAGCAGTTCCAATGTACGGGCATCATCGGTGGATATGAAAGTAGGCATACAGTTAATCACATGCACGCCTGCTTCAATGGCATTGGTGATGTACCATTTCGAAGCTTCTTCTGCACCTACGGGCATATAGTTGAGTAAAATATCAACCTGGTATTTTTTTAGTAAATCCTTGTATTCAGCGGCACTGATCTCATGCGCTTTTTGATCTTCCTGGAAAGTAATGGAAGGATGATAGTTACGCATATGCGGTGCAATACCATCTAATGTGGGCCCGCGAAAAGTACGGGCATTGGTTTCAATACACTGAAACTTGGAAGCAGGATCAATCACCTGCATATTACAGTTCGGCTGAGCATACAGCGCTTCCTGTAAAAAAGTATCCACTTTACGCTCATCAATATCAAACCCGAGAACAAATTCAATATCTGCAGTTTTATATCCCCCAATCTCAGGATACATCAACCCAATGGTATTATCTGGATTTCTTAAGTAGAATTCAACTCCTTGTACAAGTGCAGAAGCACAAGACCCGATGCCCGCAATGGCAACCCTTATTTTAGTAGACATGTGTATTTTATAATTGAAAAGACCGCAAAGGTAAGGAATTAGATGTTAGACATGCCCTGAACTCAGCCTGCTATGAACCTGCCGAAGTGGACTAGGTACTTGGGGATAGGCCTGCCCTAAACAGACCGGGCAGAAGAGCAATATCTAGTATTTTTAAGGGTAGAACCTAAAATTGAGACAAGAAGCACCAAACTATGAGAATAATAGTATCATTATCAATCAGCTCACCACTCTCCTAACACCTAACTAATCTTCATCGCTACCACATTCCCTTCATCCTTCTTCTTATCCAGTTCAGCAAAAACAGAATTATTACTTACGAATTCTGGCACCAATTGCTTCATTTTAGCTACCATATCCATTGTATTAGCCTTCTGTTTGGCGAGACGAATCAGAGCAGCAAATTCATCCTGAATAGATCCAATTGCATTGCTCCTTACTTTTGCGATCATGATTTTTTCATGGTAAGTAGGTAAAGTATTTTCTGAATCCATTAACAATTCTTCATAAAGTTTCTCACCCTGTCGAAGTCCGGTATATTTTATATCAATATCTATTCCGGGTACATAACCATACAGACGAATCATTTTTTTTGCGAGATCAACAATGGGAACAGGTTTGCCCATATCAAACACAAAAATCTCTCCCCCGCTACCCATACTACCTGCCTCAAGTACCAATTGGCAAGCTTCCGGAATGGTCATAAAAAATCGGGTAATATTGGGATGGGTAACCGTAACCGGACCTCCCTTTTCTATTTGTTCTTTAAAACGAATAATTACTGATCCATTGGATCCTAGTACATTCCCGAAACGGGTGGTAATGAATTTAGTGAATTTTTCATTTTCCCCACTATTGGCTGAAGAGTGATAAAGTGATTGTACATAACACTCTGCCAATCTTTTCGAAGCACCCATGACATTGGTAGGATTAACAGCTTTATCTGTCGATACCATAACAAAACGCTGTACATGGTATTTTACAGAAAGATCCGCAATAATCTTGGTCCCCATTACATTTGTTAATACTGCTTCTGATGGGCAAAGTTCCATCATCGGAACATGTTTATAAGCTGCTGCATGATACACATAATGTGGCTCATACATATCAAACATTTCCTGCATTCTTTCTTCATTGGTCACATCACCTAAATACGTTATGCATGCAGTACTAAAATTCAGCTCCTGTAATTCAAGTTCTAAATGATGGAGTGGAGTCTCTGCTTGATCACAAAGAATAATGGTTTGAGGCTGGAATCGTAATAATTGGCGAACGATTTCGCTTCCAATTGATCCTGCGGCGCCAGTTACCAGTACTCTTTTCCCTTTAATTTGATTCGCTATTTTTTCATTATTGATACGAATAGGCTCTCTTTCTAATAAATTTTCAATTTTAATAGTTTGCAACTGTCGAGCAGAGAATTCGCCATTTATCCATTTGTCTAATGGAGGGACGTTCAAGACTTTAATTCCATGATCCAAGCAAAAATCAACTAATTCATTTTTTTTGGACGGAGCTATTGCAAAAGCTGCTAAAATAATTTCATCTATTTTTTGGCCTAAAGTCAAAGCCTGAAGATCAAGTGTGTGATGAATTCTAATTCCGTCAACTACTTTCCCTACTTTTCTCATGTCATCATCAACAAAAGCCATTACATTAACATTAGATGTGGCATCATGCTCTAATACTCTCTTTGTAGCAAAACCTGCTTCACCTGCACCATAAATAATGACTGTTTTACGATCCATTTTGTAATTGCGCAGATAAACAAATACATACTTTATAAGTACACGATAGGAAATAAGAAATAAGAAACTAAATAATCCATAAATAATCAGTGTTACGTTAGGAAATGCTAATGCGCCACCAGTATTAGTAGAAACAAGCCCTATAAAAAATAAAACAGATGTTGTCATCAGTATTGCATAACAGATTCGGAGTGCATCCTGAATACCCGTATAGCGTATAATGCCGGCATAAGTTCTGAAATTGATAAACACAATAGAATTAATAAGAAGAAGTATTAATACGTTTCCGCTCAAAACCTGCCAATCCATCGCTTCGACTGATAGATTATAGCGAATTAAATGTGCAAATACCATGGCGAATCCACATATAGCAGAATCAATAAGAAAAACAATCCACCGAGGTACAATGTTAATTTTCTGAAACATAAGTTAAAGTTATCCTGTAGTGTAACGAACAAAAAGCCGTTGAGCACCTTCAAACCGCAGCCTAAATATAATATATATAGTAAGAAATGCAAATAAAGGTATTAAAGCAAGCCAAATTTGTTTGGAGGTAAAGCTATAAACAACAAACATATTTAATATCAATTGCGCTACAGCAAATAATAAACTTACCTGAATATGTGTCCATCCCGCTTCATTTGCCAGATATTGATAAAAGTGTGACCGATGAGCTTGCATCAAAGGTTCTTTTCGGAAAATCCTACAAGTGATTGTAAACACTGAATCAATCCCATATATTCCCAAAAAGAGTATCCACCAACTAAAGTTGGTTGAGATAGTGATTTTCAACAATAAAAAACAAAAAATGAAAGCCAGGGAAACGCTTCCGACATCTCCCGAAAAACATGCTGCTTTTTTTCTTACATTAAAAAAACCAAAAACGAGTAACGAACTAGATAAAGCAATGAAAAGTTGATCAGATAAGACCGAAGGTACTATTTGCTTTACCCAATACATACTACCTAATGTTACTATTGAATACAATACCGTAATCCCATTGATTCCATCCATAAAATTGTAAGCATTTATCACACCTGTGATTAAAATGAACAATAATATTATGCCCATCATTGAAAACTGAGCAGAGAATAAGTATAACATACTTGCAACTGCAATACTTTGTAATAAAAGTCTAAGCTTACTATCTAGATTTCTGATGTCATCTATAAAGCTGAGTACAGAGATTAATAATAAAGCTAAAATTAATAGCCATTTTATGGGTTGTTCATTAAATATCCCGACAAGTATCGCAATCGGGAAAATAATACCTCCCCCCCTAATAGTTACTAAATGATGGGAGCTTCTAGCGTTGGGTTTGTCTACAATTGCATAGTATCGGGCTATTTTAAAATAAAGCCATTCTATACCTACCCAAAATAGAATCAATATGGAATATCTAAGAAGCATCTTTGAATGATTCGATTGTTTTTTTTAATCCGTCTATTGCAGTTATTGGCATTGCCGTCTTTAAGACTGATTGTAATTTACTGTTACTAACGATATAACTATCTGTAAGTTTATGCAATCGCTCAGAGTTAAGCGGTAAAGGGATAATATCCCCAACTTTAGCAACGCATTTAATCAACGCAGGTGATACTTTCCAAAGTCTACCCCTTTTACCTAAACTACTGGCAATGATTTGAACCAATGTCTTCGTACTTACTGGTTGATCATCTGCAACATTATAAGTACCTGATGGTATCTCCATCCGCTTATTTAATTGATCAATCACAAAACAGAGATTGTCTATAGATAAGAAAGAACGTTCATTGTTAAATGCTGCTAAAGGATATGGAACACCATTTTGAACAACTTTATACAACAAATTCAAATTTCCTTTATTACCCGGTCCATGAATCATGCATGGTCTTAATATATATAACCTCTTTTCTGACGGTAAAGTATATTTTAGCAAATACTCCTCGGCTGCTAATTTAGACTTTCCATAATCGGTAATAGGCATGGGCTTCATATCTTCTGTTATTGGCCTATTCGATGTATCTGCAGATGCTTTTATGGAACTCATGTAAATAAAAATTGAACCCTTAGAGGCCAAAAAAGCATCAAATAATTGCTGCGTCAATAATGTGTTTGCATTGTAATACTCCTCTTTATTCACCACCCTTCTAAGGTCATGGGCTTTGCCTGCCAAATGAACAATTGTACGTATCCCATGATTGTCTAAGTAAACCGAATCGATTAACGTATAGTCGTTTCCTTCAGTTCGTGAGAATGGAACAGCATCAACTTGTCTTTCGTGGAAATAATTGAGTAAGTTTTTTCCTACAAAGCCAGATGCTCCTGTTATGAATACTTTATTCATAAATAATTGCTAATAGAAGCAGCCATTTCTGCATTTATTTGTTTGCGGCTAAAAGATTGAATAAAATCTTCCCTATTTTCTATGTGATAACTGTAATTCCTGACCTTTTCCACCAATTCGTTAGGGGCAGCAGGATGGACGAGTATGACATTGGAAACATACTGTTCGATAAAAAAACGAGCATAACCATTCACACCTGCAATGACTGGGCGTGGAAAGGCACCTAGTTCAAACACTTTGGAAGGAAGAACTTTTTCAAATGCAGTATAGTCATTCAAATGCATCAACAAATAGTGTGAACGCTTGTATATTTCCAATAACTCAGTTCGCTTTACTGGTTTTTCAATAGATACATTCGATACTTGCTCTTGTAAAATCGCCTCTTCTAATAATTTTCTGGCACCTCCGTCCCCAATCACTCTGAAATGATACCCAACTCCTAACTGCTTAGCAGCTTGTGGTATTATTTTATGTAGCCCTTGCCCCTCTCCTATATTACCTGCATAGGTAATTACGATATGACTAGAGTTTAACAATTCCTCAAAATTAGAAAACTGAATAAATTCCTGGTCAATACCATTAGTATAATAACTATAGTTTGGTTGCGTATATTTTGAAAAATATCCCTTGAACCCAGCAGAAATAAGATTGATATGGCTAGCGTAGTTAAATACCTTAGATTCTATCTTTCTCAATACAGGTAATAAAAACATTTTCACAAACGAGTTAGAGATCACATCGTTCACGGTATCAGTGAAAATATCCCTGATATCTAAGTATAAAGGTATTTTTTTATTTGAAGCTATCTTGTAGCCTAGATAAGCTGTGAATAACCTCGAGGAGGAGGCTACAACAAGATCATATTCTGTGTACTGAATTTTTTCCATCACTTCCTTATAATAGTGATAGAAAGCTTTAATCTGATCAATGAAACCGCTTTTGTGTGAAGGCAGTATGATTCTGCGTATACGTAAATTGCCATTATGCTCATCCTGCGGCGCTTCAACAGAAAAGCTACTATATCGGTTGGGTACAGTCGTGATCACATCAACAATAGCCTTTCCTTCTAATTGTTTGGCTAATTCCCGTGCTAAAGGAGAATTTCGAAAAGAACCTGCACATAAATCAGGTTCAAAATAAAAACTTAAGTATAAAATCTTTTTCATACAAATTGAAAAGTAAAGCTACTAAATAAAGAGGCTTTATATTCAAATCTAATACCTTTCTGAAACTGATGGTAAGAAAGAGCGTAAACTCCCTCGCGAATTGATATATTATTAACTCCTGTCAGACGTATAGTTAAGCCGTCATATGTAAGTGTATCATCTTGATGATTAATGGAAATACCAGATGCAAATTGGATATTACCATTAGATATTAAGCTCATAGAAAAAGGATGCTGAATTTCATCCTCGATTATGAAACTGTGTTCATCTTGCTTTATAAACTTTCGGTTATGCTTACAATTACTGTCAAAAAAATGTTCGATCAATAGCTGAATACCATCAAGATTGTTCTCAATATTCTTAACCATTGCTCTTTTCCCAACCCGAAACCCCCCCCACACATCGCTTTGATTAAGACCATTGAATGAAATGGTATTATGGGCACTCGTTCCTCTTTCTATATTTCTTTGTTCAGAAATAGCATAAGTGGATGTTCCAGGATCTACAATAACTTGTTTTCCATTATACCACAAACAATAAGAAGATATATCGGCATGAACATGCCCTGGTTGATAAGCTGGCTGCACACCTCCTGTTTTGATCAATACTTCCCAATTTGATCCTTTCATCTTTCTAAATCCGGAATCGCTAAGTACAATGCGCGCAGGTGTAATATTCAATATATCTGCGGCCTGATTCAAAGCTTGTGTAGTGGGTGCAATATTTTCGGCCGCATCATTCATTAATGCCCAAGTACCATCCGGAAAACTGTATGTTTTCATCCATCCAAGCATTTTCGCTGCCTTTTCTTCCAAAAACGCTAGCGAGTTTATATTGAAGGATCTTGCTTTTCTAGCTACATTAATACAAAGTAAGAGTTTACTTAATAAAATACTCTGATACATTACGCTACATTCATAGTGTCCACCATCTGAAAGAATCTGCTCATCTAATTGAGTTACTAACAATTGATAAGATTTTTCATAAAGAGATCGATCTGATAGGTAAATAGAAGCTATAAATAAACTGAATGCATTTTCTAATAAATGATTAGCAAGTAAATGATACTCCAAATTATGATCGAGGTAATCAATCTGTTTTTGCAATGCTTCAAGAACAACAGTATCTGTGATGGGATAACGCGAATGAAAGAGCAAAGTATTGATTACACGTAGTGAAACAGGATAAGGTTCTGGTTGAACATGGGACGATAATAATTGATACGAAAAATCCTTTAGTAATCGAAGTCGTTCTTCAGAAGGCAAGGTTTCATCTAATAAGTAAGAGAAGTACTGCAGATTATAGTTCCATAATTTTCCATGATTTTGATAATTCCAATCAATAGAGTCTCCAAAGGATTGTTTTAAACCTATAAACTCGAATCGATTACATCCAAAATACTCTTTTTGGGTTGAGCATAATATAGAAGATACTTCTACATCGAGTGTCGCAAAATTTCTTTGTAGATATTTTCTATACCAGTGTATTGAAATGAACCGATTTTTAACCCTATACCATAATTGATACTGCCATTGAATTCGCTTGATGTAACGCAGCGTATGGAATAAACGCAAAAATCTAAGAAGCATTCAATTAGTTATTGTAAAGTTGGTCTAAGATGGTCACAATTCGTTCTCCCGTCTTACCATCCCATAATTCCGGAATATCTCCTTTTTTCCATTCACCATTGAATAAACGGTCAAAAGCTGGTGGCAAATTGCTAGGGTCTGTCCCTAGCAATTCATTTGTTCCTATGGTTACCGTCTCAGGTCGTTCGGTATTATTACGAAGTGTCATACAAGGTACATTCAATACAGTGGTTTCTTCAGTAATACCACCACTATCTGTAATCACAGCTTTCGCATATTTTACAAGATAATTGAACTCTAGATAAGACATCGGATCTGTCATAAACAAATGATGGGTTTGAATACCCAATGATTGTAAGTTTTTTGCAGTTCGAGGATGCACCGGGAAAATGATGGGTAATCCTTTTGCACCTTCAATGATTGTATCCAAGAGCTCCTTGAGTTTTTGCTCAGCGTCAACATTGGCAGGACGATGAAGTGTTAATACAAAATATTCTCCTTTTTTTAGTCCTGCATCATCCCAAATAGAAGGTTGTTTGAAATTGGGAGACTGTCTTAGCAATGTATCTATCATCGTATTTCCTACAAAATGAATACGATCTTCTGCCACTCCACTTTTTCTTAAATTTTGATTGGCAACATCCGATGTAGTAAAAAAATGATCTGCTATGGCATCAGTCACCATGCGGTTGATTTCCTCCGGCATACTCATATCATAAGAGCGTATGCCTGCTTCTACATGTACAACGTCAATATTCAATTTCTTGGCTACAATAGAACAGGCAAGCGTAGAAGTAACATCACCTACCACCAACACAACGTCTGCTGGATGTTCAAATAATTCTTTTTCAAAGCGCACCATAATATTAGCCGTTTGTTCCGCCTGCGTTCCTCCACCACTCTCTAAATTAGCATGAGGTTCAGGAATACCCAGTTGAACAAAAAAACTTTCACTCATGTTTTTGTCATAATGCTGACCAGTATGGATCAGTCGGTAATGAATATTCGAACCTTTTTTTTGTTGTTGTTCAATGGCTTCAATAATTGGCGCTATCTTCATAAAATTTGGACGTGCGCCTGCAATTAATGTAATTTTCATGGAAATGATTAGAAGTAAGAATTATTGTATTTGAACCCAAGTGCCGGTTCTTAAACTTTCCAATGCTGCAAAGGAAGCTTTCGTTGTATTTATAATATCTTCAAAAGGAATCAGAGGTTGACCTGTTGTTTTAATATTCTCCACCAAAGTTTTAAACTGATTTTTATGTCCCTTATCCAACCCGGATCGCATTGATGAAAATCTACTAAAACCATAACCACTCATTTTTCTGAAATTATCTATCACAAGAGTTCTGCCTTGAGAGTACAACTCAATGCGTTCTTTAGGATAGGATTTACTTCCATTTGAAAAGTAATGAATAACTCCTTGTGCTCCATTTTCAAATCGAAGTGTGATTATCGCATTATCCGTATTCTCTTCCGGATGTATTCCTAAGCCACTCATCACCACCTCACTTACTTTACTTCCTGAGAAGAACTGCATCAGGTCAATAAAGTGACAAGCTTCCCCTATGATACGCCCACCACCTGTTTTCATGTCTTGTACCCAAACATCTCTGGGTATAAAACCTGCGTTCATCGTAGCGATCATATTCAAATCAGATCCTGCTTCTCCAATGAGTAATTTGGCTTTTTGAGCATATGGTGAAAACCGGCGGTTAAATCCTACATTAACAGATGCTCCATTATTCACTGTACGATAAGTATCAATAATTGCTGCTAATTCTTCATGATTAATGGCCAAAGGTTTTTCTACAAAAACATGCTTTCCGGATTGTAAAGCCTCAGTCACCATTTTAGCATGCAGATCATGTCGGGTAGTTATGATCACCAAATCAACATTCTGATCATCCAGTATTAGTTTATAATCAGTGGTTGCTTGTGCAATACCATACTTCTTCGCCAAAGATGTTGCAGTTAATCCTCCCGCACTAGAGATATATTTATATTGCGCTCCTGAATTTTTCAATGATGGCATCACTGTCATCTTTGTGAAATTACCTGCACCTATAATCCCGATTACTCCTTTCCCATTTCCTTGCCAAGTTTTGGATACAACTTCAATTGATCTTTCCGTCTGGACCTGATCAGGCGTATACTCTAAAATTGAGGCAATAGAGCCTTTACCGAGATTATTATAAATACTGAGATAGTCTTTTAATGCTACTCTTTCGGTGACCAAATCAGTAACAGTAATTTGACGTTTTGAGATAGCCTGTAAAATGGTTTCAAAATTGCGTTTCTCCGTCCATCTTACAAAACCAATAGGATAGTCCACCCCTTTTTGTTCATAGTCTTCATCATAACGGCCGGGACCATAAGAACAGGAGACCTGAAAACTCAATTCTTTTTTATAAAAATCATCTCTTTTAATATCCAATCCGATCACACCCACCAACACAATACGTCCTCTTTTCCTGGACATTTTAGCTGCCTGACTGATCACATCATTGCTACTAGTTGAAGCCGTAATTAAAACTGCATCAGCACCAATTTGATTGGTAAATGACTCCACAATCTTAACCACATCTGCATCTGCAGCATTGAACGCGTGAACACCTTTTTGCTGTGCAAGATTTACTTTTCTTTGATCATAATCAAAACCAATCACATTACACCCATTCGCTAGTAATAATTCTGCAGTCAATAAACCAATTAATCCCAAACCAATGACTACAACTGTTTCTCCTAAAGTTGGGTTTACTAAACGTATTCCCTGTAAACCAATAGAGCCTATTACAGCAAAAGAGGCTTCTTCATAAGACACATTATCAGGTATTTTAGCTACCAGATTCTTCGGCACACAGACTACCTCTGCATGATGTCCATTACTGGCAACCCTGTCACCTACACTAAATTCAGTAACGCCCTCGCCTACGGCAATCACTTCACCTGCATTACAATAACCAAGCGGCAGAGGTTCTCCCAACTTATTAAATACAGCTTCTAAAGTTGGCATCAACCCTTCAGTCTTTATCTTATCCAAGACTTGTTTTACTTTATCTGGTTGTTGACGGGCTTTTGCGATCAAATTACCCTTACCAAACTCAACTAACATTTTCTCAGTTCCTAATGAAACCAATGAACAATGTGTTTTGATAAGAATCTTAGCTTTTTGAGGCAAAGGCATTGGCACATCTTCCAACATTGTCTCTCCTGTCCTTAAATTCTGTACAATTTGTTTCATACTAACTTTTCTTTATAAACTGCTTATACCAAGATTCTAGCGCCAATAAACCCCATATTGTATATGCCGCATCTATTTCCCCTTTTTGATCTCTCTCAATCAAACTTTTTACAGCTTTACGATCGAGTATCTGTTCTTGAAAAAGAATTCCATGATCAAGGAAATCATCAATACGACTTTTGAGGTTATTACTGATCCATGACCTTAAAGGAGCACCAAATCCAGTTTTTGGTCTATATATCACGTCATATGGGAGATATCGTTCTGCAACTTTTCGTAAAAGATATTTTGTAACATTCCCTTTCATTTTATATTTCACTGGCATTTTCTGCGTGAAAGATACCAACTCCAAATCTAAAAAAGGCACTCTCGCTTCTACCCCAACAGCCATACTCATTTTGTCAGTATAGTTTAAATTATGATCAGGCAAGAAAGTTTTCATTTCAAGAAAAAGTAATTTGTTTAAATCATTTGTATTGATTGGTAGTCCCTTTAATAATTTTTCCCAATATTGTTTAGGTAGATTCTTAAAATCAATTTCGTCATTCGCTTTTTTGGTAAAAAGTTTTTTTATTTCTGCATCACTAATCCACATAAAAAATCCAGCAAACCTTTCTTCTTTCGTGACATTTAAATCTGTAACTAATTTTTTCAACCTGCGCAGTAATGGCTTTTTTGAAGGAAAGAAAAGAATAACCCGTTTGATAAAAGATTTAAGGAATCGCGGTATCAGATCATAGTATTTTTCAAGTAGTACTGCCTGGTGCCTTCTGTAACCCGAAAATAAATCATCTCCAGCTGTTCCACCAAGTAGAACTTTTATACCATGTTTTCTGGCTTCTTCTGCAATTTTTAAAACATTAATACAAGCAGGATCAGCTTGAGGCTCATCAAGATGCCAGATGACTTTATCAAATACATCTTCAATTTCACTTGTTGCTGTCACAATATGTAATGGCACATTGAGATAGGCAGCCACTTTTCTTGCATAAGACTCATCATCTGTAAAGCCTTCTGCTGCCATATCTTCGCCGGTAGATATTGTAAAACATGGAAATTGTGTATCTGGATATAGCTTTCGCGCTATTGCAACAATTAAACTTGAATCTAGTCCACCAGATAGAAAAAAACCAATTGGAACATCACTCATCATCTGTCTTTTAACAGCATTACAAAGATGTTCATCGAGTTGATCGATCCATTCTTCTTCAGTATATTGATTGGTTATATCTGGTTCAAAAGATAGATGATAGTAGGTTTCTGGTTCAGCTAATAGAAATTCATTAACGCTGAATTCCAAAAAGGTGCCTGGCAGCAGTTTTTTTACGCCATGAAGAGGGGTGAGTTTTCCCGGAGCATACAGAGCTTGCAAATAATAAAAAAAAGAGTGAATATCAGGAGTACTTTTAAAATGATCGATAGTTCTGAATGCTTTCAACTCAGAGGAAAAACAAAAAACATCATCATTTATGAAGTAATAAAGAGGCTTAACACCAAATTGATCCCTTGCCAGAAAAATTTTACGCGTTTCTTTATCATAAATTGAAAAGGCAAAAATTCCATTCAATTTGTTCAGCACATCTTTACCCCAATGAATAAATCCATATAATAAGGTTTCGGAATCAGACTGAGATTTAAATGTATACCCTAATGCAATAAGTTCTTTTTGTACATCTAGGTGGTTATATATCTCACCATTAAAAACAAGGACATATCTTCCGTCATTCGACAACATTGGTTGATGTCCGTTAGAAGATAAATCTACTATTGCTAACCTATTATGAAAAAAACCAACATTTTTATCAATATAAACACCATTATCATCAGGTCCACGATGATTCAAAATATCAATTAAAGCTTGATTCTCTTTCAAATTAGTTTCAAGAACATAACCAGCTATAGCACACATAATTTATTCTATTTACTTAATACAAATTATAGAAGAATCCTTGCTTGCAGTTCTCATATATGCATTGATTCCAAGAAAAACCCAGAAAATTGAATCAACAAACATCCCTGCTCCAAACAGAGAACTAACAAAAGTTACAATCATCCCTAGATAGTACTTGTTTTTATAATATTTAAAGTTCTTTACGACTAGAAAAAAGATATACCCTACTAGTAGAATGACAAACGGAACACCAAAAAGAAAAACAAAAGAGAGTAATGAAAGATGTGTATAATGTTGATATCGTTCCTCGTAATCTCCTCTTATTATATCAATATAATAAGCACCGCCCAATCCTGAACCGATATACCATCTTTTAGTATCAGCATTCATGTGGTTAAGAATTCCCATAAACTCAGCTGATCGTCCACTTGTAGCTGTATAAAAGCTATCTTCATCCTCTATATCCACAGCAATGACACTTTCAAATCGCCATAAAAGACCATTATTATATGCTACTACTATTGCTACCGATATTGACATTAATAATAAGAGACCAATTATTAAGTTTTTTATCTTCTTAAAATTTACAGCTTTAATCAAAAAAATAAGACTGATAACAAGGACGCTAATTAAAGGAGACCTTTTTCCAGATAAAAAAATCAATAATATAGTGATTACGAAAAGTCCTGTTTGGCCTTGTCCAACAAAAAAAACAATACTGGTTGGCAGTTCTGTATCGAATCCAAAATATTCAATTTTGCCGGTAAAATAGTAACTGTAATAATATATTAATAGTATTACAATTGTTACAAAAAATAATAATTGCATATACTTTCTTACAGCACCATCTATATTTTTGTTATAATATCTCGCAAAATAATAACCAAAAGACACTCCAAACATACATATGAAAATAGTGTATAGATGAGACAATGTTTTAGTGGACAGTGAATTTCCATAATAAATAGCAACCCCGGTTCCTAAAAAGACATAAGCTGAAAAAAGTGCTGCAATAAATCCGAAAAAAAATGTTTTTTTAACATGATAAAATAAAATTATCAAGGAAGATAAAATCAATGGTACCTTAAATAAGAAAAGTATATCAATTCCAAGCAGATAGTTAATTAGCAAGAATATTCCTGAGAAAGCCTTTAAGAAAACACAAAACCAATACGCCTTGAACTGTTGCTCCATTTAATTACCTTTTTTTTGTATTAATATAATAGAGTAGCCTACTATATAACCTCCAAAAATTGTCAAGAGACAAGCGGTCTTAGCAATATTCCATATTGGTGGAATATGCAATCGAAAAAATACAAATGATAATATAACATTAATTAAAAAGAAGAACCCAAGGGACATTGTCACTACCTTTTGCTTCCCTTTAAATAAAGGAATAACGCTCAAAACATTGCACACATAGAAAAGGCCAATGAAAAGGCTAAGTAGAATGGTATAACCCATTAAATTTTCAAACCCTTTAAATATTTTTCCATATATAAAACTAACACATAAAACACCTATAAAAAGTAATACGAAAAACGCCATCGTCTTTTTAAGTATTTGTATAATTTTTTCTTTACTGAGGGACCCAAGATTTTCCCCTATTTCAACATTCTGTATATATGCAAGAGAATTTATCCCTATAAATACAAATTGAGAAAAGTTAAAGGCTAAAGAATAAGAAGGAAGCTGATCTTGATAAAAATGATTTAACATATATCTATCAGCAAAAAGATAAAACATCAAAATTACTGTAGCAGCATTCTCTACTATCCCTACTTTTATCATCTTATAATAAGTAATAATATCATTTCGGGTAATTAACAATCTAGTAGGTAATAGCTGTTTGAAAAGATGTTTTGCAAATAACCGAATTATTAAAAACCAAAGCACCAATGCTAAACTATAACCTGCTGCAAGTATTAGAGAGATACCAATATCTTTTAAAAAAAATACTGCTACAATAAGTACCAAAGCAAGAAAAGGTTTATAAAGGATTGCTAGATAAAACTTTTTCTCAACCTGTAATTTCTTTTCTATAAAGACACTCGCACCAAAACAAAAAAAAGATAAAAGAAGAAGTGGGGAATTATAATAAATTGAAAAAAAAAGTGAACTAAAAAGGAGGATATAGATACTCAATTTAATTAGTTCAGGAAAAAAATCCTGTTTCTTAGAATAAAAGTAATAAATGAATCCTGTATGACTTCCAAGCAATACGAAAGAAGAAAGATTTATTACATTCTTAATATACTCATATTCTACATAATCGCTTTTATTTAAAAATAGGGGTACCAGAAGTACCTCTAGAAAAATAATTGCATAAGTGATGTATCGAGAAAGCAAAAATTTGATCATTCCATATTGAACTTTACTGCACCCGTTAATATGTCACTCATAAAATTCTCTCTCTCTTCTTCTGAAAAAGTTTTTCTTTGATCAAAAAAATGTAATGAGGGTAAATAATTTTTTGAATAATAATTTTTATCGTAAACAACCACTTTTTTCCCTTGCATAATCCCTTCAACGCCAGCAGACCCATGCCAAATCATGATATTTTCAATTTTATCAAGAATCGCTACATTTTGATCGAATGGATGAACTAAAATAACATTTGAAAACGAAGTGATTATTTTATAAAAATCAACCTCTCGTTGATATAAAAAACCCGGATGCTCTTTAATATAAACCTTAATATTTCGATCCCTGAAATAAGCAAGAGCCTCATAAATAGTTGTGTAATAGTCTGCATCATTCGGATCATTTATCCAGTAATCAACATTCGCTTCTGGATAAACATGCAAAGGTATATATACAGCTTTGCTGTATTCTTTTTCAATCAGCTTAACATCAATTTGATTAAAGTATTTATCGACAAAAAAATTCCTTATCGGAACTTTGGCAAACTGCTTTGCAAATCTGTATTCATAACTGATATTACCTAACAATTTATACCCTATATAATACCTAATCAATACTCTTGCATAATAACTAAAGAAAAGATATGAGCAATATTTGATGCTTGTAAATGTACTTAAACCTTTCAACCAAAATGATTTCTCTTTTCTATTAAAATATTGTACTACCTCTTTAATTTCGATTTTATCAATTACCCTTTGCTTTACAAACTCACCATAAATTGTATGCCGCCTGTACCCATAAATAAAAAATTCACTCAAAACCACGGTTCGTAGTTCATATACATTCGCGATCCTGTACATAATATCCAATACATAGTTATCTATAATATGTATTACTATAAGTTTGAAATCACGGTTTTGTTGAAAGAAATTTATCCAAAATTTTGTTGCACGTAATATCAGATCTTTAGCTTCTTCAAATGAGATAGCTCTTAACCCCCTGCATCTAAAGATGATACTAGCCAAATGTGGTTTAATTTGACTATTAAAGACTTCAAAATCATTATATGAATAATCCTTGACTGAAAATTTTTTTAAATCTATGTAATGATCTGCATTCTTATACTCAGAAATAGTATTAAAGGATTTCAGATGTCCAAAAAGTTGATTGATAACAGGCTTTGAATATACCTTATCAAAGAAATGTTGCTGCCCTTTAATTCTTATAAAAAAAAGAACTTCCTTTTCAGAAAGTTTACTGGTGTCAATGCCAGCATATACCATGATTAATAATTTAGTTGATAAAACCTTTTCCGATCAGTACATACTTATCATCCTTATAACCCGGTCTCCTAGATGGAGTGATACTGAAATTACAATCTTCTATTTTCTGTAAGCGTACTTTATCTATATTTTGATCATATCGGTGATTAGAAATAGAGTCCTTGAGATTCCACTCCCAGGTTGACAAATCTCTTTTCCATGCGCTGGGATGTCTGTGTTGATCTAATACTAACTGCAAGGCTTCTTTATCTATTTTCAACCAATCGCAAAATAAATCCATGGAAGCTGGTCGCGAAGACCATTTTTCAACCAAATCTATTCCTTCTTCTCTACTTAGGCGACCAAAACGTATTTCACGACTTGCATGATCGGTGGCTTTAGCATATCCCCATTTCAGCCATTTTATATAGTCATGAAGATCAGAGTAATGGAAACAATCAACATCATTATAAGTATCAAATGTTCTTTGTTGAAGTCCAGTTTCATACCCATACATTTTAATCATTTTCTCGTGCTGTGCCTTAGTATCCCATCTGATATAATTATTCAGATAAATACCTCTAACTCCAACACGTTCAATCTCAGTATCGCTGGGATAAAAATATTGGATAAGATCTTCTTCCCTGACATGATCAAATATATCAACAAGATCTTCTGCTTCATATCCCATTAAATCATGATCTTTTCTATATTTTCTCGTCATTTCTACTTCGTCGAGATGCGAAAACATTCCTACCTGATCAATACCTTGATGACATCCCCAGACAATTAAGGGTATTTTGAATTTAACTGCTACTTGCACCGGAAAAACAGTTTGTCCAGCAAGGCAATGCCAATACATACTTCCCATCTTTCGTAAAGTTGCACGAGTGATATTTTTAACTCTCTCAGGACTAACAGTCATTGTCAAAGTATCACAATCAAACAGTGTTCGCAAATACGCAAGATTACGTATTCCAAGTTCTGTATTGTAATGCTTATTGTATGTTACAAGTAAGGGATTCATACCGAAAACATTTTTTACGGTATGAACTATAAAATACGAATCTCTGGCCCCTGATATTGGTATGATACAATCATAATTGTTACCAGATTTATTCTTGTACCCCTCAAATATTGACTTTAGTTTATTACCGCGCGAGTTCCAATCTAATATATCTTTCTCCTCGTGTACACGGCATCCACTACAAACTCCATCCTCATCAAAAATAATATTTAATGGATGATTTTCAGGATACAGGCATCGTTTACAATACTGCATGAGTTAAATAATTTCCTTAACGATTTTTTTGTATAGAAGATGTTCAAGGTGTTCGTCGTCTAATTTGTCTAAACGATTGTCTTGATTTATATAATTATAGTTATATGAAGCAAACGTTTCTAATCTAATATCCAAGCCTCTCTTTTGAAGAAATGCTTTTGTTGTAATAACACTATGTTCACTAAAATGAAAATAATTACCAGCTGCTACTGCTGCAACATTTGTTTCTGATAATACTTCGTAAAAATGTTCAGGCTTTCCTGCACCACCACAAATAATGACGGGTACATTAACAGAATCGGCTATTTGTTTTGCCAGTGATATATCATATCCACTGTATTGGCCATCTCTATCAACGCAATTAATCAAAAGTTCACCTGCACCTCTATTTTCAACTTCTTTAACCCAATCATGTAAATCAATCTGTGATGGCATACGTGTTTTATAATCGTAGATAACAGGTTTATTATCTTTATATATTACATCTATTGCCACAATTATGCACTGATCACCAAAAATATTTGCTGATTTAGATATAAAATCAGGATTCTCAAAAGCATAATTATTAATAAATATCTTATCAGCTCCGGAATGTAATAGGTCGTGAATATGATCTATTGAACGCACTCCTCCCCCAATTGTTAAAGGAACAAAACATCGATTTGAAACCTTTTTATACAATTCTGTTAAAGGAGATCGATTTTCTTTGGTTGCAGAAATATCAGCAATTATTATTTCATCAATTCCCCATTGATTAAGAAATTCGACTGCAACTGCAACACTTCCAACCGGGTGATACTTTTTAAAACCAACACTTTGTACTACTACCCCGTTTAGAACGGTCAAATTCGCTATTATTCTTTTTTTTAGCATATCACACTATATTAAAATAATTGAAAAATGACCTGAATAATCTCAATCCATTTGTTTGGCTTTTCTCCGGATGAAATTGAACACCAAATATATTTTCTTGTGCAATAATTGCTGATAGTGTACTGCCATACTCAACTGTTGCAGCTTTATATTCATCTTTACAGTCGAAATAATAACTATGATCCCAATAGAAACTTGGATTTTCAAATACAGCATTTGAAAATAATATCTCTTTACAAAAGACAGGGGTAATTTCATTCCATCCGACATGAGGAACTAATAATGCCTCTTGAGGTGGAATTTTCTTAACAGAACCTGGAATCCATCCAAGTCCTTCAAAGTGACCATTTTCTTCTGAAAAATCCGCCATCAATTGCATCCCAATGCAAATACCAAGGACAGGTTTTTTTTTGTTTAAAACCTGATCATTCAAAATTGGCTTCAGATCCAATTGATTGATATTATTGATAGCTTCGGCAAACGCTCCCACCCCAGGCATAATAAGGGCATCAGATTCTTCAATTTCATTTCTCTTATTGCTGATGATGACATTATAGCCAAGTCTTTTAACTGCATTATAAACCGAATTGGTATTTCCAACATAGTAATCTACGATTACAATTTTACCTTTCATAATTATTGGATTTCAAATTTAGGTCTCCATTTCCCATTCACTTTTTCAAATAAATCCTTGTTGACAAATCCATCAACAATCTGCCAAAAATATTCTTTTGATATCTCAATAAAATCACAGAAACTCTCAATATTAGCATCTGAACAAGTACCGTCATATCGTTTAACAAGTTCTATAGCTTCAGATCTTGACATACCGCGATACCGCATTTCTTCTGAAACAATTTCTGTTACTTTACCGAAACCAAATTTATAATACTTGATCATTTGATTTAAAACCACCCAGTCTTCGTCCAATGAATCCACTCCGATAATATCTCCAATATCAGATGGATGATCGGATCTTATCCGAAGACCACGTAATGCGGCAAATACCCCGTTATCAAGTTTTGTCCAGTTATTCATGAAATAGCCCAGATAGATAATTCTCAAGCCCGCTTTTTCCATTTCTTCATCTGAAGGATAACGGTATTGTAATATCTCATTGGACTTAATATCATCTATTAGTAACCAATCGAATTTACCACCAGCAAGGGTATTTCCATGTTTCATTTGCCCGCCTTCATAGGTATCAGATTTTGATCCTTGTTCACCTAAAGTTAAAGCTGGGTTTTCGCCCCATAAAATAAGTGGTATTTGATAGGCTACTGCCAGTCGAGGAACGCTACTAAAAAGTGATAATTCAGTTGATTTTGCCCAATTTCCGTACTTAATAAAGCCTTCTCTCATTAGTTTTTTCCATATCAATGGGGAGGGGCCAATTGTTATTGTATCAAAGCCATGATCGATCATATTTGAAATGTTATGAGCCCCTCTATGAGTCATTTGTTCGGGTGGATAGTTCAACGAAACCAAAAGAGGATTTAATTTGAGCTCTTCTTTAACAAAGATCGCCTGACGGGTACTGTCCTTACCACCACTAACCCCAATTATACAATCATACCCAGAATGATTACTCTTTTTTGCAAAGTCTACAATATCACCAAGTAAATATCGCCTTTCTTCCCAGTTTATATTTTTTACAACTTCCGAATAATTACATGGTGGACATACACCAAATTGATCAAAACTAATATTGGGTCTTGTATCTGGCTGAAGACATTTTTTACAAAATCTGATCATACATGTTTTTTATCTATCAAATATTCTTTCTGTAAAATTCGCATTCTAATTATATCAAAATACTCACCTGAAGCTAAAATACCATTTTCAAATCGTCCTTCTTCTCGAAATCCTAATTTTTGATACAACCCAATAGCGCCCTTATTCCTTTCGTCAACTCCTAACTGTATCCTGTTTAGGTTAAGTCTGTTAAATACGTGGTTAAGTATCAAATGTGATGCTTCATAACCAATCCCTTTACCATGATATTTTTTTTCTCCTATTAGTATATTATAAGTCCCAACACGATTTATCCAGTCAATGTCCGAAATATCAATATTTCCAACGTGTTTATTATTTTCTTTATATATAATGCCTAACCAGATACTATTTCTTTCTTTTTGTTTATTTTCTGCATAAGCATACAGACTTTCAGTTGTGTGAGGCAGGATGGCGTGTTGTGTGAATAAATCACTTGCCTGATCATTTATCCATTGAGAATAACTTCCTTCTTGAACTAAGGAAAGAGAAATGGGTGATAATATTACTTTAGAAGACTCAAGAAAAACAATCATTACAATATTTTTTTATTAAGGATTTCACTAAACTTTTTTAAAGAGTCGATTCGAACTCCTATTTCCTTTCCATTTAAAGGATCATTTTCAATTCTATTTAATTTGTATAAAAGTCGAAAAATGGGCTTTCCTAATATGGAAGCCTCAATCAGGCTGTTGGAAAAAAAACCTATTACAAGTGATGAGTAATAAATGAGATGATTAAAATCAATATCAGATATAATTATTAAATAATCAGGTATATATCCCAGATTTAAGATTATAGCTTTTAACACTTCCTCCTTTTTTACATTCGGATGGGTCTTAAATACAATTTTTATTTCTTTTTTACTATTTGTTGAATAATTCTTAAAGATTTTATCTACATCATTTAGAATATCATATTCATTAAACCCATATTTCTCTTTAAGATTAAACTTATCAAGTGGTTCAGGTGCATATACTATGTAAGCAGCATCCTGATTTATACCTAGTTGTTGATAAAATGAATATCTTTTTGTCTTTGGTTTCCAGGTGGATAACCAATTATAATAAGGATTAGAAATGACTTCAACCTGTTTTTCAGGTAGGCCATCTTTTACAGCTATATTGTACGCGTTACTGTCAATCACATACACTTTATCCGGTATTATGAGTTGACCTTTTTCATCAATAAAACGTTCTTTAATATTTGTCCAATGATCAACAAAAGAGAGAGTTTCAATGTTATTTTGTTTTCCGTATTTTAAACTTTTCAACTCTACAGAAACAGGCAAAGACGTCCCGGTAAAAATCAGTTGAGGGGCAAAATCAGCAAATTTAGAGAATAACTCCTCCTCATTTATAACTATAGAAACATCAGCCTCAATTTCACTAAAAAAAGAATAAGAACGATCAGATATAAGCAAAAACTCTTTGCTATCACGAATTAGTTTTGAAATAGCAATCATCGCCTTTGCTCCTGCGGGATCTCCAAATACAAAAGCTATTCGTTTATTTTTAACAATGTTTCTAATCAATTGATTAGTATTCATCATCATTTAACATTTTCGTCGATAGCTTTTGTTGCATCGTATAATTGTGTATTAGTTTCTTTATTCAAAGCCGAATTCCTTAAATCAGAAATATTTTCAACAACTTTTTCTATAGCATCAGCGAAGTCGGCTATTTCTTTTTTTGAAATACCTTCACGTACCAATGGAGATAACATTAATTCTTTCTCATAAAGACTCTCAGTTACAGGGCACAACCCTTTTGAATAATCATACTCAACTCCTGGATTTGTATTAAATGGAAATCCTTTTTTACCTATTGCGATTTTTTGCTGATAAACCGGATTCAAGTAAAGAGGCTTTACATAACCTTCGGCCAGAGGCGTCGTATCCCAATAATTAGGCTTAGGTAATTCAGCTGATACTGCACGTAAAAATAAATTCCTAGATACTTCAAATACATTTTCATCAAAGCGGATAGGATACATGTAATATGAGTGTGTAGAACCTTCTTCGATTTGCTGCACGTGCAAGCCCTCTATT
This sequence comes from Sediminibacterium goheungense, assembly GCF_004361915.1. Taxonomy (GTDB): domain Bacteria; phylum Bacteroidota; class Bacteroidia; order Chitinophagales; family Chitinophagaceae; genus Sediminibacterium; species Sediminibacterium goheungense. The sequence goes on along the minus strand of NZ_SNWP01000011.1, from coordinate 735,637 downwards.
GCTTTCAATCTATTAGTCAGGTATGCTCCTATTTCTTTTCTATGTTCAAGAAATCCATGCAGTTTTTTAAATTGCTCATATCCGATTGCTGCTTGTATTTCAGTAAATCGATAATTACTTCCAATGGTATTTGATATATCTGTAACACCATAAGCTTCCGTTGCATTTTCACCATGATTTCTAATGAGTTGAGAGCGAAGCGCAATCATATCATCATGGGTAACTAACACCCCACCTTCTCCTGTATGAATATGCTTGTGGAAGTTCAGGCTAAAGCCTCCGATATCACCAATTGCGCCTACAGGTATATTTTTGTAATAAACACCCGGTGCCTGAGCTGCATCTTCTATAACTTTTAAATTATGTTTTTTAGCTATTGCCATGATGGCATCCATATTCGCAGGATAACCAAATAAATGCACTACCAAAATAGCTTTGGTTCTTGGGGTAATTCTCTCTTCAATTGATTTGGGATCAAGCGTATATCGATCTCTTTCAACATCGGCAAAAACAGGGATACCTCCATAAAAAAGTACTGAGGTAGCTGAAGCAGACATTGTATAAGGTGAACAGATTACTTCATCGCCAGGCTCGATTCCAACAGCCCCTACTGCAACCTGTAACCCTGTTGTCCATGAATTAACACTGATTGCATGTTTAAAACCATAGGCTTCTGCCCACTGTTTTTCGAATTGTTTAACTTCTTTACCCCCATTAAAAAAATTGCCGGCTGCCCCTACAAATCCTGAAAGAACATCAGAATCTAGTACTCTTTTTGCAGCCTCAATTTCTTCTTTCCCCATTGATTTACGATTAGGGAAATCTTCTTTTCTGACTGGAGAACCTCCTAGAATAGCTAATTTAGACATGATTTATTTTTTATATCTTTTAAAACTTGCTCAGTTAGTTTCATAACTTCTATACCATCTGCAATTGGAACCCTTAATGGTTTACCCATCGAAAGGTATTCAAAAATATTGTTAGCAGCATGAAGCATAGACTGGTGTAAAGACGTATCAATACAATCCTTTGGCTGCAAAAAATTAACTCCAGAAAAAGCTGAAGAAGGCTGAACTCTATAAATTTCGAGCTTTTCCCCTGTATTAAATAACCTAATACGACCTGAACTATAATGTAAATCAAGCTCAAAAATCGGATAACTTTCGCCGCTAAAACTTTTGATAACAACTACTGCATTATTATCGGTGCTTGCCACAAAACTATGTGAGGGATCATCAATAGAGAAGTCTGATATAGAGTCAATTACATTCATGAGTTTCAATTCCTTACATCCGGTAAATCTAATGATCAAATCAAGCAAATGAGAAGCGTTATGCTTAAATCCCCTATTATAAAATCCATAACAATTTTTAAACTCTCCAAAATCATTTCGTTTTACACTATTTATAACATCAAGTATTTCAGGTATGAAAGCTCTTTTAAAATTGATCAAAACAGGTATGTGAAGCTCCCGGTATAATCTCTCAATAATATGAGCTTGTTCCAATGTATTGGTTAATGGCTTTTCAGTAAATACCAATTTGGGTCTATAATTAGCAACTTGTTGTAAAACATTAAAGTGCAAATCATCTGGAACTGCTATACAAACAATATCGATATTTGAATAATATTTAAACGCCTGATCAAGGTTTGTGAAATGCCTTGTTCCCCATTTTGATGATGCATTTATCCCCTTTATTATGTCAGGATCAACAAAACCAATTAACTCAAAGTGAGGATGGTTTACGAAAGCATGTGCATGTGTAAGAAATACTGTAGATGTTGCATCATCGTACTCGCTTGCAATGTTACCTGCACCAACAATCAAAACTTTATACATTTTCTCCTTGATGGCTTTGTAAATAAAAAACAGCTTTTGCAAAGTCTAAATCCTCATAATCGTCAATATCAACAGCTGATTTCCAGTCAATTTCATGGAACTTATAGCCTGGGCCATAAAAAGTCTTTGCTTGCAAAAGCAGTTCTTTTTTAGCAATCCAAATTGCTCCTGTTGGACAATATAATTTATCGAGATCCTGAGATCTTTTTTTCATAGCATCTGGATGAATCCATTCATGTTGTTTTTCCTCATTCATCTTAAATGACCACCATGGATTCATCCAACCAAACGGAAAACAACTTAATTGAAAATCAAAATCATTTTGCACAAAATTATTATAATGATTAATAATATCGAATTGATTTCTAATCGGCGCATTAGCCATTAATTGTACAACGATATCGTATTCCTCATTATAATATTTTTCTGCTTGCTGAACAGCGTGGATCGTAGCTTCACTTACAGGTGTAATATCGTCAGCATTAATATCTCGCAGAAAAGGAACTTCACAATTATACTCTCTTGCAACCTCTGCGAATTTCACATCATCGGTACTCACAATAATTCTGTCAAAAATATTTGATTTTTGGGCTGCTTCAATTGTCCAAGCCATTAGAGGCTTCCCCATAAAATTGATGATGTTTTTATGAGGTATTCTTTTTGATCCTCCTCGAGCGGGAATTACTGCAATTTTTTTCATTTACCAATGTTTAAATCTGAATTAGCTTTTTGATAATCTGCCTTGTGTCCGATATCCAGCCAATAATCTTCATGACAAAAAGCAACTGTTTTTTTCCCCGTTTGAATTAAAAATTCAAATAATGAAGTCATATCGTAGTATTCGTTAACCGGTATATGTTGAATCGTTTCGGGATTAAGTATGTACAATCCGGCATTAATTTTATAATCGTAAATGGGTTTTTCAACTAATCCTAAAATATTAGATTCACTATCAAGATTAATACATGCATAAGGTATCTGATAATCCATCTTTTTCACACACATTGTTGCTGTCGCCGAAGTTCGAATGTGAAAATTCATGAATTCATTGTATTGAATCGTAGTTAGAATATCCCCGTTAACAACAAAAAAAGGTTTATCAAATTGATATTTAATTAGCCCTAATGCTCCAGCGGTACCCATTTTTTTCTCTTCGTCATTATATGTAATATGAACTCCAAAGTCTTTACCGTCTTTAAAGTAATCCTTGATAATTTCTGATTTATAATTTACACAAACAATGAATTTATTATAACCTGCTTCTTTAAAAGACATAATGATTCTTTCCAGAATTGGCTTATTCCCAACTTTCAGCATGGGCTTTGGGATATCTTTGGTTAACTCGCCCAAGCGAGAACCTAATCCCCCAGCCATAATTACAACATAGTTATCATGATAATGAACTTCATTATCATCCAAATAAACAATATCTACTAGTATTTTGTTCTTATCAATTACAGGTATTTGCCTTCTTTGTATACTTTTTAAATATAATTGAATTTCATGCCTATCAGATTCGGAATCAGCTGTAAGAGGTTGCCTGTTAATGATCATGTAAACATCTTCCGTTTGTTTATTTAAAATAGCCCTTCTGATATCTCCGTCTGTTATAATCCCAATCAGCTTAAAATCCTTATCTACAATAATCAAAAAGCCATTACCCTCCTGATCAAGCTTTTGTAAAAGATCATAGAAACCTATATTCTCTTCTAAAATAAGAACATTTTTCATATACGGTATTTACGATTATACTAAATCTGAATACTTTATAGGTTTATCTGATTCTATATCATTAGCAGCAACCCGGCCAATTACAAAATTTATAAACTCAGGAGCGATGTCATTTCCAGGTCTCTTAAAATCAATATCCTCTGCATTTATTATTTCACCTTTCTTAATTGAACGCGTAGAAGTTATACTTCGTCTGAAAGAACTTTTTCTTTCCTGGTCTTCTACACAAGAAATCCGAAAATCACCTAAAGCGGTGTTAACTCTTTGAGTTTCACTAACAATCAACGCCATTTCATCTTTTGTGGCTGAAACTTTATGATCCCACCCGAACATATTTTTATCCAGAGTAAAATGTTTTTCAATTACACACACACCTAATGCTGCTGAGGCTATTGGAATGGAAGTTCCCAATGTATGATCAGAGAATCCGATTGGATATTTGGGATATGTATTTTGCAGTGTTATAATATTTCTCAAATTAACCTGTTCATCTTTGGGAGGATAAATTGACACACAATGCAGGATTATTATATTAGTATTTCCTGTGTTTTCAATTGTTCTTATAGCCTTATCGATTTCATATAATTCACTTAACCCCGTCGAGAGTATCATTGGCCTATTTTTCTTTGCTAAATATTCTAAAAAAGGATAGTTATTCAAGTCCATTGATGCAACCTTAATGAAAGGGCTGTTTAGTTTATCAACGAGAAAATCTGCTTCCTTTTTAGAAAACGGAGTTGATGTACAATCTATACCCACCTGATCTGCAAATGCTTTCATTTCCAATAATTCCTCTTCACTGATAGAAAATTCTTCAACTATTTGTTCAAGTGTATAGTCAGTCCTGTTTCTGTAATCATCTGCAACAAAATAATTCTCTTCATATGTTTTTTTAGAAAAAATAGTGTCTTTAGACCAGCTTTGAAATTTAACACAATCTGCGCCTGCTTCTTTTGCCTGAATAATTAATTTTCTTGCCAGTTCCATATCACCATTATGATTAGAGCCAAGCTCTGCAATGATATAAGGTTTGCAATAATTATAAACGTCTTTTACAGGTGTTAGTTTTATTTTATTCATTGTAGCTTTTTTTTAAGTATGTAGTTTCTTCCCACCAGAAGAAATTAATGGATTTTTGATTTAAGTAGTTAATTGATTGAGTTATATCTTTTTCGTTATTTAAAATTTTAGTTATTGTGTTAATTTCTTCGACAGAATCTGCATCTGTATAATACATTAGTTTATAATGATCGTATTTAACTTGAAAAATTCGCCTCAACTTTTCATGTGTCAAAGTTTGATAGCCGGCAATATTGGAATGATGTTGCCGATAAAAAATGATTGACTCTTTACTAAATTTGATCCTATCAGATAAAGTAAGTATATCTTTAAAAAAATACCAATCGGGTGCTAGTGGCTCTGGATAGTTAGATTTAAGCCGTTCGATTAATCTGAAATGAATGCTGGTATTTCCAAACCCAAGAATATTTTTGTTTTTAAGAAATGTTACATCCAAAATCTCTTTATTCATTAATCTCTCATTCCATATCGGCATATCAGAATCTGCTTTATGGTATTCAGAAAAAGGAATTAAATCAGAAACGACAACTTCAAAATCTTTGTTATTTCTTGACACTATTTCAATATAATTCTTTGCCACTAAGTCATCTGAATCTAGAAAAACAATCGTTTGATACTTATTCTTCGTTTTTACTAGATGTTGTAGTCCTTTTATTCGATTTTCAAGCATCCCACCTGAATACTCATAATGAATAATCTTGAATCTATGTAACGTTTTATTCTCAATATCTTTTAAAATTTCAGATCTTACGTTATCCACAACTAGAAAAAGATCAAAATTCGAATATGTTTGACAATCTAAAGAATGTAAAAACTCTGTATAAAATTTTACAGCCCCCTGATGAAGTACTGAAAAAACGCAGACCTCACTAGCCATTCTGCTTCTTTTTTGCTGGATTTCCATAATAGACTCCTGGTGCATTAATATTACTTATAACAACTGCCCCTGCACCTATTATAACCTCGTCACATATACTAATATTATTCGCAATCACAGATCCGCTACCTATAAAACAATGATCCCCAATGCTGACATTACCATTAACAATTGCACCTGTGGAAATATGAGTATGAGATCCTATGGTAGTATCATGTTCAATTAAGCTAGTGTTATTTATGATGCAGTTATTCCCTATCCGGACATTAGCATTAATTACAACACGATGAAAAATCATAGTTCCTCTACCAATAGTTGCATTTTGTGAAACATAAGCATCAGGAGAAATGATTATAGGAAGCATAGCTCCCAGTTCTAACAATTGATTGAAAATTTTAACCCGAGTTGAAGATGACAATATCTGACCTATCGCTATTACGAAGGAATATTGATTATGAATTAATTCTTCAAAAATTGTATCATCACCTATTACTTTAATCCCATTAAACGTTTCAGATTTTTTTAAATTTACAGAAACAACTCCATGAATATTCCATTCCTTTAACTGTTGGAGAATATCAATTACTGAAGATGCATGACCTCCAGAACCAATAACGACTATTTCTTTCTTTTGTTTATAGTCTAACACTACTTGGAATATTAACTAATCTTGCGTGTATTTTTCGCGCATTCACTAACTCGTCATTACTTTGATCAGGATACATAGGTAAAGTATTTAAAAGATCCCACCCTGGTCGAGTCATAACTCCATTAGAATTTGAGTACTCCAAAAACTCCTGTTGAGAATTATGGTCTTCAAATAAAATTGCATTGAGCCAGTAATTAGACTTTGAATTTTGATTCTCTTTTAGAAATCTGACGTTATCGACAGATGTAAAGAAATCCGCATATTTGTTTGCCGTTTCGCGTTTGTTAGTTATAAAATTATCTAACTGTTCTAATTGAGCACATGCCAATGCAGCATTAATGTTAGGAAGTCTGTAATTATATCCAATCTGGTCATGCTTAAACTCCCACTTATGGGGCAATTTTGCTTGTGTTGTCAAATGCTTTGCTAATTTACCTAATCTTTCATCATTGGTAACAATAATACCACCACCTCCACAGGTAATTGTCTTATTCCCATTAAAACTATAAGTACCTAATAATCCGAATGTGCCTGTCTGTTGACCCTTGTATGTTGATCCTAAGGATTCCGCAGCATCTTCAACTACTTTGATATGGAATTCTTGACAAATTGAAACTATTTTATCAATTTCAACAGGCATCCCAAATGTATGCATTGGCACACACACAGAAATACGTCTGTTACTTTCCTTATGATAGCATTGCTGATTACTTATATAAGTATGGTCATTTAAAAAAATCTTCAATGCTTCATAACTTAATCCCAAAGTATTTTCATCAATATCAATGAAGTAAGGATGGGCTTTTAGATAACTAATCGCATTACAGGTCGCAATAAATGAAAAGGGTTGAGTAATCACCATATCTCCTTGCTCTACCCCAGACAGCAATAATGACATATGCAATGCGGAAGTTCCATTAGTCGTCGCTATAGCAAATTTCGCACCGGTATAATTGCGGATCATTTCTTCAAATTGATCAACATACTTTCCAACCGATGATACAAAAGTGGAGTTTATTGCATCTAACACATATTCTCTTTCTTTTCCTATAAACAATGGCTCATGCAATGATATATGTTCTTTCCCAGGAAAAAGATATTGAATGAAATCGACAATTTTTTTATTCGTACTAAGCGACATGTCTAAATATTGTAGATGTTGGTTTTATAGTATCCGATATTGTTGGCATCTTTAAACCATTCAATTGTAGTTTCAAGTCCTTTCGCTAGCGTAAACACTGGTTTCCAATTAGTATGGTTCATGATTTTATCATTTGAACCAAATAGCCTGAATACTTCAGATTTTTCTGGCCTCATCCTTTGACCATCATTAATGATAACAGCCTTAGGATTAATTTGTCTAACCAATTCTGTCGCCAATTCGCCGATAGAAATCTCTGATTGAGTGGCGATATTGCATTCGTGACCTATTAATGTATCGCATTTTGCAATTTCAACAAATCCTTTTACAGTGTCTTTCACAAACAGAAGATCTCTGGTCGGAGTTAAATCTCCCAATGCTATTTCGCTTTTTCCTGCAAGTAATTGAGTTATAATAGTAGGGATCACCGCCCTTGCTGATTGTCTTGGCCCGTATGTATTGAATGGTCTAACAATGGTTATAGGTGTTCCAAAACTTCTGTAAAATGAATCGGCGATTGCATCTGCTCCTATTTTAGATGCAGAATAAGGAGACTGAGGTTGTTTGGCATGCAATTCATCAATTGGCACATACTGTGCTGTACCATAAACTTCGGAAGTAGATGTTACTAATATCCTCTCAAGTTTTAAATCCTTAGCAGCCTGAATAACGTTTAAGGTGCCCTTTACATTAGTATCAATATATGAATCTGGTGAGTGATAGCTAAAAGGAATTGCAATCAATGCAGCTAAATGAAATACTACATCACAATCATGCATGGCTTGTCGAACTCCATTGGGATCTCGAATATCACCTGCAAAAATTTCGATTTCATCTAATAAATGTTTGGGGAATCGATCTAACCAACCCCAACTATTAAAAGAATTATAAACAACAAATGCTTTTACTTTAGCACCTTCTTCAATTAGTTCTTCGACCAGATGACTTCCTATAAAACCATCTGCTCCAGTGATTAAAACTTTTTTATTTTTAATTTCCATATAAACAATTATAACCTTGCATCGACTATTGAACGAGGCAAGAATGCTTTTGTATCAAAAATTACAGTACTGTTTTGTTCTCCTAATGCAGCATAATCATATTTCAGAAACTCATCGTGTGACACTGCGAGTATTATTGCATTATAAGTTTTATTATTAATGGAATCAACTAAATCAATGCTATACTCTTCCTTTACTTCGTGCTTGTCCGCATGAGGGTCATAAACTTCTACATCGATATCGAATTGTTTTAATTCAGTATAAATATCAATTACTTTCGAATTACGGATATCCGGACAATTTTCCTTAAATGTAATACCAAGTATTAAAGCCTTAGATTTTTTTATTAGTATGCCTTTTTGAATCATTAATTTCACCACTTTGTTGGCTACGAACATCCCCATATTATCATTAACTCTACGACCAGACAAAATCACTTGTGGATGATATCCTAAGCTTTCTGCTTTATGTGCTAAATAGTAAGGATCAACACCAATACAATGCCCCCCAACCAATCCGGGTTTATATTTTAAAAAATTCCATTTAGTACCCGCTGCTTCTATAACATCGTTAGTATCAATTCCTATTCGTTCAAAGATTAATGCGAGTTCATTCACAAAAGAAATATTTAAATCTCTTTGAGCATTTTCAATTGCTTTTGAAGCTTCTGCAACTTTAAGGCTACTGGCTTTAAATGTGCCCGCCTCAATAATACTTTTATAAAGTTGATCAACAGTTTCTGCTGTATCAGGTGTAGAACCAGAAGTTACCTTTTTTATCTTGGTAAGCGTATTTATTTTGTCACCTGGATTAATCCTTTCCGGAGAATAGCCACAAAAGAAATCTTTATTATAGACTAACCCGGATACTCTTTCTAAAACCGGCACGCAATCTTCTTCAGTACATCCAGGGTAAACTGTTGATTCGTATATCACAATATCACCTCGCTTAATCACTTGTCCGATCATTTCACTTGCCTTCAATAATGGCTTGAGATCAGGCTTTTTATAATGATCAATAGGCGTTGGAACTGTGATGATGAATACATTACAACTTTTAATGTCTTCTGTATTATAAGAAAATGATAATCCAATTCCTAATGCATCAGATTTTAATTGCACAACATCACTCATTCTTTTCAAATCAGCCTCCCTCGTCCTATCTTCTCCTTTAGATAATTCATTAACACGGTCTTTGTTTATATCAAATCCTACAACTGAATACTTAGAAGCGAATTCAATGGCAAGAGGAAGACCTACGTAACCGAGTCCTATAATTGCGATTTTTTTATCCATACTACTTATTTAAATTGATAAGTCCTTGTATTTACCCGATTCTTTCAATTTATTTCTATTCATCCATTCTTTGACGTATAAAAATAAAAAAGCGATAAATACAATTGTAAATCCAGCCAATAAGGAAAATTTTATTTTTCCGATTTTCTTAATTGGCAGGGGTAAAACAGGTGAATCAATAACTTGAATTAGAGGAGTTTCTTTTCGTAAAGCAACTCTCGCCAATTCGAGATTAGCAACCAATTGGGTTAGTATTGCGGTATTAGCCTGAATATCTACCTGACGTTGAGTACCAGAAACCCTTGGAAAAGAGATTGCCTGATTCAAATTAAATGTTTCTTCATTAATACGAGCTATCCCGGCAATAGCATTATTTAATTGTCGACGTACACTATCAGTTTGATGTTCCAAAATTTCAACATTAATTCTGGCCTTCTTACTCTTAGTTATAATATAAAAATTTGAAACTTCCTGTGCAAGACTTTCCACAAACATTTTTGCAAATGGCTCACTCTCTGAAGAAAAAACGATTGATATTATGCTTATCTTTTTATCTACTTGCGAAATATTGAATTTTTTATCGTCTCCAGTAATCTGATCAACTAAACTTCCTATAGCCTTATTTTGATTACGTGAAAATAATTCTCGTTTTATTTGTAATGGGAATATTGCGCGAGACATACCTGTATCAATCTTTTCCCATTTTTTTCTTAATTCGAAATTAGCAATATAATATTCTGCCAGGGAAATTCTTGGGTCTACAAGGTATGCAGGTGCTAATAATGCATTTTCAATAATTCTTCTACTTTTCATTAATTCAATAAGATTAGAGCCGGAAAATGCGCCCCCAGCACCGCCCCCCACATCAATACCAAAAGCACTAGCTAACCCCATTGCACTTGACAAACCACCTCCGGATTTTTCTTCTTCAAGTGCAAAAGTGAGTTTGGCAGTGTATGTTGGTTTTTGAAAAGAAGCATATGAAAATGCGGCGATTGCTCCAATCAAGAAAATCGTTGCAAAAAATATGATTTTTTTTCGAGCGAAATCTATCATTGATTTCACCATTCCGATCACATCTTGTAATGTTATGTCATTTGAAGGATTAATTTCAGTCATTGCTTATGATCAATTATTATTTTACAGCCTTAGTATTGCAATTACTACACCAGCTAAACTTGCCAATGCACTTGAAATACCAATGATTTCACCAGTGGTCATGCCTCTTCTTTCAGGTCTTTTAGGAACTATAATTTCGCTACCGGGTTGTATCTTAGGGTAGGATTTGAAAAATAAAAATCTTTTTGTTGTAGCTGCTTTACCATTTGCGTAAACTACATAAGAATTTTTAACCCAAGAATCACCGCTGTATCCACCAGCACTACTAATGTAATCCTTGAATTTATTTTTTTCATTATAAGGCACTTGCGTTTCCAACAATACGGCCCCACTAACTTTGACCTGTCCATCAAACTTTGGTATCACCAATTCATCATAAATACGTAAGACAAGATCTTCAATAGATCCAGGATTATTCATAATGGAAGGTAGATCAAGCGGAACTCTCACAAATTCCTTTTTACTACTTTCATCAAGATCGCGTAAAGTAGCTGTATCTTTATTACTAATATTTTTTTGTATTTCTTTAGTAGCTTCTTTCTTCCTCTTTTCTTCTTCTGTCAAATAACGTTTAATATAAGCTCCCGCCGGAAAGGCATCAGGCGTGTATCCTCCTGATCGCTTTAAAAGATCGCTAACTTTTTCACTTCTATTACTCAAAGCATAGGGTCCTGGATATTGTACCTGGCCAGATATCAAGACTGTTTCAGGTAATGTATATCCTGCTTTTCTGCGAACAGTAATAACATCATAAGGCATTATTCCAACTGATGCAGCTCCAATACTTAAATCTCCGTCAATTTCTGTATTTATAATAGAACTGGCGCGATTATCAGTTGGTGCAATGCTATCTCTTTTGATCAATCTTGCAATTTCAATACTCTTATAAGCAGCATCAGTAAAGCCTCCTGCTTGCAAAATGATATCACGTAAAGTAAGATTGTCCACAAAATCATATTCTCCTGGCATTCTTACCTCACCTTGAATAGTCACTTTGAAAGAATCACGAAGATCCAATACAGAACTTATCAAAATCTCATCTTCACGTTTTAGCAGTAAATTATGTGCTGCATCACCAGACAAAGCTTTACGAACATCGAATGACAATATGGATCTTTTTAAATCATCTTGTAAACGCAGAATTTGGGCCCTTCCGGTATAAGCATCTTCTTTCAAACCATCTGCTTTACGAATGAGCTCCCCTACCGTTAATCCATTCGTCAATTCATACACATCAGGCCTGAACACCGCCCCGTTTATTTTTACTCTGTTTTGAAAACGATTCAGAATTTTAGATACAACAAATATATCGCCAGATTCAGGCTGATATTTTTGATATTCCGCTGCCGGTATATCTTTTACTTTTCTTTCACGATCACTATTTTGAAAGGCTTTCACAATAGCTGTATAAGCTGTATCTGTAAATCCTGAGGCAAATTCTAATACATCCTGAAAGCTTTCTCCAGACAATACTTCAAAAATACCAGGTCTCTTAACTTGGCCTTGAATTTCTACTCGCTTTTTGTACGCAGGTATTCGAATTACATCATTATCCTTTAACCCAATATTATCAGACTGATCCCCTTTTAATAACATTCGATAAAGATCAACTTTTTGGATAGGTTTATTATTCCGGACCAATTCAATCTCCCTGAAACTACCAAATTCTGTTGGGCCACCAGCTAGGTAAAGTGCATTAAAAATTGTTGACAAAGAAGAAACAGTTAAATTTCCAGGCCTGTTTGCTCCAATCACTGTTACTTTTATGCTTCTGATTTTGTTGAGGGTAACAGATAATTTAGAACCTCCATTTTTTAAATATGGGTATACACTATTTCCCATAACTGTTTTTAATTTCTGTGTAGCAGCTTCGATGGTTAACCCTGCTACACGTATTTGTCCAACATTAGGCACATTGATATTTCCTTCGTCAGACACCAATAACTCACCGGTATATTCCTGAACACCATACAGCGTCACCAACAATTCATCATCAGGTCCTAATACATAATTCAAAGGAGTGGCTAGTTTTAGATTCGGTTCAAAACTGGGGGAAACAGAAGTATATAACTCCGAGCCAAAGATCAAGGGGTTGATCAATGGTTGTGGTTTTTTCTTATCAAATTGCTCAACGGCTAATGAATCCGAACTATTGTTTTGCTTTTCAATGGTCTTAGCAGCACTCTTGGGGTCTGATTTTAAAGCACCTGTAACCTTTTGACCTTTAGTATCTGCATTCAACCTTGCTTTCAATTTAGTAAATTCAGTTGCACTCATGCCTTTGGCCATTGCCATTTGTTCTACCTGCTCAATGGTTAGCTTGGATTCATTTAATTGAGCCTTGAGTTTAGCAATATCTGCATCAGACAACTGATCAACTCTAATGGTACTCAGGTCTTTACCTTTCAAAATATCCTGTGCTTGAAGTGCTGTGGTACTCAAAAAGAACAAGACAACAATAGTAAATCTTAATAAGAAATGCATTTTCATAAACCTAGAATAAGGGTTCAAAACATGGCTTCGCCCACCTCAGTCACATAATGGTGATCCCATGTAGGTAAAAAAGGGGATTTCGGTACATTTTCCGAAGAAAAATGTCCAAAACAAACGATTAAAAAATCAATGCAATGTTAAGAAAATCAAAGCATAATAAACCACTGAACCACTAAAATTGGGGGGATAAATTGCGGCTCAGGTGTGCAAATATAGGGGATGGGGAGGTTAAAAAATTTTCTTGTTGGTTTTTGAGTTGGCGTCAGGTACTGGGTTTTGTATTTACCTGTAACCCAGTACCTAGCACCTAGTACCTTCTCTCACTACCAGGCTCGCTTTACCGATAGCTCATTATATACTCTGCGAATACCTTCCTCGAGAGGGATGGAGGATTGCCAGCCGAGGGCTTTTAGCCTGAATATATCCATGAGTTTGCGGGGAGTACCGTCGGGTTTGGTGGCGTCGAAATGGATGGTGCCTTTAAACCCAACGATAGCACCGATCATTTTAGCCAGATCGGCAATGGAAATATCTGATCCTACACCCACATTCCACATGGCCAATTCATTGGCAGGTATATCAGCTACCGAAAGATGTTGCATGAGAAAAAAACAGGCAGCTGCCATATCATCTACATGTAAAAATTCACGAAGCGGTGTTCCACTGCCCCAGACGATAACAGACTCATCACCATTTTCCACCGCTGTCATAAATTTCCGGAGTAAGGCCGGTAACACGTGCGATTTCTCCAGATCATAATTATCATTGGGGCCATACAAATTGGTAGGCATGGCAGAAATAAAATTACATCCGTACTGCCGCCGGTAGGCATCACAGAGCTCAATTCCGGCAATTTTAGCTATTGCATAGGGCTGATTGGTAGGCTCCAGATAACCCGACAACAAATATTCTTCTTTCAAGGGTTGGGGTGCCAGCTTAGGATAAATACAGGAAGATCCCAGAAAGAGCAGCTTTTCGACTCCAGATTCATAAGCCGCATGAATTACATTCGCTTCAATCATGAGGTTTTCATATACAAAGTCTGCTCTATAAAAATTATTAGCCTGTATCCCTCCTACTTTAGCAGCTGCCAGAAATACATACTCAGGCTTTTCAGCAGCAAAAAAAGCATTCACATCCCTCTGGTTCCGTAAATCCAGTTCCTGAGACCCCCTCAACACAAGATTATGATACCCCTCCGACTCAAGCTTCCGCACAATCGCACTACCCGCCATTCCTCTGTGTCCGGCTACATATATTTTTGAATCCTTTTTCATTTTAGAACTGCTTTTTGGATACTGGTGTTGGGTTTAAAGGTGCAAATATCGTATTTGCCGGCTATTAACTTAACACCTGCTAAAACCTAGCACCAAGTAACCAGTACCCCAGTTCACAGGTAAAATGAAAAAATTGTGGGAAATACCTTATAGAGATCTGTTAACCTTATGATAGATTGCAAACAAATGCGTGATTTTAAGAACTTTGAAGTATGAAAGCGTTCTGAGGTATTGCCAAAAATATTAATGAATAACGGAACAATTTCCTGCCAGAGGAAAATTCACTTTGGCTGTACAAATGAGTAAATCTGCAGTATCCATCCCTTCCAATATAGCTTAAGAATGCGGAATAAGAACCACTGCAGACTTTAAACAATTCATCAATATTGCTATCAGCTCATCGTTCGAATTATAAACCCAAATTGAAATTGCATTCCTCAGCTACTATCTCAACAATTCGAAGTACCAGGAAATTACGAATGAGATCAATATCCTTCTAGAATGATTGTCAGCTTTGAACATGGCCTGGGGTTTGGATACTAGGTACTGAAATATGTAAGTGCCAGGCATGTTACTTGCATAGCGATACATCCTACAAAAACCTAGCAACCTACTCAAATTCGTTGCGGACGTCGAAGCCGTTCTCCTTCAAGAACTGTTGCCTTTTGAAAAGCTGGAGATCACTGACAACCATTTCTTTTACCATGTCTGCCAGTGAGTATTTGGGTGTCCAGCCGAGTTTTTCTTTGGCTTTGGTGGCATCGCCAATAAGAAGGTCTACTTCCGAGGGGCGATAATATTGTGGATCAACCTTTACAACTGTTTTGCCCTTGGCTATTGACCATTGACTATCAGCCGAAACCACAACACCTACTTCATTTTCAGCTGATCCTTCAAAACAGAGCTCCACCCCAACCTCAGCAAATGCCATACGGATAAAATCACGAATACGGGTGGTGATGCCAGTGGCAATCACAAAATCTTCAGGTGAATCCTGTTGCAGCATGAGCCACATGGCTTCTACATAGTCTTTGGCATGACCCCAATCTCGTTGGGCATCAAGGTTGCCGATGTATAGGCAGTCTTGCAGACCCAATGCTATTTTGGCTACGGCACGGGTAATTTTACGGGTAACAAAGGTTTCGCCGCGGGTAGGAGATTCGTGGTTGAACAAAATACCATTGCAGGCATACATATTATAGGCTTCCCGATAATTTACTGTAATCCAATAACCATAAAGTTTAGCAACGCCATAAGGTGAGCGGGGATAAAAAGGGGTGTTTTCTTTCTGGGGCACTTCCTGCACCAGGCCATAGAGTTCTGAGGTAGAAGCCTGATATATTTTAGTTTTGTTAGTAAGTCCCAGTAACCTCACAGCTTCCAGTATTCGAAGGGTACCCAAACCATCCACATTACCCGTGTATTCCGGTGTTTCAAAACTCACTTTTACATGACTCATGGCACCCAGATTATAAATTTCATCGGGTTGTACTTCCTGAATAATCCTAATCAGGTTAGACGCATCCGACAAATCACCATAATGCAAAACCAGATGACGATTTGGGATATGTGGATCCTCATAAATATGATCGATTCGTTGGGTATTGAATAGAGAACTACGACGTTTGATTCCATGCACCTCATAGCCTTTTTTCAATAACAATTCTGCCAGATAAGCACCGTCTTGTCCTGTAACTCCTGTAATAAGGGCTTTTTTCATTATAACTGATAATTATTGCAAAGTAAAAGGTATTAGGTTAATTAAAATAACTAGAAATTCACATTGGCCAACTGCAAGGAAATCAACTTCCATACTACTATATCCATGCATCTAAAAAAAACTTACATCCTTTTCATTCACAAAAAAAACAACCTGAATGAGGGTTATAATTTATGCTCTTGCCTAACTAATTGTTATTTCCCTATTCAACAAGGAAAAGAAAAAAGGAACAACAAACCATTCTTAACCAGATTGTTACTAGCAGCAGGTCTCGGATTAGTGAATCAGGCTACAAGTAAAGAGTTGTTTAACGACTAAGTTTGTTCTATAACAATAAATTAAAATTATTTTATACATTAAATGATTTTAATTTATTGTTATCACCCTCCCCACTAAACCCCTAAGTGACTGTTACCCTATTCAATTACCTTAAAACAGTAACCATGAATCGGTTTTTCAGAGAGATCGACCTATTGATTTACGATACCACCCAAATAGTGTTAACCGAAGCAGAGAGAGAAGAAAAAGAAAAGCGGCCCACGAAAAAGCCAGTGAATTCGACAAAGCTTTTACCGGCACCTACATAGGTTTACAGCGCAAAAAGCAGTTCGTAGTCACGTACACATATGCGAAAACCATGCAGTTTTGGGTCAATAAATTACATGGGGAACCCACTCAAAAACGAAGCCGAGCCAGAGAACAATTAGAAAAATTGAGCATAAGCGCGCTTGCCTTTTTACGCCACCATTTTTCGGAATACTTTACTGTTTTTGAACACATGCCTAGGTGTTTATGGGAGCCCTGTCAGACCGAACTGGAACAGCAATCGAAAAGCTTCTTTACCCAATACCCCCCGAATTAAAAGAAAGCGGACTGATGGATACTTTACAGAAAATATTGCTTGAGCAAAATGATACCTCACAAAAAATAGATTCCTCACAACTATCTATCATCGAACATCCATATCACTTTAACGTATTCATAATCGAAACCGCCACGCCTGCCATTGAAACAATAATACCCGCCATACCCAGGATCTCACCCGTGGTTAGTTTTGATTTTGCTTTGCGGGCAGGCACAATAATATCGGCACCGGTTTGAATACGCGGATAGTGTTTAATCAATCCAAAAAAGTATTTTTCTGTTTTGGCTATCTGACCATTGGCATACACAACATAAATACTGTTGTGGCGGGCCTTGTCTGTTAGGCCACCAGCCCTGCTCAGGTAATACTTTAGTGACCGACCCGCTTCATAGGTAATTTTAGTAGGGGCATATACTTCTCCACTGATCTTTACAAGCAGGTCTTTTTTGGGTACTTCCAATACATCGCCTTCTTCGAGATAAAGGTTTTCATCGGATGCAGGATTATCGAGTATGGTTGAAATATTGATAGCAATTTTAACCTTGGGATCCAGTAATTCAGCGACCTGTTGATTGTTTATCGAATCCGCCATTTCACCAGCCACAACCTTGGCCTTTTCATCCTCTTGGGCTTTTGCTTGCTTGTTGATACGTGTTAAGGATATGGCATCCTGATAAGCAATATCAGTGAACCCGCCTGCACGCGAAATCAAATCACTGATCCTGTCTTTTTTAGTTTGAATGGTATAATGACCGGGATACAGGACTTCTCCCTCAACCTTTACTTGTTTCTGTTCTGCATAACCTGGATTTTTTCTAACGGTGATAAGATCATAGGGTTCCAGTAAAAGCTGGTTTCCCTTGGTATCGAGATCCCGGTCCACATCGATCTGCATAATTTCAGCCAGCTTATTTGAAACAGTATTTGTATCAGCCGCTTTGATACGTCTGGCTATTTCTATTCGATACGCAGATGCCGCTTCTGTGAACCCGCCAGACTCCAGCAGAAGATCTTTGAGTGTGTATTGATTTCTATACAGAAAAACACCAGGCTTTCTTACTTCTCCGGAAACTGTAATCAGCTTTTCATCCGCCATATCTTTTATTGAACTGATTACTATGGAATCGTTTTTCTGTAAGAGAAGGTCCTTTGCAGGATCATCCATCCAGTCTTTTAGTGAGAAAGCAATCATTTCTTTGCTGTGATCAGATTTTTGTCTTTTTAAGAGTGCTCTGTTCAGGTAAGCATCCTCCCGGAACCCTTCTGCTTTTTTCAACAGTTCGCCAAGTTTCATCCCCTCTTTCAATTCGTATATACCAGGCCGATATATAGCACCGGTAATGGTTACACGGTTTTCATATTTATCCAGCACCGGTTCAATGGCAATACTATCTCCTTTACCGGGTAGGTACAGAGCGAAATCTGTCTGACTAAGATCTTTTACCCTTCGCTCCCTGTTGCTAAACTGGTTTACTTTGATATTGGCGGTATAGGATTTCTCCGTAAACCCTCCTGCATAGTCTATTAATGTTTGGGCAGTTTCATTATCCAGTAATTCATATAAGCCAGGTCGTTTAACCTCACCTGTAATCGTTACACGCTTTTGGTACACAGGTATATTAATGATATCGCCTTCTTTCAACAGTATATTCTGGCTGGTATTACCCTTCAGCAAAAACTGGTAGAGATCGGCCCTCAGGTGTACTTTGTTGTTACGAATGAGTTCAATAGATCTAAAAGAGCCGATTTTTTCCGGCCCCCCACACAGGTATAAGGCATTAAAAAGGGTTGTAAAAGAAGAAACAGTATAATTACCCGGTTTAGCTGCACCGAGTATGGTAATACGAATACTTCGGATATTACCCAACGTAAGGGTAAAATGGGTTTGACCATTACCTATTGACTTATAAACTGTTTTCACCAGCTTATCACGGATCAATTTTTTTGCCTCTTCAACAGTAAGACCAGCAAGGGTTACAATACCAACATTGGGAATATTGATGGTGCCTTCGGGCTGAACCTGTACTTTATAATGGGCCTCCTGCACACCGAAAATATTTATTTCTAATTCGTCATCAGGACCTAACTGATAATCGGAAGGGGTGGCAATTCTCAGATTGGGTTCAAAAGCCAGAGAGGCCGTGGTAAAGAGCTGTGCACCGAAAATCTTTATTTCCTGGTGATCTTTTTTTTCTATTACCGGATAATTACCAGGAATGGTTTCTCGCTGGTTATACTGAACATCTATTGCTGTTTTCTTCGACGTTCCCTTTCCTTCCAGGACAGCAATCCGTTGTTTTAGTTTGGAAATTTCGCTTTGTGGCATTCCTTTGGCTGCTGCCATCTGCTCAACTTCTGTAATGGAAACAGAAGACTGTTTCAGTTGTTGAATCAACTTACTGATATCGGCATCGGAAACCTGATCGATGTTAATTTTACTCAGGTCATTTGCTTGCAGGATATCCTGGGAAAAAAGAAGGGAGTGGAAGAACCAACAACCTAACAAAAGCAATAATTTCAAACGCATCTTCTAGAAAAATTCACAGTTTTTACATTCGCCAGGGCAATGGGATACACTAACCGGGCAATAAAGTATTCCCTGTTTTCAAGGATAATTGGATATTGATGACGCTTGCTTTAATCGGGGGTATCAAAGCAAAGTAAGTATGGACACAAGGTCTCATATTACAAATTTAATCAAATTTTAAGCTTTTTAACCAGATCATAATAATTTAATTTTAAATATAGAGAGAAGTATTCCTACCCATCCGTAGCAGAACGATCCCATCGATTCCATACCAACCGCTACAATCTGCCATAAATATGCACCAGGCATTTGAATCGGTTGAGCCAGATTAACAAGTGATCTTTATTACTTAACAATCGGAAAATGTAGTTGTCAACAGCGGGCCACTACTGTTCATAAGCATTTCATTCACACCAACCAGCCTGTGGGTGTTTTTCAACCAACTGCTTTCGCATAACTAAATCACTGTTGTAAGGGAAGAGACAGAAGAACCGAGAAATAAGGAATAAGAAATATGAAATAAGAAAGTGAAGAAAAGAAATCTCAAAAAAAACCTACCGTCGGCTAGCTCAGGAAAGGCATGTATTCACCCATCATAGATCGGCGTACTCCTCGGGATGACAGTCGAATAGTTTGATTAGTATGGTGAGGGGAGTTAAAGGATGATGCCTGTCGATAACAAAAAGTCGATGCACAGCTACGCTAAATTGAAAAACCAAAAGCCTGGCTTTAGACTTCATCCATGATAGATGAATGAAATGAATTTTAGCTTTTTTTCGACAGCCTTGATTTTTCTTGGTTACTTTCTTGGTTGTCCGCCTTTGGAGGGTATCAAGACAAAGAAAGTAAGCAGCGTGTCTGAATCAACTAGTAAACTGTGATAAAAATTAATCCCATAATGGTGATCAGATAAAAAGTACGAGTCGAAGCAGATTGCTTCGACTCGTAGCGCACAACTTACTATATTTTCAATTACCCGTACCTTTACGGAATGAACATCCGCATCGGCTACGGCATAGACTATCATCAACTAGTAGAAGGAAGAGACCTATTTATCGGTGGCATAAAAATACCCCACAACAAAGGCGCACTCGGACATAGTGATGCCGATGTACTGCTCCATGCCATCTGTGATGCTTTACTGGGTGCTGCTGCACTCGGTGATATTGGTGTACACTTTCCCGACACCTCAAATGAGTTCAAGGATATAGACAGTAAAATACTGCTGGCCAAAACAAAAACATTGATAGAAGCAGAAGGCTATAAAGTCATCAACATAGACTCCACACTCTGCCTTGAGGCCCCTAAAGTAAAACCCTATGTGCCACAGATGCAGGAAACCATCGCCAACATCTTAGGCATCACCGCTAAAGAAGTATCCATCAAAGCCACTACTACAGAGAAAATGGGGTTTGTTGGCCGCAAAGAAGGACTTGTTGCACATGCAGTTGTTTTAATTTGGAAATTTGGAAATTAGTTAATTTGGAAATGGGACCATTCAGTAAGCTCATGAGAGTACCGCACAAGTAAAAGCATTTCCAAATTTCCAAATTAATCAATTTCCAAATTCTGCTTATTCCTTCGCTTCTAAATTAAATACAACTCCCAGTCTCAAAGTATTAGAAAGCGGATTTCGTGTTACGCCGCTGCCAGAGGGTACGAGATAAGAGAAGTTGATATCCATAAAATCGAGATGAAAGCCGGCACCTACGCTGAAGTATTTGCGGTTGCCTCTGTTTTTATTTTCATAAAAATAACCACTGCGGAAAAAGAACTGATTATTGTAAGAATATTCAGCGCCCATAGAGAACTGTAACGACTTACCAAACCCTGTACCATCACCAAAAGATTTGAGCCAGCTACTCACCACACCCGTAGTTCTATAGTTAACAAGATTGGCACTGTCGGTAGAAAAATTACCCGTGGCCACAGGCGGAGCCGGTACCAGCAACTTATTCATGTCGAGTGCAAAGTTGATCTTGTTATTTTCATCTAATACCTTGGTATAGGAAACCCCTATACCGAGATTGGCGGGTATATAATCTTTATTACGTGCATCATTGGTATACCCAATTTTACTACCCAGATTCGATAATACCACGCCCCAGTTCCATCCTTCCCCATTTTCATTCAAACCATTATGGTACAACGACACATCACCCGCTACAGCATTACCTGCTTTATACACCACACCGGTACCTACATCACCCACCACCAGTCTTGAATTGATATAACGCAGGGCCACACCGATACTCATTTTTTCATTCAGTTTTCTCGAATAACCCAGATCAAATGCAAACTCACTCGGACGAACCGAATTCAATACATTACCCGAAAAATCTGTTAGCTGAATATTACCCAGACTAAAAAAGCGGAGTGTAGAAGAAATAGCCTGCTCATCATCTATGCGGTGATAGGCAGCCATACTGGCGAGGTACACATCATTCAATCCAAGATCTTTCAGCCAGGGCGTATAGTTTACTGCAATAGCAGAACGCTTGGGTGCAAACATAACTTTAGAAAGGTTCCAGAAAGGCGCATTGGCCTCCGGTGCGGTAGCAATGGCTACATCACCCATACCTCCCGCTCTGGCATCGGGCGAAATACGAAGAAAAGGAACAGCGGTTGAAACGATATTAATAGAATCCTGTGCATAAGTTACACATGAAAACATCATTACTATGATGGCTGCCAGGGTCTTTTTCTGCTTTACAAACATGAAGCAATTTATTTTAAAAAGTTTACAATTTTAGCTCTTAGCACTTAGCTTTTAGCCTTTAGCAGTTAAAAAAATCAAAGCCTGATTACTAATCGCAAAAAAATCGGGTTAAAAACCAGAACAATTGCTGATAGCTGACGGCTAAAAGCTAAAGGCTAATTACAATTAGCAGTTAAAAAAAAGTTTAAACCACCAACTAATACCAATTACTCAACGTAATTGACCCAGAAAAATGGCTAATAGCTAAAAGCTAACGGCTAAAGGCTAACAAGTAAAATTCAAACCATCAGATACATTTAAAGCAGAATGAGTTGCCCGGCATGTACAGACTTTTGGTTGCCGGACTGTATGATTATTTGGTAAATATAAACAGCTTTTTGAATTTTCCTACCCGATTCATCCCTTCCATCCCATTCTACCTGAATATTTCTTGTTCCGGGTGTCTGGTAGGGGCCGGCGAGCCTTTTAATAAGACGGCCCGACATATCATAAATCTGTACTTCCAGTTTTAGTTCCTTACCTGGCTGGTTATGCTCAAAAGAAAACCGGGTGCGGTCTCGGAAGGGATTCGGGAAATTCATCAGTTTGGTAATAGTGAGTTTTTCCTGCCTTGTCACCACATAATCCAGTTTCATCAAAGTCGAGTTATTCGCCCCATCCCAGGCTTTTAAAGTGAGCGAATGAGGCCCGTTGGCCTGCTCCGGCAAACGAAAACGGATACTGCCCGACTGCCAGCTATCCAGATCAGACAGGTACCACTCATTCAATACCCGGATGTCGCGGATCAGATCATCTATAATAAGTATGATATCGTGGCCAATGCCGTTGCCGGATGTGTTGATGCCGGAACTGTCTGAGAGATAGGCTATCAGCAATGGGGTTTCATGTGTAAGGCCCCCATTGCGAAAGAGTGTATCGTTCAGAAAGAGACGGATATCGGGACCCTTGGTATCTGTTGGTAGCGTATTGTTACCCACGAGTACAAAACCCGTATCGGCACCCGCTGCATCTGTAATGTTGTTATACGCATATAAACTGAGCTTGCCCCTTCCGGGTTGAAAAGAAACATCTTTCGGAAGAATAATGCGGAAGCGAAAACTACCCGTATCCACCGTAAAAAGTCCTTTAAACAGAATGGCCGACTGCTGCTGAAAACCCGTGCGCGGACTAGACGCATCATTCCCTAATGTCTGCACCGTCCTAACCTTATCATACAAAACCACCGACACCACACCGTTAAAATCCTTCAACCTGTTCCCCACCAAATCCAGTATATCCCCCGACAATTCGTAAGTCCGCGAGGCCCTCAGCGTATCCGCCCCCGTAACAACCATCCGTTCTATCCCGGTGATCTTTGCTCTGTTTTTCGGAAATGCCAGCTGCATAGCAGGATCGCCCAGCAAAACAAACTTCCTTGTGTTCAATACTTCTCCTGCGAGTACCACAGAATTGTTTTTGGCCATTTGAACGGCTTCACCCAGCGTTTTGTATTTGCCTGTTTGTACATCAGGCTGTAAAGCTGTACCAATAAAGTATTCATTGATGATACGGTTGCTCGATGCAAATACCAGTCGGGCTGTGCTTAACAATGCAATGGCACCGATAGTATCGCCGGTTAGCACCTGTGCACCCAGTGCATTTTTGGATGGATCATCAAAGGGATAAAAATCACAACTCGCTGTAACCACCAATGGCAAACGGGAAGCATTCTGAAAACGGTTCACTTCATTAACCGATAATACCGCTTCTTCAGCCAGCCGGAGATGGTTACCATGACCGGTATAGTTAAGAATAAGGGCACCGCTGTTAACGGCATTCACCAATGCCTCATTTGCCGCAGGAAAACGATTACCTCCACTGCCACTCACCAGCGGAAAAGCATCGAGGTAAATTTTCTGTGGTTGAAAAATCGGATTGGTATTGGCTGCCGAAACCGCTTCTGCATCGGTGAGGTGAAGGTTCTGGTCCTTATCGTCCGCCAGGAAAATGAGTTTATTGCGCCAGTCTCCAAAACGGTTGGGTTGATGGTAGGCGATAATTTTAGCCACCATTCTATTGGCCTCAGCTGCCGACCGTGCCGGTATGCGCCCCACAGCCACATCAACGGTTTGCAGGGCATTGCCTGCATTTACATCATCCATATCATCCAGCATACCAAAAAAATCATCGGAAGTAAAACTCGAAAGCGGATCAAGCGATTGCGCACTCTGATAAGTTGGTATAAAACGATAATTATTGCTGATACGATTTTTAGGGTCATAAGAGCCATTTCCCATTAGCAGTACATATTTGAGTCCGCTATTTTTATCGTACAGCATCTTAATAAAATCGCGTATGGCCGCAGGATCAGCAGTACCGCTACTAAACTCCTCGTACACCTGATCTGTACTTACTACCTGAACCGTACGTTGGTAATACTGACGGTGAAAAGCCGCCAGTTGATCGGCTGCTGCTCTAAACTGAGGATGTGTAAGAATCAGGTATTCCGGCACCACCATACCATGCAGGTTCTGGTTGGCTACTTTACCAACAGCAAAAGGTGTTAGCCATTGAGAAGGTATAAAAGCTACATATTCCCGCAACCGCGAAGCATCATTATAAAACCGGAAACCCGTTGTTCCATTATTGCGCATGACCATAATGTTACGGGGGTCAGTAATGTCCCATACCCGCATATCGGGTAAGAGGGTGGGCAGCTGAAAAGAAGCGATTGTATTGGCCGCAACAGAGCGCCAGTCCCTGAAATAGAATGAAGCCGTTGTACTGAACTGAAGAGCCCTTCTTCCCAGCACTTCAAACCGGTTGATCCAGCATTCTGCACCTAAAGCAGCAGATTGATAATCGAACTTAATCAGCAGGTTAGACTGCCCATTGCTACTGAAATTTTGTTCCTGTTCAAGATGAGTGGCATAACGGTCGAGGAAAGTACCGGTGATAGCGGGGAAGTTCAGTAAAGAACCATTGGCACCATTTACATTACTCAGCATACCCGCTGAACCATTCACATTTCTGGAAGCAAAAGAGGCACGCAGTAAAACAGGCTGCTGGGGCGATAAGCCCGGCCAGTCGATAGAAAAACTGCGGCTCTGCGAAGCACTCAATTTATCACCATACCATTCCTTACCGGAACCGATCAGATTTACCAGATCATTTTCATAGACAAATCGCTCATCATATTCCGTAACCGAAACCTGAGCAGTGTTATAGGAAGGTTGAATAGTGATTCTTTTCCCGCTACCACCAACTGTGATAAAGTAATAGGCCGAATCGCTGTAGAGATTTTTCTGGTACCGGAAACCCTGACGCAGGCTATCTTTCAGCCATATGGAAGGACCGGGTGCATAGAAGAGAAAATAATCATTCCCGCCAAACACACCATCTCCCCCATCAACCATCTCAATAGCATTTTCAGCCAGATCATCCGTATAGGGGGCATTGGCATTTTCACCCAACATAGCACCCCCATTACCATACAATCGAATAGCAGCGGAAGGAAGGTTGGTACCCAGTCCCAGTGTATTCAGCAAAGCAGCATCCACTCTATATACCCCTTGCTCCTTCACGGCAATCTTACCCCAGTTCCCCGAAGCAAGCACCGACCCCACCGCATACTGCCGCTGCCCCATTGTTGAGAGGCATAACAAGAGCAAAAAATAGGATACAATTGCTTTCAGCATACGAATATCGAAGTTAGTTATTAGCCATTAGCTTTTAGCCTTTAGCAGTTAGCCTTTAGTCCATATTAACAGAAATGATTATAAATTTTAATCCGCATCTATGCAATCAGAGCCCTTGCTAAGAGCTAATAGCTAGCAGCTAACTGCTACTCCTAACAACCATAACAAACGCACGCATCATTTTTTGAATATCCTGCACTTCAGAAACCAGGCTGTTGTAAGTGTCCTTTTGTAGATAGCCATTCAGAAGGCAAATTTCAATTTGTGTTTCAAGTTCGAAGGCAGAGCCAATTGAAATATGAATAAACCGAATCAGGTCTGGTTTTGTATCTCTTCCACAACCTTCTGCAAAATTAGAAGCTATAGAAACAGAAGCACTATTCATCTGGACTGCAAGTGCATAACGTTCATGACCTGGTAATGAACCGGTGAATTGATGAACCGAACGGGCAAATAATACCGACCGCTTCCAGATTTGCAATTTTCGAAAATCTCTCATCTGAGTACTTTAAGTCCGAAAATTAAGCGGTTGTCTGATCAATTAATACCGTATTTCCCGCATTTTTTAGCCTTTAGCAATTAGCCCATAGCAGTTAGCCTTGTCGATACAAGTAGAAACAATTATGTGGTTAAATCGACCTCTCTGAACATCAAGCTCTGCTAAAAGCTAATGGCTAAAGGCTAATAGCTAAAAGCCCAAGGCCCTGTAGTAGAATAACTACCTTAAAATTAAGCTTTTACTAACAATAGAAATACCCCGGCAGCGATTGGGTATTTGCGGAAATCTTCTATATTCGCATGTACTAAATAAGGCTATAGCGATAAAACTATACTCCACAAACTCGAGAATCTCATGCAAGTATTGAAAACAACACGGAACCTGATCTTGTTGTTGACGTTAACAGGTGCCATGTCATCCTGTAAGATTTTCAAAAAGAAACCCCAGCAATCGGCGGTTACCGGATGGAATTACAACGATAAGAACCAGGGCAATTTTAATGTCGCCAAGCCAAAAGATATTAAAGCCGCTCCCGGCCTTGTGTTTGTACAGGGTGGTACCTTCACCATGGGTGCAACACAGGAAGATGTGATGGGCGACTGGAACAATGTACCCCGTCGTATTACCGTAAACTCTTTTTTCATTGATAAAACGGAAGTAGCCAACGTACACTACCGTGAATACCTTTACTGGCTTACCAATGTATTTGGAGGTGCCGGTATGGATTCTATCGTTGAAGAAGCCAAGCCCGATACCCTTGTATGGCGCAGTGAGCTGGCTTACAACGAGCCATATGTGGAATATTATTTCCGTCACCCCTCCTACAACTACTATCCTGTAGTAGGTGTAAGCTGGAAACAGGCTACCGATTTCTGTATCTGGAGAACCGACCGTGTAAATGAGCTGACCCTGATGGGGAAAGGCTATCTGGATGCCAAGAACCAGATCAAACGATCATTAAATGGTTCAGGCCAGGATAATTTCAATACCAAAGCTTACCTGTTAGATGAGTACCAGGCTACACCCGGCAGAACAGCGACTTCTAATAAAAATCCTTTAAAAGATGCGAATGGCCGTCCAAGGACCAAAGTAACTTTTGAAGATGGTATACTGTTTGGCGACTACCGCCTGCCAACAGAAGCAGAATGGGAATATGCCGCTTACGGTTATATCGCTGAGAACCCTCAACGTAAATCAAAAGGTGCCAAACGTGGTGAAGAGCTGATTGCCAACAAACAGATTTATGCCTGGAAGAACAATGGTTACGATAACGTACGTTACACGCAGAAAAGTGCCTATCAGGGTGCTTTCCTCGCCAACTTTAAAAGAGGTGCGGGTGATAACATGGGGGTAGCGGGCGGATTGAACGATAATGCTGCTATTCCTGCAGAAGTATCTTCCTTTATACCGAACGGATATGGTATCTACAACATGAGCGGAAACGTGAATGAGTGGGTGGCCGATGTGTATCGCCCTCAGAACTCACTTGATGGCGATGATTTCAACCTGTTCCGTGGTAATGAGTTCCGTAAAATTGATATGAGTGGTGGTCAGGGTAACCTGCGCGATGATAAAGGACGTATTAAAACCGTGCTCGAAGACGATTCTACTTTACGTAACAGAAGAAACTACCAGCGCTCATATGCTACCAACTATCTCGATGGTGACTCATCCAGCTTTGTATATTATGGTTATGGAACCACCACTTTGATTTCTGATAAATCAAGGGTATACAAAGGTGGTAGCTGGAACGACAGGGCTTATTGGTTAAGCCCCGGCACACGCCGTTTTCTGGAAGAAGATTTAAGCACCAGTACACTCGGTTTCCGTTGTGCCATGAGCCACTATGGTGCTGCTGAAGGACTTTCCAATAAATCTAAAACCGGTCAGTTCTTTCCTCCCAGAAGAAACAAACGATAAGAAGGAAAAGGTAAATATAAAAAGAGCCATCTCTCGGAAGGAGGTGGCTTTTTTCGTGAATGGTCAATGGTGAATGGTGAATGAATGTAACATAAGCAAATAGCCAGTTGTAAATAGTTAGTGAAGGGTAAAATTGACCATTCACAATTGACAACTCACAAAAAATTCACCATTGACCATTCACCATTCACCATTCCCCTCACTATCTTGCAGCTATGACAATCGAAGCACTTTATAAATTATATCTCCAGCATCCATCCGTACAGACGGATACGAGAAAACTCAAAAAGGGTGATATTTTCTTTGCGCTAAAAGGAGCCAATTTCAATGGAAATCTTTTTGCGGTCAAAGCATTGGAAGCCGGTGCTGCCTATGCCGTAATTGATGAACCGGTAGAAGGAGCAGATCAGAGATGTATTCTGGTGGAAGATGTATTACAAACATTACAGGCATTGGCCGGCTACCACAGACAACAATTCAACATTCCTTTTATTGCCATAACCGGCAGCAATGGTAAAACCACTACCAAAGAACTGGTATATGCCGTGCTGGCTAGTCATTATAAAACCTACACTACCCAGGGCAACCTGAATAACCATATCGGTGTACCACTCACCCTGCTGAGTATACCCGCTGATGCTGAAATGGCTGTAATAGAAATGGGCGCCAATCACCAGAAAGAAATTGCAGGTTATTGTGTGTATACCGATCCAACCCATGGCATCATCACCAACTGCGGCAAAGCACATCTGGAAGGTTTTGGCGGCATTGAAGGGGTACGAAAAGGGAAAGGTGAATTGTACGATTATATCAGGGCTCACCATGGAACCATATTTAGGTGTAACGATTTTGATTACCTGCATACTATGAGTAAGGGCATTGAAAAAGTAATAGGTTATGGTACAACAGAAGGTGAGATAACAGGAGAAGTAATAGCCAGTGAACCTTTTCTGGAAGTGCATATTGCCAAAGGTGCCGGATTTGAGCGGGTAGCTACACAACTGGTAGGTGCTTACAATGTATCGAATGTATTATGTGCCATAGCCATTGGTAAAACATTTAAAGTGCCGGATGAGAAAATAAAAAAAGCCATAGAATCTTATGCCCCATCAAACAGCCGGTCGCAGATGGTAGAGAGAGATGGTAACCATATTATTCTGGATGCCTACAACGCCAATCCCACCAGTATGCGGGCTGCTGTAGAAAATTTTGCAAATCTGAATGCACCAAAAAAAGTATTGATGCTGGGCGGTATGATGGAGCTGGGTGAAGATAGCATAACTGAGCACCAGCAGATGATAGACCTCATTAATAGCTTTACCTGGCATCAGGTGGTTTTGGTAGGTGGTAACTTCCAAAAAACGCAACACAGTTATTTGTTCTTCCATGATTCGACTGAAGCGGCAAGCTGGTATAAACAACAAAACTTCTCCGGAACACATTTTCTGATTAAAGGATCGAGGAGTATGCAAATGGAAAAGATATTAGGGTAGCGGAAAGCTCTTCAGTATACTTCTGTATCATTCTGTGTCCTCAGTAGCAGTACATATTTCCACTGAGAATACAGAAAAGTGGTACATTATTTATAGCCGTAACTAAAGTCACGCTATATAACCTGTTTGCTCCCCAAATTGCAGTATGAAACGGATGTATTCATTTATACAAAAGATAGATTGGGTATTGATGATAAGGCTAATGGTAGCTGGTTTGTTTATTACCATAGCATTTGCTTACAAAGACTGGCTACCAGCATTATTTGGCTTCACCATATTTGTAACCGGACTCATTGCACACAAAACCAAACGGGGATGCGGGTATGCAAACTGTCAGCAATAAGCTCCTGAAATTAAATCGTACCTTTGTACTATAATAGATGTAAGAAATGCCAGAGAACAATAAAAAGCGATGGTACCTATGGAGCGTATTAAACAACCGTTGTCCACGTTGCCGGAAGGGAAGGATTTTTAAAAGTCAGGAGCCTTATAAACTCAAGACAAATGTAGATATGCACGAGAACTGCCCTGTTTGTGGACAGCCCACTGAAATTGAAGTAGGATTTTATTATGGGACAGGTTATGTGAGCTATGCATTATCCGTAGCTTTTCTGGTATCTACTTTTGTAGCATGGAAAGTACTCATCGGCATGACTTTCTCTATCGACGATAACCGTATTTTCTATTGGATGGGAACCGCTTTTGTATTACTACTGGTATGTCAGCCACTCATTATGCGTTTATCACGTACCATGTGGTTAAGCTGGTTTGTAAAATATGATCCTGACTGGAAAGAACATCCCATTAAAACACCGGAACGTATAATACCTGAGCAGATGAATAACTGGTAACCCATACAGTTATACCCATTTTCTCCGTGAAACTCCATGTACCACTCAGTGCAACTCCGCGGTTAAAAAAACGCAACTACCAACAGCTAGATTACATTAAGTGATACATGGCGTATTAACGATCGGTCACTAAAAATCACTTCGTACTCTTCGTTCGGAATCCATTTACGATCGCAGCAGCCGAATCAGACAACTGAGCCTTCACCGCAATACCACCACTTTTAATAAAACCTATGAAATGACAGCTGTCCTGTTGTGCAGCAACGTAAAGGGTTTTAACAATCTGACCTTTAGAAAAACAGAAAAATTTAGTATCATATTCACAGCTCGTCTTATCAACAAAAGCATTATTGATTTCAGTTAGCGTAAACAGATGAATGATGGCACTATCGTTTAATCCATAACGTTTATATACTTTCAAATCATTGATATCTGCAAAAAAATGCATATCAATACTATCCACCGTTCTAAGCTCAGGCAGTCTGTGCATATCAACCTGAGCCATATCATCTGTAACAGCTGTTTCTTTTACATGATTACCTTCCCCGCAACTTGCAATGATCACTATCAACATCAGTAAACTTAGGTATCGCATAACAACTATTTTATACAAAGAAATAAAAAAACCGCTCCTGACAGAAGCGGTTTTAAAAAAAGTATATTCCTGATTATTGTCCTTTTGCAGGGAATCTTGTCCAACTCGCCATCCAGTTGGTAGTTCCGAATGCACCTACATGTGTAGTAGTAGTAAAGAAGGCATCCAGACCTGTAAAGCTGGCACCTGTTAAGGCATCAGACCCTGTGGCAGGCAATAGATTGGGTGAAGTAAGTGAGAAGGGAGCTGTTAACTTGATATCAGCTGCATCCGTATAGGTTTTACAACCTTCAGATTCTGCTTTTGTTTTCATAGCAGCGGCTGTTAAAGTTGCAGAAGTTAAACCTGAAATTTTATACGGTTCTGCAACTGCGTGTACCAGGTTATTTTTAAATTCTGAAGTACCACCGGCACCGCTGTAATCATTGGCAGTTCCATCAGACTCAATAGAGAAACCACCTTTCTGCCAACCCATTAGAATAGAGTTACGCAGTACAAAACGAACCGATCTTCTCCATCTGTTACCAAAATTATGGTTAGCAGCAGTACCAGCCGCGTTATTGGGACCTACAAAAGTAAAGTTACTTAATACAGGACGTGTATAAGGAGTAGCAGTGGTACCAGAACCATCGTTATCAGCTTCAATACCATTACCTGCATCACCATTATCAACGAATGAAGGATCTCGTAATGCAACACCATATTGAATTTTACCGGTATAACCAAAATCGAAATCGAAATCATCATCTGCAGTACCATAAGCTACCAGATACTTAGCGTTTACATTTCCACCAAAGAATTCATACGCATCGTCGTTACCATAAACGATCTGAATATTTTCGAGCGTGGTTCCACTACCAACACCACCTAAAGTAAGACCGTTGATTTCAGAACCAGGGAAAGCAGCAATACCTGCATATTCAATACGCACATATTTCAGACTACCAGAGTTATCTGCATCATTGGTACCACCATAAGGACGATCCAGACCACCTTCAATAACCGGCGTAGAAGAACGGTTGGTTTTAGCAAAACCTAAAAGCACAACGCCACCCCAATCGCCAGGATTACGAGCACCAGCATCCATACCTGAAGTAAATACAATGGGTTTATCCGCAGTACCATTGGCAATCAGTTTACCACCTCTTTCTACACAAAGTGCGCCTTTTTCTGTTTTATCACTTTTAATAACGGTACCTGGTTCAATGGTAAGGGTTACACCATTGGGTACATATACATATCCTTTCAGGGTCCATGTCTTATCAGCTGTAAGGGTTTTGTTTTCCAGCAGCGAGCCTCTTAATACAGTTGCATTGGGATCTGCAGGAGGATCAACAATCGGATCATCATTGTTCTTAGTACAGGCTGTCATCGTTAAAGCAGCGAGCGCTACCATAGCCAGACGTGAAATCAAAAGAGAACGTATCATTTTCGTTGTTTTTATGCTGCAAAAGAACCACAGCAATGTAATGGGTATGTTACGGGAAGATTAACTAATTGTTACCACCCTGACTTATACAATAAAAAAAGGGCCACCGTTTGTATGGATGGCCCTTCTAATCTTCCCCCCAAAGGAAATTAGAAATTATAAGAAAATCCTATACCCCAGCTGCTACCGAACAGGTTACTCCACTGAACCCTGTCATCCTGACTCTTATAACCGCGGTTTTCTTTTTTAGATTCGACATTGTTATAGAAAATCTGTCTGCTGTTAAGCAGGTTGGCCAGATTGACTTTGATTTCACCTTTCTTCTTCAACACCTTTTTAGACAGTTGAAAATCCAGTACACTTCTACCATTCTCATATACATCCGGAATACCAAATGCACCCACTGTTTCAATTCGCTGTCCGATTCGGTTGAACAATACGGTACTGCTCCAGTTGCCTTTATCATCTGCATAAGTAAGGCTCAGGTTTACCAGATAAGGCGATTGGCCCTGCATAGGTCTTTTTAAATCATATGGATTGGATGCTGCAGAAAGGTCTACAGAAGATTTAATCAGTGAAGTGTTGGCACTGAAAGTAGTATTCTCCAGGAACTTACCATCACCAAACATAGAAAGCTTTTTACGCAGATCCAGTTCAATACCATAGGCATAGGCATTATCGGGATTAAAGAAAGTAATAACCTGGTACTCAAGAGAAGACTCACCTGACATACGCTGCTCAATAGGCTTACTGAAATGTTTGAAGAATACAGAAGCTGAAATGATTTCTCCACTCTGCGGATAGGTTTCAAAACGCAGATCGATATTGGTATTCTGGCTTCTTTCCAAAGCACCGTTACCACGGATGATGGCAGCTCTTACGAAATCGAAATAAGAGAAATTGGCAACTTCACGGAAATCAGGTCTTGAAACCGTTCTTGAAGCAGAGAAACGGAGATTCGATTTATTATTAAAGCTATAGATCAGGTTTAGAGAAGGCAGGATATCCAGGTAATCTTTATTGATAACCGTTCTGGTACCACTTACGTTACCTGTTTTTACTTCATAGTTAAAGGTTTCAGCACGTACACCCCAGATCAATCTCCATTTTTCATTGAACTTATTATCAAACATCAGGTAAGAACCGGTTAGCAGTGAATTCGCATCGTAACGGTCTGTATTGTTAGTGATTTCATTGAGGTAGAAACCATTGGTGTACATATTGGCATCGTTAAATACCCTTCCTGGTGAAAGGCTCAACAAAGCTGTATTGAAACTGGAAGGGTTAGCCTGCTCATAACGGAAGGCACGCG
The DNA here is from genome assembly GCF_004361915.1 of Sediminibacterium goheungense. Classification (GTDB taxonomy): domain Bacteria; phylum Bacteroidota; class Bacteroidia; order Chitinophagales; family Chitinophagaceae; genus Sediminibacterium; species Sediminibacterium goheungense. The sequence continues at coordinate 701,527 of NZ_SNWP01000011.1, read as the reverse complement.
CGCTAAAATTACGGATCTTATATTGTGCCAGTACACCTGCTTTCAGGCTTGATGTGGTATTACCCCATTTCAAAGGTTTGCTGTAATCTACCTTACCACCCAGTGTATTTTCATCCAACTCACTCCAGAAACGATAGGTGTTACGCAAAGCAACTGTATAGGGAATGCTTTTATCATTTACCTGAGAAAGACTTTTCTGGTAAGGCTGAGAACGGTAGTCGGGCTGATCTTTCTTCGTAAAGGCAAAGTTCAGGTTCCACTTAAGCTTATTGTTGTTTTTACCCAATGCATGTTCACCTTCCAGCTGAGAGCTGAAGATAGTTTTGATCATGGCGATGGAAATTCTGTTTTTATTGATATACTGAAGGTCATTAAAGTTGGCACCTTCGCGAATGGTATTGCTGTTTTCAAATACCCTATTGAACAGGTTCTTTAATACCAGCTTATTTTTTCCCTTCTTATAACCCACATTCAATAAAGCACCCAGACTGGTATTGAAGGAATAAGAAGTATCTGCGTAATCGAATAAAAGGTTGGTGGTAGAAGTAGCATCACCATATTGCTGACGATCGGTAAGTTGAATGGTTTGCGAGTTTCTGTAGGTAACAGCACCGAGCATACCGAAAGAAGCACCGTTCTTACCATTGAATTTTTTAGCGAAATTAATTTGCCCGTTCAGCGAAGGCAAGGCTTTAGAAACCTGGTCACCATAGGTATTGTACATCAGTCTGGAAGCCTGAATTTTCTGATTGATATCAAAGCTTCTCCATCTGTTGGTAGAAGGGAAAGAAGAAGGAAAAGTTCTGGTTCCATCATCAAAACCTAAATAATCCAGATCACCCCTATGGCCGATATTGAAATCTTTACCGGTAGAAATGCTGTTGTAAGAAGTAGAAAGGGCTAATCCAAATGCATTTTTGAAGGGAATATCCTTGGTTGTTACCTGAACAATACCACCGGAGAATTCACCGGGCATATCAGGCGTAGCCGTTTTATTAATGAGTACATTATCAATCATGTCAGAAGGAACGATATCGAAAGAGAAAGTTCTTCTGTCAGGCTCGGTACTCGGCATCACCGCTCCGTTGATAGTAGCCACATTATAACGGTCATTCAACCCTCTTACAATTACATATTTATCATCCTGAACGCTGGTACCTGTAACACGCTTCAACACTTCACCCACATTACGGTCAGGAGATTTTTTAATAGATTCCGAAGAAATACCATCAGAAACACTGGTATTATTTTTCTGCAGACTCAATACTGCTGATGCAGATTCTCTACGGGCAGGCGTAGCAGTAACCACTACTTCATCCAGTTCTTTTTTCTGGTCGGCGAGAATAACATTGAGTTCATTGGTTTGTCCTGCAACGATGACAATTTCACTGATGGTTTTGGTTTTATAACCGGTCATAGAAAAGGTGAGCTCATAGGTGCCGGGAGCAAGGCGGATACTAAAACGGCCCTCTACATCGGAAATCAGGCTGATTTTTTTAGCCGCATTAAAGATGGCAACGCCGGTAATTACTTCATTATTAGAGCCGGAAGAAACCTTACCTGTTAAGGTGCCTGTCTGAGCAAACATAGCAGTAAAAGAAAAAAGAGCCAGCAGGGTCGAAATAATAGATTTCACAGTGTTTATTTTGCTGCAAAAGTATTTCGGCAATGTTACCGCTATGTTACCCCAATGTTAAGGGAATATTACCTGAAGGCAATTAAGGAGAAATTAAGGGGGAGTCGGCTTTGAATCTGGGGGAACTCTCTTATTCCGACGCGTCGGGACTTTTCAACCACTTCTTTATAAGAGCCAACCCGCAATCAATTGCAAAATATACTTTCTTGATTTCATAGCCTTAATTTGTCGTTCACGTCTTATTGCGTCATTTCTTGTTGAAAAAACCTCAAATTAAACAAGCCGGAGTGGTCTTTTACTGGCAGTATATTTACTCATACCATCATAATGTTTTGACATCCGGCTATCCAAATCATTACATTGACCAATATAAAAGGAATGATCCTTCAGGCTTTGTAATATGTAAACATAAAAACATTGACTTACGTTCATCAGTCAAAACTCAACCTCTTGGAGCAATAATAAAAGCGTATTTGTACATGAAAATATACTTATTGGAAAAGGTGTATAGGAGAGATTAATATATTGTTTAGAAGCACTAGAAACAAAAAAGCCTTACGAAAATCGTAAGACTTTTAGCAGAGAGGAAGGGATTCGAACCCTCGATACGGTTTCCCGTATACACACTTTCCAGGCGTGCTCCTTCAACCACTCGGACACCTCTCTATATATTTCTACTACTCTTATAATATTAACTACTTCATTCCTTAATACGGTTTCCCGTTTACCCACTTTCTCCCGACTCGTCGGGACTACTTCAATCCGCCTAGGCGGAACACCTCTCTGTATTACTTTACTTTATACACTTGAGAAATGGAATGCTTACACCTTCAATTCTCTTAATGCAAAACATTTCTATGTATTTTTAAGGACTGCAAAAGTAATGCTTACCCCCTCAGCTTCCGAATATTTTTTGGGCATTGGCGGTGGTAATGGTGGCTATTTCATCCAGCGTAACCCTTTTTACTTCTGCCAGCTTTCTGGCCACTTCCATCATATAACTGCTCTCATTGCGCTTTCCGCGATAAGGTACCGGACTCAAATAAGGCGCATCTGTCTCCAGTACCATATGTTCCAGGCCTATTTTATCCAGCGCTTCAGGTAAACCGGCATTTTTATACGTTAATACCCCTCCAATACCCAACATAAAGTCCATCGATACAATCTGCTTTGCCGATTCATAACTGCCGCTAAAACAGTGAAAAATTCCTTTCAGGCCATTTGCTGCATAGGGTTTTACCATATCAATGGTTTCCTGCATGGCATTACGGGTATGAATGACAATGGGCATTTTCCGCTCGAGGGCCCAATCCATCTGCCGGGCAAAGGCATTTCTTTGCTGATCGGCAAAAGTCTTGTCCCAGTAAAAATCCAGCCCGATCTCACCCACCGCTACAAATGGTCGCTTATTCAGCCAGTCCAATACAATGGCCAACTCCTCCTCCACTTTTTCATTTACAGAACAGGGGTGCAATCCCATCATGGCATAACATACTCCGGGATTGGCCGCTTCGAGGGAAAGCATGGCATCTATCACCTCGCTATCAATCGCCGGCAGGTAAAATTTTTCTATCCCTACCTGTCTGGCCCTGTTAATAATTTCCTGGCTCCCGGTACCAAATTCTGTGGAATATAAATGACAATGGGTATCAATCAACATCATAGTATAAAATTGATGATTATTCACCAGCCTACCGCATGAAACCACTGATTTCAGTTTTTTTTCATGACCGGAAAATAAAAAGTTTTGGTTACTCGTTATTAGTCAGCGACCCTAAAAAGATCAACAGGCGATCAAAAGATTCAATGCCGATAGCAATCGGCAAAAGATTGTTTTCATAGGGTACGGATTAAAACAGAGCCGGAGTTTCTACTCCGGCTATTTTTATTTATATCAGCTTATCAAATGCATATCCTTCGGCTGAAAAATGTTGTAAAACGGCTGGTAGTGATCCCGACATCCTTTCCCAGGCTTTTTCGCTATCATGAAACAAAACAATAGAGCCGGGTTTTGTATGGTATAAAACATATGATAAACTTGCCTGTGGGGTAAGATTTGTATCAAAATCAGCACTTAATACATCCCACATAATAATCTTCATCCCCTTTCCCTGTAAACCTCTGATCTGCGATCTTTTAACCCTTCCGTAGGGCGGCCTGAAAAGATTGGATTGAATGTATGCAGCGGCCTGCATCGTATCATTGACATATTCCACATCATCTGTTTTCCAGCCATTCAGGTGATGGTGAGTATGATTACCCACAGCATGTCCTTCTGCCAGTATTCGCTGATAAATATCCGGCCTGGCTGCTACATTTTTACCAATACAAAAAAAGCTGGCTTTGGCACCATAAGCCGCCAGTTGATCGAGTACAAAAGGAGTTGCAACAGGATGCGGACCATCATCAAATGTGAGATAGATTTTTTTCTCCCCGGCAGGCATCCGCCATACCAGTGAGGGATACAAGGCCCTTAACCACCAGGGTGTTTTGGTGAGATACATGAAGCAAAGATAGCGGATGGCGGATGGCTTATGGCGGATAGTTTATGGCAAGTAGCCTATTGTTTATAAATCTTCTTTGCTTAACAAATGACCATTAGCCATGAACTATAAGTTATAAGCTCATTCCATAACTAATAAGCCATTACCTATAGGCTATATGCTATCAACTATCTGCTATCTTTGCCCCATGAACAGAAAAGTACGTGTGCGTTTTGCGCCCTCTCCCACTGGCGGACTTCACCTCGGTGGTGTAAGAACCGTTTTATTCAATTATTTATTCGCCAAACAAAATGGAGGTGATTTTATTCTTCGTATTGAAGACACCGACCAGACCCGTTTTGTACCCGGCGCGGAAGACTATATTTTTCAGACATTGGAATGGTGCGGCCTCATTCCTGATGAGAGCCCGAAACATGGCGGCCCCTATGCTCCTTACAGGCAAAGTGAGAGAAAGGATATGTACAGACAGTATGCTGAGCAACTGGTTAAAGACGGGTATGCCTATTATGCATTCGACACCCCGGCTGAACTGGAAGCCATGCGTGTTGATTTTAAAACTGCGGAAAACCCATCTCCGCAATACAATCAGCAGATACGTGCCAAAATGCGCAATTCACTTACACTGGGTGAAGAAGAAGTAACACGTTTGCTCAATGAAGGCATGCCATATGTGATACGTATTAAAATGCCGGAAAATGAAACTGTAAGTTTTACAGATATGATACGCGGCGAAGTAAGTTTTCATACTTCACAGGTAGATGATAAAGTATTATTGAAAGCAGATGGTATGCCTACCTATCACTTGGCTGTGGTAGTAGACGATTACCTGATGCAGATATCACATGCTTTTCGTGGAGAAGAATGGTTGCCTTCTGCACCGGTACATTTATTATTGTGGAAATACCTTGGCTGGTTAGAAAGCATGCCACAATGGGCTCACCTGCCGCTGATATTAAAACCTGATGGTAACGGCAAACTCAGTAAGCGTGATGGTGACAGACTGGGCTTCCCGGTATTTGCCATGGACTGGACCGATCCGAAAACCAATGAAACCACCATTGGATTTAAAGAAAGAGGATTTATGCCTGAAGCTTTTGTAAACCTATTGGCGATGCTGGGCTGGAATGATGGCACAGATCAGGAAATTTTCACATTGGAGGAATTGATTCAGAAATTCTCGATGGATCGTGTACACAAGGGCGGTGCTAAATTCGATTATGAAAAAGCCAAGTGGTTTAATCATGAGTGGATCAAAAAGTCAGATGCCACTTCACTCACCCCTGCAGTTCAGTCTTTACTGGCAGCACAAAATATTACTGAAACAGATATTTCATTCCTGCATACGGTTATTAACCTGGTAAAAGAGCGCTGTACTTTATTATCTGATTTTACAGCACAGGGTATTTTCTTTTTTGAGGCACCACAACAGATTGATACAGATTCCATCAAACCCAAATGGGATGAAAAGAAAAACCTGTTCTTCACCGAACTCATACGTGCCTATGAACTGAGCACTTTATGGGAAGCCTCCGATCTCGAAAAAGAATTTAAAGAACTGGCTGCAGCCAACCAACTGAAAACAGGTGAGTTAATGCTGCCTTTCCGTATTATGCTGGTGGGCGGTAAATTTGGCCCAGGTGTTTTTGACATCGCAGCATTGATTGGAAAAGAAGACACAGTGAGCCGAATTAAGCATACACTTTCATTATTGTCTTAGTAAAATAGTATTGCCGCAGAGGGCACAGAATACGCAGAGAAATTTTCTGTGTGATGCTGTGCCTTCTATGGCAATAACCTCTCATTAACAGGATCATTTGTATCTTTCTGCAAACAACCTGCATGAAAAATCCTGTAAGACTGCTCTATGCACTCGCGACTTTACGGTTTTTGCTTCCCTTTTTTCTGGTCCATCCTGTTTACGAACTACACCGAGATGAATACTTATACCTCGCAGAGGGCCGTCACCTGGCATGGGGCTTTTTAGAAGTACCTCCCATGTTGTCATTTATGGCATGGATCAGTAATGCATTCGGCGCCTCCCTCTTCTGGGTAAAAATCTGGCCGGCAATGATCGGCTCTTTCACTTTTATCCTGATGGGCAGAATCATTCTTTCATTAGGTGGTCGGACATTTGCTATACTTCTCGCTTTTCTTCCCTTTGTTTTTACAGGATATATCCGCTTATTCTATTATTTCCATCCCAATTTTCTGGATGTATTTTTCTGGACACTCAATACATATGCACTGATACGATTTATACAGACTAATAAAAATAGCTGGCTCTATGTTTTTGGTATCAGTATCGGTCTTGGTATGTTGAGTAAATATTCTGTTGCTTTTTATACAGTCAGCCTGCTGGCTGCTTTAGTACTAACCAGGCACCGTACGATTTACCTGAATAAACATATTTATTTCGCCGGTGCCATCGCTTTACTCATCATACTGCCCAATATTATTTGGCAATACAACCATGGGTTTCCTTTGATTGCCCATATGGAAGAACTGAAAGAGGAGCAGTTACAATTCATCCATCCGGCAGATTTTCTTACAGATCAAATCATGATGTTTCTACCTTGTGTGTTTATCTGGCTGACTGGCATATACTTCACAGCTTTTACGAAGGAAGGGAAGCCTTATCGAATGGTAGCATTTACCTACCTCTTCATCATTGCCTTACTAACTTACATGAATGGTAAAAGTTATTATGCCGCAGGCGCTTACCCCATACTCTTTGCTTTTGGCGCTTTTTATCTTGAAAAAATAACAGCGACCAAGGGAAAAATATTCAGGTATGTATTTGTGGCCATCCCCGTTACACTTGGATGCTTGATTATGCCACTGCTAATGCCTATGATGAAACCACAGGAACTGGCAAACTGGTATCATGAAAAAGGCATAGATAAAACAGGCAGCTTTAAATGGGAAGACCAGCAGTACCACCCCCTGCCACAGGATTTTGCAGATATGATTGGCTGGCGCGAACTGGCAGAAAAAACAGCTGCAGTGTATAAAAATTTACCTGATAGCCAGCAAAAAAAGACCTTGATTTATTGCCGCGGGTACTATACAGCAGGTGCTTTAAATTATCATGCCAAAAAACTGGGACTACCGGAAGTATACAGCGACAATGCCTCTTTTCTTTTCTGGATGCCCAAGAAATATGATTTCAAACACCTGATACTGGTAGGTAAAAGAATACCGGATGCAGATGACATTGTATTTCAGCAATTTGAAAAAGTGAGCATTAAAGACTCTATTCATTACCCGCTGTTCCGGGAAACAGGCACAAAAATTATATTGTTTGAAAACGGCAATGATTCCTTGTCATCCATTACAGAAAGGGGCGTAGCCGTTTTGAAAACACGTTTTCAACGAAAATGATCCTTATTTTTGCAGGATAAATCGATTGCATGAATAAAGCAAAACGTCCTGTTCGGGTATTGGTTGCCAAAGTTGGATTGGATGGTCATGACCGTGGCGCCAAAGTAATTGCAACGGCTTTACGCGATGCAGGTATGGAAGTGATTTACACTGGTCTTCGCCAGACTCCGGAAATGGTAGTAAATGCTGCCCTTCAGGAAGATGTTGACGCAATCGGTATTAGTATTCTCAGCGGTGCCCACATGACAGTGTTCCCTAAAGTAATTCAACTATTAAAAGAGAAAGGCATGAATGATGTTTTACTCACCGGCGGTGGCATTATTCCTGAAGATGATATGAAAACGCTGAATGAAATGGGCGTAGGTAAACTCTTTGCACCCGGTACTGCTACGGGCGATATTGCAGGTTATATTACTGAATGGGTACACAATAACAGGAATTTCTGAGTCGATATCTAATACAACAGATGATTTTCAAATCAATACATCAGAGATAAATACATTTACTTTGAACATAAATCATCATGGACAACGCAAGGGTATTTAAAATGTCATTCGCTGGTGTATACCCCCATTATATTACCAAAGCCGAAAAGAAAGGACGCACCAAAGAAGAAGTGGATACCATCATTTGCTGGCTCACCGGTTATTCTCAAAAAAAACTACAGGATCAGATAGATAAGAAAATAAGTCTGGAAAATTTCTTTGCCGAAGCTCCTCAGATACATCCGAATGTTTCAAAAATTACGGGTGTGATCTGTGGTTACAGAGTAGAAGAAATAGAAGATACACTGATGCAGAAAATCCGCTATATGGATAAACTGATAGATGAACTGGCCAAAGGAAAAGCCATGGAAAAAATCCTTAGACAATAAGCCAATCTGCTAGCGACTTGCACTATCATAATACCCCAGAGAATTAGAAGATGTCGTAAATAATCAAAAGCATTAGTCAGCTAAGAAAATCCTTTTAAATCAGTCCCTGTGGACGGGCCTCATTGGGGTCGGTGTCAAGCGCAGCGAAGACTGATTAAATCATGCGTAGCAGATTTAATCAGAGGCCAATGTCCGCCTAAGGCGGAGGAACAGGGACGGGGCCATTCGGCCCGGGAGTAATAAAGGACTTTAAAAATCGGGTAATTGATATTACTGTCTCAACCAATTAACTATTGACAAACTGCATAGGCTAACCGTTCAACCAGCTATTCCTCCGGCTAAACCAATATGCTTTCATTTCCAGGTTACCATGCATGACCTTTGCAGCCCATTTACAGGGAACCTATATTATGAAACAATTATTACGTCTGGGGATCATGAGTTGTCTGCTTGTTACAGCAATGATTTCCTGTAGCAAAAAAGCAGTTGAAACACCACAAAACACAACCCCATCAGGCGGCACTAATACGCAGGCTGAAGTTACAGAAACCATTTACCTAACCAATCCAACCGGTGGCGACCCTTTAAAAGCTGTTCTTTTTATACCGGCATCTACTACCAGTGTCCCTGCTGTGGTAGTACAACATGGAAGTGGTGGTTTATGGAGCAGTACCGATATGACCAATACACAACTGGCAAGCCAATTCAGTATCTGGATCGATTCATTCCGTGTCAATAAAATAGCAGCGTTATTTATAGACAGTTATACCGCCAGAGGTGTTAAGAATTTTCCAGATAAGGCCCCGCCTGAAAATATTTTTTTGGCAGCAGAATTTATTCGCCCGAGAGATGCGTATGCAGGACTGACCTATCTGCGCTCTTTGAGCAGAATCAAACCTAATAAAATTGCATTGCTCGGCTTTTCACATGGTGGAACCAGTGTACTTAGCACCATGGTGGATGCGCAGGCAGTAAGTAAACCTGTTTGGTCATTAGTGAGCGGTGGTATTACCTATACCAATGGTGTATTGGCACCCGCACAGCGACCGACAGAAGGTGGTTTTGTGGCAGCAGTATCCTATTATCCGGGAGCCGCCATGTTCAGTTATTATGGTCGCCCGGGTACACCCAGTAATGGAAAATACATTCCTTACGCACCCATCATGTTACATGCAGCTGGAAGAGATCCCTTGTATACAACTTTATATACCAACAGCGATAACAATACCAGCATCAGTGCTTATGATGGTCTGGTTTTAAAAGCACAACAATCGAATCTGTCTGCTCCCATGACACTTTATGTATACGACAATGCAGAACACAGTTTTGATGGCAGCACAGGCAATAATGAAGACGCAAAAGCCAATCTGATAGCGAAGAAAAGATCGCTGGAATTTTTAAAAACATACTTATTCAACTAACACATCAAAGAGTCGCCGATGGCGACTCTTTATATTTCGGGGAGGTGTACTCTTTTACGTTTAGAGAAAATGCGGATACCCACAATAATCACCACACAAATAAACAATCCCAGATTATATTCAAGTCCGGCTTTTTTCAACAGAATATAAATCACCGCACCTATGGCACAGGCAGTGGCATATAGTTCTCCTTTTTTAAGTAGGTTGGGCACTTCACCGCAAATCATATCTGCTATCAAACCACCAAATGTAGCAGACATCACACCCATAATCACTGCATAGCCTTCATTAATACCATAAGCTAGGCTGCGCTCAATACCGCCTGCTGTAAACATTCCTAACCCGATTGCATCCGTAAAAAATAAAGTTCTTCTGAAACGGGCAAGATTGGTTTTTAAAAGAAAAATAATTAACACGGCAGAAACCACAAGACCTAAGGCCAGATAATCATTCACCCAGTTAACCGGGCGAACGCCAATCAGCAAATCGCGTATGGTACCTCCTCCATAAGCTGTTGCAAAAGCAACCACCATTGCACCAAATATATCCATCTGATGCGTTCTTGCCTTTAATGCACCCGTAGCCGCAAAAACAAAAATCCCTGTATAAAGTATCCCCTCAATCAGATTCATATTACAAAATACAAAAGAACCCGACAGCTACCTTATTTTTGCAGAAATAGATTGCCATGTATCAAACTTTAACGACCAGCCTGGAAAATGGCATTTTCACCATTACCGTAAACCGTCCGGATAAACTGAATGCGCTCAACCAGCAGGTGATGAATGATCTCGATAACGCGGTTAATGAAGTATACCTGAACCACGATATTAAATCGGCTATCATAACCGGTGCCGGATCCAAAGCTTTTGTTGCCGGTGCAGACATCAGTGAATTCAGTGGTGCATCTGTAGAAGAAGGAAAAGCACTCGCAAAAAGAGGTCAGGATATTTTCTTCAAAATTGAACGCTCTCCAAAACCCATTGTAGCCTGCGTAAATGGTTTTGCACTGGGTGGCGGATGTGAACTGGCCATGAGCTGTCATTTCAGACTGGCTTCAGACAATGCGAAATTCGGTCAACCTGAAGTGAATCTTGGACTGATACCAGGTTATGGAGGCACACAAAGACTCGTTCAACTGATCGGCAAAGGCCGTGCCCTCGAATTATTAATGAGTGCAGGTATGATCGATGCCAATACTGCACTGCAACTGGGTTTGGTAAACTATGTGGTGCCACAGGATGAACTCATTAAAAAAGCGGTATCCATACTTGAACTGATTAATACCAAAGCCCCTATCGCCATCGCAAAATGTATTGAAAGTGCCAATGCTGTTTTTGACGAAACAAAAGATGGTTATGCAGTAGAAGTAACTGCATTCGGCGATTGCTTTGCCACCGACGATATGAAAGAAGGCACCACTGCCTTTCTTGAAAAAAGGAAAGCTACTTTCACAGGAAAATAATCTCTTTGTTCGTATTTATAAAACAGGAACAGAAAGCAGCTATTCTTTAGTGAAAAATTATAACATCCTTTTGCTATAATTTTTTTTTACATAGATAAGAACTTAAGCTGACTGTACATAACTCCCCTTCTTCCTTTCTCCCTGCGAAAACAACCTGAAAAATGCAGGCTCTACTAAAGCAATCTTTTTTTGCAGGGAGAAGGGAAGAATAAGAGATTAAAATTTAGGAGCATCAGTTTTTAATCACTTCCTTTATCGCATCTGCAATCGGCTGATCTGCTTTGAAAGTATACCCCATTAGTTTAGCAATAGTCTGTGCAAATTGTTTTTGATACAATTGCGGGCTGTTCCTTATCTCTCCCAATGGTGCCGTATCCGGCCCCATTACAGCAAACCATATTTCATCGGCCCCTTCAATATCACTCCCATGGCTGGTCCATTTACTTTTATCTTTATCCCCACGGCCATGGTCTGTAGTTATAAATAAAGTTGTTTTGTCTTTATACGCAGGTGTAGATTGTATATAGTTCCATATTTCACCAATCCAATTGTCAACCTGCCTCGCAGCCGTTAAATAGTATTTGTATTTCCAGCTATGCGCCCACTCATCTGTTTCTCCATAGGCAATATACATAACCCGGGGCTGTTCTTTCTTCAGGTATTCCATAGCAGCATGATGCGTAAATACATCAAAACATTCTTCGCCCCATTGCTTATGCGAATCGCGTAATAGTTTATTAATCATCAATTCATTGGTATTGGGTTTTTTACCGCCACAGGTATCATACGCAGCAACCACCGGAACACCGCTTCTTTGTTCATTCAGGATGCGATTAAATGCCTCCCATGCACCAAATGCACCTACTTTTCCTTTCAAAGCCGGTTGTTGATTAAAAAATTCCGTGATGGTCGTATTCGGATTGGGTGCATAATCATTAGAGTTGATCCTGTCATCTGCATAACCCGATAAAATTTCATTATAACCGGGATATGAAAACCAGTAGCGGTTACTAACATTCACATTACTGCCTACTGTTCTGTTACCATATAACTGGCCCTTTATTGCAAGGGTATTCCAGAGAAAAGGCATCAGTTTTTTTCGCTTCTGACTTTCACTGGATCCACCAAATTCCTTAAAAATAGCGGCACTATCATCCTGGTTAAAACGGCTATCCCGGGCAATGGTTTCATCCATCCCCTTAAACAGTTCCTGCCAGCGAAGCCCATCGGTAGTAATGATAATTATATTTTCTGTTTTTTGTGCCTGAACAGACAATACAAGAAATGTAAAAACGGATAAAAGGATTTTTTGCATAAAAAAGCAATTTCATTGCACGAAAAATACGGAAAAACAACAGGAATTGCCGATTCCTGCCGCTATTTAACCTAAATACCTGAAATGACATACAGGCCCAAAACTTTGCTTTTTTTGCCCTTTTACCTCTGCTTCTTAGTACCTTTGCACCGCAATTCATTCAACCAGATCATTTAAAATCCGGAACATGGAATTTCGTATTGAAAAAGACACCATGGGTGAGGTTAAAGTTCCCGCTCATGTTTACTGGGGTGCCCAGACGCAACGCAGTATTGACAACTTCCGTATTGCGCAGGATATCAATAAAATGCCGAAAGAAATTATTCAGGCATTTGCTTACCTGAAAAAAGCTGCAGCGCTTACTAATGCAGATGCAGGTGTTTTACCACAGGAAAAAGCATCACTGATCGGAGAAGTATGTGACGAAATACTCGCAGGCAAATTAGACGATCAGTTTCCGCTCGTAGTATGGCAAACGGGTTCTGGTACACAGAGTAATATGAATGTAAATGAAGTGGTAGCCTACCGGGGTCATGTAATAAAAGGTGGCAGCCTAACAGACAAAGACAAGTTCCTTCATCCGAATGATGACGTAAATAAATCACAGTCATCTAACGACACTTTTCCAACAGCCATGCATATTGCTGCCTATAAAATTCTCCTTGAAGTTACCATACCCGGTATCAAAAAACTGAGAGATACACTGGCAGCCAAAAGCAAAGCATTTATGCATGTGGTGAAAATTGGCCGCACCCATTTTATGGACGCGACACCACTTACACTCGGACAGGAAATCAGTGGTTATGTAAGTCAGCTCGATCATGGATTAAAAGCCATCCATAACAGCCTTGCTCATTTAAGTGAACTTGCACTGGGAGGTACAGCCGTAGGAACAGGTATTAATACACCAAAGGGATATGATGTAAATGTTGCCAAACATATTGCCAACTTAACAGGTCTCCCTTTTGTAACCGCTGAAAATAAATTTGAGGCACTGGCCGCTCATGATGCCATTGTAGAAGCTCATGGTGCTTTAAAAACAGTAGCCGTAAGCCTGATGAAGATTGCCAATGATATCCGTATGCTGAGTTCAGGACCCAGAAGCGGTATTGGTGAAATCTTTATACCCGATAATGAACCTGGTTCATCTATTATGCCCGGCAAAGTAAACCCTACACAATGTGAAGCATTGACCATGATAGCTGCACAGGTAATGGGTAATGATGTTGCTATTAACATAGGAGGTGCTACCGGACATTTTGAACTGAATGTATTTAAACCTGTAATGATTTACAATTTCCTACACAGTGCCCGGTTAATCGGTGATGGATGTGTAAGCTTTAATGATAAATGCGCAGTGGGTATTGAGCCTTTGGAAGCCAATATTAAAAAACACGTAGACAACAGCCTCATGCTGGTAACTGCCCTGAATACAAAAATCGGTTATTACAAAGCTGCTGAAATAGCACAGAAAGCGCATAAAGAAGGTACTACCTTAAAAGAAATGGCTGTTAAACTGGGCTATCTTACACCTGAAGAATTTGATGCCTGGGTAATACCGGGTGATATGGTGGGTGAGATAAAATAATGCGCCTGATTAGATTAAATACAAAAGCCATAGATTCATCTACATAAGGTAGATGGATCTGTGGCTTTTTTTAAAGTGAATAGCCAACAATTATCCGTTATTGCCCATACACTTTCTTTCCACCACTATAGGTTGTTTTTACCTTAACATCTAAAATCTTTTCAGGGGCTACTTTCATAAGATCCTGATCAAGGATAATAAAATCAGCTTTCTTTCCTTTTTCCAGACTACCCACTTCCTTTTCCAGAAAGCTTGCTTTGGCTGCCCAGATAGTCATACCGCGAATGGTTTCTTCTCGTGTTAACGCATTTTCCATCTGAAATCCATTTTCCGGATAACCTTTTGCATCTTTTCTTACCACTGCAGCCAGAAATGTTTTGAATGGAGAAATATCTTCTACAGGGAAATCTGTTCCCAGGGGAATCCATCCATTCTGTTGTAACAACTGCTTAAATGCATAAGCTCCTTTCACCCTTTCAGGTCCCAGTCTGTCAGCTGCCCAGTACATATCACTGGTACCATGTGTAGGTTGAACTGAGGGAATAACACTGGCATTGGCAAACAAATTGAAATCTGCCGGATGAATTACCTGTGCATGTTCAATGCGCCAGCGTTTATCATTTTTTCCGCCCAGGTATTTATTATAAATATTCAGTACTTCCCTGTTGGCACTGTCGCCAATGGCATGGGTACACATTTGAAAATCTGTTTTGGCGAGTACTGCTGCCAGAGAATCGTAATGATTTTTATCCCTCAATAAAAATCCTGTCCAGTTTTTTTGGTCCGTATAAGGCGACAATAAACAGGCGCCTCTGCTACCCAATGCACCATCTGCGTATACCTTAATACCTTTCACAAAAAGTCTGTCTGTTTTATAAGGCCCCTTGGGAAGAAATTTTTCATAGTTTGATACATCATCGCTGAGCATTACGTACAAACGCATATTGAGTTTACCTTCTTTCTGTAAAGTATCAATGGCTTCTACATCTGAATAATGAAGACCACAATCGGTAACGGTTGTTAAACCCTGTGCAAAACAGTTTTTTTCTGCAGCCTGTAACCACTGTACATAGGTTTCTTTTGTGGGAGAAGGTATTTGTGCATATACTTTATTATCGGCATTATCAATCAAAACACCCGTCAACACCCCATTTTTCACCTCAATAGAGCCACCTACTATGGTTTGTCCGGCTTTGATGCCTGCAAGATCCAATGCTTTTTGGTTGGCTATAGAAGCATGCCCATCAACGCGGGTAAGCACTACCGGTTTATCAGGAAACAGTTCGTTCAGTGCCTCATTGGTTGGAAATGTTTTACCCGGCCAGCGGTTCTGATCCCAGCCCCTACCCTGTATCCAGTAGAGATCAGGATGTTCATCTGCAAAAGCTTTCACACGTGCAACGGTTTCTTCCCATGTACTGGTGCCAAACAAATCAACCTGAAAAAGCGATCTGCCATAACCTACAAAATGTGCATGTGCATCAATTAAACCCGGATACACGGCCTTACCTGCTGCATCAACCATTTCATCTGCCTTATACTTTCCAAGAATAAAATCATTGGTGCCGGTTTCTACAATCAATCCATCTTTCACTGCCATAGCTTCAGCGGTGCTGAATGAGGAGTCAACCGTATAAATAACGGCATGATGAATAATAGTATCTACCTTGTTACCGGAGCAGGCTGCCAAAAAGCATAAAAGAAGAATGCCATAAAGATTCCGCATAAGCTTAGAGTTTCTTAGTTTGATGAAAGATAGTAAAACTATGGTAGAACAGGCACTGAACAGATATTATATCTGAAATGACATGACATGTAAAAAATCATTTTGTTCATAACGGTATCGTCGGACTTTCAGACTTCCCGACTCCGGACTTATCAGCGAAGAAGATCGCAGGGCTTTAATCCTGTATGCTTTTTGAAAGCTGCTGAAAAATGTGATATAGAAGAATAACCCAGTAAAGCAGAAACATCGGTTACACTTAGTCCTTTTTCATACAACAGGTATTTGGCATGTTCCATCCTTTGCTGCTGATAAAAATCGAAAATAGTGGTACCAAAAACTTCTTTGAAGCCTTTCTTGAGGTAACACTCATTCATGGCCACTTTACGGCTGAGTTCTTTAATGGTAATCGGGTCGCCGATGTGTTGCAATAAAATTTCCCTGGCCTGGTAAATACGTTCACGTCCACTTTCATCTGCCAGAAATTTACAGGCAAATCCTTCTTCTTTTTCATCAATCAGACAATCAAGGCTGTACAGCAACAATTCATGCACTTTGGCATTCACAAATATGTTTTCGAGTGCACCTGAATAGCTATGGTTTAACAGTGCATCCAATGCATTTCTTTTTCTGTTACAGAGTGGAAATACTTTGGTAAATGCATGTGGATGTTTGAACGCCAGCACTTCATCTTTACGGTTACTCAGTTTCACATTGTGTACAAACTGATGAAGAAAGGTAGAAGTAAAATGAAAGGTAAAAACGTCTACTGTCTGATGTTTACCACTGCAATTATTGGTAGGCAACTCGGTACATTGTGCACAGCTTTTCTCGGCACAATAACGATTACCAGTGGTACAATAACGAAGTTCGAGGTAGTTTTCTTCGGGCTTGCGGCTGTTATAATGGTACACCATCATACCGGTATCATCGGCTACCCAGGGATGCTGGGCATAATAACGACGGATATTATAATGAATAGACCCGGGTATGTTCTGTTGTTTCTGGTATAGCAGGTCCATGGAAGGTTCAATTCCACCCTTATTCGCCACCCTCAATATATCCATTACTTCTACCATACTATGCAAAATTAATGTATAAACATCAAATTAACGTAACCAACCTTTACCCGGATGTCATGGTACTGTAAAAAGGCATAAAAAAACAGCATTCCGCAAAGCAGGGAAAATGTGGAAAACCAACCGTCTTTTTACCCTGAAAACCCCCTTATTTTCAGTAGTTTTGTCGACCTGCGAAAATTCACTTAAACACAGGATTTACAAGCATTTATGGATCAGGAACAATTGAACAGCAATGAGGCCCAGAATAAGAATTATGGTGCCGATAGCATACAGGTTTTAGAGGGTTTGGAAGCGGTGCGAAAAAGGCCGGCCATGTATATTGGTGATGTAGGTGTTAAAGGACTTCACCACCTTGTATATGAAGTTGTAGACAACTCAATTGATGAGGCGCTTGCCGGATATTGTAAAAATATAGGTGTAACCATCCACGAAGACAATTCGATCAGTGTGCAGGATGATGGCCGTGGTATCCCAACCGCTATGCACACCAAGGAAAAAAGAAGTGCATTGGAAGTAGTAATGACAGTGCTGCATGCCGGTGGTAAATTCGATAAGAATACTTATAAAGTATCCGGTGGTCTGCATGGTGTAGGTGTGAGTTGTGTAAACGCACTGAGTACTACTTTACACGTTACCGTACACCGTGAAGGCAAAATATTTGAACAGGAATATAAAATTGGTGTGCCCCAATACCCGGTGCGTGAAATCGGCACCAGCGATATTACCGGTACACATGTACGTTTCTGGCCCGATGCCAGCATCTTTCAGGAGACTGTTTATAAAAAAGATATTCTCGAAGGTCGTTTACGTGAATTGAGCTACCTGAATAAACGCATCAGTATTACACTTACCGACTTACGCGAAAAAGATGAAGAAGGAAATGTATACTCAAAGAATTTTTACAGCGAAGGGGGGATTACAGAATTTGTACAGATGCTCGATAAAAACGGGCACCGCACACCCATCATTGCCAATCCATTATATGTAGAAGGTCATGATGAAACTACCAATGTAGCTGTAGAAGTAGCATTGACTTACAATGATGATTTTAAAGAACATATTTTCTCTTATGTAAACAATATCAACACCATTGAAGGTGGTACCCACGTAACAGGCTTCCGTCAGGCTTTAACGAGGGTATTCAAAAGCTATGGTGATAAAGAAGGTTTGTTTGAAAAAGCGAAAGTACAGGTAGAAGGTGATGATTTCCGAGAGGGTCTCAGCGCTATCATCTCTGTAAAAGTTCCGGAACCGCAGTTCGAAGGACAGACAAAAACCAAATTAGGTAACAGTGAAGTAAGTGGTGTGGTGCAAACAACGGTGGCACGTGTACTCGAAGCATATCTGGAAGAAAACCCAAAAGAAGCCAAACACGTTATCTCTAAAATCATCCTCGCTGCCCAGGCAAGGGTCGCCGCTAAAAAAGCGCGCGACATGGTGCAAAGAAAAACAGTACTTACCGGTGGCGGACTCCCGGGTAAACTGGCAGATTGCAGTGAGCGCGATCCTCAGAAATGTGAATTGTACCTGGTCGAGGGTGACTCGGCAGGTGGTACGGCCAAACAGGGGCGCGACAGAAGCTACCAGGCCATCCTTCCATTAAGGGGTAAAATCCTGAACGTGGAAAAAGCCATGGAGCATAAAATCTATGAAAATGAAGAGATCAGGAATATGTACACCGCTCTGGGTGTTACAGTAGGCACACCTGAAGATCCGAAAGCATTAAATATTACCAAGCTCCGCTACCACAAACTCATCATCATGACCGATGCCGATGTTGATGGATCGCATATCGCCACACTAATCCTCACTTTCATTTTCCGCTATATGAAAGAAATGGTAGAGCAGGGTTATGTATACATTGCCCAGCCTCCACTTTACCTGGTGAAGAAAGGAAAAGAACAGCAGTACGCATACAATGAAGAACAAAGGAAAATGTGGATCGAGAAATTGGGCGGGGGCAAAGATGACAGCGTAACCATTCAACGATATAAAGGTCTGGGTGAAATGAATGCCGATCAATTGTGGGAAACTACCATGGATCCTTCTCGCCGCACTTTAAAACAGGTAACCATTGAAAGCGCAGCAGAAGCCGACAGAATTTTCTCTATGCTCATGGGCGATGAAGTGGCACCACGCCGCGAATTCATTGAAACGCACGCTAAATATGCTAAAATAGATGTTTAGAGAGTGCGCAGTGAATAGTCAGTAGTGAGTAACATGAATACATTTTCTACTCACTACTGATTACTCACCCCCTGCCCCTGTGGATTACTATTTTCCACATCCCTTTCAACTTTCAATAAAAACCACTAAGTTGTGTAAGCATAACCCGTTGTTTATTTACTAACACATTAAATTCTAAAAAAATGGACACATCGAAAATGATCAAGGCATACTGTCTGAAGACAAAAGAAAAGAATGTTCCGATGCAGGATGCAGTGATCACCAAAACCGCTCGTGGCGGCTATATGGCTGCAGGGCATGATGGAAAAGGAAATAAAATGGCTGCCATCCTTGGTGAAGCTAAAGCCTTACAGGCAATTGCTGATGGCGTTGCTAAAAAAGGATTCTAATAAGCTGCCAGTAAAAGAATGAAAGCCGTTAAATACATATTTAACGGCTTTTTTATTTGTAACAATCCGACCAGGAAAAATTATCGTTTATAGTGTTTCATCGAAACTTTGAACACTATGAACATTCTCAACAAAACAAAATCAACGTTATTAGTAACAGCCTCTTTAACAGGTATTTTACTCTTAACAGCTTGTGCCAAAGAGCTTGGAAACAGTGGCAGCATTCCGGAAGCACCTGTATTCACACCTTCCGGTGGACCAGACATGGTTTTCTATGGCCTGACGGAAGATGGCAAACTAAATCGTTATAATGCAAAAGCACCCGGAACAGTTGAAGCTTCCCTATCAATAACCGGATTACAAGCAGGTGAACGTTTGATAAGCATCGACTTTCGTCCGGCTACCTTGCAGTTATATAGCTTATCCACCAATAGTCGTTTATATGTTATCAGCCTCATCAATGGTAGTCTTACACCCATAGGAACGGCAGCTTTTTCTCCTGCGCTGAACTCAACCGTTGCCAACATTGATTTTAATCCTACAGTAGATCGTATCAGACTTGTTACGCATAACGGACAGAACCTTCGTTTACATCCTGAAACAGGTGCCGTTGTGGCAACCGATGGAAACATCAATGGTGGTAGTAATCCCGCCATCATTTCCATCGCATACACCAATAGTAAAGCTGGTGCAACAGTGACTGACTTATATGATATTGATATTTCACAGAAAAAATTATACAAACAAAATCCCCCGAATGATGGTACGTTGTCAGAAGTAGGAAATCTGGGTATTGATTTTATAGGCAAGGGCGGATTTGATATAAGCCCCGATAATATGGTATCTCTTGCCACATTTACACGCACAGGCAAAACCAGACTGCATACCATTAACCTGAGTTCAGGTGCCGCAAGCTATATCAATGAAATTGAAGCTAACCTGATTGACATTGCCATCCCAACTGCGCCGGTAGCTTATGGCGTTGATGAGAATAATATGTTACAGATATTCGATCCAACAAAACCACAAACCCTGATTAGCAGGACTATTACCGGACTTACCGCCGGAGAAGTAATTCATGGTATAGATTTTAGACCTGCCAATGGTCAACTATACGCATTTGCGGTAAATGCGAACGGATCAGCAAAACTATATACAATCAATCCATCTTCAGGTGCGGCCACAGTAGTAGGTAACGGATTTATGACAGATGCCAGTGCAACCGCCTGGGCCTTTGACTTCAATCCTACGGTAGATCGTATCAGATTGGTGAGTAATAGCGGACAAAACCTACGTCTGAATCCCAATGATGGAACCATCGCAGCAACCGACGGAAATATCAATCCAGCTATGTCTATGGTTAGCGGAGCAGCTTATACCAATAATTTTGCGGGCTCCACATCTACCATTTTGTATGTGATCAATAACAATAAATTGTTTAAACAGGATCCTCCTAACAACGGCACATTGGTAGAAGTAGGCAATCTGGGGGTAACGATTGATGGTATGAATGGTTTCGATATTAGTGGAAGAACAGGTATGGCTTATGCAATCGGCTCTGTGGGAAATACCACCCATATCTATACAGTGAATCTTACTACCGGTTCTTTTACTTCAGCGGGAAGCTTACCAACAAAATTCAGGGCTTTTGCACTGGGTCTGGGTTTATAAAAAGATCGCATGTATAAAGAAAAAGCCTGAAATATTTCAGGCTTTTTCTTTATACTTATTTCTGTACCACATGCTTATGCATACCATCCAGAAAACGAAGCATCGCATCCATATCTTTGATATCATCTACCACCAGTAAGAAATTCTTACCCACCTGTTTCAACCTGGCTTTATTGGTACCGGTTTGCAGGTAAGCCAGTACATTCTTAAATAAGGTCGACTCAAAATAAGGGGAATCAGGGCGATTGATGAAATAACACCTGAGTGTATCCTGCTTCAGGGTCATTTTTTCAAACCCAATTTCTACGGCTCTCCACCTGCATCGAACAGTAGTAAAAAGATCTTCTACTGCTGAAGGCATCGGACCAAAACGATCAATCATTTCATGATGAAAAGCTTTCAATTCATCTTCTTTCTCGCAATTATCCAATCGTGAATACAATGACAATCGCTCGGCTATGCTTTCAACATAACTGTCTGGTATCAATATTTCGAGATCTGTATCAATCGTACAATCACTAACATAGTCATCCTGCTTACTGATTTCTTCCTTAAACAGGTCTTTAAACGAGGTACGTTTCAATTCACGGATCGCTTCTTCCAGAATTTTCTGGTACATTTCAAACCCTATCTCAGCCATAAAACCACTCTGCTCTCCTCCCAATAAATTACCTGCACCACGAATATCCAGGTCGCGCATGGCAATCTGGAAACCACTACCCAGATCACTGAACTGCTCCAGCGTCTGCAAACGTTTTCTTGAATCGGAAGGCAGGGTACTCATAGGTGGTGCCAACAGGTAACAGAAGGCTTTTTTATTACTTCGGCCTACTCGCCCCCTTAACTGATGCAGGTCACTCAATCCAAACTGATGAGCATTGTTTACGATAATCGTATTTACATTCGGAATATCAACTCCACTTTCAACAATATTTGTACAAACCAGTACATCATATTTTTTGTCGATAAAATCCATGATCCTTTCTTCCAGTTCATGTCCTTCCAACTGACCATGTGCATACCCAATGCTTAAATCAGGACATAAACCCTGCAACATGGCACTCATTTCAGACAAGCCTACTACCCTGTTATGAATAAAGAACACCTGACCACCACGCTCTGTTTCATAGTATATGGCTTCACGGATAAAATCATCATTAAAAACATGTACTTCTGTCTGTATCGGCTGTCTGTTAGGCGGAGGTGTATTAATGATACTCAGATCTCTCGCTCCCATCAGACTGAACTGCAGTGTACGTGGAATAGGTGTAGCCGTTAGTGTGAGGCAATCGACATTGGTTTTCAGTGTTTTTAATTTCTCTTTATGGGCCACTCCAAACTTTTGTTCCTCATCAATAATCATCACACCCAGATCTTTGAACTTCACTTCTTTACCCAATAAACCATGTGTACCTACGATAATATCAATTTTACCTTCTTCTACTTTTTTAAGTGTTTCCTTTTTCTCTTTGGCCGATTTAAAACGATTAATATAGTCGACCGTTACCGGAAAATCTTTTAACCTTTCCCTGAACGTTTTAAAATGCTGAAAAGCCAGAATGGTGGTTGGCACCAGAACCGCGGCCTGTTTACCATCTACAACAGATTTAAATGCCGCCCTTACGGCTATTTCTGTTTTACCAAAACCCACATCGCCACATACCAATCTGTCCATGGGCGACGGACTTTCCATATCCTTCTTCACATCTGCTGTTGCCTTGCTTTGATCCGGTGTATCTTCATAAATAAATGAAGCTTCCAGTTCTGTTTGCAGATAATTATCCGGTGTGTGGGCAAATCCTTCCTGCGCTTTTCTTTGTGCATATAGCTTAATGAGATCAAAAGCTATTTCCTTAACCTTGGTTTTTGTTTTTTCTTTAAGCCTTGCCCATACATCACTTCCCAGTTTATTAATCTTAGGAACCGTTCCTTCCTTCCCGGTATACTTTGAGATTTTATGAAGTGAATTGATATTCACATAAAGAATATCACTGTCTTTATAAATAATGCGTACAGCTTCCTGAATCTTTCCATTCACTTCCAGCTTCTGCAGTCCACTATAAGTACCTACACCGTGATCAATATGGGTAACATAATCGCCAGGCTGAAGATCACGCAGTGTTTTAAGCGTAAGTGCTTTGTTTTTATTGTATGCCTGCTTGACCTTATACTTATGATAACGCTGAAATATCTGATGATCCGTATAACAAACAATTTTCAGGTCCTCATCAATAAACCCTTCATGAATACTGGCAGGTACCGGAACAAACTGAATTTCTGTTTTCAGATCTGCAAAAATGGTATGCAAACGCTCCAGTTGTTTAACCTGTTCTGCAAAAATATAAATACCGTATTTCGCGGTCTCATGTGCACTCAGATCTTTAATTAAAAGATCAAACTGCCGGTTAAAAGAAGGTTGTGGACGGGTATTGAATGCAATCTCGTTTTTGGCGAATTGAGGTTTGTATCCGAATTCAACAATATGTCTGTTTGTTATTTGCGACTCAATGGTTGATACCGGCACAAAATCATCAACTGTAATTTCTTTCAGTACCCTAATCTCTTCCTCCTCGTCATTACCCTTCATCTGATAACCATCTTTCAGCAGCTCAATAAAGCCGAGCATATCATCGTACTGCTGCTGTACTTTTTCAGCAATCACATCCCAATCCTTCAACCATACAATCGTGTTCTCACTCAGAAAGTCGAACAGAGAAACTTTTTCACCGGTAGTGAATTGGGTTTCCACATTCGGAATGATATTTACCTGCAATAATTTTCGTTCACTCAATTGGGTTTCAGGATCGAATATGCGGATACTATCTACTTCATTGCCAAACAATTCAACACGATAGGGCTTTTCATTACCAAAAGAATAAATATCCAGGATACCTCCTCTAACAGCAAACTGACCCGGCTCATATACAAAATCTGTTCTCTCAAAACCATACATAACAAAAAGTTCCATCAAACTTTCCGGGTTAATGGTATCATTGGTTTTGATGGTAATAATATTACTGCTGAGGGTTTTGGGCAACACTACTTTCTCAAAAATGGCTTCAGGATAAGTAACCATGATTTTCCTGTTTCCGCCTGCTGCCAGTTTGGTTAAGGCCTCCGTACGAAGCATAACATGGGAACTATTGAGTATCCTGAAATTTTTCCGATTCTTAAAGGATGACGGGAAATAGAAGAGATCAAGCGCCTGCGTAAGATTTTCCAATGTATTATGGAAATACGCCGCTTCTTCTGCATCATTTAATACCAGTACATGATTCAGTTGTTGACAGGATGGATGAGAAAAAACAGCACTAACTACAAATTCAGTACTGCTACCCTGTAAATTTTTCAGGAAGATCTGTTGTGGCTGGGCAAAAGAAAGCTTTTCCGCCAGTTGAAAAAGGCGGGGGTTATTCTGGTACTGCTCCAACAACACATTCAGGTTCATAGCTCCTTGCCCAACGCCCGTTCAAATAAACATCATCGGGGCTGCAAAGATAACCCTGTTTACTAATAACTGGCGCCAGAATTGATCAATATGTTCAGAGGGGCAATTTTTCCTGAATCAACAGTAACCAACTGAATATTATTCTGCATGTCGAATGAATTAGCAAAAAAATGGCTTCCTTTCTTCACAAACACAGAATATGTACCTACAGGCAAAGCAACAACATAGCGACCGGAACTGTCTGATAAAACAGAAGCAACCAGTTTGGTGTTAATAGACGTATATAAAGGGGATCCGGTTTCCAGGGGTTTTACCTGAGATATGTGGGTGCGTTCGTATACATACAGTGTGGTAGCAACAGGTTTGGGAGTTGCCGGCGGGATGCCAGGTTTGGGCATCTGATTACCCCTGACCTCGGTAACCAAACCCGAAATTCCCTGCTTAATTTCGTCTGTTTGTGCCTTTTTTGCCGATGAGCAGGCTGAAAATGTTAAAAAGGCTAAAAACAGCCCAAAAAGAATATGTCTCATGCTTCACTTTGAATGGTGAAAGTATCTAATTTTAATAATATTCCCGGTCTATTACCGGATACCATGAAGTTAAACTAAACTATATTATGCTCAGACGAATTTTACCCTTTTTTGTTGGCTGTCTGGCAACAGTGACGATGGTCGATGCACAGGTAGCTACCAATGTTCAGGAGTTACAGAAAGCGGCCCAGGGTATCAGTTTAAAAGAAAGAAGTGAATACACAAAAGCAATGTCGCTTGCCAAGCAGCGTAACTGGCCACTGAGCATACGT
The DNA here is from genome assembly GCF_004361915.1 of Sediminibacterium goheungense. Classification (GTDB taxonomy): domain Bacteria; phylum Bacteroidota; class Bacteroidia; order Chitinophagales; family Chitinophagaceae; genus Sediminibacterium; species Sediminibacterium goheungense. The sequence continues at coordinate 676,041 of NZ_SNWP01000011.1, read as the reverse complement.
TCGAAAAGTGGCCGGCTGGCAACATTGATTGGAGTAGACGCTTTTAATTACCCTAAGTATTTTATTACAGATAATAACAGTATCGCAGCGGCTACTACCCGAACCAATCAATTGTGGGCAGGTGGTGCAAGCGGATTAAATCTGTCAGGCAATTCTGCCAACATGAAAAACAAAATCGGTATCTGGGATGGCGGTAGTGTTTTATCTAATCACGTTGAACTCACCGGAAGGGTTACACAGAAAGACAATCCATCCAGTACCGACAATCATGCAACACACGTAGCAGGTACGATGATTGCAACCGGACTCAACCCAAGTGCAAAGGGGATGTCGCATGGTGCCCAGGGATTGATCGCCTATGATTTTAACAACAGCTATGCTGAGCAATTTACAGAAGCGGCCGGTCTGTTAATTTCCAACCACTCTTACAATATTGTTTCCGGATGGAACTTTAATGAAACACAAAACAGATGGGAGTTTTGGGGCAGACCTAATGAAACAGAAGATTATAAATTTGGGTATTATAGTTCTGATGCACAGTTATTAGATTCCATGGCTTACAATGCCCCCTTTTACCTGATTGTAAAATCAGCAGGTAATAATCGCGGAGAAACAGGACCTGCTGTGGGAGAACCTTATTTCCGTTACAATGCACAAAACCAGATGGCGGCCGCAGGTAACCGCCCGAGCGATATCAGCAGTAATGATAGTTATGGAAGCATTCCCTGGGATGCCAATGCAAAAAACATCCTCACAGTAGGTGCTGTTCGTGGTATACCAGGTGGTTATAACCGGCCTGAAGATGTAGTTATGAGTAGTTTTAGTGGTTGGGGTCCTACGGATGATGGTCGTATTAAACCAGACGTAGTAGCCGATGGTGTAAATGTATTATCCACCTATGCAACGGGTACCAGCAGTTATGCTTCATTGAGTGGCACATCCATGTCTACCCCGAATACATCAGGTTCATTGTTTCTCTTACAGGAGCATTATTCTAAATTAAAAAGCGGTGCCTTCCTTAGGTCAGCAACCATCAAAGGTCTCGCAATTCATACTACAGAAGAAGCCGGTACTACGCCCGGGCCTGACTACCAGAATGGATGGGGCCTGTTGAATGTTCAAAAAGCGGCGGCTGTTATATCAGCATCTGTTGCCTCCAATAACGGTACATCCAGCGAGCACCTGATGTATGAAAATGTATTCAACAGCACTACTACTTCTTTTACTACTACGGTGGTGGCTACAGGTAAAGAGCCCATCAGGGCAACTATTTCGTGGACAGATGTAAAAGGAGATGTGGATCAGGTAAATGTATTAAACAATCCCGCCAAGAAATTAATCAATGATCTGGATATCCGTATTACCAGTGGTAGCCGAACTTTCAGACCCTGGACACTCGACCCCGCCTTCCCTGCCAATGCTGCGGTTAAGGGAGATAATATCACAGACAATGTAGAACGTATTGATATCGATAGTACAGTTGCAGGTGAAACCTATACCATTACCGTTACGCATAAAGGTACATTGGTGAGAGGTCAGCAGGCTTATTCGCTATTGGTAAGCGGTGTAGGTGGTGTTGCACATTGTGCATCTGCTGCAACCACTAATGCTGGCGGCAGAATAGACAGCGTAAGTTTACAAACCATCCGTTACGCCAACCCAACAGGCGGAACCACTTACGTGAATAATACTGCCATCGCTGCTTACATTGAACCCACACAGGCTGTTCCATTTCGTGTAAGGGTGAGTAGTGCTGATGCCAGCGATGCAGATAAAATGGTTAAAATATTTATCGACTATAACAACGATGGTGACTTTCTGGATGCCAATGAATTGGTTGCCACCAGTGGTATTCTCAAAAATAACCAGGTATTTTCCGGCTCCTTTAATACACCTGGTACACTAACCATCGGAAGCACCTATCGCGCCAGGGTCGTAATGGTAGAAACATCAGCAGCAACTGATGTGGTTTCCTGTGGCACTTATACCAGAGGAGAAACGGAAGATTTCAGACTGATTGTGACCAATCCTTCCACTGATTTTACCATTAGTGAAGTATTAACACCTACCGTAGCAGATTGTGCAGACAACAAGCAATACATCACTGTTAATATCCGTAATAACGGAAGTGTTCCGAAAACGAGTATCCCTGTTTCTATAGAAGTGAAAAATGGTTCTACAACCGTTGCTACATTCAATGGTACCTATCCTGGTGCCGTTCCTGGTCTATCGAATGTGAGCTTTACATTACAAACCCCATTTGTTACTACTGAAAATACTACCTATACTATCCTTGCCACCGCCAATGTAACCGGCGATCAGAATTCAGCCAATAATACACTTACTACCAGTTTAACCATTGGTAAAAAAGCGGACAATCCATCCGTTATAGGTACCATCTGTAACACAAATGCATTACTGAAAGTTAATAATCCCGTTAGTAATAGTAATTATTTCTGGTACAATAGTGCTAACGCAGTTGCGCCATTCGCTGCAGGTTCAAGTGTAAGTACCAGCAGTATTCCCGGCAACAAAACCTTCTATGTTGCTAATGAAACAAAGGCTCAAATTGGATTTACGAATAAAATGATTAATCCGAGTGGAGGTTATAACCCTATTGGTAATTTTTTACGCTTTAACAACAGTGTTCCTTTAACCATTGAAAGTGTAAGGTTATATGTAGGTAACCCAGGCTCTGTTGATATCATTGTAGCAAACCTTGGTCCTGTTTCTGGTAATAGCTATAGCTATACCAGGCTATCAAGTGTTACACTAGATGTGACGGCTACAAACCCAAATCCGCAACCAGGTGCCGTTTCTGGAAATCCGGCAGCAGATACAGGTGCAGTATATTACCTAAATCTACCTGTAAATGAAGTCGGCGATCATATTTTACTAATTACAGGTCCCGATCGTACCCAAACTTCTACTGCCACCTTTTTTAGAAACAATGGTATTGTTGGTACAACCTATCCAATTGCCATTTCAAATGTAATGTCAATCACTGGTAATAGTGTCAATCTTATTGATGCTAATGCAGATCCGAACCCATTCTATTATTTCTTCTACGATATGAAAATCAGAACCGGTACCAGTTGCCCCAGCAACCGTGTGGAAGTAGTAGTAGGCGATGCGCCTACACCTGTTGTGACCAAAGTAGGCGATTCACTGGTAAGCAGTGTTACGGGCGTATCCATGCAGTGGTTTAAAAATGATGTAGGCATTAATGGGGCCACTTCTGCAAAATTCAAACCGATTGAGTCCGGATCTTACAAAGTCGTGGTAGTAGATGCACTGGGTTGTCAGAAAACTTCTGCACCACTACAAGTTACCATCACCGCATTACCGCCTGAAGTAGTAGCACGTGAAATTAAACTTAGTTTATCACCCAACCCTAATAAGGGCATCTTTAACCTGAGTTTTGAGGTAAAAGAAAAAGCTGATCTGGCGATTGAACTATTGAACTCGGCCGGACAGAGAGTCTTTAGTCAATCTTATCCAGGATTTAACGGAACATTCTCCAAACAAATGAATGTGGGTAATGTGAATGATGGATATTATGTACTTAAGATTTTACATAACAAGAAGACTTACCTGCAGAAAGTGATTGTAATCAAATAAAACAATCGTTTTCACCAACTGAATGCCACTCAGCTTAAACTGAGTGGCATTTTTGTTAATAATCACTAGTGCTTTTGTATTCGCTGTACCTTTGTAAAAAATCAGGCATGAGAAAATATTTCATCGCTTTACTGGCAATGACAATCGCAACAGTAGCAACAGCCCAGAAAAGAAAAATGGTACAAGGATACCTGAAAGACAGTGTTACGAATGCGCCCATTACATTGGCAAGTGTGAGAAATATCAATACCAATACTACTGTTATGACCAGTGGCAAGGGTAGATTTTCGATTGAAGTCGGCGAAAACCATATCCTTTCTTTCGCAGCTGTGGGTTATTTTTTTGATACCCTGCAATACAATAGTACTTATTTGAGCCAGGATACTTTATATCCATTTCTGGTACCACTGGCCCGGGACCTGGGTAATGTTACGGTTACCGCGAGGGGTATGAACAGATACCAGTTAGACAGTATGGAAAGAAGAAAAGATGTTCTGCAGGATATAGCGAACTATACCATACCCACCGTATCACAAGCCAACTCCGGCGCCGGTATTGCTTTGAATATTGATCGCTTCTCTAAGCATGAAAAAAATAAGCGAAAAGCCATGCAGTTTTATGAAACCAATGAAAAGGAAGCCTATATCAACTATCGGTTCAATACAGCACTGGTGCAATCTATGACAGGTTTTAAAGATGAAAAACTGCACCAGTTTATACAACAATACAGACCTTCCTATGAATGGTTAAGAAAACATACAGCGGAAGAGGACTTGCTTTACTATATTAATGAGCAGTTGAAGTTATTTTCAAAACAGAAATAAGTTAGCCCTTTTTATTCACTGCAGAGAATAGATGTGTAAGGAAGATACGCATTGAATCTTTATTTATTCGTAACGTAAAGCTACGATTGGGTTTAATCTTGCTGCTTTCATGGCAGGATAGATTCCGGCAACCAAGCCTACTACAGAGCAGATAACCACTCCTGCTATTACCCAGGCCCATGGCACCAAAAAACCTGTTTTAAGTACCAGACCGAAAAGGTTTCCAACCAAAACGCCGAGGATAATGCCAAAAATGGCTCCAAGGATACTGATGATCATACTTTCAAATAAGAACTGCTGACGCACATTTTTACTTTTACCTCCAATCGCCTTAATCAATCCTACTTCTTTAGTTCGCTCATTCACGGCTACCAGCATAATATTCATCAAACCAATGGCAGCACCAATCAAAGTAATCAAACCAATGGCACCCGCTGATCCTGTAATACTACTCAGAAAACCAATAAACATTTCAGCGAATTTATCGCTCTTCTCTATTACAAAATTATCTTCCTCAATGGGTTGAAGCTTTCTTACAGACCTAAACACAGATGTAGCTACACCACTAGCTGGTTCAAGCTCATTCACATTACTAACCATAACACCTACCAGATATGATTTACTAACGTTTTGAAAATGTCTGATATTGGTATAGGTGGTAACCACCACATCATCCTGGCGAAGCATGGCGCTGGATCCTTTGCTTTTCAATAAACCAATTACCCGATAAGGCAAACCTCCTACTCTTATAATTTTATCAATACTTTTTTCCGGGCTGTTTCCAAATAGTGTTTTAGCAACATTACTGCCGATTAAACATACATTTCTTCCGCTCTGCTGATCCAGTGCATTCAGGTTTCTTCCTGCTTCAATAGTATATCCGGTAACAGCCAGGTAATTTTCATCACCACCCCATACAACGATCTGCGGATTGGTTTTTTTATCCCTGTAATTTATCTCCTGTCCACCAGGTCCTCTTCTGTAGATACTTACCAATGCCGATGGAAAATGGAAATTATCCCTGAAATATTCGGCTTCTTCCCGTTGAATGGGTTTATCCAGATTTGATTTTTTTTCTTTCTTACCGCGTGTGGTTTTTTTGAGATCAGAATTATTGCCAAACCTTACCCTTGAATCTTTAAAACGGATATTAAAAGCATTGGCTCCCATCGACGAAAAACTCTCTTTCAGGCTTTGATTCATAGCTTCTATAGCGGTAATAATACCTATTAGTGCCATGATACCAAATGCAATAATGGCCACAGTGATACCGGTACGCAATTTATTACTGCGAACGGTGCGCCATGCTAATGAGAATGAATCAAAAATGGTCATGCCCTTCATAAAGGAACTTCTTCCTATAAAGATAGTGGAGAAAACCTCTCAGGTACAGACTATGCTGAAAAAAGTGAAGAGCGGTTAAAAATATAACCAGTTCAGCACAGATGATGGCCAAATACCTACCAGAATAACCAGTGCAGCCAGTAAAATGAGACCGGTTTTAAAAGCACCGGTCACCTCAGCTGTTTCAGCATCACCCTCTTTAAAGTACATAGCCTGTATTACTTTGAAATAATAGTACACGCTCACAGCTGCAAAGAAAAGTGCAATGATAACCAGCCACAGGGCACCGCCTTCTTTTACCACAGCTGCCAGCATATAATATTTTGCAAAGAAACCTGCGGTTAAAGGAATACCGGCAAGGGATAACAGAAATATAGTAGTGGCAAAAGCCAAAACAGGTTGTTTTTTGGCAAGGCCATTAAATCCGTCAAAAGTATAATCAGACATTTTAATCAACACAGCAAAAATACCAATTGTTGCTAAACTATAAGCTACGCTGTAGAGGATAATACCTTCTCTTGATAAATCGTTCCCTGCAAACAGGGCAAAAAGCATAAAACCTGCCTGTGCTATACTGGAATAGGCCAGCATCCTTTTCACACTTTGCTGAAACACAGCCGTAATATTTCCAATAAGAAGTGTAGCAATGATAACAAAAGATAAAATAATTTTCCATGATGGCCCTAATACAACTGACTGATGCTGGAACAGACGGATAAAGGCGATAAAACCTGCCGCTTTCACGATGGTAGCCATGAAGGAAGTAAATACACTCGGCGCACCGTCGTATACATCTGGTGTCCAGAAATGAAAAGGGGCCGCAGATACTTTAAATGCCATGGCTACAAATAGTAATAACAAGCCTGCCACCTGCAGAAAAGATGGATTAATGACACCTGTTGTTGGTATAACAGGTGGTGCTTCTAACCCAAAAGATCCTGTAGCACCATACACCAGTGCAATTCCCATTAACATGATACCTGTAGTAAAAGACCCCATGAGAAAGTATTTAAGCGAGGCTTCATTACTTTTCAGGTTACGTTTATCAGCTCCGGTTAATATGTATAGAGGGATAGATAAAATCTCAATACCAAGAAATAACATCAATAGACCATTAAATCCTGATAAAATACTTACACCACACAATACAAAGAATATGAGCGCAAAATATTCAGCTACATTAATACCTGCATTTTCAACATCTCTTCCACTCAAACATACATAAATGAAAGTGGCCCCAAAAGCCAGGGTATTAAAATACAAACCGAATTTTTCAAAACTCAGCAACCCGTGGGTATTGATGTTTATTTTGAATAAAGCATAGGTATCGAGCAGGTTTGCCGCGATTAATAACAACAGACCTACTGCTGCTATATATTTTAATACAGACTTATTATTTGTTACGATGCCACTGAACATCATAACCACACCCAATAATGCTGATAATATAATTGCGTTCATATAACCAAATCCCCTGCGGGAATTTTGGGTAAAAGCGTTTCCACTTTTACTCGTGAATAATCAAAATAATTGTTCTCTTTATTTTCCAGCCATAGCAGCACCAACTGCATCCCTGGTAAGATCCATCATTGGCTGAGGATATACCCCAAGTGCAATAATGATCACTACCAATACCACTAATGCCAGTTTGATATTGCCTGAAATATCTACAGCATTTTCTGTTGCTGCATTAGTATTACCATAAAATATTTTCTGTACCATATTCAGGGTATAAACTGCACCCAAAATAATGCTGATACCCGCAATGGCAGCGATCCATATGTTGTAGCTGAACAAGCCATTAAACATCAGAAATTCTCCGATAAAGGCATTGGTTAATGGCAATGCGATATTTGCAAAAGCCATCACCACCAACATAATGGCCAGTGCAGGTGCCTTTTGTGCCAGTCCACCTAAATCACTGAATTTTCTCGTACCCAGTTGTTGTTCGATGGCATCGGCTACAATCCACAGACCAATTACATTTACACCATGGTTGAACATTTGTATCATCACACCTTCAAGACCAACTCTACTATTCGTGAAGAGTGTAGCACTCATAAGGCCGATATGGGCGATAGATGAATAGGCAATCAGCCTTTTTACATCGTCTTGTCTGATGGCAATGAGAGATGCATATAACATACCCACTACAGACAGAATAATGATAACCTGTGCATATTTATCAGCAGCAGCAGGGAAGAAAGGCAGTAACCATTTGATGACTGCAAAAATCCCCATCTTCACCATTACCCCACTCAGTACCATTGTTGTAGCTGTTGGCGATTGTTCATAGGCATCCGGCTGCCAGGTATGAAAGGGGAATATGGGCATTTTAATGGCAAATGCCACAAAAAATAACCAGAAAATCAGCGACTGCTGTGCAGGAGGCATTTGAACTGAATAAAATGACTGCCATGCAAATGAATGATCCGCTGTTTGGAAATAAACATAGAGAATTCCAGCCAGCATCATCAGTGAGCCTATGAATGTATAAATAAAGAATTTAAATGTTGCAGCAATTCTTTTTTCACCTCCCCATAAAGAGCAGAGGAAATAAACGGGAATAAGGGCCAGTTCCCAAAAGAAATAAAACAACAATGCGTCATTCGCCACAAATACACCCATAAGACCTGCCTGTGTAAGCATCATCAATGCATAAAATGCACCCGTGTTCTTATAATTGTTTTTATAAGTGGCCAGAAAAATGAGTGGGAATGAGATAGCCGTAAGCAATACAAGCATTTTACTCATCCCATCCATGGATAAGGTAAACCGGCTACCCAATGCAGGTAACCATGCAGCATCGAATGACTGCTGTGCAGATGGATAAAAATAAATGCCAGCTACGGCTACTACCAGTGTTAAGACCGCAGATAATAATGCCCATCCTTTTGCAGCATTGGCCTCTTTAATAAAGAACCCAACTATGCCGGTGAGTAAAGGAAGTAATATCAAAAAAACTGGAATCATAAATATGCTTTATCGCGCAATGCGGTTAAAATATTTTTTTCAGAAAATTCATTATGCTTAGGTCATTGAACCAGATTAATACAAATACAATCATGATCATCACCATAATCAACAAATAATTACCGACCTGCCCACTTTGCAATAATCTTAACTGTCTTGAGCCGTAACCTACCAGTTTGCCTACACCATTCACAGCTCCATCTATACCGCTTTTTTCAATGATATTCTTCAGAAATCCTGAGAAAGCATGCAATGGTTTTACAATAATTGCATCATATATCTCATCTACATACCATTTGTTTTCGAGCAGCTTCGAAATGCCGCTGCTTTGCGTTTCTTCGCTGGTAGCTTTTTTAAATTTCGACACAGCAAATAATATTATGCCGATGATAAGTGCAGTAGACACACCCATCATAATATATTCCTGCGTATGAGTTAGGTGATGCGCATGGGCCAATTTTGTTGATTCTGCAAAAATTGGTGCAAGGAAGTGTTCAAGACTATGTGCATCTGTAGCAAACACTTCAGGAATACCTACAAAACCTCCTACAACCGATAATACTGCCAGTACAATCAATGGGATCGTCATGGCCGAAGGGCTCTCGTGCAGATGATGTTCCTGCTCATGCGTTCCTCTGAACGAACCCAGAAAAGTCATGGTATATAAACGGAACATATAGAAAGCAGTCATCAATGCACCACCTAATCCTACATAATAATAAAGAGGATTGCTATTATAGGCTGCCATTAAGATTTCATCTTTTGAGAAGAATCCGGAAAAAGGAGGTATACCCGCAATTGCCAGACAAGCCAGCAGGAAAGTGATATGTGTAATGGGCATATGCTTCTTGAGACCACCCATCTTGCGAATATCCTGTTCATGATGCATGGCATGGATCACAGAACCAGCACCCAGGAACAACAAGGCTTTAAAGAAAGCATGTGTCATTACATGAAACACGGCTCCCGTATAGGCACCTACACCCAGACCCAGAAACATATAACCTAACTGACTTACCGTTGAGTAAGCCAATACTTTTTTAATATCGTTTTGTTTTAATGCAATAGTAGCGGCAAATATGGCCGTTGCCAGACCAACGATGGAAACCACAGTTTGTGAAACAGGTGCCAGCGTATAAAGAATATTACTTCTGGCTATCATATAAATACCCGCAGTAACCATGGTCGCAGCGTGTATCAGAGCCGATACGGGTGTTGGACCCGCCATAGCATCGGGCAACCATGTGTAGAGTGGTAACTGAGCACTCTTACCCATTGCACCCACAAATAATAACAAGGTAATAGCTGTAATATCAAAAGCAGACAACTTATCGACGCTGGCAAAAACTTCTCCATAAGAAACTGTACCCAATTTGAAAAGAAGCCAGAAAACAGCTAACAGGAAACCAAGATCACCTATACGGTTCATTACAAATGCTTTTTTGGCCGCATAGTTATATTGGTCATTTTTAAACCAATAACCAATCAAGAGATAAGAACACAAACCAACACCTTCCCAGCCAATAAACATGATAACATAGTTACTACCTAATACAAGCAATAACATGGAGAACACAAACAGGTTGAGATAAGCAAAATATCTTCCGAAATGCTGCTCTTCTTCTTCATGCATGTAGGCAGCAGAATACAGATGAATTAGAAACCCGATTCCTGTTATAATCAGGAGAAACAATGATGACAGCTGATCTACCTGAAACGCAAAAGGAATCTGGAAGCTATACGCTTTAATAAATGAGAACAGGTTGACTACTGTAGCCCCGTGTTCCTTAACATCAAAGAATATCAATAAGCTCACCACAAAAGATGCAAGCATTACTCCGCAACCAACGATACTGATCATTGATTTTGACAGTGCTTTTCTCCCCAGTCCATTGATCAGAAAACCGATCAGAGGGAAAAGTGGTACCAGATAAACAAGTTTACTCATAGCCTTCATCCCGCCTGAGACGGGACCATTTTTATCTCATTTCTGAGATGGGATCAACAATGATTCCTTTTCAGGAATTAGTTTTTTAAACGATTCAAAAAGTTAATATCTACTGAATGTACATTTCTGTACATCATAACGATAATAGCCAATCCAACACTCACTTCAGCAGCCGCAACCACCATAATAAAAAATACAAATAATTGTCCGTCGATACCGGCTGTAGTAGCCGGATCTGTTGCAAGCGCTATACCATGATGCATTTTTGAAAAAGCCACCAGTAATAAGTTTACTGCATTCAGCATTAATTCAATACACATAAAAACAATAATAGCATTACGGCGTGTTAACACTCCTATAATACCAATGCTGAATAATGCAAGGCTCAGATAGATATAATATTGTATCGGCATATTTTTAGCTTATAGTTCATGGCTTATCGCCGGTGATTATTTTATTTTTATAACCTATTTGCCATAGGCTATTCGCCTGTTACTCTTTCTTTCCTATTACCACTGCACCCACCATTGCACTCAGGAACAAAACGCTACTGATTTCAAAGGGCACCACAAAATCACTGAACAATGCTTTACCCAGGTTTTTAATCAGTCCGATATCACCGGTTCCCATCAATGCTGTTTTTTCCTGGAAATCTTTTGCCTGACGAACAAGCGATACGAGTACCATTAAAAAACAGCCACCCGATACAGCACCTGCCAACTTCATCCACACATGTTTATTTCGCTCTGATTCTTTATTCAGGTTCATCAACATGATTACAAAGAGAAATAATACCATAATGGCACCAGCATAAACGATAAGGTTTACAATGGCCAGAAATTGCGCATTCAATAATATATAATGACCGGAAATGGCAAAGAATACGGCAATCAGCCACAGTACGCTATGAACAGGATTACGACTCACCAGCACCATGATAGCACTGAATATGGCAAGTGCAGAAAGAAAAAAGAATAATATTTCAGTTATACTCATTGGTGTTTTAATTAGGCTTTCATCATAAGTTACAGATCAACTCGCTGTAACCGATTATTCATTATTTCGAACCTTTTGCTGCAGCGTATCCTTCCGGATTCGTTTTGGGATCGGGTATCAACAATTCTTCTTTTCCGTAAACAAATCCTTTTCTGGTATAATTAGCTGGCGCAAATGTTTCACTCAGGTATATAGCATCTTTCGGACAAGCTTCCTCACATAATCCACAAAAAATGCAACGCAGCATATTGATCTCATACTTCGCTGCATACTTCTCCTCGCGATACAGATGCTCTTCATTGGGCAATCTCTCAGCGGCTTCCATGGTAATGGCTTCAGCCGGACAGGCCACCGCACAAAGACCACAGGCTGTGCAACGCTCACGTCCTTCCTCATCACGATTTAACACATGCAAGCCTCTGAATACAGGGCTGAATGGACGTTTTTGTTCCGGATAACGGATGGTCGGTTTCTTTTTGAATATATGGCTGAATGTAATGGCCATACCTTTCAGAATAGCAGGAATATATAGCCGCTCCATGAAACTCATGGGCTTCCGGCTTACTCCCTGTGACCTGTTTGTTAATGCCTGCATATCTTATACCCTTACGGGTTTTTTTCGTTTGCAAAAATATTTTTCTACTTTATTAAGACCAAGTGTTATTCGTGAATGGTGAATGGTCAATGGCGAATAGATATTCTAAATCTTCATTAACAATTCACAATTACAACTCACATTAAACACCGGTCTTCCACAAAATCAAAGCCCCTGTAATCAGCATATTCGCCAGTGCCAGTGGAATCATTGTTTTCCAGCCCAGGTTCATTAATTGATCATAACGGAAACGCGGTATAGTCCAGCGTATCCACATGAATATGAATATAAAAATTACAATCTTGGTTAATAATGCACCAATACCTAATAATGCTGCCACATTCGGAGCCAATGTTGATTCATCAAGGAATGGAATATCATACCCTCCAAAATATAAACATGCCATTACCGCACTGCTCATAATCATATTTACATATTCTGCGAACAGATAAAAGCCCAGTTTCATAGATGAATATTCCTGATGGTAACCAAAGTTCAGCTCATTCTCTGCTTCAGGTAAATCGAACGGAGTTCTGTTACATTCTGCAAGCGCACATACAAAGAAGATCAGAAATCCTAATGGCTGGTAAACAATATTCCAGTAATTACCATCAGCCATCTGTTCTCCTACAATAGCTTTAAGGCTTAATGAACCGGATAACATCAAAACAGCGATCAATGCAAGACCCATCGCCAGTTCATAACTAATGGCCTGTGATGCGCCACGCAATGCGGCCATCAGCGAGAATTTATTATTGGATGCCCATCCACCAATCATGATCCCATAAACCCCCATACTCACTACACCAAATACATAGAGGATACCGATATTGATATCCGCAATCTGTAATTCTATTTTTCTGTCGAATAGTTCTACATGACTGCTCCAGGGTATTACGGCACAGGTCATCAGTGCCGCTGTCATGGCGAGGCCCGGCCCCAGAATGAACAATACTTTATTGGAAGTATTGGGAATGATTTCCTCCTTCATCATCAGTTTCAGACCGTCAGCAAAAGGCTGTAACAATCCAAAAGGACCGGCACGGTTAGGTCCAGGGCGATCCTGCAATACGGCCGCTACCTTTCTTTCAGCAAAAGTTGTATACAGGGCAATACCCAGACTACCGAAAACAATAACTGCAATCAGTACGAGTTTTTCTATCAATAAAGCCCAATCAAAAGCAAGTAGTGTCATTATAAAATGCGATTAGTCTTTGTTCTGATTAAATACCTGTGAGTGAGCAGGACCATCTATCAGGCTCAGCTGCACTTCTGGTTTATTTACTTCACTAACAGAATGAATATCCATCAGTAACTGAGGTTTTCTGCCATCATTTACCGCTTCAAAAGTTTCTGTTGGCTTATGCATACCTATTTTACCGGCATAGTGGCCTTGTGAAATCACAGAATGCCTGTTGATCATTCTTGGACCTTCAATTACCCAGTCACTGGTTTTCTTTTTCTCAAACCGGCAGGTATTACAGATCCATCCGGGTTTGCCATCTTCTGTATTTTCTACCTCACCCCATTCATCTTTTCTTGCGGTAACCCTGAAAACCTCATCACCTCTGTTCCATAAGGTAACTTTTCCGCTACAGGTTGGACAATCACGGTGTGCATCTACCGGTTTCAGAAACCATACCCTGTTTTTAAAACGGAAGGTTTTGTCGGTTAATGCCCCTACCGGACAAACATCAATCACATTACCAATAAAATCATTGTCCAGGCTCTTTTCAATAAAGGTTGCAATCTCAGCATGATCACCGCGATCTAATACACCGTGTTCTCTTTTCTTTGTTAACTGATCGGCAGTGAATACACAACGGTAACAGAGAATACAACGGGTCATGTGCAATTGTATATATGGACCCAGATCGTGTTTCTTAAATGTTCTGCGCTGGAACTCATAACGGGTACCCTCTTTGCCATGCTCATAACTCAGATCCTGTAAATGACATTCTCCTGCCTGATCACAGATCGGACAATCCAACGGATGATTCAACAGTAAAAATTCTACCACGCCAGCCCTTGCATCAATTACTTTTTCGCTGGTTATGTTTTTCACTTCCATACCATCCATCACGGTAGTACGACAGGACGCCACCAGTTTAGGCATGGGGCGTGGATCTTTTTCAGAACCTTTGCTTACTTCCACAAGACAGGTACGGCATTTACCACCACTTCCTTCCAGCTTGCTGTAATAGCACATGGCAGGAGGTGCCACATCGCCACCGATCTTACGCGCAGCATTGAGAATGGTCGTTCCCGCCGGCACTTCAATCGTGATGTTGTCGATTGTTACTTTAAACAATTGTTGTTCAGACATAGCATTAATTCAAAAATCAAAAGTCAAAAGCCAAAAATAATTTGGTCTTTAACTATTTGGCGTTAATAATTATTGAAGCGATGATTTTTGATATTTCATCTGCTTCTTTGATCAGTTCATTTACTTTCGGTTTCGATACTTCAATCGTGTCTCTTATCAGACACAACCAGTATTTTGTTTCGTTTGCCGATTTCAATGCAATGTCGAAATATCTTTTCCAATCTTTCTTTGAACTTCCGGCTTTACCTTCTACCAAATTTGCTCCAATGGAAGTTCCACTTCTCACTAACTGATCGAACAAAGAGCTATAAACCTTATCGTACTTACAATCTCTTACAAAGAAGATGATTTCCTTTGAAAAGAAATAGCATCTATGTCTGATATTGTAAGGTTTTTCTCCCTCAGTAACTTCAAAAGCATCAAATTCAAGTTCCATATTTTGAATTTTTACTTTTGAATTTTGATTTATCCAACCGGAACATGAATAGGATCTGCATAATGAGCCAGACCATAATTTCTTTTTTGTGACTCTTCCGGATTCAGCACGTGCCATTCAAACTCATCTCTGAAATGACGTATAGCCGCAGCTACTGGCCATGCAGCGGCGTCACCCAACGGACAAATCGTATTACCTTCTATCTTTCGCTGGATATCCCATAACAAATCAATATCACTCATCTTACCCTTTCCATATTCAATATTCTTCAGGATCTTTTCCATCCAACCTGTGCCTTCCCGACAAGGTGAACACTGTCCGCAACTTTCATGACGATAGAAGCGGGCCAATGATAAAGTATGACGTACCACACACTGGTCCTCATCCAATACAATAAATCCACCTGAACCCATCATCGAACCTGTTGCAAAACCACCATCGGCAAGACTCTCATAGTTCATATAGCGTGTTTCACCTTTGGCTGTTTTTAATAACAGATTGGCAGGTAAAATGGGTACGGATGATCCGCCAGGAATACAGGCTTTTAGTTTTTTGCCATTGGCTATTCCTCCACAATATTCATCACTGTAAATAAACTCTTCTACAGAAATGGTCATATCAATTTCATATACACCCGGCTTATTAATATTACCGCAGGCACTAATCAGTTTGGTACCGGTTGAACGGCCTACACCTATTTTAGCATATTCATCGCCACCCATATTAATGATGGGAACCACTGCTGCCAGTGTTTCTACATTGTTTACTACAGTGGGCCTGTCCCAAACACCTTTTACCGCAGGGAAGGGTGGTTTAATTCTGGGGTTGCCTCGTTTACCTTCCAATGATTCGATCAATGCAGTTTCTTCACCACAGATATAGGCGCCAGCACCTCTTTGCACATGAATATTGCAATCGAAACCTGTACCTAAAATATTCTTACCAAGAAAGCCATTGTTTTTCGCTTCATTGATAGCCTGCTCTAAAATATTAACGATCCATGCATATTCTCCACGGATATAGATATAGGTATCGTTACTACCCAATGCAAAAGAAGAAACAATCAATCCTTCAATTAACAGGTGCGGAATAAATTCCATAAGGTACCTGTCTTTAAATGTACCTGGCTCACTTTCATCGGCATTACATACCAGGTGACGGGGCACACCTTCAGGTTTGGCAATAAAGCTCCATTTCATGCCGGCAGGGAAACCGGCACCACCACGACCACGCAAACCACTTTTCTTAACTTCTTCAACAATCGCTTCGGGACTCATTTCTTTCAGTGCCTTCTCCACACTACGATATCCACCCTCCCGACGATATACATCGAAATAGCGTATCCCTTCCACGTGCGCCTTCTCTAACAATAGTTTTTTACTCATATACCTTTCCCTTTCAGGAGTTTTGTATTTGATATCACTTATCAGGATAACTTAACAGCCTGTCTGGCTACCAGCATCCATTGTTTATTTTTCTTTATCCATGTCTGCAACACATTCAGGTGCAGCACACCTTCCTTGCCCGCTGCATCAAATGACTTTGCCTTTAATACATGTCGAACAATAGCCGTTTTACCTTCTATATGTATCGACACTTCACTCATTCCAAAATCCTTATAAGTTGTTGGGCTTACCATGGCATTGTGTACCATCTCAGCTTTGTTCTCAATTTTTCCGCTTGAATGCCCGTAAGTCACTTTTTCGTCCACCAGTCCGGCCAAAACAATACTATCTCTGTTAACAAAAATGGCTCCGTTCAAAGCTTTGAGCTGCTGTAAAATTTTCTGCTCAGCCTTGCCTTGTGCAATAGCTGTTAAAGAAAATAAGGTGAACAATATGAGCAGCCCTCTTTTCATTATTGTTTTTTCAGTTCATATTTGTCAGCCAGTGGTCCACTGATTTTTTTGCCACTCATATCCAATTGCAACAATTTACCTTCTGCTACAAAATACCTGTTCGGTCCTTCTTTGATGCTGCCCAGGCTAATCACAAACTCACTTACCCAGGTCCACTTACCGCTGGCCGTAAAAAGATTGTCTTTTTTACCCAGGTATTTCATCTCTCTGCTATACGTACTGTCTGATTTCAATTCAATATTGGTTTCAATTCCTTCACAATCAGCACAGGGTAAAATGCCTTTATACTTTCCTACCACATCCAAAGAATTTTTTGCTGTGGCACCTACAGACATACCGCCATTTTGAACTGTATCAATCGATGCATCTTCTAAAACAGTATCCGTTACCTGAATAGTTGTTGTACCTGTTACAGCCGTATTTTCACAGGCGGTTACCAGCAACAAACTGATTATGGTATAGATAGCCGATGATCTCATACTACTTAATTCAGGTTAACTGCTGTTTTTCTACATTCATCGATAATAGCATCTACGCTCTCTTTGGTCAGGTGTTCGCGATAATGTTTTCCCAACTGCATCATCGGTGCATAACCACAGGCTCCCAGACATTCCACAGTTTTCAGGGTAAACATACCATCCTGTGTTGTTTCGCCGGGTTTAATGCCCAGTTTCTCACCGATATATGCAATAATATCATCACTGCCTTTCAGCATACATGGACCTGTCTGACAAACCTCAAACATGTATTTACCTACTGGCTTGAGGTTATACATGCTATAGAATGTTGCCACTTCATACACTTCAATGGGTGTAATCTGCAACAGCTCTGCTACATAATCCATTGTTTCCGAGCTTAACCATCCTCCAAAACTATCCTGTGCCAGGTGTAATACCGGTAACAAAGCACTCTTCTGCTTTCCTTCCGGATAGCGGGCTACCAGTCTTTTAAACTCGGTCATCTGTTCTTCTGAAAATCTTACCATACAAATCAATTTGGTCCCGCTTAGAGCGGGATGGAAGTTTGGAAATTTGGAAGTGTAGTTTTTATTAGCACATTTTCAAATTTCCAAATTTTCAAATTATTAAGCGTCCAGCTCTCCTGCGATGAGGTTTAAGCTACTCATTGTTACAATTGCATCACTCAGCATACCTCCCTGTATCAGTTCAGGATAAGCCTGATAATAAATAAAACAAGGCCTTCTGAAATGCAGGCGGAATGGCGTTCTTCCACCGTCACTAATCAGGTAAAAGCCTAATTCACCGTTTCCTCCTTCTACAGCGTGGTACACTTCTCCTTTTGGCATATCAATTTCACCCATAATGATTTTAAAATGCCAGATAAGTGCTTCCATCTTGGTGTACACATCTTCTTTCTTTGGCAGGTAATATTCAGGAACATCTGCATGATACACTTCCGCATCTGCTCCTTTAAATTCCTGTATCTTCTGGTATGCCTGTTCTATAATACTCAGACTTTGCCACATTTCTGCATTACGAACCAGGAAACGGTCGTAGTTATCGCCGGTAGTACCTACCGGAACGGTGAAGTTAAAATCCTGATAACTGCTGTATGGGCTATGGACCCTTACATCGTAATCTACACCTGCTGCACGCAGGTTAGGACCAGTAAAGCCGTAGTTCAATGCTCTTTCCGCACTGATGCCACCCGTACCCTGTGTACGTTCCATGAAAATGCGGTTACGTGCGAAGAGATTTTCAAATTCTTTCAGCACTTTCGGATATTCATTTAAGAATTTCTCGAGTTTCGTAAACGCTGTATTTGTGAAATTCCTTTCAAAACCGCCAATACGCCCAATATTAGTAGTAAGGCGGGACCCACATACTTCTTCATATATTTCATAGATTAATTCACGGTATTGCATTACATACAGGAAGCCCGTATAAGCACCTGTATCAACTCCCACAATCGAATTACAGATCAGGTGATCGGAGATACGGGCCAGTTCCATGATAATTACACGGAGATAGTCTACCCTCTTCGGCGTACTTACACCCAATAATTTTTCACAGGTAAGATGCCATCCCATATTATTAATCGGGCTGCTGCAATAATTCAGTCGGTCAGTGATCGGTGTAATCTGGTAAAGTGGTCTGCGTTCAGCCAGCTTTTCAAATGCACGATGTATATAACCAACCGTTTGTTCGGTTGACACCACTCTTTCACCATCCAGTTCCATAATATTCTGGAACACCCCATGTGTAGCCGGGTGTGTTGGACCCACGTTTAGTGTAGTCGTCTCTTTCTCAATGGAACCTTCCGGTAATTTGATATTATGTTGTTGTTGCGCTAACATGGTTACTATGTTGATCAACCTTTCGGCTAAATAATTCGTATTGTGAGTGAGTAGTGAATGGTTAATGGTGAATATTGCATCATTCACCATTGACCATTCACCATTCACTAATTATCCTCTTCCAAACATTTCATCATCCTTATCAATCCTTGTCTGATCTTCCAGTGGATATTCCTTTCTTAATGGGAAATAATCCATCTCGTCTACATTCAGAATTCGTTTCAGGTTGGGATGCCCCACGAAGTTTACACCATAGAAATCATAGGTTTCACGCTCCATCCAGTTGGCACTGGAAAAAAGTTGTGAAGCCGTAAATACATCCGGATTGGCTACAGCTGTAAATACTTTAAAACGGATCCTAATATTCTCAGTAAGATTATGCAAATGATACACCACTGCCAGTTCTCTTCCGGCATCATCCGGATAGTTTACGGCGCAGAGGTCGGTCAGAAAACGAAACTGGAGTGAATCTTCATCGTACAGAAACTGTAATATTTTCAGGTTCTGATCCTTGGGCGCCTCAAAGCTCAGCATTCCAAAGGATTCCTCAAAGTTGTACACCAGGTCACCGAATTTTTCCTTCAGCTTTTGTTGTATGTATTCGTTGGTTAAGGCCATTATCTTTTATTTTGTTCATGGTGCTTCCACCATGATCTATAGACAATCTTACTGAATGCCGTAGCTATTCAAAAGTGCTTTATAATGCTCGCTGTTTCTTCTACGGATGCTTTCCTGACCTACCAGGTCCTGAATTTTCATAAAACCATCCAATATGGCTTCTGGTCTTGGCGGACATCCCGGCACATATACATCTACAGGAATTACCTGATCGATGCCCTGCAATACACTGTAAGTATCGAAAATACCACCGCTGGATGCACAGGCTCCCACGGCAATTACCCATCGTGGCTCAGCCATCTGGAGGTAAACCTGGCGCAGAACCGGGCCCATTTTTTTGGCGATGGTACCCATTACCATCAGCAGGTCACACTGGCGGGGAGAAAACCCTACGCGTTCCGATCCGAAACGGGCAAGATCATAATGCGACCCCATGGTTGCCATGAACTCAATACCGCAGCAGGATGTTGCAAAGGGTAAGGGCCAGATAGAGTTTTTACGGGCCAGGCCCACAACACTACTCAATTGGGTGGTAAAAAAACCTTCCCCGGAGAAGCCATCCGGCGCTTTTACGGTTGAAATAGCATCGGCTGTATTAGCTGGTATGGGGTTAATATTAAATCTGACTGGACGTGCCATATTCGTTTTATTGTGTAAATGGTTATCTGTATAACCATTTAATCTTTTTCTTGTTGAATAAACTTCCGTGAATTTGCATCCACGGTATCATTAGTCTTCCCACTTCAGGGCACCTTTTTTGATGATGTATACAAATCCTGTCAGGAAAAAAGACACAAACATCAAAACTGCCCAGAAACCCTGCCATCCCAGCTCCCTGAAATTAACAGCGTACGGATAGAAGAAAATTACTTCCACATCGAATAAAACAAAGAGAATAGCTACCAGAAAATATTTGATAGCCATTGGCTGGCGGGCATCGCCATGACTTTCGATACCACTGGCAAAGGTTTCCAGCTTATCTGAAGTTTTTCTTTTTGGACCCAGCCACTGCGATACGGCGATCATAGTGGCCACAAAACCGGCAGCAAAGATCAATTGTAAGCCAATGGGAAGGTAACCATAGGCAGTACTGGTAGCTGAAGCGTCTAACAAAAAAATAGGCCAGTTCATGTTAAAACATTAATGTCCCGCAAAAATAAGCCTGTGAAGCATATAAAAAGAAAAACTCCCCCAATATTGGAGGAGTTTTACCGAAATATTTTTACAGTCGATTATCGGTTTCCGGAAGTGCCTGAGGTGGATGTAGCATTTCCTGTCGTTTTTCCGCCCGATCCTTGCTGTTTTTGCGCTGCAGCTATCTCCTTTTCAACAATAGGTTTCACTTGTAAACCATATTTATCTTCAGGATATATTGATAAAAGCGTATTTAACACTTCAAGAGTTTTAGGAAAATCTTTGGCTTTATCATGGTAATAAGATGCCAGATAGTAAAACTGGTAGGGTAAAATACGTTGATTCTTAGCTGGATCCTTTTTCAGAAAGTCAATATACTGCATAATGGCTGGTACAGCAGTACCCTTTGTTGTATCAGCATCAATTGCTACAGCTGATTGAACAGCGAATCTGTAGCCATATATCTGATCAGGGAATTTTTGAATCATTTCGTTACTTAAACGCAATGCTTCCTCTAACTCACCAGCTTTTATAGATGCATCAGCGATATAGAAATAGTCTGTAATACCCATTTCTTTCTTAAAACTTGCACCTTTTTTGAGCCAAATCAGCTGTTTTTGTGGATTTTTTGCTTTTGCGTACATGTCAGAAGCCATCTTGGCATAATTAATCCTGCTGGCAGCTAATGTATCTACTTGCATTGCCTTTTCAATAAATCCAGCAGCTACGTCTTCACTACCTGGAAAACGTGAGTATATTTTAATGGCCAATCCATAATACTCTGGTGTAACAGAAGCTGCATCAGCTGTAGCAAAGAATTTTTCAATGGCTTCTTTTGCCTTTACTGAATCATTGGTTCTATCGTAGTTATAAGCA
Source organism: Sediminibacterium goheungense (assembly GCF_004361915.1). Taxonomy (GTDB): domain Bacteria; phylum Bacteroidota; class Bacteroidia; order Chitinophagales; family Chitinophagaceae; genus Sediminibacterium; species Sediminibacterium goheungense. Next base: position 654,175 of record NZ_SNWP01000011.1, on the reverse strand, counting down.
TAAATTCCATAGAGCTTTGGCATTTTATCGATACCACCTACTTCTGTTTCAATCTGCTTTACTTTCTCCAGACTCTCACTGTACTTACCCGCGCGGAATAAATAGTCTGCTACGAACAAATCAGTATTAGGATCCTTGTCTGCATTGGCTACATATTTATCAAGGTACTCTTTTGCCTTCGGTACATCCTTATCTGCATAATAATTGTATAATGTATAGTATACAGGAGGATAGGTAGGATCAGCTGCTATGGCATTGCCATAAAACTGATCAAACAACTCTTTATTATTCTGGCTCTGGTAAATCCTACCGATACGATACATTGCTTTCGCATTCTTGGGATCACGTGCAATGGCTTCCTGATAAGCTTTTACTGCTTCCCCTCCATTTTCACCACCCAGTTTCAGATAGCTGATACCCATGTTTACATAGATATCAGGATTGGTTAAATCCAATGCGGCAGCCTGTTTCAGTTTTTCGATACCATAACTTGGATCACCCAGTTTACTGCCACCATCCGCATTGGCGCGACCAATGGCATTTAAGATACCAGGATTGCCTTTCCCTTTGTTACGGCCCTTCGTTTCTGTTGTGGCAGTAACAGCCTGTTCAAATTTCTGCTTGGCAGAATTGATATCTCCACCTTCCAGTATTTCCAGATGGCCCATACCCACCAATAACCATGCATCGCTGCCAATTTCCTGCAACCCTTTTTGGTAAACCTCTTTTGCTGAAGCTAGCATAGCCTTGGTAAGTTCACCGGCTTCGGCAGCAATCAGCGACTGACCGTACCAATAGATCGTCTGAGGATCTTTCGGATTGGCATCATACGCCTTTTTCAAAGTTTCACGGGCACTTTTATACTTCTCGTAGTTGAGGAACTTGATTCCCTCAGCCACCTGCGCCATCAAACACTGTACAGCAAGCAAGGCTGTCACGATCAAAGAAACGGTCTTCTTCATTTGTCGGTTTTTATAGTTGTTGTGTTAATCTGCTTCTTTTATACTTCCGCTTCGCTTCCCGAATCCCATTTTTGCGGGAACCAGAAATGCTCTCCGGAAAATCAACTGCCCCCTTTCCAGACTCATGAAATTCATAAAGCCTGTTCCGAGTCCGGTTGCATTCTCTTTTAATACATAATACAATGGACGTGCCAAAGGATACTGTCCATATGAAATAGTTGCCTGTGAGGGCTTTGCGAATATATCTTTTTCCTCACATTTAACACATTCTACCAGGCCAAGTCTTATTTTTTTCAGGTAATCCAGTTGAACCGGGTCATAACTGTCCGAAATCCAGCTGATTCCCACAAACCCAACCACATCTTTTCTGGAAGCAACAATATCCAGCACATTCCGGCTGTCTGCGGCTGCTACTACATTGGCACCAAAAACCGCATCTTTCAGGATACTGTCTTTTAAATACCTTACTGTACTGGTGGCTTTGTTACCATCCATTACAGCGGTAATTTTATCCTTACCAGTCAGGATACTGCGTAATTTGCTCAGGGTGAAAATGCTGTCGGGTGATTGCCTGTTCACAATAACGGCTACTGCATCATAAGCAAGTACACCATATTGTGGGGAGTAAGACAATTGATTCTCAAAGAACGATGCTTCCTGTTTATTTAATCCACGTGCCACAATGACCATCCTGGTACTATCGTTTTGCAGATCCCGGAAACAATCTGATTCGGGTTTATACGAAACGATGATATTGGTTTGAGGAAAAGAAGATTTATGTACCCGCAGTTGTTCCTCAATAACAGGCTTAAAACTCTCATCCACACTGATTCTGATCGTGCCCTGGGTAGGTGTATCCGTTGCAATCTTTACCTTTTCGGGATTGTTACAGGAAACAGACCAGGAATACAAAACCACTCCAATCGTATAAATAATAAATTTTCGCATCTTAATAATCCCGCTTAATTCCCCTATACAACCTGAAAGCACCATATAATACAGACACAGAGCCCATCAGGTATCTGTACATAGGATCCAACATCATAATTTGTTCTATTTTCAACTGCTCAGCCAGTAATAAAACAAAAGCCATTCCCAGAATAAATACAGCCATAGAGAGATCATAAATCATCCTCATCGTCCTGTAACTCTTCCTTTGTTTCTCTCTAAAATCAAGTTCCATATAGCTTTTTTTGTACCCGGGGTGGGCAATTTAGTTAATAATTTTATTTAGTCCTCTAAATCAAGTGTTCATTTTACAATAAAATATTCCTGATTTCATAGTGAGATGCACCCATTTTATCTTTCCATACCGCAGATTGTTAAACCGAAAGATTTATGGTTATAAGGTTTATAGTTTTTTTTATCATGCGTAATGCATAGAATACGTTTACGGATGCCGCTCAAGGCTTTCTGACAACTGACCATTATCTTTGCCAGCATGAAAGTATTGATGGTGTGCCTGGGTAATATTTGCCGGAGCCCGCTTGCAGAAGGCATTTTACAGCATAAAGCTTTACAGGCAGGATTACACTGGAAAGTAGATAGTGCAGGTACCGGAAACTATCATATCGGAGAGCCTCCGCATATTCTTTCACAGAAAGTGGCAAAACTGAACGGAATAGATATCAGTAAACAAAAATGTCGTCAGTTCAGGGCTTCAGATATGCATGATTTCGACCTGATATATGTAATGGACCATGCCAATTACAATGATGTAAAAAGAATGAGCGGCCCATCATGGGATGAAACAAAGACTCAGCTAATATTGGATGAAACAGATGGGTCTGAAAATGAAGTCCCCGATCCATGGTATGGAACTGAGAAAGACTACCACCATGTATTCGAACTTTTATCAGAAGCTTGCGACAACATTATTAAGAAATATGGCTTGTCTGGAGAATAACAAAACCAGATAGATAATTGAAACAAAAAGATACAACAAAAAATTGATATGAGCAAACCAGGTTTACCTCAGGGAACAAGAGATTTCAGTGCGGCAGTAGTACGTAAACGCAACCATATTTTTCAAACCATCAGATCGGTATTTGAATTGTATGGTTTTCAGCCATTGGAAACCCCCGCCATGGAGAACCTGGATACTTTAATGGGGAAATACGGCGAAGAAGGTGATAAACTGATTTTCAAAATTCTGAATAACGGGCTGGATAATCCAGCCAAACATGAACAGGCAAAAGCCGATTTTGAAAAAATCCTTGAAGGAAAAAACAATAAAGGCATTACAGAAAGAGCCCTTCGTTACGACCTTACCATTCCTTTTGCACGTTATGTAGCCATGAACTACGGCCAGCTGACCATGCCTTTTAAAAGATACCAGTTACAACCGGTATGGCGCGCCGATCGTCCGCAGAAAGGACGCTATCGTGAATTTTACCAGTGCGATGCAGATGTGGTAGGAAGCAATAGCCTGTTAAATGAAGTGGAACTGGCACATATATACGCTTCTGTTTTTGAACAACTGAAAGTACCTGTTGAAATACGGATCAACAGCCGGAAAATTCTGGCCGCACTCGCTGAAGTTTGCGGAGGTGCAGATAAAATGACCGATATCACTGTTGCCATCGATAAACTCGATAAAATTGGGATTGACAAAGTAAAAGAAGAACTCTCCCAACGTGGTCTGAATAATCAGCAGGTTACCATCATAGAAAAATACTTAACCATCAGCGGAAACAATGAAGAAAAAATTTCTCAGCTTGCTACTTTACTGGGTAATAATGAATCGGGTAAAAAAGGACTGGAAGAAATACAATATGTTTTAACAAACTGCGATATAAGCAATAGTCCTAACCATCTGGTAACCGACTTTACACTTGCCCGCGGTTTGAATTACTATACCGGCATCATCTTCGAAGTAAAAGCATTAGGCGTACAGATGGGCAGTATTGGTGGTGGTGGCCGTTACGATGATCTTACCGGTTTATTCGGCGTACCCAATGTACCGGGTGTAGGTATTAGTTTTGGTGTAGACCGTATTTATGATGTGATGGAAGACTTACAGGTTTTTCCCGACACTGTACAAATTGGCACCAAAGTATTGTTCTTTAATCTGGGAGAAGCGGAAAGCAAAAATGCTTTTCATTTATTACAAACGCTCAGAAAAAATAATATCGCTGCAGAATTATTTCATGAACAAAGCAAATTTGATAAGCAGTTCAAATATGCTGAAAAGAAAAATATTCCCTATGCAGTGATCATTGGTTCAAAAGAAATGGAGCAGGGCACCTGCATTGTTAAAGATCTCACCAAAGGAACCCAGGAAGAAATAGCACAATCTGCTCTCCTTAGCTATATGGGGGTATAGTGAATGGCAGATAGCTGATGGCTTATAGCTTATCGTGTTATCAGTATTTCTATACGCTATCAGCGATAAGCCATAGGCTATTAGCCATTCTGGCACAATATTGGCATGTTATACCCCAAAATGACATTATTATGAAACAGCCAATATGGATACTAGCTGCTTTTGCGCTGCTCATAATGAGTTGCGGAAGAAAAAATCTACCTGCGAAAACAACCCATGTTGGCACTACCAACAAACCTGTTATTAAAGATGCTGACAATAAAATAAAAGAGACCATCAATATTCCCGAAACCAAAGAGAAGGAAGAGAAAACCGATACCAAAAAAACAGCTACTGAAACGCTATTACCCATGGTGGTCATTGATGGTATGGGTAATGTGATTACACCCAAAGAAAAACTTCCGGAAGAAATTGCCGCTAAAGCCGATTACAAAATACTAAGCAGGGCATTTACACCCAATCAACGTACGAATCTGATATATCGATATAAAATAGTACCTCCACGTATTCTTTTTGTACCCGACAATTATATTAAAACTACAGCCAGGGGTAAATATGTGGTATACAGGAAAAAATTCTGGTACTGGCAAAAAGAAGATGGACTGTTTTATCTGGATGAAACTTATTATAAATAGTAAACCAACAGATGTAAAATCTGTAATAGCGCAGTTACAAAAAAGGGCTCTTAGCAGAGCCCTTTTTTGTATGATAAACATATTTTACTTTCTAAGTGCGTATAGTTGTCGTTTTAGCAACATAGCAGCAGCATGATTCAATGCAATACCATCTGATTTTGTACCTTCCAGTACATAGCCGCCTGCATTGATATTTACACCGATTACTTTTTTGTTTGCATCTCTTTTAAACTGTGCTGTTCCATCATAAGCTGTTATGGTAAATAAATCCTCGCCTGCCTTAACCAGGGTTGAATTACCAACACTGGACCCCATTATCAGTCCTTCTCCTTCCATACTAACCACTACTTCCGTAACAATACTTCCTTCCGGAAATTTATATTTTCCTACAAAATCATTCAGTGTACTGTCTTTGGTTTGTGCTTGTACAAAAGCAACTGCACCCAGCAGCAGGCAAAGCATCATTAATTTTTTCATGTGTATCAGGTTTTAGTTATTAGCGTAACGGGTTTAGAACTGAAAAGTTACAAAATAAATATAAGAAATATATGATACCGAAATAGATTTATACAAATGTTTGGTTTTCAAAACTACCTAACTGGGTGTTTTATACAATTTCCCCCGTTTTACTTGTAAAAAAAACATTACAGGATGCATTTTACCTTTTTAAGATAATCATTCCTATACAATTACATTTCAGAACATCCAAAAACAGGATAGTTCTAGTAAGGGAAATTATTATGGCACTTTTATCCTCAATAAATCATACAAGCATAAAGGGCACAACAATTAAATAAACATCACAAATAAACAAATGCGGGTATTATTTTAATAACCGCATACCCTTACCAAACAATCGAAAATCTGTAATAAAGTCTTGGTCAATTTTCAATTATCCAATATTATATAGCAGCAAAATAGATTATATTTCCTGTATTAATAATGACGAAAAGCAATACAAAATGCGTTTCATATTCTGCTTACTTTTTTTAGGTGTCATTTCAATTTGCAAAGGTCAGGAAGAGTGTAACTGTAAGCCAGCAGATACGCTTAGGCAAATGATTGGCAAATATTATAATTCCGGAAAACTTGATTCTGCTGCATTTGTGCTTAACAAACTAAAATCGTCAACCAATAAAGCCTGTAAAATTGTTTTTCTGGACGGTCTTGGTCAGATCGCAGTTGCCAAGAAAAAATTTTCAGAGGCAAGAAATTATTTTCTGCAAGAAGAGGCTATTCAGGATGTATTAAACTGTAAAAAATTACGTATTCGATTTTATAATACACTGGCACGCTATTACCAGGAGGCTGGCTTCAGAGATAGTGTTTCGTTAGTAACAATTAAAGCATTAACATTGGCTGAAGAAGAAAAAGATTGGTATGCGGCAGCCCGCGCCAGTATTAACCTTGCTTCTATATTTCAACAGGAACAGCAATTCAGGCAGTATTTATTATACAGTCGAAAAGCACTTTCCGCTGCTAAATTATCTAAAGACAGCATTATACTTGCTGCTGTACTAACAAGGGCATCTGAAAGCTATTTCGAATCATACCAGCAAACAAAATTGAAAAGCTATCTCGACAGCAGCTACTTGCTTGCTTTGGAATGTATATCAATTTCAAGGAATAAGCCTGCCAACTTATTAGAACTTTCAGATGCTTATAATAAGATTAGTCAATATCATATTACAAGGCGAGAATTCGATATAGCAGTATCTTATGCTGACAGCGCCATTATAGCAAGTCCGAAAGGAGTCTTCGATTTTTACCGGCATTTATTAAACGCCTATAGTTCTAAAAGCGAAATATTCTTCCAGCTTAATAATTATAAGGATGCCAGAAATATGGCAGATTCTGCTTATCGCTATGCAATTCTTTTTAATAAGCAACTGGCTATACAACCCTTGAATACCATTTTTAGGAGTTCTAAGGCATTAAAAGATTTCAAAAGATCATCTGAGGCACAGGAAGAAATGATATATATAAGAGACAGTATCTATACAATGGAGAAAACGGCTACTATCAATGAGTTGGAAAAAAAATACACACAGGCTAAAAATGAAAAAACAATTCAAGAGCTGTCGTTACAAAAGAAAATTTATTTACTGCTGGCCCTTATAGCTTTACTGGCCATTGGTGTAATTGGTTTCTTTCTCCGTCAACAATCACTAAAACACAAACAGAAAGTATTAGAAACCGAACAAAGATTAAATCGGGCACGCATGAATCCGCATTTCTTTTTTAATGCGCTGGCTTCTATTCAGGGTTTACTACTTGAAAAAAAGGAAAGCTCTTTTATTATTTCGAATCTTGTAAAACTATCATCTTTAATGCGGAACACCCTTGAAAATAGTTACAAGGATTATATAACAATAGAACAGGAAATAGATTTCTTAAAACAATATCTTGATTTACAACTACTCCGATTTCCAGAAAGGTTCACATATACCATTTATACAGATGAGAATTTAGAAATAAATGAGCAGTATATGCCCTCTATGATATTACAACCAATGATTGAAAACAGTATTGAGCATGGGTTTATCAATATTAATTATACTGGTCATATTCATGTTGAATTTAAGCAACTGAATAATGAATTAGTGATCCAGATTACCGATAATGGAAGAGGACTTAAGAAAGAAGTCGGCCATCACAAATCTTCTCACATTTCAAGAGCGAGTCAAATAGTGAAGGATCGAATCTATTTATTGAATCTGGCTTTACAATCCAATGCCGGTTTTAGCATTACCGAAGGATCGAAAAATGAAGTAATTGTGTCTATCAGATTACCCGCTATATTCAGCAACCATACAGACTTGTAATTATTTAATTACAAGTCTGTATGCATAACCATTATTACCCGTTACTGTGGGTAATTCTGTCAATATACCATTTTTCCAAAAAACAGATTTGGCTCCATTATTGGCAGGATCAGGGACACTTCCAATTACGTATACATCATTACCATCTACACCAATACCATATACACTCACAGTGCCCTGAGCTGTAATATTACTCAGCATTGTAGGTATTCCATTTTTCCAACTAACTGCATTGTAAATATTTGAACCTGTAGATACAGCACCAGCAGTATATACATCAGCACCACTAACAGCTATACCATAACACCATCCGTTCGATGTACCGAGACTATTGATCGCTCCATTTTTCCAATATACAGGTTTCCCTTCCGAATCGCCGGCGCAAAAAATATCATTGCCTGATACAAGAATTCTGTGTACAGCAGAATAAGACCCTGCCCCTGAACTTAGTGTAACTGCAACTCCGTTTTTCCAATACTTCGGAAGACGGTTATAAGGGCTACCAGTTGCTGTTTCAAATCCCGCTATGTAAACATTGCCTCCTTCAATTATTAAATCATAAGGTCTGGCTTCAGTTGCAGAAGCCCCTGTATTTGTGGTAATAGATGTTACGGTACCATTCTTCCACTGTATAATCTTGGGGACACCCCCGGAAGGGAAATCGGTTCCTACCATATAGATATCATTGCCACTTACTGCAAGACAATTGTAATAGATCCCACTTGCCAATGGAACAGTTTGCAATTCTACACCATTTTTATAGATAACAGCCGCATACGCTCCACCTGAAATAGGTTGTTTGCTGGCTAAAACATATACATCTGTTCCTACCACTTCCAGATCTTCTCCATAAATTTTGGAAGTTGATGCATCACCTAAAGTTGCAGGCACATCATTCACAAAATACTTTATTGAGGCGTTATTGTTTGTGCTATTATACTCATTCGATAAAATGTATCGTTTCTTCAATGCTGGCTGCACTTCATTTTTACTACTACAGGCTGAAAGTAACAAAGCGGTTATTGTGCTAATGATCAGGTTTACATGTATTCTTTTCATGCAGAGAATTTTATTGTTTTTTGCCTAAATATTTATATGCTTAGCTGGCTTAACAACGTGAAAGAATAGATAATGAAATACCTATACTGCAGGTCTTCCGTTTCACCAAGGTCTTGGTTTACTGATTTCGATTCTTTTTAATCAATGCTACCAAAGATTTATTATCGGGATATGAGAGTAGTACTTGCTTCGCTTTCTGAATCACTTCATCCACGCCTTCAACCGAGGGAAAGACCTTTCTGATAGCTTCCAGATAGCTAATGGTACTTTTTATGGCCTGAATACTACCTCTTGCCCTACAAATCAGATTTTCGATAGGGGCAGTAGCATCAGTTGCAAATGTACCCTGCTGTTCAATAAAGTTGATATGGTAGTCAATATCTGTTGCTTGAGATGAAACCCCCTTTTTTTTAAAATCATTCTCGGCTTTAGTCATTTGTTTTACGTCTGTTCTCCCAGACATAAACTGTGCAACAAACTCAGTAAACTGATTGATACGGGTATCACTCAATTGGGTATATTCAGAACAGGGGGATGATGTAAAGTAGTCACGTAATACTTCTGGCTGTACAAAATTCATCAGGAACTTCGCTGTTCTTTTTCCAACTGCCGTATCCTGAAGTATCTTTATATAAGGATTTGCATTTGAATCAAATTTCGGATTGCCACCCCTGGTTTGTGCAAATGCTTTGGTTAGCAGACAACATAGCGCTAAAACCAGAAAAGCTGTTTTTCTCATTTCTCAAGTTCTTTATTTATTCAGATTTGCACAATCAAGTGCTATTGGATGTGTTGGCATAATTAACAAAGGCGCACTGTATTTTCCGCCTCCCTCATATGTAGATCTTGCATAGCCACTGGCAATTGCACAGGTTCCATCTGCTTTTTTAATTGCAATATTTACTTCCACTTCTTTGTGTAAAGGAATATCCAAAGCATTTTTTTCAAGCGTCCAGAGACTTGTAATATGAACTTTGGTTACAAGTAATCTCTCTGATTCCCAGATAGATTCATATTGCTTCTTCACACTGGCTTCCAAAGCAGCATCTGTAAAAACTGCCTTTTTCATCCGTAGATTTTTTACGTATTCAGCCTGATTCTTTTCAATCTTTAACATATAAGCTTCTCTGCTGCCATATTTTTCGATAGCAGATTTTACCTCTTCCAACTTATCCTCTAATGACAATGCTTCAGGATATACTTTCATTGCCGAAATAATAAATGCCTTATACAGATATAGATCCTGCAAAAAAGAAACCGTACTCAATGAACGCCAGTTTTTGTAGCCATCTTCGGCTTTCGCAATTGCACTCTTTAAACCTATCATCTGGCTTGTGACATCATTATATGCCGACTTGGTAATAATTGCGGTAGGCTTTGATTGAATAAATGCTTCTATTTTCTGCTCATATTCTTTGATTACCTGGTCACTCTTCATAAGAGCCTCTGACACTACTGATTTATCTTCTGCCTTGTCGCCAGGCACATTCAATTTGCCGTTTTTGAAAATGAAAGGATCCTTAAATAAGATATCGACATACTTCAAGGTTGCCTGAGCCCCATCACGTGTATATGTTGATCTTTGTGCCGAAATTTCGATAACAAGGAGGAACGCAAAAGAGAAAAGAAATGTTGTAAGCTTCATAGGTCTTAGTAATCAATTAACTGAAGTAAAAATATTCCGTTAATTACTCGTATCTTTTGACTATTAACTCATGCAAGCACTTAATTATTAAATGCAGAAACTTGATAGATAAGTGATTAATAAATAGTTTTGTTGCTCATATTGAAGTATGACCATATTACTCATCGATAACGAAATATCTCTCAGGAATACCTTAAAAGAGCTTATAAAACTTACCGGCTTTAGCTTTACCAGCATTATTGAGGCATCAGGTGTAAAAGAGGGTATCCAGCAAATACAAGATGCCAACCCTGATATTGTTTTTCTGGATATAGAAATGGAAGATGGAAGTGGATTTGATCTAATGAAGAAAATAGCCAATCCTCAATTCCAGTTAATATTTGTAACCGCCCATGATCAATACGCAATTGACGCCTTTAAATTCAGTGCAATTGACTATTTACTAAAACCTGTTGATCCAGACAACCTTAAGATTAGCTTAGAAAAAGCTTCAGCAAATATTAAAACGAAACTATTGAGTGATCAGATTGATGTTCTTTTACAACAACTATCAGGTAAAACAGACAGAGATAAACGTATCGTACTAAGGGATATTGATAATATCTACTTTGTAAAAGTAAGCGACATATTATACTGCATGGCAGATGGCACTTACACACGCTTCTATCTTCAAAATCAAAAGGATATACTCGTTTCAAAAAACCTGAAAGAGTATGAAAACCTACTGGAACCACTTGGTTTTTTAAGGACACATCATTCCTATCTGGTTAACCCCGATAAAATCAATATGTATGATAAATCTGAAGGTGGCTCATTAATTTTAGATGGAGGAATAACAGTTCCTGTATCTCAGCGAAAAAAAGAGACAATCATAAGTATTCTGGAAAGAAAGAATTTATAGCAATAAGATTTCATCACTCACTATTTTCCAGCAGTATCCCTTCTTCTACTATAGTAGACCAGGTATCAGTTTAACCCAGTCCTTCATACACTAACGCTGCTCCCTGTCCAACGCCCACACACATAGTAGCCAGACCATACTTAGATTTCCGGCGATTCATTTCATGCAGTAGCGTCGTTGAAATACGCACACCGCTACAACCCAATGGGTGCCCGATGGCAATAGAACCTCCGTTTACATTTACTTTTTGTGGATCGAGCTCAAGGTCTTTCATACATGCCAGACTTTGTGAAGCAAAAGCTTCATTCAACTCAATCAGATCAAGATCTTTTACAGATAACCCTGCTCTTATCAATGCTTTTTGAGAAGCCGGTACCGGTCCTATTCCCATAATAGCCGGGTCAACACCAGCCACACCCATACTTACCACCCTGGCTATGGGTTGCAGGTTAAAAAGTTTTACCGCTTCTTCACTGGCCAGTATCATGGCTGCGGCCCCATCATTAATACCCGATGAATTGCCGGCTGTAACTGTACCGTCTTTGGCAAAAGCCGGTTTTAATGCTGTGAGTTTTTCAATAGATGTTTCTCTCGGATGTTCATCCTGATTGAACCAGGAAATCAACCTGTCATTAATCATTTCAACTGCTACTATTTCATCTTCCCATTTACCGGCTGCCAGTGCTGCAAAATATTTTTGCTGCGATGATAATGCAAATGCATCCTGTTCATCACGCGTCAGCTTCCAGTCTCTGGCAACATTCTCTGCTGTCTCTCCCATACTATAAGGATGGTACATGGATGCCAGTTTCTTATTTATAAAGCGCCAACCAATAGTCGTATCAAACGTTTCTACTTTCCTGCTAAAAGCCCCTTCTGCTTTAGCCGTTACAAAAGGTGCACGCGTCATGCTTTCTACACCACCAGCAATGTATAACATACCTTCACCGCACATAATAGCACGTGATGCATCCATCACCGCCTGCAATCCGCTGGCGCACAAACGATTTACTGTATTACCACCTACGGTTACCGGCAGCCCGGCGAGTAAGGCGGCCATTCTTGCCACATCCCTGTTATCTTCACCCGCCTGATTGGCCGCACCTGCAATTACATCTTCAAAAGCTGAGGGATCAATCGTATTATTTCGTTGTAATAATGCCGTAATTACATGTGCCAAAAGATCATCCGGACGAATGGAGCTCAATTTCCCGCCATATCGTCCAATCGGTGTACGAACCGCATCTATAACATAACAAGCATTCATAGTATTCATAATTGATGCGCAAGATAGCGGAATAGGAAATAAGGAATAAGGAATGAGGAAGTGAAATATGGCTTATGCAAGCTGTATACGCCTGATCTATCATTTACTTTTACTTTTTCTGTTCCTTATTTCTTATTCCTTATTTCTCTGTTTCTTGGGTATCTTTGCAGGATGAATACGGAATTACCAAATATCAGGCACCTGAGTATCAATGACTTGGAAGATTATTTCAATGGCATTGGGGAGAAAAAATTCAGGGTAAAACAGGTGCATGAGTGGTTATGGCAAAAGCATGCCCATAGTTTTGAGGATATGACCAACCTGAGTAAGGACCTTCGTGCGAGACTTGCCCAGAGCTTCAGTTTACCGGCTTTACGGGTTGATGCAGTTCAATATAGTGAAGATGGTACCATTAAAAGCCGTTTCCGTACCCATGACAATCACCTTGTAGAAGGCGTATTGATTCCTACCGACGAAAGAAAAACCGCCTGTGTTTCTTCTCAGATAGGTTGCAGCCTCAGCTGCAAGTTCTGCGCAACCGGGTATATGGATCGCAAACGCAACCTCACTTTCGATGAGATTTATGATCAGGTAGTATTGATCAACAAGGAAAGTGAAGAAAAATTTCAGAAGAAATTATCCAATATTGTTTTTATGGGTATGGGCGAGCCCCTGCTCAACTACGGCAATGTAATGAAAGCCATTGAACGCATTTCAGCTGAAGATGGCTTGTTTATGAGTCCGAGAAGAATTACTGTTTCTACCGCTGGGGTAGCCAAAGCCATCCGCAAACTGGGTGATGACCAGGTTCGTTTTAAGTTGGCACTCTCTTTACATGCAGCCAATGATGTGAAGCGTAATGAAATTATGCCGATCAATGAAACCAATAATATCAAAGTACTCATCGATGCCCTGAATTATTTCTACAAACAAACGGGTAACGAAATTACATTTGAATATATACTCTTCAAGAATTTCAATGATTCACAAAAAGATGCTGAGGAACTGATAAAAATTTATCGCCAGGTACCTGCAGACTTAGTGAACATTATAGAATACAACCCGATAGACGCTTTCCGGTTCACCAAACCAGATGAAGAAGGCATTCAAAACTTTATGCAGTTTCTCGAATCAAACCGTGTTAACGCAAGATTAAGAAGAAGCCGTGGAAAAGATATAGATGCCGCCTGCGGACAATTGGCGAATAAAGGATAAAGAAGAAAGCTTTCAGCTTATACTCTCCATTCCTCCTGTTGTAAAACAGTAAATCAAAAAAAATGAAAAAAAGAACCGACAATTTCGACAAGTTTGCCAGTAAGAAAAAAGGCAGTGCCATTAAAGAAGCGTTTCGCCAGGAAAAAAAGAAAATAAAAGCCGAAGCCAGAGCCGCAGGTGAAGAAATGCGGAAGAAGAAGATAGAGAAAATAAGAGGCGAGCAGGAGAAAGCTACCAGTTTCAGGCCACAAACTACAGGTAAGGGAAAAGCTACGGGTTTTGAGTCGCGAGCTACGAGCCAAAAGGCTGGAAAAAAATATCCCGATACAAAATCAAAGAATTCAGCGAAAGATGCAATAGCTCCCAATATTCCTGTTCAGGGTAATGGTTCAGATGAGCAGATGCCTTTGAATAAGTTTATTGCACATGCAGGTGTGTGCGGCCGAAGAGAAGCGGCAGAACTGGTTAAAGAAGGTAAAGTAACCGTAAACGGCGATAAGGTATTTGAACCCGGTTATAAAGTTTCCGGTAAAGACAAAGTAATCGTAAAAGGCAAACAGGTATTTCTGCAAAGAAATGCGGTATACATCCTGCTCAATAAACCCAAAGATTATATTACTACAGCCAATGATCCGCAAGGACGTAAAACGGTTTTAGACCTTATTAAAAACGCCACACCGGAAAGAGTATATCCGGTAGGTCGCCTGGATAGAAACACAACCGGTGTACTCATTCTTACCAATGACGGAGAACTCGCACAAAAACTTACCCATCCATCTTTTGAGGTAAAGAAAATTTATGAGGTTACACTAGATAAACCTGTTATTAAAAAAGACCTTGAAGCCATTGTAAGTGGTATTACCCTGGAAGATGGCTTTATTCAAGCCGATTCAGTTGGTTATGCCGACGATAAACAAAAAAATATTGTGGGCATTGAAATACACAGTGGCCGCAACCGTATCGTTCGTCGCATATTTGAACACCTGGGCTATGATGTGAAAGGGCTTGATCGCGTCATGTTTGCCAACCTCACCAAAAAGAATGTTGACCGTGGCAAGTGGCGCTTCCTGAATGAGAAAGAAGTGAGGTTATTGAAGTTTATGAATAAATCTTTCGTAAGAAAAGCCAAGTAAAATTGAAAGGGGTTAGGCGTTAGGTATTAGAAAAAACAACTCCATAAACCCTAACACCTAATGCCTAACACCTAATACCTAACACCTACCATGCGCCCCGATATTATTTTTGAAAACGATTTTTTTGTAGCAGTGAATAAACCATCCGGTCTACTGAGTATTCCAGATCGTTTAGGACAGGAACTTTCGTTAAAAGATATCCTGAAATCCAGGTATGAAAATATTTATACCGTTCACCGTTTGGATAAAGATACCAGTGGTATCATTGTTTTTGCAAAAAACGAAGAATCGCATAAACAACTTTCACAATTATTTGAAGGCAGGGATGTAGAGAAATTTTACCTGGGTCTGGTTCATGGTAAATTGATCAATGAAACCGGTAGTATTGACGCTTCTATTATGGAGCATCCCGGAAAGACCGGAAAAATGATCACGCATGTAAAAGGTAAAGCTTCTCTTACTGACTATACTGTTTTGGAAAGTTTTCGATTATACAGCTGGCTGCAATTTCAGATTCATACCGGCCGTACACACCAGATACGTGTTCATATGCAACACCTGGGACACCCGATCGTTTGCGACGAGTTATACGGTGATCCCGCTCCTATTTTGTTATCTGCTTTAAAGAAGAAATTCAAATTATCAAAGCATGATGAAGAGGAAAGACCGTTGATGGGCAGACTGGCACTTCATTCTCACAAATTGAGTTTTAGTCTGAATGGAGAAAAATTCGAGCTTGAAGCCGAATTACCCAAAGACCTGCGGGCTATGCTGGCGCAGTTGAGAAAACTAAAATAACAGAGAAACAAGAAATAAAGAATAAGAAATGAGAAAGGATTAATCTTCTACTTCCTTATTTCTTATTCCTTATTCCTTATTTGATATTTCTTATTCCCTATTCCTGTTTATACACCACTCCATTCTTCATTACAAATTTTACTTTACCCATAGAGCGGATATCTTTTACCGGATCGCCATCAATCGCAACAATATCTGCCAGCTTATCTTTTTCAATTACGCCGATTCTGTCATCCCCTAATAAATCAGCGGCATATAAGGTAGCTGAGCGAATGGTTTCCAAAGCGGACATACCGCCCTCATTCATATACACAAACTCAAGCCAGTTTTTACCATGTGCATATACACCTGCATCTGTACCGAAAGCTATTTTGACACCCGCTTTATAGGCATTGGCAAATGTTCCCTGAATTTTTGGGCCAATAGCCAATGCTTTGGGTGTTACCAGTTCATGATAATAGCCAGGTTTCTTTGCTGAATCTGCTACTGATCTTCCTGCAGTAATTGTAGGAACATAATAGGTTCCCATTTTTTTCATCAGTTCCATCACTTCTTCCGTCATATAAGTACCATGTTCAATAGAATTCACACCTGCATTTACCGCACGCTTCATGGCTTCTGTACCATGACAGTGTGCAGCGACTTTAAAACCATAGTCTTTTGCAGTGGCTACAATTGCCTTGATTTCTGCTTCTGTAAACTGTGGATTCTCACCGCTCTTGGCCACACTCAATACACCACCCGATGCAGTTATTTTAATGACATCACTGCCTTCCTTATAACGCTGACGCACTGCTTTAGCGGCTTCATCCGGACCATTTACCACACCCGCTTCCGGACCAGGATCGCCCATCAGATCTCTTCTGTATCCATTAGTGGGATCAGCATGCCCACCGGTTGTCGCAATCGATTTTCCGGCAGTATATACACGAGGTCCTTTAATCAATCCTTTGTTAATGGCGTTACGCAAAGAAATATTCACGCCACTTCCACCCAGATCCCGTACAGCAGTAAAACCTGTCATTAATGTTCTTTCTGCAAAAACAACAGATTGATACGCATAATCTGCAGGATTAAAAGTGAAGGTTTCCATGTATTTACCTGGATTGGTTTCACTTTCCATATGCACATGCATATCAATTAAACCCGGCATTACAGTTTTCGATTTCAGGTCAATCACCTTATCCCCAGCTCCTGCTACTGCATAACCCTTCAGCACATCAACAATTTTATTACCTTCTGTAATAATGGTCATTTCTTTAAGCAGCTGAAGATTTCTTACATCTACCATCTGTCCGCAATGAATCACATTTCGCTGTGATGTGGCTGCTGATAATATCAATACGCCTACAATGAGGGATAACATTTTTCTCATGGTGAAATTTTACTATTTTATGTAGTAAGATACAGAATGTTTTTTACTCCGAAATTTTCATTACATAGGAATAAATACAGTGTACTGAGCCTACACTTTCAACCCTCTTTTTTCTTCACCGTTCTGGCTTTTTGAAGTAATGCTTTGCCAAATTTATTTTTCACATCATCAATCGCTTTATAGAGTTCATTTTTCTTTTCAGCATCATCAAATAAACTCCCCTGTACCGCATGATTAGTAAGCTCACTCAGACGAACGCCTAATAACCGTACCGGTTGCCCTTTACGGTATAGTTTATGAAAAAGATCGATAGCTACAGGTATCAACTCATCATCCCGTAAAGTATAATCAATGGTAGTTTGGCGTGAAGTAGTTTCAAAATCGGGGTAGCGTATTTTGACTGCTATACATCCGGTGAGTTTATCATCCTGCCTCAACTCATACGCCACTTTTTCCGTCATACGAACTAGCTCACTCAACAGAAAATTTACATCCGTCTTGTTTTCTTCAAAAGTATTTTCTGTAGATATAGACTTGGCCTCATGGTAAGCATGTACCTGCCCTTCATGTATACCCTGAGATTTATACCAAAGATCCGTTCCCCATTTACCCAATTTCTTCTCGAGTACTTCTATGGCTGTTTCACTAACATCTTTGATGGTATGAATACCCATCGACTGTAAGGTTTTGAAAGTGCTTTCTCCCACACCTGAAAATTTGCTGACAGGTAGTGGCGCAAGAAAAGCCTTTTCCATACCAGGCTTTATAAAAAGGTATCCATTGGGCTTTGCTTCATCCGTTGCTATTTTAGCAACCATTTTATTCGTAGCCAGACCGAATGAAATGGGCAACTGTGTTTTTTCAATAATTTCTGTTCGTAAATCGATGGTCCACTGATAGGGATCAAAAAAACGATCCATACCTGTAAGGTCTATATAGAATTCATCAATAGAAGCCTTCTCAAACAAAGGTGCTTTGGCGGCAATAATTTCTGTTACCCAACGCGAATAACGGCTATACTCACCTCTGGTTCCCCGAACCAATATAGCATGCGGACATAACCGCATTGCGGTTTTCATAGGCATAGCACTTTTTACACCGAATTTACGTGCCTCATAACTGCAGGTAGTAACCACCCCTCTATCGCGTGAGCCTCCCACAATAACCGCTTTCCCTTTTAAAGAGGGGTCATTGAGCATCTCTACACTTACAAAAAAAGAGTCGAGATCAAAATGCGCTATATATCGTTGCGGATCGGCCATCAGAAGCTAAGATAAAAATTTAAGTTCGCCCATTTGCTAACAATCCCCCATTTATGTGATTGTAACAATGACCGGTGTTTGTACGTTTGACCCTTAAATTTCTCAGATGAAAATCCTGATCATCCTTTTTCTATCAATAGTAACAACCGCAGCAGTGAGTCAACCCTCTATTGCCTATGAAGAAAAGCATCCGGCTGGTTTCTATTATCAGAAAATTGCCAAAGAAAAGGTACGCAATGATGTTACTTTCTGGCTGGAAACCATGGAAGCCTCACATGTTAATCTCTATCATTTTATAAGCAAACAGCAATTAACTGCCTTAGGCAACCAGTTACTCAATGAATACAGCGATAGCCTGAATCATTTTCAAATCGTTTTTCTATTCAGTAAACTTAGTGCTGCCTTAAATGAGGGCCATCTGGGTCTGGTAAGCAGTCGTATTACAGATAGCCTGTATAATAACAGTTTACGTTTCCCTTTTATGATCCGGAAAGCAGAAAAAGATGCATGGCGTATTTCTTATGATCTGAGTGCTGCTCAGCAGCTGGAAATGAATGACCGCATTGTAAGTATAAATGGTATCACAGTTGAAGAACTCAATAAACGATACCTGCAATTATTTGGTGGTCTGGATACCTGGAAATATGAACAGGTAGGTTTTTACAGCCGGAAGCTTTTATTTCTGGATGGTATTCATAGTCCATTTCAGATCGAAGCCATTAAAGAAAATGGAGAAAAGAGAAGCGTTACAGTAGCTGGTTTTTCAAGAGCACAGGCCGATAGTATCAATCGTGCTCTGGCCGCCAAAATGAATAGCCAGGGCAATAAGCCCTATGAATTTCGTTTTTTAACGAACCAGATCGGATACCTCAATTACAGAAGTATGCGCAACGATAAAGCGGAACCTTTTGAAAAATTTCTCGATGAAACTTTCCAGCAATTAAAAGACAGCAGTGCGAAAGGATTAATTATTGACCTGCGTGAAAATGGTGGCGGAGATTCTCAGCTGGGAGAATTGCTGATTCGATACTTTAACCGAAAGCCTTATATTTTGGCCGGTGGGATGAAATGGAAAATAAGTGCCCCCTATAAAACCTTTCTGAAAGGACAGACAAATTATAATGAAGCAGACAACAGGTTTTATATGAGCCAGAAAGATGGCGATACCTATATTTACATCAACCAGCAGTTAACACAGCCCGAGGCCAGAGAACCTTTCTTTTCCGGAAAAGTGGCTTTTCTGATTGGCACAGGTACTTTTTCAAGTGCCAATATGTTGGCAGATGGTGTAGTGAGTTATCAGCTGGCTAAAACCTTTGGAGAACCTACGGGCGAATCACCGAATGATTTTGGTGAGATGTTCAATTTCATGTTACCCAATAGTTATATCATTGCCAGGGGTTCTACAAAAATGTTTACCAGGGCCAATAAGGATGAAAAGGATTTTGGACCCGTTGTTCCGGATGTTATCGTAAAACCGAATGCCAACGATCTCAGACAGAAAAAAGACAGGGTATTGGAAACAGCCGTAAATTGGATATTAAACTAATGATCCGATTTTGAATACCGATCGTAACACTTTAACGGAACTAAGGCAATTCTGCCATAACATTCATCCTTTACAGGACCATGAATGGGATGATTTTGCGAACTGCTGGCAACCCTATACTGCGAAAAGAAAAACCATACTTACCAAACAAGGCGAAACAGAACGGTACTTATATTTTGTAACAGAAGGCGTACAAAGGGCTTTTTATGCTGGCGATGATGAAAAAGAGGCTACGATTGTTTTCACTTACCCTTTTTCTTTTTCAGGCGTAGCAGATTCTTTCTTAACACAAACCCCATCACGTTATTTTTTGGAAACACTTACCGCTAGTGAATTTATCAGAACCACCTATCAACAGGTAAATGATCTGATGTTACGTTACCATAATTTCGAAACCCTGATCAGAAAAGCTACTGCTTTCTCACTCGCCGGCGTTTTGGAGAGACAGATTGAATTACAATGTTTTTCGGCTGAAGAGAAATTCAAAGTACTCCTCAAACGAAGTCCGCATGTACTAAGATTGATTCCGCATAAATACCTCGCTTCTTATTTAGGAATTGATGCTACTACCTTTAGTAAATTGCTTGGGAGGGTGAGGCTTTGAATGGTGAATGGTGAATTGTCAATTGTTAATGAGAATAGAGTGAGTAGTGAGTAATTTAGTGGCCTATATTCAGCATTGACTACTGACTACTGACTACTGACTACTCACTACTCACCATTCACCATTCACCATTCCAAAAATCTTGGTTTGCGCCAAGATTTTAAACAGCTGGCTGTTGCAGCTTTGCTATAACAAAAATAAAATACAATGCCGACCTATCCATCAAGCAAACTCTTAATTGAGTTACAGGAACAGACAGAATCATTTTTAAACAAAGCCATCAGCGAATGGCAGATGATCAGACATAGCCAGTTTGGCTATAAAACAGCCCCGGAGAAATGGAGTGCTACGCAATGCCTTGAGCACCTGAACAGTTATGGACGTTTTTACCTGCCTGAAATAGAAAAAGCTATTAAAAAAGCCAAAGAAAAGGGATACGGACCTGCTACACATTTTAAAGCTGGCTGGCTGGGCAATTATTTTACCAAATTGATGATGCCGGGTAATGATGGTACGGTTACCAAAAAAATGTCATCCCCTAAAGATCATTATCCGCAAAGTAATACAGACAGCTATAAAGTGATTGCTGAATTTATTGAACAGCAGGAACGACTCTTAAACTTACTGGAAGCTGCCCAGGACGTTGACCTGAATAAGGCAAGTTGTGCCATCTCTATTTCAAAACTGGTGAAGCTGAAACTGGGAGATACTTTGCTGTTTTTTATAGCACATCATTACAGACATATACTTCAGGCCGAAAGAGCACTACAGGCAGCGAATGCAGTAAGTACAACAAGAGTGATCGATTTTGATCTGAAGAAACTTGCGAGATAACATATAGCGTATGGCTTATGGGTAATAGCCTATAGCGTATATTAAACTATCTACTTTAAATTATATACTATTGGCCATTAGCTATAGTCTATCAGCTTATTGTATATATTGAACTATCTGCCATAAACCATATGCTATAGGCCATAGGCTATAAGCCATTAGCTATTGCCCCCTGTAAATATCAAGTAATCCATCTGGTAATACCACGTGGATTACTTTTTTTTCATGGTCTATTCCATCCAGGGTTTCTTCATGTAAGGGTATCAATGCTTCGTTACCATCGAGGGTGAGTCTTAATAATACCTGGTGTGGCTGTTCAATTACTTCTTCTACAGGACCGAGGTTTTCATCTTCATCTGTAATAACGGTATACCCCAATAAAGATATAGGTGATGTTTTACCTGCCAGTTTTCGAAAATCCGCATCTTTTAACCATACATTTCTGGTACTGATTCTTGCGGCCGATTCTTTGGTATCAATACCTTCCAGTTTCACATACATTTCATCGTGATCCTTTGCTTTAGAGCTTTCAATAAAATAAGGCAGGTAAGATCCTTTTTGTTCTTCCACAAACAAAACCTTCACATCTTTAAAGGCCGTTTTTTTGCCCAATGCATGTTGCACGATTACTTCTCCCTTTAATCCAAAACTTGCTACAATACGACCAATGTGAATGTATGATTCCATTGGGCAAAAATAAGATAGGAATTTGAGGATGTCAGATGGCAGATCTCAGATTTATACTATAAATACAAACAAATCTGAGATCTGCCATCTGATATCAAAAAGAAAGCCCCGATATTGCTATCGGGGCCTCTTTGGAGTATGTTGAACGCAACGTTATTAAGCTTCAGTAGATCCTTCAGCAGGAGCAGCTTCTTCAGCTTTGGTTTCCACCTTTTTTACAACAGGTGTGTACGCTCTTTTTGCACGCTGGTTTTTTCTGTGCTCTTCATTACGGCGGGTAATATTTGCTTCGTGCTCATTGTGCCATGCCTGGAATTTGGTCATAGCGGTAGCATCATCAAACAAACCCAGTTTCACACCTCTTAAAAGGTGCTTCAGGTACAACACTCCCTTGAAAGAGAGAATTCTGCGAACTGTATCGGTGGGTTGAGCACCTTTATTCAGCCACTCCAGTGCTTTTTGACGGTCTAACTGGATAGTTGCTGGAACAGTCAGCGGATTGTAAGTTCCGATCTTCTGGATGAACTTACCATCCCTTGGAGCACGGCCATCGGCCACTACGATGAAGTAGAAAGGGCGTTTTTTACTGCCGTGTCTCTGTAATCTCATTTTTACTGCCATGTTAAATAGAAATTTATAGGCGTTAAGAAATAGGGTGAATCAGGCGGCAAAAATAAGTGTTTACACGTATATATCCAAAGCCTGTTCTTATATAAAAGTTAAGATAGTGTTACCGTATCAAAACCGCTGTACCCTTCCATACTTTAGCTATCCCGGAAGCTGTGATATAAGAAAAAGTCCATACATAAGCCCCCTGAGGCTGTTCCAGACCCTTGTAACGACCATTCCAGCCTTTCCCGGGCTCCCGGGTCTCAAAAACAACCTGCCCAGACCGGTTATACACCTTGAAAATGAAATTATTAATGACAGATCCGGCGGTGGGGCGCAATTCATCATTTTTACCATCCGCATTGGGGGTAAATGCGGTGGGAACATACACAGTATCACAAATAACACCGGGTGTATTCTGGGTGGTTACGGTAACCTGTGCTGAGTCTATCAGACAATTGTTCCCATTGCTGATCTGTACCATATAGGTACCTGCAGGTATTCCCTGGGCCTGCTGACCTGCCTGAAATGAGCGTTGGTTAATACGATAAAAATAAGGTGCTTCCGTACCGCTTACATTTACGGTTACTTTACCTGCACCCTGCCAGCAATCCGCAGGTATGGTATTGAATTGAACATTTACCGGCTTGGCTACATAAGGAGGAATGGTAGCCGATCCGCTAAAAATACAGCCTTGCGCATCTTTAACTGCCACAGGATAATTACCGGGTGCCAGTTGCTGGTAACTGGTATTGGTAGTGTAAGCTGAATTATTAAAGCTATAGGTATAAGGTGCTACCGTACCTGTAAGATTAATTTGAAGGGATCCGTTTGCTTTGGTACCGCAATCAGGCCCATTGGCGATATAAGTAACTGTTGGTGCAACGGTACTTTTTAAGGGCACGATCACCGTAGTATCATAAATACAAGAGGTAGTAATGATTTGTAACTGATAAGTTCCTGACACCAGATTGCTAAACTGATTCGAATTTTGAACAGCACCTCCATTAATTCTGGCGCCCTGTACATTGGTATTTGCTGCATAGTTAATCACGATCGAGCCATCTGCGTTTGTACAATTGGCGCTGGTTATATTTAACGAGTTTACAGGTATGGGGGGCTGAAAAGTACCTACTGTAAAATTTGTATCCAGCACACAACCATTGGTCTCAATTACTTTTAAGGATTTACTACCTGCACCAAGATTATTAAATATGTTACCTGCTACATATGCTGCATTATCCAGCGAAAAGCGCATACCGGTATGATTGCTCAGGTTACTGATGCTTACAGAACCTTTCAAAGCACCACAGGTATCGGGAACGGTTGCCATGCTTACCTTGAGCCTGTCTACATAAGATACTATAGCAAATGTATCTTTTAAACATCCGTCTGAACTGGTAACCCGAATCGGATAGTTGCCTGTGGGCAGGTTAGTAAACACAGCAGACTCTGTTGCAGGATTGTTATTGTAAGAAAAAAAGAGTTTGGAAGATGCTGATGCACTGGTTGCCGCAACGGTTATCTCACCAAGGCCGGCATTGGCACATTCCGGTTTCACTGCAATATTATTGATATTGATCCCTTTTAATTCTCCGCTTTCTGTGATACTTGCAGCATCAAATACCTGAAATGGCACAGTACAAAAAACACCTACTAATCTTTTATTTACCATATCCAACTCAACGATATCGCTTCCTGTACCAAATAAACTATTGGAAGTAACATACACTTTGTTCTCATTACAGCCGTTGGAAATATTCATGATGCCGTAAATATTATATCCAGGCGTTTCCATATACACTTTACTATCGCCAGGAGAAGTAATGTTCACTTCCACAAGACAGAAATTACGGTTAGGTCCATTATTATCTGCAGCCATGAGTAATTTGTCACCATAAAAAATCAGGTCACCGGCGGCATTAAAAGGCATGACTCCCAGTAATTCTGCATTTGTCCAGCCATTCGGAAGCCTGAATAATATATTACCAGACACCCAGTACAGTGTGCCATTTTTATCGGTAGTCATGGCATTTGCTCCTGTTGTTCTGACACTCATTAGTTTGCAGAGAGCCGGATTTTGTAAATCTGTTTCATATAAGTCTCCGGCTCCTGTATTGTAGTACAATTTGTTCTTGTATTGGGCCACGGAAAAACCTCTGACATTGAGATTGCAGATGTTTGTTTTTTCAGTAGTTCTACAGACACCATTTACAATATCAAAATCATAAAATTTGCCATCAGATGCTACCAATATGGCACTTTGCCCATTTACCTGATAATGGCTTAGGAATACACTGAGTAAGAAAGATATAAAAACCAGTAGCCGCATACGAATCATAGTCTGGTTATGACACTACCCAAAGGAAGAATGTTGTATGGGCCGTATAATTTATCGACGCATACCCGGGAACCTGCCACCCATGGGCATATTGTTCATCATCTTCATCATCTGCTTCATCTGTTCAAACTGTTTCATAAAGGCATTCACTTCCGCAATATCTTTTCCACTGCCTTTTGCAATCCTGTTTTTTCTGGATGGTGTTAGTGCATCCGGATTGGCTCTTTCATGAGGTGTCATAGAGCTGATGATGGCCTCGATACCTTTAAATGCATCATCATTAATATCTACATCTTTTATTGCTTTACCTACCCCGGGTATCATACCCATCAGGTCTTTCAGGTTACCCATTTTTTTGATCTGCTGTAACTGATCAAGAAAATCCTGAAAATCGAACTGGTTCTTACGGATTTTTTTCTCCAGTTTTTTGGCCTGCACTTCATCATATTGGGCCTGTGCTTTTTCTACCAACGTAGTAATATCACCCATACCCAGAATCCGCTGCGCCATCCTTTCAGGATAAAACACATCGAGCGTATCCAGTTTCTCACCACTGCTCACAAACTTAATCGGTTTATTCACCGTGTATTTGATCGATAAAGCAGCACCACCTCTTGTATCTCCATCCAGCTTGGTTAATACTACACCGGAAAAATCAAGTCTGTCATTAAATGCCTTTGCCGTATTCACTGCATCCTGACCCGTCATGGAGTCAACCACAAATAAGATCTCAGTTGGGTTTACCGCCGCTTTAATATCTGCCACTTCCTTCATCATCACTTCATCTACTGCCAAACGACCTGCCGTATCGATGATGACTACATTTTTATTCTTTGTTTTCGCTTCTTTTATGGCATTCAGGGCAATCGCTACAGCATCTTTATTTTCACGTTCACTGTAAATATCCACGCCTACCTGCTCTGCCAATACGGTTAACTGGTCAATCGCCGCGGGTCTGTAGATATCTGCAGCCACCACCAATGGCGACTTCCCCTTTTTTGTTTTCAGGTAACTGGCCAGTTTACCGGTAAAAGTGGTTTTACCACTTCCCTGCAAACCTGCTATCAGTATCACCGCCGGATTACCGGTAACATTGAATGCAGCTTCTGTTCCACCCATCAGTTCCGTGAGTTCATCCTGCACAATCTTTACCATCAACTGGCCGGGACTGATGGCATTGATTACTTTTTCACCAACGGCTTTGTCTTTTACTTTATCGGTAAACTCTTTGGCTATTTTAAAGTTTACATCCGCATCAATCAATGCACGACGGATATCTTTAACTGTATTCGCAATATTGAGGTCATTAATACGCGACTCACCCTTGAGGTTTTTAAACGCTGACTCTAATCTTTCTGAGAGATTCTGGAACATATTTCACGATTTCTGGACTTACACCCATTAAAAAAGTGAACCAATCTGAGGTTCACTTTATGCGTTGCAAATATAGTACGGATTTGGTTATCCCAGATACACTTTCAAGTGCTTGCACCTGCTGGTACTTCTTAGCTTGGTAATGGCTTTATCCTTAATCTGCCGTACCCTTTCACGGGTAAGGTTAAAACGTTCCCCAATATCCTCCAGGCTTAGTGGATTATCGACTCCAATGCCGAAGAAAAAACAAAGCACGTCTTTTTGTCTTTCCGTAAGCGTTTTCAGGCTTCTTTCAATTTCCAGCCGGAGTGATTCGTCGTGTACCAGGTGTTCGTCGGTTTTATCAGCATTGGGATTTTCCATCACATCCATCAGTGTGCCGTCTTCCCCGTCTGACAGGGGTGTATCCATACTCACATGGCGGAAGCCCACACTCATGGTGGCGGCTACTTCTTCAATGCTCAATTCGAGTAAATCGGCCAGTTCCTGTGCAGTAGGTTCACGTTCATACTCCTGTTCCAGTAACTGATAGGCTTTGCTGATGCGGTTGGTAAGTCCTACTTTATTTAAAGGTAGCCTTACAATACGGCTTTGTTCAGCCAGGGCCTGTAATATGCTTTGTCTGATCCACCATACCGCATAGGAAATAAATTTAAAACCTCTTGTTTCATCAAAACGTAAAGCGGCTTTGATCAATCCCAAATTTCCTTCATTAATCAGGTCAGGTAAGGTAAGCCCCTGGTTCTGGTATTGTTTGGCTACAGAAACCACAAAGCGGAGATTCGATTTTACCAGTCTATCAAGTGCACGCTGATCTCCCTGCCTTATTCGCATAGCCAGTTGTACCTCTTCTTCCGGACTGATCAGGTCTACTTTTCCAATTTCCTGCAGGTATTTCTCAAGACTCTGCGATTCACGATTGGTAATCGACTTAGTGATTTTGAGTTGACGCATACTCATGTGGAAACAGTTTTGGTTGTATGTTAGGGTTATCAGATAAAACTGAGATAAGGATATCTCTCCTGTGCTGGCGTCTGTTCCTGTCTTCACAGCAATTTAAGCATTTTTCATATTTTATCAAAAAAAACATTCGCCACAACTTGCTGAAAAACAGTCACTTATAAACCATCCACGCATTTATAAAAAAAACACCATTCAAAAACCCGGTAGTTCACCAAAAAAACATTTGGAGGGTATAGATTATTTAATATTATTGCAGCCTTACGATTGATGGTAGTTAAAAGATAGTAATGAGCAAAAAGCAGTTATTTACGTTAGAGTTTCCAGTGAGATGTTCCCCAGCCATTCTTTTTGAATTTCTGGCCACACCGGCAGGTCTTCAGGAGTGGTTTGCAGATAAAGTTGATGAATGGGAAGGTGTATACAGTTTTTCATGGAGTGGTGGTGCACCCGATAAAGCATCTATTCTTGACTCAGAACAGGACAAATTCATTCGTTTTCATTGGTTACACACTGAAAAAAATGAATACTTTGAATTCCGGATTGAAAAAACCGAAATTTCCAATCAGACCATTCTGGTAATTAAAGATTTCGCAGAAAAAAATGAGATCAAGGATCAGAGTCAGTTATGGGAATACCAGGTGAAAGAATTATTTCACCGTTTAGGTGCCTGAGTCTGCTGCAGCATACTTAACAAGGAAATCATATTTGTTTCCAGTAACGGAAATATATTATCCCACTGCTCCAGTGGGATTTTTTTTGCCAGCTTGATAAAGCTTCTTTCTTCTGTCCAATAAGAAGCATCGATATTACCTGTTTTAACATAGGCATCCCCATCCAATTCATGTACCCATGGGTCTGTTCCAACGGAAAGATACCAGTTTTCCTGTCCTTCATTACGGTTTACAAATGCCTCTAATTCCTCCCGGCAGTTATCGAGATAAGCACCTGCCAGTTGAAGTGTGACGCTCCAGTAATTACCCCACCAGAAAAAACAACGGATGGCACAGGTATCTGTTTTGGTAAATAAGCGCGGGTAATCGAGCATGAGCCAGGGCAGTTCCTGATACTGTTCGCCCCTAGCTATTTTGGGGCTGAGTACGAAAGCAGTTGTTTGATCCAATGCCCATTTCTGCACCTGTTCACGTATGGTTTCACTAAGTGCGCCCAACAAAGCCTCCATTTTCTGTAACACCGCATTCTTTGTTAAAATAAAGCGGGTATCCATCATCAATAATCTTTCCTCTGCTGAAAGTGTTAGTTTTGTGGGTAACATGTATTAAAGATAGTGAGTAGTGAGTAGTGAGCAGTGAGTAAAAAAATCTCACTACTCACTACTCACTACTCACTACTCACCTATCCCATGCTCAAAAAACTCGACATACTTATCATTCGTTCTTTTATCGGGCCTTTTCTGGCAGCTTTTGCCATTTCATTATTTGTACTCACCATGCAGTTTTTTTGGTTGTACATTGATGATCTTGTGGGTAAGGGACTTGATTTCTTTACCGTAATGAAACTGGTAGGGCTCGTAATGTTATTCTGGGTACCTATGGCATTGCCATTGGCTTTGTTATTTTCCTCCATCATGACTTTTGGAAACCTGGGCGAAAGTTTTGAACTCGTAGCCATTAAAGCTTCCGGTATACCCCTGCTTAGGTTTATGCGCCCCCTTTTTGTAATTACTATTTTTCTGAGCGGACTCGCCTTTCTTTTTTCTAACAACATCATACCGGTAACACAACTTAAACTGGCTTCTTTAAAATATGATATCATTGTTTCCAAACCAGCGATTGATATCAAAGAAGGTGTTTTTTATGATAAACTCGATGGCTATGTAATTAAACTGGGCAAAAAAGAAAAAAATGATAGTGTCATTCATGATATCGTTTTATTTGAAAAAAACTATGGTCTGCAAGACAATATGCTGATGGCCCAATCGGGTATCATGCGTATTACGCCCGACAAAAAATTTCTTGAGTTCATCTTAAAAAATGGCTGGCGCTTTGAAGAAAGAGGCTCCAGAGGCACTACCAATACTGAATTTATCAGACTGGGTTTCAAAGAGTATAAAAAAGTATTTGATCTGAAAAGTTTTCAGATGAATAAATCCGGTGATAGCGCATTCTACGATCCGAAAATGCTGAGCTTACGACAGCTCAACTCAGCCATTGATTCACTGGAACATATAGACAGTTTTTATACCAGAAAAGCCAGAACAGAAATTACACCTTATGTAAGATTTGCACGCTACGCAAAAGATACTGGTTGGATTAAAGTAGATACAGCTTTACTCAAAACTGCAAAAACCTTTGATGCCCTCCTACCCGATTCGCTTCGTGAAAGTATTATTGATGGTTCGCTGGGTCAGTTAAACAGCATTAAGGGTAATATGAGTTTTCTGGCTTCTGATTATGAAGAAAAATATAAGTCTCTTCAGTTACATGAAATTGAATGGCACAGAAAATTCACGCTTTCGGTAGCCTGTATTGTTTTATTTCTGATCGGAGCACCATTGGGTTCTATTATCCGCAAAGGTGGATTGGGAACACCGTTGGTATTTGCCATTATCTTTTTCGTATTATTCCACCTGTTCAACACATTTGGTGAGAAATTTGTCAAATCAGGTCAGGCTTCTCCTATGGAAGGCATGTGGTTATCTACCATTGTATTGATACCCATTGGTGCTTTTCTCACTTTTAAAGCCATGCGCGACTCTCAATTATTCAATCAGGAGTTTTATTACAGAACTTTTACACGATTACATAAGATTTGGAATAATTTTAGGAAAGAAAAAGACCATAGGCTATAGCCTATATTCATTACTTATAAAACCACATCACATGAGCCAATCATCTTCACGCCGTAATTTTATAAAAACAACGGGCAAAGCAGGCCTTGCTGTGGGTTTGGCAGCCACGGCACCTTCAATCCTAACCGCAGGTGTTACAGCTGGCAATGAATTTCAGCAACAAGCACTCCCATACACCTATAATGCTTTGGAACCAGCTATTGATGCACTTACCATGGAGATTCACTATAGCAAACATGCTGCGGCATATGCAAAAAGCCTGGGTGAAGCCTGCGCTGCAGAAGGCGTAAATACTTCTTCTTCGACACTGGTGTCCGTACTAAGGAACATATCAAAATATTCAACGAAAATGCGTAACAACGCAGGAGGACATTTTAATCATGAAATGTTCTGGCAAACCATGAAGCCCGGCGGATCGGCAACGCCTTCCGGACAACTGGGTAATGCTATTATCCAATCTTTTGGTTCATTGGAAGCTTTTAAAGCCCAGTTTGCCGATGCTGCGAAAGCCCGTTTCGGAAGCGGATGGGCATGGTTAATAGTGAATAGTGATAATGCACTTGCCATCGTATCAACAGCCAATCAGGATATTCCTTTGATGGATATCAGTGAAACCTGGGGTACGCCTTTACTCGGACTTGATGTTTGGGAACATGCTTATTACCTGAAATACCAGAACAGAAGACCGGATTATATCAATAGCTGGTGGAATGTTGTTAACTGGGACGTAGTAGCAGCAAGAATGAAGAAATAAGATCTGAAAGATTACTAAAAGAAAATACAATGAAAGTTACAACCAAATGGGTGCAGACACTGGCATTCGATGTTACAGCTGATACGGGTCAGACCGTACGCATTGATACAACTGTTGAAAATGGCGGATCGGGTAGCGGTATGAATCCTAAAAAAATGCTGCTGGGTTCTCTGAGCGGTTGCAGTGGTATAGATGTGGTTGAAATACTCAATAAAATGAAAGTCCCTTTCACCAAACTTGAAATTGAAGCATCTGCTGAACAAACAGATGATCACCCCAAAGTTTTCAAATTTATAGACATGGTATATCGATGCGATATAGCAGCCGACAATATCGATAAACTCACCAGAGCAGTCAGCCTTTCCCACGAAAAATACTGCGGTATTTCCGCCATGCTCGGGAAACATTGTCCAATTAACTATAAAGTAGAATTGATATAAAAGAAAAAGGTCTTGTTATTATGACAAGACCTTTTTCTTTTATATCAATTATCCGGCATTAGTGTTTACCGCATGAACAGGTTTCTGTTTCGATAGCTGTTTCTGTTGCCCATGGAAAACTAAATGCTGCTGCATTTTTTATCTGTTCCCAATAAAATTTACTACGTGGCTTATTGGTATTGCCGATTTCATTCATGGAATCAGCATCATACAACCTTCCATTAACCATTGTATATTTTACAGACTCTGTATTACGGATATTCTCAAGTGGATTTTTATCCAGTACAATTAAATCAGCTAGTTTGCCGGTTTCCAAAGAACCAATCCATTTGTCTAAACCTAAACTTTGTGCCGGGTTAATAGTGGCAGTTTTCAATGCCTGCAGATTACCCATTCCGCCCTGCTGCATCATCCATATCTCCCAATGTACCCCAATACCCTGTATTTGTCCGTGAGCTCCGATGTTTACAGGAACGCCATTATCATTGAGCTTCTTTGCACTTTCTGAAGTTAAGATATGTCCGTTTTTATATTCCTCTTCCGGGAGCATGGTTCTATGCCGGCTGCGTGTATCTATCACAGTACGGGGTGTAAAACGAAGCAATCTTTCTTTTTCCCATACATTGGTATGTTGGTACCAGTAATATTCACCACTCACCCCTGCATAATTCACAATCAGTGTAGGCGTATAAGCGGTTTTGGATGCTTTCCACAGATTGATGACATCATTATACAAAGGTGCAACGGGAATATTATGCTCAATGGTTGTATGTCCATCCATTACCATCGTCATATTATGAAAGAAGAAAGATCCTCCTTCCGGTACTACTTCCATTCCCAATTCTCTTGCTGCCTGAATAATCATTTGCCTTTGCTCCCGACGAGGCTGATTGTAACTTTTTACCGAGAAAGCACCAAATGCCTTTGTTCTTCTTAGTGCGCTTCGTGCATCATCAATTGAATTAATAACAGCTTTCATATCACCATCTGCACCATATAAAATTGTACCCGTAGAAAATACCCTGGGTCCGGTCATAACACCCGCTTTCACCATTTCACTTTGTGCAAAAACCATTTCGCTATTTGCCGATGGATCATGCATAGCAGTTACTCCGTAAGCCATATTGGTATAATAAGGCCAGTGCTTTTGCGGCGACATACCCGAACGGAAATGACTTCCATGCGCATGCGCATCAATAAAACCCGGCATAATGGTCTTCCCTTTACAATCAATTAATTTAGCGCCTGAAGGAATTTTTACACTCTTTCCTATCTGAGTAATGATATTATTTTCTACCAGAATGGTTCCACCGGTAATAACTTCATCACCTTTCATCGTTATAATGGTAGCATTGGTAAAAGCAATCATACCAGAAGGTTTATCGACAGGAAGTGTCACCTGAATATCAATACCTTTTTCAGGCACTTTAAAATCAGCTTCTGATTTATTAGTGATAAAGCCGAACCTATCTTGTAAGGGTATCGTAAAATACTGATTACCCAATGTATAATTCAGTTTTTTACTATCGGCCGACCAATGCAGGTTAATACCGGCATCTCTTGACACAATACGAACAGGAAAATCTTTGGTATTTGCACCAATATCAACTGTTTTACCAGTGATAGGGAATGCTGCGATATAGACTTCGTGCAAATCTATAAATGATATCCATTGATCATCGGGCGATACGGTAAACTGACTTCCATAAGTACTTCGCAAATGAATCCGTTCATCATTACCAGATAAATCACAGCTCGCAAATTGCCTGTTCATACCGCCGCCCAATACATAATAAATGCGGGTGCCGTTGCCATTAAATCTGGGTTGCTCGCCACGCTGGGTCACTAATTTTTCTCCTGATGATCCATCAGCCTGCATCATAAATGTACCTGTTAAGGCTGTAAAAGCCGGCCCCAGGGCATCGCTACCACTCTCCTTCCTGAAAACAATCCATTTACCATCAGGAGAAAAAGAGGGTTGCCTGTAAATCCCTTTCGCAGTCGTTATTTTTTTAGCATTACCGCCATTCATACCCATACTGTATATGGCTCCGCTATTTTCATCATTCCAGGTTGTGTACACGATGGCTTTACCATCTGGGGAAAAAGAGGGCTCATACTCAAAATCAATTCCTGTAGTTACGCGTGAAGCTTTACCATTGGGTAGTTCTTTTTTCCATAAATAACCTGCCGCATTAAATACCAGCCATTTCCCATCCGGAGAAGTAACTGCATGACGGATAACATTTACATCAAAACTTTCCGGATTCAGATTTTGTTGAAAGCGAACCGCTTCAACTATTTTCTGTTTCACATTTACTGTAAATGGAATATTCACAGATTTATTGATTCCATTAATATCAATCCGTATAATCTTACCTCTGCTCCATATTACAATCTCCTTGTCATCAGGCATCCAGTTAAATCCTGTATACAAACCAAATACCGACCAGGCTTCCTGCTGATCTTTTGATAAATCGTCGAATACAGGCCACTCTTCGCCTGTTTCCAGTTTTCGCAGGTATAAAACTGTTTTTGTTCTTACTCTTTTTACAAATGCCAGTGTTTTACCATCATGAGACAGTTGCGGACGAACGGCGCCACCCGGACCTCCGGTAATATTATCAATACGGCCACTTTCTCTGTCGAGCCTCCGGATAACGAAGATTTGATTATTCGGGTCTTTGTTATACTGGAATTGGCCGCCTGGATACATATCCTCACTGAAATACACATATCGTCCATCTGGAGATACCACTGGTTCATTTACATCCTGTTGATCATTTTTACGAACCGTTAACTGTAATCCGCCCCCACCACTAATATGATACATCCACATTTCTCCTGCACCCAATGAACGAGTAGAAGTAAAATGTTTCCGTGCCACAATGTATTCACCTCCCGGCATCCATGCTGCATTGTTCAATAAACGAAATGTCTCCTTTGTAATCTGTATGGGATTGCTGCCATCACGTTGCATTACCCAAATATTATCTCCCCCGCCTGCATCTGAAGTATACAAAATTTTTGTGCCGTCTGGGCTATACCTTGGCTGCACTTCAAATGCATGACCACCTCGAAGTAATTTGGCCGTACCGCCTGTAACAGGCATTGAATAAATATCGCCAAGTAAATCAAAAACAATCTCCTTTCCATCTGGTGAAACATCCAGATTCATCCATGTTCCTTCACTCACAGGAAAACTGATTTCTTTGGTGGGTCCCGGCGGGTTGTTAACATCCCATTTAGGGGCAGATTTCTCTTGGGCCTGAAGTATTACTGTACTCAGGAGAGCAACAGATACACATATGGCTTTAAGCATAGTTAGTGGTTTAATGATGAAAGATACATAAAGAAGCGCGCCTGAGAGAAGTAAAGTGAAAACTTGGCTCTGTTATCTTTAAAGAGAATAGTACCTTTATAAAAAAATAAGTGACTGCCGCACAGCAAAATTTCAGGGTACAATTCTGGATTACCGTTCTGAGTGTGGTACTTTTTTTTGCAAAAATTATTGCTTTCTATTTTACCCACTCACTGGCAATTTTATCAGATGCACTTGAAAGTATTGTAAACGTTATTGCAGGTTTTATAGGCTTGTATAGCCTATATATAGCTGCGAAGCCCAGAGACCTTGAACATCCTTATGGACATGGAAAGGCCGAGTTTGTTTCCGCAGCTTTCGAAGGAGGATTGATTGTAGCGGCCGGTATCCTGATTATCTATGAAACAGTAACCAATATTCTTCGCAATGAACCTATTCATCAGTTAGATACGGGCTTATGGTTGATAGGTGCTACGGCCCTCATTAATTTTGCAGCGGGTAGTATCTGTCTGCGTATAGGTAAAAAGAATCATTCACTGGCGCTACAGGCAAGTGGCAAACACCTGCAGATTGATACTTATTCTACCCTTGCCATTATTGCAGGATTAATCATCATACTGTTAACAAAACTTTACTGGCTTGATAAGGTCATAGCTTTTGGCATGAGCTTGCTGATTATTTATAACGGTTACAAAATTATACGTTCCTCATTAGCCGGTATTATGGATGAAGCCGATATGGAAATACTCAGCCGTTTTATTGAAGTACTTAATAACCAGCGAAATGAAAACTGGGTAGATCTTCATAACCTTCGGGTCATTAAATATGGCAGTTTATTACATGTAGATTGTCATCTCACAGTACCCTGGTACCTGAACATTCATGAGGCCCATAAAGAAATCGATGATCTTTCTGCATTAATCAGGCAGGAGTTTGGCGATTCCATTGAATTATTTGTACATACGGATGGCTGTTTACCTTTTAGCTGCAGAATCTGTAATAAGGCCTGTCATGAAAGACAACACCCATTCGAACAAAAAATTAAATGGACACTTGAGAATATCCTGTCAGATAAAAAGCACCAGTTATAAAGAATGCGGCACAATTTCGGCTGCAAAAACACAAGTTTTCACAGCTTATCCTAAATTGCAGCCTCACACAAATATTATTACCATGCAAGTCTGGAAAGAATATCAGCAACAGCACAAAGAACGTTTTCTGAATGAATTATTGGATCTGTTGCGCATACCAAGTGTTAGTGCGCGTGGCGAACATAAAGATGATATGATCCGTTGTGCCGAAGCGGTTGAGAAAAGTTTAAAAGAAGCCGGTGCAGAAACCACCGCTATATACCCTACTGCTGGTCATCCGATTGTGTATGGTGAAAAAATAGTGGATGCTGTAAAACCTACTGTTCTAGTATACGGGCACTATGATGTGCAACCTGCCGATCCTTTAGAACTATGGCACAGTGGCCCATTTGAACCCGTTATTAAAGAAGGTAAAATTTATGCACGTGGTGCCTGCGATGATAAAGGACAATTTTACATGCACGTAAAAGCACTGGAAACAATGGTTCAAACAAACAGTCTTCCCTGTAATGTAAAATTCCTGATTGAAGGTGAGGAAGAAGTAGGCAGTCCCAATCTCGCCACTTTTGTAAAAGCCAATAAAGAATTATTAAAAGCCGATGTTATCCTGATCAGTGATACCTCTATGCTGAGTATGGATACGCCTTCGATTGATATAGGCGTACGCGGATTGAGTTATATTGAAGTGGAAGTAACCGGTCCTAACCGCGATCTGCACAGCGGTGTATATGGCGGTGCTGTTGCCAACCCGGCTACCATGCTGGCAAAAATGATTGCTTCCTGCCATGATGAAAACAATCACATTACCATACCAGGTTTTTACGATGATGTTGTAGAAGCAACACCAGATGAGCGTGCAAAAATGGCAAAAGCTCCTTTTAGTGAAACTGAATACAAAACAGATCTTGGTATAGATCAATTATGGGGTGAGAAAGGATATACCACCAATGAAAGAACGGGTATACGCCCTACGCTGGAAGTAAACGGTATATGGGGAGGCTATACCGGAGAGGGTGCCAAAACGGTATTACCATCA
The DNA here is from genome assembly GCF_004361915.1 of Sediminibacterium goheungense. Lineage (GTDB taxonomy): Bacteria > Bacteroidota > Bacteroidia > Chitinophagales > Chitinophagaceae > Sediminibacterium > Sediminibacterium goheungense. The sequence goes on along the minus strand of NZ_SNWP01000011.1, from coordinate 617,360 downwards.
AAAGCCTATGCAAAAATTTCATGTCGGCTGGTACCCAATCAGTCATCCGAAAAAATCACCAGAAAAATCCTGGATTATTTTACCAGTATCGCCCCGGCGGGTGTAACGGTAAAAGCCCATGAGCACCATGGAGGTGAACCGTATATGACGCCTATTGATTCAAATGAATATCGTGCCGCTGCAAAAGCTATTGAAACAACTTTTGGCAAAGAACCTATACCGGTTCGCGGCGGTGGAAGTATTCCCATCTGTGCATTATTTGAAAAAGAGCTGGGACTTAAAATCGTGTTCATGGGTTTTGGCTTAGACAGCGACAACCTGCACAGTCCGAACGAGAAATACGATATTTATAATTTTTATAAAGGCATTGAAACCATTCCTTACTTCCATCAATACTATGCGGAAGGAAAATAAATCATATAACAATAACAGGAGCAGATGTAGATTTGCTCCTGTTTTGCTTTTGTTATGAGTGAAGTCAAAGAAAAATTACGGATCGACAAGTACCTCTGGGCCATACGTTTATTTAAAACGAGAAGCCAGGCAGGCGATGCATGCAGTAAAGGCAAAGTAAAAATGACTGGCACACCTGTAAAGGCATCCCGCATTGTAAATATCGGTGATGAATACGAAGTGAAAACTGAAGCCAAAAGATGGGTGGTAAAAGTTACGGGCTTACTCGATCATAGAGTACAATACAGCGAAGCCATCAAATTCTATATAGACTTAACTCCAGCAGAAGAATTGGACCGTGTTAAGTTTGAAGCAGCTACCTACCAGACCGGAAAACGTCTGAGTAAAATAGGTAGACCTACCAAAAAACAAAGAAGAGATCTGGGCGATTTTTTAGCGGATTAAGACTACACTGTTTTACTTCTTGAAAAGAACAGATCGTATAGCTTGCCCGTCTTTCATACCTTTGCACCATGTTACACATACACATACTAACCGTATTACCCGAACTGCTCGAAAGTCCTTTTGCACATAGTATCATGAAAAGGGCACAGGAGAAGGGTTTGTTAGAAATACATGTTCACCAGCTCCGTAAATGGGCCGTGAACAAGTATGGCATGGTAGATGATTATCAATATGGTGGTGGTGCGGGTATGGTTATGATGTGTGAACCACTGGCCAATGCAATTGACGAACTACAAAAAGATCAACGCTTTGACGAAATCATTTATATGACACCTGATGGTAGTCGTTTCGATCAGAAAAGGGCCAATCTGCTCTCTTTAAAAAATAATTTACTGATCATCTGTGGTCATTATAAAGGCATAGATGAACGTATCCGCCAGCAATATGTAACCATGGAAATTTCGATTGGCGACTACGTACTGAGTGGTGGAGAACTGGCTGCTGCTGTGGTAGTGGATGCAATTGGACGGTTGATACCTGGTGTTTTAAATGATGAAACTTCTGCGCTTACCGATTCTTTTCAGGATAATTTACTGGCACCTCCGGTTTATACCCGACCAGCTGATTTCCGGGGAATGACGGTTCCCGATATACTACTGCAGGGAGATCCCAAAAAAGTAGAAGACTGGCGCTATGAGCAAGCCGTGCAACGCACAAAAGACAGAAGACCAGATCTGATGTCGGATCTCTGATGTCGGATATTGTACAAATATCTATTCAATAAATGCATAAGACCACAGATAGTTGGCACTAGCTGTGGTCTTATGTTAATATTAATGCCCAAGTTTTATTTAATACTAATCACAGGTACCTGCTTTTCATTTATGAGTTTGTTCAACGCTTTAACATCATTTTCCATGATGGCTTTCAGCTTTGCGAGTTGTACATCTGCCTGACCGCCCAAATCAGCAAAAGCTTCTTTCGCCTGTTTACTTGGAGGGTTCTGACCGCTTGAAGCCACGCCGTACAAACCCGCAAGCTTATCATTCAGGCGAATCGGGAAGTTCAATACATCCTGACTGCTCTTCGCCTTGGTTTGATACAGTGCTTCTTCTACCGCTGTAATTTTTTTATTAATACTGTCGGCAAAAGATTTAATTTCTCTGTTACCATCCAATCTTCCTGTGAACTCGGTCATTTGTGTTCTTAATGCCCGGATATTTTTAATGGCTTTTTGCACTTCACTAAATTTATCGCGCACCTGTAACAGGAAAGCCAGTTGTTCATCATATTCAGCTTCTGTAGTAGCATAGTTTGGATTACGCAGAATTTCGAAAGGAACATCTACAGAATCTTTTCCATAGCGAATACGTGCTTTGTATTTACCAGGCGCTGCTTTGGCAGCACCAATACCGCCATTCCAGAGAATCAAACCATCCAGACGCTCGGCAGGAGGATACATCATATCCCACTCAAACTGATTAATGCCGTTACTATATTCTATTTTATCTGATGCTTCTCTCGCATTTTTACTAAAAGTGCGAATCGGTTTTGATTGCTTATCATAAACAGTTATAGATACCCTTGAGCTGTCAGTTACTCCTTTGAGGTAATAATTAATCAGTACACCCGATGCCGGATTGGTTCCCATATTAGAAGATGCTCCACCAAAATTTCTTCTGCCTCTTCCACCCCCGCCTTCCGATCTGTAAACAGGGTTCACATCAAACACATGCATGTTTCTATCTAAAATAGCTGCATCCATTTGCTGTACCAGGCTCAGATCATCCAATACCCAGAATGCACGCCCCTGTGTTGCTACAATCAGATCGTTCTCTTTAATGGTTAAATCAGTAATCGGCGTTTCGGGCAAGTTCAGTTGAAACTTTTTCCAGTTGGCGCCATCATCAAAACTTATATACATACCATATTCTGTTCCGGCGTACAATATACCTGGCTTCTTTTTATCGGCCCGGATAGCTCTGGCAAAATGCAATTTCTCTATACCATTGGTAATTTTCTTCCAGGTTTTACCATAATCTTCCGTTTTGAAAATATACGGTGTAAAATCATCGAGCTTATATTTTGTACCGACGATATATGCAGTTCCTTTTTTGAATGGATCTGTTTCAATACAGTTCCACATCATCCATTTACCCGCTTCAGCTGGTGTTACATTTTCCCAGTTCTTACCGCCGTCTTTACTGATATGTAATAATCCATCATCGCTACCAGCCCATAAAAGATCTTTTTCAAGTACTGATTCTGCCGCTGTAAAAATGGTACAGTAGTATTCAACCGAAGTATTGTCTTTTGTAATAGGACCACCACTGGAAAGCTGACGTGATTTATCATTGGTAGTCAGATCAGGGCTTATCATTTCCCAGCTTTGTCCTTCATTTTCGGTTACAAATAAATGGTTCCCGGCGGTATACAATCGCTTAGGATTGTGTGGTGAAAAGAAAATAGGGAAGTTCCATTGGAAACGGTATTTCAAAACATCTGCACCGGCACCCATTGGATTATCGGGCCATACGTTGATGGCACGGTTCTCTCCGGTTCTATGATCGAGCCTTGCCAGATAACCTCCATAATTACCACCATACACAACATCAGGATTTAAAGGATCTGCAACCACATAGCCACTTTCTGAACCAGCTGTTGTTTCCCAATCGCGGTCAGTAATACCTGCACCCGCAGTTCTGCTTCTCATACGGATCGTAGAGTTGTCCTGCTGCGCACCAAGAATACGATATGGATATGCATTATCTGTTGATACACGGTAGAATTGTCCGGTTGGCTGATTATCCATCGTACTCCAGTTCTCGCCGCCATCAAAACTTACCTGCGCACCGCCATCATCCGCTACAATCATACGATCACCATTTTCCGGATCAATCCATAAATCGTGATGGTCTCCATGTGGTGTCCTCAAACTCTGAAATGTTCTTCCACCATCCTTACTCCGCATAAAACCTACATTCGGCGCATAAACTACATTTTCATTTTTCGGATCCACAAACACTTTGGTATAATACCATGCACGTTGGCGGATATTATTATCGCTGCTGGTGAGCGTCCAGCTTTCTCCTGCATCATTACTTGTATATAAACCCCCATTTGCATTTTCAATAATGGCATATACTTTATCAGTATTAGAGGGGGCAATGGCTACCCCCACAATACCCCATACGCCTTTTGGAAATCCTTTGGCAGTGCTGATATTGGTCCATGTTTCGCCTCCATCTGTACTTTTATAAATACCACTGCCTTCTCCGCCACTTTCCAAACTATGTGGTGTACGAATTACACGCCACATACCTGCATACATCACACCAGGATTGGTAGGATCGATCACAAGGTCTGATGCACCCGTCTGGTTGTTTACATACAATACTTTTTTCCAGCTCTTTCCTCCGTCAGTTGTTTTAAAAACACCACGTTCTTCATTTGGACCAAATAAATGACCCAATGCAGCCACCCATACTGTATTTGGATCGCGGGGATGAATAATAACACGGATGATATGCCTTCCCTCTTTTAAACCAAGATTTTTCCAGGTGCGGCCACCATCATCACTTCTCCACATTCCATTCAATCCTTCAGCCACATTACCACGAACCGTATTCTCCCCTTCGCCTACATAAATAATATTTTCATCGGTAGGAGCAACAGCGATGGATCCGATATTTCCTCCAAGGAATTTATCGCCAATATTTTTCCAGTTGCTTCCTCCATCTGTTGTTTTCCAGAGGCCTCCACCTGTAGCGCCAAAATAAAAAGTGGTTTTATTTTTATAACTACCTGCCACTGCTGCACTGCGTCCTCCTTTAAAAGGACCAGCGAGTCTGTATTTTAATTTGGAAAAGAATGCTGCTGAAGGATCAGCTGCGGGAGCAGGAGTGGTGATTGTTTTTTTGGTATCCTGTTTCTGTGCCTGTACCAGGGTGCCAAGCAAAAGAGCTGCAGAAAGCAGCCAGCAAATTTTTTTCATATGCAGTATTGAATTGGAAATGGAATTTACGAATAAAAGATAAAAGAACAGAAGAACAGAGAAACAGGGAATTTTCAACTTCAAATTCATTATTCTACTGTTTCTCTATTCCTCTGTTTACTTCACTTTGTACCAGACTTCATCTACAGGTTCATTCAGTTTGATATCAAGGTGTTCAATAATCGTTTCAACAGGCCCGAGGCTAATGAGCTGTTTCATCGGGAACTGAATACCTGCTACTTCTTTGTAAGCACTATATTGAATGGTTACTTTGAGACTGCGGCGTCCACCTCCCATCATACGCATGATACTTCCGAAACCACTTAGTGCAGCAGCCATTTCATCAGCTGCTTCTACTTGTTGTACCAGAAAATTATTTTTATTGATATAAAAAGTACCCGTTAACCCATCTTTCATGGTTAGTTTCACTTTATAACACTCTTCTTTATTCACTTTGGCCGTACCCAGCAATTCAGCTGTATAACCTTTTTTAGTATAATCCACCAGCATTGGGAAGCTACCTGCACAATCCATTTCATATTGCTGTTTACGTAAGTCATCATCCGTCATTTTTGTAACACCAGCCCCATTACCGGAGCCGAATTGTGTATTACCATCTCGCTGTCCGCCGCCGCCGCCAAAACCTCCACCGCCTCCAAAATTAGGCATGGCTGGTACATACACATAACCGGCAGTATCGGTAACCATGGTCCATGAATTACCCATACCCATAATACCTCCCATCTGTCTGCGATAAAGCTTACCTCGTTCACGTATGCTATTGAGACTGATATCGAAACTTTGTCCCATCATATTCATTTTCATCACACTCTCCATCTGGAGGGTCTTAATGGCTTTCAGCTTATTTTTTCCGCCATTGGCTTCTTCAAATTTGGTCATTACTTCTTCAATGGTCTGGGCAGAACCAAAAAATACCAGTATTGACAAACAGCCTGTCAGGATTTGTTTTTTCATGTATTTTTTATTTTCAATCTTCCGTAAACTTACGCACAGTTTAGCTCTCATAGTTCGAATACCTGAAAGATATGATGAACGGGCAGATGTCAGCAAAAACAGATGAGTTATCTTTGTTGTATGCAGCCCACCAAAAGCTTTACCGTTTGCGGACAATTTGTAGATATTTTAAAAAAACAAATCTATCCGGCAGTCATTCATATTCAAGAGGGTAAAATCAGATCAATTGAAAAATCCTCAGCAGAAAATATCAGCTTACAGCAGTACATCTTACCCGGTTTCATAGATAGCCATGTGCACATTGAAAGTAGCATGCTCATACCTTCTGAATTTGCCAGGCTGGCGGTAGTCCATGGTACAGTTGGAACGGTTAGTGACCCGCATGAAATTGCCAATGTATGTGGGATCGCAGGTGTGGACTATATGATTGAAAACGGTAAACAGGTACCTTTTAAGTTCAATTTTGGTGCACCGAGTTGTGTGCCTGCTACTGTTTTTGAAACAGCAGGTGCAGTTATTGACAGTACAGCAGTGGAAGCATTGCTGCAAAAACCTGAAATAACCTACCTGAGTGAAATGATGAACTTTCCGGGCGTTTTATCCAAAGACCCGGAAGTAATGAAAAAGATTGCTGCTGCACATAAAGCTGGAAAGCCGGTTGATGGCCATGCCCCCGGGCTGAGAGGAGAATCAGCAAAACAATATATTGAAGCAGGTATTTCAACCGATCATGAATGTTTTACGGCAGAAGAGGCGCTTGATAAATTACAATATGGCATGAAAATCATCATCCGCGAAGGAAGTGCCGCAAGAAATTTCGAGGCACTCATTGATCTCGTGGAAGACCATCCCAATAGCATATTGTTCTGTAGCGATGATAAACATCCTGATAGCCTGGTAACCGGACATATTAACAAACTTTGTGCAAGAGCGGTTGCAAAAGGTATCGATCTCTTTCATGTATTAAAAGCAGCCTGCATCAACCCTGTATTGCATTATAATTTACCTGTAGGACTACTACAGATTGATGACGATGCTGATTTTATTGTGGTAAAAGATCTTACAGATTTTGAAGTAGCTGAAACCTATGTAAATGGTATTTTGGTAGCAAAAGATGGTCAATCGTTGATTCAAAGTGTTCCTGCCACCATCATTAATCATTTTGATTGCAAACCTGTATCCATCTCAGATCTTACCGTTACTGAAAATGCCTATCCATCAGAAGATGGGCTGATTCCTGTAATGGAAGCATTAGACGGACAACTGATCACTAACAAACTTTTCCTTTCGGGCAAGTTATCAGATGGGCAATGGGTATCAGATACAGAACAGGATATCTTGAAAATGGTGGTTGTAAACCGTTATCATCATGCTCCGGTAGCTAAATGTTTTATCAAAAATATCGGATTGAAAAAGGGTGCTATTGCTTCATCAGTAGCACATGACAGTCATAATATTGTTGCGGTGGGTGTCGATGATGAAAGCCTTGCAGCTGCCATCAATCTTGTGATCAGTGAAAAAGGTGGCGTGAGTTGTTATGCCGATACCCATCATCAGGTACTTGGTTTGCCTGTGGCTGGTTTAATGAGTACCCATGATGGATATAAGGTAGCTGAAGCGTATACTGCCATTGATCAAATGGCCAAAGATCTGGGTTCAACCCTGCAGGCTCCGTTTATGACCCTCAGTTTTATGGCATTATTGGTAATACCGCATCTTAAACTGAGTGATATGGGTTTGTTTGATGGTGATCGTTTCAGTTTCTTGAAATAGGATCGACATAAATACCATTAAGTACATTTTCTTTCTGCCGCATCAATTACTCAGCGGCAGAAATATCACCCGTTGCTTTATTTACAGAAATAGCTACACTGTCTGTACCCTTCGGAGCAAAATATTTGGTTTTGAATTTGATAGATTTACCCGGTCCGATATTTTCATAAATGGTTTCCAGTCCCTCATCTAATTTTACACCCGTTTTACTGTAGAAAGAAAGACGCAGTTCAACATCTTTATACCAACACACAGTAGCTTTATTGGAAATGGTTCCTTTCACTACGGTTTGACCGATAAGGTTTTTACGATCGCTATTACTTACCATCAGAAACCGTTTAGGATTGTTTTTCTCTTTTTCAGCCAGTGATTCTTTTACGGTTTCATAACTGCTGTTATCAAAATCCTTCTCCTTTTTATCATTTTTACAGGAAATAAGCAACGTAAAAAGCGCCAGAATAAGCGTAATTTTCTGCATAAGGGTTATTAATTTCTACCAAATTAAGCCATTCCTTGTTTTTGTATCGTTAAAACAGAAAACAGCTTATAAACATAAATTTCTCATTCCAACAGATAGATTTTAGTTTTGAAGCCTTTACCAACCTTTATTTCTGAACCATGATTGTAAACCTCAGCCAAGAGCATAGCCTTGTTAGTAACTGGGTATCTGAACTAAGAGACGTAACCATTCAGGGAGACAGGATGCGTTTTCGCAGAAACCTGGAACGTATCGGTGAAATAGCCGCCTATGAAATCAGCAAACGGATGCCTTTTAGCGTTGTAGAGGTTCCAACACCATTGGGCACGCATGAAAGCAAAAGATTGGAACAACAGCCTGTTCTGGCAACCATATTACGGGCGGGTTTACCCATGCATAATGGTATGCTGAATTATTTCGACAGGGCAGACAATGCCTTTGTTTCTGCTTACAGAAAGCATCACCGCGACGGATCATTTGAAATAAGTCTGGAATACATGAGTTGCCCTTCTCTGGATGACCGTATTGTTATCATCAGCGACCCCATGCTGGCAACCGGTGCTTCGATTGTAAAAACCATACAATATATGAAAGATGAGGGTACACCCAGAGAGTTCCATGTGGTTGTAGCCATTGCATGTTCTGTAGGTATAGAGCTCATTCACCGCGAATGTGGTGATGATATCCATATCTGGTGTGGTGATATTGATGATGAATTAACCGCCAAGGGCTATATTGTTCCGGGATTAGGCGATGCGGGCGATCTGGCATTCGGTACTAAAAATCAATCCTGACCTGAGCAGCGGTAAGCCCCTTTTTCTGGTCAATCAACTACGTTAAGGACAACCTAATCTTCCAAACAACCGTATTTGATTCGATCATATTACCCTAAATTCGACACTGAGTGAAAAAGCTGTACCAAATAAGCTGCCTGGGATTTTTGTTGCTGGTGCTAAATACTGCATCGGCACAGGACCCTAATTTTTCTCAGTTTTTCTCTTCCCCCCTTACGCTTAACCCAGCTTTTACGGGTAAATTCTTTGGTTCCTACAGGGTGGCAGGTAATTACCGCAACCAGTGGCCCAGTATTGAAAAAGCCTATACAACTGCAACAGCCTCGGCAGATTTTCAAATCATGAAAGGCCAGATTTCTGCAAACGATACCTGGGGGGTAGGTTTTATGGGGTATACAGACAATAGTGCCAATGGGGCCGTTAAATTTAATTATGGTTCCGTATCCACTGCCTATCATAAAGGGCTCGATGAAGACGGCTTTCATCAGCTAGGAGCAGGATTTCAGGTTACGTATGCCAATATGCTGATTAACACGAATATGCTGAAATTTCAGGACCAGTTAACAACAGCCGGCTTTACCGGCGTAACTTCTGAAGTATTTAACAGCGGCGTTTTAAAAGCCAATTATGTGGACGTGAATGCGGGTTTGCTTTATAACGGCAGTACCAACGAAAGAAACAATTTCTACTTTGGTGTTAGTATGTACCACATTAACCGACCCAAACAACAGTTTACGGGCGCCAATTATATATTACCCACCCGTACCACTGTGCATGCAGGTACTTATTTCCCGGTAGGACAAAGCACCACATTACACCTGAGCGGAATGCAAATGTTTCAGGGGGGGGCTTCTTCCACCATGCTTGGTGCGGCGCTACAATTCAATGCTACTCCAGATGATATTAAATCAACCAGCTTATATGTAGGTTCCTGGATGCGTTTCAAAGACGCCATTATCCCTTACCTCGGACTTGAATTTGATGATTTCAGGGTGGGCGTGAGCTACGATTATAATTCGTCTTCTTTAAAAACAGCTTCTATGAACAGAGGCGGTATTGAAATCTCTTTGATTTATATCAGAAGGCCTTCTTCTGATAAGATTGTGAACTGTCCGAAGTTTTAGGTTATCCGTTTATTTACTAAAAGAAAAATCACCGCAGAGAAGGGTGATCAAGGGGTTACGCAGGGTTATACTTTTTATTATGGATATGTTTTGTTACCTGTGGATGGCCTTTTACTATAAAACGATATGGCAATAAAGCATCTTCGGCAGCATAATCCACGCCAATGCGGGGTGTAGTAATGATGGCATCTTTTGTAAATCGATAACCATCGTCTGCTATCCATATTTCTTTTTCGAGCAAATCAGTACCGGAATGTGCAACGCTTATACCCAAAGCTTTGGATACATTACCCGGGCCTCTTCCAACAGCATGGTCCAACTTTAATTTCTTCATTCGTTCCAGCATTGTTTCTACCCCATAAACCGGTTCAATTCCCCTTATCAATACTGCATGTGGCACACCTTCAGTTCCTGTTACCACATTAAATAAATGATGTATCCCATAACATAGGTAAACATACGCCAGTCCACCCGTTCGATACATCACTTCTGTTCGGTTGGTATACCGACCACCATAAGCATGTGAAGCCTTATCTGCAACACCATTATAGGCTTCGGTTTCAACGATGCGGCCTGCAGTTAATTGATCGGAGAAGCAGGTTATAAGCAGTTTACCAATCAGCTCTTTAGCTATTACACACACATTTTTTCGATGGTAAAATGCAGCCGGCAACTGCATTTGCCTGTATTCTGTTAAAGCTTTCACTCGATAAACATACTGAATACATTAACTTAGTGCATCTAAAATATACCCGGTGCTCAAAGAACTTATTATTGCCATACAATCTTACATCCAGGCGCATCATTTTATTGTGCGGCATAAACTCTGGAAGTGGATACTCATACCAGGTATATTGTATACACTGCTTTTTGTTACGGGCATGTACTATTTCGGGCAAACATCTTCTGATTTTATTGCCTGGATGACATTAAAAACGGGTCTCAGAAACTGGATCGACGAATTATCGAGCAGTTTTATAGGTTTTCTCTTCGTTTTTGGAACCGCTTTATTATGGCTGGTACTGATGCTCTTATATTTTTCGCTGTTCAAATATCTTTTCCTGATACTGGGCTCTCCATTGTTTGCCTACCTGAGTGAGAAAACAGCATCTATTATTGAGGGGAAAGATTATCCCTTCAGTTTTAAACAACTGGGCAAAGACATTATCCGGGGTATTTCCATTGCATTGAGAAACAGTGTATGGCAAACCGTGTACCTGCTGGCCATTTTATTGCTGAGCCTCATACCGTTAATCGGATGGCTCACACCGATTCTTGCCATTCTCGTTGAATGCTATTATTATGGATTCTCCATGCTCGACTACAGTATGGAACGTCAGAAAAAAACACCTGCTGAAAGTATTTTTTATATCGGCCATCATAAAGGCCTGGCATTGGGTAATGGTATTATCTTTTACATGATGCATATACTACCTGTAATCGGATGGATACTGGCTCCAGCCTATGCCGTGGTTGCCGCAACACTCAGTATTTATCCTGCCGGGACAAAGAAATAAAATATGACAGGCAAAGTTTATCTCATTCCCACCGTACTCCATGAAGACGCACTACAGACCATTCCAGCCTATATACTGGATGCTATAAAAGATTGTTCTGTTTTTTTTGTTGAACAGGAAAAAACAGCCCGTCGTTTTTTTAAAAAATTATGGAGAGAGATGGTGATTGATGATTACCAGTGGTTCACCATTCATAAGGCCGAACAGGAAGTAAAATCGGCCTTCATGGAATGCTTACGCTCAGGGAAAAACATTGGTATTGTCAGCGAAGCAGGTTGTCCGGGTATTGCTGATCCCGGTCAGGTATTGGTAGAAGTGGCACAAAGTATGGGAGCCACCGTAAAACCGCTGGTTGGTCCAAGCTCCATACTGCTGGCTTTAATGGCGAGTGGCATGAACGGACAATGCTTTCAGTTCCATGGCTATTTGCCGATTGACACAACAGAAAGAAAGAAAAAAATAAAAGAGCTGGAGACCGATTCATCTAAAAGAAATTGTACCCAGCTATTTATTGAAACCCCTTACCGTAACAATGCGCTGATCAGTGATCTTCTACAAACCTGCAGGCAGGAAACCAAACTCTGTATTGCAGTAGATATTACAGGCACTAATGAATCCATTCAAACCAAAAGCATACAGGAATGGAAAAAAAAGCCGCTTGACATTCACAAGCGGCTGGCTATTTTTTTACTACAGGTGTAAATTAAATCCTTCCCTCAGTAATTACAAGTCTAATAATCATTACTGTTTGGGGGCAATAATAGTTTCTGTGGCTGCGCCCCTCACTTCATATACACTGTCTACAATATTTCGCTCAAGTCCTCTCCAGGGTAAGGTACCGATATATCTTTTATAATGCAATTCCACTTCTTTCCCTGAACAACGCAATAACTGTTCAGCTACCGACTCGCTGGTTACACTAAAATCGAATTCATTACTTTGTACATTGGCACGGAAGCCACTCTGGATAATTTTCCCCTCCCACGTTTTGAACAGGATACCCTTTTTCTGAAATGTATTCAGTAGGCCCGCCTTGGTTCCTTCTGCATAAATAAAGTAATACCGCCAGTATATAAAAATCGACAAGGCTACCAGTAACACAGTAACAATGGTCCAGATAATTTTTCGCTTATTCATATTACAACCCGTATTTATCTACAAGATAAACCAGTGCTGCCATATTCACCGCACCTAACAGTAATTCTCTCTTATTTACATTTTCAAATACATCGGTACGTGCATGGTGCAAATCAAAATAACGCTGGGGATCAGGAATAAAACCGGCGATGGGTGTACCAAACAGCCTGTTCAGCGGTCCAATATCAGCTCCGCCCCCACTGCCGGCCATATCTTCTGTTCCATAAGGTTTTAATAAAGGCAGCCATTGTTGTGCTTTATCATGCTTGTCTTTAGAAGCGGTAAAGCCAAAACCTCTGGGAGTGAAACCACCTGCATCACTCTCAAGGGCAAAAATGTGTTTTTCACCCTTTTCTTTCGCTACTTCTGCATATTTATTACCACCACGCATGCCGTTTTCTTCATTGGCAAAAAGTACAAAACGAATGGTACGTTGAGGTCTATACCCGATTGCTTTCAGTGCACGCATCACTTCAATAGTATGTACCACGCCTGCACCATCATCATGTGCTCCTTCATTTACATCCCAACTATCGAGGTGCCCGCCAATTGTAATAATTTCATCCGGATATTTACTCCCCTTCAATTCCCCGATTACATTATGCCCGATGGTATCAGGAAGAAATTTAGCACTGGTTCTCATGGTCACCATAACATCAGATTTTTTACTCAGCTCCCAGATATAGTCAGCATCTCTGGGTCCCATTGCAATCGCAGGAATCTTGGGAAAGGAATCATTATATGAAGTGCTGCCTGTATGTGGATCATTGGCGGTTGATTCTGTGAGTGAGCGAATCATAACACCCACTGCTCCATACTTAGCCGCCGCTGCCGGACCTGCCCTGCGTGAAACACCTGTTTGTCCGTAAGAAACAAAGGGTTTGATATTGGTTGGATCAAAAGAATGATTGAAATAAACAATCTTACCTTTCACTTCCTCTTTTCTTTTATCCATCTCCTCAAAACTATTAAAGGCAATTACTTTAGCCGTAACCGGTTTACCATTACCCAATGAATTTCCCAAAGCCAGTACATCCAATTTTCTGCTTACAGCTTTACCATTGATATTGATTACCTGTGCTTCTTCTTTGGCACCACGAACCCAACGGGGCACCTGACATTCCTGCAGATATACCCTATCGGCACCCATTTCTTTTAATGCTTTTTCACCCCATGCTTCTGCTTTATACATCTGTGGCGAGCCAGCCAACCGGCCGCCTACTTTTTTGGTTAGCTCATAAAGAAGGTCATAAGCTTTACCATTACGGAGTATTTCATCTGAAATCTTTTTAATCATAACAGCATCGTCCTGCTGGGCCCATACAGCAATGGGAGATAAGAATAAAAGAAAGAGTAATTTTTTCATAAGGCTAAAGTTAATCATTTGTCATGTTTTAACCAGTTATATGAATGGAGAAGAGTATTCGTGGAATTGTTGTTACTTGCAGATGGAATAGCTAATAGCCAATGGCTTATAGCTTATAGGATATGGCAGGTAGTATAAGTATAATATATACTATTAGCTATCCGCCATAAGCTATCACCAAAGGAACACTTTTTTAAACTAAGGAATATATGCGTATAGGAATCGTCTGCTACCCCACTTTTGGTGGTAGTGGTGTACTGGCCACAGAGTTGGGTAAAGCATTGGCCGACGAAGGGCATCAGGTTCATTTTATTACCTATCAGCAGCCGGTAAGGTTGAATGTTTTCAATGCAAATATCTTTTACCATGAGGTAAGGGTCCCCACCTATCCGCTTTTCGATTACCCTCCTTATGAAGTAGCACTTGCCAGTACCATGGTAGATGTGATTATGAATCATGATCTCGATCTCTTGCATGTGCACTATGCTATTCCCCATGCTTCAGCAGCTTATATGGCCAAACAGATTGTAAAGCAAAAAACCAACAGAAACATACCTGTTATTACCACTTTACACGGAACAGATATTACCCTTGTTGGTAAAGATAAAACCTATGAACCCGTAGTTACCTTTTCCATTAACGAAAGCGATGCCATTACTGCCGTATCACAAAACCTGCGGGAAGAAACCTATAAATTTTTCCCTATTCATAAGGACATTGAAGTAATTCACAATTTTGTAGATGTTAGCCGCTTCAATAAAAAACCGATTGATGCTTTTCGAAAAGTAATTGCACCCAATGGCGAAAAAATACTGATCCATGCTTCGAATTTCAGGAAGGTAAAACGTGTTGTTGATGTTATCCATGTATTTTCAGCAGTCAGAAAACAAATGCCTGCTAAATTACTGATGGTGGGTGATGGCCCGGAAAGACCCGGCACTGAAGAATTAACCCGCGAATTGGGCATTGAAGACGATGTACGTTTTCTGGGTAAACAGGAACAGATGGAAGATATACTGGCAGTAAGCGATGTATTTCTGCTACCCTCTGAATATGAAAGTTTTGGTTTGGCAGCATTGGAAGCGATGGCTGCCAGATCGGTGGTAATCAGTTCCAATGCAGGAGGCTTAAGTGAAATCAATACACAGGGTGAAACCGGTTATATGGCGAATGTGGGCGATATCGAAGCAATGAGCAGGTTCGCCATTGATTTATTGCGGGACGACCAGAAATTAGAACAAATGAAAGAAGCTGCCTATCAACAGGCCTGCAGATTCGATATTAAAAATATCATTCCCATTTACGAAAAACTATACAGCCGCTTTTGCCGCATGGGGCCATGCTGATAGCTGATTGCCTATGGCGTATAGGTAATGGCTTGATAGAGGGTAGAAATATAATATCCAAACCATGCACTATAAGCCATTAACTATTCGCTATGACCCATAGGCCATATGCTATTCCCTACTTAAACCAGGAAGCATACATTACATAGTTATTGGAGATCCGGTCTATTTCGCCATGTATCAACTCCTGTGAAACGTCTTTCACTTTTTTAGCCGGTACACCAGCATAAATACAGCCCGCTTCTACCACCGTTCCTTCCAGTAATACCGCTCCTGCGGCAATGATGGAATTACTGTGTACTACACAACGATCCATAACAATCGCTCCCATGCCAATCAATACATTATCATGTATCGTACAGCCATGAACCAATGCATTGTGGCCGATGGAAACATTGTTTCCGATATGGGTAGGATTTTTTTGATAGGTACAATGAATCACTGCTCCGTCCTGTATATTCACTTTATTGCCCATCTTAATATAATGCACATCGCCACGAACCACTGCATTAAACCATATACTGCAATCGTCGCCCATGACAACATCTCCCACAATGGTTGCATTGGGGGCAATAAAACAATTTTCACCAAATTGCGGCTCTTTACCAAGAACACTCAGTATAACTGGCATAAATTATCGAATTTCGGGTAGTGAATGTTGAACTTTCATGAAAGTTAATAAAATGAGCGGTATTTCAAACAGACAAGTTTTTTTGCAACATGTGGCGCAAACTTCACCTGCACCCATTGGCATTGAAATGGTTAAAGCTTCCGGCATTCATCTCTGGGATACAGACGGTAAAAAATATATAGACCTTATATCCGGCTTTAGTGTTTGTAATATCGGACATAGTCATCCTGATGTAGTGAAAGCTGTACAGGAACAGGCAGCTGAATACATGCACCTGATTGTGTATGGGGAATTTATAGAAAGTCCGCAGATACAGTATGCCAGATTACTAAGCGACCATCTGCCTGGCTCACTCAATTGCGTATATTTTACCAACAGCGGCGCAGAAGCTACAGAAGGTGCCATGAAACTTGCCAAAAGAATTACCGGCCGATCCAAAATGATCGCCTTTAATGATGCTTATCATGGTAGTACACAGGGCGCATTGAGTATTATGGGAGGTGAATACTGGCGCAATGCCTTCAGACCCTTACTCCCCGATATTCATCACTATCATTACAACGATGATACTGTTCTTGATGCCATAGATTCCGATCTGGCCTGCATCATACTGGAAACGGTACAGGCTGAGAGTGGTATCAAAGCACCCCGCAAAGAATGGTTACAGGCCATCCGGAAAAAATGCGACGAACATTGTGTACTGCTCATCTTCGATGAAATACAGGCTGGCTTTGGTAGAACAGGTTCACTATGGGCATTTCAACAATTTGATGTAGTACCGGATATTTTGTTATTAGGCAAGGCTCTCGGCGGAGGCATGCCCCTGGGTGCTTTTATTGCAGACAGAAAACTGATGTCTACCCTCACCTATAATCCGGTATTGGGTCATATCACCACATTTGGCGGGCATCCTGTTTCCTGTGCTGCCGGAAAAGCTGCTTTCGAAGTGCTGACCAATAGCCGGATGATCGATACAGTAAAAGAAAAAGAAAAAATACTACAGAAACAGTTACAGCACCCTGCTATCATAGATAAACGTTCATGTGGTTTATGGATGTCATTGCAATTTGAAGATGCAGCTACCAATCAAAAAATAGTACACAACTGCGTAAAAAACGGATTAATTACCGACTGGTTCCTATTCGCACCCGACAGATTAAGAATTGCCCCACCCTTATCTATTACAACAGAAGAACTTGATCAGATTTGCAGGATCATTTTGCAAAGTGTGGACGAGAAAGTGAGCAGTGAGTAGTCAGTAGTGAGTAAAAGCTTTATCTTTATAGACTCATTATTGACTACTGACTACTGACTACTGACTACTGACTACTGACTACTGACTACTGACTACTGACTACTCACCATTCACCATTCACTCTCCATCGTATCCAATATAGTCCGATAGCTGATATATCTTTCTTCTGAAATTTCACCATCTATCACTGCTTGTTTAATAGCGCAATTGGGCTCTTCAATATGCATACAGTTGTTGAACTGACAATCATTCATTCTTTCCCTCATTTCGGGGAAATAGTGCGCCAGTTCCTCCTTACTGATATCTACCAGTCCGAGTTCACGGATACCTGGTGTATCAATGATATGGCCACCTTCGGGTAAATCAAACATTTCTGCAAAAGTGGTGGTATGCATACCTTTTCCGCTCCAGCCACTTACTTCCTGTGTACGCAGGTTGAACTCGGGAAACAATGCGTTGATAAAGGTTGACTTCCCAACACCACTATGTCCGCTGAGTAAAGAAACTTTATTATGCAACAAGGCTTTTACTTCTTCCAAACCTTTTTCTTCTGCCACACTGCACAATAAAACAGTATACCCAACAGCTTCATAAATTTCTTTCAGGCGCTCAAATTTTTCCAGTTCTTTCTTTTTATAGAGATCCGCTTTATTAAAAACAATGATGGCCGGAACATGAAAAGCTTCACATGAAATAAGAAAACGATCCATAAAACCCTGAGATGTCTTAGGATCTTTCAGGGTAACAAACAATAAGCTCTGGTCGAGGTTGGATGCTATGATATGATGCTGGTGCTTGTTATGGGGAGATACCCTTGCGACATAATTTTTCCGGTCATAAATCTCACTGATGATGGCCGATTCTTCCTGAACAGCTTCAATCTCCATTTCCACCTCATCACCTACAGCAATAGGGTTGGTAGAAGTAATGCCCTCTATTTTCATTACCCCTTTGATTCTTGCCTGGTAGGTTTCCCCATTTTCGGCCCTGGCCACATACCAACTACCGGTAGATTTATAAATTCTGGCTCTCATGAACAACGAAGATAGTAAGCGCAAACGGCTTTTACCGTATCTATATCATGGCGGCAAATGCCTCTAAAACAATATTTGCGAAACATTAACCCCTGTTTTAGGCCATATCAGCGAACAATGGCTGACCTTCAGGCCATAATTCAATATCTTTGTCACCTTATGGCAAAGTTTGCGCATGATGAGGTGGTTCCTAACCGGCAGAGTGAACAAGGCAAAAAGGAACAGGTAGCGGAAATGTTTAACAGCATTGCTTTCAGGTACGATTTTCTGAATCGGTTTCTGACAGCAGGTGTTGACATACAATGGCGTAAAAAAGCCATCAGACAGTTGCAGTCATTACAACCCAAACTGGTGTTGGATGTAGCAACCGGAACAGGTGATGTGGCTATTATGACCCATCGCATGTTACAAACAGAAAAGATCATTGGCATAGATATATCAGAAGGAATGCTGGCCCTGGGAAGAGAGAAGCTAACCAAACTGGGATTACATGATGCGATTGAATTACAGACCGGTGATAGTGAAACCATCAACTTTCCTGATCAACATTTCGATGCCATTACAGTAGCCTATGGTGTACGAAATTTTGCAAACCTCGACAAAGGACTTGCAGAAATGTACAGGGTATTAAAACCCGGTGGAAAACTGGTAGTACTGGAGTTTTCCAGACCCAGTCAGCCCCTGTTCAGAAAGCTCTGTGATTTTTATACAAATGTTGTGACACCGGGTGTGGGAGGATTATTTGCCAAAAACAAAGATGCTTATCAATACCTGAACGATAGTGTTCAAGCCTTTCCGGAAGGGCAAAACTTTTTAAATATTATGCATGACGCAGGATTTACCCAAACTTATCTGAAAAAACTTAGTTTCGGAATATGCACTATTTATTGCGGAAGCAAATAATCCTGCCGGTTCTCTTTATTCATTTCTGTACACTGGCTGTAACAGCACAGAAACAGCGTTATCGACCTAATCACGATGACCTGCCTTACTATTTTGGTCTTACACTGGGCTATAACAGTTCATTCCTGCATCAGAACAAATCACCCTTGTTCCTCCAGAATGATTCTATCTTATCCGTACGTCCCGGATCCAGTGGAGGTATTACCATGGGGTTACTGGCTACCGTAAAAATGACAGACCATCTTGAATTCAGGGCAAACCCACAGCTTATTATTGGCGGCTCCAAATATCTTGAATACAGCCTGGGTAAGCCCCGGCCGGGCGAAGCTGCTTTTCAGCGGCAAACATTACCTGCCACCCTGATCAGCCTCCCGCTTCATTTTAAATTTAACTCGGATCGCATCGGTAACTTCCGCACCTACCTGCTCGGTGGTATTAAGCTGGATACTGACTTGTCCAGTAATTCAGCAGCCCGTTTATCAGAAGACCTGCTCAAGTTAAAAAGGAATGATTTTGGTTTTGAAACCGGTATCGGTTTCAATTTCTACCTGCCTTTTGTAACCGTATCACCTGAAATCAAATTCAGCTACGGCTTATCCAATATCCATCAATACGACCCCACCCTACGTTTTTCCAATGTTATGGATAAGATTCAATCGCGCATGATCATTTTCTCTATTCACCTCGAAGATTAAGGTTAAATCCTTTTGATGTAATAAATTGCATGGCGCCTCAAGGGAAGCCCATATTATACTGGATACAATATGGTTTACACAACTAAAAATTAGCTCCATGAAAGATTATATCATTAAAAACACAGCCATCGTTAATGAAGGAAGTATTATTTATGGCGATGTCTGGATCAGAAATGCAAGAATTGAACAAATAGGCAGCTCACTCAGTCCTGCTGTGAATGCCACTGAAATAGATGGCAGCAATCAGTTTCTTTTACCTGGTGTTATCGACGATCAGGTTCACTTCCGCGAGCCGGGTCTTACGCATAAAGCCACCATTTATACGGAAGCAAAAGCAGCTGTTGCAGGAGGTGTTACCAGTTATATGGAAATGCCCAATACCAATCCACCGGCATTTACCCACGAACTACTGGAACAGAAATATGAAACCGGTAAAAATACATCACTGGCCAATTATTCTTTTTATATGGGTACTTCCAATGATAATATTGAGGAAATATTACGTACCAATGAAAAAAAGAATGATATCTGCGGCGTAAAGGTTTTTATGGGCTCTTCTACCGGTAATTTACTGGTCGATAGCCCATTGGTACTGGAAAAAGTATTTGCCGGTTCCGAATTACTGATTGCCACACATTGCGAAGAAGAAAGTATCATAAAACATAACCTGCAGGCCATGAAGGCCCAGAAAGGAAAACTGGAACCCGCCGATCATCCCATCATTCGTAATGAGGAAGCCTGTTTCGAATCTTCCTTCAAAGCCATACAGTACGCTAAGAAGTACAATTCACGTTTACACATCTTGCACATTACCACAGAAAAAGAATTACAACTGTTTAGTAATATGCTACCACTGGCTGAAAAAAGAATTACTTCAGAAGTATGTGTTCACCACCTGCATTTTACCAGTGACGATTACGCTTCCCTGGGTAACCAGATAAAATGTAATCCGGCCATTAAAGCACCCCATAACCGAAAAGCACTATGGGAAGCTTTATTAGACGACCGGCTGGATGTCATTGCTACCGATCATGCCCCACATACCTGGGAAGAAAAACAGGAAGACTATGAACATGCACATGCCGGACTTCCTTTGATTCAACATACACTCGGACTCATGCTTCACTATGTAAAAGAAGGAAAGATCAGTATTGAGAAAGTAGTGGAAAAAATGAGCCATGCTGTAGCCACCTGTTTTCAGATCAAAGAAAGAGGTTTTATCAGAGAAGGGTATTATGCCGATCTGGTACTGGTAAATATGAATGAGCCCACTACCATCCGAAAAGATAATATACTTTATAAATGCGGCTGGAGCCCCCTCGAAGGACAGGTATTACCCGCTACTATCAACTATACTTTCGTAAATGGACATCCCGTATATGGAAAAGGCCTCTTCGATGAATCTAAAAGAGGAATGAGGTTGGCTTTTGAGAGATAGAAATAGTCGGGAAGACCGGTAGTCCGAAAGTCCGGAGTTTTTTTCAACAAAAAAGATTTCTTTCGGTCTTTCCGACTTTCGGACTTTCGGTCTTCCGAATCCGTAGGATGAATAGCCGACTTCCTTAACTTTAACACATGCAGATAGACAAAACTACGCTTGCCGATCTTTCTATATTTCACAGTGAGGAAGAATTATCGGTTGTGAACTTTCTGGATCATACACAAACTACGGGAGGAAGAGATTATTTGTATGATATGGTGGCGAAACCATTGTCTACGGTTGAGGCCATCGAACAAAATCAGCAAACCATTCGCGATCTCATTCCATTAACCGATCGCTGGCCCATTAGCATTACCAATGGTACCGTGATGGTCATTGCACGATTCTACGAATCGCAGATCAATAAATACCCTACGCAACCTAATATTATCAGCAGCTTTTTCTATAAACTATTCAATGCGCCAGACTTTTCTTTAACTCGTTATACCATTTCACATTGCATTGATTTTGTAAAGGGTATGACAGACATCAGTCGCCTGCTTAAAGAAAACTGTACCAGTAAACAATTGCATATCTGGGCGGAGAGAATTGAAATGCTGTTAAACAAAGGGCTTATTCCTGAAATGGGTACCGCATCAAAAGAAAACTTACCTAACTGGCGAATATTAAGCTATGCAGATTTTGTACGCTCACATTATAAGAACCAATTCTTCGAACTGATTGATATTTATAGCCGCATTGACGCCTTTCTTTCCTTAAGTATTACCTGTAATAAATACCAGTTCAGCTTTCCTGAAATACACAAATCAGCACAACCCTATATTGAAGCAAGTGCATTGTACCATCCCCTATTACAGATACCGGTTGCCTATGACATTGAAATGAGCAGAGATAAAAATTTTCTTTTCCTCACCGGTGCCAATATGGCGGGCAAAAGCACATTTATCAAAGCTGTGGGTGTAAGTGTTTACCTCGCCCACCTGGGTATGGGAGTGCCTGCCAAAAAAATGCAGTTAAGTTTATTTGATGGATTGCTGAGTAATATCAACGTAGTAGACAATATCATTAAAGGCGAAAGTTACTTCTTCAATGAAGTGCAGCGGATACGGAATACGATTGAAAAAATAAGTGATGGAAGAAACTGGCTCATCCTTATCGACGAACTTTTTAAAGGCACGAATGTACAGGATGCCATGAAATGCAGCAGTACTGTGATTGAAGGTCTACGGAAGATGAAAAATGTATTGTTCATTCTTTCTACCCATCTTTATGAAATAGGCGACTCTCTCCGGCAATTCAATAATATACAGTTCCGCTATTTTGAAACCAGCGTCAATGATGATCAGTTGGTATTCAGCTATCAACTCAAAGAAGGCATCAGTAACGACAGACTCGGCTACCTGATACTCAGGAAAGAAGGGGTGGTGGAGCTGCTGGAAAAACTCTGAGTAATTTCTGATGTCGGATCGCTGATGTCGGATTTATTTTTTGCTATTTGATTTTGCTGTTTTGTCGGTTGCTGAAAAAATAGCTGTCAGTTCAAAGGCTTCTTGTAGTAGCCCACAGATTCTTTCATCTTTTATCAGACCGGATAACTGTAAAATCTCTAGCCAATAATGAGACTCATCCGCTTCTTCTAACACAATTTGTATTTTATATATAAAATCCGACTTTGACTTTGCCCTCAGACTAGCCCTGTAGTTAGCTCCAATTGATCCTGCTGAGCGAATAAACTGTTTACTAATCTCGAACCCAACAATGGTTCTTGGCATATCATTACAAAGTTGAATCACTGCAATATGAAACTGCTTAGTTCTTTCCTCAAGCATTTTTTGTGTCATCTCTTTTTTAAATAAAAATAAAATAACAGACTACGAGCCAGTAACAGTAATCTCAAATCAGACATCCGCCATCCTCCATCCGCCATCAATTCAGGTGTTTTTACTCCGTATATCTACCCGTTTTACTTTTACTACAGACAGCTTTATTATCTTACTGTGTTGATTGTATCATCATTGTTGATTGGATTTTCTTTTGACTTTTGATTTTTGAATTTTGAATTCACCAATATGCTTATAAAAACCTTTGGCAGTGCCGTATATGGCGTAGAAGCGATTACGATTACCATTGAAGTAAATGTGAGTGCCGGACAGCATTACCAGATTGTTGGCCTGCCTGATAATGCCATCAAAGAAAGTCTGCAGCGAACAGAGAGTGCCATTAAAACCAATGGCTTCGATATGCCCAGAACCAAGATTGTCGTAAACCTGGCCCCTGCTGATATCAGAAAATCCGGATCTGCATTTGATCTGCCCATCGCACTGGGTATTCTGGCAGCCAGTGAACAAATGGAAAATCCGGAGCTATTGAAGGACTATGTCATCATGGGTGAATTGAGTCTGGATGGTAGTATTCAATCCATCAAAGGTGCATTGCCCATTGCCATTCAGGCACGCAAAGAAGGCTTTAAAGGCCTCATTGTACCAAGGGCCAATGCCCGTGAAGCGGGTATGGTAAATAATCTGTTGGTATATGGCGTGGATCATCTTACAGAATTGATTGATTTTTTTAAAGATGAACAATCATTACAACCGGTAGTGGTGAATACACGTGATGAATTTTTCAGCGATCAGTATCAGTTTGAATTTGATTTTACAGATGTAAAAGGACAGGAAAATATCAAAAGGGCTTTAGAGATTGCCGCAGCGGGCGGACATAATGCTATTTTAATTGGTCCGCCGGGAGCTGGTAAAACCATGCTGGCAAAGAGACTGCCGACTATTCTTCCGCCACTGAGTTTGCAGGAGGCATTGGAAACCACTAAAATTCACAGTGTAGCCGGTAAGTTACCGGAGAATAGCTCGCTGATCAATAAAAGACCTTTTCGTTCGCCACACCATACCATCAGCGATGTGGCTTTGGTGGGTGGGGGTGGTATACCTCAACCTGGTGAGATTTCCTTAGCACATAACGGTGTATTGTTTCTGGATGAATTACCGGAGTTTAAAAGAACCGTTCTGGAAGTGATGCGCCAGCCTATGGAAGAAAGACGGGTTACTATTTCGAGGGCAAAGGTTGCCCTGGATTTCCCGGCTAATTTTATGTTGATTGCTTCGATGAACCCTTGCCCCTGCGGCTACTACAACCACCCCGAAAAAGAATGTACCTGCGGATCCGGTAATGTGCAGAAATATTTAAACAAAGTATCCGGTCCATTATTAGACAGAATTGATTTACATGTGGAAGTAACTCCTGTTGCTTTCAGTGAATTAAGTAACCAACAAAATGGAGAAGACTCCGCCACAATCCGTGAGCGTGTTATTAAAGCTCGAGAAATACAAGCAGCTCGATACAATGGTGAAAATGGTGTATATGCCAATGCACAAATGAGTAGTAAACAACTACGAGAAATTTGTCGCATTAGTAATGTGGGAGAAAACTTATTAAAACGTGCCATGGAAAAATTAAACCTGAGTGCCCGTGCTTATGACCGAATTTTAAAAGTGAGTAGAACCATTGCGGATTTAGCAGGCAGTGAGGATATACAACCGGAGCATTTGGCGGAAGCCATTCATTACCGCAGTCTCGACCGCGAAGGTTGGGCAGGCTGACTTTTGGAAAGTTCCGAAACTTTCCAAAAGTTCATAAGAGCAGTATCTATCAGTTTAGCACCATCCCGCTCACATACCTTCCATAAGCCAACAAAATAATTTCTCATGTTACATCCTGGCCAATTCTACCATCTCTATAATCACGCTAATGGAAGCGAGAATTTATTCCGCGAAGAAAAAAACTATCATTTCTTTCTTGAAAAAGCAGGGAAATATTTGAGTCCTTACATGAATATCTACGCCTATTGCCTTATGCCTAATCATTTTCACTTACTCATCAGCATAAAAGAAGAAAAACAGCTTCACGAACTATTATCTAAATCAAATAGTTTCAAAAAGATGAGTGAAATAAATCAGATTCAATACATGTACAATAAAATCAGTAAATCGCTTTCCAATCTTTTCAGCAGCTATACGCAATCTTATAATAGAATCTACCAACGAAGAGGTAGTTTATTCATGCCCAATTTTAAAACAAATGATATTGAAAATGACCTGGCTTTTTGTGCCATCACACATTATATACATGCCAACCCGGTGCATCATGGCTTTGTAAAAGATATCAGAGAATGGAAATATTCCTCTTTTCAGTCACTATGTTCTGATAAACCTACCAAACTAGAACGGGATTATGTTTTAGCTATATTCGGAAATAAACAAGCTTTCCTAAACTATCATGCTAAACCTATTGACCGCAAATACAAATGGCATGACTGACTCAGTGCAAAACTTTTGGAAAGTTTTGGAACTTTCCAAAAGTTAACTCGCAACTAAACTTGAAAGGGATTATGTTTTAGCTATATTCGGAAATAAACAAGCTTTCCTAAACTATCATGCTAAACCTATTGGCCGAAAATACAAATAGCATGACTGACTCAGCGCAAAACTTTTGGAAAGTTTTGGAACTTTCCAAAAGTTAACTCGCACAAATAGGAGATAACTAAAACACCTTTCATTTCTGAGAGGTGTTTGTGATAACTGTAAGAAAATGCATCATCTGCATTTTTTTTGGAACACTTCTCTTTCTCTCCAAATTGGATAACATCGCGGTATTCACTACTAAGAGTCTCGCCATCTACTTGTTGTTCACTCCATATTCGTACTTATGCTTCTTGACCTTCTTGCCAAAAGTATCCATTTCGAGAGTGAAGGGAGAATGATTTAGGAAGGCGATGATGGTTGAAACTATTACATGAATTAAAGATTTGAATTTTTGGACCACTTTGAAAAAATCAATTGCTCTGTATTGGAAAGTTCATTGGACTGCTGAATTAACGATAATTCCATTATTTTTTTATTATTTTTCTTTTCAATCATTATTAATTTGACAACGGGGCAATTAGATTTTCCAGGAATAAATACCTTCATATAGGAAAACATATTTGATCGTTGACAATCAATATACCCAATACAATAAAAGCGAGTGGAGTCAAATCCCTTTTGGTAAAATTCTATCCTTTCGTATAGTTTCCCATTTTCAATAGTGTCCGGCAGAGTACTAATTTTTCCTTGAATTTCGACATTCTTATCCCAGTAAAAATTCCATCCTCCCTCAATCAAAGTGGAATCACTTTGACTATATACTTTGAGTTTTTTTGCACTTGGTTTAAATGAATCATACTCAGAAAACACTTTTCTTTTTAAATCAATAAACAAGTATTTTGTGGGAGAGTATATTACTTTACTATGCCTATTTGTATCAGTAGAAATAGTAGTTATACCTAGTTCTTCAATAGCATAACCGGGCTTGTACCAGATATTAATTTTACTTGAAAATACTAACGAATCTCCTTTGAACGATTTGAATTCAGAAATTACTTTCCCTACATGCAAATCAGTTTCAGGATTTTCTTTACAAGAGGTCATAAAAAGAAAATATATCAATACTTGTCTAAATTTCATTTATGATGATCTTTTAAGGAAATATTTGACTAAAACTCCAAACAGCACTATTTTCAAGAGTATAATAGTTTCCAGCCCATGATGCCCCCCCTTTAACGGTAGCAGTTGCGGTTTGAGCACTTGCTGTACCAGAAGTGCTAGTAGCAAACCATACTATACTGCCACATCTACATTCATCGCTATTGTGTACAATTGAGGTAAAATGCCCACCCTGAGGATCAGTGCTTACCTTTTTTCCTCTAATATTTTCCCATGAAGTAACTGCTCCATCACTACCAGTAGGTAAGAAATTTGGTAGATTCCCAACGCTCCATTGTGTAATCTTAAGCCGAGCATATTCATACTCTTCAGGAAATCCACCTCCACCACCTTCATCTGGTTGGGGTACTTGAACTTCTCCCGGACCTGAGCAATTTCCTTGTCTGTATAAAAATTCTCTAGTTTGATATAAGTAATTTCCAGAAGCATCATAATATGATGTAACTAAATATACATCACTGCATTCATACATCCAGTTGCCTTTTTGCTTTAACGAGCTTGAAGTTTGAGAAACAATCCCAGCACCTCCCATTCTTGTGTTTTTCGGATAATGAGTTACATTACCGACAGCACCTAGTCTTCCGCCAGTAAAATTTAATTGAAATTGAAATTTTCCTTCAACCGAATAAAACTTAAATAATCCATCAATATCATTTGTGCCAATATTTATAACATTATTTAAGGTATTTTTTGGTAAATCTGTAAAATTTCTAAGACCTAAATTGTCATAAGAAACAAATTTGACTTTGCGAATTGTTTCTCCAGGCTCGTAAAATGCAATTAGGTACAAACTATTATCAGATTTTTCATTAATGATTGACAGTGGGCGTTTTAATTTTGCCACTGCCAATTTTTCCCTACTATTTTCAGTAGTCTCGAATTGCAAATTCGTTTCACTTAACGCTATTGAAATTTCTTCAACTGGAATTGAGGAATTCAGATTAGTTGAGGATTGAATAAAACTAAGTATTTTATTTTTATCTGCACTTTGATCTTCAATAGTTGTTTGTTTTTTACAACTAATAAATATTACACCAATTAAAAGTGTATAAATGATGTAGGCTAATTTTCGAGTTTGCATATATGTTAGTTTTATGTGTACGATTATTTATTTTAAATATCTCATCAGCTTTATCAGATTCAAGAAATTAATGTACCCTTTAAAGCCAAAACTCATCAATATCATCTTTGATAAGCCTCTTTAAGTTCATCTGCTTATTGAAATAAAATAGACTTAATACTTCAATACTTTGCACGGTGTACACAAATGACTACTCTCAAAATCTACATAAATGATAAATATTGAATGAAATACGATTCATCAAGGGGGGATAGACGAATCAAGAATGCATTATTGTATTTCTATGTAAACATAGAATAATATTATGAAATTCACAATGTGAAAAACACCGTTTTTTTTATAAAAGTTTTCCGTGTTTTCATCGTTGATGATTTTGTACATACGAAAACAAAAATACCCCTCATTTTCGAGAGGTGTTTGAAATAATCGAAAGAACATACTTCATCCGTTTCTTTGCTGGAACTCGCTTGTTCCGCTCCCAATTCGCAACCGTCCCTTCACCCTTTCCGAGGAGCTTTGCCAGCTTCTCATTGTTCAATCCCTGCTCATGCTTGTACCGCTTGATCTTCCCGCCGAATGTCTCCGTTTCGTGCGTGAGGGGATAATAGCCGAGGAATGAGATGATGGCGGGATACTGGTATATCCGGGGGGCGTTTCGTCCGTTTTCCCAATAGCAGAGGCAGTCTTCCGACACAGCCATGCGCTTCGCCACCTCTCCTTGCGTTAGCCCCAGGTCCATCCGCCGCTTCCGGATATGCTCACCGATGGTCTTAGGCTCTGTCGGATACCCTTGAGAATGAGGCTTTTGGGTCTTCCCCTGATAATGGGAAAAAGGGAACGCATCTATGCCCCTGCGGCTACTACAACCACCCCGAAAAAGAATGTACCTGCGGATCCGGTAATGTGCAGAAATATTTAAACAAAGTATCCGGCCCATTATTAGACAGAATTGATTTACATGTGGAAGTAACTCCTGTTGCTTTCAGTGAATTAAGTAACCAACAAAATGGAGAAGACTCCGCCACTATCCGTGAGCGTGTTATCAAGGCTAGAGAAATACAGGCAGCACGATATAATGGAGAGAATGGTGTATATGCCAATGCACAAATGAGTAGTAAACAACTCAGGGAAATTTGTCGCATCAGTAATGTGGGAGAAAACTTATTGAAACGTGCCATGGAAAAATTAAACCTGAGTGCTCGTGCTTACGATCGTATCTTAAAAGTGAGTAGAACCATTGCTGATTTGGCAGGAAGTGAGGATATACAACCGGAGCATTTGGCGGAAGCCATTCATTACCGCAGTCTCGACCGCGAAGGTTGGGCAGGCTGACTTTTGGAAAGTTCCGAAACTTTCCAAAAGTTCATAAGAGCAGTATCTATCAATTTAGCACCATCCCGCTCACATACCTTCCATAAGCCAACAAAATAATTTCTCATGTTACATCCAAGCCAATTCTACCATCTCTATAATCACGCCAATGAAAGCGAGAATTTATTCCGCGAAGAAAAAAACTATCATTTCTTTCTTGAAAAAGCAGGGAAATATTTGAGTCCTTACATGAATATCTACGCCTATTGCCTTATGCCTAATCATTTTCACTTACTCATCAGCATAAAAGAAGAAAAACAGCTTTACGAACTATTATCTAAATCAAATAGTTTCAGAAAGATGAGTGAAATAAATCAGATTCAATACATGTACAATAAAATCAGTAAATCGCTTTCCAATCTTTTCAGCAGCTATACGCAATCTTATAATAGAATCTACCAACGAAGAGGTAGTTTATTCATGCCCAATTTTAAAACAAATGATATTGAAAATGACCTGGCTTTTTGTGCCATCACACATTATATACATGCCAATCCAGTGCACCATGGCTTTGTAAAAGATATCAGAGAATGGAAATATTCCTCTTTTCAGTCACTATGTTCTGATAAACCTACCAAACTAGAACGGGATTATGTTTTAGCTATATTCGGAAATAAACAAGCTTTCCTAAACTATCATGCTAAACCTATTGACCGCAAATACAAATGGCATGACTGACTCAGTGCAAAACTTTTGGAAAGTTTTGGAACTTTCCAAAAGTTAACTCTCAGAGAAATAAGAAATATAAAAGGAAAAGAATAACTACCGTTGTTGATCACCAGTAAGGTTACTTTTCCTAAGTCACGATACTTTCCAAAAGCTCATAGTAGCAGCATCTATCCCTTCAGCAGTATCCCGTAATCAAAAATAGAAATAGAAAGGGTAATGAGTAGCGCTATTATTGTTGGTCAGGCGACCAACAACGGCGAAACAGGCTTCGTGAATTACCATACGAAATCCATCCCTAACAAATAGCTTGACTGCCGCTGTGCGAAACTTTTAGAAAGTATCGTAACTTCCCAAAAGTTAATGCAATGTCTGATCGCTTAAAAAGCGATGATTTTTTTATCTAAATCGTTTTGTATGTATAAACTGCTTTTATACTTTTCATTTGTTTCAGCAGGATACTTTGTGCAAAAAACAGAATGGTTATCCAGGCAGATCCCGGTTTATGTTCAGGTTAATAATTTTACTGAAAAACCCATACTGGAAATCCTGATACAGGAAAAGCTACATGAAAAAAGCTTTCGTACCATTAGCAGTGCTGATCTGGGTCAGTTAATAACAGCAGCAGCAAAAAAAGCAGCCGAACAAAATTCCCGCGGTATTAACAAAGAAACAGATATAGCTGCTTTAGCGATCAGCACAGTTAATTCGCTTGATCCCGTAGCGCAAAAACTAATGGTAACAATGGTATCAGACAAGCAGGGAAATCCTGATAGCTGTTATCTTGAAATTTATAAAGCCCCCGCAAAAATTCTGAAAAAAGTCGCTCCCATACCACGGCTATACATTACTGATAGTATCGTGAAAAAAAGAGACCTGCATATACTTGTTGAAGAAATTATTGCCGTAAGCACTGGAATAAAATTTCCATAAAAGTAAATCCTTATAATAATAAGGAATCTCGCTTGTATGGGCTACCTATCTAAAAGGTATCCTTGTTAAAATCTTCTTTGAGATTTTCATACAGCAAACGCTATTATCGATCTACCTTCACAGTCTCTTATGATCAATGCCGCTATCGATATATTACAACAGTACTGGAAATACGATTCCTTCCGACCCGTTCAGGAGGAAATAATTCAGTCTGTTGCCGCAGGAAAAGACACACTGGCTTTACTGCCTACCGGTGGTGGTAAGTCAATCTGTTTCCAGGTGCCTGCCATGATGATGGATGGTATGTGCCTCGTAATAAGTCCGCTGATTGCACTTATGAGTGATCAGGTAGTGCATTTAGTGGATAAAGACATTCCTGCAGCTTCCCTCAATAGTGGGATGACTTATACCGAAGTAAAAAGCACTTTACAGAAAGCATCCCGTGGCGATTATAAATTTCTGTATGTATCACCGGAAAGAATTGAATCAAGCTTATTTCAGGAATATTTACCTGCCTTAGATATCTGTTTGATAGCAGTGGATGAAGCACACTGTATCTCACAATGGGGCTACGATTTTCGTCCGCCTTATTTACGGATTGCCCAGCTACGTAAAGAACTAAAAAACATACCGGTTATTGCCCTCAGCGCATCCGCAACCGAAAAAGTACAGGCCGATATCATTGAAAAACTACAGTTCAGTAATTACCAGGTTTTCCGCCAGTCTTTCGAAAGATCTGCTTTATCTTATAGCTGTTTTCAGGTAGAAAGTAAAATCAATAAACTCATCGGCATTCTGAACAGTGTTCCCGGAAGCAGTATTGTTTATTGTAACAGCAGAAAACTTACCAAAGAAGTTTGTCAGTTATTACAGTTGGAAGGCTTGTCAGTTGATTATTATCATGCAGGTCTTACGCACGAAGAAAAAATTCATAAACAGAACAACTGGATCAATAACCAGACAAGAATCATGGTCTGCACCAATGCTTTTGGAATGGGCATTGATAAATCCAATGTTCGTTCTGTGGTTCATTATAATATTCCAGACTGTCTCGAAAACTATTACCAGGAGGCGGGCCGTGCGGGCAGAGACGGAAAAAAATCATTCGCCGTACTACTATATCAGCAACTCGACTTACAACAATTAAGTAATCAGCCAGATAAACGCTATCCTCCTATCCCTGTTATTCAATCTGTGTATCAGTCGCTGGCCGATTTTTTTCAATTACCCGTTGGGTCTGGCGAAGGTGGTTATTTTGATTTTGATATCAACCTGTTTGCGCAAAGGTTCCAGTATGATCTCTTTACGGTTATCAATACGCTGAAAGTACTGGAACAGGAAGGACATATCAGTTTTGCTGAAAATATTTTTCTTCCCTCGCAGGTCATGTTTACTACCGATAAAGAAACCCTTTATCAGTTTGAGTCTTCACATCCGGAACTGGAACGCATCATCAGAAGTTTGCTGAGAACCTATGAAGGTATTTTCGATAACCGGGTTTCTATTTTCGAAACACAGCTTGCCAGACTTACCCGATCTGACATAACAGAAGTAAAAACGCAATTACTGCAATTAATGGCTTTTGGTATGATTGAGTACCTGCCACAAAAAGAAACACCCCAGATTCATTTTTTATTGAACAGGGCTTCTGCAAAATATCTTCATATTGATCAGGATGCTTATTTAGAGCGCAAACAACAATACAAGGAAAGAGTAAACAATATGATACATTACCTGCAGGAAACAACGACCTGCAGGAGCAAAATGATTGGAAATTATTTTGGAGATCATGCCTTACAGGATTGTGGCATTTGTGATAACTGCCTTACTAAAAAGAAAAAGCAATTATCGCCCAAAGAATTCAGCGATCTGCATCAATCCATACAGAGACTTATCGCAGATGGATCCCATTCCGTTTCATCTGTATTACAACACCTGCATTCAGTACCCCATGACAAAATATGGACGGTACTTGAACTACTGCAAAGTGAGGAAAAAATCGAGATCAATGAGTCAGGTAATATCCGTTTACTATCTTCTACGAGATCTTGATGAACTTGACCTGCCACCCAGCCCCAAAGCACCCAGCAAACTTCTGGTAATAACACTGGCAGCAGTTCTTCCCACCTGACGTACTACAGGGTTATCAAAAAAGCTTTCTTCTTTCTTTTTCCGGCCTGTATTTTTTTCTGCTTCAGGTTCTGCTTCCTCTTCGCTTTTGGCAGCTGCTTCCGCCAATTTAGCGGTTAAAATTTCATAGGCACTTTCACTGTCTATTTCTGCACTGTATTTAGCAGCCAGTTTACTGGAATTAACGAGCGTCTCTATTTCCTGCGTTGTTAGTATATCCATTCTGCTACGGGGCGCACATAACATGGTATGTACAAGTGGTGTGGGTATCCCTTTTTCATTGAGTAAAGTTACCAATGCTTCGCCGATACCCAGTTGTGTAAGCAGTTCATCTGTTGTATAAAAATCCGTCTCCGGAAAATTTTCAGCAGCCTGTTTAATGGTTTTACGGTCTGCAGCTGTAAAAGCCCTTAGGGCATGTTGTATTTTCATACCCAGCTGGCTCAGAATAGAAGCCGGTATATCCTGTGGGTTCTGTGTACAGAAAAAGATACCGATACCTTTTGAACGTATCAGCTTAATTACCGTTTCTATCTGTTGAAGCAAAGCCTCCGAAGCTTCATTAAAAACCAGGTGTGCTTCATCAATGAATAAAACCAGTTTGGGTTTATCCATGTCTCCTTCTTCGGGGCAACTGGCATACAATTCGGCCAGCAGCTGCAACATAAAAGTGGAAAACAGTTTCGGCCTGTCCTGCATATCGGTAACCCGTAAAACATTGATGATACCCCTGCCATCATCACTGATCCGCATCAGGTCATCTATTTCAAAACTTTTCTCACCAAAGAAAATATCAGCACCCTGCTGTTGCAGTTCAATCACTTTACGCAGAATGGTACCGGTAGAAGTGGTTGAGATTTTACCATATTCTTTCTCTATGTCGGCTTTACCTTCATTACCGATATACTGCAGTATCTTGATAAAATCTTTCAGGTTCAGCAAAGGCAGTTGCTGATCGTCACAGTATTTGAAGATCATGGCAACCAATCCACCCTGTGTGTCATTCAGTCCAAGAATCTTACTCAGCAAAACCGGACCAAACTCACTAACCGTAGCCCTCAGGCGTACACCCTTCTCATTACTGAGTGTCAGCAGTTCTACCGGATAAGATGAAGGTGTATAGGGAACGCCCAGTTTCTGGCTACGTTCCACCAGTTTTTCATTGCTTTGTCCGGCTGCCGCTATCCCGCTCAGGTCACCTTTGATATCCATCAACAAAACCGGTACACTATTATCACTCAATGCTTCACTCAGCAGTTGTAAAGTTTTTGTTTTACCTGTACCGGTAGCGCCTGCAATGAGTCCATGGCGGTTCATGGTTTTTAAGGGTAGTTTGATATCGGCCCCCTGAACCACTTCTCCATTCAGCATACCTACACCTATTTTTACCTGCTCACCCTTAAAGGTATATCCTGCCGATACTGCGTTAATAAATGCCTGATTATCTGCCATACATCGTATTTAAGCAACCAAATTAAGAGAAGTATACAAGGGAAATAAAAATATTTATTGATAATTATTTACTGTTTATCAATAATTATTCATTATTTCGGGTATAGAAACGCCTATGACACGCAAATTCATCCCGCCGATTGGTAAATATTATTCCCTGAAAGAGAAAGCGATGTTTACCCGCATAAAATTGGGAGCCTGGACATTTATCATTCTTTGCCTCACCATGATCATTGCTTTGATGATTGGAGATGATTCGATCAGTGTACCCGTACAACCCGGCTTTAATTATCCGAACTATGATAGCAGCTTTGCCAATTATGGTGAGAATATGATCAGGTTATCGGGCAAGTTAGAAATTACACATCCTACACTTACACAAAAAATCCTGCTACCGGTTAGTTTACTTGAAATGGATGTATTGAATTGTCTGCTTATCATTACCATGTCCATACTCGTACTTCGTTTATTACCGCATATTCATAGTAGTGTACTCTTTCAGAAAGATATCAGTCCTTCGATCAGAGCCATTGGCTTTGCATTGATTATTTTCTGGTTATTAGACCTGCTACGTATTTTCTACTTTACTGTACCAGAGGTAAGCAGACTTACCAATAACCAGTTCATCTATCAAAAAAACAGTTTTATGTTCATCCCGGTACCCTTCTGGTTAGGCTTAACGGTATTGTGGATTGGAAGGGTGTATAAAAATGCATTTCGTCTTAAACAGGAACAACAACTCACTATTTAATTCTTTCAGCATGGCAATTTCTAACAGACAATTAAGAACCTACCAGATCGGTGCATGGCTATTGCTTATCATCGCAATCATAAACATAGTGATCATCATTTCAGGTGTCGGCTTATTCAGTAAGAACGAACCTTTTGTCCAGCTTACCGTAACACCTTCATCAAAAGCTGTATTGAGTAAAGAGCCGCTCAAAGTATTCGGCGGCAGCGATCTGTACCTGAAAGGTACACTTGTTATAAAAGACCTTAGCTGGTGGAAAAGAACGGTTTTATCAAAAGAATTCACCGATGCCTGTTGTATGTCTGTACTCGCATGGCTGGTACTGCTTTGTGTGAAAGCCATGATGCAGCAAAATGATTTACATAAAAAAATCGGCCGCTACATATTCTATGCAGGTATGGTCTTTTTCATCAGTACGTTTATTGCCATTTTCCAAAGAAATCATTTAGCATCGTTGGTTCAGGCATATACCCATGATGAATTTGTATTGGTAAGAACCATGGATTCATTGTTACCCAATAGTTTGATTGGGGTGATCCTCTTTATTTTTAGCGATATTTACACCAAAGCATGGAAGCTTAAAACAGAACAAGAACTTACCATCTGATGCCCATTGTTGTAAATCTTGATATTATGCTTGCCCGTCGGAAAATGAGCCTCACAGAACTGAGTGAGCGTGTGGGTATTACCATTGCCAATATGAGCATCCTGAAGAGTGGTAAGGCCAAAGCCATTCGTTTTTCTACGCTGGAAGAAATCTGCAGGGTACTGCAATGCCAACCCGGCGATATTCTTGAATATATGGATGATGATGCCTACAGGCAGTTATTCAACAGAGATGATTGTAGTTGATGGCGTATAGTTAATGGCTTATGGCAGATAGTATATAAGTCATTTAGCGCGTAGGTAGTTACTATAAATAACTAAGCTACTTAAGCTATAAGCCATTGACTATTTGCTATCAGCCATAAGCTAATAGCCATCTGCTACATCACAGGTCTTCTTCTCTTTCTAACAATAGTATCGCACTTTGTGGTACAATAAAATATTTCTCCTTCTCATACATGACTTCGGTGGCACCACTGAGCAGAAAAATAGCCAGATCGCCTTCTCTTGCCTGTAATGGAACATATTTTACCTGCTCATCTTCCGATTTCCAGGGCTCATCATCCACCGGCATGGGTATGGCATAACCCGGACCCGTTTTAATAATATGACCCTGTTGTACTTTTTCCTTTTCCTGCACGCCGGGTGGCAGGTATAAGCCACTGGCTGTTTGTTCGTCGGGTTTTGACGGACGTATTAAAACACGATCTCCAATAACAATAAGCTTTTTTAACCTGTTATCTGATGTCAGCAACATAAAAAGTGTTTTATCCTGTTTTAGAACCACAAAAATAAAACAGAAAACAGCAAAACGCTACTTTCAGTATTTTTGCATTATGAAGAAAACAGTCGGGGCCATTATCTTGTTCATCCTCTCAGGACTAATGATTTCTTCTTATACCTCACCCCCTGCTATAAATACCAAAGCTGCATTAGGACAAAAATTATTCAACGATAAAATTCTATCTAAAGACCGTAGTATCAGTTGCGCCAGTTGTCATATCCCTGAATTCGGATTTTCAGATACACTGGCTTTCAGTAAAGGCATTG
Source organism: Sediminibacterium goheungense (assembly GCF_004361915.1). Lineage (GTDB taxonomy): Bacteria > Bacteroidota > Bacteroidia > Chitinophagales > Chitinophagaceae > Sediminibacterium > Sediminibacterium goheungense. The sequence continues at coordinate 580,447 of NZ_SNWP01000011.1, read as the reverse complement.
AAGGAAGGGCCACCACCCGAAATACGCCCTCTGTTCTGAATATGAAAAACAGACCTTATTTCTTCTGGGATGGCCGTGCAGCTTCACTCGAAAAACAGGCTTTAATGCCCATTGCACACCCCGATGAAATGGGGCTGCCCATTAAAGAAGCGGTCGCCAGACTGAATGCTGATGCGGAGTACAGGAAATTATTTTTACGCATTTTTAAATCCACTCCCAATAGCTACAACCTGGGCGCTGCATTTGCTGCATTTGAACGTACGCTTGAAACGGACAGCAGCCGGTTTGATGCATACATGGATGATCTGATTGCCTATACCGAATCTGAAGAAAGAGGCAGAAAGCTATTTATCAGTGAGAAAACAAAATGCTTCGACTGTCACCGAGGCCCCGATTTCACAGATGACAAGTTTAAGAATATTGGTCTGTTCGATGGATATGCACTGAATGATTCGGGTCGTTATCTGATTACCGGTAAGAAAGAGGACCTCGGTAAATTCAAAACACCCGGACTGAGAAATATTGCTCTAACAGCTCCTTATATGCACAATGGGATGTTTCAGACACTGGAAGAAGTAATTGAGTATTATAATAACCCTGGCGCCTTTGTATTAAACCCTATTAATATGGATACTACGATGGGTGTACCTATCGGGCTCAGCAAACAGGAGAAGGCTGATCTTGTTGCTTTTTTGAAAACCTTAACAGATAAGCGTTTCCAAAAATCACATTAAATACGTCTAAATAGTTAGCTGGAAAATGATTTAGCTGCATCTGTAAAGTCTTTTAACAAAAGATTGCAGGCTGTAGGATGTTAACTCGGAGTGAATTATCTTTATTTCACATAAATTTTAAAGAACCATGGAAGACAAGAAAAAATATAAGATACTCTTGTGTGAAGACGATACCAACCTTGGTATGGTATTAAAGAACTATCTGGAACTGAACGATTATGATGTAACACTGGAACGAGACGGACGCCTGGGTCTCGCCGCTTTTCAGCGTGAGAAATATGATATCTGTTTGCTGGATGTAATGATGCCCAATATGGATGGCTTTACACTGGCGGAAGAAATACGTGATGTGGATCCCGATATTCCCTTGTTTTTCCTGAGTGCCAAAACCATGAAAGAAGATATCATTCAGGGATATAAACTAGGTGCGGATGATTATATTACCAAACCCTTCGACAGTGAAGTACTCTTATTAAAAATAAGAGCCATCCTGAAACGCAATGAGGAAGAAAACAAGAGCAATGATAATATCGAGTTCGACCTGGGTAAATACCATTTCAATCCCAAATTGCGTGAACTGAAAAATGGAGATAGTACCCAAACACTTTCTCCTAAAGAAAATGAATTGCTGAAAATGCTCGCTGAACATAAAAACGACTTACTACCACGCGAAAGAGCCTTGAAAAAAATATGGGGCAGCGATACTTATTTTAATGGAAGAAGTATGGATGTGTACATTGCCAAATTACGCAAGTACCTGAAAGATGATACTAATATTGAGATCGTGAATATTCATGGTAATGGCTTCCGACTCGTAGCTCCCTAACTGGGATAGAATGGATGAGAGGATGAACTATGATTTTTAATGCATCAGCTTTGCTGATGCATTTTTTTTACATCATAGTATATCATTTTATCCGTTCTATCCCAGTCTGGGTTTAAGAATCCGATGAAACTGAAGACGCATGGATCCAAAATTTATTAACAGCCCAACTTCCATTTTGTAGGCTTTCAGGTAGTTAATAGCTTGTGCGAGATGTATATTCTCCAATTCTTTCACGGCTTTGATTTCTACCGGGATAACAGATTCCACCAAAAAGTCTACACGACGCTTACCAATAGCAATGCCATCATAGAAAATAACTACTTCAACCTCATCTTGAAACCTGAGCCCTTGCTTAGTCATTTCAATAGCCAGTGCTCTATGATAAATTAATTCCTGAAAACCATTTCCCAACTGATTATGTACAGCCATGGCACATCCTATAATGGAACGGGTTATTGAAGCAAACTTGAATTGTTCATTTTGCATAATGCCTTAATGCTGTTCATTAACAGAATTAAGACAAAAAGTAAAACACATTACCAAACTCCGTCCAAGGCAAATTATTTTCAAAAAACAGGTATAAATACAGATACCTATATCATAATCTATCCTTACATCCCAATACTTTTATCATGAAACCATTATCGGTCAGGAAAACAAATCGGACTGGCGACCATCTCTTATCTGAGTTCTATTGGTATGCAGATAGGCTTTTGCAGTTACTTCCCGACCTCTTGGTGTCCGCTGCAAAAATCCTTCCTGTATCAAAAAGGGTTCATACACTTCTTCCAGCGTACCGGCTTCCTCACCAACGGCAGTGGCTATCGTTGTTAAACCCACCGGACCACCTTTAAATTTATCGATAATGGCAAGTAATATTCTATTATCCATTTCATCCAGTCCGTGCTCGTCTACATTCAATGCTTTTAATGCATGCTGTGTAATACCCAGGTCAATGGTTCCATCATTTAATACCTGTGCAAAGTCTCTTACCCTGCGTAGCAAACCATTGGCGATACGTGGCGTACCACGGCTTCTTCGCGCTATTTCAAATGCTGCATCTGTTTTGATAGCGGTATTTAATATGGCTGCACTTCTTTCAATAATTTTTTGCAGGGTTTCTGCCTGGTAATATTCCAACCGAGACTTGATACCAAAGCGGGATAATAAGGGTGCCGTTAACAATCCACTTCTTGTGGTAGCACCTACCAATGTAAACGGGTTCAGGTTAATCTGTACACTGCGTGCATTGGGGCCCGAATCAATCATGATATCAATCCTGAAATCTTCCATAGCAGCATATAGGTATTCTTCCACCACAGTACTTAAACGGTGTATTTCATCTATAAACAATACATCATTGGGTTGAAGATTAGTCAATAAACCTGCGAGATCGCCTGGTTTTTCAATTACCGGGCCTGAGGTTTCCTTGATATTTACACCCAATTCATTCGCGACAATTCTGCTGAGTGTTGTTTTACCCAAACCCGGAGGACCATGAAATAAGATATGATCCAGGGCTTCTCCTCTTAATTTGGCAGCTTTAATAAAGATCACCAGGTTCTCAATCAATTGTGGCTGACCAGAAAAGTCATTGATTTCTGCCGGTCGTATGGCATTCTCAAATTCTTTTTCCGCAGCACTCAGGTTCATCGGATCTCTATTCAGGTTCGGGTTCGACATGGGACGAAATTAGGAAAAAGTGAGTAGTGAGTAGTGAGCAGTGAGTAATTTAGTAGGCTAGATGGGTCATTGACCATTGACCATTGACCATTGACCATTGACCATTGACCATTCACCATTCACTAATATCCGTAACTTTAAACAAAGCCCCCGATATGAAACAAAGAACTGCTTTAATTCTGGGTGCCAGTGGATTGACGGGGCAGGTATTGCTTCAACTCTTACTGGTTGATCCACTTTATCGATCTGTTACGATTTATGTGAGAAAGAGAGTAAGAATAGATCATCCCAAATTAATACAGCTGGTTGTGGATTATGAGAAATTGGATACAGCTATCGAGGCTGATGACGTATTTTGTTGTTTGGGTACTACCATAAAAAAAGCAGGAACACAGGCCGCTTTCAGACAGGTAGACCTTGTGTATCCTGAAAAAGCGGCTGCCTTGCAAAAAGCGGGTGGATCAAAGAGATTCCTGCTGATCAGTGCCGTTGGGGCAGACATGGATTCCTCTATCTTTTACAGTAAAATAAAAGGGCAGGTCGAAAAAGCCATCGAAGCACTGAATTTTTCTGGCACCTATATTTTTCGCCCCTCCTTGATTATGGGTGAACGTGCGGAAAGAAGGGTTGGTGAAAAAATAGCTATGTCGATAGCCAAAATCATAGGTCCGTTACTGGTGGGGCCCTTCAAAAAATACCAGCCCGTTTCGGCACTCAGTATCGCCAAAGCCATGCAACATGCAGCACATCATTATGATGAGGGTATACATTATATATCCTCGGATGAGATAAAACAATTTGAATGATTTCAGGGGAGTAAAAATATATTTGCATATACAAATATTTAGTTTAGCTTTGCTTCCTGAATGAAAACAACCGATAGCAGATATCATCAATGCCTTTATTTTACTTCCAATGCATTGGCAAGAAAAATAGAGAAATTAGCCATCGAAAACTGGAAGCAGGTAGACCTTTCTCCCAGTCATGGTTATGTGTTGATGGCTGTATTGGAAGAACCCGGTGTACAACCTGGCAGGCTATCGGATGAGATGCAGCTAACCCCCAGTACCATTACACGTTTGCTGGAAAAACTGGAAGAAAAAAAACTGGTTATAAGAACCACAGAGGGAAAGATTACGAATGTGTATCCCACACCCAAAGCAAAAGAATTATTTCCACAACTAAAAAAATGTGTAACAGCGTTTTACCAACAATATGCTTCTATCATAGGACATAAAGAAAGTAACCAGTTGGTGAAAACACTGGGAGCTATCGCTGATCAGCTCTAATTTTTTTACCAATATAATTGTATATACAAATAATAATTTAAAAAATAAAAACCATCAACTATGAATTATGTTATCACAGGCGGGGCGGGCAATATTTCAAAGCCGGTAAGCCTTGCACTTTTACAGAAAGGTCATCAGGTTACTGTTATCGGACGCAATGAAGCTAACCTGCAGGAACTGGTTGCTGCAGGCGCGAACACTGCCATAGGCTCTGTTGACGATGTGGATTTTTTAACCCGTAGCTTTTCCGGTGCTGATGTAGTATATGCTATGGTACCACCCACTCTTGATGCGGCTGACTGGAAAGCCTATATAGGCGGGGTTGGCGAGCTATACGCAAGGGCTATAACTGCCAGTGGCGTTAAGAAGGTTGTATTTCTGAGTAGTGTAGGTGCAGACCTTTCAGAAGGCTGTGGGCCTGTGACAGGTTTATATCGTGCAGAACAGGCTTTACAACAACTCAAAGAAGTAAATATTGTTTTCTTACGTCCGTCCTACTTCTATAATAATCTTTTCGCCAATATCGGACTCATCAAAAACATGGGCATCATGGGTAGCAATTTCAGCTTACCGGCAGGAAAGTTTCCTATTGTAGCTCCGGATGATATTGCAGACGTAGCCGTTTCGTATTTACTGGATGCCAACTTTAAGGGGCACCAGATTCACTATATAGCGAGTGAAGAAACTTCTACTGATGATATTGCCGCAGCTATTGGCAAAGCCATTGGCAAAACCGATCTGAAATGGATACAGTTTTCAGACGAACAGTCACTTACCGGCATGTTACAGGCTGGTTTGCCGGAAGAAGTAGCCAAAAATTACACAGAAATGGGAGCTGCTATGCAAAGTGGTAAAATGCTGTCTCATTATTATGCAAATAAACCTGCACAACTCGGAAAAACCAAACTTGCTGATTTTGCAGCTCAATTTGCAGCCGTGTATGCAAACAGCTAATCGTCTGTGCGCTTCTGTGTTTTCAGTGGCTCTTTGTCACTGAAAACACAGCATGCACAGAATTTTTATACTCCGAAAGTGTATCGCAATATAAATGCGGGGTCGGGACAATTAGAGAGGTATTTTTCTCTTTCACTGAACTTACATACACCCGGGTAATCTCCCTTCATCCCCTGCATGTCTTTCATCAATTGAAAATGTAAGTGTGGTGGCCAATGGCCATTCTCTTCAGGCATACCAAAATGTGCAATCTGCTCACCAGACTGTATTGGTTTCCCTTCATACAAACCATCCAGATCACCCAATGAAAGATGACCATATAAGCTATATATGCGCTCACCTGCTAACTGATGTTGCAGAATAATAACGGCTCCATAATCACCATAGGTTTCGTGAAAGCCGAAACTATGCACTTCACCTTCCAGTGGTGCAAATACAGGTGTACCGGCTGTTCCCCAGATATCGGTTCCCAAATGCAACCTGCGTGGTTCATCAATACCATCAAACACCGTACTTCTGCTGTAAACAGTGCGATGCTCATCATACCCTCCAATCGCATACCTCGCACCTGTGTCGGCCAAACAATGATCAATATATGCAGAAAATAATTGGGTATCATTTACCAACTCATCAGTAACCTCTCTGTTTGCTGCAGTAAGATCGAGCCTGAAAAGTATATCCGTCAATCTATCAAAAGGAACTATAGGAGAAAACATCAACTAGGATTTAATCAAAAAATCTGTGCATCTGTGGCGAAATTATTTGCCACAGATGCACAGATTACAAGATACAGGAAATTTATTTTTTCAATTTCTTCAAGATCTCTTCAATCGCTTTATCCAGTTGTGGATCACGACCATTGATGCGATCTTCGAAATTCATCGGAATTTTAATATCCGGCTCTACACCTGTTATTTCAAGATCCTTTCCATCTAAAGAATAACAACCCCAACTCGGTAAACGTACAAAGGAACCATCTACCAAGCCTGTGCCACTCGTAAAGATGATCCAGCGATAGGTAGGCATACCGATAATGGTACCCAGTTTCAATGCTTTGAAACCCTGTGATGTCATTTCAGCATCACTCAGCGACTGTTCATTGATCAATAATACAATGGGTTTATCAGCAGGTGCAAAATTAGATTGTGGTGTTAGTTTTCCTTCTCTGTACTTCCATTGCAGGTAGGCTCGCTGGCTCAGGAACTTTAATACTTCATCGTGTACATTCCCACCTGTATTGTATCGCAGATCAAGAATCAATGCATCTTTCTGGTAAAAATCCTGTGTCATATCAATCAGAAACTTATCCAACTCACCCGTTCCCATATCTTTCATATTATGATAAGCTACACGGTTGTTGGTTTTCTCATCTACCCTTTTCTGGTTGATATCGCTCCACTCCTGCGATAAATTAGCAAACAGAGACGCTTGTGGGTGAACTTTAGTGGTAACCGTCTGACCAGCACGACTGAATGTTAGTGTAAGCTCACCATCTAATGAAGGTTTACTGAAATAATAACTACGATCGGTTTTGGCATCTACGGTTTCGTCGTTTACTTTCTGCAAAATATCTCCGGGGCGGATATCAATGGTTGATCTGTCTGCATTAGAACCCGCCACTATATATTTCACTTTATAAGGGTCGTTATTTTCGAAAATGATACCTGTTTCCATGGTTCTGTTGGAAAGCTGAACAGTTTCTTCATCACCTGCAGAACTAAAACCCTGATGTGAGGAGTTTAACTCACCCAGTAAATCTGCCAGTAAAGTACGGAGGTCTCCACGGGTATTGATATATGGGACATAGGCTTCATATTTTTTACGCATAGCCAGCCAATCTATACCATGAAACTTTTCATCATAGAAATTCTCATTTACATGGGCCCAGGTTTCCTGGAATATCTGCGCAAACTCTGCTGAAAGGTTTCTCCTGAATACCTGTGCAATAGCTACAGGATCTACCTTATTGGCATCCAGGTTTAATTTGAATATAGAACCATTGATAAGTAACAGGGTTTTATCGCCTCCTTCTGCATAGTCTACACTGAAAGCATCTGCTCCATTGATGCATTCTGTTTTGGGAGCTTCAAAAGGTTCAAGCGTGGTTTTCCATAAAGCACTACGGCCTTCGGCATGATTGCTTATATATAATACAATGGTCTTCTCTCCTTTCTGCAGTACATTCAGTAAAAACTGTGATCCGAAACCAGGACCTACCTGCTCCAGCCTGTCCATAATTTTGGAAGCATCAATTTTTATGGGAGCGGGTTCTTTTTTGCTGGTATCTTTTTTCTCTGTTTTAAAGAGTGCCTCATATTTATCGCTACGATAAGGTGCATCTATTTTCTCTAATGGCATGCGGTAAATTCTTGGGTTTTGCATACCAAACGGATAAGACGGTTTTGTTCTGGAAGAAATAAAATAAATGTACTTGCTATCCGGACTCCATACCGGACTAGATTCTGTAACACCTGTATTGGTGAGGTTAATGGTTTTATTGTCTTTAAGATGATGTATGAAAATATCCTGTTCGAAGTTGCGGATCGCAGTATAATATACGTATTCATCATTGGGAGAGAAACCAGGATCAGAATTCTGAATGGCCCAGATCTCATCTTTGATCAGGATTTTGTTGTCCCAGGTTTTTAAATCGAGTAAACGTACCTCATCGCGGCCACTCAGGTATACCATTTTGGTACGCGACTTATTCAATACACCAGAACGGTTATTTCGTGCATCTTTGGTAATCTGTTTTACACCTGCACTACCATCAGCTGCCACCGTGTACCAGTTTAAAAATCCATCTACTGTCTGATTAAATAACAGGGTTTTATTATCACTCATCCATTTCACTTCTTTTGCTCTTTCAGTGTTACCCTTATTGATTTGCTGAATGAACTTTCCATCTGCATCACTCACAAAAATTTCTCCTCTGGAAGAGAAAGCAATTTTTTTGCCATCGGGTGAAACATCCAGATTGGTAATCTCACCACGAACATTATAATCTTTCTCTGCAGGCAATACATAATTGCGGTTCAGGGTTATATTGAGTTTTTCTGCTTTTTTGGCTGATACATCATACAACCACAACTGATAATCTCTTTCAAATACCACTTTACTTCCGGCTGCATTTACCTGTGGTGCTTTAATAGAGGTATTAAAGCGTGTTAATGCTGTTTTCTTTCCATTGTCTAAGGCATATAGATTGTATTCACCATTGGCTTCATCTGAAATGAAATATAGTTTACCGTTTTTATCAATGGTAGCGGCAAAATCTTTGCCTTCCCAATCGGTATGTTTTTTATACTGTTTGGTGGCAATATTATACGATTGTATATCTGGATTGAAAGGGCCTTTATATCGCTTACGGGCGATCTGGCTGGTGCTTTCCCAGGTATCATTAAAATAGATATCACCTGAAGGATGTTCTGCCAGTCCATGATCCAGCAAAAAGAAATGGTCACCAAATAAACGTTCTGGTGTACCACCGTTAATACCTATGGTAAAACCGGAAATCTGTCCCATTCTGTTGGAAGTAAAATAAATCTTCTTACTATCCCAGCTCCAGTTGTTTACTTCATCTGTAGCGCTATGAAAAGTAAGCTGTTTGATTTCTCCTCCTGCTAATGGCATGATGTATACATCTGCATTACCCATCTGGCGGCTGCTGAATGCCAGCCATTGTCCGTCGGGCGAAATACGTGGACTGCTTTCATAACCCTGCATGGCGGTAATACGGGTGGCTTTGCCATCTTTTACCGAGGCTCTCCAGAGATCGCCTTCAAAAGCGAATACCACTGTTTCGCCATCGGGGCTTAATGCGGGATTGGATAAAAAATAAGGCTGACTGTTTTGTGATTGTACGCTAGCCAGGTATAAACAGGCAAGTACTAAGGAAAATATCCTTTTCATTGGTAAGGTTTTTGGATGTACAAGATATATAAGATAGCGCATGTAATAGAGTGCAGTTGTGATCAACGGCTAATGAAGTTGATAATAAACACGTGAAAATATTTTACTATATTTAAATAAATTTCATCACTTTATGAAAAAACTGGCAGTTCTGTGTCTTTGCGTATTGTTCACTCTCACTGCAAATAGTCAGTGCGATACAATGATTCTTGGTAAATGGAAAGTGATTTCCGTGAAAACCAGCGAACTGTATTTTAACCTGAAAACAGATTCTTCCTTTATTGAATCCGATGCCATTAAAAATTATCCCGATACAAATCGACAGATGATCATTGAACTAAATAAAATGTCCTGGGGTAATATCAGATTTGAATTTAAGAAAGGCAATCAGCTTACCATGCAATTTATGGAAGGTGTTGTCGATGATAATATGAAATTTTGTTTTAACGATAACAAAAAACTGATCAGTATAACATCTAAGAATAGCTTAGGCGAAGACAAAACCGATGACTGGTCAGCGTATATGAAGGAGGGCCAATTACATATGACCATTCAATTTGACCCGGAAGACGATGAAAGTAAAATTCAATTTGTATTTGAGCGATATGAAAATTAAGTAGCAGGTACTATGTACCTGCTACTTAATTTTTTATATTACTATATTTATCATTTTCCCCTTGACAAAAATCAACTTCTTCAAAGGTTTTCCCTCCATCCATTTCTGTACCAGCTCATTGGCCAGTACCAGTTCTTTTACCTGGTCTTCTGTAGCATCCAGGGCAATGGTGATATTGGTTCTCATTTTACCATTGATGCTGATTGGGTATTCCTTACTGGTTTCTGTAACATGAGCTGCATTGAATACAGGATAAGACGCATCGAGTATAGAACCGCTGTTACCTAATTGTTGCCAGAGTTCTTCAGCAATATGGGGTGCATAAGGCGTTAAGAGAATGAGCAAAGATTCGAGTATTTCCTTTTTGTGGCATTTCAAATCACTCAGTTCATTTACACAAATCATGAAACTACTCACGGCTGTATTGAAGCTGAAACGCTCTGTATCGTCTTCAATTTTTTTGATGGTACGGTGCAGTACTTTGAGTTCCTCTGCTGTGGGAGCATCATTCGTCCATACCTGACCTTTGTTTTCATCAAAGAATAAGCGCCACATTTTTTTGAGGAAGCGGTGTACCCCTTCAATACCCTTGGTATCCCAGGGTTTGCTCTGGTCTACCGGACCCAGGAACATTTCATACATACGGAAAGTGTCGGCACCAAATTTTTCAACCAGTGTATCCGGATTAACGGTATTGAATTTTGATTTAGACATTTTTTCTACTTCCACGCCGCAGATGTATTTGCCTTCTTCCAGTATAAACTCTGCATTGGCATATTCGCCATTGCGCCATTTTTTAAACGCTTCTATATCTAATTCAACACCATCAACAATATTCACATCAACATGTAGTTGATCAACTTCTTCTTTATTTACCAACCCTACTGAAATAAATGTCTGTGTTCCTTTTTTTCGATACACAAACCTACTACTCCCCTGTATCATTCCCTGATTCAGCAATTTCCTGAACGGTTCATCAAATCCGATATGTCCTAAATCGTACAATGCTTTGGTCCACATACGGCTGTACAGTAAATGTCCGACTGCGTGTTCTGTTCCGCCGATATACAGATCTACCTGGTTCCAGTAATCACTAACCTTTCGGTTGCAGAAAGTATTGTCGTTATGCGGATCCATATAACGCAGGAAATACCAGCTGCTGCCTGCATAACCGGGCATGGTATTGGTTTCCAGAACGCCCTTATCACCAAACTGGTGGGTCCATTCAGGAATATTGGATAACGGCCCTTCACCTTCAGGACCCGGACTATAAGATTCTACATTTGGTAATTCGAGTGGCAATTGCGATTCATCTAGTGGATAGGCGATACCATTTCTCCATAGAATCGGAAAAGGCTCTCCCCAATAACGTTGACGGCTGAAAGCAGCATCCCGCATTTTGTAGTTGACTTTGCGTTTGCCGATGCCCATTTCTTCCAGTTTGTTAATCACGAGTTCAATAGCATCACGCATTTTCATGCCATCCAAAAAACCACTGTTACTGAGTATGGCATCTTTGGTTGGGTTGGCATCCGTACCATCATAAGCATCACCTATAATATTGGTAATTGGTATATTAAAATGTTGCGCAAACCTGAAATCTCTCTCATCACCACAGGGCACGGCCATAATGGCTCCTGTTCCATAACCTGCAAGTACATATTCAGATATCCATACCGGAATTTCCCTGCCATCAAAAGGATTGATTGCATAAGCACCCGTAAAACAGCCTGTAATTTTTTTCTCGGCCTGTCTTTCTCTGTCGCTCCTGCTTTTTACATAGGTGATATAAGCATCAACCGCTTCTTTCTGTTCAGGTGTGGTAATTTTCTCAATCAGTTCATGCTCCGGTGCCACTACCATAAAGTCTACACCGAAAATGGTATCGGGGCGGGTGGTGTACACAATAAGCTTTGAGCTTTGAGCTGCAGGCTGCGAGCCAGTCGGCTGCTCATGGCTCTTAGCGCTCAGCTCGAAGCTGATCTCCGCTCCCGATGATTTTCCGATCCAGTTGGTCTGCATTTCTTTCATGGCTTCGCTGAACTCGATGGTATCGAGACCCGACAATAATCGATCGGCATACTCGGTGATTCGCAGGTACCACTGGCGCAATTTCTTTTTAACTACGGGATGTCCGCCACGTTCACTCACACCATTTACCACTTCATCATTGGCGAGTACCGTACCCAATGCTTCGCACCAGTTTACCTCACCGTATCCACAGAATGCGAGACGATACTGCATTAAAATATCCTGCTGTTCTTTTTCTGAATATGCTTTCCATTCCGCTGCAGTAAACCGAATACTGTTATCACCCGGACAAATATGATCTGCATTACCGTTGGCCTCAAATGATTGAATGAGATCGGTAACAGGTGCAGCTTTTTGTAATTGCCTGTTATAAAAACTATTGAACAACTGTAGAAATATCCATTGTGTCCATTTATAGTATGATGCATCACAGGTGCGTACTTCACGTTCCCAATCGTAACAAAAGCCAATATTATCGAGCTGTTTCCTGAAATTATCGATATTCTGCGCCGTGCTTTTGGCCGGATGTACACCATGCTCAATGGCATATTGTTCTGCGGGAAGTCCGAACGCATCATAACCCATGGGGTGCAATACATTAAAACCCTTGAGTCTTTTGAAGCGGCTCACAATATCAGAGGCAATATATCCCAGCGGGTGGCCTACATGCAGACCTGCTCCGCTGGGGTATGGGAACATATCCAATACATAGTATTTGGGCTTATCGGTATTGTTTTTTACCTGGTAGGCTTTGCTCTTTACCCATGTGGATTGCCACTTTTGTTCAATCTCTCTGAAATTGTATTCCATATTTTGATCCGGTTCTATATAATTTTTGATACTGTTTGGCCGTTATTGAAAGGGGCAGGAAAGCGGAAAGAAAACTGTAGGTACAGTGCTTTTCGTTGGCTGCCTGCAATCCTAACATATCTTTAACCCAAATAAGTAAGGATTGCTCTATTTTCAATGGCAAAATGATCGTTAGAGTGGTTGCAAATGTAAGTCTTTAGGCGTCAAAACCCTACATTTGCTACCTCATCCCCTGCCCTTCTTCACAGATGGGGAAGGGAGAACTGAGAAAAACTGGTAAGTATGGCTGATAGTGCAAAATCTTCTTTAAAACGTAGCAAACCCAATTATATCTATTCCATTATTGGAGTGGCCCTGGTTTTATTGATTATGGGTATTATGGGATGGTTTTTTCTGAATATCAATTCGGTGGGTAATGCTTTTAAGGAAGATATCCGTATCAGTGCCTATCTGCGTACCCTGAATAAGGATACCATTGGTCAGATTCAACAATATATTTCCGGCAGACCTTATACCAAGACGGTTACTTATGTAGACAAGAAAACAGCACAGGAAATCTGGAACAGGGAAAATAATGAAGACTGGGCCAAGATACTGGATATGAACCCCCTTCCGGAGAGCATTGATTTTTACGCCAAAGCTAATTATGTAAACAAAGACAGCCTTGCCCGTATTTCTTCAGAATTACTGGCCAAATATGGTAACCAGATTACTGATATTCAATATCCCCAGACATTGGTAGGCAACCTGAATGAACGGGCAGCCAAAATTGGTCTTATATTTCTGGTCATTGCTATTATACTTTGCATCATTGTAATTGTGAGTATCGATAATACCATTCGATTGGCCATGTTCAGTAACCGTTTCCTGATTAAGACCATGCAAATGGTAGGTGCTACCCGAAACTTTATTGCACGGCCTTTGAATATACGGGCCATTGTAAATGGATTGATCAGTTCGGGTATTGCCATTGTACTATTGTTCAGCATTATCAGCTGGGCTGAGAGTCAGTTTCCCCAACTGAAAGCTATTCGTGACTGGAAACTTACTTTCATACTTTTTGGCGGATTAATTGTTTTAGGTGTAGGTATTTCAGTATACAGCACCTATAGAAGTGTATTGAAGTACCTGAAGATGAAACTGGATGACCTTTATTAATATAGTGAGCAGTGAGTAGTCAGTAGTGAGTAAGAAAATAGAGAATCTGATACTTACCACTGACTACTCACTACTCACCAATAATCATTGACCAAAAAACCATCTCTTATGAGTGAAACAAAAAATACAGCAGCTCCTCTTTTTACAAAAGACAATTATAAATGGATGCTGATTGGCGCGGCCATCATTGCACTGGGCTTTTTTCTGATGAGTGGCGGTAAAAGCAGCGATCCCAATGTATTTGATTACAAAGAAGTATACAGCACTACCCGCATTACCATTGCACCCATTCTGATTATCATCGGTCTGGCTGTTGAGATATATGCCATTTTTAAAAAGAACAAGTAATCGTGAGCAGTGAGTAGTCAGTAGTGAGTAAGAAAAAACTAATACTCGCACTCAACTACTCACTACTGACTACTGACTACTCACTATTCACTACGCATGTCTATATTCGATGCCATTGTAATTGCTATTGTAGAGGGACTTACTGAGTTTCTTCCGATTTCTTCTACTGGTCATATGATTATTGCCAGTTCATTTTTGGGCATAGCAAAAGACGATTTCACTAAACTGTTTGAGGTAGCTATTCAGTTGGGAGCCATTTTATCGGTAGTGGTTTTATACCATAAAAAATTCTTTCCGCTCAACCGCTGGAATTTTTATCTGAAATTATTGATCGCTGTTATTCCTGCACTGGCACTCGGTGCTTTATTTTCTGATAAGATTGATGACCTTTTGGAGAGTCCGCTTACTGTGGCCATTACCATGTTAGCAGGTGGTTTGGTACTCCTTTTTATCGATAAACTTTTTCAGCAACCGGTTATTGTAAAAGAGGAAGAAGTGGGTTTTGTGCGGGCTTTTATGATTGGATTGTGGCAATGTGTGGCTATGATTCCGGGTGTAAGCAGAAGTGCGGCCAGTATTATCGGCGGTATGCAACAAAAGTTAAACAGAAGTCTCGCCGCTGAATTTTCTTTCTTTCTGGCAGTGCCTACCATGGCAGCAGCTACAGGTTATAAACTACTCAAAGCCTGGAAAGAAAACCCTGAGATACTCACCAATACAGACAATCTCATAGCCCTGGCAATTGGTAATCTGGTTGCTTTTATCGTTGCCATGCTTGCCATTAAATTTTTCATTGGCTTTCTCCAGAAACATGGTTTTAAATGGTTTGGCTGGTATCGCGTAATCGGAGGCACCATCTTACTGGTACTCGTTCTCACAGGATACCTGAAGTGATTTCTTGATTTCTTGATTTTATGAAGGAATGTCAGATCGCAGATGGCAGATATCAGATATAGTAGTATCGTTTACTATCATGCATCTCCAATTTTACATCAGACATCAGACATCAGACATCTGAGATCTTACATTTTCTTCACTCTTCCCGGGTTTTTAGCGATAAATGCTTCCCATCCTTTGATTCCTTTTCCTGCTGCTGCCAATGGAGATGATGATTGGTAGTGATGGCACAATGCGACTGCGAGGGCATCTGTTGCATCAAAATACTGTGGTTTTTCTTCTATCTGCAAAATGCGTTGGAGCATTTTCCATACCTGATCCTTGTCTGCATTACCGTTTCCGGTGATGGATTGTTTTACTTTTTTGGGTGAATATTCTGTTACAGTTAAACCGGCCTGCATGGCCGCAGCAATCGCCACACCCTGTGCTCTTCCCAGCTTCAGCATACTCTGTACGTTTTTACCAAAAAAAGGGGCTTCGATCGCAAAAGTGGATGGTTTATATAATTTAATCAGCTCACAAACACGTGCATGAATGGTTTCAAGACGTGCATAAATATCTTTTTGGGCGGTTAATTTTATTATATCCATTAACAATACCTGTGGCTGTCCATTATGAATACGCAGTAAAGCATAGCCCATTAACTGAGTACCCGGATCAATGCCTAATATAATTTCATCTTTTGCCATTCCTGGGTGAAAATACGGAAGAGATGGCTAATAGGTAATGACTAATGGAAGATAGTGGATAGATTATAGTAGAGAAATGTGCTGGTAAATATCATCGGGCCAACTGCCTATAACTATCAGCTATTAGCTATTAGCCATCCGCTATCTCCCACATTTCCCCGTTCTTTGTATATAAAGCGAATTTCTGAACAAACGTTTTAAAATATTTCTGAACTATTTTCTGGGGCCGGTACTTTTTATCTGGCTGGGTTTTTCTATTTATCAGCAAATAAGTGAACAGAAAAATCTACAGCAGTCGTGGAACATGATCCTCAACTCTATTCGCGGGTCACAATCCTGGAAACTATTACTCGCTATTGCTTTATTGGGTCTGAATATGGGTTTTGAGGCCTATAAATGGAAAATACTGGTGAGTTTAGTACAGAAAGTTTCATTCTGGAAAGCCATGAAAGCCACTTTATCGGGTCATGCACTGGTATTCAACAGTATCAACCGCTTTGGAGAATCGGCCGCCCGGTCTGTTTTTCTGGATGAGGGGCATCGTTTAAAAGGAATGGCTATTTCCATGGTTGGAAGCATGAGCCTTATCCTTGTAAATCTGGTAATGGGCTTATTGGGTATGCTATATATGCGGATTTTTATAGTAGATGCAACCCATCATCCTGAAGGCTTGTCTATGTTCTGGTTAACTGGTTTAATGAGTATACTTAGTTTTGGCACGATATTATTGGGATTATTGTATTATAAGTTATCATGGCTGATCAGGTTACTTGAGAAAATACCCCTGGTAGCCAAATACAGGTTTGTGGTGGAGAATATGGAGAAGCTCGATTGGAAGTTCTTAACAAAAATTTTACTTCTTTCTGCGCTCCGGTACGTTGTATTTATAACACAGTATGTGCTGGTGATGCAGGTTTTTGAAGTAGGAATCAGTGTAGTGGATACAGCAGCTTTGGTGGCGGTACTTTTATTGGTACTATCCATCATTCCTTCGGTAACATTGGCAGAACTTGGTATCAGGGGTGAAGCCAGTTTACAGTTATTTGGTTTGCTAAGTACCAATCTTTTAGGCATCATTGCAAGTACCGGAAGTATCTGGATTATAAACCTGATTGTTCCGGCTATAGCAGGAAGTATTTTTTTACTGGGTATTCGGCTGTTCCGTAATAACAAATAGACAAGACAAGCATGAAAAAAATCTTTTTATTAGTCATCTGGATAATGGGGCTACAACCACTATCGGCCGGCGATGAGTTTTGTGGTATACGTAACAAAGCTTTTGAAGAGGGCGAAAGTATTTCTTACAATGTATTCTATTCAGTTATTGGCCTCTATGTGAATGCAGGCAATGCTAATTTTTCTGTTTCACTAGATAAAATAAATAACCGGATTGCATATCATGTTGTTGGTAAAGGCAGCTCTAATCCAAGCTATGACTGGATATTCAAGGTGCGCGACCGTTATGAATCTTATATTGACACAGCAAATCTTCAGCCACTTAAGTTTATCAGAAATATTGAGGAAGGTGGTTATAAAAAATTTGAAAACATTACTTTCAATCAGGAAACCAATACAGCCGTTACCACAGAAGGTGTTTACAAAGTACCAGGTTGCATACAGGACGTGCTGAGTTCTATTTATTATGCACGAAATATTGATTTCAATAAATACAAGCCGGAGGATAAAATTCCCTTTGCCATGTTCCTGGATAATGAAGTATACAATCTCTATATAAAATACCTAGGTAAGGAAACCATTAAGACCAAATATGGAAAATTCCGAGCTATTAAATTCAAACCCTTGTTGGTAAAAGGTACTTTATTTGAGGGCGGAGAAAAAATGACTGTATGGGTTAGCGATGACCCCAACCATATTCCCTTGCGTATTGAGAGCCCGATTGTGGTAGGTAGTGTAAAAGTAGATATGATGCAGTACCGGAACTTACGTTATCCTTTAAGTTCCATGATTAGTTTTAATCACTAAACTACTGCACCACGCTCAGTATAATGAATGGGGCTTGTATGTACACTTCTATATAACTGTGATCGCTTATATAGTACCCTGCAAATGATCAATACAAAAATTGTTGCGCAGAAAATACCACCCGTTAGTCCCAGTAATAAAGAGTTGAAATATTGTTTACCTGCATAGGTAGCATAGACAATTGTTGCAGCAGAAACAATACCTGAAATAGCTGCGATAACTGCATTGCCATTTCTGTTGGATATTTCTATCCGGGCATTGCAGGTATCGCAGTTGATAGCGGAAAAGTTGTTCAGCAGAATAAACTGCCGGAAAGATATCCTGCATCCGCAATTAGGACATCCCGTTACCTGGTTCTTGGACATTGGATTTTAAAATAGCGTGTTAAAGCTAGGATTTCAATGTAAACTTAACATGAAACATTGGCAATAACAGCCTAAAAAACACCGATTTTATGCCGTGTTTTCACTGTTTTTTTGTAACATTTGAATGGGTGAAATACTACATCAGCAGTAAGCTTTTATAAAGATGACAAGGCGAATGTTTCTCCTACCCGCACACCTTTTTCTGTCATTTTCAGACTGCAGCATTCATTGATATGATCGTGTTCGAAATAAAGTATGTAGTTATTATCCACTGCTTCCTGTAGAAAATTCTTTTTTTCCTGTAGTGTGGTTAATGGGAACATATCATACGCCATTACGTATGGAATGGGCAGGTGAGCCACAGATGGTAGTAAATCGGCCATATACACCAATGTATGTCCTTTATACTGAAGCTGAGGTAACATCATCTTCTCTGTATGTCCGTTCACAAAACGAATGGAGAAATGATCAGTAAAAGAAACTGTTTCCAGTCTGCCATCCGGTGTAAACCCAGCGGATGGCGTTTCAACAAATTTCAGTTGACCACTGTCCTGTATAGGTTGAATATTTTCTTTGAGAAAAGAGGCTTTCTCTCTATCATTGGGTTTCACTGCCCAGTTCCAGTGTTTTTCATTACTCCAGTAGGTAGCATTTTTAAAAGCGGGTACCAGTTTATCGCCATCCCGTACAATACTACCTCCGCAATGATCGAAATGTAGATGGGTTAAAAAAACATCTGTGATATCGTTACGATTAAACCCATACTTAGCAAGTGATGTATCCAGGGTGTCATCACCATGCAGATAATAGTGGCCGAAAAACTTAGGATCCTGCTTATCACCCATACCATTATCAATCAGTATTAATTTATTACCGTCTTCTACGAGTAAACAACGCATGGCCCATGAGCACATATTATTTTCATCTGCGGGATTGAGTTTATTCCACATTGATTTGGGCACCACACCAAACATGGCACCGCCATCCAGTTTAAAATTCCCGCTGTTGATTGAATATAGTTTCATGCTACTTTTCCCTGTTTATGTTTTGTGGCAGATGCAAATGTGAGCAATATCAGTCCAACCACAAAGAAAACTACCAATGCCAGTACTGAGTTTCTTTGTGAGCCTGTATATTCATTGATATACCCGAAACTAAACATACCGATTACGATAGCTATTTTTTCAGTGACATCATAAAAACTGAAAAAAGAAGTGGTGTCTTTTGTTTCAGGCATCAGTTTGGCATAAGTACTTCTACTGAGAGACTGTATACCTCCCATTACAAAACCTACCAATACAGCAAGGGCATAAAATTCATTTACACCATCACGTGGTAACAGGTATCCGATAATGCAGAGGATAATCCATAAAGCTACTGTGATCATCAGCGCTCGGAAATTACCCAGTTTATCGGATAGTTTGGCAATGGTAAACGCACCTGGAATGGCTACCAGTTGAATGATCAGTATAGAAATAATCAGATTGGTGGTAGGTATATTCAATTCGCTTTTTCCATACAAGGTAGCCGCAAGCATAACGGTTTGTACACCCATATTAAAAAAGAAAAAAGCACCAAGGTATCTTTTCAGCACAGGCATATGTTGTAACTGCTTCCATACCTTATTCAGTTCCTTATATCCATTGGTGAAAATGCTGCCTTTGCTTTCCGGGTTTCCGGCTGGTGTTGTGCGTGGCAGACGGCTGAGTGCGAGCTGACCAAAACCCCACCACCAGATACCTACCAGTAAAAATGATATCTGTGACGCTTTTCCTACAGTTATACCAAAAGTATCGGGCATTAATACAAACACAAAACATACGATCTGCAGTATCACACTACCTATATAGCCCATGGCAAAACCCCTGGCACTCACCCGATCCTGATCGGCCGGTGCTGCTATTTCGGGAAGAAAAGAATTGTAGAATACCAGACTGCTCCAGTAGCCTACACAGGCAATAATCATACAGGCCAGGCCATATGCCAGATTGCTACTGTTATAAAAGAATAAAGCACTGCAGGCAATACTTCCCATGGTACAGAAAAAGAAAAGAAACTTCTTTTTATTCCCTTTGTAGTCAGCAATAGATGATAACATGGGCGACATTACAGCAACAATCATAAATGCCACAGCAAGGGCATAGTTGTAAAGCGATGTATTGACAAATTCACGACCGAATAAACGAACCGTATCATTGGAAGTGGCATCATTACCGTCTCCCGTTACCGATTCGAAATAAGCTGGAAAAATGGTAGAAGTAATCACCAGGTTGTAAACACTGTTGGCCCAATCATACATGGCCCAGCCATTGATAACCCTTTTAGGAGCAGTAGTTTGCATGTGGAGGGGTTTGTTTTACTAAAGTTAGGGGAAAGTGAGTAGTGAGTAGTCAGTAGTGAGTAAGCGTTTTATTATTTGTATAAAATTATTAGTCAGTCGTACCCTGGCTGAAGAGTTATCATGATTTTTGATCCAGCAATCATACTCACTACTGACTACTCACTGCTCACTCCCGAGTTCTGCCAGAATTCGCTGCTGCACCGATTGCAATGCTTCGGGGCTCAATTTGAGCTTGGGTCTGGTGAAATTAAGGTCATCGGCACTATTGATGGGAATCAGGTGCACATGTGCATGGGGCACTTCCAATCCTACTACACTTATACCACAGCGGTTACAGGAGAACGCTTTTTCGATGGCTTTTGCGATGGGTTTGGAAAAAAGCAATATTTCGGAAAGATAATTGTCTGAGAGATCAAATAAGTTATCTGTTTCATTTTTGGGTACTACCAGCACATGACCTTCTACCAGTGGGAAAATATCCAGGAAAGCAAAAAAATCTTCGTTTTCTGCAATCTTATAAGATGGAATTTCGCCTGCAATAATTTTAGAAAAAATGGTCATACAGCAATATAAAAGCGAAGCGCCATGAAAAATATTCATGGCGCTTCGTCAGGATGATTTAAACAGTAATGTCTTCGATTTTGAATTTTATAATACCAGTAGGTGCCTGTACTTCTGCAACCTCCCCTTTTGTTTTACCCATCAATCCTTTCCCGATAGGTGAACCGGCTGAAATTTTACCAGCTTTCAGATCGGCTTCCTTTTCTCCTACAATCTGATAGGTCACTGTTTTTTTTGTAGCCACATTGGTAATGGTTACTTTGGTGAGTATGGTTACTTTACTGGTATCGATATCACTGGTATCTACAATTTTGGCATTGGCAATGGCACCTTCCAGTTGCTTGATTTTGGCCTCAAGCATGCCTTGCGCCTCTTTGGCCGCATCATATTCAGCATTTTCTTTTAAATCTCCTTTTTCCCTTGCTTCGGCAATGGCGCGTGAGGCGGCCGGACGGTCCACCGATTTCATCTTCTGAAGTTCCTCCCGCATTCTTTCAAATGTTTCCTTGGTAACATACATGGTACTCTCACTCATATACTTTCGGTTTAAAAAGGGTAAAAAAAATACAACGCCACATTTGATTGCAGCGTTGCATGACTGTAAAAATAGAAAATTATATAGAATTCATGGTCATTAGCATGGATTTTATTTTCAAAAATCAATTAACTTCAAAACGGCATAAAATGCCTAAAAAACTTAAAATCAGTCAGTTATGATGGGGATTTTAGTAGAGCTTCTTCTCTCCTTACTTTTATTGAGGTTTTTTGATAAAAAAGGGCTTTCTGTTCTTGGCTGGCAACCAAGCATCAAAAGGCTTATACAATTGATTATAGGTATTCTACTTGCATTGTCACTGGCTGTTATTTTTCACTTGGTGCGCTCTTCTTTAACCGGTATTACCTGGCAAAGAAACCACTATTATCCATGGTCAGTTTTTCTGGATGGCATGTGGTGGGTTCTCCGTTCTGTACTGTATGAAGAGCTTATTTTCAGAGGTGCTTTATTCTATATCGCATTGAAAAAACTGGGCCCAGTAAGAGGATTATGGTTATCGGTTATAGCTTTTGGTGTGTACCATTGGTTTTCATATAATGCATGGAACCATCCTGTGCAGATGATTTTTATTTTCCTGATCACAGCTGCTGCCGGATGGATGTATGCCTATGCTTTTATAAAAACCAATTCTTTGTACTTACCCATCGGCTTACATTTTGGGTGGAACTTTGCAGGAAGTATCATCTTTTCTGAGGGCTCCATCGGAAAACATTTACTGATTCCGATTCAGGACCCTTCATTTCAGCAAAATGACTTGGTAGCTTCTTTGTTTATGGTGATCTATCAGTTATTTGTTCCGGCATTCTGCACCTGGTTATATACAAGAAAACTACAGGGAGAACTTGTTTATACAAAAACGGAGCGTTGATTATTTATCCCCGATACCGAGTTTATCCAATACTATTTTGGCCATGAGATAATACGACTCGTGACTATATCCGGCAATATGTGGTGTGATAATTACATTCGGCTGGTTCAGGAGCCAGTGGAGATCTTCTTTTTCTTCTTCGGTATAGGTTTCTAATTTTTCATTTTCCAGCACATCCAATGCAGCTGCTCTGATCTTTTTATGCTGAAGAGCCCTTATCAATGCCTTGGTATCTGTAACTTTTCCACGACATGTACTGATAAAATAGGGCTGTTTCTCCATTGTATTAAAAAAGTCATCATTTGCATAATGATGTGTTGATTCATTCAGTGGCAGATGCAGACTTACCACCTCTGCATAACGCTGAATCTGTTCAACCGCTGCTTCCCTGACAAATCCTTTTGCAAAATCTGTTTTATACAGGTCATTCGCCAGTATGGTTACATCAAAAGAGCTGAGTTTTTTGGAGAATGCCTCACCAGTATTTCCATAACCAATGATACCAACAGTTTTACCGGTTAGTTCATCGCCACGATTGGCATCTCTGTTCCATTTACCAGCCTTAACTTCCAGGTAACTGCTGGTTATTCTGTTCATCAGGTTCAGCAACATGCCCAATGCCTGTTCAGCTACCGCATTTCTATTCCCTTCAGGACTGCTTTCACATTGAATACCTTTTGATCTGGCATAACTTGCATCAATTTTTTCCATACCACTTCCCAGTCTACCGATCCATTTAAGTGACAGGGCCTGATCAAGTAATGGACGATCAATCTGCAATCTTGTAGTTACAATCAATCCTGTACAATCTACCATCTGTTCTTTCAGTTCCTCATAACCAATCGCCGGCTCATATATACACCAATAGCCAGCCTTTTCAAGTCTTTCGATCAGGTAAGGATGTACTTTCGCCGTTATGATTACTTTGTTTGTTGACATTTGTACTATCTTCTTGATACTTGTGTTTTTCTGTGTTGTAGCGTTATTTCATAAGGAAAGTCAAAGCTGCAAAATCTGCTACGCTCAATTGTTCTGCACGCTTTGTAAATATTTCCTGCTGCAGGGTCTCTGGTGTAAACATACCCTTTAAAGGGTTGCGGAGCATTTTTCTTCGCTGGTTAAAAGCTGCTTTTACCAACACAAAAAAAGCTCTCTCACTTTTCATATCACAAACAGTTTCTCTGCGTTTTAGTTTAATAACCCCACTCATTACTTTAGGGGGTGGATTAAAAGCGCTTTGTGGTACATCAAATAAATATTCCACTTCATAAAATGCCTGTACCAATACACTCAGTATACCATATTCTTTACTGCCAGATGCCGACGCTACTCTTTCTGCGACTTCTTTCTGGAACATACCTATCATAACAGGCACATGCTTTTTCCATTCAAGTATACGAAACAGGATCTGGGATGAAATATTATATGGGAAATTACCAACTACCGTAAACTGTTCTTCAAAAGGTATGGCCACATCCAATATGCTTTGATGTATGATTTTTCCTTTTACCGATGGATAAGTATGTTCGAGATACGTTACTTTTTCATCATCCAGTTCAACAGCCTTAAAATCGATGTCGGGAATTTCCAGCAAGTATTTTGTCAAAGCCCCTCCCCCGGGACCCACTTCTACCAATCGGGAAAAAGTATCCTCTTTCAGGGATGCCACGATTCTGTGACAAACTGATTCATCTTTCAGAAAATGCTGCCCCAGCGATTTTTTAAGGGTATACTCCATCTCCACAAAAGTACGTTAATTGACGGATAGCGGATAGCGGATAGCCAATAGCAAATAGCTTATGGCTTATGATTATAGCAGATGGTTAATAGTTGATGGGTAGATGACCTTAACCGAAAGACTTCTGTTACTATTAGCTATAATCCATTAGCTATTCGCTATTAGCCATGGATAATCCGTATTTTTACAGTCAAAATTGTCCCCGATGAATGAAATGCAAAAACCTGTTATTGGTTTCACATGTGGAGATCTGAATGGTATTGGCCTTGAACTGATCCTGAAAACCCTGGGAGACCATCGTTTATTGGAAATCTGCACCCCGGTTGTTTTTGCCAGTAACAAAAGCATTAATTTTTACCGTAAGAGTTTACCCGATATTAATTTCAATTATGCAAGTGGTAAGGATTTCAGCAGGCTTAACCCTAAACAGGTTAATATCTATCCCTGTTGGGAAGAAGAAGTAGCCATTACACCCGGGCAGTTGAATGAAACAGGGGGTAAATATGCGTTGATTTCTCTGAAGGAAGCGGCACAGGCTTTAAAAGCCGGACATATTCATGGTCTGGTTACAGCCCCTATTCATAAAAAGAATATACAGTCAGCCGATTTCAATTACAGTGGCCATACACCTTATCTCAAAGACCTTTTTGGTGTAAATGATGTGGTGATGTTTATGGTGGCAGAGAATATGCGAATCGGTCTGGTTACTGAACATGTTACCGTTGCAGATGTATCAAAACATATTACTAAGGAAAGCATCATCAGTAAGCTTAAGATCATGCACAGCAGTTTGCAGAAAGACTTTGGTATCGACAAACCGAAAATTGCTGTCTTGGGTCTTAATCCTCATGCGGGTGATGAAGGTTTGATTGGCAGTGAAGAGGAAAATATTATAAAGCCTGCTATTAAAGAGGCCAAACACAATATGCTGGTATTTGGCCCTTATAGTGCAGATGCATTTTTTGCACGAGGGCAATACGAACGTTTTGATGCGGTACTGGCCATGTATCATGACCAGGGACTGATTCCTTTTAAGTCTTTAGCAATAGGTGAAGGAGTAAACTTTACTGCCGGCCTGAATGCGGTGCGTACCAGTCCTGACCATGGAACTGCTTTCGATATTGCCGGTAAAGGTAAGGCTGACCATAGTTCTTTTATGGCTGCTACTTTTGAGTGTATTGAAATTATCCGTCTTCGTTTCGGTTATGCAGAAATGCGTCAGAATCCGCTCAGAAAAATGAGTGCGCGTATTCTGGCCAATGCCGTTGATGAAAAGATTGAAGAAACTGAATAATCATGTCACTTTATCATCTTTCCAATGAGTATTTATCGGTAAGTATCAGCGATAAAGGAGCAGAATTACAAAGTATTGTACATAATGGTACCGGCTTTGAATATATGTGGTCTGGCAATCCTGATTACTGGGCCAAGAAAAGCCCTGTGCTGTTTCCCATTGTAGGGGGATTAAAAAATAATACTTACCAGTACGGGAGAAATACGTACTTATTGGGTCGACATGGATTTGCCCGTGATCGTTTTTTTAGCGTAGTAGACCAGTCCGTTGATTCGATCCTATTCTCATTGGCAAGCGACACCGAAAGCCTGCTCGTCTATCCTTTTCAGTTTGTTTTCCAGATCGGGTACCAGCTTGATAAAAACAGCATTCAGGTTAGCTATCGCATAGTGAATACCGATACAAAAGAACTGTATTTTTCGGTGGGTGCCCATCCAGCATTTGCGGTTCCTTTTGTTAAAGACACGGTATTTGAAGATTACTACTTAGCGTTTAACCAGCGAGAGTATACGGGTATCTGGCCACTATCGCCTGAAGGTTTGATTAAAGAAGACGCTGTCTCTTTTTTTGAAAACCAGGATACAATCACTTTGCAGAAGTCCTTGTTTTATGGAGATGCACTCGTTTTTAAATCATTGCGATCTGATTCCATTTCCATTTTATGCCATAAACATGCCCATGGTATCAAAGTTGCCTATCAGCAGTTTCCCTATATGGGTATCTGGAGCGCAAAAAATGCAGACTTTATTTGTATTGAACCCTGGTGTGGCATAGCCGACCATGTAAACACCAGCGGTAAAATAGAAGAAAAAGAAGGCATTCATTCACTGCATGCCGGCGAACAATTTATCAGAAACTGGTCTGTTACTGTTTTCTGATTATTTAAAAACAGCATCTGCTATTCCCTTATTAATAGCATAGCTACTATACGTAATTTCTACCCTTCCCTTTTTATTTTTTAATTTTTGCTCTTCGGTGAGTGGCTTTTCATTGTCTTCAAATTCAAGTGTCAACCCTTTAGGGAGTTTGTAGTTTTTTGTGTTGAAGCTGAAAATGACTTTATCGGGTAACCCGTAAGAAGCGAACCTGCCATAATTCATTTCGATTTCATAAGTACCATTTTCCTTAGTGGTGGTTATCGCTTTTTTTATAAGGAGATTCGCTTCATCTATGTACATGGTGGTCAATACAATATCACTGTTTTCTGCTGTAGGAAGCATTTTCACTACTGTTGTCTTTATTCCCCCTACTTCTGCTTCTCCTGCCTCAAGTGCCATAAACTGATCTGTGGTAACCAATGAATTCATATTGACTGACACCCCTCCTTTTGGCAGCAAGGATATGCCTCCATCTTTCTTTAACCTGAACTTATTCGGTTTTTTATAAAAGATTTTCACTTTCCCGATCGGCGCTTTGATAAAAGCCACATTGGTTTTCATTTTGCCATCTGCTTCATAGTCATTTACCTGATCAAGCTTTGCTTTTACTTTCATGATCAGCGATGTAGCATCCTGTGCGTTTGCAGCAGATAGTGAATAGTAGATAGCAAATAGTAGTATCGAGAGTTTTTGCATGTTGTTTGCTTTTAACTTAGAATATCCTTTTTTCTGAATATTACGATGGCGGCTGATACGAATACAATGACATGAATGATCAGCACCATAGCAGAATGAAGAATGCGATCTTTATTTTGTATGCTACCCAGAATAGCTTCATTGGATTCTGTTACCTGTATATCAAAAAACTCCTTCCAGCTGATCATATGTGTGGTAAACAGATAGGGTTTTACGATATTGAATATAGGAATATTCATGGTACTGAGTATGGTTAGAAAAATGATGACGCTCATCGTTGCCACAATAGGACCAATAGAGTTCTCTGCAAAAACAGACAGAAAAAAACCGAGTGCCGCTACAGTGGTCATGGCGAGTGCTGCGAAAATAAAAGCTCCTATATACCTCCAGAAAACATCGTTTTCCTTCAGTAATACCACATAACTACTTTTCATTAAAAACATATCATCTGTTCCGAATACCCACATACTCACAAACAATGCAAGAAAAGCCAACCACACAAGTAACAAGAGTGTATAGATAGTAGAGGCAATGAATTTTGCCAGCATAAATGAAGTGCGACTGTATGGTTTGGAAAGTAATACACGCAGTGTTCCCATATTTGCTTCTCCGGAAATCATATCAGCAGCTATGAGCGCAATCAAAAGTGGAACATGTACCAGTAACAACTGCAGCATGATATAACAAACCAGGTAGCCGTTCAGGATTTTACCATCAATCTCAAGTGTAGACCCTATATCATTCAACATGAAATCTACATAAGTCTGACCGTCTACTTTCAACCCGAATTGTATCATAACAATCAGCGCTGAGATTGCTGCGAAAGCAATATAAGTTCTGGGTCTTCTGAATATTTTATATAGTTCTATATTAATGAGTGTGCGCATGTTGTGCTGATGTTAGCTGTAAAAAATAATCTTCCAGCGAATGTCTGGGTTGCAGGGAAAGAACCGGAACCTGCATCGCTACCAGATCTTTATGCAGATCAGGTATTTGGTCTCTGTGAAGTTTAATCAGCAAAGCACCTGTTCTGCGAGGCTGAAGATGATCTGTCCATTTACTATTTTGTAATTGTAACAAAGCAGCATCATTATTCACCGTTTCCAGTTCTACCAGTGTTTGTGATGGATCGAAAAGTTCGGTTGTTGTACCTTCTACCAGCTTATGACCTTTGTCAATGATGAGCAACCGGGTAGCAATCTGTTCTATTTCATTTAACAGATGCGATGATACCAGGATTGTTTTTTTGAGGTCGCGACTCAGGTGACGAATCAGATTTCTGATATCTGCTATACCCTGTGGATCAAGACCATTGGTAGGTTCATCAAGAATAATAAGTTTAGGATCGTGTATGAGTGCCACTGCGATACCCAACCTTTGTTTCATACCCTGTGAAAAGGTTTTCACAGTATCTTTTGCCCTGTCTGCCAGTCCCACCATTTCCAGCTGGTTCATCAACTGTTGCTCGGTAGGTTTGAGGCCACTGAGTTTTGCGAAAATGCGTAGGTTTTCAATAGCGCTCAGGTATTTGTAAACATCAGGTTTTTCAATAACGGCACCCACCTGCCTGAGAATTTCTGTTCTGTGTGTATGCAAGGGCATACCAAAAAGTTCAATAGAGCCCGCTGTTGGCTGAATCAGTGTTAGCAACATCCGTATGGTGGTGCTCTTACCAGCTCCATTCTGACCAAGAAAGCCGTAAACATCACCTTCCTGTACGGTAAAGGAGAGATCTTTGACGGCTGTGAGGTTTTTGAATGATTTGGTTAAACCCGTTACCTGTATAATTGATTGCATGTTTACGTATAACACCAAAAGTACAGCGGAAGTTTGGGAGATAAGCAGAATAAAAAGTAAAAAGCCATTAGCTATAGATGTAAGATCTCAGATCTGAGATCTTACATCGCCTACCCTACTTTAAGGTATTGCTGTAATGCCTGTACATAGGCTTCAAAAGCTTCTATACCCTTTGGGGTAATTTTGCAGGTGGTTTGGGGATAGTTGTCTTTAAACTGTTTGGTTACTTCAATATAGCCGGCATCTTTCAGTTTCTGAACCTGCACGCTCAGGTTACCCGCAGTCGCATTGGTTTTTTCGCGTATAAAAGTAAATTCCGCTTCCTTTACGCCAATAAGCAGGCTTACGACGGCCAGTCGCAATTGTGAGTGTAATATGGGATCCAGTTCTTTAAACATGCTTTTTCTGTTGCGCCAGGTACTTTCTTCGTAAAATAATGCCGGGAATAAACCAGCAAATAATCGCTGCCACGCCCCCCAATAACCAGTCGTATTCTGAACGGGTAAAGCAAGAGCCTATAAAAAGACCATATGTAATCACTGCTCCGAAAAGCATGGGTTTAAATTTCTTCACCACACCTGTAACAAGGGTTGGAAAAGCATAGAGGAGTATCAGTAAGGAATAAAAACTGGGCGGAAACGGAATCAGTACTTCGTCGGGTTTACTGCCATCCAGATAATGTTTGGTCATTTGCCAGCCGTCTTCCTGTATAAATTTCGAGGTTACACCCGGAACAACAATCTGGTAAAAATTCAAGGCAAAAATAGAAAGTCCGAATACGAGCCATACACTATTCAATGCATCGTCTTCATATTTTTTTACCTGATTGGCTTTCTTTTCCCGGATCGAAAAAATAATCTGTGGAATAATTGCTGCCAGTACAATCAACCATATATCAAATCCAATACTGAAATCATAGGTACGTTCGAAATAAGATACAAAAGAAGCAATGGATACCACCGTTCCCCAAAGCAATGAGCCTATACCCGTATCATGGTAGCTGCTTTTGGCTTTCTGTATCATATTGGTGATGAGGTCGAGGCTTTCCTGCTCTGTCATCTTTTTTTCATCTGACATGATATACTATTTTTTGGTATTATATCTTATTCGTAATAAATGACCAGGAATAATATAGCTGATCAGTATTGCCAATGCTCCGATTAATAACTGGTTGGCAAAATTAAACTTAATAGATACTGCAGCAAGGATAAAATTCAGGATTCCACCGATTACCAGGGGCTTAAACCTGATTAGCTTCCCACTCACAAATGTTCCGATAGCATACATTAGTATATAATAGGTAAAAGCTGTTTTCCAGGCTTCAGAAACAATATTCACAAATACCAATACAAAAAAAGATAATCCAATAGCAATCCAGAGATAACTAAGTGCCTCTTCAATGTAAGTCATGCTTCTTTTAATACGGGCCTGTCTGGCACTATAGGTACCCGAAATAATACCACCAACAGGCATCGACCACCAAACAAAACTATGATCAGGGTATTTGAAGTAAACCATTAACACATATTCTACGGCACAACAGGCAAATACCAGCCAACCCCAGAATAGAAAATAAAAGCTATCCACCGCAACAGCATCTTTTGTTTTGGAGATCATGGATCTGATCAGCTGCAGACTTTCTTCCGGAGAAAATTCTTTTTCCTGACTATTTTCCTGTATTTGCTCAGACATAGTAGTTAGTTTTTAACGGATACAACATATTTTCTTATAAAGAACGCAATTAAAATACTACCTATAACGGTTGGCAACAACCACAATATCCACTGCATATCTATCTGCACATTTACTACCAGGAATGCGGTATAAGAAGCAATCATAGCACCCATCATACGAACAATATGATTGTACATCCAGGATACTTTTATGGATGTTCGACCCAGAAAAAGTTTAATATCATGCAGCACATAACTCGCACAAATAATTCCGAATACACCCGGTACAATACTAAAAGTATTTCCACCGGATAATCCTTTTATAGATTGTACAACCAGAAAGGCAGCAAATGAACCTCCAAAAATGGTGATCAGATAATCCGTAACCGGAAATCTGCCTGCAGCATTTTTAAAATACCGCTTCAGCAATACAATACGGTAACCAGAAAGTATCATATACAATGTAAATCCACCCACTGCGAAAAGGAAAAGATTTTCATGATCCGGCAACCAGCTCATCAACAATGCACTAAGCGATGCCAGTAACATTCCCCAAAAGAAAATGACACCTGCTTTACGATGCAAGGCTCCGCCTTTTTTTGCAGATGCAGCAATGGTGCCGGTTATTAAACCTGCACCACCACCAGCTATATGAAATACCAACAAGATAGTAAACAGCTGATTCATCATTTAAAGTTATTGGAACTGTTGCGTAGTTCTGTTGATTCTGAGATTTAGTTACTGACAGGCAGCTAACAATTGCGTAGCCTGATCCTTACCCCATTGAGGATGAAAAGGAGAAGCCGGCTTATAAGTACCATACAACTCCAAAGATTTTTCTACCAGTTTCTTAGCTACCGCTTTACCACCGCCAAAAGCAGCGGGTACATTGATCATGTATTGGGCTTCTACCAGATAAATTCTGGGGTTATTGGCATCCGCCTTCTTGGCATCTTCAATAGCCTGTGCTGCGATAGCACCATAGGTTTGGTAACGTGACATACCATCAACCGTTAACTGTTGAATTGCAATCATCTGACGCATACAATAAGTATCAGCATTTTTTTCCAGTGCCTCTGCCTTACCCAGGAGATCCTTGCTCTTTTCGGCTACTTTGTCTTTGTCTGCTTTGGGGTTCATCCAGCCGGTTAAGTGATTGGTATATGCAGCATAGTAATAAGGCAACCACTTATCTTTTTCTGCATCGGCAATTCTTTCAAAAAAAGCTGAAGCTGCAGCCATATCTTCTGCTGATTTCGCAGCAGCAAATTGCTCCAGTCCTTTTTGCATACCAGATTCATATTTTGTTTGTGCCATTAACTGTCCGGCAAATAACATGGTAAGGATTACAATAATTTGTTTCATAATAAAGAGTTTTGATTTTTTGATGTTTGATTTCTTGATTTTATAGCGGGTATTTTATCCTTTTTTGTTCTTTAATTTTTCGTATTCATCGGCGGCTGTTAAAAACTTATTGCCGTGATATGCGCTGAAATAATGAAAAGCCAATCCTACACCCCAACCCAGTATTGGCCAGATGGGCCAGAAATAATGATGCCGCCCGTTCTCTGAAGGAGAAAAAAACCAGATCAATACCAGAAAGGCATTCACTACAAAATAGCTAAGCAGTCCCCATTTAAAACTGGCCCTTGCTTTAGCAATCTGCCAGAGTTGCTCATCGCGTTGTTCGTTGTTCATACAGTAGTTTTTTGAAGTTTGATTTTATGACTTTTTGAATTATAAGTTATTATTGATTGCATCCTGTCTTCTATCTACACCCCAGCTCAGGAATACACCTAGAAAAAAGAACTGAGGAGCTGGTGGCGTAATGGCTTCTTTTCTGGCGCCGTTATACGAATAGTTATAACCGAATACCTGCTTACTGTTT
This sequence comes from Sediminibacterium goheungense, assembly GCF_004361915.1. Lineage (GTDB taxonomy): Bacteria > Bacteroidota > Bacteroidia > Chitinophagales > Chitinophagaceae > Sediminibacterium > Sediminibacterium goheungense. Next base: position 547,862 of record NZ_SNWP01000011.1, on the reverse strand, counting down.
AATACATTGGTTACGGATCCCACTATTACAGCATAAGCTTTCCCTAAAGATGTGAGGTAATTAAAACTGAATCCAAGATTATGATAATCGATGGTTTTACCCTGATCTGCTATCACATATTGCGCACCACTTTGTTGCAGGTTATAGTAAGGGCGACCAGTAGCATATGAATATGTGAAATTAAAGCCGGTATTGATTTTACTGATAAAACGTTTCATCACAAAAGAGGCTGTATGATTGGCAGCAAATGTGGGCTGCAGTTCTTTTGGATAATTCAGGAAATCACGTTTTGTGTCGAGGTAAGAGTAACTTATCCAATAATCAAGACCACTGAATGTTTTTTTGTCCCTCCAGAATAACTCAATACCTTTTGCATCACCAGCACCTGCATTGTTCAGTACAGGATAGGTTTTTACCAGTCCGTCATATTTTTTATAGAATGCTTCAATACGGAATGTTTGCAGGGTTGTATTCTTGATATAGTTAGCGATATAATGGGTAGCTTTTGAATACCCGAAATTGGTAGTATTATAGAGATAGGTATTCTCTGGTTTTTGGTAAAACTCACCATAAGCAATACTCATCTGTGCGCCTTTTCCTGTTTTATAAGCCAGTGATAAACGTGGTGCGATATTGGCTTTATTGATCAATGAAGAATGTTCGAAGCGCGCACCTACTTTTGCTGCGAGGTCATTCGTAATATAGAGATCTGCTTCAGAAAACAATGCTTTGAAATGATCGGGTAATAAGGCTTTGAAGTTATTGTAGGTACTTCTGTTATAGAAATACATGTACTCACCACCAAAACGAATTACACTGATACCACTTAATCTTTTATCGAACACGGCTTTGAACTGCGATAAGTCGGAACGGGTATTCAGGTTAAAATTATTGTTATCGATCCATGGCTGACCCGTTGTTATTTTCTGGTTCTGCTGGTTTTGAATTTGCTGATCGATCTTGTTTACATCAATGCTATAACCCAATCCCAGGTTCATTTTCCAGCCATTACCCAAATTATCTCTCCAACTAAGGTTATGGTACCAGTTGGTATTATGCAAACCGAAAGCATTTTTTAATGCAGGGTCATCGATATTGGATCTGCGTAAGCCCAGGTCGCTGGCCCCAAATGTGCTGTAGTATTTTATCATACCGCCCGTTTTGGTTTTGGCTCTGAAATTGAGATCAGCTGTGTGAAACTGGGGCATGCGAAAGTATTCAGGCTTTTGTTTTACGATGCCGAAATAGGCGGCTAGATTGGTATAACCATAATTACCACCCCATGATGATTTTTTATTTTTAGCTACTTTTTGCAAGCCTGCCCCCCAAAAAAGTGCAGAAATAGATGCACTTACCTCAGAGCGTTCCGGAATATCAATACTCTCCATGATCAAAGCAGAAGAAAGTGCCTGACCATATAAAGCAGAGTAACCACCTGTGCTGAAAATGGTTCCTTTAAACAAAGCCGGCGCAAAACGACCACGTGATGCGATATCGGGCACACTGGCCAGAAAAGGATTGTTTACCAGGGTACCATCAATAAACTGTTTAGCTTCATAACCAGCCCCACCGCGTACAAATAAACCTTCCTGCTCACCTACCTGCTGTGCACCAGGCAATGTTTTTACTACTGCAGAAATATCGGCATTGGCTCCACCTGTTGTATATACATCCAATGAACTTAAAACGGTTGCAGCTTTTTTCTTGTCGCCTGCTTCGAAACTTCCGGCTGTTACAGTTACAGCTTTCAGTTCACTGATTTCTTCTTTCAGTACAAAATCTATATTAATAACAGGTGTCGTATCAATGATGATTTCCTGCTCCATGGTTTTATTACCCATGTTGGTAGCCACCACAACCTGTTTTCCTTTTTCATAGGTTTTAAAGGAGAAATGACCTGTTGAATCAGATACGCCACCGTCATAAGAACCTTTAACTACGATATTGGCTCCTGCCAGAATACGCCCTTTTTGGTCTTTTACAGAACCCGTGAGTTTTACCTGTGCCTGTACGAGAAAAGGAACTATGCTCAGTAAGGCCACCATCCATTTTTTCATTGCTCGTTGTTTTGATAGAGCAAACATAGAATAGTTTATTTTATAAACCAAATTATAAATAAAACTTTTTTATGAAAATGAAGGAAGGGCATAAATAATTGATTTACAAATAAATGGAGGGGTTTCCCATAAGAAACCCCTCCATAAAAAGTATATAATTCAAGTTTTATTGCAAAAAACGATCCTTTGAAAATCCCTTGGCATACATTAAAAGCGCCCCAATCACCATGATATTCCTGAAAATATTCAGCATATCATTTACACTGGAGGATGCCCTTGGTATATGAATCAGGAAAATCATCAGCAAAACATACAGCGCCATCAGTAATGAAGCCAGTTGATCGTACTTGCCGATCAGACAACTGATGATGAAAGCCGTAACCAGCACACCGGTTGCATAATTCAGGAACAACCTGGCCGGAAAAAATGAAGGAATCATCTCGGCACCAGCCTCTGGTAATCCGAAATGTAAGCCTGTGTACAAGAGGAATGACAGTATAAACAACCATCTCCCCCATCCCATAATTGTATTCATATCAATGGTTTTTGGTTTATACTTCAAATGGCATTACCGGGCGTATTTCTACTGAGCCGTGTTCATATTTTAAAATGGGGCATGACCGGCTCCATTCTTTTACTTCCTCTATATCCTCAGCTTTACAAAGCAGGTAGCCGGTAAGTACTATTTCATTCTGAACAAAGGGACCTGCCGTAATTCCTTTTTGGGTAACAAGGGTACCATCGTACTCAATAGGCTGGCTCGATACCAGTTTTCCCTGCATGGCTATATTACCGATCCATTGCTGCCATCGGGGCATGTCTTCCAGCATATCTGCAGGTGTAGTGATGTAGGCTGCTTTGCCTGTTTGGTTGTAGAATAATAAGAGATACTCTTTCATGTGGTAGTGTTTTATTTACTAAATGATTTAACACTACAAAAATGAAAGAGCGGCGGCAGGCCACTCTTGACAAATGTCAAGACTTTATAATTTGCCTTTCAAACGGGTATAGGTTTCGGGGGATATACCCAGATAAGATGCAATCATTTTACTTGATAGCCTTGTAAAGAGTTTGGGCTGGTTATCCATCATCCATCGTAATCTTTCCAATGCATCCATCGACACAAATGTGTTAATACGGTATACCGAATGGGAGTATGATAATTCCAGTATCTGACGGTACATTTTTTCGAATTGCGGGAAACGTGCTGATAGCTCCATAAAATGATCTCTGCTCACTGCCAATACCTGACTGGTTGCAATGGCCCTGAAAAATTCTTTAGAGGGAACCTGTTGAAGGAAGCTACTGATTTCCATAAGCCAGTTTTCTTCCAGAATAAAATCGCGTGTGGTTTCATTACCTGCTCCATCTACTGTAAATACCTGAATCGCCCCATCAACAATAAAATAGCAATGCCTGCATAATTCACCTTCCCTCAACAGGTAATCATTTCGCTTTAATTGTATGGGTTTAAAATAACTGATTACTTCTTCCAGTCCTTCGGTATCCTTACCCAGTTTCGAACGGATATGTTGCTCCAGGATCTCGTGCATATGTATCAACTTACAACAAATACTGCATTTTGGTTTATTCGGCCGGTATTCATCCTGATAATTTAATATTGAGTCTTGTGGCTCAAGCCTCAAGAGAAGGCCCATAGTACAAGAAAGCCCCGGTAAACCGGGGCCTTGTAATATTTCCGAAGAAAAACGACTTATTTGTATTGAGGCATCAGACCTTTAGCCAGCTCAACCATTTTGTTGATACCGTCTTCTGGCAGGTTACCTTTTTTGAATTCAGCCAGTACATCAGGGAGTTTGTTTTCCATTTCCATCAGAAAATGTGCTTCAAACTCTTTCACCTTCTTCACGGCCACTTCACGTAACAAACCTTGTGTACCGAGGTAGATGATTGCCACCTGCTTTTCTACGCTAAATGGTGTGTACTGTGCCTGCTTCAGGATTTCTACGTTACGTGCACCTTTATCCAATACCAGTTTGGTAGCTGCATCGAGGTCACCACCAAATTTAGAGAAGGCTTCCATTTCACGATACAGTGCCTGGTCAAGTTTCAGGGTACCAGATACTTTTTTCATGGATTTGATCTGCGCATTACCACCCACACGGCTTACCGAAATACCTACGTTGATCGCAGGACGGATACCAGCGTTAAACAGGTTACCTTCCAGGAAGATCTGACCATCGGTAATCGAGATAACGTTGGTAGGGATATAAGCAGATACGTCGCCCGCCTGTGTTTCAATAATCGGTAAGGCAGTGAGAGATCCACCACCTTTTACGAGGTGTTTGATAGATTCTGGCAGGTCGTTCATGTTTTTAGCCACATCATCATTCGCAATTACTTTCGCTGCACGCTCTAACAAACGGCTATGCAGGTAGAATACATCACCAGGATATGCTTCACGTCCGGGAGGTCTTCTTAACAACAGGGAAACCTCACGGTAAGCTACGGCCTGTTTTGACAGATCATCATAGATGATCAGTGCAGGACGACCGGTATCACGGAAAAATTCTCCGATCGCAGCACCGGCAAATGGTGCATAGAACTGCTGTGGAGCAGGATCAGATGCAGAAGCCGATACGATAGTTGTATAAGCCATAGCGCCATTGTCAGCCAGAGTCTTCATTACACCGGCAACGGTAGAGGCTTTTTGTCCGATAGCAACATATATACAGTATACAGGTTTTCCTGCATCGTAAAATTCTTTCTGGTTGATGATGGTATCGATACAGATAGCTGTTTTACCAGTCTGACGGTCACCAATTACCAGCTCACGCTGACCGCGGCCTACGGGGATCATCGCATCAATGGCTTTGATACCGGTTTGTAATGGTTCTTTTACCGGCTCACGATAAATTACACCAGGTGCTTTACGTTCCAGGGGCATTTCATAGAGGTCGCCGGTGATTGGACCTTTACCATCGATGGGGTCACCCAGGGTATTAATAACACGGCCAACAACGCCTTCACCTACTTTGATAGAGGCAATTTTACCGGTTCTTTTTACTTTGGCACCTTCTTTAATATCGCCGCTCTCGCCCATCAATACCACACCCACATTGTCTTCCTCAAGGTTAAGGGCAATGGCTTTTACGCCGCTTTCAAATTCTACCAGTTCACCACTACGCACGCCGTTGAGGCCATATACGCGGGCAATACCGTCACCTACCTGTAGTACGGTTCCCACTTCTTCCAGATCGGCCGATACATTGAAGTTGCTGAGCTGCTGTCTCAGTATCGCTGATATTTCATCGGGTTTAATGTCCACCATGATGTATTCTGTTTAATGATGATTTGTGATTGTTATTATCGTAACTGCTGAACGTATAGGTTCTGCAGGAACTGCTTTTTAATGTCTTTCAGATCGCGCAAAATGCTTGCATCAACCAGGTTATTATTGAACTCGAGTACAAAACCACCTATCAGGCTTTCATCTGTTTTGGTTTCCAGTTCAATATTGGCAAAATTTTTCTCGGCTTTTACTTTCTGTTCAATCGATTTCTTCAACTCTTCACTTACCGGAACAGCCGTTGTGAGCAATACTTTATGAATGCCTTTCAGTACATTGTACTGATCAATAAATGCTTCTGCTATTTCAGGCAGATCGCTTTCACGACCTTTCTTTACAAGGAGGTTATTGAAAGCAGCAGTTAATTCGCTTACTTTTCCAGTGGTAACAGCTGTAATAATGCTATTTTTCTGATCGGCCTTAATAACCGGGCTTTTGAGCAGGTTTACAAAATCTCTGCTGCTCTTACAAACAGCCTGCAGGTATTTCATATCAGCATACACTGCCTCCAGGCTCCCTTTCTCTGTAGCCAGATCAACCAGACTCTTCGCGTACCTTCCTGCTAATCTTGGATTCTGCATTTATTTGAATTTGAAAATTTGAAAATTTGGAAATATGGAGATGAATGGTGTTTTTTAGAAAAATGGATATTTTCATTTTCATCCGCCTAAGGCGGACAAATTGCCACATTTTCAAATTAGTTCAGCTTCACTCCTTCAGCCAGTTGCTTAATATAGTTTTCCTGTTCTGATTTGTTGGCCAGTTCTTTGCGTAATACTTTCTCAGCTACTTCAACCACCAATGAACCTACCTGATTTTTAACGTCGGTAAGCGCTGCATTTTTTTGTTGGTTGATCGCAACCTGAGCATCTGCCACAATTCTGTCGTATTCGCTCTTGGCTTTATCTTTTGCATCGGCTACCATTTTATCGGCAGTTTCCTTTGCTTCTTTAATCATCTGTGCTCTTTCTTCACGGGCTTTGGCCAGCAATGCTTCATTTTCACTCTGCATGGCAGCAATATCAGCCTTCATTTTATCGGCTTTGCTCAATGCATCTTCAATACCCTGTTCACGATCGTGAATGGCTTTCAACATCGGCTTCCATGCAAAAGCACGTAAAACGAAAAAGAGTACAATAAATGCAATGGTATTCCAGAATACAAGTCCGATATCGGGTAATACCAGCGGGTTGATTTCTAATAACATAAACGGTGTTTATTATCTGCGTTTGAAATTTCTTCTGAGAAATTATACGGACCCTTCCGCCCTTTGCATGGGGTCCGTATAAAAAGTTGAACGGATTATCCGTTACCCAACAGGGCAACTACCACCGCGAACAGGGCAACCGCTTCTACGAAAGCCGCAGCAACGATCATGTTTGCACGGATGTCGTTAGCAGCTTCTGGCTGACGGGCAATACCTTCTACTGCACCTTTACCAATCTGACCGATACCGATACCGGCACCGATAGCAGCTAAACCAGCGCCGATTGCGGCAACACTTCCTACTACCATTGTTTTATGTTTTAATTGTGAGTGAAAAAAGTTTTATTAATGATGTGCTGCTTCATGGTGATGCTCTTCGGTAGCCATACCAATATACATGGCGCTCAGCATGGTAAAAATGTATGCCTGCAGAAAAGCCACAAGCAATTCAATCAAACCAATGAACACCGCAAATGGCACAGCAATGGCAGATGCAAACACGGTTTTAAATATGAAGATCAGACAGATTAAGCTCAGTACCAGAATGTGACCCGCCGTAATATTCGCAAACAATCGGATCATCAGTGAAATAGGTTTGGTAAACACACCAATCAATTCAATCGGTGCCAGAAAGGCTTTCATTGACCAGTGCATACCGGGCATCCAGAATATGTGCTCCCAGTAACTCTTGTTGCCGTTAATGTTTACCACAATAAACACAAATACAGCCAGGGTCATGGTAAATGCAATGTTACCACTCACATTCGCCCCGCCGGGGAAGAATGGAATCAGACCCAGGAAATTATTGATTAAAATCAGGAAGAAGATCGTCAGTAAGAAAGGCATGTATTTCGCATACTTATGGCCGATATTGGGCTTGGCCACTTCATCACGTACAAAGAGAACGATGGGCTCCATAAAAGACTGTAGGCCTTTGGGAGCAGACTTCACGCCTCTTTTACGATAAGCGCCACCAACGGTTAAGAATACCAGTAAAAGAATAGCTATAGAAACAAATAATGATGCTACGTTTTTGGTAATGGAAAAATCCCACACTTTGGCAGAAGCTTCTTTATCGAGGCTACCATCCGCTTTCACCACTTTTACCTTTCCTTCAATGGTCTTGTAATTGTAATTACCTGCATATACAGCAGGTTCATGGTGCTCGTCCATTAGTTTGGCCGAAGAGAATACCTCCAGTCCCTTATCAGAATAGAGGATCACGGGCAGTGGCAGGGTTGTATGACCCCATAAATGCCAGCTATGGTCATCTTTTATGTGTTCGAGAATGGTTTCAGTAACATCAAATTCCTTGGCGCCATGACCTTCAGCAGCCGGTGTACCGTGCTGGGGAGTATCATTGGCATAGGAAACAGTAGAAAACAGCATTGTGAAAACGCTGAAAGTCGCTACCAGTAAAGATTTTACGCTCATGCGGGCCATACCTGTCTCGAAATTTGCGGCAAAGATAGGGGTAAAGGGGGTGAAAACAGTAAATGAGTAAAGAGAAAATGAGGAAAAAATCAGATGCTGTCTCAGCTGTCTTTTTCTTTGAGCTTTTTAATTTCTTCTAATTGCAGCACATCCATCTGGTCTTTTGGGCGATTTACGGCTTTCTTATTGGCAATCAAGTGGTTAATATGTGAAAAGGGGACTTTAACAGCTTTCAGGTTCACTATTTCAGCCATTTCGTAACAGGTTGAAAAGGATTCATCCTCCAACCCATTTATAGAAGTCATAATATCAAGTTCCACCCCGGCCGCATAAAAAGTAGTCCACCCGTGAACAAATTCCATGGTTTCGAGTGATGCTATGTCTCCATACTGCAATTCACGAAAAGCGGCTCTAAGTCGTTTCCGGTTATCGAGGGTATCTTCTATCCCATATCAACGTCTTCTGTTACCCGGTCGTATCCATGAAAAAAAGTAGCCAACCCACCTACCATGATGTATTTTACCTAATGCTGGTTCAAGATGCGCCAAAAGGCAATAAATTCCTCATCCAGCATGTCCATAAAAATCTGTTGGGTTATAATTTATCAGCAGAATGTGTTACAACAATACCTTTCTTTAAAATGGCATTTCTACGAAGCATTTTTGTAAAAGCCTGTAGTTTTTCTATGTCAGATCTAAAAACCAGATCGGCCAGTTTTTCTTCAGGTGATTTAAACACAAATCCATAAACCGGTTGCTGTATTTTTTTGCCTGAGATTACTGAGGTATTTATGCTAATACAGTCTTCTTTTTTTCAAACTGCATCTCATGCAATTTAGCATAAAATCCGCCCATAAGCAAGAGTTCATCGTGGCTTCCCATCTCTTTTATTTCACCCTTGTCTAACACGATAATCTTATCCGCTTTGCGTATGGTAGACAACCTATGGGCAATCACGATAGATGTTCTGCCTGAGATGAGTTGATCAATGGCTTTTTCAATCAGCAGCTCACTTTCTGTATCGATAGATGAGGTGGCTTCATCCAGGATTAATATCGAAGGATTATAGAGTAAGGCACGGATAAACGATATAAGCTGGCGTTGTCCCAGACTCAGTGTACTTCCTCTTTCCATCACATTATAATCATATCCGCCGGGAAGACGCATAATAAAATCATGTACACCCATCATTTTGGCAGCAGCTACTACCTGTTCTTTTGAAATATCAGGATTGCGCAAAGTGATATTATCGATTACTGATCCGGAAAAAAGAAATACGTCCTGTAATACAACACCCATACTTTTCCGGAGTCTTTCGATGTCGTAATCTTTAATATTTACCCCATCGATCTTAATCTCACCGCGCTGTACCTGATACAAGCGATTCAGTAAACTGATGATAGATGTTTTACCACTGCCGGTATGCCCTACCAGTGCTACAGTTTCACCTGCTTTTACATGGAAACTGATATTTTTTAATACATATTGTTCATCTGTATAAGCAAAGGAAACCTGATCCATTTCAATTTCACCTTTGATATGTTCAGGTGAATGGGTTCCATAATCTGCCGCGGTAATTTCATCAGTATTATCCATCACCTTAAATACCCTTTCAGCTGCTACCATGCCCATTTGCAGTACGTTGAACTTATCGGCAATCACACGTAGCGGGCGAAAAATCTGGTTCAGGTAAAGAATAAAAGCCATCAATAATCCCGGACTGGTACCGGCAGGTTTACCGGCGATCCACCATACCAGCAGACCGGTGCTTAGCGCCAGTACCACTTCCACCACAGGAAAGAAAACGGAGTAAGCAAAAATGGCTTTAATATTGGCATTCCGGTGTTCGGCATTGATCTTTTTAAATTTATTCATTTCTCGCTCTTCAGCTGCAAAAGCCTGTACCACCTGCATACCGGTAATATGCTCCTGTACAAAAGCATTCAGACTGGCTACTGCATTTCTCACACTGATAAAACTTTTATTGACACTCTCTTTAAAATAGTAAGTAGCAATGATCATGATCGGAAATGGGGTCAGACAAATCAGTGTTAACTGCCAGTTTTCCCAGAACATGACACTGAGCGTCACCACAATGACCAGTAAGTCTGCAATAATGGGAATAAGGCCATCCGAGAAAATATCATTGATCCTTTCAATATCATCAATGGTTCGGGTGGTAAGTGTGCCAATCGGGGTTTTATCGAACTGTCGAAGATTCAGTCCCAGTATTTTTTTATAGGTCGCAATACGCATATCTCTCACAACATGCTGCCCCATTGATGCAGTCATAAAAGTGAACACAAAGCGAATGGCCGTTTCAACAAAAAGGAATGCGATCTGAAAAAGGGTAACTGTAATAATAAAACGACTGGCATCCGATAAATCGGGGTTGAAAAGAAGGCTATCTAGCCAGCCAGGAATACCCACCGCTTTTCCGGTTGCCCGATCTACTGTTAATTGTATGAGATAGGGTCTTACCGGTGCAAAAGCCGCCATCAGCAAAGCCAGCATTATACTCAGGTAAAAGCTGGTTTTGTAGGGCTTCACAAAGTGAAATACCCTTGACAACAGTGAAAAATCGAAAACTTTCTTTTTGTTCGTTTCAGTCATGAGAAGTGTCAAAGTTAACAACTAACCCCCGGAGCTGGTTACCGGTGCTGTAAATTTTAGTTAAGATAGTGAGTAGTCAGTAGTGAGTAGAGGTAATAGTGATATTCAGAGAAATAGTACAGGAAACTTCCCTACTCACTACTGACTACTCACTACTCACCATTTCGTATATTCGTATCCAGATATGGAGCAAGCGAAAGAAATACCGGCAGAAGCGGCGTTACCCAGGTATAATCTGAGTCCTGAACAGGAAAAGAATGAGATCATCAGGTATTATCGGGCACTATTACGAAGCCTGAAATCGAAACTCAAAAAAGGCGATAAGGAACTGGTGCGTCATGCTTTTGAAATGGCTGCCGACGCACACAAAACCATGCGGCGCAAGAGCGGAGAACCCTATATTCTCCATCCTATTGCTGTGGCTATGATTTGTGTGGAAGAGATTGGTCTGGGGGTACGAAGTACTATTTGCGCACTTTTACATGATACGGTTGAAGATACAGATATTACCCTTGAAGATGTTGAAAGAGAATTCGGTACTGAAATTGCCCGTATCGTAGATGGGCTTACCAAGATATCCACGGTAATGGATACCAATACTTCTCAACAGGCTGAGAATTTCAAAAAAATCTTACTGACCCTTACAGACGATCCAAGAGTGATCCTGATAAAACTGGCCGACCGTTTACACAATATGCGGACGCTTGACCATATGAAGCGGGAGAAACAGTTAAAAATTGCCTCAGAAACTGTTTGGGTATACGCACCACTGGCCCACAGGATGGGTTTATACAGTATTAAAACGGAGCTGGAAGATCTTTCCATGAAGTACATGGAACCGGAAGCTTACCGCGACATCGCCAAAAAACTGGCTGAAACCAAGCGGGAAAGAACCCGATATATCAATGAGTTCATTCGTCCGTTAAAAGAGAAAATGCAAGCCGCTCATTTCAATTTTGAAATTTATGGCCGTCCAAAAAGCATTCACTCTATCTGGAATAAAATAAAAAAGAAAGGAGTGGCTTTTGAGGAAGTATACGATCTTTTTGCCATCCGTGTAATTCTGGATTCACCTCCTGAAAAAGAAAAAGAAGATTGCTGGAAAGTATATTCCATGATTACAGATGAGTACAATCCTTCTCCAGAACGTTTACGTGACTGGCTCAGCAATCCGAAAAGCAATGGTTATGAAGCCTTACATACTACAGTAATGGGGCCACAGGGTAAGTGGGTAGAGGTACAGATACGAACCAAGCGAATGAATGAAATTGCAGAGAAGGGTCTTGCAGCACACTACAAGTATAAAGAAGGCAGTAATGATGAGGACCGGTTCGACAAATGGTTTGGTCAGATCAGGGAAGTATTGAGTACACAGGATACAGAAGGTGTTGATTTTTTACAGGATTTTAAAACATCTTTTCTGGCTGAAGAAATATATGTGTACACGCCCAAGGGGGAAGTTAAAATGTTACCCACCGGTAGCACGGCACTGGATTTTGCCTTTGCCATTCACTCTGCCATCGGCTCCAAATGTATCGGCGCGAAAGTGCACCACAAACTGGTACCCATAAGCCATAAATTGCGTAGTGGTGATCAGGTAGAAATCATAACTAGTAATAAACAAAAACCTTCAGAAGACTGGCTGGGTTTTGTGGTTACGGCCAAGGCACGTAATAAAATTAAGGATGCACTCAGAGAAGAAAAAAGAAAAGTAGCCGAGGATGGAAAATATTTACTGCAGCGCAAACTCGAAAGCATGGGTGCCGCTTATAGCCAGTATAATATTGATGAACTGGTTCAGTTTTATAAGCTCCCCTCCCCGCTGGATCTGCATTACCGTATTGCTACCAAGGTTATTGACCTGAAAGAACTGAAAGACTTTCAGATACTGGGTGATAAAATTGAAATACCCAAACCAAAGCCTGTTATCCAGGAAACATCGTCCGACCCTACACAAAAAGTTTATCCCAAAAAAGATTCTGAATTGATCATTTTCGGCGAAAGCAGCGACAAGATCATGTATTCACTGGCCAAATGCTGTAATCCCATTCCCGGAGATGATGTATTTGGTTTTGTAAGCACAGGAAAAGGATTGATTATTCACCGGACGGGTTGTCCGAATGCCGCACAGTTACTTGCGAATTACGGACACAGGGTTGTTAAAACAAAATGGGCGAAGAATAAGGAGATTTCTTTCCTTACCGGTTTAAAAATTGTTGGACTCGATGATGTAGGTGTAATTAATAAAATAACGAATGTAATCAGCGGAGACCTTAGAATTAATATTGCCGGCTTAACGATTGAATCAAGGGAAGGCCTTTTTGAGGGAACTATCAAGGTATTTGTACACGATAAGGAGGAACTGGAAGAATTGGTGGTCCGTCTTAAATCGTTAAACGGTATACAAACAGTTGATCGTTTTGACACAGAAACAGAGGGAAAATAAAAGAAGCCGAAAATCAAAAGTCAAAATGCCTTTTTGAATTTTGACTTTTGTTTTTTAAATTTTAGTTTGATTTCGCTTACGGGTAAAAATATTCCTTCCCAAACACAACAAACCCCAAACTATCTCCTATTTTTGCCGCGATTCAAAGCAATACTATGGTTGACGTTATACTTGGGTTACAATGGGGCGACGAGGGCAAAGGAAAAATTGTTGATTACTTCGCTCCCGAATACGATATCATCGCCCGTTTTCAGGGTGGTCCGAATGCAGGACACACTTTGTATGTTGACGGCAAAAAAATGGTATTGCATCAGATCCCTTCCGGTATTTTTCACCAGAATACGGTAAATATCATCGGAAATGGTGTTGTACTCGACCCGGTAACCCTGAAAAGAGAATGTGATGCTGTAGCCGCTTACGGTGTAGACGTACGTAAAAATCTTTTTATCTCTCAGCGAACCAATATTATTGTTCCTACACACCGCGCATTAGATAAAGCTTCCGAATTACAAAAAGGAGAATCTAAAATTGGTTCTACGCTAAAAGGCATCGGACCGGCTTATATGGATAAAACAGGCAGAAATGCACTGCGTGTGGGAGATATTTTACACCCGAATTTCCAAAAGCAATACAATGACCTGCGTACCAAACACCAGGTTTTACTGGATAATTTTAATTTTACTGAAGACATATCTGCGTCTGAGCAGGAATTTTTCGAAGCACTTGAATTTCTGAAGACCCTGAATGTGATAAACTGTGAGTATTTTATTAACGACAGTATCAGCAAGGGTAAAAAAGTATTGGCTGAAGGAGCACAGGGAAGCATGCTTGATATCGATTTTGGCACTTTCCCTTTTGTAACCTCTTCCAATACCACTTCTGCCGGCGTTTGTACAGGATTGGGAGTGTCGCCCAGACAAATCAATGAAGTATTGGGTGTTACCAAAGCCTATTGTACCCGTGTGGGTGGCGGTCCTTTCCCCACGGAATTACACGATGCTACCGGAGAAGAACTGCGCCGTATAGGAAGCGAATTTGGCGCTACCACCGGTCGTCCACGCCGTTGTGGCTGGATAGATCTGGTTGCACTGAAATTCGCCTGCATGATCAATGGTGTTTCTAAAATCATCATGACAAAAGCAGATGTGCTCGATAGTTTTGGAGAGCTGAATGTATGTACGGCTTACAATCTGGATGGTAAGCAAACCCAGGAAGTACCGTTTCAGATGTCGGGAATTGAAATTGAACCTGTCTGGAAAAGTTTTTCAGGCTGGAATACTGATACAACGGGTATTAAAGAAGCAGCATCTTTACCTGAAACAATGTCAACTTATATCGATTTTATTAATAATTATGTAGGTGCCCCTGTTAAATTTGTGTCCAATGGCCCTGGCCGGGATCAGATTGTACGATTATAGTTTGTGGCATCGCATTTGTAACAGAAAAATTTTTTTGGTTAATAAGAATTTGCGTTGAAATTTTACGCAGTTAATCTTATTGGAATATGGCAGCAAGATCTGATAAGGATAAAAAATCCTCAACCCCGAAGAAAGCAGCATCGAAAAATGCTGAAGAGAAACCGTCTCCAAAAAGCAAAAAGCAAATGGAAGACGATGATGATGATTTTGAAGAAGATGAAGATGAAATGGATGTAAAACCATCTGCAAAAAAAGCAGCATCAAAGTCTGCCTCAAAAAAGTCGAAAGATGATGACGACGATGACGATGACGACGACATCGATGAAGAAGGTGATGATTGGGAAAAATCAGAAGATGATGATGACTGGGATCCAGACTTCGATGAATTTGACATTCCCAAGAGCAAAGGTAAAAAAGCGGGCGGCGCCAAGAAAAAAGGCGACGACGATGATGATGATTTTAAATTAGATGAAGATTTCAAAGAATTCGACCTTTTTAATGATAAAAGTGGCGGATTTGATGATGACGATGATGATGATTTCTAAATCATCCTAAACCAACTGCCTATCACTCATTCTTTTCAGATAACAGATACTAAAGAATGTAAAACGCAAATGTTGAACTGGGCCAACCGGTTCAACATTTGTTCTTTTCTGGATAACCATCAATACCAGTCAGATGATACCAGCCTTGAATGCATGGTTGCCTGTGGCAGTATAGCCCGCCTTGCACCTGATGCAGGTTTTGATGAGCTGGATGTTTTTCTGGAGATGCACAAAGGGCAATGGATATTTGGTCATATTTCGTATGATACAAAAAACAAAGTAGAGCAGCTCCATTCTACCCATCCTGATGGAATACAGTTTCCTGACCTCTTCTTTTTTGTACCTGCCGTGATCCTGCAATTACAGGATCATATTCTCACGATTACGTGTAATGACCAGAATGATCCGGAAGAAATGTATGCTTCCATTAGATCAGTCACAGCAGCTCCATCTTTTACTTTACCAGTTACACATATACAACCAAGACTGAGTAAAGAAGCATATATTAAAACCATTGAGCAGCTTAAACAGCACATAGTAAGGGGCGATTGTTACGAAATCAATTACTGTCAGGAATTTTATGCAACAGATGTAGCGATCAACCCTGTTTCACTTTATCAGCAACTTACAAGCATTTCCCCCAATCCATTTGCCTGTTATTACAAACATGAAAGTCAACATCTGCTTTGTGCCAGTCCGGAAAGATTTTTACAAAAGAAAGGAAGCAGAGTAATTTCCCAACCCATCAAAGGCACCATCAGACGAAACCCCGACGATTCGCATGCTGATCTGATGCTACTAAATGAATTGAAAGAAAGTGAAAAAGATAAAAGTGAAAATGTAATGGTGGTTGATCTGGTAAGAAACGACCTCAGCAAAATTTGTAAAGAAGGTTCGGTAACCGTAAGTGAGTTGTTTGGCATATACAGCTTTCCTCAGGTACATCAGATGATCTCAACGGTAGAAGGAGAACTTGAAAACGATCTGCCTTTTTCGTCGATCCTCAAAGCCTGTTTTCCAATGGGCAGTATGACCGGTGCACCCAAAAAAAGGGTAATGGAACTGATTGAACAATATGAAAAAACAAAAAGGGGACTCTATTCAGGCACAGTGGGTTATTTTGCCCCTAATGGTGATTTTGATTTCAATGTAGTCATCAGAAGTATCCTATATAATGCAACCAGTAAATACCTGGGTTATCAGGTGGGTGGTGGTATTACTTTTTATAGTGACCCTGTAAAAGAATATGAAGAATGTTTATTGAAAGCGGCAGCTATCAGAAAAGTATTAGAGGCCGGGTAAGGTTATTTTGATACAGAAGTGCCTTCCAGTAAAGCCCTAACAGACTCCATCAACAGTTGCTGTTTCTTTGACTGAAATATAGGTTCCTTATCTTTCAAAATACGCATGGAGTATTTTTTCCCTTCCGCCAGTGTTTTATCAAAACCTGGGTTCCAGCGATTAAACTGATTGAGATCCATTAAAAGAGCATTGGTTACCACCAGTGAATTGTACCTTCCATTTATTTCCAATACGGTTGTGTTATTAATTTCCTCCGTACTCAGCACCACATCGGCACTGGTTTGCATAGCTGCTTTCTTTATTTGGGTTTCTGCAGCCGTCATGGTTGTCCATCCGCCACTTCCCTCAAATACATAGTGAGTACCTATGAATTTTTTTACGTGGTTCCGTGTTTCTTCCGGTAAATGATACTGAAGGTCCCAGAAATCCTTACTACCCGACTTTCTGATAGCCTGCTTTACACGTCCTGCCCCTGCATTATAGGCAGCTACTACCAGTAACCAGTCCTGAAATTCAGTATATAACTCACGCATCAGCTTGGCTGCCGCATGCGTACTTTTATAATAATCGGTACGGTCGTCTATACTACCTACCCTTAAACCAAACCTGCGGGCTTCATAAGGCATAAGCTGCCAGGGACCAGCTGCACCGGCCCATGATACGATATTGGCACCCAATGAACTTTCGATCACACTCAGGTATTTCATTTCACGTGGTAAACCATAAACCGTGAGAATATTATCGTACAGATCAAAATAAGGCTTTCCCCAGCTCTTCATTTTTTCAAGATGCTCGCCATGTTTCCGCACGTATTCCTGCACAAAAGCCACCGCACGTGGATTTAATTGTCCGGCATATGGTTTTGAAGCATCAAAACGATCGTTGGTAAAAAGACTTTTAAAAGCCGTTTTATCGTTCAGCGAATCAGAAAGTGATTTTCCCCCATTACCCGGGTCCATGGTAAAAGACATCATACCCAGGCTACCTGCTACAAAAGCAAAGCATACCAGCAATACTTTGCTGATGCTTATGTGACTTTGTAAACTAATGCCAAACCATTTCATCTGTTAATAGACGATTTTGTTAAATAAAAGCGCAGTTGGGTTAGGTTGCCGGGAACAGCCAGGAGCTTAGACCAGCTCCATAAACTGCTTCGAAAGACGCAGCAAAGATACCTCATCGAACTGAGAAGTCATAATCTGGAGCCCAAAGGGCATTCCATTGGGGTGTTGGAACAAAGGCACTGAAATAGCCGGTATACCTACCAGGTTGGCAAATACGGTATAGATATCTGCAAGAAACATGGCTACCTGATCATTCTGCATCTCTCCGATTTTAAATGCAGGAGACGGTACTGTGGGAGAAATAATAGCTGAATACTGCTGAAAAATAGCTGCTGTCTGGGTATGCAACATAGCTCTAACCTGTTGAGCCTTAGTAAAATAAGCATCAAAATACCCTGCACTCAGTACAAAACTGCCTAACATGATCCGACGTTGTACCTCTTTACCGAAACCCTCTGAGCGGGAGGCTTTATACAGTGCATTGAGGTCTTCGAAATGTAGTTTGGAGCGATGCCCGAAACGTACTCCATCGAAGCGTGAAAGGTTACTGGAAGCTTCAGCGGTGGTAAGGATATAATAAGTAGGAACTACATATTCAAGTAATTCAAAATCAATAGGTTCTACAATATAACCCTGTTCTGTTAATTTTTTGATAAAGGCTTCCGTACTGGCTTTGATAGCCGGATCAAGCCCTGGATGATCCAATGCTTCTTTAAAATAAGCAATACGTTGTGGGGCGGTCAGGGTATTTTGCAATTCAGTGGTATAATCAGGTACCGGTTCTGGTGAAACCGTACTGTCAAATGCATCGTCACCAGCTATGATCTGCAGGGTTAGCGCAATGTCTTCAATATTTTTAGCGAAAATACCAATCTGGTCAAATGAGGATGCGTAGGCTATTAGACCATAACGCGAAATACGGCCATAGCTGGGCTTGAGTCCGATAATGCCGCAGAAATCTGCAGGCTGCCGCACAGAGCCCCCTGTATCGCTTCCGAGGCTGATCATACAATGATCAGCCTGCACCGCTACTGCCGACCCACCAGACGAGCCTCCAGGCACTCTTGTGGTATCTATTGGGTTTTTTACTGCACCATATGCAGAATGTTCGTTGGTACTACCCATGGCAAATTCGTCGCAGTTTTGCCGGCCTATGATAATGGCGCCGGCTTCCTTCAGGCGTAGCGTAGCTGTAGCATCATAAATAGCTGTATAATCCTTTAAAATGGCAGATGCGGCAGAAACAGGATGATCTTTATACAGGATTACATCCTTTAAGCCTATGACCACACCATGTAAGGGAGCAAGAGGTTCGCCTGGTTTTCTGGAATCATCGAGTTGCGATGCCAATGACAGTGCTTCTTCTTCATACACACTGAGCCATGCATTCAGATGGGCATCACGTTTAATGGTATCTATATAAAAACGAACGGCCTCAACACAGGTGGTTTGGCCGTTCTGTAATGCAATATGATAGTCTTTGATTGTGCTGAAACGAAACAAAGGCTAGAATACTTTTAAATAGTGAATGCTGATTATGCCTGATCTTTTTCCTTGATACCTTCTTCTATCTCTTTCTTCACGTTATTCTTGGCATCATTAAACTCACGGATACCTTTACCCAAACCACGCATGAATTCGGGAATTTTTCTGCCACCGAAGAGGATCAAAACTGCCAAAACAATTATAATCCATTCACTCCCACCGGGCATACCAAAAAGTAATGTAGACGACAACATTGTTTGATTTTTTTGTAGACTTCAAAAGTAAAACAAATTTGCTACCAAACTAAAAAACAATTCATAACGGAAACAAAAAAGCGGAAGCTGGTATATACCAACTTCCGCTGTAATATGATGTAGCAAATTGCTTAGAAACGTTTTTCTTTAATACGTGCACTCTTACCACTACGCTCACGCAGGTAATAGAGTTTCGCACGACGTACTTTACCGGTTTTATTTAACACGATTGAGTCAATGTTTGGAGACAGGATCGGGAACAGACGTTCAACACCTACACCATCAGAGATTTTACGTACAGTGAAAGAAGCAGTAGCACCATTACCCTGTAATTTGATTACATCACCACGGAAGCTCTGGATACGCTCTTTACCACCTTCGATAATCTTATAGTTTACAGTGATATTATCACCTGCTTTAAACTTAGGATATTCCTTCTTTACAGTTAACTGCTCGTGTACAAACTGAACTGCTGCGTTCATAACATTTAATTTTTGCGGACGGCAAAGGTAAGAAGGGGAAGGGGATTCTCCAAAAGTTTTTGGCTGAGAGCTACGAGCTTCGGGCCATTAGCTTTTACCGAGCCATTTTTTTGATGAATGCTATAAGCATTTTTTGTTCCTGATCAATTTTACAAAGCATTGATTTTGTAAGACTTATGTCACTAAAACCAAGGCTTTGTGTCAACAATATATGCGTTTCCAACTCAAAAGTTGAACCCAAGGCAATTTCAAGAAAATGAGCATATTCACGCTCACTTTTTCTGCTACTTCCCTCTGCAATGTTACTAGGTATTGAATAAGCGGCTCGCGTAATCTGGCTAACAAGCAGATACTTTTCCTCTTTGGGAAACGATTTTATGAGTTCATAACTGGATGTTGCTATTTCAAAACCAAGTTGCCAGACTTTGAGTTCTTTAAAATTTTTCATTTTGCTACCATTTTAAAAACCCTCTAAAATAGTACATACCCCTCCGGTAGAAACGCACCTCCTGATGCGCAATGTATATATAAAAAACCACCTCGGTATTTGAGGTGGTTTTTAAGTTCAGTTATTTATATGCTCGTGGCTCGAAGCCCAAAGCTCAGGGCTCTTCTTATCTCGCTACATTCACCGCTCTTTTCTCCCTGATAACGGTTACTTTGATCTGACCGGGATAGGTCATTTCAGTTTGAATTTTCTGGGCGATTTCGAAGCTGAGTTTATCGCTCTCGCCATCAGTAACTTTTTCTGCTTCTACTATCACCCTCAATTCACGACCAGCCTGAATAGCATAAGCCTTCTCTACGCCCTGATAAGCCAATGCCAGGTTTTCCAGGTCTTTGATACGCTGCAAATATTGCTGCATGATCTCCCGACGCGCACCCGGACGTGCGCCGCTGATGGCATCACAGGCCTGTACGATCGGAGAAATCACATACTGCATTTCCATTTCATCATGGTGTGCTCCAATGGCATTTACGACCGCCGGATTTTCTCCATACTTTTCAGCAAGTTTGGCTCCCAGTAAAGCATGGCTCAGTTCAGTTTCCTCATCAGGCACTTTACCAATATCGTGCAATAAACCGGCACGTTTGGCCAGTTTAGGATTCATACCCAGTTCTGCCGCCATAATACCACAAAGATTGGCAGTTTCACGACTATGCATCAACAGGTTTTGGCCGTATGAAGAACGGAAACGCATTTTTCCGACAATACGGATCAACTCTTTGTGTAAACCATGGATACCCATTTCGATTACCGTACGCTCCCCTATCTCCATTACCTGTTCTTCTAACTGGCGGCGGGTTTTTTCTACTACCTCCTCAATACGGGCAGGGTGAATACGTCCGTCGGCAACCAGCCTCTGTAAACTCAGGCGCGCAATCTCTCTTCTCAATGGATCAAATGATGAAAGAATGATGGCTTCCGGTGTATCATCTACAATCAGGTCAACGCCAGTGGCAGCTTCAATGGCACGGATATTACGGCCTTCACGACCAATAATCTGTCCTTTGATTTCGTCTGTTTCAAGGTTGAAAACAGTAACCGTATTCTCGATGGTTTGCTCTGCAGCCGTTCGCTGTATAGACTGTATAACAATTTTTCGGGCTTCTTTATTGGCCTTCTGTTTGGCATCTTCAATAATTTCCTGCTGCATCGATAAGGCCCTGGTCTGTGCTTCCTGACGAAGGCTCTCGATGAGTTGTGCCCTTGCTTCCTCCGCACTCAGGCCGGCAATTTTTTCCAGGCGGCGGATATGTTCTTCCTGATGCTTCTCCAGTTCAGTACGTTTCTGGTTAACTACTTCGATCTGGCGGTTCAGGTTTTCTTTGATGGCCTCATTTTCTTTGATCTGCTTGTCTAAAGCAGCTTCTTTCTGATTGATGGAAATTTCCTTCTGTTTGGCCCGGTTTTCTGACTCGCTGATTTTTCTGTTGCGGTCATTTACCTCTCGCTCATGCTCGGCTTTCAGCTGAACAAAACGCTCTTTGGCCTCCAGCTGCTTCTCCTTTTTAATGGTTTCGGCCCTGAGTTCAGCTTCGCGAAGGATATTCTGTGCCTGTAAATTGGCTTCATCAATCTGTTTCTGTGTGTTTTTGGCAAAAATGAATTTACCTGCTATCAACCCCACAATCAATGCTACCGCACCAGTTATGATCAAGAGAATCGTATCCATGTTGTTGGTCTAATTTTTAAATAGTTCAGAATCAGTGGTTCACAATTACACATCACAATTTACCATAATAGGTAAAAGGATAGAAGCGAAGATAATTAAATACATAGAAGAAAAGTGAAATCCGGAGAGGAAAGTCGATATACCAGAGACAATGATTCATAGACCAGGGTCTGTTAACCTTCTTCCAGGGCCTTATCGAGCTGTTTTTCCAGACTGCTAAGCCTGGCCGCCGCTTCCTGCCATTTCACCATCTCGATGCCGCTCTGGTTTTGCTCTGTAGCAAACCATAAGAGTACCATAGCTACATAATCCTGCATGTCTTTACCAGCGAGGTTATTACGGAACTCCGTGATTTTATCATTGATAAGACCTGCTGTTTTACGAACCATTTCCTCATCAGAGGCTTCAATACGAAGGCGGTAACTTCTATCAGCAATAACAATATTTACAGGAATGAGCTCAGCCATAATGGTATCAGGTGTTTAACAGGGCCAGACATTTATCAATTTCTTTCAGGTAACCGTTGATGCGTTTTTCCAGCAGTGCTTTTTCTTCAGGTGATTGTGCTGAAGTACCCAGCTTTAAAGCATCCACCTGTTGCTGCAAACCCAGTATCTGCTCATCACGTTGTACCATCTGCTGCTGGCTTTTTTCCAGCTCTTTCTGCAAGCGCTGATTCTCTCTTGCCAGCAACTGATGGCTCTTCAGCAATAACTGAAGTTTATCCTGTACAGCTTTTATATGCAGATCCAAATCTAACATCTCTCTAAGTTAACTTCATTTTTAAAGTAAGGAACCATTTTAGTACACCAATTATGCACGGGGCATGGTGAATCGTCAATGGTGAATGGTCAATAGCGTAGCGCTTTATTCTATCACACAGATTCCATAGCCGACACCCTTCCTCATTTCTTATTCCTTATTTCTGATTACTTCCTGATCTCCGCTCCCAGTTCTTTTTCAAGTCCCTGAATCAGTTTAGCCATCATGCTGTCAGCTTCCTTATCGGTAAGGGTTTTCTCTTCATCTACAAAAGTGAAACTGATGGCCATTGATTTTTTTCCGGCTCCAAGCTTATCGCTTTCAAACACATCAAACAAACGCATATCCTGCAAACGTGAAATTTTCAGTTTTTGCACCACAGCCTCAATAGCAGCATAAGTAGTGTTTGTATTTACCACCATCGCCAGGTCACGTTGCATAGCTGGGAATTTGCTCACTTCCTGGTAAACAATTTTTTGTTTCCGTACGGCTTTTACCAATGCCGCATAATCGATGTCAATAAAAACAACCGTTTGTCTGATATCAAAAGCTGCTGCATTCTTTTTATCTACTTCCGCTACTGTTCCGATTATCTGCTTACCTGCAAAAATATTGAGCACATTTGTATCGGTCCCGGAGGGTTCAAAAGCAACAGTTGCAATACCTGACAGTTGTACTACAGCTTTTGCAATTCCTTTGCCATAGTATATATCAAAGCTACCGGGTTTCTCTCTCCAGCCAGTCTCATGCGCCTGACCAGTGAGGTAAATACAAAGCCTTTCTGCTTCTGTATATTCTCCTGCACCACTGGTAGCATAGGTTTTTCCAAATTCAAACAACTGAAGATGCTGGTTTTTACGGTTCAGGTTGTAAGCAATGGTTTCCAAACCTGTTTCGAGCATAGAGGGCCTCAGTACATCGAGTTCTGCACTAAGGTTATTGATCATTTTAACCGTTCCACTCAATACATCTTCAGAAAAATATTTACTGTTGGTAATTGAGTTCGTAAGTATTTCTACAAAACCAAGCCCTACAAGGTATCCTGCTATTTTATCTTTCAACGCTTCTTTCATACCCAGCTGTTCTACCGCCGGACTTATGGTAATAGATGTAGGAATGTCTATATTATCTAACCCATCTATACGAATGATTTCCTCCACTATATCTGCAGGAATACTGATATCAGGTTTACTGTAAGGAACAACAACTGTTAACTCATCAATATCTTCTTTGGCAACTTCGAATCCGAGTGCCTTAAGTATCCTTTTTACATTTTCCGGGTGGTAATTTTTACCACTCAGTTTTTTAATATAATGATATTTAACAGATACTTCTTTCCTGGGCTGTGGCTGCGGATAAAGATCTGTCACCTCACTTGATATTTGCCCCCCTGCTACTTCTTTAATCAACAATGCCGCACGTTTTAACACTTCAGCACAGTTAGAAATATCAACACCTTTTTCAAATCGGGTGGCCGCTTCTGTACGCAATCCATGTCGTAAGGAAGTCTTTCTTACCGATACCGGATGGAACCACGCACTTTCCAGAAATATGTTTTTGGTAGTATTGCTTACACCGCTTTTGATACCACCGAAAACACCGGCAATACACATACCTTCAGTACTGTTGCATACCATCAGGTCCTCAGAAGAGAGTTTTCTTTCTTTTTCGTCCAATGTAATAAAAGAGCTGCCTTCAGCCATATTCTTCACCACTACTTCTCCATTGGTAATGGCAGCTGTATCATAGGCATGTAATGGCTGTCCTGTTTCATGAAGAATATAATTCGTAATGTCAACAATATTGTTGATGGGCCGTTGACCAATGGCTATCAGGCGGTTTTTCAACCATGCCGGAGATTCCTGCACGGTTATACCACTGATGGTAAGTCCGGTGAAACGTGGACAGGCTTGTTGGTTTTCTACTTTTACTTTTATGGGCAGACTGTTATTGTCTGCTACAAAATGCTGGGCAAAAGGCAATACTGCTTTGGTTTCCTGTTCATGATGGGTAAGATAGGCGCATACGTCTTTGGCAACACCCAGATGACTCATGGCATCCATCCGGTTAGGGGTAAGCCCGATTTCATAAATCCAGTCTGAATAAGGCGAAAAGAAATCTGCAGCCGGTTGTCCGGGTATCGCAGTATCCGGTAAAACCATAATACCGTCATGACTGGTACCAACACCTATTTCATCTTCGGCACAGATCATACCATGGCTTTCAACACCTCTGATTTTGGCCACTTTCATGGTAAGCGGATCGCCCGTAACCGGAAAAATGGTGGTACCTACAGTTGCTACAGCTACTTTTTGTCCTGCGGCCACATTGGCGGCACCACAAACCACCTGCAACGGCACTTCTGCACCAACATTAACAGTGGTTACTTTGAGTTTATCGGCATTGGGATGTTGTTCACAGGTAAGTACTTCACCGATTACCACACCTTTCAATCCGCCTTTGATACTTTCATAGGCTTCGAGACTCTCCACTTCCAGACCAATTGCAGTCAGGATTTTGGATAAAGCTTCAGGTTCAATGGTTCTGGGAAGATATTCACTCAGCCAGTTATAACTAATGGTCATATTCGATTGCTCTTTTCGGGGCGTAAAAGTAAGGATAATAAGCGGCAAAGCCCATGCTTTGCGCCGTGAGCAGTGAGCTATGAGCTATGAGCAAAGAAATCAGGTTTTCAAATGCCCAGTACATAAGGTTTCCAGACTTTATTACACATAAATCAAGTTAGCTCATGGCTCAAAGCTCACCACTCGCAGCTTTCCCCAATTACGTTTTTTCTCCCTCCCTACCCCTCTTTTTCTAAAATTTCTTTCTGCACACAGGTTTGTGGATTTCCCGTGCTAAGTGGCGGAAAACTTTTGAATTTCGGGGATAAGCTTTGTAATTTGTGTGAATAGAGCAGTGAATAACCTGCGTGGAACTGTGAATAGCTGTGGATGAAAAATGGCAAAGAAAAATTTTAAGATGAAAAAATTCTAACCCATATTCGCTCCCCCTAACTGCCGAGGTAACAATTCCGTAACATGGAACAGCCACTGAGGATACGGATAGGTTCTTACTAACAACCAATTAAAGAATTGCTACAAAGATGGATCTGACCAGCCTGAATAAAGACCGAAAAAGAAGAAAACCCGCCATCGATCTCAGCACCATGGTGTATGGCAAAGTACCTCCTCAGGCCAAAGAACTGGAAGAAGCTGTACTGGGTGCCATCATGCTGGAAAAAAGTGCATTTGATACCGTTACGGAAATTGTAAAGCCGGAGTGCTTCTATGTTGAAGCACACCAGCTCATCTTCAGGGCCATGCAGGGACTTCAGCAGAAAAGTATGCCCATCGATATCCTTACTGTGGTTGAAGAATTGAAAATGCGTGAGCAATTAGACCTGGTAGGTGGTCCATATTATGTTACCAAACTCACCAATGCTGTAGTTTCTACCGCAAATATTGATGCACATGCCCGTATCGTGTTGCAAAAATTTATTCAGCGAGAGCTTATCCGCATCAGCGGTGAAATTATTGGTGATGCCTATGAAGACAGTACCGATGTATTCGACTTACTGGATGACAGTGAGACCAAGATGTTTAACATCACCAACAATTACCTCAAAAAGAATTTTGAAGATATCGGAAACGTACTTGCCAAAACGATTAACCGTATTGATGAATTACGTACCAAAACAGAAGATATTTCGGGTGTACCCAGTGGTTTTGCTACACTCGACCGTATTACATACGGATGGCAGCCCACAGATCTTATTATCCTGGCAGCACGTCCGTCTGTAGGTAAAACCGCTTTTGCATTAAATCTGGCCCGTAACGCAGCTCTTCACCCAACCAAACCTATTCCTGTTGGTTTCTTCTCACTTGAAATGAGTGCCGCACAGCTGGTACAGCGTATACTGAGTGCAGAGAGTGAGATTAAGATGGAAAAAATCAGCCGAGGAAAACTGGAAGATTATGAGTACCAGCAACTCCACAGCAAGGGTATCAAAAAATTAGAAACAGCTCCTATTTATATTGATGATACTGCCGCATTGAACATTTTTGAATTCAGGGCCAAAGCACGTCGTCTGGTAAATAAACACAATGTAGGCATCATCATCATCGACTACCTGCAGTTAATGAGTGGTAGCGGTGATCGTAACAACAACCGTGAACAGGAAATCAGTAATATCTCAAGAAACCTCAAAGCACTTGCCAAAGAATTGGGCATTCCCATAATTGCACTGAGCCAGTTGAGTCGTGCGGTGGAAACACGTAAGGAAAGTAAAATGCCACAGTTGAGTGACCTTCGTGAATCGGGTGCCATTGAACAGGATGCTGATATGGTTATGTTCATTTACCGTCCGGAATACTATGAGGTAATGAACAATGAAATGGGAGAAAGTACTCATGGCGAAACCCATATACGAATTGCCAAACACCGTAACGGTTCTCTTGAAACAGTGAAGCTGCGGGCCAAACTCGAAATTCAGAAATTTGAAGAATGGGAAAGTGATGGTAGTGGTTTTGGCGGTGGTAGCTGGAAGCCCATCGCACCTGGCACATTACCAACGGGTGGTGGTTCGGCAGCCGATGATGGTGGCAAACTTTTTATACAGAAAGGCAGTAAAATGAATGGCGGCGATTTTGATGAAGGATTTGACACGGATAATGACGCGCCATTTTAAATAAGAAATAAGGAATAAGCTTGCCCTGAGTGCTCTCCTGAGTTTACCGAAGGATTACCCAAGGGAAATCAGTAATAAGAAAGTATTTGTAGAACTATGCCGTTACCTTATTTCTTTGAACCATCAGTATCTTTTACTTCCAGCCATTTCCAGCTGAGTGAGGAAACAAGCAAGCATTGCATTCAGGTATTGAGAATGAAATCGGGAGAAGCGCTTGAACTTACCAATGGAAAAGGCAGCTTGTACACCGCAAGTATTGCACAGGAAGATAAAAGACATTGCACTGTTATTATTGAAAAAGAAACCATTGTTCCCGTACCTGAAAAAAAGATCAGTATTGCCATTTCATTGTTGAAAAATGCCAGTCGTTTTGAATGGTTCCTGGAAAAAGCAACTGAAATTGGTGTTTCAGAAATCATACCCCTTATCTGCTCAAGAACCGAACACCATCGGTTTCGTTCCGATCGTATGCAGCAGATCCTGATTGCCGCCATGTTACAAAGCCAACAGAGTTGGCTACCCGTTTTACATAAACCCATAAAATTCGCTACATGTGTATCAGGTGCCATGCAAACACAAAAACTGATTGCACATTGCGAGGAAAACCGAAAAACATCATTAGCTGATATCAAAACTGAAAACAGCTGCCTCCTTTTAATTGGCCCGGAAGGTGATTTCACTTCTCAGGAAATTGCATCGGCCCTTGATAACCGTTTTGAGCCCGTTTCATTAGGCAATACCAGGTTAAGAACAGAGACTGCTGGAATTGTTGGGGCCACACTTCTTTCAATATGATCAGAATACCACTGAAGACATAAAAGAGTACAAATATTTCTGTTTTTTCTGCAACCACAGTGGTATTTTTTATCCCACCTCTTTCGTATATTCATAACATGAGTAAAGCGCTGATTATTTCTTCTATATGCCTGGCACTACTATATGCTTCCTGCAAAAATGGCAAAAGCAGAAAACCAGTAATCCGTGACACAAGCATAACTGCTGTTACCTCATTCAATAATCTTTTTTTTGATAGTACCAGACTATCTGCTTTCCTGAAGAACCATTCTCAATATGAAAATTTCACAGCGCAATTTCATGATTTTTATAAAGACCGAAATTATGCCTATGCGTGGTTCGATTCAACAGGGTTAGCAGAACAGGCGCTCAATTTCAATAATCTTCAACAAAATTATATTACCAGTTTTTCGGACAGTAGTATTTATAATCCTTTACTCGATTCATTGTTACAAAGCATTCAGCAAAACAACCCAAAGAGAAAACCTGCTGAATCTCAGGTATTGGAAACAGAACTTTTGTTAACCGGACAATTTTTTCAATATGCCGCCAAAGTGTATAAAGGAAGCGATATTGATGCATCTGAACTTGGATGGTTTATTCCCAGAAAAAAAATAGATGTGCACGCTTTACTGGATTCTGCCATACTATATAAGTCTGCCGAAGCCTATGCCCCACAGAATAGCCAGTATAGACGCTTACAGGAATTCGTGCAAAAATATAGCCGGCTCAGCAAGGAGACCGGCTTCGATTCCATCCCGGCTCTACCGAAATCTCTGAGAAAAGGAGACTCGGCCGAGGTAATCGTGACTATAAAAAAACACCTTGAATTATTAGGCGATCTTTCTTCTAACGACGGCTCTCCTACCTTTGACACAACCCTTGTATTGGCCACCAAAAAATACCAGCAAAGAATGGGGCTTACCGTAGATGGCATTATTGGCAATAAAATGATTGCAGAATTAAATGTTCCTATGAAACAACGTCTGCGTCAGATACTGATAAATCTTGAACGACTACGCTGGATGCCGCCAGAAAAAGACACCAACTATATTCTGGTCAACATTCCTGAATTTATGATGCATGTTTATGATAGTGGTAAACTTCAGTTTAATATCAATGTCATTGTGGGCACATCTGCCAACAGTACTGTTATTTTTAACGACAAATTGCAATACATCGTATTCAGTCCATATTGGAACGTTCCAGAAAGCATTGTTCGTGGCGAAATATTACCCGGTATTAAAAAGAATCCCAATTATCTTGCAAAACATAATATGGAAATTGTAAAGTCTGGTACCGTTCCTGTTATCAGACAAAACCCAGGAGGAGCTAATTCACTTGGACTTGTAAAATTTCTTTTCCCAAATAATTACAACATTTATTTTCACGATACACCCAATCGGAATCTTTTTTCACAAAGCAGCAGAAGTTTCAGTCATGGTTGTATCCGTGTAGGCGAACCTAAAAAACTGGCCCAATATCTTTTGAGAACCGATAGCAGCTGGACTTCCCAAAAAATAGACAGCGCCATGCACCTGAAAAAAGAAAAATGGGTGCCTCTGAAAAAATCCATCCCTGTTTTCATCGTTTATTTCACTGCCTGGGTGGATCAGAACGGGCAGCTGAATTTCAGAAAAGATATCTATAAACACGATGAGAAAATGGCCGTAAAATTATTTAGATAAAGTCGGAAAGTCAGGAAGACCGAAAGTCCGAGAGAACTTTGTCAGATTGTAACTCTTCTTTCGAACTTCCCGACTTGCGGACTTTCGGTACCCCATCATTCTAACATCGACTTATCGAGGAAGGACGGACTTTCTTACATTTGTACAAACAGCCTGACCATGCATTTGATTGAGGTTACTGATAGCGCAACCACCACATCGTTTCTGGAAGTAAGTGCGGCACTCAACCGCCACAATCCGTCTTATATACGCCCATTAGACAATGAAGTAAATGATGTATTCAATCCTGAAAAAAACAAACAGTTTAAATATGGAACTGCCAAGCGATGGATCGTAACCACTGATGAAGGCGAAACTGTTGGTAGAATTGCTGCTTTTACCAGTAGTAAATACATTAATAAGGGAACTGATTTTGCAACCGGTGGTATTGGTTTTTTTGATTGCATCAATGATCAGGCTACTGCCAATCTCTTATTTGATACAGCCAGGCAATGGCTGACTGAACAGGGAATGGAAGCCATGGATGGCCCGATTAATTATGGTGACCGTGATAAATGGTGGGGGCTGATGGTGGAAGGATTTGACAGAGAGCCGATGTACGGCATGTCGTTTAACCCTGATTATTATGAAGCCTTATTTACGAATTACGGCTTCCAGAACTACTATAATCAGTATTACTATTCCATGAAAGTAGACGATCCTTTGCCACCCCGGTTTGCTGAACGGCATGCGAAGTTTAAAGCCAAACCCGGTTATGAAGCAAGACATGCTAAATTATCGGAGCTGGAAAAATATGCAGGTGATTTTGCTACTGTTTATAATGCCGCATGGGCCCAGCATGGGGAGAACAAAGAGATTACGAAAGAACAGGTTATCAAATTGTTCAACACCATGAAACCCATCATGGACGAAAGGGTTGTTTGGTTTGCCTATTATAAGGAAGAACCCATTGCCATGTTCATTAATATCCCCGATATCAATCAGTACTTCAAACATTTTAACGGCAAATTCGGCCTCTGGCAAAAGCTTCATCTTTTATGGATGAAAAAAACAGGTGCCTGTAAGCGTCTTACAGGTCTTGCATTTGGCGTAGTACCGAAATACCAGGCATTGGGTATCGACAGCTTTATGATTAATGAATGTGCCCTGCTGATTCAGAATAGAGGATGGTATTATGAATACGAAATGGGCTGGGCCGGCGACTGGAACCCCAAAATGCTTAATATCTACAAAAGCCTGGGCGGAGTACAAAGTCGCCGGATGGTTACTTTCCGCTATCTCTTCGATAGAACTAAGGGCTTTGAAAGGCATCCGGAAATGGAGTATAAATAGCTTTGAGCTGAGAGCTATGAGATTATTTGTATAAATGATAATTTTGCACATTCTGCTATAAGCTCGAAGCTCATAACCCGAAGCTCACAGCTTATCTTTATATTGCACCACTGATATGGATAATAAATTCATTGTTTCGGCGCGTAAGTACAGACCACAGAATTTCAACACAGTGGTAGGGCAGTCTCATATCACTACCACACTCAAAAATGCCATTAAAAATAATCAACTGGCACATGCTTTTTTGTTTTGTGGTCCTCGTGGTGTGGGTAAAACAACCTGTGCCCGCATATTGGCCAAAACAATTAATTGTACAAATCCAACTCCTGAAGGCGAAGCCTGTAACACTTGTAATAGCTGTGTTTCCTTTGAAAGTGGCACTTCCCTGAATATCCATGAACTGGATGCTGCCAGCAATAACTCAGTTGAAGACATCCGCTCTCTCGTTGAGCAGGTTCGTTTTGCTCCACAGGCAGGCAAATACAAAGTATATATTGTGGATGAGGTACATATGCTCAGTACCAGTGCCTTTAACGCTTTTCTGAAAACACTGGAAGAGCCACCTTCTTATGCTATTTTTATACTGGCGACCACCGAAAAGCATAAAATATTACCCACGATCCTGAGCCGATGCCAGATTTTCGATTTTAAGCGTATTACCAATAATGATACGGTAGAACACCTTCAGGAAATTGTTGAAAAAGAAGCTATTAACGCAGAAAAAGCGGCCCTTCAGGTAATCGCCCAAAAGAGCGAAGGTTGTATGCGTGATTCGTTGAGCATACTTGATAAAATTGTAAGTTTTACCAATGGTACCGTAACTTATCAGAATACACTTGAACATCTCAATATTCTTGATGAAGACTATTATTTCAGGTTATTATCATCACTGCAGCAACAGGATATGGCCGCTGCTATGTTATTGTTTGATGAAATCAACCGAAAAGGATTTGAGGGCGATCTGGTATTGAATGGTTTTGCTGAATTTATACGCAATCTGCTTGTTTGCAAGGATCCAAAATCTGCTGCTTTACTGGATGTGGTAGAAGGGCTGCAGGATAAATATATTCAAACAGCTGCCGCTATCAGCATGTCATACCTGGTGAGCGCATTAAATATTCTGAATGAAGCTGAGATCCAGTATAAAATGGCAAGGAACAAACGCCTGCATGTGGAACTCTCGATCATTAAACTGAATTTTCTTCAGCAGGCGATTGAACTTTCTATGGACAATGGTCAGGTTGTTAAAAAAAAACGACTTGACGGACCGATAGCTTTTCGTACCAGATCGGTTCCATCCATACAGGTAAAAACGACTCCTGAAAACCCACCATCCAAATTATATATTGAGGAGAAAAAAAACGTTACGCCCCCTCCCGTTTCTTCAATCCCTGTAAAACCTCCTCCTCCAGCGCAGGTAAAAACGGTGAGCCCATCCATGGCCAGCAGCCAAGGTAATAACGGCACTAAAAAATCATTATTAGACGCTCTGCGTGAGAAAGTAGGTGACCAATATGCTATTGAAGAAGTAAAAGAAGCGGAAGTATTAAATATAGATAAGCTTACGCACTGCTGGAATGAATATGCCATAAAACTTGAGCAACAACAAAAGCATTCATCTGCAGGTACTTTTAAAATGGCGCGTCTTCAGATTGAAGATGACATCCATTTTACAGTAAGTGTACCTGCATTAACAGCCCAAAAATTTGTAGAGCAGGAAAGAATGATGCTGATCGACTTTATTCAAACGGCATTTAACAACAGAGCCATTGTGTTCAACATATTGGTTGATGCCACTGAAAAAGAGGAAGTCCCGGTTCATATGCGCCTGAACAGCAAACAAAAATTTGAACGTATCGCAGAACAATACCCGCTTGTAAAAGAACTGAAAGACAGACTGAAACTGGAGATTGACTATTAATAAAATTAAAAAGTCAAAAAAAGACTGGCTTTAAGTTTATCTTCCCAGATTCACAAAATTTCTTTCAAATTTTCAAATTTTCAAATTTTCAAATTTTCAAATTTTCGATTTTTGACTTTTCATAAATCCGTATCTTACTTTTAAAATTACCCCATGCCCAAATCCACCTTCAAATACACCAATAATGAAGTAACGGTTGTCTGGAAGCCTGACACTTGCATACATAGCCGTATTTGCTGGACACAGTTGCGTGAAGTTTTTGATCCTGCGAAACGTCCCTGGATTAATATGGAAGCATCCACCACAGAAGCCATCATAGAACAGGTAAAAAAATGTCCGAGTGGCGCCTTGAGTTATTATCTGAATGCCGAAGGCGAGAAAGAGGTGACCGCCGAAATAGAAACAGCAGTGCAGGCAAGTATTTTGAATATAGAGATAAAGAAGAATGGACCGATTTTAATCACAACAGATTGTGTAATCACACACGGTGACGGAAGCAAAGAAACCAAACAGGGTACTACCGCACTCTGCCGTTGCGGCCAATCTGCCAACAAACCCTACTGCGATGGCACACACCGTAAGGTAGGATTTGAAACCGAGAAATAAGAAATATGGAATATGAAACAGAGAAAGTAGTGTACCATTTTGAAATCTTTGATTTCCTTATTTCTTGGTTCTTACAGCTTTCTGCTTTTCGCATACCCATTCTTCAGCAGCCACTGCAACACCTTGTCTCGCTGATCACCCTGAACAAGGGCTTCTCCATCTTTCACTGAACCACCGGTACCACAGAAATTTTTAAGTAGCTTACCCAGTTTATCCAGGTCATCTTCTTTTCCTACAAAACCGGTAACCAATGTAACAGCTTTACCCGCACGTTGTTTTTTATCCAGTAAAATGCGAAGCTGCTGCTGAGCGGGGGGTAATGTTGCTACTTCTTCCGTATCGTCTGGCTCAAACCTGAAATCCGGATCAGTACTGAATACAAAGCCGTTTTTATCTGAAGTATTTTTTTTAGCCATTCTTTTGTTTTGGCAAAGTAACGGAAAACACTGATCCAATTCCCACTTCACTACTAACGGAGATAGAGCCTTTATTAGCCTCTACAAATTCTTTGCAAAGGAGCAAACCCAAACCGGCACCCTTTTCATTTTTGGTACCTGCTGTAGTAAAATGTGTATTGATTTTGAATAACTTATTTAACTGCTCGGCGGTCATTCCGATTCCTGTATCTGCTACAGAAATAGTACCGGTATCAGGTGTTTCACTAAATCTTATATTGACCTCCCCCCCTTCGCCTGTAAACTTCACTGCATTCAACAAAAGATTTCTGAGCATAATATCCAGGTGATGTATATCTGCATACAATCTTACCGATAAAGGAATATCGTTGTTGATCGCAATTTTTTTCTGAGAAGCAGCTGTCATCAAAAGATGTCGGTTATTTTCTGCAATATCATAAACCTGCACTTCTGTTGCGCTAATATCAGTAATACCTTCCATCTGGTTTTTCGACCATAAAAGCAGGTTATCAAGTGTAGTATTTAAAGAACTGATTTGTTTATTGAGCGCGGCTCTTATTTTAGCAAAAGCATCCTCAGATAAGCTTTGTTGTTCTACAAGATGTAAAACATTGCTTAATGAAGAAATAGGTGTACGCAAGTCATGGGAAAGAATGGAAAATATTTTGTCTTTTTGATAAGACGCCTGCTCCAATGCTTCTTTCTGCTGTCTAAGTTGTTTATTCACGAGTTGTTTAAACTGATTTCGCCTCCATGACACCAACCAAAGTGCGAGAACCAATCCTACAACTATTAATAAAAGAATGCTATACAATCGCTGATCACTGATCTTAGCTTTTTGTATTTCGTCTTCTTTTTTTAACAGATTAATCTCGGCCTGCTTTTTTTCTGTTTCAAAACTTACCTGCATTTGCGCCAGACGTGCTCTGCTTCTTTCTTCAAATAATGTATCGTTAAGTGCTACATGGATAGATTGTGTACGGTAGGCATTTTTATAATCCCCCAATGCATTATAGGATTGCGACAATAGTTTGTAAATAGTAGACTGCTCGCCCTTTGCACCCAGTTCTTCCGCAATTTTTGCAGCTTCTTCAAAATAAGGAATTGACTTTCCCCACTGTTTTTTTTGTTGATACGCTTTACCCAGTCGATATAGTGATGTTTCAATGATGAAATTACTCTTAGCCACCCTGGCGGCAGCAACAGATGCAGAAAAGTAATCAATTGATCGATCTGTGTCACCATCGTCCATATAAATATCTCCCAGCGTACGCAGGCAAAAAGCAATCAGGTATTTATCACCCAGCTTTGAATTATGCTGCAGTGCCTTATATGCATATATCAAAGCCGAGTCCTTGAACTTACCTCTGTGAGCGGAAAAAGAGATATTATTCAGGCTACGACCAATACCTAATTGGTTATTTAACTGTTGATGAATATGCATTTCTTTTCTGAAATAATCCATCGACTCTCTGTACTTCGCCTGTGAATTATAAATAGCGCCTACATTTCTATATGAGATAGCTAATTGTGGTAAACTGGCTATTGAATCATTAATATGCAATGCCTGTAACGCAAAGTCGAATCCTTTTGAATAATCACCTTTGCGATAATAGGCCCAGCTAATATTATTGAGCGACATTCCTTTGCCTTTGGGAAATCTTAACTGATCGGAAAGTTCAAGACCCTGACTGGCGAACTCAAGCGATTTTTCAGCAATTTTATCAGATAGTTCTTCCGATATAAGGTTGAGAAGACGCACATACTGGGTATCTTTTTTCATAGCCCCAAGCAAGCGAATCAATGAATCTGCTTTTGCAGTTTGTGCATCAGCTGAGTGTAAACTGAAGAAAATAGAAAAAAGAAAAATGCATTTTCTCATATCATTATAAACGCCGGGGTACAACGTAGAAGCAAGATAAAGGAAAGGTAGAAAAATTCCAATTAAGGGGTTAATCAGTTATCACTGCTTTTAAACTTAAGTCAAGGCTTTGAGCCTGGTGAATGAGTCCACCCACACTTACAAAATCAACACCTGTAGCAGCATATGATTGTATGGTGTTCAGGTTAATTCCACCACTGGCTTCCGTTTCAAATTGCCCGTCAATTAAACGAACAGCTTCGGCTACTTTTTCAGGCGAAAAGTTGTCCAGCATTACACGAAACACTTTACCTTTTCCCATTGAGCAAACCAGTGCTACATCGTCGAGGTTTCTCGTTTCTACTTCTATTAATAAGGATAATGCTTTTTCCTGGAGATAAGCGTGTGCTTTTTCAATAGCCCGTACAATACCGCCGGCATAATCAATATGATTGTCTTTCAACATGATCATATCATATAAACCAAATCTATGATTAATACCTCCTCCGATTCTTACCGCTTCTTTCTCCAGCAAACGAAAATTGGGGGTTGTTTTGCGGGTATCCAGCAATCTGGTATGATAGCCTTTCAGCAGATCGGTATATTTTTTTGTGAGTGTAGCTATACCACTCATTCGCTGCATACAATTCAATACCAGTCGCTCACATGAAAGTATGGTATGAATGGAAGTAATTACCTCAAAAGCTTTCTCCCCTTCATGCATCGGGTCGCCGTCTTGCTTGAAAGATTGAAAAACAGCTCCGGGATCCTGCAGATGGAATATTTTTTCCGCAACGGCCAGACCAGCCAATATACCATCCTGTTTTATTTTGAGTACAGCTTTACCTTGCTTATCGGGTGGAATACAACTTAATGTTGAATGATCGCCATCACCAATATCTTCCTGTAAAGCAGATTGTACCAGAACATGTAATTGCTGATCAAATGTATTCATGGCACAAAACTAAAGGAAGAAAATTCAGGAAATGAAGAATCTATGGAATAAGATGCAGGTAACAAATATGTAAATAAAGACCGATTAGTTAATTCGAAGGGTTACAATCTTGTATTGACCACCATTTTGTTTCAGCATTACTGTAATATTAAACCCCTTATCGTTATTTAGCAATTTACCTGTCATATACATAGTGCTTCCGATCTCTCGTTCTGAAATTTTTTCAAACCCTTTGATATTTTTTTCGGCAAAGAAATTTTTGAGTGTAAGAGCAGCCTGATTTCTACCCATATTCCGTACCTCATCTTTTTCCAGCAACTTCATGTCTACAAA
This sequence comes from Sediminibacterium goheungense, assembly GCF_004361915.1. GTDB lineage: Bacteria > Bacteroidota > Bacteroidia > Chitinophagales > Chitinophagaceae > Sediminibacterium > Sediminibacterium goheungense. The sequence continues at coordinate 510,711 of NZ_SNWP01000011.1, read as the reverse complement.
ATCATCAAAATGGGAAGCCACCTGTTCCGAGCTCGCAGATTTTAACGATCGCACAATAGCGTCTGTAGGTGCCTGGAATGTAAATGACATCAGTGCAAATGCCAATCCGAGGGTTAAAAAAAATGATTTCATATACTTTATTTTGCTTTCTCCCTTTATATGTCCCAAAAACATGCCAACTTTGGGATAATAAGGTGTTACCATAAAGTTACAATCTAATCAGCAATTAATACACAATATTATTTTATCATATGAATAAGAAAGTCATTTTGGTTATCATGGATGGTTGGGGACTGGGTAAAATATCCACTGCAGATGCCATACAACAGGCAAAAGTTCCCTTTGTAAGTTCACTGTATCAGCAATACCCCAATACAACCCTCATTACCTGTGGGGAAGATGTTGGATTACCGGAAGGACAAATGGGTAACAGTGAAGTTGGGCATCTTAACCTCGGTGCAGGCAGAATTGTATACCAGGAACTACAACGCATCAATGTAGCTGTTAAATCAGGGGAACTGGCAGGTAATGCTCAATTTAATGCATCACTTGATTATGCAAAGAATAATAACAAAGCTTTACACCTTATCGGACTGGTGAGTGATGGTGGCGTGCATTCACATATCAACCACCTGAAAGCTATTTGTGATCTTTGTAAAGAGAAAGGACTTTTGCATGTTTTTATCCATGTATTTACAGACGGACGTGATACCGATCCGAAAAGTGGACTGGGTTTTGTCAGCGAACTGGAGACACACCTCAAAAATTCAGCAGGCACCATTGCCACAGTCAGCGGACGATATTATGCCATGGACAGAGACAAACGTTGGGAAAGGGTAAAACTGGCTTATGACTGTCTGGTACATGCACAAGGACCAACAGCTTCGAATGCTGTTACAGCTATTGAAAAAGCTTATGAAGCAGGTACCACAGATGAATTTATTTTACCAACCGTCATTACAAAGGAAAACGGCCAACCAGTGGCCAGCATCCAGGAAGGTGACGCCGTTATTTGTTTCAACTTCAGAACCGACCGTTGCCGCGAAATTACGGAAGTACTGACACAGCAATCATTCCCTGAGTTTCATATGCAGCCGTTGAACCTGCATTATACAACTATGACACTGTATGATCATAAATTTAAAAACGTTCAGGTAATTTTTGAAAACGATAACCTTACCAATACATTAGGAGAAGTATTGGAAGCTAATGGTAAAACGCAGATACGCATTGCTGAAACAGAAAAATATCCGCACGTTACTTTCTTTTTCAGCGGTGGAAGGGAAGAGCCCTATAAGGGAGAAAAAAGAATCATGGTGCCTTCTCCAAAAGTTGCCACTTATGATCTGCAACCAGAAATGAGTGCAGTTGAAATAACCGACAACCTGATTCCTGAGATTGAAGCAGGTACTACTGATTTTATATGCCTCAATTATGCCAATACCGATATGGTAGGACATACCGGTGTTTTCAGTGCTGCAATTAAAGCCGCTGAAACTGTTGACGCCTGTGTAAACAGAGTGGTAACTGCCGGCCTCTCTAATGGATATACCATCTTCCTCACAGCAGACCATGGGAATGCAGATTTTATGATTAATGAAGATGGAAGCCCGAACACGGCCCATACATTGAATCCTGTTCCTTTCTTTATTATTGACAAAGACTGGAAAGGAACGATTCAATCAGGTAAGCTGGGTGATCTGGCCCCTACCATCTTAACCGTTATGGGTTTACCCATTCCCAAAGAAATGACAGGAAATGTGTTAATTTAATACCTTAAACAACCCTTATAACATGAAAATCCTTAAAAGAATCCTGCTCCTTTTACTGATTGCTTTTGTAGCCATACAGTTTGTGCGACCGGCCAAAAATGTGTCGACTGATAAAAGTAAACATGTAAGTACGCTGTACACTGTTCCGGCTGAAGTGAATACGATTCTTACCAAAGCCTGTAACGATTGCCACACCAATAATACCGTATATCCATGGTATGCTTCTGTACAACCCGTAAGTTGGTGGCTGGATGATCATATTAAAGACGGAAAAAAACACCTCAACTTTGATGAATACAGTACTTACAGCCTGAGAAAACAATACCATAAAATGGAGGAAGTGATAGAACAGGTAAAGGAAAAAGAAATGCCACTCAATTCATATACATGGGTACATGGCGATGCAAAACTCACCGAGGATGAACGTGTTGCTCTTACCGGCTGGGCTCAATCTGTAATAGATACCATGAAAGCACATTACCCGATCGACAGCCTGGTAAGAAAAAAGAACTGATTTTGTTGATTGCAAGAAAATTAATTGCACTGAGTTTACTCTTATTAGTGGCATTTCCACTAATAAGCTCCCTGCTATTTTATATACAGGAACAAAGTATACATGCTGAGATAAAAAAAGTATTCAAACAAAAAGAACTAAGTACCATAAGGGTAACACAACTGAAATGGTATGAAGAAGACAAAGAAATCATCGTAAATGGTAAACTATTCGATGTGAGTTCTATTTCTCTTCAACCGGATGGATCTTATATCGTAAAAGGTTTATTCGACCATCAGGAACAGGAGTTATATGCATTACTGGATAAAACCACAGAGGAGAGCCAACACTCTCCTCTGCTGATTGAATATGCTGCCTGTTTTATGATTGATCACCTCAATTTTAGTCAGTTCACCATTCATAGAATCTATACTTTTTACAATACGCATAGCGGATACCTGGAAACGATGGCTTCGCAATTTCATCCGGGCATCATTGCACCCCCACCTAAGCATTTTCTATTTAACAGCTGATTTTACCTTGTAAGCCGTATTCTTTAAACTAAAAGGCGGCTCTTTACTTTACAATTTCAAACAGAAAACTATGCGTTTATACATAGCATGGGCATGTATTATATTATCATGCCTGCTATTCAACCAGACTATACATGCCCAACAGATAAAAGATAGCATTGTATCGGGTAAAGAACTCGATGAAGTAGTTGTATCTTATAATAAATGGGAGCAAAAACTAAATGAAATTCCAAACAGAATAACAAAAATCAACCTGAAGCAAACCCGCTTAAGAAATCCACAAACCATGGCCGATTTACTCGGTACCACAGGAGAAATCTTTATCCAGAAAAGTCAGCAGGGAGGCGGAAGCCCTATGATCAGAGGCTTTGCTACCAACAGGGTTTTGATTGTGGTAGACGGAGTAAGAATGAACAATGCCATCTATCGAAGTGGCAACATACAAAATGTTATATCACTAGACCCCATGGCACTGGAAGACGCTGAAGTTATTTTCGGACCGGGTTCCATCTTATATGGTAGCGATGCCATTGGTGGTGTGATGGATTTTCATACCCTCACTCCTAAATTCAGCAACGGAAAAAAAGTATTGATATCCGGAAATGCCAGTACCCGTTATTCAACTGCCAATAATGAAAAAACAATTCATGCTGACATCAATATCACAGGAAAAAAACTGTCCTTGCTGAATAGTTTCACCTACAGCGATTTTGGTGATCTGAAAATGGGTACAAACGGAGGACAGACAGGTTATCTTCGTACACAACATGTACAGCGTATAGGTAATATCGATTCTGTATTCACCAATCCTGATCCACGTGTACAACGTTTCACCGGTTATCAGCAACGAAATTTTATTTCGAAACTCAGGTACAAACCTGCTGAAAACTGGGACTTGCAATACGGCTTTCATTATTCGACCACTTCGAATATTCCCCGTTACGACAGGTTGATTGAGTATGCTGGTGGTAGCCTGCGCTTTGCCGAATGGAACTATGGTCCGCAAGACTGGATGATGCATCACCTGCAGGTGCAGCATAAAAAAGCAAAGGGGATATATTCTCAGGCCAGATTAACGGTATCGTATCAGGACTATGAAGAAAGCCGAATCGACAGAAGAAGGGCGAATAATAACCGTCGCACACAAACTGAAACGGTGGCGGCAACCGCCATAAATCTTGACCTGCAGAAACAACTCAATGAAAAGCAGGAACTTTTTTACGGAGCTGAGTTTATATACAATAAAATAGGGTCTGCAGGTATCAACCAGCATATCGGTAATGGTACTATTACCAAGGTAGCTTCCCGTTATCCGGATGGGTCAACATGGAGTTCACTGGCAGCATATGTGAGTTATAAAAATAAACTGAAAACCAACCTTAGTTTATCAGCTGGCTTACGCTATAACCATAATTCAATGAAAGCTACATTTGATACCAGTTTTTTCAAATTTCCATTTACCAATACTTCATTGAATGCAGGTAATATAACTGTTAGCTCAGGTTTGGTATATCGTATGTCTGAAACATGGCAAATGAGTGGTGTGATTTCATCCGGCTTCAGAATGCCTAATATCGACGATATAGGTAAAGTGTTTGAAAGTGCCCCGGGTGTGGTGGTGGTACCCAATGTAAACCTAAGGCCTGAATACGCCTGGAATGCAGAATGGGGTGTTCAATACAATCGCTCACAGCAGTTCAGTTTTTATTTCAATCTGTTTTATTCATGGTTACACAACGCTCTTACAAGAAGACCTTACCAGTTTAACGGACAGTCAAATATTATGTACGATGGTACACTTAGCCGTGTAGAAGCCATACAGAATGTGGCAAGGGCCAAAGTATGGGGTATTCAAACCGGGTGGCAATTGTATATCCATCCATCATTCAACTGGCAAACAAAATTGAACTGGATTAAGGGAGAAGAAACAGACGATATAAAAAATGAGCAGGTACCCCTTCGTCATGCGCCTCCTTTCTTTGGCTCAACACAACTCAATTATGAGCACAAAGGATGGAGCCTTCAATTCTTAGCCGACTACAACAGCGAGATTGCCAATAAGGACCTTGCCCCCAGTGAGCAGGCCAAAACAGCTATTTATGCTGTTGACCCAAATGGCAAACCCTATTCTCCGGCCTGGTATACACTCAATCTGAAAGCGGCTTACCGTTTTACAACTAATATCAGTGCACAACTGGGATGGGAAAACATAACCAATCAACGTTACCGTCCTTATTCATCAGGCGTAGTGGCCGCTGGCTCCAACCTGATAGCCAGTATGCGGATCTCTTTTTAATTAACTACACTAAAAAACTCCCCTTCTCCCATTCTCCCTGCAACAAAAATCTCGCATTCCAGTGTCATACTTTCTGCGAAACATTGCAAACAGAGAAGAGGAGAAAGGGAGTCTTTTATTCACTGGTGACAACCCATAAAAGCTACCCATGTAATTTTAGCTATTTTTGCGAGATGGAAATCAGGAAAGCCGCTTATTTAGTATCCAGTCCCAGTTTTGATAAATGCCCAAAAGCAGATTATCCTGAATATGCATTCATCGGAAGGAGTAATGTAGGTAAGTCATCGTTAATCAATATGCTTACCGGGCAAAGAAGTCTGGCCAAAACATCGGCAACACCCGGTAAAACCCAATTGATCAATCATTTTGTAATTGAGAGTAGTTCCGGACAAAAAGGGCCATTGGATAAATGGTACCTGGTTGATTTACCCGGTTATGGTTATGCCAAACGGTCACAAAGCGATCGTAGAAGATGGGAACAGATGATTGAAGGTTATTTCCGCAAAAGAGAAAACCTTACACAGGTATTTGTATTAATCGACAGCCGCCACGGTCCGCAAAAAAACGATCTTGAATTTATCAGTCAGTTAGACAAATGGGGTGTTGTTTTTTCTTTGGTATTCACCAAAACAGACAAAGAAAAGCCCGCTGTGGTAGAAAGAAATATCAAAGCATTTTTTGATACGCTGAAAACTACCTGGCAATTTTTGCCCCGACATTTTATAACCAGTGCAGAAAAAAAACTGGGCAGGGAAGAAATGCTGGCTTTTATTGAGGGAAATAATCTGGATGCAAAATCATCATAGCGTTTTCATATCAGAGATGCGTATGCCCTAACAGTAAATTACTGCTACGGAACAAAGCAGAAATATTTACAGGAATCAGTTCACGACTTTATCAGCACAACAACTACTTGCAAAAGCTTCCGGTTTGGCTTTAAAGGCAAAGCCCATACCGAGTATATACCCCATGGCTTCTCTTAAAGCATCGTTGCTTTTAAACTGAGGATTGGTATTGATATCGGCATGTACTTCCATATCAACCTGATGTTCAATAAACAGGTCGCATAGTTCGTATGCTATTTCAATACTCTTAGCTACTTCTACCAGCATTCTTTCCTTAATGTGGTATTTCTGTTTGGTTTTCTCATTGTGTATGTACATAAAACCACCACTGTGCTCGCGCAGAAAAACGATAACCGTAGCAAACTCGGTATCATCGCCTTTTACCTGGCTGTCGGTGCCAATACATACTTTGAGTTTAATGCCCTGTGCCGTTTCGCGTTTGATGGCTTCTGCCACCGCTTCTTTAATGGGCAACTGGATCTGTTCGCCGTTAAATTTTCTCCAACGCATATGAGGAAGGTTTTTGTAAGTTACCAATAATCTGGTACCATCCAACGGCTTAATAATTTCTTATTATTAACAGATGTGGATAGTGAGCAATGAGTAGTCAGTAGTGAGTAGAAACACCTATTACTCACTACTGACTACTCACTACTCACAAAATGCCCTTTCCCGGCATTTTGTCACTTTTTCAAAAATTGTACGGAAATTGACAGTCTATTACCCTCAAATCATTTCCATGAAGATTCTCTTGTATTATCTGAAACCCTATAAATGGCTGGTAGTATTGGCTTTGGTGCTTGCGGGCATTAACCAGACCTTCTCTTTATTTGACCCCATGATCTTTGGTAAACTGATTGACCAGTTCGCCAACCACCCAAAAACCAATACAGATGGCAGCTTTCGTACAGAAAGTCAGTTTATCAATGGCATTATGACCATGCTCCTGTTACTGGTGGGTACTGCCATGGTAAGCCGGATTGCCAAGGCTTTTCAGGACTATACCGTAAACGTTATCATCCAGAAATTTGGTGCCAAAATATTTACCGACGGTCTCAGACACTCCATGCGGCTACCTTATCAGGAATTTGAGGACCAGCGCAGTGGTGAAACATTATCGATTTTGACTAAAGTAAGGTCTGATACCGAAAAGTTCATCGGTTATGTAATCAATGTCTTGTTTGGTATCATCGTGAGTGTTGTATTTGTATCTATTTATGCTACCAAATTGCACTGGTCTATCATACCCATTTTTCTGGGCGGTGCCGCACTCATTGCGTTTGTTACCAACCTGCTCAGTAAAAAAATTAAAGTCATTCAAAAAACCATTGTTAAGGAAACCACTTCACTGGCAGGATCTACTACAGAAAGCTTACGCAACATTGAGCTGGTAAAAAGTCTTGGCCTAACCGATCAGGAAGTAAAGCGGCTGAATACAAATACCTACAAAATTCTCGGGCTTGAATTAAAAAAAGTAAAGAGCATCCGCTCCCTCAGCTTTATACAGGGCACCATGGTAAACTTTTTACGTCAGGTAATTACGTTTACACTTATGTGGCTCATTTATCGGGATGTATTAACGGTTGGTCAGCTCATATCGCTTCAGTTTTACAGTTTCTTCATTTTTGGACCCTTACAGGAAATCGGCAGTATTATCATGAGCTATCGGGAAGCAGAAGCTTCTCTCAATAATTTCCATAACCTGATGGAGAAAAAAGTAGAGCCACGGCCCGAGCATCCACAGCAGGTAGGCTTAATTGAAAAACTGGAATTTAATGAGGTTGTCTTTAAACACCAGACCGCCCAATACCGTGCACTCGACGGCATTTCGTTTGACGTTAAAAAAGGCGAAACCATTGCTTTTGTAGGTCCATCGGGTTCTGGTAAGAGTACATTGGTGAAATTACTGGTAGGCTTATACCGTCCGCAGGAAGGGCATATTTACTATAATAAGGTGAATGGTGCTGATATGAATTTTGATGAACTGCGTAACCAGATTGGTTTTGTTACCCAAGACACGCAACTTTTTGCGGGCACCATTCGTGAGAACCTGAGCTTTGTTCACCCCGAAGCAACAGATGCAGATCTGCTGGAAGCCCTGCATAAAGCCAGTTGCGACAATCTTTTATCCAGAGCAGAAAAGGGTCTGGATACCATGATTGGTGAAGGCGGACTTAAATTAAGCGGCGGTGAAAAACAACGACTCTCTATTGCACGTGCCTTATTACGTCATCCGCATCTACTGATATTCGATGAGGCCACTTCGGCATTGGACAGTATTACGGAAGAAGAAATTACCAATACAATCCGACATATATCAGATGAGAAGGAACAGATTACCGTGATGATTGCACACCGCCTCAGTACCATCATGCATGCCGACAGAATTTATGTATTGGAAAAAGGACAGGTAGTAGAAACCGGTAATCACCAAAGCCTGCTTAACGAAAAAGGATTGTATTATGCTATGTGGAGACAGCAGATAGGAGAGAGAAAAACGTTGTCAGGTATCGCTTAAAAACAGAGAAATAAGGAATAAGGAACAGAGAAAGTATATTTTTTCCCCTTTCGGATTTCATATTCCTTATTTCTTATTCTTCTGTTACTTCAGTCCCGTCCAAATTTCTTACGGAAATATTCAATAACGGAAGGATCTTCCAATCCTTCAATGTCACTGAGTTCGAGCTCGAGTGCTTTGGTACTGAGTTGTATTTCAATAAGTGAAAGAAACAAAGATGCAGCAAAGCATATAAGACTTATGGCAAAAACAATATTGGCCACCATCATGAACTGTGTATAAATAAGGTACATACAGATAATACACCCCAGAAAAGTAATCACACCCAATGCCTGCATGTTTTTAATCAGCTTCAGGCGATACCGAAGGTTTTTTATTTGCCCGTGAATGATATGTTTCTGTTCATGACTCTGGTATTTATCATGCAGGCTGCGGATTCTATTGGATAAAGACAGAAAACGGTTGGTATAAGCCAGCATGATAAGGCTAATGGCAGGAAATAAAAGGGCAGGTGTATTTAGATTGATTTCCATACATAAAAATACGGAATAAGGAACATGAAATAAGGAATAAAGAAGTCTGGCGTTTTTAAAGCATAGATGTGGAAGAACAAAACTGTTTTAAGTATTGCTTAAAAAGGGGGTCATCTTAAAAAATCCCTGCTCAGGATTTAGGTCCGGAACAGGGATAGAAGGCAAAAAAGCCCGGTAATACGCATTAGAAAATACCATTTACCGGGTATGCGCTAATATGATCAACGCACATGAGAAAGTTTATTGCACACGTGCAGCAAAATCGATCTCTATATCTGTTTCACCAACGGTTACGGCATCATTAGAGCCTTTAGCTCCTGGCTTATGCTTTAAGGTAACTTTTACAGTACCAGCAGCACCAGCAGCACCTGTTGTCCATACACTGGTAACTCCCAGCGGACGACCCAGTGGATCGTTATTCAGTCCATTGATGGTAATATTTACACCATTGGGTGCAAAATAAAACTGATGATCATTGGCTTCAGCAATAATTTCTGCAGTAATGTCTTCTGTAGGCGTCTTACTCTCATCCAGCACAGAAATTGTACAGTTGTATTGCTTATTGGGTGCCAGATTAATTTGCTGGTTCAAGCTTGGTGCTGCACCGCCTGGACCATCTGCATCTTTAAATGTAAAAGTGGTGGTATTACTGGAATTTCCTACTTCTATAAAAGTAAGTTTTACAGTTGTGATCAGCTCTTCCTCATTTTCAGGCGCTTTATCATCTTTTTTACACCCTGTTAATACAGCTCCTAATAATAAAAAGGATGCCAATACATAAGTGACTTGCTTTTTCATACACACTTGGTTTTTGAATTATGGTTTACTTTTTGATTCAAATGGAATTTTAAGTTTCAATCCGATATTCCTTCCCATTTCATCTGAGAAATAACGGAAGGCATTCATATATTCTCTGTACACCACATTAAAAAGATTGGACACAGTAAGTGTTATATGCCATTTCTGCATCTTTCCCTGAAGCATAGTTCCCGCTTCAATACCTGTTAACGTATAAGCAGGCGGCGGTGGTAAGTAATCTGACCCCATTACAGTAGCACCACCAGGTTGCTGAACAGGAATATTACCGGAAGCAGGTACACGTGTTTGCCGGCTAATATGCTGTATAGATAGTTTGATATAGGTTTCTTTCCACTTTTTCAAATCTCCCAAACTATACTGTAAAGACGTTTCAAAACGGTCTGCGGGCATCTGAATCATCCATTCTTTTGTTTGTTTATTTCTGGCCCTTACTATAGACGATTTGCCCTCCAGCTGAAAATGAGAGCTGATGGCATAGGCAACACTTACATCGAAACCATGCATAATAACAGGTGCCTGACCATAACGGAATGTGGGAAAAGCTCCTCGTATAGTTAATTCCGGCGGATAAACAGGATAGAGATAAATAAAGTTATCTATGTTTTTGATGTATGCACCAGCATCAATTTGCCATTTATTTCTGGTATACACAGTGTTTAATATAACGCTGTTGGCACGTTCGGGTAAGAGATTCACATCTCCTTTCTCTATTCTTGCAGCACCATGGTGTAAACCATCACTATACAGTTCATTTACCTGTGGTGCTCTCCAGGCTGTAGAGCCATTGAGTGTAAATTGTAAGCCTTCTGCTGCCTGATAAGAAATGCCTGTATTGGCCGAAACATTATTAAAGGTTCGGTTTGGATATTGTACACCCAGATTGGTGTTGGTGTTGTTGATACTTCGATGATCGAAACGCACCCCTCCTTCGATCAACCATTTTTTATAGTTCCATTTTTCCACTATAAATGCGCCAATATTTAATGCATGGTAATTGGGTATAAACATACGGTACGTATAACTGTTAATCTGATAACTACCAGTAATACCTGTGGTTCCCCTGAAATGTCCTGTATTGAAATGATCCCACACAAGATCGGCTCCTGCTGTGGTCATTTTTAAATCAAGCTGTGGCACATTGGCACTGGTTTGAAAACGCTTTACATCGTATTCTCTTCTCCAGTTGTGCTGAAAAGAAAGTGTCAGGTTTAACTTACCAATATCACCTGTATTGCGAAAAGCTTTGGTTTTAAACAGATGATGTTGTACATGCTGATAAGGCCGGTCTATAACATAGGTAAAACCTCTGTTCCTGATATAATCAGGGGGTTCTTTGCTGCTTATAGCCTGCATCAGATCGGTTACATTACCAATGTGTGATCCAGAGAAAATGGCCAGTCTGGTATTAAAAATGCTGTAGAAAAAATCAATTCCTTTGGTTGATGACCGCCAGCCAACTGCCGCCGAACCATTGAACTCCTCATTACCCGAATTTGCCAGCCAGTAGTTGGGTGTTTTAGCATTACCCCCCCGTTTAGCTGTTCCCTGTAAACGCCAGGAGAACGCATTATTTTTCTTTGAATTACCTTCCAGTATTGCGGAAAAAGTTCCCTGCCTATTATTCGAAAATGCAACCAGGTTGATTTCTCCATTGATGCCAGGAACAGATCGCAATAATTTAGGTTCCACCAACACTATACCGCCAATTGCATCACCACCATAACGAATGGTACTCGCTCCTTTGATAACTGATAAACGATTAGCAACAAAGGGGTCTATTTCAGGAGCATGTTCACTACCCCATTGCTGCCCCTCCTGCCTGATACCATTATTCAATATTAGCACCCTGTTACTATGTAACCCATGAATAACAGGTTTATAAATATTCGATCCCGTTTGTAATACGCTTACACCGGTAATTTTTTGTAATGACTCACCTAATGACAGTCCCCTTAGAGCTTCCAGCTCTTTTCCTTTGATATCCTGTGCAATGGATGCTCCTTTGGTTGTAATGGTACCACGCACAGTAACATCTGCCAATTCATTACTGGCATGTGGCAGTAAAAAATTGTGCTTTACATCGTCTTTGAAATGAAGATGTTCTGTTAATGGGCTGCAACTTACATGCGAAATGTACACATCGTAGTTACCGGCACAAATGCCCGCAATTCGAAAATTACCCTCCTTATCTGTAAGTGTTGTTATTTTAAGGGCAGGTATCTCCACTTTTGCACTGGTCAAGGGCAAGCGCGTATCCGCATCCATGACTTTACCTGAAAAAAGAAGCGTGCATTGCCCTTCGGCCTTTACGATAGAAAGAAAGGTAAAAAGCAGATAAATGAAAGGGCGATATGTGATTTTTTGAAACAACGTTGTAAAAATAGAGGTTTTATCTTAATTTTTACATCATTGTTGCAAAAATTTCGCCGATTTTTATCTCACTTTGATCATGGTTCTTACCTGCTGCAGGGTTAGATTCTGAAAACGGGCATAGTAAATACCCGGCGGTAAACGCGATCCATCGAAGACCACATTATAGTTACCCGCTTCATATTCCCGGTCTGTAACACTGGCAATAACCCTTCCCATGGTATCCATTACCTGAATCAAAGTATGCCCACCGGTCGTTTTAAAGCTGATATTGGTATTATTTGTGAAAGGATTGGGATAATTGGTGATGAAACTTTCACCAGATAAATTCACTGATTTATTACAAGCCAATGAATTGATAATAGGCAGTGTCTGAAAATTTTTCAGCATAATCTGATCCAGATCCTTTGCATCTACACATAACCACTTATTCAACAAAGTAGCATACACACTTCTGAAGTCGTATTGAAAAGGCAGGTTATCATTAAAACTGGCCGTTACCGGAATATTTGGCGTATCACCAATTACACTGGCATCCACATTTTTACCAAATACAAACATGGGTGCTGCCGAACCATGATCTGTGCCGATACTTCCATTACTTTTTATTCTTCTCCCGAATTCAGAGAAAGTCATACCCACAACCCTGTCTTCTACCTGCTGCAATTTCAAATCATCCTGAAATGCTTTGATAGAGTCGCTTACATTTTTCAGAAGGTTGGCATGTGTACCCGTGGTGGTATCAGTTGAATTCACCTGTGCAGAATGTGTATCAAAACCGCCATAACTTACCATGTAAATCCTTGTTTTGAGTCCGCCTGCCACCAAACGTGCCACAATCTTTAACTGTGATGCGAGTGAATTATTCGGATAGGGTGCCTGCTGCGTAACTTTTGCTGATGCTGCTTTGATGCTTTCGGCGTATTCCGTGGTTTGTTGTGCTACTTTTCTTATATAAGTAAGTTCTTTCCCTGCGGGTGTATTGGGTGCAGGGTCCTGCACACCACTGATAAGGTTATAAAAATTATTCGGATTCGATATACTCATACCCATACTCACTGCCGGCCCCTGCAAGGCAAGTGAGGTAGTTGATCCGATCTGAATAGCCAGCGGATCCGGCATTGTACTGTTTGGATAACCATTCGGAAAATTCGGGTATTCATAATTCAGGTATCGGCCTGTCCATCCGCTGTTCACCACTTCTTTACTATCGCTCGCACTCATCCAGATATCAGTGGCCCGGAAATGAGAAAAATTGGGTTGCGGATAACCCACAGAATGAATCACACTCATTTTACCGTCATTGAATAATGACTGCATACCTGTCATTGATGGATGCAGTCCCACTTTATTCGTGCCCTCCAGAGTTAACACTTTCTGTTGTGGTATATACATGTTTGAGCGGGCCCGGATATAATTGGGAAAATACTCCAGCGGAATTACTGTATTCAATCCGTCATTCCCACCATTTAGCTGAATAATAACCAATACGTGATCTGTTTCGGTGGTGGGTGGGAATAAACCCTGCATGAGTAATGACTCTGCACCAAAAGCTTTTACCGTCATGCCATTGATCAGCGATGGCAGCATCACACCGGCGGGTGCAGCATTGCGTAAAAAATCTCTTCTTCGCATTTTGTTAGGTTTTAAGCGAGTTGGTACTCTGCGAGGTTCATTAAATATTTCAGCAGATCACGTATATAATTACGCACTGTGGTGGTATTGGCCATATCGCCCGGATTATTCACAAACTGATCCCATGCATTGGTCCAGTAATAATCCTGCGACTGCCCTCCAAGCAATATATCTTTCTTGATCTGTGCTTTTGAAGCGTCTGATAAATCAATCCGGTACATGAGTTTTGTAAAATCATTGATCAGCTGATTGGGGTCGCCGGGATTGCTGAATGTTTTCGCCAGTGCTGCACCATCAATGATCATTTTTGTTCCTGAAAAGGTATAACCATTGGTTACCATAGTATCGGTAAACTGATTACGCTTGGGAAGCGTATCACTGTTGATCCATATTTCATAGAACTGGGGTTCCTGGTAATACGCTTTCCATCCACTTACATCCGGTGGATCTCCGATGTTTTGTTGAAGATTACTGCATTGGGTAACCAGATAGTTCCAGTGACCATAATTGGTAATGTATTCCGTATCGGGTTGAAAAGGAATTTCAAATTCACGACACATACCCACCACCAGATCAACCGGACTTTTTATCTGGCAGCCACGTGAAAGAATATCAAAAAAATGTTCGCTCATCAAAAGTGTACGCAATACAGGCGCCACTTCATAATTGGCATTACGAAATAGTACAGCCAGTGGTTTAATGATATTGTTTTCAACCATATCATCAATATCGTAGTACACAAACCAGCGATACAGTCTTCTGCACATATATTCTGCCACTTCATTGGTAGCAAAAATCATATTCAACAGTTCATCCAGTTCTTCCTCGCCTGCTGTTGGACCATTTTTACCTGTGATGATGGTATTGTTATAAAATGAAGAGAACTGCTTATTTTTTTTATCATGCCTGTTATTGTCATAAAAAGAAGAAATCGTATTCGCATTATTGCGCCATCCGGTTAATACCCTTGCGGCTTCCTGTACATCTTCTTCTGTATACTGTGAACCGGGGCCTTTTCCGCAGCAGAAAAGCTCCTGCAATTCTCTCCCATAGTTTTCATCCGGTGCTACCGCCTGGTTAAGTTGTCCGTTCAGGTACACCAACATGGCAGGGTCGAGTGTTACGGCTTTTACCAGTGATTTAAAATTACCGATTGCATAACTGCGAAGCAATGCATGGTGCTTGTATACAAACTGGGCATTGATATCGGTACTCTCTGTAGCAAAATGATTGTGCCAGAACAGTGTCATTTTCTCGCGGATATTGCTGTCCTGTTTTATCATTTGTCCCATCCACCATTTTTTAAAAGAAGCCCTTCGCAAACTGGCTACTGTACCATCAGTATTGGGATCATTTACCCATGTATTGCCCTGGAGAATGTTGGTATCAGGAGTAGTAGCATTAGTAGGCGTTGCATATTCCTTTACTGGTGGCGCAGGTGCATCCGGTGGAATGGTTAACAATGCATCCACCGCCTGGGCACAGGTGAGTGACCTGAAATAAGCTATATCACTACGTTTGGCCCCAAACGTACAGCGTTTGAGTAAGTGAATCACTTCCGCTTCTGTCCATGGCCCTGTATAAGGAGCCAGACCTGTTGATGGCGGCAGCGGTTCTGCGGTCATATTTTCTGTTGAACCGGCTGATAGCAGGGTAACATTGTCTTCCATAGGCAGGGCTTAAATAGGGCTTTGAAAATCAGTGATTTAAATGAAAAATATCCATTTTTGCGCAATTTTCATCCGCTCAACACCGGATTTTATCCTTTCTTAATAGATAAATAGATACAAATCGATTCTACAATGCAGCATCGAAAGGCAAAATATGTCTATATTTAGGGTAAACTATTTTACCCCTTCATGACGGAGCAGGCTATTATTGCAGGCTGTTTACAAAACGACGCTGCCGCTCAGCGCGAGTTGTATAACCGGTTCAGCCCAAAAATGCTGAGTGTGTGTTACCGTTTTGCACCCAACCGCGAAGATGCGGAGGATATGCTGCAGGAAGGGTTCATTAAAGTATTTACCCAGATACATACATTCCAGAACAAAGGTGCCTTTGAAGGATGGATCAGACGGATCATTGTTCATACCTGTATCAACTTTCTAAAGAAACATAAAAAGTTCAATGAAAGTCTGGATATCAGTTATGCCGATTCGGTACATGTGAAAGAAGAAACCGTACCATCTATCATGCAGGCCCGGCAGATTATTGAGTGTATACGTTTATTACCGGTTGGGTACCGTACGGTTTTAAACCTGTATGCACTGGAAGGGTATAGTCATAAAGAAATAGGCATGATGCTGGACATTGAGGAAAGTACGAGCCGTAGTCAGTACACCCGGGCCAAAGCAATGCTGGAAAATATTTTGATCCGTAAAAAGATCATTGAAGCACCAAAACAGGATTTTCAGTGGCTTGCCGCATTTAATAAATCGTAGCTGCTGTGTATTATGGATAGCAATAAGTACCAGGACGAGTTTGAGCAGTTTTTACAAGATGAAGTAAAACAGCACCGTATGTACCCATCGGATCATGTATGGAGTAACATACGTACGGAACTGCATGGATACCGTTCATGGCCGGCACTCACTTTTATTTCTGTTTTTATTATTACGGCACTTACCCTTAGTACGGTACTGAGCACACAACAGCAAAATATTCACCTGCAGCCTTTATCGGTGCCCAATCTGGCAACCAGCCAGCAGGCTGCTATTGCAGCCAACCATGCCGCCACGGAAAAGAGCAGACAGTATTTTCATACACTGGCACCTACTTCTATAAACACCAATACCATTGCAAAACTTGATACCGGAAATGATAGCGAATTAATGGTTGCAACAGCGAATAAACTTACACCAGGTACCACCATTTCGATCAATAATGAATTTACCAGACTCAATACTAACGCAACTAAAAACATGCGGAATATTCAGTCCTTGCATCCGGTTCCTGCAAATGGTATACATACAACACTCCAGGTTTCTGAAGACAAAGAAAATACAACTGCTATCAGTAATAGTATAGCAGCCAGAACTGAGCTCGAAAATGCAGAAACAGCTATTGAAACACAGGAAGAAAGCGAGCCTGCAAAAAATATTTCCGGCAAGAACAATCCAATTTCTTCTGTGAAAAAACTGACAGGCAGAAAACTATCCAAATTCGGATTTCAGTTTTATATCACACCTTCTACCAGCTATCGCAGATTGTCTGATGAAAAAGTGAAGGATCTTGTTCAGCCTGCTACATCAGCTTTGCCAGTAAATGCACCACTTAACCAGCCCGCCAATATTAATCAGGTAGTACGCCATCGCCCTGCAGTAGGTATGGAAATTGGATTTGCCGTTTTATACAATATCAGCGATCGCCTGAAACTGAAAACAGGTGTACAACTGAATATCCGTCATTACCAGATCGAAACTTTCCAGTCGAGCACATATGACAGAGCTACCATTTCGCTCATTAACTTTAATGGTATTGAAAATATTACCCGCTATTCTCCTTACAATAACAATGTAGGTTATAAGGAAACAGAACTTGCCAATAAAGTATACCAACTGTCTGTACCTATTGGTTTACAATGGCAGGTATTAAGAGGCAAACAGATCGGTATGAATGCAGAAGCTTCTGTACAACCTACTTTGAACCTCAATAAAAATGTGTACCTGCTCTCTACCGATTACAGACACTATGCAGACGGCAATGATTTTGTAAGAAAATGGAACATCAATACCAATGTAGGTTTTAACCTCACCTATACAGCCGGTAAAACAACATGGCAGCTTGGTCCGCAGGTACGTTACCAGCACCTGCCCACTTATTCTAACAAGTATCCAATCAAAGAATACCTGTTAGACTACGGATTGCGTATTGGCCTTACCAAGGCTTTACAATAAACCCAAACTAGCTTCTCTTATAAAAAGCCATCCTGCCCTGAGCTGGATGGCTTTTTTACATCTGGTTTGAATAATTTTACAACATGAGAATACAGCTGGTTATTTATTTACTGATAGGTGCTATGACTTTCTCCTGCGGGGATACGAAAACACCTGATACTGCCATTCAGGCCTCACCCGATAGCACACATTTTTTTTCTACTACAAGTTTTTATGAAGAACAGCTGAATCAGGTGAAGTTTTTTAAGAAACCGATCTATTATGCAATAAGGATGAATGATGATACTGATTCAGGCACTTTAAGTGTTGAATCTTTTATCAAATATGTAGATGAGTTTCTTCAAAAGGATATCAGCTCACCTGATCGTAAAAAACATTACCGAGAAACTGTTTTCCAGGATGCTGGCACCAACAGTTATACCCTGAGCTATACAGCAGTTGACAAAGAAATGCCCGTTCAGGGTGTAGATATTCTTTTGGATGAACAAAGCAATCAGGTAAAACGTATATTCATCCGTTCATTCACCACAAAAGGCGATACCAGTATTCAGGAAAGACACAACTGGTATGCTTTTAAAAGTTTTCAGATCAATCGAACAATCAGCATCGGAAAAACGATAAAAGAAGAATTAACGGAAGTAAGATGGGGAAACCGTTCAGACGGAGAATGAAGGAGCCATTATGACACAACAGGAGTTTCAGCAACGTGCACATACCATTCCACACCAACCCGGCATTTATAAATATTATGATGCAGACGATGTTTTATTATATGTAGGAAAAGCCAAGGACCTGCGCAAAAGAGTAAGTTCCTACTTCTCCAAAACCTTTACTACTTATAAAACCCATGAACTGGTCCAACGCATCAGAAAAATTGAGTTCACTATTGTAGATTCGGAACAGGATGCTTTTTTACTGGAGAATTCTCTCATTAAAGAATACCAGCCTCGTTTTAATATCAACCTGAAAGACGATAAGACCTATCCATATATCGTTATTAAAAAAGAACCCTTTCCGCGGATTTTTCTTACCCGGAAAAAAATAAACGATGGTTCTGAATACCTGGGTCCTTTTACCTCTGCCGGTAAGGTACGCGAACTGATTTCCTTTATCAGACAATATATTCCCTTGCGCACCTGTAAACTCAACCTTACAGAGCATAATATTCAGAAGGGCAAGTTTAAGGTTTGTCTGGAGTACCACCTCGGCAATTGTAAGGGTCCTTGTGAAGGGTTACAGGATGCCCTGGCTTATGCAGAAGGCTTACAGCAGGTTCGTAATATTTTAAAAGGTAACCTGGGTTCTGTCATCACACATTTTAAAGCACAGATGCAGCAGCATGCTTCGGCACTGGAATTTGAGAAAGCTGAGCTGATGCGTAAAAAGATTGAACACCTCGAAAGCTACCAGGCCCGTTCTGTGATTGTGAGCAGACATTTGAGTAGTCTGGATGTTTTTGCTATACTAAAAGATGATGAACTGGCTTATGTAAGCTATCTCATGGTTTCGAACGGTACCATTGTACAAACGCATACGGTTCCACTCGAAACCAAACTGGAGGAAACAGAAGAAGAAGTACTGAGCTTTGCCGTGAACCGAATCAGAAACGACTTCAACAGCATGGCTACTGAAATCATAGTGCCTTTTGAAATCGAGTATCCCGATACGGAGATTACGATTACCATACCAAAAGCTGGAGATAAAAAGAAGTTGCTCGATCTGGCAGTGAAAAATGTAAACTATTTCAAAGAAGAGCTTAGAAGAAAAAAAATACTCCACCTCGAAGGCAGTTCCGATATAGAAAAGAAAAAAGTTTTGTACGAATTACAATCCTACTTACACTTACAGGAAGTACCTGTGCACATTGAATGTTTTGATAACTCCAACTTTCAGGGGGCTTATCCGGTTTCTGCTATGGTATGTTTCAGAGACGGCCTGCCAAGTAAAAAAGACTACCGTCATTACAATGTAAAAACCGTGCAGGGCATCAATGATTTTGCCACGATGAAAGAAGTGGTGTTCAGAAGGTATAAACGCTTACAAACAGAAGACCTGCCCTTACCTCAACTGGTTATTATTGATGGCGGTAAGGGGCAGTTAAGTGCCGCCATGGAGAGTATTCATGAGCTGGGACTCACCGGTAAGCTTACCCTGGTAGGACTTGCCAAAAATGAAGAGGAAATTTTCTTTGCGGGAGATACCGCTTCTATCAAGTTACCATGGGATAGCGATAGTTTAAAATTGGTTCGCCGTATTCGTGATGAAGTGCATCGCTTTGGTATTACTTTTCATCGCAACCAAAGATCACGCGGAACGTTTAAAAATGAGTTGGAAAACATCAACGGAATCGGCAAACAAACAATCGATGCTTTATTAAAAGTGTTTAAATCAGTGAAAAATATCCGTGAGGCTGAAAAAGAAGCACTGGTGAAAGTAATCGGCCTGAAGAAAGCCAGCATCTTACTGGATGCTTTTGCAGAAGAAAAGGGAATGGATTAAAAATAAAAAAGGGGTCAGGATAGAAATCCAACCCCGTTTTTAAAATCCAATATCCTATGAAAAACCGTGGTAAAGTTAAGCATTCCCCTGAATTTACCAATAATCCTTGCTCAAAAAATATAATATAAGCTTTTTTTAATCGAAAAAGGAGCCCCGGGGGCTCCTTTTTCGATTAAGTTATCTCTTACTATAAGCTATCAGCCATAGTTCATACGCTAATTAATACTGCCACACGTCCTGTTCAAAGTTAAACAGGCGTTCCTTAATGTTTTCACCTTCCAGTAAGCGGAACAGTGGGTCTTTGATCAGTGCTGCCAGGAAGCGGTCACTTGGGTTATTAGAGCTGGTTTTTACGATATAACTGGAGAAAAACCGGCTTTCAAACAGCTCTTCCCAGGTCATACGACCCGCATAGTTCTTCGGATTGTACACATTGTACTTGGTCAGCGTTTTACGCATTTCAGGGTAATAAATCCAGAAAAGGGTTCTGGGGGTTGATTTCCCGTTAATGATCAGTTTGGCTACCGGTGCAATACCCAGTATACGTACAAACATACGGCTGGCTTCTTTATCGAATATCCACTGCTCTTTTACACGGAATGTATAAATAGAATCCGGGTTGGGTGCAAATTTGGTATCATAGATCACCGCTGTATCCACCACATTCGGGTTATCGGCATTCTGTACCAGTTGGGTATCCAGACGGCCTTTCAGCATTTTCATAATATCATCATAGCTCAGGGGCTTGGTAAAACGGTCGTCGCCTCCTTCTGCAGAGAAAGCCATAACGCTGTCGTTTTTAATAGCACTCAGCATGATGGAGAAGAAACGCTGGTCGCCCATATCATCCTTACCGGGATACATAAATGCCTGGTTTACTTTTTCACGGGCATCAATTTCTCGCCAGATAAATTCACTGAATAACTGATCATCTTCACGCAGGTGTTCATATTCCAGCGGACGTTTTTCACGCGTCTGGCTACGGTCGGCTGCTGTTTCATTACGTAAACTTCTGGGAATCACTTCTCCAAAACCACCTACAATCGTAGTATCGATTGTTTTGGTAGGTTTAACAGTAGCTGGGTTCACAGCGGGTTTAGCAGCAGGTTTCGTAGTATCACGCCCTGTAGTAGCTGTATTAGCTTTATTAGCCGAGTCGGCTTTCGGACGGTTATTATTGTTCCTGTTGCCCAGGTTAAACTGTGCCATGGCGGTGGTACCCGCCAGCAATGAAACCGTTACGCACAATAAAAATGTCTTTTTCATGTGTTCTCTTTTATTGATTCTGGTCACATGTAATTCGCCAATAAACCTTGCTTTTATAATCAACATGGGTTATGGCTCATTTCATAATCACTGCTTTATTGCAAGATGAATGTAATGTTCTGATCTATTTTCCTGGTTCCACCACCTGGTTGCTTCAGTTTGATTTCACCAATGGTTACTGTTGTACCCGGCTGACAACGCTTGATGAGGTTCATGGCGTCTCCGCTAAACGAAGGACCATTTACTTCTGCAAACTCAGGCTCATCAAAACCTTTACCGGTACAAATCAGCATATAACTCAGTACTTCGAATTTTACACCTTCAAAAACGAAATCACGTAAATCAGCAATTACTCCTTTCTGTACTCGGAATACGTTTGCGTTCATAGTACCACCTGCACTTCCACCTACAATAGCAATCGGATCAGGAACCCTTTTTACAGGAATATTGATACGCTGTGTATTTTTCCCGTCAGTTGCATTTACTACTACTGTGCCGAGTTGTTGTGGCACTACTATATATTGTCCGGCACCTTCTTTACGCATGGTAACATTGGTACCTTCAATATTTACTTTTACTTTCTCATCACCACCACCGCCGGTTACACTTAATACGTTATCGAGTCCCTGATAAAACACACGGGTTTTATCGGTCGAAACCACCAGACCAGAAGGTACACCTACTGTATAACGTACTTCTTTTTCTACAACGGCAGAAGTTCCGTCGGGTTTCAGGTAAGAAATACGAACTTTCTTTACACCTGCACCCGAATTGCTTACGCGTGTTTTATACTCAGCAGCACCTTCCGCATTTAACGGAACGGCTGCACCATCTACAGTAATCGTTGGTTTGGCTGCTTTACTAAAAGCACCGATACCTGCTGTAATCACCAGTTCTTCACCCGGCATCAGGTACTGAGAGTTGGTACCTGCAAAAGCCTGGAATTCATCATAAATCAGTTCTACCTGACCAATCTGACGATGACAATATTCTACTGCCTGTGATTCACTGTTCTTTACATCATTCTGAAACTTACTCAGAATGGTAATGGCAGCCACAGTAGGCGTCATGTGAAAGTATCCATAAGCCCAGTCACCCTTACCTGCTTCGCTGCTGGTAGGGAGTGGTGTAAGATCCAGTGGCAATGATGCTGCTATTTCTTTCGCCATATCAGGATCAATTTCCAGTAACTGTTTTTTGAAAGCTGTTAGCTTATCAAACAGTTCCTTACCTTTTCCTTTTCCGTTAGGTGGCTCAGAAATAAACATTCTGGTAGCAGCATCCAGGTTATCTTCTTTATAAGATTCTTTCCCATCCTCACCGATAGTAAGACCTGATTCTTCCTTCAGTTCTTTTTTCAGTGCCTCCATATAAGTATATATATCAGCGGCCAGTTTTTTTGCCTGTTGTGCCTTAGGCAGCCACAGCATGGCTTTTTCCCTGGTTTTCGGATCTTCTATTTTTGCCTGGAACGACCTGAATACTTCCTCATTTTTCTTCTCCACTATACCACTCGCTGTAACCAGGCTCCTGTCTACCGTTTTAAATGCGTTCAGAATTTCAGATGATACATTCAGTGCCAATAGTGCTGTTAACACCAGGTACATCATGTTAATCATCTTCTGCCGCGGTTCCTTTGGTAAAGCCATTTATCTTAAATTTTCAATACTGTTTTTAATAGGTTTCATCTGGATACACCAGGTTTATGCACGGCCCTGCATTGCAGTGAGCATATTGCCATACACCTGATTCAGTTTACCCAGGTTGTTGGCCAATGCAGCAATCTGCTCTTTTGCTTTCATGGCGTCATCTGCACTGCTAGACATAGCAGCAGATGCCTGTGCCAGTTTACCATAGAATTGATTCAGGGCTTTCAGGTGATTGTTGCTTTCCTGTAATTCCAGTTCATAAATGGTATTGAGTGATGACAGGTTTTTGGTTAATACCTGAACCTGATCATGAAACTGTTTGGTGCCTTCAGAAGCTGCATTGAAACCAGCCAGTGATTGTGTAGCACTATTTACTGCTCCCGCTACAGCAGATAATGCAGCAGTAGCTTCCTGAGTTTTAGCAGAGAAATCGCCGGTAGATTTTACCACATTGCTGATCTCTCCCATATTTTCTACGGTGGTACCTAATTTCTGAAAATTAGCACTCAGTTTAGAGAGGTTGGCAGGAGTAATATCTGCCTGTTGTAACATGTCATCCAGGCTTTTTAAAGCCGGGTTACCTGCAGCAACCGCTACCGGTGCCGGTGCACCCATATCGGGCGGGGGCAAAATAGCATATACAACAAAGATTAGCGCCTCGGTAGTCAGACCAATCTTCAGTGCCCAGTCGGCCCATGACAGGTGAAGAATTTTTGCCATAGCACCAAAGATTACCACTGAGGCACCTAAACATACAATTACGTTTACAATTCGATTAGTAGCGGGAGAAACACCTGAGGCCATAATATTGAATTTAGTTTTTTTAAGTTTTGAGGGGCTCGCCTTAGGCGAGATCGTTTTATCTTTTTGATTTTGGAGCGAGGTCAATTACACAACGGAAACCGATATAAGATTTTGCTGTATCCTGGTATTCATAGTTACGTGTGCTCACCTGCAGATAATAAGCAATGTCTTTCCAGCTACCACCACGTACCACTTTACGCTTCATACGGGGCAGGTCTGAATCGGCTGCTTCAATTCTTACATCAGGACTGAGGTCTGACATAAAATTGTAAGAACCTTCATAGAAATAAGAACCGGTCCACTCGGCTACGTTGCCTGACATATTATATAAGCCATAGTCATTGGCCCAGTAAGCATCAGCTTTCACCGTATAGAAACCACCATCTTCAGGATAATTACCACGACCGGGTTTGAAGTTGGCCAGCAGACAGCCCTTTTTATTTCTCAGGTAATAGTTACCCCAGGGATACATAGAATTGGTTCTACCACCACGAGCTGCATATTCCCATTCGGCTTCACTTGGTAAACGATAATCACCATCTACCGCTATTTTCTTCTGCTCAAACTTGGCATTCTGGATATGCGTTCTCCAATGACAGAAAGCTACAGCCTGCTTCCAGGTTACCCCTACAACAGGGTATTTACCATAAGAAGGGTGCGCAAAATAGCGTTTGGTCATGGGTTCATTATAAGAATAAGAGAAATCTCTGATCCATACCAATGTGTCTGGATATACTTTCTCGTCATACTTAACAATAAAGTCTTTACGGGGTCTGTCGGCATTCTCGCGCTTGGCAGCTTCAGCCAGATTGAAATATTCAACCTTGTATTTCAGTTTGCCCGGGTCAATTTCATTTCTGCCAAATAAACGGTTATCGGGAGCGAGGTTCAGTTCATTGAGTTTTTCAATAGTGGCTTTGTCGTACTTCACGGTTTTCATTTTCTTCCAGTCAACCGCAGAAGTATCATCTTCCTTATTGATGCCACCACCAAAGAGTATTTTATAAGTAAGCGAGTCACGTACCCAGTTTACATACTGACGATACTGGTCATTGGTAATTTCAGTAGCATCCATCCAGAAACCAGGAATAGACATAGATCTGTTCCTGTTGGTATAATTGAAACTGATATCCTCATCGCTTGGTCCCATATGAAAGGTTCCGGGTGGGATATACACCATGTTAGGAGGGATAGTCATACTGGGCCTGGCTGTTGGTGCTACTCCATGTAACATACCATCGTCTGGTAACCCCTTCGACTTTTTGCCTTTATTCAGAAAACACGAACTCATGCTTAGCGTGAATACGGCCAGGGTAATAGTAGTTAAATAACCTTTCATCTGATCAAACTGATTTATGACAGTGACAAATATAAGTTTAGAACTGTAGCGAACTACAGTTTTCGAATTGAAAAACCAATAATTTCACAAGGCGGGTAAAGATTGAACTCAGTAATGTTCCGGTTTTGTTTTCACGAACTGATATGGGCTTGAAGCCACTGTCAGCCAGCAAATTACCGTAATTCTTGTTACACATTTGCTAAAAAATCAATTATTTTATCAGTAGTATAATCACTACAGCTAAAATTCTGGCAGATGTATAGTCTTATGGTCCCGTCCTCAGGCATTTTTCCTGCTAATAACGGGAAATCCCCCTCTTTAGTTTCTTCTGTCTGAACTATTTTATTGGGTACATACTTTTCCAACACAGCAGGAAGGTAGGCCCCCGCTCCCGGTCCCATAAGGGCTACTTCCTTCCAGCCTGCCAGTTCAGCCTGCATAACCATGGCCCATAACCCGAAGGAAGTGGGGTATTTTACAATGGCCATACCCAGTCCTGCAAGCATACGATTCATCCTGTCTAGCCAGTCTTTCCTGTCGAAAACCCTTCCCAGATACTGGAGGTTGGCGGCCATCAGTGCATTACCACTGGGTGTGGCCCCATCGTATACTTCTTTCTTCCTTACAATAATATCCGACTGACCTTCCATGGTATAAAAATAGAATCCGGTTTTCGCCTCACTAAAATGCAGGTTCACCCCTTCAAGCAGGGTTTGGGCCTTTAGCAGGTAGGATGCATTACCTGTTATTTCCTGTAATTGTATATACGCCTGTATCAGGCATGCATAATCATCCAGAAAAGCCGGTATATGGGCTTTCCCTTCTTTACAGGCATGCATCCATTTGCCATCAGCGCTATTTGACAACGACTGCTCCAGAAAAACGATATTTTTTTCGGCTATTAACCGATACCGGCTCTCGCCCAATATGGCATATGCCTGTCCATAGGCCGTATTCATCAATGCATTCCATCCCAACAAATGCTTATCGTCTAATAATGGACGCACCCTTTGGTTGCGGCGTTGCCTGAGTTTGTTTTTTAGGGTATCGGCTTTCCTCAGCCATTCGGCTTCTGTAAGCCCATGTGCTTCCGCAAACTCAGCTGGCTGCGTACATACCCTTAAAATATTGGTTTCTTCCCAATTACCTTCTTCTGTTACATCATAATAGGCACAAAAAAGTGCTGCATCCTCACCCAGCACTTCTTCTATTTCTTTCTTCGACCAGGTATAAAATTTCCCTTCCACCCCTTCACTGTCTGCATCCAGTGCACTATAAAAACCCCCATCCGGATGCATCAATTCATTTTCCACAAATAAGAGTGTTTCCCGAATAGCCCTGGCATATTTAGCGTCTTTTGTTAAGGCATAAGCTTCACACATCGCCATTACGATCAATGCATTGTCATAGAGCATTTTCTCAAAATGCGGTGCCAGCCATTCTGTATCGGTACTGTACCTTGCAAAACCACCTCCTAACTGGTCGTAAATACCTCCATCAATCATTTTATCAAGACTGAGCAATGCCTGTTTTTTAGCCGCTTCATCACCCTGAAAATGAAAATGCCTTAACAGATAACGGATGGTTTGGGTTTGAGGAAACTTGGGTGCATGCCCAAAACCACCCCATTCGGTATCGGCCTGTTTCAACATATTAGCCGCGATATTTTCAATCGTTTCAGTGGCTTTGATCCAGTCTGCTGTATTTACCTGCAAACCAAATGAATTGGAGCTGCGCAGGTGTTGTGTAAGTTTCTCTGCCTGCTGGTTAATTTCTTCTCTCTTTTCAGTATAAGCTTTGTATAACCCTTCGAGTACTTCTCTCCATGAAGGCCTGTTATGCGCCCTCACCGGCGGAAAATATGTACCCCCGTAAAAGGGTTTGGTGTCTGGTGTGAGAAACACATTCAATGGCCATCCGCCGCTTCCTGTCATGGCCTGTACAGCATCCATATAAATATGATCCAGATCGGGTCTTTCTTCACGATCGATTTTGATATTGATGAAATACTTATTCATGATGGCCGCCGTAGCTTCATCTTCAAAACTCTCCCGCTCCATTACATGACACCAATGACAGGCAGCATAACCGATACTTACCAATATGGGCTTATCTTCTTTTTTAGAAAGTGCCAACGCCTCTTCTCCCCAGGGATACCAGTTTACAGGATTATGCGCATGTTGTAATAAATACGGACTCGTTTCATGGATTAGCCTGTTGGTATGTTTTGTACTGTCTGACATATACTGAATTTGAGTACTAAAATAAAAACCCCTGCATCAGCAAGGGTTTTTTATCATGAGATGATGAGTTTATTTTTTTGTCTGTGTTGAAGACAGGAACTGGTCTAGTGCCGATACCATACTGGGTCTCTGAGGAGAAGGTACTTTTATCTCCAGTTTCAGACCCGCATCTTCTACTGCTTTTGATGTATTGTTTCCGAAAGCACCAATCACGGTTCCGTTTTGTTTAAAGGAAGGTAAGTTATCAAAAAGACTCTTCACGCCACTGGGTGTAAAGAAACATATGACATCGTATTCAGCACCTTCAATAACCTCTTTAATATCATTACTGATGGTTCGATACATGAATGCCAGTTGAAATTCACAGTTGTTCGATTTCAGCCAGTTTACAATTTCATTGTCCTGCTGGTTCTCACTGCACACATAAAGAAACTTCTCATTCTCTTTGTGCTTGTTGATCACATCGAACATACTCTTATTGGTACCATCGGCACCATAGAACACTTTTCTTTTGCGATAGAGAATAAATTTCTGCAGGTAAAGTGCTACCGCCTCGGTTATACAGAAATACTTGGTATCCTGTCCGATAGTAACTTTCATTTCCTCACAGGTACGGAAAAAATGGTCAATGGCATTCCTGCTGGTGAAAATCACCGCAGAATAATGCATGATATCAATTTTCTGTTTGCGAAATTCTTTGGCGGGAATCCCTTCCAGTTTAATAAAGGGATGAAAGACCAATTCAACCTGATATTTCCTTTCCAGATCGAAATAGGGCGATTTCTCGCTTTCGGGTCTGGGCTGTGAAATCAGGATCTTTCTCGAGGTCTTAGGGGTACCTGCTTTTTTAGCTCCGTTCTTTACCATGCTTGCTGTCTGAGATTTTGCAAAATTAAAACCTTCCATTGATATAATCCGACATCAGCTTATATAATAACATCAACGGAAGTATTTCAACGGCGCAAAGGTAAAGAAAAAAATGTAATGCGTTCACTTTCAATGTGTTCCTGATCGTGGCGAAGGATATTATATATCGATATAATAACAACAGAACCATCAAACCCAGGGAAACGGTGAGGGACACTTCCCTGATACCGGGTTTGGCAAAAGCCATAAGAAACAGAAAAGGTATCAAAAGTACCCCCAATACCTTGTTCACCAGAAACACGGTAAAAGTATAGTTCAAGGCTGCTTCTTTTGAGTTAAATACCCAGCCAGAAAATTGCAGAAATATAAATTTCCCGAGATATACCACCGTGAGCAAGGCTGCACCAAAAAAAACAATATGCCAGAAAGGATAATCCAGCCATTCTTTGTTTCTGATAACCAGTGCACCATAAATACTGGTACTGATAATAAAAAGCAGGTTTACAAATAAGGAACCCAGGTTATCCTGCAGTAATTGATCTCTTGTTTGTTTTTGCCTTAAAGAGGTTTGTAAAAATAAAACAAAAATATTCTTGAAATAACGGGGAAAGGCCGAACGCACAAATGCCAGTAAAAGCACCACACCCATCAACAAATAAAACATATCATCCAGGGTTCTTCTTTCCCTGAAATCCGAAATCATAAAAAGGGGCTTCTGGGTTAAGGGTAAAAAAGGATGGGTATTGTATTTTCTGTAGGTACTGGTATCTGTAAGAGGGCCCGTTGGTATGCCTGCTAAAACAAGGGAATCTGAATGAAGACTATCAGCAATCCGGAGAGAAGTATCAGCAGCCTGCAAGCTGTCGGGCTGTTGCGGTTTTACCGACACTGTACTGTCTTTTTCTGCAATAGCCGGGGCCTTGCGAATGGGGGTATCTGTCTGACCTGTACCCATAAAAAAGGAAAATATTCCCGCTAGTACCAAAAAAAAAGGCTTCAGCAAATTCATTAGTACAAAAATAAGCTTTTACAATATCTGTAAATCAGATAGCCCCCTCAGCTTACCTTATCTTTGCAAATATGTCGGGCATTTATATTCATATTCCCTTTTGCAGAAAAGCCTGCCATTATTGTAATTTTCATTTTTCTACATCACAGCAATCAAAAGCCAGTCTGGTAGCTGCCATAGCAAAAGAAGCCATCATTAGAAAAGCATACCTTACCAACACAGTATCTACCATTTACTTCGGCGGAGGTACTCCTTCTCTTTTAACAGCTGAAGAACTTTTATTAATCAAGCAAGCCCTTTATTCACATTTCGCTGTAGAAGCGGATGCTGAGGTTACACTGGAAGCCAATCCGGATGATATTACTCAGGAGAAATTAGCGGAATGGAAAAAGGCAGGTATCAACCGGCTGAGTATTGGTATACAGTCGTTTTTTGAGGAAGATCTTCAATGGATGAATAGGGCACACAATGCAGCGCAGGCTAAGCATTGTATTATACTGGCTCAAAAAGCCGGATTCACCAACCTTACCATTGATCTGATATACGGAACGCCGGGGCTGAGTAACGAAAGATGGATCGCTAATATTCAAACAGCTATTGCGTTAGAGGTTCCACATCTTTCCTGTTACGCATTAACGGTTGAGCCAGATACGGCGCTTGACAAACTCATACAGAAAGGGAAAAAAGAAACCACTGACCAGACAATACAGGCTGAACATTTTGAGCTATTAACCAAACATCTGGATACTGCAGGATTTGAGCAGTATGAAATTTCGAATTTTGCGCGGCCCGGTTTCCGGAGCAAACACAATAGCAGTTACTGGCAGGGAAAGCCCTATCTCGGACTTGGTCCCTCAGCTCACTCCTTTAACGGTACCACACGCCAATGGAACATTTCAAACAATGCATTGTATATTCAAAGTCTGGATAAGGGACTTGTACCATCTGAGGCCGAGCAGCTCACAGCCGAACAGCAACTCAATGAATACATCATGACCAGCCTTCGCACCATAGAAGGGTGTTCGATGGAATGGATTGCAGAAAACTGGAGTTTACAAAAAGTTGAGGATGTTTTAACAGCAGCTAAAAAATACATTGACGATGAAAAGTTAAGTTTCACTGATAACCGCTTACTACTCACACAAAAAGGAAAATTTCTGGCTGATGGAATAGCTGCGGATTTGTTTCAGTTGAGTTAGCTGTAAGTCATTACCATCCGGAGAAAAAAGCTGTGAGCTATGAGCTTATGGCTCACATTTACGGTCATTTTAGACTTTTGTCTGTTAG
This sequence comes from Sediminibacterium goheungense, assembly GCF_004361915.1. GTDB lineage: Bacteria > Bacteroidota > Bacteroidia > Chitinophagales > Chitinophagaceae > Sediminibacterium > Sediminibacterium goheungense. Next base: position 480,038 of record NZ_SNWP01000011.1, on the reverse strand, counting down.
TTCAATAAATGATAGGCTTGCGAATTATTTTTTGAACGATGTCAGTTCAAAAATAATTAATACATACAAATAGATGATTCTCCCCTTCAAATTCAACTTCATAAAACTCAAAGCTCGTGGCTCATAGCTCAGCGCCTATTTTTCAGAGTGTTGTTTGTAGCGCGAAAATCAAGAGTGATGTTCAGAATGATGCCACAGTTTCCGCAGAAGGTTTACACCTATTACCACACCAAGCAGTATCAGGAGTACCATGGGGCTTAATAAAGTAAATGAAACTGGCATACTATAAAGTTACCACTTTTTCTATACCAGAACTCCTTCTATTTTCTTAAATCCATCAGCGGCAGGGCGGTGGTTCCAGAGTATTTCATAAATGGTTGACGCTATGGGCATTAGGGCTTTTACCGTTTGGTTTGTACGGTAAACACATTTGGCAGCATAATAACCTTCTGCCACCATATTCAACTCTAACTGGGCCGATTTTACCGAATACCCCTTACCGATCATATTGCCAAAAGTTCGGTTACGACTATAAAGCGAATAACAGGTTACCAATAGATCACCCAGGTATGCAGAAGCTGCATAATTGGGTGTAAGAACAGCCGGCTGCGTTTCTGTTTCACTCAACTGACGAAGAAAACCAACCATTTCTTTGGCACTATTGGCAATATATACACTCAGAAAATTATCGCCGTATTCAAGTCCGTGAGCTATACCCGCACCCAATGCGTAAATATTTTTTAATACAGCTGCATATTGTACCCCGGTTACATCATCATTCACTACTGTATTGATGTATTCAGTTGTAAAATCTTTGGCGATCGCTTCCGCACTAGCATGGTCTTTTCCGGAAAAAGTAAGGTAAGATAACTTCTCTGATGCCACTTCCTCCGCATGGCAGGGCCCCAGCAGTGCAAAGTATTGATCAACAGGCACCTGATAATGCTTCCATAGATATTCGTGCAATAATTGATTGTCTGTTGGCAGAATGCCTTTAATGGCAGATATGATTTTTTTACCTGTTAGTTCTGCAGGTACCAATTGTCCGAATACCTGTTCGGCATGAGCAGAAGGTACAGCTATCACCAGTGCTTCAGATGCAGCCACTACTTCATGAATATCACTACTCAACCGTAATTGTTGTGGGTTAAAATAAGCAGCACTGAGGTAATGCGGGTTGTGCTTTCTTTTTTCCATATAGGTAATGGTTTCCGCATTTCTTACCCACCAGAAAATGGTATGACCATTATCGGTCAGCATCTTTGCCAGTGCCGTAGCCCAACTACCACTCCCTATGATTCCATACTGCATATAGTAAGCATTGTTCAAATGCAAACATACGGAAATGGTAAAGTTCATCCTTACTTGAGAACTGTGAAAGACCGAGAGTCCAGCGTCCGGAAGAAGGTTCTTTATCTTTCCGGCATCTTTCTTAGAAAAGAAGAAGCGTTATCGCTTAACAGCAATAACGCTTCTTCATATGATACACACTTTATCTTTCTATCTCTCTGACTTCCGGACATCGGACTTTCTGTCTTCCAGTCTTACTCTTTCTTCTTCTCTTCAAACAACTTATCCTTCGCTACAACTTCTACCATATTACCGTCTTTCAGAATTTTACTCACGGTATTATACGGGCCTGTCACTACCAGATCCCCCTCATTCAATCCTTCTGTAATTTCAATATAGTTGAGATCCTGAATGGCTGTTTTTACTTTTACTCTTTTTACTTTCTTGTCTTTACCAATCACAAATACCACTTCTTCAACAGCCTCATCATCTGCCGGATCATTGTTGGATGGACCATCATCTGTTTTTGATTTTTTTACATCGCCCGATCCTTTCTCACGGGTAGTTACAGCGTTCAGTGGTACAGACAATACATTCTCTTTGGTATTGGTTTGAATATCTGCACTGGCTGTCATACCGGGGCGAAAGGGGAAGGCCCTGCCTTTTACCACCATATCCTTATAACTTTCAGGAATCAGGCGGATATGCACTTTATAATTTGTTACTTCTGTAGTACTGGTGGTAGCTGTTGCCTGGGTATTGGGGTTGGCAATTTTGTATACCAGACCTTTGAACTTACGATTGGTATAGGCATCTACTTCCACCAATGCTGTATCGCCCAGTTTTACTTTGGGGATATCATTTTCACCAACATCCACCCTGATTTCAATACTACGCATATCAGCTACGCGCATCATTTCGGTACCGGCCATCTGTGCTGTACCTACCACACGCTCGCCTTTTTTAACAGCCAGTAAACTGATCACACCATCCATAGGTGCCACCAGTGTGGTTCTGGAAAGATCTTTATTGGCCCTCGCCAGTTGCGCTTCGGCACCCATAATAGATGCTTCTGTTCCTTTTAAACCCTCTTTGGCAGCATTGTAATTGGCTTCTGCAGTACGATAAGCCTGTTCTGCCTGATCGTATTCCTGCCTTGAAGTTACTTTTTCAGTATATAGTTTTCTTTGTCTTTCAAAAGCTGCTTTGGCATTATCCAGTGTTGCTTTTAAACCCGGCAAGCTGGCAGTAGAATTGGAAAGTTGCGCTTTTGCCTGATCTACCCCTGCTGCTACCTGATCGCGCTGTGTAGAATAAATATCGGCATAAATTCTTGCCAGTATCTGACCCTTTCTTACACTATCGCCTTCATTTACATTCAATTCAACAATTTCACCACTCACATCCGGACTTACTTTCACTTCAATTTCAGGGTATACTTTACCACTGGCATTTACGGTTTCAATAATGGTTCTGGTAGCAGCTTTTTCAGCTGATACTTTCAATCCTTCTTCTTTACCGATTACGCCTGCTTTCTTGAGTCCGATAAAGCCTCCCACCACAACAACCAATCCGATAATCGTCCAAATTAATTTCTTATTCATAGGTATTGTATTTCTGTTTTTTGTAAAAGTGGGTTATCAGAGTTTTAGTCCCTGTCCTTTATAAAATTCCAGCACTTTCATTTTAAACACATAATCATATTGATTGGCCAGCTGTTGTACTTTGGCCCGAAGCATATTGTTCTGATTGGTGATCAGATCAAGCGAACCAAGCAACCCTACTTCATAACGTTTCAATGCATAGTCGTAAGCTTTCTGCGTACTAGCTACTGTTTTTTTACTGGCATTAAATTTTTCCAGTGCTGCTGTTGCATTGTTATAAGCTGTATAAATATCCTGTTTCAGTTTGAGATCGGCCTGTGTTTTTTGTAGCTCCACTGTTCGCAGGTCAAGCTTCGAACGCTGGTACGCTGTTTTTGCCTGCCCGCTGTTGAAAATGGGTATAGAAAGATTGATCCCTACATTCTGACCAAAGTTGTTGCTGATCTGATTAGACCATCCTTCCCATAAACCCCCAAAACCTCTGCTGCTTTGAGAAAAGCGATACAAAGGATTCTGTACATAGTAGTCTACGTTGCTGATGGTAACTTTCGGTTCTGCACCTGTAACAGGGCTATAACCCAGAAAAGTAAATCCGGTTGTTTTTTTGAATGAATTGGAAAAGTTGGTGGCCAGGTTACCTCCGAAGCTAAGGGTAGGATACATCTGCCCCTTGGCCGCGAGTATAGATTTCTGGGCTGCTTTGATCCTGAAATCATTTGCTTTTTGTAAAGGCTGTGAAGTAAGGGCCAACTGATACACCAATTCGGGCTGTAAATCACCAAAACTTTCAAGGGGTATACTTTCGACCGGTGGAAATTCCAGTTCAAAACCAATGGCCGGATCAAGACTTAATAAGCCTTTCAGGTTCAGGATATTCAATTCATAACCGGTAAGCGCCGTTACGAAATTACTACTGTCGTTGGCCAATTGGGCTTCAATCTCTGCCAGATTAAGTTCCGGCAACACCCCTGCTTCTACCCTTTTCTTTGTAATCTCTAACTGGGTTTGAGATTGCGCTATCTGCACTTGTGTAATTTTCACCTGTTCTCTAGATGCCAGTACCTGCAGGTAAAAGTTGGCTACGTTCAATGAAATATCATTGGCCGTTCTTTCTACTTCTGCCAGGGCAGCCTGTGCATTAAAAACAGCTGCTTTGATATTGTTTTTTATAGCACCTCCATTATAAATCTGGATACTGGTATTCAAACCGAAATTCTGGTATAAAAACTGGCTGGTCGAGAACTGGTTGGTTGTTGGGTCAATAGATCTACCAAAACGCACACCCGTTCCTGAATTCATATTAAGGGATGGGTATTGGCTTAACTTTGACTGATGTGCAAGCAGGGCACTGATTCTTGCCTGTACATCAGCCTGCCTGACAGAGATATTATTCTGCACAGCATAATCAATACACTTACGCAGATCCCATTTTTCATTGGTAGTCTGAGCCTGCACCTGCACCAGTATGGCACATCCCAAAAGGGCAATTAACTTCTTCATATATAACAAAAATAACAGTTTCCCAACCAGTTAGATAATTTTCTGATAGGCGGAGTAGCAGTAAGGGAAACCGTTCATACGTCGTTATGAATGGTGCTTTATTACATCCAGCGCCTGAGAAAGGTCGGATATAATATAGTCTGGCTCCTCTAACCCCACATACAAACGCAAACTACGGTGTAATGCCAGCCCCGGATTAAACTGGTCTCTCGGCATACCCGCACATTTGGGTATAATGAGCGATTCATGTCCACCCCAGCTAACAGCCATCAGTATGTGTTTCAAGCTGTTACAGAAATTTTCTATGGCTTCACAGGATTCGGTTTTCAGGATAAAAGTCAGTAACCCACACGCTCCTTTCATTTGCCGGCCCGCTAGTTCATATTGAGGAAATGAGGAGTCTAAAGGAAAAATAACCCTTTCTACCAGGGGATGGGTCTTCAAAAATTCAATTACAGCCTGAGTGGTACGCGTAATTCGTTCCAAACGTGCCGGTAACGTTCTGAGACCCCTGATCAACAACCAGGCGTTGAAAGGCTGGATACCGGACCCTATATTATTGTATTCACTATTAAAGATACGGGTTATCTGCTTACTGCTGCCGCTTAAAACACCGGCAATCACATCGCTATGACCGCTGATGTATTTTGTAGCCGACTGCAGTGTCAAATCAATCCCCATTTCATAGGGTTTCTGGAATAGAGGGGTACAAAAACTGTTGTCGCAGATGGTAACAATGTTTTTTGCTTTTGCAAGTGCTGCCACCGCTCGGAGATCCTGCAGATCAAACATCCAGCTATTGGGCGATTCAAGATAGATCACAGCTGTATTGGGCTGAATGGCTTTTTCAAAATTAGCAATATCAGTTCCGTCAATATAGGTAACCGCTACCTGAAAACGGGGTAATATTTCATCAAACATTTTCCTCGCCCATGTATAAGGTTCTTTCACACTTACTATATGATCTCCGCTTTTTACATTCGCTAGTACTGCTGCAAAAATAGCTGCAGCACCACTATTAAAAACCAGACAATCTTCAGCCGCATCTAAAGCCGCGAGTTTCCTGCGTAAAATTTCAACAGTTGGGTTGAGTCCACGACTATATAGCCAGGTAGCATATTCATCTTCAAAAGATCTACGCAGGTCATCTACAGTTTTAAAAGCAAAATTGCTGGTCTGTATAATGGGCGGAGAAACAGCCCTGAAATATTCATCACGATCTTCTGCCAGTTCATTCAAAATATAAGAGAGTTCCATACAAATGCTATTGTGATTTTTCGGTAACAGGTTTCCTGAATTTGGTACTAATGAAATAAATCAACATAAAGCCCAGCAGTACACAGAAACCAACAAAGGCAGTGTCAGGCGTTTGCATAGCAATACTGATGCCTACAAACAAATAAGCACTCATAAAAATGAGCGGCATCAGCGGAAATAATTTCATTTTAAAAATACCTGTTCCATCCAGGTGGCGGGTTCTTTTTCTAAGAATAAAAATAGTAGCACTGGATGCTACCATACCAAAGCAATCCAGAAAAATGGTAAAGTTGAGTATCTTATCAAAAGTTTGCGCAAAAAATAAAATCACAATACACATCGCAGCGAATACGGTGAGTGAAAAAGTAAATACCTGATTCTTTGGATTTTGTTTTGCAAAAAAAGAAGGTAGTGTTTTTTCCTCACTCATGGCATACATTACCCGGGGGTTACTCATCAGCAATGCATTTACATAAGCGAGAACACCAAAAAATAAAAAGAAAGAGAAAATATCTGCACCCTTTGCACCAAAGGTTCGCTCCATCACCACATAAGCTATTTCCCGTTCCCCTTTCATTTGGTCGAAACCTACAATGCTGTAATAACTGAGGTTCACCAATAGGTACAGTACAATGATAATAGCAATACCAATAAAAATACCCCGCGGAATGTTTTTGGCAGGCTGGTTTACTTCATTTCCAAAATTGATGGTTTGCTGATAACCCCCGTAGGTAAATGATACCGCAATAAGACTGATGCCCAGACTCTGTACCCAGCTCATAGATTCAACACCGGTTGATGTTGATGTAGTTACTGCCGCTACAGCACTCTGCTCATGCGGAAAGAACAATGCCAGAATCAGTACTACAATCATCCCTATTTTAATCAGCATCAGGATATTCTGCGCACGTGAACTCATTTTCAGTCCCATCAGGTTAATACCATAAAAAAAGATAATGGCTGCGCAACTGATCAATGCTTTATCAATATCCGTCCATGCACTACCAGGAAATAGTTTGGTAATATACCCGCTGCCAATCAATGCCACAGCACTTAAACTGGCTGCATTACTGATCAGAATAATACAGTTAATGGCAAAAGCGATGCTGGGATGATACGCATAGGAAAATACTTTGTAATAACCACCTGTAACCGGATAACGACTACCAATTTCGGCATAGGTAAGTGCCCCGCAAAGAGCCACAAAGCCACCCAATATCCATGCGGTAAAATATACCGAAGGTTCAATAGCATCTTTGGCACTGGTAGCTGCTGTTCTGAAAATACCCATCCCAATCACCAGCCCCACAACGATCATGGTAAAGCTAAAAAGATTCAGTTTTTGATTTCCCTGCATATGAATTGTATGATGTGGTGTTAAATGTAAGGAAAGATGGCAGATGTCAGATCGCAGATATCAGATATAAGTATACAAAGCCACTAAAAATATCGTAACTTACGTAGCCACATATTTATTGCCATCTGCCATCTGCTATTCAAATATCTTTTCCCCACCAAAGTGTAAAACTTAATTTCATAATCATCTGCTGCCGCCTACTTTTGTGCAGTATTTGGTTCCCGACCCGTCGGGATTAAAAGGGAAGTCCGGTGCAAATCCGGCGCTATCCCCGTAGCTGTAAGCTCTGATAGTGAGCAGTGAGTAGTCAGTAGTGAGTAATATTTACACTCACTACTGACTACTCACTATTCACTCAAATCCACTGCCGTTTCTACTAACCACTGTCCCCACAAAACGGGATGGGAAGGTTCAACAGCAGAGAGCAAGCCAGAAGACCTGCCACATACAGACGATCATTCACGGCTTTCGGGTGAAAAGCATGGAATGTAAATGCTGTCTGCAGCGGCTATTTATGTTTCTCCGTTTTTTATGTTTCCTGAAAGCTCATTGTTCAATTTTTTAACCAATAACAATGAGCAGAAAAATTACGCTCCTCGCATGCATGCTTACGGGTACTACCCTGTTTGCACAGAAAGACACTGTTACACTCGATGAAGTAGTGGTAACGGCCAACAAACTGGAACAAAAACAAAGTACTACCGGTAAGGTAATTACTGTTATTACCAAAGAACAGATTGAAAAAAGTGGCGGCAAAACCATTTCGCAATTATTAAATGAACAGGCAGGTATTACCATCAATGGTGCTTTTAACAATACCGGCAGCGTACAAACCGTATATACCCGTGGTGCTTCACCGGGACGTACGCTGATATTGATGGATGGTATTCCATTAAATGACCCATCTACCATCACTACCGATTTTGACCTGAATTTTTTCTCTGTAAATGATGTGGAAAGAATTGAAGTGTGTAAAGGTCCTCAGTCTACTTTATATGGCAGTGATGCGATTGCAGGTGTGATCAATATCATCACTGTAAAAAAAGACACGAAAAAGCCATTCAATATCAAAGCAACCCTGAGCCAGGGCAGCCTTGGTACATCCAGAAACAACGTACAGGTATTTGGCAAAGCCGGTAAACTTACCTATACTACCCGTTTCGCAAGGCTGTTTACCAATGGTTTTTCTTCTGCCTACGATAGTACAGGTGTACGTAACTACGATAATGATAAATACGACGGTACGGTATCCAGTGGTCAACTATCTTATCAGGCCAGCCACCATCTGGCTTTCAAAGCCTTTCTGATGTATAGTCAGTATAAAGCAGGAATTGACGCTGGCGTATTCGCAGACGACAGAGATTATAACATCCATAATAAATCACTGATCACCGGAACCGGTTTTCAATATAAAAAAGGTCGCGTTGCCATTACCGGTAATTACCAGTACAGTGAGCTTACCCGCAATTACCGAAACGATAGTGCACATAAAACCAGTACTTGGTTTGAAGACAACACTTATTTCGGTAAATCACAGTTCATTGAATTGTATGCCAGCACCAGATTAGGTAATGGATTTACTTTGCTTACCGGCGCCGATTACCGTTACAGCTCTTATAACCAGAACTACTTCTCTGTAAGTGCATTTGGTCCGTTCAAAAGTCAGTTCAGAGACACTTCCTTATCTCAAACAGCATTATATGCATCGGTTCTTTTCAACAGCCCTTATAAAAAACTCAATATAGAACTAGGAGGCCGCTACAATGATCATTCACGTTATGGTAATAACAGTACTTATACCTTCAATCCGTCTTATAGTTTCAATGATCATTTACGTGTATTTGGTAGTATTTCAACAGGATTTAAAGCACCTTCTCTCTACCAGTTGAGTTTAAACAGTAAGCTGAATGCTGAAAAATCTGTAAACTATGAGGCCGGTTTTAGTATACAACAGCAAAAATTCACCACAAGGCTTGTGTATTTTAACAGAAGGATCAATAATGGTATCGATTACAACTATATCACCTTTAATTATTTTAATTATGTAAAACAGACGGTGAACGGTCTTGAATGGGAACTGGCAGCCAGCTTAGGCAAAGCAGGTTTTAGCGCCAACTATACTTTACTATTAAGTGAAGAAGTAACACAAAACCGGCTCACTACAAAAGATACCGTTACCTACGATTATCTTTTACGCAGACCCAAGCACCATATTAACCTGTCTGCCAATATCGACATTTGTAAAGGACTCAATATCGCAGTTACAGGGAAATATGTAAGCAGTCGATTTGATATCGGAGGTTATCGCCGTGCCGATATTTCTTTGCCATCCTATTTTATTCTTGGCGCATCTGCTGATTATGTTTTAAATGAACGAGTTCGCTTTTTTGCAGATGCGCAAAATATTACCGGTAAAAAATTCTTTGATGCAAGGGGTTTTAACGCCATACCCTTCCTGTTTAATGCGGGGGTAACGTTTAACTGGTGAGAAGTGAGTAGTCAGTAGTGAATAGTGAATAATTATTTTACTATCAACTGATCATCATGATGCATAAACATGAAATAAAAAATTGCCCGCGATGCACGAAAACATTTGAGTGCAAAGTAGGCAATATTCCGGCCTGCCAATGCAGCGGTCCCAAACTAACACACGAAGAAAGAGTTTATATAGAAAGTAAATTCACAGACTGCCTATGTAAAAACTGCCTCGAAGCACTCCAGTTTGAGTACAAACTGGTCAGGAATCATGTGTTTAGGTTTTAGAGAGTAGTGAGTAGTCAGTAGTGAGTAATTTTTCACTCACTACTGACTACTCACTACTCTCTTTTTCTTATCTTACCCTCAAAACCACCCAACATGACCTTCCAGCTGGATCATTTACTGACGACTACCTTTACTTTGTTTGCGGTAATTGATATTGTCGGATCTATTCCACTACTGATTTCGCTGAAAGATAAGATGGGGGGCATCAGGTCTACACAGGCGACGTTGATTTCAGGCCTGTTAATGATTCTGTTCCTTTTTGCCGGAGAGGCATTTTTGAAGATACTGGGTCTTGATATCCGTTCTTTCGCGGTAGGTGGTTCTGTTGTTATTTTTTTACTGGGTCTTGAAATGGTACTGGGCCATGAAATTTTCAAAGGCGATAAAGATGCCAAATCCGGTTCAGTAGTTCCTATCGCTTTCCCTATTATTGCAGGTAGCGGTACACTCACAACCGTTATGTCGCTCAAAGCCAATTTTGAAGAATTATATATTTTGAGTGGAATACTCATAAATCTCATCGTAGTATACATAGTTTTAAAGTCATTAAAAGTTATTGAAAAAGCTTTGGGTCCGGCTGGCTTATTAGCAGTTCGTAAATTTTTTGGCGTAATACTACTGGCTATCGCAGTCAAGATCTTCAGCAGTAATATTGCCGCATTTGGAAAATAATAGCTATCAGAAAGATTTTTACATACAATGAGCTGATTTTTTGGGTAAGCGCCCTCTTACTGCTTTATTTTCTACCAGGTTATAAAGATGGGCAGTCTTTATGTATATCTACACTGCTGAAGCTGGGCAAATGCCCTGGCTGTGGTATCGGTCACTCCATTCATGATGCACTTCATTTTCGCTTCAGCAATTCTTTTCAACAGCATCCATTGGGAATATTTGCTATTATCATTATATTTATACGGATAAAGCAAATCATCAAAAATACCCTGACACCAAATGAAATGAGCCATAACAAATGCTGATACAAAGCGGATGGTTATTGGCGAATTCCATGTGACCAAAATCAATAAAAATTAGCACATGAAACCCAACCTGTACAACCTGATACCCGCACTTGAAGGCGAGGAACTTGTATTTATTCAAAACCTTACAGCAGGTTTATCTGATGAACGTCTGCATAATTTTATCGCCGTTTATAATGGTAAAAGAAGAAAGACTGATCAGATATTGCTAGGATGCATTTTAGGATTTGTACTGGTTGCCGGTATACAGCGTTTTATGGTTAGGCAAAACGGAATGGGTTTATTGTATTTATTTACCGGTGGACTTTGTGTTATTGGGACGATTGTAGATACCATTAACCACAAACAACTATGTTTTGAGTACAATAGCCAGATGGCAAGAGAAAGTCTTGCTATGGTTCATTCGATGGGGTAATAGTCAGCTCTGCAACTATTGTTGAATAATGCATAAGTTCAGCGTATAACTGTTTCAATTTTTCTGTGTTTCACTATAAAGTGATGTACATGCTGGATCATTTTCCATTCTACCTGCTATTGATTTTATCGATCGTATTATTAATTATGCTGGCCAATAAAATTAAAGTGGCCTATCCTATATTACTTGTTATAGCCGGATTACTCATCAGTATTATACCTGGTGTTCCTGTAACCAAAATAGATCCTGAACTTATTTTTATCATTTTCCTGCCTCCACTTTTATATGAAGCAGCATGGTCTATTTCCTGGAAAGAGTTGTGGCGCTGGCGCCGTATCATTACGAGCTTTGCTTTTATTGTTGTTTTCTTAACTGCCATGACCGTTGCATTTGCAGCCAACTACCTGATTCCGGGGTTCTCCCTGGCATTGGGGTTTTTATTAGGTGGTATCGTATCTCCACCGGATGCGGTAAGTGCTAATGCGATTTTGAAATTTGTACATGTACCCAAAAGAATGTCGTCTATTCTGGAAGGTGAAAGCTTATTAAATGACGCTTCTTCGCTCATTATTTTTCGCTTTGCTATGATTGCTGTGGGAACTGGTCAGTTTATCTGGTTGGATGCTACCTTGAGTTTTACCTGGATGGTAGTGGGCGGCGTAGCCATTGGCTTATTGATTGGCTGGCTATTCATGAAAATACACAAATACCTGCCCACCGATGCCAGCATGGATATCATTCTCACCATTATCACCCCCTATACCATCTATATCTTTGCGGAAGAAATACATAGCTCAGGTATCCTCGCAGTAGTAAGTGCAGGCTTATTATTATCAAATAAAAGACATCATTTCTTAAACAGCTCATCAAGAGTCAAAGGTGTCAATGTTTGGGAGAGTTTTGTATTTGCACTGAATGGTTTGGTCTTTATGCTGATTGGATTAGACATGCCTGAAATTACGGCAGGGTTAAAACAGGATGGCATTCCTTTCAGTACAGCTATCTGGTATGGGTTACTGGTAACCATTATATTAATTGTAGTAAGAATGCTGGCAGCCTTCGGTGCCGTACTTACCACGTTTATCATGCGCAATTTTATCAATGTGGCAGAAAGAAACCCAGGCTTTAAAGGCCCTGTTTTATTAGGATGGACAGGTATGCGGGGCGTAGTATCTCTTGCTGCGGCATTATCTATTCCCGAGCAATTATCAGAAGGCGTTGCTTTTCCTCAACGCAACCTGATTCTGTTTATCACATTCATTGTAATACTGACTACTTTATTGGTACAGGGACTTAGCCTGCCCTTGCTCATAAAAAAACTACATATAGCGGGGTACCATGATTATATGCCTGAACATGAAGCCAATGAATTCATTAAAACAGCATTGGCACAACATTCATTACAACATCTTACTGCCAGGTATCAGAAAGAACTGGACACCAATGCTGCGGTACAACAAATTGCGGAAAAATGCAGGCTGAAAAATTTGTATAATCTAAGCCCGGTTATGTCGGCAGAAGTAAAGTCTATTTATCTCGACTTACTTGAAGAACAGCGAAAATGGCTCTTGGAAAAAAACAAATCCGACCTTCATTTTGATGAAGATATTATTCGTAAGTACTTACACCAACTGGATATTGAGGAAGAAAAGTTCAGATACATGTAAGCCGACAAGGCATTCGCATCTTCCTTGTTTCTTATTTCCTATTTCTTATTCCTTATTTCTTATTTACTGTGGCCTCGTCATCCGCCCCGGCGGAGAAACTGAATCTGGAGCTTCGTCCCCACAGTACTGTGGGGATTATACTATTTATTGTACACAAAAAAAGGGGGATTACCCCTTATTTCTTATTTCGTATTTACTGTGGCCTCGCCATCCGCCGCGGCGGAGAACCTGGATCTGGAGCTTCGTCCCCACAGTACTGTGGGGATTATACTATTTATTGTACACAAAAAAAGGGGGATTACCCCTTATTTCTTATTTCGTATTTACTGTGGCCTCGCCAGGAATCGAACCTGGATCTGGAGCTTCGGAAACTCTTATACTATCCATTGTACTACGAGGCCAATATTTCAATGTTACCCCAATTATAATAATATAAAACTACTCTTATACTATCTCCGCCTTAGGCGGATACTACGAGGCCAATTCAATAAATTGCAGCAAAAATAATAGAAAGCAGGTAAACTTAACGGAATAACTCCTGCATAGCCGCTTTCAGGAATATACGGGTAGGAACACTGTTCATAATCTGAAGATCATCCCATAAAGAGCTTTCATTATCCAGAAAACGTAAAACACGTTCAGGACTATTCCTTTGAAAAATAGCGGCAAAAATAGCATCACCGTTCAATTTACGATGGTGAAGTACGTTCAGTAATACCGAATCATAAAGACGAAACTTGCGCGCTACCCAACCTTCATGCTGAAGAGGAAACCTTCCCTTTACAAGATGCTCAACAATAGAAGTGGTTTTTTTCTGGATAAACTGAAAAGCATAGCCACTACTACCTTTGGCCTGTCCGCCGGCAATGCCCATATGAATCACCCTTCCTTCAGCTCCGGGAAACCGATGATTGGTCATAGGAATGATACCAAACTCTTCGTGAATGATATTATATCGCTCTATACCTAAAAATTTTTTGAGGTAAGATTGTAGCTCAGCAATATATTTTTCGGCAGGTAATAACTGCTCCGTGAACAAGGTATATTCTACCAGTGCCGATGTAGATGATACCGGCAATACATACATAAAAGTAGTACCGGCATCCTGTGCAACCCTGAAATCCATAAATGTGGCCTGCGAAGGATCAAATACCGGATTTTCAGTTTCGATCAACCACCCTTTAAAATGCTGCAGCAACATATATTCGCCCGAACTGATCACAGGTTGCACAAACAGAATACTATTAAATACATAATCAGCCGTATAAAACCCTGTTGCTGTTTGAAGATATGCCATATCATCTTTGGTTCCTGTAGCTGTAACAGGCTCATACAAAAAATGAATATTGCTTTTTTGTTTTGCTTGTTCCTGCACATACCGGTAAAAATCAATCCCGCGGATCATCTTATACCTGTATGGTTTCAGCGATAAAAGATTGGAATAGTGATCTGCGTAAAAATTCACTTCATTCCAGTAATGATGAACCAAGGGTTCAAATAAACCGTCACCTTTCTCCCAGAAACACCAAGTACGGTCATTACTGTTCTTTTCAGCTTTATCAATTACCAGTATCTTCTTATCATCAAAAAAAGAATGTTCCATCATGCGCATGAGTAAACTCAGACCTGCGCAACCGGAACCGGAGATAATATAGTCGTAGTGTGCGTGAATAATCAATGGTGAATGGTCAATGGTAAGATAAGCAACTATTTGCGTTGCAGCATTTCATCTTTGCGTACTTTGTCCCAATATTTTTTTGCCACAATGAGCATACCGAAACTTTCGCCCTCCTCCTTATCTAAATGCTTATGATGCATTTTATGTGCCCAACGTATCGCTTTGATATAACGGTTATTACTTCTTGTAAAAAGTTTAATTCGCTGGTGAATAATGATTTCATGCACCAGAAAATAAGCAAAACCATACAGCGCAATGCCGGCGCCAATGCTTACTACCCAATATACCTGATTCATACTACCGAGCATAATACAAAGCCAGCTGGGTATTGCGAAGATGACAAAGAAAGCATCATTTTTCTCGAAGAACCCAGGACCTTTCTGGTGATGATCCTCATGCAGGTACCACAGGAAACCGTGCATCACAAAACGATGTGTGAGCCAGGTAATACCTTCCATGATACAAAATGTAGCCAGTGTTATAAGGATATAGGTCAACATATTATAAATACCATCTGATGGTTAGAAAAAACAACAGTTGTATAATAAACAAATGTACCGCAAAATGGTTGGCCTTCTCAAAACGCAGTTTCCTGAATAACCACAACAATGCAAGACTAATCAGGAACCAGCATAGATAGTTAAAAAAAGGAATCTCTCCACTTTCCCATTGCCAGAAGTCAAGATGAACAGCAGCCGGCTCCATGATCCAGTCAAAAAATACAGTCAGTAAAGCTCCGTCCACCACAAAGGAAAGTGTTACCAGATGGGGCGACAAACGTGTTCCTGAATCTTCATACCTACGCTTTACCCACTCATGTATCAGATGCATAATTACTCCCGATGAATATACTATCACAAACCAATTCAACCCAATAAGCCAGGGAACACCATTTAAATGCGGCCCCAAAACAGTACCATAGCTATAACAACCAAACAGTTTTCCTGTATTTACACCAATCATTTCGGCGCCCATACCGGTTAAGAAAGCAGCAAGAACGAAAACAATGAAAAATTGATTGGGCTTGGGTTGATTCCATAACAGCAGTACAAACATCAGCAACAAATTCAAGGGCGTATTGGCAATAAACCATTCTTTGTGTTCTGTAAACAGCATACCAATCAATCCACTCACATGAAACAGAATAGCAATGAAAGCTGATATGGATAACTTATAACGACTCATGAATGTTTTTTTCTTTGCTGATCTGATTGTACAAGTTCACTCATAATTTTTGCACTCTTCAAACAAAGTGGTATACCTCCTCCCGGATGCACACTGCCACCTACAAAATAAAGGCCCTCAATATCACGTGAGAAATTCGGGTGGCGCATAAAAGCCGCCATTCTTGAATTGGAACTTGTTCCATACAATGAACCCTGATAAGAACCCGTTGCCGTTTCAATTAAAACCGGATCCAGTATATTCTCTGTCTCAATCAAAGAAGACAGATCGGTCTTCAGCATACGGTTAAGCTTTTCAATAATCAGTACTCGGCATCGTGTTTTCAGATCATCCCAATGCTGCCCTATATTGGCTGGAACATTGATCATAACAAACCAGTTTTCTTTACCAACAGGCGCCTGTTTGCCGGGCTCACACTTGGATGTAATATTTACATACACAGTTGGATCAGCATATACTTTTTTTAGTCGGAAGATATGATCAAACTCTTTTTCATAATCTTCACTAAAGAAAATATTGTGCAGCCCAAGTTCTGCAAATTCTTTTTTTATACCCCAGTAAAATATCAATGCACTGCTGCTTCTTTCCTGTTTTAATATTTTTCTTGCTTTTTCCTGATCGTTCAACAGACGCATATAGGTAAAATACGCATCTACATTACTTATCACAATAGAAGCTTCTATGTTTTTACCATCTACCACTACACCCTTTGCCTGGTTATTGTAACGGATAATACGCTCGACCGGCTGGTTAAAGAAAAACTGCACCCCTTTTTTCTGCGCAAGGGAAAATAAAGCATGGGTAATACTGATCATGCCGCCCTCTGGATAAAAAGTGCCTTCATTGTGTTCCAGATGAGGAATCAAACTCAGCATGCCCGGAGCTTTATAGGGATTGCTTCCATTATAGGTTGCATACCTGTTAAATAGCTGCACCACTTTCTTTTCGCGGAAGCCGCTACTATTTAGCCGATGTAGACTTTTAAAAATATGTGAAGGACGCACCGTTTTCAATGCTTTTGCAATGGGCGACTTCCATAAAACAGAACGTTTATGTAAAGAATGATTGAGAAAGATATTCGCTACATTTTCATACAGCTTACCCGACGCTGAGAGGTAACGTTTTATATTTTCTGCAGGTTCTCCAGTTTGCTGCTCTATTGTTGCAGCAAATTTTTCTATATCAGCTGAGGCCCGAACCACCGTTCCATCTTCATAAAAATAGGTGCATGAATCCGGCATTTTCCGGTAACTGAAATAGGATTCAATGGGTTCATTTGCCAGGGCAAAAAGTTCTTCAATATTATCCGGCTGAGTAAAAAGACTAGGACCTGTATCAAAATGATAACCTTGTGTTTCAAAATAGCCAAGCTTGCCACCTGGTTTATCAGACTGCTCAAACACTTTTACATCAAAACCCTGAATGGCGAGTCGTACGGATGCCGCGAGTCCGGCTACACCTGCACCTATAATTACTGCCGAAGGTTTTTGCTGCATGGTCTACGATTTATAATTCTGCTGATACCAGTCGTAAATTTTAGGGAAAGCAATATGAAACCAGGCTGTGAAATTTGCCGGATCCGCTTCCAGCAAAGATGCAGTTTCTTCTAATGATTTATAAGCATAACCTGCTACTTCTTCCGGATTCACTTCAACATGTCCATTGTAATGACCAATAAATACATGATCAAACTCGTGTTCGGTTAATCCATTATCAAAAGCGGCTTTATACGTAAATGAAAATGCTTTATATAGCTCTGTAGTAAACCCCATTTCTTCCTGAAGCCTACGAGTAGCAGCTATTTCTGTTGATTCGCCTGGCCGGGGATGACTACAACAGGTATTGGTCCATAAACCACCGCTATGGTACTTGGTGAATGCACGCTGCTGTAATAAGAGTTCATTTTTTTCATTAAAAACAAAAACACTGAATGCACGATGTAATAATGCTTTTTCATGCGCTTCCATTTTTTCCATTACGCCCAGTAATTCATCCTGTTCGTTCACCAGTATCACTTGTTCCATACTATAAAAATAAGTAATCTCTTACTGAGCTTAGAGTAAATTGAGTTGACTACGGATACCAGCCTTGGCAAGAATGAATATTTTACCGTAATCCGGAATCCGTATCCTTTCTTCCATAATTTTTTGGGGCTGTACCTTTTTTATTTTTTTGAAGAGAGAGAGATAATATTTATAGGCAACATATACCCCAAAACGCGATTTCATGGGTAATTGTAAAATACCCTCATAAGCATGAGTAAAATCTCGTTGAATATCTTCTTCGATAGCACGCTTATCCCTTTCTGTAAAATTTCTGAAATCACACCCAGGGAAATATACCCTTTCAAGCCCTTCGTAATCTGCTTTCAGATCACGTAAAAAATTTACTTTCTGAAAAGCAGCACCCAAACTTCTTGCATATGGCTTTAACAGTTCATACATCTGCTTATTGCCGTCGCAAAATACAAACAAACACATCAAACCTACCACTTCTGCACTACCATAAATATATTGTTCATAACCAGCGCGATCGTATTTACGCTGGTTTAAATCGAGTTCCATACTGTAAAGAAAAGCATCAATCAACTCTCTATCAATCTTGTATTGATTTACGGTAAGTTGAAAACTATGAAGAATCGGGTTCATACTGATACCCTTTTCAATAGCATCATAGGTAGACTGCCTAAATTCTGTCAGCAGAGCTGCCTTATCATAATCATGAAAACTGTCTACAATTTCATCCGCAAAGCGAACGAATCCATAAATATTAAAAATAGGTGTACGCAGGTCTTTATGTAACAACCGGATGGCCGACGAAAAACTCGTACTGTATTTTTCTGTCGTGATCCTGCTGCAGTCCTGACTTACTTCATGAAACAGTGTGATCATGGGTTGTTGGTTTGTGTACAGATTTTGTCTGTGTATATTTTAATTCGGTTATCCAAATGCTTTCAGTACCTCTCCGGCTACCACTTCGCCACTGATCAAACTTGGGGGTACACCCGGACCGGGAACCGTAAGCTGACCCGTATAAAAGAGGTTATTGACCTTTTTACTCCTGCACGCAGGTTTCAAAACAGCTGTTTGACCTAAAGTGTTCGCTAAACCGTAAGCATTTCCACGAAAGGCATTGTATTCAGATATGAAATCACTGTGTGCAAAGGATTTTTGGTATACAATGGCATCTCTGACTGATTGTCCGGTTTGTTGCTCGAGCCTGTCGATGACCTTGTCAAAATAAAATTGCCTTCTTTCGGGCGAATCATCACTAAGACCTGTAGCGACAGGAATCAGCAGAAAAAGATTCTCACATCCTTCTGGAGCAACCGTGTGATCGGTAACCGATGTGGCACTCATGTAAAATAAGGGATCGGAAGGCCATTCTTTGGTGGTATAAATTTCTTTCCCATGCACTTCAAAAGAGGTATCAAAAAATAAGCTGTGGTGGCGGATATTTTCCAGACGTTTGTTTAAGCCTACATAATACAAAAGACAACTGGGTGCCATTACCCGTTTTGCCCAGTAAGCCGGGGTATAGGTACGATAAGCTTCCGGCAGGAGATTCATTTCTATGTGGTGATAATCGGCTCCTCCGATCACGACCTCCGCTTCGTATACACGATCTTTTGTTACCACCTGTCTGGCAGCATTTCTCTGAATGCGTATTTCTTTTACATCCTGATTAAATGCAAATGTTACCCCTAATTCGAGCGCCAGCTCATACATAGCTTTCGCAATCTGAAACATACCACCTTCCGGATACCATGTACCTCCTTTGATATCAGCATAATTCATCAGGCTGTATAAAGCAGGCGTATCCTCAGGCAAAGCGCCGAGAAACAATACCGGAAATTCCATCAGTTCGCGGAGCTTCGGATGGGTAAAGTATTTGGCTACATGGGATTTAATGGAACGGAAAACGTCCAGTTTAAATACACCGCTTACCAGTTCCCAATCCAGAAACTCTGTTAAAGACTGGCCGGGTTTGTATACCAGTTTATGAATACCTACATCATATTTATAGGCCGCTTCTTTTAAAAATAAATCCAGTCGCTCTCCGCTTCCGGGTTCAATTGAATTGAATAAGGATTGTAGCGCTTCATAAGATGCAGGAATATCAACCGGACCATCGGGCCAGTAAACCCTATAAGAAGGGTCAAGCCTCTGTAAGCGATAGTAGTCGGAAACCGATTTCCCGAACTGGTTAAAATATCTTTCAAATACATCTGGCATCCAATACCAGCTAGGCCCCATATCGAAAGTAAAACCTGCTTCCGAAAATTGCCTGGCCCTGCCACCCGGCGTGGCATGTTTTTCCACGACTGTAACTTTCCAACCTGCTTTTGCCATAAATGAGGCAGCAGAAAGGCCGGCAAAGCCGCTTCCGATAATAATTACAGATTTACTCACTCTTCAGAAAATTAGGGAAAAAACTTAATACCGCTGTAACTGATTTTTCAGCAGCTTCCTTGCGAAGTGTATACGACTCTTAATCGTACCTAATGGCTCTCCCAGCATTTCTGCAATTTCATGGTACTTAAATCCATCGAAATACAACAAAAATGGATTGCGGAAAATCTCCGGCAGGTTATAGATAGCTTCTTTTACTTCTTTTAAATTGATGTTGGCAATGGCATCATTTGCTATTGCACCCTGATTGGCATTGATCAGAAATTCATTTGGCGTACTGTCGAATATCGTTGCCTGCTTGCTTTTTCTGCGGTAATTATTAATAAAAATATTACGCATGATGGTATATAACCAGGCTTTAATATTGGTACCCACATTGTACTTGTCTTTATTGGCCAACGCCCTGTACATAGTTTCCTGAACCAGGTCCTTGGCAGCTTCACTGTCGCGGGTCAGGGTAATAGCGAATGGTTTCAGAAACTCTGTGTTGTTCAATAACATCTGGTTAAATTCAAGCACTGACATATTCCGTTTGTTTAATTATTAACGACATAAAACTAAACAAAAAGAAGCATCCGTCGAACATTTTTGTTTAAATATTTTATTAAAAAGATAAAACAAAGTAAATCAATCGATTATGAATGTTTGAACATTGAAAAGTGCGTTCATGCAGGCATATCCGGGGTAGTGAGCTGTTAGCTTTTAGCCATTAGTCTCAGGCTTTCGTTCAATAAAAGTGAAAATTTGTTGCCGTAAGCAGATTGGCTAAACGCTGTGAGGCACTGTTAGCTATTAGCTTTTAGCCTTTTCAATAAAAGTGAATCTGTCGGTGGAAACAAATCGGCTAAAATCTAAGAGCTAATAACTAGAAAGAAGCTGATAACCGTTAGCTTTTTTCAATAGGAACATTATTTGCTACCGGAAGCAAACTGGCTAAAGGCTAAGTGCTAATAGCTAGTAGCTTACAAAGAAGCAATATATTCCATCACTTCAGAAAGTGATTGCTTGAAGCTGATATTAGAGGGTACTCTTTTTTTATAGTTCTGCGTGAGCTGTCCTGATACAAGGATGGGCAGATCGGGCATCCGATGGTGTGCATTGATCAGAAATTTCTCAAAATTAAAATTATTGGCCACAGATGTTAAATGCGAGTAAATGAAATCTGGCTTTTTCAGATTTACTACATATTCCACATCTTTCAGCGGCACATTGGCACCCAGGTAAAACACCTTGATACCTCTGGTTTTCATAAGGAAATACATAAATAACAGGCCCAGTTCATGGTGCTCTCCTTCCGGCAAAAACAGTACACTGGTTTTATTGATGGAAACATGGGTATGCACTGTTTCAATACCACTGATGAGCTTTTGCCTGATAATATTAGTTACAAGGTGCTCCTGCGCGGGATTGATATGATTGGTTACCCAGAGAATTCCAATCTTTTCCAGGAAAGGAAATATAATTTGCGTTATGGCCCTCTCAATGCCTTTGGCCAGAATATAATTGTCAATTATTGTTTCAAAATCTTCAATCCGGAGATCTACCATGCTCTGGATGAGATCATTTACCACCCGCTCTTGTTGCGCCTGCGCCTGCGTGAGTGAAAGAATTTTTTCTTTCATTTCACCGGGCGACATCCTGTCGATATGAGATATTTTATACCCGTATTTATTGAGCAGGGCAATATTCAATACCGTTTTTAACTCAGTATTGCTATAGTAACGAATATTGGTTTCTGTACGTTGTGGGTTCAGAAATCCATAGCGTTGTTCCCATATCCTGATCGTGTGGGCTTTGATACCGGTCAGGTTCTCCAAATCTTTAATGGTAAAAGCGTCCATGCATATATAACACAGACTAAGCAGCTTTGTTTAAAGATGATAAGTGAAATATTAATCGGCAAATTGTTAATGATTAAACGATAGATTGATCCGGAAAAATTAAACAAAGGGTTGTCTGATACTAAATCTACCTTCAAAAAACATTATTTCAGGCGAGAGAGATATTCTCCGTAACCACTTTTTGCATAGAGTTTTGCCAGTTCGAGTAGTTGTTCATGATTAATATAACCCATGCGCCACGCTACTTCTTCGATGCATCCGATTTTCTGGCTTTGCCTTTTTTCAATGACCCTTACAAATTCACTGGCATCACTTAATGAATCGAAAGTGCCTGTATCAAGCCAGGCCGTGCCCCTGTTCATGATACCTACTTTTAACCTGCCTTGTTTGAGGTATTCATTGTTAACGGTCGTTATTTCATATTCACCTCTTGCAGAAAGTGCGATGGATTTCGCTATACTAACTACCGTATTATCATAAAAATACAATCCCGGTACCGCATAATTCGATTTTGGCTTTGCCGGCTTCTCTTCAATAGATACTGCTTTTTTGTTATGATCAAATTCCACAACACCATACCGCTCCGGATCATTTACTTCATAGGCAAACACTGCAGCACCATCAATATCATTAAAGGATTGCACCAATTGACTAAACCCGGAACCATAAAAAATATTGTCGCCAAGAATCAAGGCTACTTTATCATTTCCAATAAACGACTCGCCAATCACAAATGCCTGTGCCAATCCGTTGGGAACAGCCTGAACAGCATATTCAAAACGACAGCCCAATACACTACCGTCGCCCAATAAACGCCTGAATTGTTCATTGTCTTCAGGTGTAGTGATGATAAGTATTTCCCTGATACCTGCCAGCATGAGTATGGATAGCGGATAATAAATCATGGGTTTATCATAGATAGGCATCAGTTGTTTACTGATACCTTTTGTAATGGGATACAATCTTGTTCCTGATCCTCCCGCTAAAATGATTCCCTTCATGCTTAAAAATTTATATGAGCTTTCAATTCACTGAATGTGGGTAAAACCTTGTCTTTATCAGATAATAATATTTCCGCAGTTTCAATCTGCCAGTCAATATTCAAATCCACATCATTATAAATAATTCCAGCTTCTGAAGCCTTGTTGTAAAAATTATCACACTTATAAAAAAATACAGCTGTTTCACTCAGCACAACAAACCCATGTGCAAATCCCCGGGGTACAAAAAATTGTGTACGGCTTTCTTCGCTTAACTCAACCGTAACATGTTCACCAAAAGTAGGTGACTGCTTTCGGAGATCAACTGCTATATCAAGCACTTTACCCTGTAAAACCCTTACCAACTTCGCCTGCGCATCATCACCCTGCTGAAAATGCAGCCCTCGTAAAACACCGCGTTGTGACTTTGACTGATTATCCTGTACAAAATCAATAGCCAGACCCGTTTGTTCATAAAACCGATTCTTGTGAAAGCTTTCAAAAAAGTACCCACGACTATCCCCATGAACAGTATCATGAATGATATAACAACCTTCCAGTTTTGTTTTTTCAATTTTCATGATCAGCGATTGGAATACATAGATTCATAATAGTGTTGATATGCGCCTGATGTTACATGTTGTAACCATTCCTTATTTGCCAGGTACCAATCGATGGTTTCAGATAAACCCTGTTCAAAAGTGACACTTGGTTCCCAACCAAGTTCATGTTTTATTTTATTGGCATCAATGGCATAACGGCGGTCATGACCCGGCCTGTCTTTCACATAGGTAATGAGTTGCTCACTTTCACCTGGTTGTCTGCCGATTTTTTCATCCATCAGCTTACAAAGTAATTTTACCAGGTCAATGTTTTTCCATTCATTGAACCCACCAATATTATAAGTTTCTCCAGCTTTCCCTTTATGAAAAATCTGATCGATGGCTCTTGCATGATCTTTCACATAGAGCCAGTCGCGTGTGTACAAACCATCACCATATACAGGCAATGGTTTTTTCTCAATGATATTATGAATAAAAAGCGGGATCAGTTTCTCGGGAAAATGATTGGGGCCATAATTATTAGAACAATTGGAAACAATGGTCTGAATATGATAGGTTTCATGATAGGCCCTTACAAAATGATCAGATGATGCCTTACTCGCTGAATAAGGTGAGCGCGGATCATATGCTGTTGTTTCAGTAAAGAAGCCTGTTTCACCAAGACTACCAAAAACCTCATCGGTTGATATATGATAAAACAGGTGCTTACTAAAATCTGCCGCCCAATATTTTTTAGCTGTATTCAACAGATTGACTGTACCGATAATATTGGTATACACAAAATCCAGCGGTGAAACGATAGAACGGTCCACATGCGATTCTGCTGCCAGATGAATTACATCCGTAATGCCATACGCAACGAATATTTTCTCCAGATCCTCTGTTTTGAGGATATCTGCTTTTACAAACTGATAATTAGGTTTCGCTTCAACATCTTTCAGGTTTTCGAGATTACCTGCATAGGTTAAAGCATCAAGGTTAATGATGCTGTATTGCGGATATTGGTTTACAAATAACCGTACCACATGTGATCCGATAAAACCTGCCCCGCCTGTAATTAGTATCTTTTTACTCATATAAATCGCTGAAAACGCTGCAAAATAAGCAAATGGAGGGATATAGACTTATAGCCACCTGCCTGCTTAACAGAAATTTCGCCTTCTGTATCGGTCTGAATAGTTTCCGCTATGAGAATATCCCCTATTTATTATCTTTCATCCATAAACGACTGCCATGAACCAACGCTATTACTCGCTTGATGTATTCAGAGGTGCTACCGTTGCACTGATGATTCTTGTGAATAACCCTGGAAGCTGGGGAAATATCTATAGTCCTTTAAAACATGCCAGCTGGCATGGCTGTACGCCTACCGATCTGGTTTTCCCTTTCTTCCTTTTTGCTGTGGGTAATGCCATGGCTTTTGTAATGCCTCGTTTTGAAGCGGCAGGTGATGGCGTTTTCTGGAAAAAAGTACTTAAAAGAACCCTGCTCATTTTCCTGATTGGATTATTGTTACACTGGAGTCCGTTTGTAAAATGGGAAGGTGAAGAACTGGTAGCAAAAACCCTTGATAATCTTCGGATCCTTGGCGTATTACAAAGAATAGCGCTCTGCTACTTCTTTGCTTCTGTAATTGTGTATTATGGTAAAACAAAAGGCGCTTTTGTCATAAGCGGGATATTATTACTCGTCTACTGGTTCATTACGGTCTGGTTAGGAAAAGCAGGCGATCCGTTCAGCTTACAGGGATATTTCGGAACAGGTTTAGACAAAGCCATCCTTGGTGAAGCACATATGTACAAGGGTGAGGGTGTTGCTTTTGATCCGGAAGGCATCAGCAGTACCATGGCAGCTATTGTGCAGGTTGTATTTGGATTCCTGGTGGGACAGTATATCCAGCAAAAAGGCAAGACCTATGAGATGCTGGCCAATCTAATGATTGCGGGACTCGTATTAATATTCGCTGGTTTTTGCTGGGATATGGTATTCCCCATCAACAAAAAAATATGGACCAGCAGTTATGTACTCTACACTACAGGTCTGGCCATGTTAACCATCAGCTTATTGATTTACCTGATTGAATTCAGGGGTATTAAAGGTTCATGGAGCAGGTTTTTTGATGTATTCGGCAAGAACCCATTGTTCATATTTGTTTTGAGTGGATTTCTTCCCAGATTGCTGGCATTGATTCGCTTCAAAGACGGCGATGAACTTACCAGCCCCTTATCCTGGTTCTGGAACCATATCTGTAAACCTATTTCCGCGGACCTTAGGAATGGCTCACTATTATATGCATTGGTAATGATTGCCTTTTACTGGCTGATTGTTTACTGGATGGATAAAAAGAAGATATATGTGAAAGTGTAGCGGATGGTTAATAGCTTATGGCATATGGTTTATAGGAATATCATGCCAGTACTTATTCGCATTCAATCCAGACATCCTACCATCAACTATACGCTATAAGCCATTTGCTATTCGCCTGATCAACACTGCTGGATTACCGGCATATATACCTGGTTCTGTAATATCTTTGGCAACTACGGCTCCGGCACCTATTACAGCGCCATGACAAATGCTAACAGGGAGAATGGTAGCATTGCTTCCGATACTTACATGATCCCCGATATGGGTAGGCTTCCATTCATTTGTATTGCCTGCTGCCGGACCACCGGAACGGAATGTATCGTTTACAAACATAACACCATGACCAATAAAGCAATCATTGCCAATGGTAACAAGGGAACAAATAAAGCTATGTGATTGAATCCTGCATCGTTCACCAATTACTGCATCTTTCTGAATCTCTACAAATGGACCGATAAAACTATCTGCACCGATTTTACATTCATACAGGTTACAAGGTTCTACCACTTTCACACCAGCACCAAATGTAACTTCTCTGATCGTGGATTGTATGGATTGAAATGTTGACATTTTCTTTATTTGCGATTAGCAATACTATGAATCTGCTCTATAAGCTGAATAGTAGCCAGGCTTTCCTCAGGATGGGTATAAAATGGCTCATTGGTTTCTAAGGTACGAATCATGGATTGATATACCTGCTTAAGCGGAGAATCTGCCGCTGGAATGTCTGTAAACAAAGACGTATCCATTTCAGCATAAGTAATCGTATCCAAATAAGTACCTCCGATTTTAAGGGTTGCCTTTTCTGCCAATAGGGTAAGCGAGCCTTCCATGTTTTTTTTGAAACTGTTTACCGAAAACTGGAGCGTGCCTATCATTCCGTTTTCAAACTGCAATAATACAGCTCCCTCATCGGCCGCTAATGCCGTGTAAGAATGATGTACATTATGCATGAATGCTGCCACCTCTTTCGCCGGACCAAAACACCAAAGCAGCAGATCAATAAAATGGCTACACTGCGTAAACAGAATACCACCATCCATTTCCCGGCTGCCATGCCATGAATGATCTATATAATAATCAGGATTGCGGTTCCAGAAACAATTTACCTGTACACTGAATAATTTACCAAAACTTCCCTGTTGAATAGCTTTATGCAATGCCTGAACAGGTGGATTAAATCGGTTCTGTAACACTGTAAATAAATGACGTTCGTGTTGTTTTGCCACAGCCATCATTTTTTTTGCATCCGGTACCGATAGTGCCATCGGCTTCTCTACCAGCACGTGAAACCCATTTTCAAGCAACTGAATGGCATGTGGAGCATGCAGTCCGTTGGGGGTACAAATAACTGCAACATCAGCAGATATATATTGAATCAATTGATCAAGGGAAGTAAAAAAAGGAGTATGATAAGTTAATCCTGTATTTTTTGCAATTGTTTCATCGGCATCACAAACAGCTTGCAGTTCGCCATATTCAAGTATGATGTCCAGGTGTCGTTTTGAAACCTGTCCACAACCTATTACCACAAACCTGATCTTTTGCATATCAGGTAAAAATTTTTTCTGCTTTGAGAATACTTTCAGGTTTACCTACATCTACCAACAGCTCACCTGTATGATCGTAACTTCTGATAGAGTGTGTTGCACATAAATCCAGATAAACATCCACCATGGAAAATTTCCCTTCCCGATGCATTAACTTAAACAGGCCATTATTGACAACATGAATACCACTGAAGGCCATTTGCTGTAAATCTGCGATTCTTGCTGATATATCAGCCGGCTTTTCTTCCCCCGTATTTACATTTCGCCACCCTTTTAAGTAACCATTTTTATCAAATAAAAAATATCGGGAAGTATTACGTTGAGAAACAGCCAGTGTAGCCAATGGTTTAGATTGCAGATGCATGTCTATCATCTTTCCTAAATCGAGTTTGGTCAGTATATCTGCATTCATTACCACAAAATCTGTTTCTGTTGCAAAGTAACCTGCGGCTTTCTTAAGGCCTCCACCAGTCTCAAGCACCTGCTCTGTTTCATCAGATATGGTTACCTGACTACCCCATCCTTTATTAATCTCAATAGCTTCTATAATCTGGTTAGCAAAATGATGTACGTTCACCAGTACCTCTGCAATACCAAATTGCTGCAGGTAAACAATATTTCTTTCAAGCAAAGATTTTCCATTCACTAAAGCCAGTGCTTTAGGGTGATGATCGGTCCAGGGTTTTAGCCGGGTACCCAGACCTGCTGCCAGTATCATTGCCTTCATAAGCGATTATTTTACCCAGTTTTCTTTATTGGTATGATGCAATATTATTTTCACTTTGTATTTATTGCGCAGGTGTCTTGCTGTTTGTTCTGCAGCATATACACTCCGGTGCTGGCCTCCCGTACAACCAAAATTGATCATTAGATGATCAAATCCTCTTTTCAGGTACTCTTCAACTGTAATATCTACCAGATCCCATACACTGTTCAAAAATTCATTCATTTTGGTACGCTGTTCCAGAAAGTCCTGAACAGATTTATCTTGTCCGCTCAGCTTCTTATAGTCATCAAATCTACCCGGGTTTAAAATGCCTCTCATATCAAATACAAAGCCACCTCCATTTTCGCTTTCATCACCAGGTATGCCTTTCTTGTAGCTGAAACTATTGATATGAATCACAAGTGGTGTTTGTTCATTGGCCTGTGGTGGCTCAAAACGTTGGATCATTTCATCTGTTACCACCAGTTTCAACACACGATCAAATTCAGGTGTGATAATACCAATACGCTTATGTTCAATAAAAAATTTCAGGTTACGAAGTGCCAGCGGAATACTGGCCAGAAAATGAGCTTTTCGCTCAAACAAACCCCTGAACCCATATGCACCCATTACCTGTAGCAAGCGAATTAAAACATAACCATTGTACTGACTTACAAAGGTGATCCGGTCTACAGATTCTTTCAACAAAAGATCAATCTGGTCCATATAGTATTCAAGCAGGCTGTTTTTCCATTCTTCACTTAGTTCGGCTTTTGCCTGCCATAAAAGAGAAGCTACATCATACTGCAAAGCCCCTTTCATACCCCCCTGAAAATCTATAAAACTCACTTCTCCGTCTTTTACTATAATATTCCTGCTCTGAAAATCACGGAACATGAAATATTTATACTGCGTATGGGTCAGGTAAGTACTTAATGCTTCAAAATCGTCCAGCATAGCCTGTTTATCGTAAGGTAGCTGAAGCGTGTCTAAAAAATAGTATTTAAAATATAACAAATCACTAAGTATTGCCTGTTTCCCAAACTCTTTCGCAGTTAAACAGAGACTGTAATCCAATCCTTTATCACCCAATATCTGAATACGTGCAAGTGCTGCCAGACTTTTTTGAAACAGCTGATAAGGCAGATCGGCATGACCGTGTTTTTCGAGTTGATTTAACAATGATTCTGTTCCAAGATCTTCCTGTATATAAATGGTGTTATCGGCATTCACTCCCAGAATTTCAGGTACAGGCAACCCTGCATTTTTAAAATGTCTGCTGAACTCGATAAACGTATGCGTCTCTTTCTGATTAAGGTTGTAGGTAGCAATAAAGGTTTCATCACCAGCATATAAACGAAAATAAATTCTGTCGCTACCGCTTTGTGGCAGTTTTTCAATACGGTCTGTTGGCCTTTGCCGTACAGCTAAAAATAGTTGATCAATGCCTTTTATTACGGCTTCCATGTGTATGCTGATTTGTGGCGAAAATAGAACTTAGTAGGGAATGGGCAATGGCATATAGCTTATAGCGCATTGCATATTGTTTATAGCCTATGGCTTATGGATCTTTTTCTTTGACAAATAATAAATGGGCAAACCCGTTAACGTAATAATTGCGCCCAGTAACGAGTTGATGACAGGACTTTGTCCGTTCAGGTAATTACTGATATCGTTGTATAGTGTTGAAACAAGAAAGAAACCTGTAAACAATACAAAAAATAAGGGTACAAAAGGGTAACCCCATACTTTATAAGCTCTCGGAACATCCTTCATTTTCTTTCTTAAAACAAATACACCAAGTGCACTCATACCATAAAAGAACCAGGTTACAAAAATGAGCATGTCTGTCAGCATATCGAATGATCCGCTGAAGATGAGAATAATGGTCCAGATAGCATTCAACCATAAAGCATTACCGGGAGTCTGGTAGTGTGGTTCTACCTTACCGGCCCAGCGCAATAAACTGTTATGTACCCCCATGGCATACGTTACTCTGGCGGTAGCCAGAATATTGGCATTGGTAGTACCCAATACAAACAACATAACCATCATTGTAATGGCTATCCCTCCTGCTGTGCCCCAGGCTACCGATGCGGCATCGGAAGCAACAAAAGAAGAAGCCGCTAATACAGGTATTGGCATTAGGTAAACAAATGCCAGATTAAGCAACAAGTAAACAAGGATACAAAATCCAAGCCCCAGCATCAGGCTAATCGGAATATTTTTTTGCGGATTTTTTATTTCTCCCGCTACAAATGAAATGTTGTTCCAGCCATCGTAAGCCCAGAATGCACCAGAGAGGGCTGCCATAAATAGCAGGATCGTTTCCCAACTAAAACCTGCTGCTGATTGATCTGAAGAGAAATTACTCCATGTTCCTTTACCAGAGAAAAAAACACTACCGATTAATACCAGAATGGCCAATGCTTTCAAGGCTGTTAGTATGCGTTGAAGTCGTCCTCCATACTGAACGCTTCTATAACTAATATAGGTTAACACCAATACCACTCCTACCGTGAGTAGTTTTAAACCGATTTGCTGTAGGGGATAAAATTTACCGATAAGGGGCAGATGTAAGGTCCAGCTCTGTTCTGTTGGGGTACTCAATCTAGGTAATTCAATCAGGTAACCGGCGTACTGTGCAAAAACATAAGCGATTGATGCGTTACCAGCTGTATTAAAAACGGTAAAAGCCGCCCAGCCATATAAAAAGGCAAAACCCTCTCCATACATTTTTTGAAAGAATACGTACTGACCCCCGGTTTCCGGAAACATGGTCGCTACTTCTGCATTCGATAGTGCGCCAAAAAGGGTAACAATACCTGCTACGATCCATACCGATAATAATAAATAAGGAGATTGTAATTGTGCTGCCATTAATGATGGCTTCATAAATATACCGGAACCAATGACCCCACCCACCACAATGGCTATGGCTGTATTTCGGCTTAGTTGGCGAAGAAGGGTGGACATCTTTAAAGATAAGCGATAAGCCAGAAGTAACAAGCCAGCAAGAACTTATTAAAACAATCGTCCCTGTTCGCCCGGCCTTCTGAACTTCGTGGCATCCAACTCCCAGCGCTCAGCGTTAAGTTTATAAAGCTTGTTATACTTAACATACTGCTGCCTTACCAGTTCTGCAACGGGGCCCTCACCCCGCATACGGATACCATAACGACTATCGTTTACTTGTCCGCCATGACCATTCTGTATCAGGTGCCATACTTTATCTGCCCGGTCAGGAAAATTTTTATAGAGCCAGTCATGAAAAATGAGTTTAATGGCTCCATTCAGGCGAATAAAAGTATAGGCACTGAAAACCGCGCCGTTCTCACTAGCCGCTTTCATGATTCGCTGCATTTCATGTTCATTGAGTCCGGGGATCATCGGCCCCAGCATCACGCCCATTCTTACACCCGCTTCACTTAGCTCTCTAATCACACGTAATCTTTGCGTAGCGGTAGTGGTGCGGGGTTCCATGGCCCTTCGTAAATCTTCATCAAAAGAGGTAATACTTACCAGAATACTCACCAGGTTCTTTTTGGCCATTTCCTGTAATAAATCTTTATCGCGAAGTATA
Organism: Sediminibacterium goheungense; assembly: GCF_004361915.1. Classification (GTDB taxonomy): domain Bacteria; phylum Bacteroidota; class Bacteroidia; order Chitinophagales; family Chitinophagaceae; genus Sediminibacterium; species Sediminibacterium goheungense. The sequence continues at coordinate 448,343 of NZ_SNWP01000011.1, read as the reverse complement.
CCGGCATTTTTGGTAATCATTCCCACGGGTTGATTAAACTCATTACACACTTCCAGTAACTGACGTGTAAGTCTGAATTTTTTTTCTGCCGGCTGGTAACAATCGGTATTACCACTCAGACTAATAGGTACAGGCTCCCAGTTTTTATTCATTAGAAATTTCCGCAGAAGTTGTGGCGCATTTTTCTTTACAATGATCTTTCTTTCAAAATCAAGTCCGGCACTATAACCCCAATATTCATGCGCATTTCTGGCATAACAATAAATACAACCATGCTCACAACCCTGGTAAGGATTCATACTATACCACATACCTACATCCGGACTATCCACCTTATTAACGATCGATTTCGCCTGGTCTTCCAGATAAACAGTGGCTTCATTCGGCTCTGTCCAGTCATCAATACCTTCTATATGTTCCCTGATCCGTTCATTTTTAAGGAATCGGTTACGTGGATTATATTGTGCGCCACGCCCTTTCAGGTAGGATTGTTCTTCTTCCATATTTACTTTCACCTAAATCTCCTCTAAGCTTTTACTGCGTAAGAGGGATTCGCTTTATTATGATCGCTTTTTCAAATTGATTATTACGCACTCTTTACAGAACAAAGAGGTTCAGGTAAAAGGAGTCGATGAGATGGATTAAAAAAGAGGTAGCTGCTCAACTGTTTGTTTGATTCCCAGCATGGCAAATCTTCCAATGATTTCATATTTTTTTTCATCCAATCTTTTCCGCATCAGCAATACATGATCTGCCATAAACCTGCCACTAAATTCACTATTACCATATTCCTTCCATCCATTTTCAAATTGCCAGTGTTGTAATTTCCTCGCAATGGTAAGATGTGGGTCTGTAATAAAATGAGGTTTATGTTCTTTGTCAAGCTTCACCATTCCCTGAATTTCCTTCAGTGATTTTACCAGCTCACCCAACAGGTTTTTTGTTTTCACCTGTATAAAAATGGTGTGGGTGGGAAAATGACCAAAGTTTTCCAGTTCTACCATGAAAGGTGTTGTTGTTTCGATAATACGACGCAGCTTGGGTATCCATCTGCTTTCTGCCATACAGAACTGCATACAATTTAACAAGGTAATATGTGGTTTACTATAAGTTGCCGACGGACAATCATACTTATCTGCAAAATGTTGTTTTACAGATTGAATGGTTTGCTTCAATGCTTCGTGCGGTTCTAATACCAGCAGATACTCTGCAATACTATGTTCACCAGAAATATGTTCCATTTTCCTCAATTATATCTTGCTCCATTAAATCCTATCAGGCTGCAGACGAAAAAGATTGATTTGTTTTCCAGTTTCTGCTGCATGCCGGTTGCGTATCAGTAACAATTCTTTTACTTCAAAAGACAGATTCAGTTTTCGGCCTGCATACTCAAGTACTACTTTTTCGAACTCCTCATCAGGTACTGCTTCAGTTAAAGGCAGACAAGGATGTGTAAATCTTTTTGCCGGTGGACAATCATAGCTTCTGATATACTGATCTACTACCTGCATGGCACCGGCTAATTGCTGAAAAGGTTGCTGCTCCTGTACCCGCATGTACAACTGTTTTGAGGACAATGCACCAAAACCCTGTATGTTTACCCTGAAACTGGGTTGTATACTGATAATGCGGTGCATCCACCTGATTAAGGTGGCTTCCATATCTTCTCTGGCCATAAATTCAGCTACCACAATACCTGTTGGCTGAACAGGTAAGGCCGTACGGTAACGACGCTGCATATATTGCTGTTCTGCCTGTATGATCAGTTCTGTTTCCATATCCGGATAAGCCATCAGGCGATAGCGGTTCAGGGTATTGACTGCTCTATCTGTTAGCTGATGCCCCATAATGGTGGGTATTTCCATAAACAAAATTTTAGTCGGATAATTATTTTAGCATAAATTTACTAAAATTTTTAGCTAAACCAAATTTATTTATATGGATGGGGAACAGTGGTACGGAGCCGCCTATAAAGGCTCTAAAAAATTTAACCAGTGGGAAGTACCGATGGCCAATGCAACCGGATTTGGCGCTGCTGCAGACGACTACATGGAAAGAGGGATTGATCTGAATGAACAACTCATCCGTAACAAACCGGCCACTTTCTTTTTCCGGATGAACAGCGAAGCCATGACGGATGCAGGCATTTATCCAGGTGATGTATTAATTGTAGACCGCAGTATAAGACAGGTGAACGGTCGTGTTATTGTGGCTATTCTGAACGGAGAGTTACTGGTACGCCGCCTGGCAGATGGCTTCAACAAAAAAAGACTGATTGCTGAAAACAAAAAATTCGGTGATATAGAAATTGATCCATACGCCGGCTTTGCTGTGTGGGGGGTTGTATTGTATTGTATTCATAATGTATGATTCCGTGAGGGCCATTGTAGATTGTAATAGCTTTTACTGTTCCTGTGAACGCCTTTTCAGACCGGAGTTAATGCTACGGCCGGTAGTAGTATTGAGTAATAACGACGGTTGTATTATATCACGTAGCGATGAAGCCAAAAACCTTGGTGTAGAAATGGCAGGACCTTATTTTAAAGCGAAACCACTGATTGAAAAATATGACGTATCAACTTTCTCGTCTAATTATAACCTGTACGGCGACCTCAGCTGGCGCGTAATGGAAACATTGCGAATGATACTTCCACCAAATTGCGTGGAAGTATATTCCGTTGATGAAGCTTTTTTAAATCTTGATCACATTCCATTACAGGAACTAAATGCATTTGCAAAACAAATGCGGCAAACAGTAGAACGATGGACAGGCATTGCTGTTTCGATTGGGGTGGCACCTACCAAAGTACTTAGTAAGGTAGCCAACCGCCTGGCTAAAAAAAATAAACAGGTAACAGACTGTGTACTCGTACTTGATAGCAAAAGAAAAATAGAACAGGCCTTACATAAAACACCGGTAGAAGATGTATGGGGTGTGGGACATCAATATGCAGAAAAACTAAAAAAACTACATATTCATACTGCGTATGACCTGAGTATTAAAGATATAGGATGGGCACAAAAACAATTGGGTGGTGTAACAGGTGTACGCCTGGTAAGGGAGCTGAAAGGTATAATCAGTTCCGATATGGAAGAGGAAAGAACCAGAAAAAAAATGATTGCTACCACCCGCATGTTTGGCTCTCCTGTTACCGATTTAAAAGATATCAAAGAAGCCGTAGCCACATATACTTCAAGAGCTGCTGAAAAACTGAGAAGACAATACAGTGCTGCCAATACCATCAGCGTATTTGTGGTACCCAAAGAAGACTCGCATACTACTTATTTCCGGCATGGGCCTACCATCAGCAGTTATATTACACTACCTGTAGCCACTTCTTTTACACAGGAACTGATTAAACCCGCATTGGAACTTACGGAGCGGCTGTATGAAAAAGGCCGCATCTATAAAAAAGCAGGCGTAATGTTAAGTGGTATTGTACCCGATACTTCAGTGCAGGGTAACCTGTTTAAGGCAACAGAGGAAAACAACCATCGTTTGCTGATGGACACTATCGACAATGTAAATTTCGCCATGCGCGACGATGTACTCAAGTTTGCATCTTCCGGTACTACGCGTAACTGGAAAATGCGCCAGGAACTACGTAGTCCGCGTTATACGACCCGATGGGATGAATTATGTTTAGTGAAATAATCAACCCGCTGTAAACGGATATACCGCAAAAAGTCTTTGTAATGCCTGGCCTGCAGTTTTACCTGTAGGATCTGATTTCTCAGGTATCACCCCTTCCATAGAACCCTTCCAGATCATTTTATGACGGTCAGCTTCAATAATATGCAGCGTCAATGTTCCTTCGCGATAGCGACCCACTTCTATCTCTTCACTTTTCCAGCTATAGTTTCGCTGCCCCATATAAGTAAAACGACCATCGTTCTGCCAATTGGTTTGTCTTGTTTGAATTTCCTGCTTTACTACAATACCAATATTCACCAATAAATCTGCACCACTTGTAACAAAGCGATAGCCTTTTTTCTCCATTTCGACCTGAATCGCTTTTTTTAGAATTCTGATTCTTTCATTGAAAGTGCTGGGTATGGTATCACCTGAGGCTTTTACTTCATAAAAACCAAAGGTTTTGTACCGGGAAGGTTCTGCATCAGCAGCCACTTCTGTATTGAATACCCGAACTGAAGAACAGTATGCAAACGAGACTATAATGAACAAGGGCAATATCAGCTTTTTCATAAAAATCGATTTGTATGAAATTACAAAAACGCTGTATCAGAAAAGCTGACATTCGTCATACCTCTTAAAACAAACTTTGTTGTTGCTGAACAAATGCTGGTTTTTGTAAAGACAAACCACAGGCGGCATTTAACTTGTCGACCATGTATACAGTTAACTCCGGTGAAAATGCTTCATCATGCATATGCATAAAAAAATACAGTTCTTCGATACCCTGTTCAATCCAGTATTGCATACGGGCAATCCATTCATCCACCCTTATATAATCCGTCGGGTGTAAACTGTTACCAACATACCGGATAAATGTTTTCGGAACCGTCAGATGCATATGTGCACAGTCTCGCCGACCACTGGTATCCGTAATAACAGCACCTATATTCATTTCTTTGAGTGTGGCAAATAACTCCTGCTGAATATCAGGTATACCAAACCAATCCGGATGACGTACTTCCAGAAAGAATTGCATATCTGTTGGCAGGGACCGAAGGAAATCGAATAACTCATCTTTCCGTTTAGGCGTAAAAGCATCACTCACCTGAACAAATACGGGACCCAGAAGATCTTCAAAAGCGATGATACCCCGTAAAAATTCTGTAGTAATAAAATCCTTCCCCTTCAGGCTCCCACGATGTGTGACGCCCTGATACATCTTCGGGCAAAATTTAAAATCTTTACCCCTGGCTTTTTCTGCCCATTTGGCAATACCCGAAGCACCATACACTTTATAGTGGGTAGCATTCAGTTCTATACTGTTATAATGTTTTACATAATGCTCCAGAAAGTCTTTCTCTTTGGTTTTGGGAGGATAAATTTTACCTACCCATTCTGTTCTACCCCATTTCGCACAACCCAGGTACAGTTTCGGGTTATTTTGTTTCTTACCTTTCAATACCTGTTTATTAAAAATCGGTTCTGAAGGAAGCGAGAAATCGATTGTATTCAGTACTGACTCGGGTACACGACCAAATTCCATAAAAAAACTTTGTACACAAAACTAATAGGTTTGTGTCTGAGTTATAGATCAATAATAAAGTGCCGCATGAAAAAAATATTGTTCCTATGTATTTTATTACCCTCCATAGGTATGGCGCAATCGAAACCGAATATCATTTACATTATGAGTGATGACCATGACGCAAATGCCATCAGTGCTTATGGATCCAAACTCATTAAAACACCGAATATAGATCGTATTGCCAATGAGGGTGTATTGTTTCGACGCGCTTTTGTAGGCAATTCTATTTGTGGACCTGCCAGGGCTACATTACTTACAGGTATGCATTCTCATAAAAATGGCATGAAAGATAACCGCACACGTTTTGACGGCAGTCAGCTTACCATGCCTAAGCTATTCCAGCAAAATGGCTACCAGACAGCTATTGTAGGTAAATGGCATTTACACAGCTATCCTACAGGCTTTGATTACTGGAAGATATTACCCGGTCAGGGACTCTATTATCAGCCAAGATTAATAGATATGAAGGGAGATACAGCTACTTATCCCGGCTATGCCACAGAAGTAATTACGGATGAGGCCATAAACTGGCTACAAAACAAAAGAGTGCCAAACAAACCCTTTTTACTGTTATTACACCACAAAGCCCCACACCGTTATTTCTTTCCCTCACCCAAAAATATAGCAGCTTTTCAAAACAAAACCTTTCCTGAACCTGCCACGCTGTATGCCGATACCATAGGTAAAGGAACCGCCTGGAAGCTACAAACCATGAGTATACTTCACGATATGAAGTTGTCCAGTGATCTGAAAGTAGAGCCTACTTATCTGATGGATATTCCATGGCTAAAACCCGACTCAGCTGAAATTGCTTATTACAACAGTATCATCAACCGCATTCCTGTTATGGACAGACAAAAAATAAAAGATATCTATGCAGTACGCGGAAAAATCATAAAGGAACAACGCCCTGAAGGCAATGCCCTACTTAAACTCAAGTACCAGTGGTATATGCAGGATTACCTGGCAACCGCTGCCTCGGTTGATGAAGGCATTGGTAAACTACTCGACTATCTCGATAATAACGGTCTCTCACAAAATACATTACTGGTGTACACTTCTGATCAGGGATTTTTTCTGGGCCAGAATGGGTGGTTCGATAAAAGATGGATGTATGATGTATCAATGCGTACACCACTCATAGCCCGATGGCCCGGGCATATACAAGCGGGTACGAAAAACAATAATATGGTACAGAACATTGATTACGCACCTACTTTTTTAGATGTAGCAGGTATCAGCATTCCATCTTCGATGCAGGGACTGAGCCTCAAACCTATTCTGGAGAATACAAAAAACAGCATACAGAGAAAAAGCCTTTATTATCATTTTTATGAGTACAATGCAGATCATACGGTATTACAGCACCTGGGTGTACGGACCGATAGATACAAGCTTATTTATTTCTATACGGTAAATGAATGGCAGTTGTTCGATCTTAAGAAAGATCCTGCAGAACAGAAAAACCTGATTGCAGACAAAAACTACGCTACGCTACTCTCTGCTATGAAAAAAGAGCTGCTAAAGCTCAGAAACCAGTATGACGACCATGAAAAAGCAGGGGAACTGCAATAAAAAGGGGGTTCGTGCAACTGATAAGGTATCAGATAAAAAATAAGAATGTCATACAATATTATTGTTCCTGATTCGTCAATCCAATGGTATGGATCAGGCATGGCAGATACCAGCTACTATGAGCGAATCACGCGGTAAGCATATCACTGAGGTTATGAATACCTACAGCAAAAGGCTGATGGGCTTTATCCGCAAGCGGGTAAAGAGTGAGGCCGATGCGGAAGATATTCTTCAGGATGTGTTCTACCAGTTCATGGGCAATACCAAACCCATTGAACAGCTAACCAGTTGGTTATTTACCGTTACCCGTAATAAGATTACGGATAAAAAAAGAAAGAAAAAGCCGGAGTTGCTGGAAGATATTTACCAGACAAATGGAGAAGAAAGCTTTGAATGGTCTGATCTTTTTTTTGATGATAAAAACAATCCCGAAACCGATTATATACGGTCTATTTTCTGGGATGCACTCTATGCTGCCCTTAATGAGTTACCCGCACCGCAGCGGGAAGCATTTGTATTAAATGAAATAGAAGGTATTTCTTTTAAAGATATTGCCGAGCAATCCGGAGAAACCATCAATACGCTGATCAGCCGTAAAAGATACGCTGTCTTACATCTTCGTGAAAGACTAAGCAGTTTGAGGGATGAATTATTGAATCAATCTTAAATTACTCTATGATGCATAAAAAATTCTGGATAAAAAAAATCATTGGCTTTACTATAATTGCCATTGCCTGCCTGGCAGCATTGGCCTGGGTAGTGATGTTACTCTGGAATGGGGTGCTGGCAGAAGTAGTACAGGTATCAACCGTTACTTACTGGCAGGCACTGGGTTTACTGGTACTGAGTAAAATACTATTCGGCGGATTCCGTGGTAAGGGTGGGGATTATAAAAAGAAATGGAAAGAAAAGATGGAACAAAAACTTGCAGGACTGAGTGAGGAAGAAAGAGAAAAAATTAAAGAAGAATGGAGGAATCGGTGCAACATGTGGAAAAGAAACAGTGTCAATAATGATACCCCCTCGCAATAATTATCTGAAACCAAACAACCGTTAGCATGCATATCATGGTTTTTAAAACCAATCTTGAAGATATTGGGTTGGTTCACCATGCCGGGCGCCTACTCAATCCAATGTCGGGTATTCACAGATGGAATGTAGACCTGCACGATAGTGATAATATATTACGAATTGAAGCTGACCCACTCATTACACCTGGGTTGGTGGAAGCATTGCTCAAAAATGCAGGTTTTGAGTGTGAAGAATTGGCTGATTAAACCAAATCCGGTATTCATTTTTCATTTATTTGAAAAATAACAGGGCTGTATTCTTTCATACCCTTATTTTTGCGCAATTTGTCGCAAATGAGCTATCCTACCTTAACATCAAACGAGTCAGTCCCATCTAAAAAGAAAAAAATCATTGTCCTGGGAAGCGGTCCTAACCGGATTGGCCAGGGTATTGAATTTGATTACTGTTGTGTACATGGTTTGCTTGCCATTAAAGAGTGTGGTTATGAAGCCATTATGGTGAATTGTAACCCCGAAACAGTATCCACCGATTTCGATATGGCCGACAAATTGTACTTCGAACCCGTTTTCTGGGAACATCTCTGGGAAATCATTGAACTGGAGCAGCCGGAAGGTGTAATTGTTCAACTGGGAGGTCAGACCGCACTGAAACTGGCAAAAAGATTACATCAGAAAGGTATCCGCATTATCGGAACTTCTTTCGACAGTATGGACATAGCAGAAGACCGTGGTCGTTTCAGCGACTTATTAAAAGAACTGAATATACCTTACCCAGAGTACGGTACAGCCTATACAGCAGAAGAAGCCATTGAAGTAGCCAATAAAGTAGGCTACCCTGTACTGGTTCGCCCGAGTTATGTATTGGGCGGTCAGCGCATGCGTATTGTAATTAATGATGAAGAAGTAGAAAAAGCGGTTATCAGTCTCTTAAAACATATTCCCGGTAATACCATCCTGATCGATCATTTCCTCGATCGCTGTCAGGAGGCAGAAGTAGATGCCATTTTCGATGGCGAAAACTTCCATATCATGGGTGTGATGGAACACATTGAACCGGCAGGTATACATAGTGGCGATAGTAATGCCGTTTTACCAGCATTCAACCTTACGCCACTGATTGTTGAAACAATGGAATATTACAGTGAAAAAATTGCAAGGGCATTGAACATCAAAGGGCTGATCAATATTCAGTTTGCCATTAAAGATGGCAAGGTATATGTTATTGAAGCCAACCCAAGAGCTTCTCGTACAACACCATTTATTGCTAAAGCCTATCAGATTCCTTACCTGAATATTGCTACCAAAGTAATGCTGGGTGCAGCTAAACTCACCGAATTTACCATGGAGAAAAAACTGGAAGGTTATGCGATCAAAGAACCGGTTTTCAGTTTTGAAAAATTTCCGGGTGTGAATAAAGAACTCGGACCAGAAATGAAAAGTACCGGTGAAGCCATTCGTTTCATCAAAGACCTCAGAGACCCTTACTTCAGAACATTGTATAAAGAAAGAAGTATGAATCTTTCCAGATAACAACGGAAAATACGGTGTATTAACACTTGAATAAAAAGGCTGCGTATGGTTACGCAGCCTTTTTATTTAGGTTTAAAGCATGCGTTCGTCAGATTTTACCTTCTTCAAACAAGCGCCTTTTCTCCGACTGTTGCCCGGTTTCATTACCGGCATTCTTATTCAATATTATTTTCCGCATAAAATCATACTGGAAAGCGGGCTCATAACTACCTTTATTTTTTATACCATCTTACTTAGATATCGATCCATTCAGCAGATATACAGGCTATCCTTTATCACAGGTTTATACATTTATATAGCTTTCATTTCACTCGGCTCTGTGATCACCCGCTTCAGTAATGTTCAACACTATGACAACTGGATTGGCCATCATGCAGATAAGCATCAGGCTTTTCTGATCAGATTGCTGGAAACGCCGGTTGAAAGAAAAAAATCACTCAAAACAACCGCAATAGTTGAACGGTGTCTCACAAAAGGAGAATGGCAAGCCTCAGAAGGCAACGTATTGTTATACTTCAGTAAAGAAGAAAAAAATAAAGTACTGAAATCAGGAGATTATTTATTGTTACAAAAACCATTACAATTAATAGACGACCCTGAAAATCCTGGCGCTTTTAACTATGCAGCTTATCTGGCGAGAAAGAATATTTACCACCGGCTGTTTCTGAAAGCAAATGATTACAGGCTGGTTGATAGTGGCAGGAAAAGTATTACCCGATATAAAGTTCATCTTATTTTATCTGCACTCAGGAAGCATATTCCGGGTAAACAGGAGCAGGCCATTGCTGAAGCACTACTGATCGGTTATACTTTCGATCTGGAAGATGATCTGGTAGATGCTTACAGTAAAACAGGCGTTATTCATGTAATTGCCATCAGCGGGATGCATCTTGGCTTGGTTTATGGCATTTTATTATGGCTGACTTCTTTCTTCAAAAGAATCAAACTGCTTCAATGGATTCGGCCGGTTTTGATCCTTCTGGTACTATGGGCATTTAGTATATTGGTAGGCGCAGGTGCATCAATATTAAGAGCCGCTGTTATTTTCAGCTTTATGCTGATCGCAGAATGGCTACAACGAAAACACAACCCTTACAATAGTCTTGCTGCTTCAATGTTTTGCCTGCTTTGTTTCAATCCCTTTTATCTCTGGGATATTGGGTTTCAGCTTTCATATACAGCCGTAGCCGGTATTATTGTATTCGCAAGGCCTTTTTATCATTACTGGTATATATCTTATACACCCATAAGGTATTGCTGGCAGTTGGTAATAGTTACCTGCAGTGCTCAGGTATTTACCATTCCAGTGGTTCTCTATCATTTTCATCAGTTCCCGAATCTTTTCCTTATCACCAATCTTATAGTGGTTCCACTAAGTGGCGTGGTTTTATATGGGCTGATCCTTTTACTAATCCTATCTCCTTTTCATTGGGTAGCCTCTGTGCTCGGGATTGTTTTAGACAAAACACTCGCTTTCATGAACCAACTTATCTTGTACACCGGACAACTCCCCTTTGCTGTTACCAGTCATATACAAATCAATGCGGTACAAATAATTGGTTACTTTCTGTTTGTGCTATATATATGCAGGTGGATCATACATAAAAAGTCAGTTTTTCTCTTATATGCGCTTGTATGTTTGGCTACGTTAGTAGCTCTATATGCCTACAGACATATACAGATCAGACAAAAAAAGCAGCTGATTGTTTACCATTTACCCGGACAACCCGTAACTGAAATATTGGGTGGTGGTAAGTATATCAGCATAGCCAATCCGGAAAATTTATCAGCCACACTGAAAATGCGTTTACCCACCCATACACTGCTGGGCGGATTTCGCAAAAAAACAGCACTCCCGTCTCAAAAAAACAGATTATTATCCGTTAACGGATTAAACATTGCTTTTGTACACCAAAAACCTCTGCTTCGAAATGGATATTCTGAAATTGAAACAGATATTGTCATTGTCCAAAATAATCCCGCTGTTACCGTAGCGGATCTGCAGCGTGTATTTAAGGCCCGTCTTTATGTTTGGGACGCTAATAATCCCTTGTGGAAAATACGAAAATGGAAAAAAGAAGCAGACAGCCTACATTTGCGCCACCATTCCATACCCGAACAGGGTGCTTTTGTAATGGATTTCTGACGATTGCAGCTACTATTTATCAATCAACCACTATAAAAGTGGTATATATTTCATTTTTATGCAAAAGAAGATTCAGTCGGCGCTTATTTCTGTTTTTTACAAAGATGGTCTTGAACCCCTGGCCCGTCGTTTACAGACAGAAGGTATTACCATTTATTCTACAGGTGGTACCCAACAGTTTCTGGAAGGACTCGGTATTCAGTGTATTGCAGTGGAAAGCTTAACCACCTACCCTTCTATTCTGGGCGGGCGCGTGAAAACACTGCATCCTGTCGTTTTCGGGGGGATACTGGGGCGGAGATACGAGGAGCAGGATTTGCAGGAAATGAAACAATATAATATTCCGGAAATAGACCTGGTAATTGTTGACTTATATCCATTTGAAGAAACCCTCAAAAATACCAGTGAAGAAAAGCTGATCATTGAAAAAATAGACATTGGTGGACCTTCCATGATTCGCGCAGCAGCCAAAAACTTTAAAGATGTAGTCGTAATTGCTGCCAAAGACGACTATAGTAAACTGGAGCAGTTACTCGCAGCTCAACAGGGGACTACAACCATTGAACAAAGAAAAGTATTTGCCGCCAAGGCTTTTGAAGTGGTGATGCATTATGATATTGCTATCAGTCATTATTTTAACCCCGGTCACCAGCAATCACTTCGTTATGGTGAAAACCCACACCAGCAGGCTATTTTCCATGGCAACCTTACTGAATTATTTGAGCAACTGAATGGCAAAGAGCTCTCGTATAATAATCTTGTTGACGTAGATGCGGCAGTACAATTGATCGGCGAGTTTGCTGAAACAACATTTGCCATCATCAAACATACCAATGTGTGCGGAATCGCTGCCAGACCTTCTGTGAAAGAAAGCTGGGACGCAGCCCTGGCCGGTGATCCGGAAAGTGCTTTTGGTGGTGTACTTGTTAGCAATGGCACCATCGATAAAGCGACTGCGGATGCCATCAATGAAATTTTCTTTGAAGTGTTGATTGCTCCAGCATTTGATACAGATGCAATTGATGTATTAAAAAGTAAGAAAAACAGAATTTTGTTACAGCTGAAAGGAGAAAAACCAACTCTGAAACAGCCTTCAAAATCAATTTTGAATGGTGTACTCGAGCAAGGCTCAGACGAAGGCAATTATAGTAAATGGGAAGAAGTAGGCGGAAGAGAAACGACAACTACAGAAAAAGAAGACCTGGCATTTGCCAACCTGATTTGCAAACACCTGAAAAGTAATGCCATCGCACTTGTTAAAAATAAACAACTGGTAGGTAAGGGTTGCGGACAAACCAGCCGTATTGATGCACTCAGACATGCCATTGAAAAAGCCCATCAGTTTCAATTTGATCTCAAAGGCGCTGTATTGGCTTCAGACGCTTTTTTCCCATTTAATGACTGTGTGCAGATTGCCCATCAAGCAGGTATGGAAGCATTTATTCAGCCGGGAGGGTCAGTTCGAGATAAAGACAGTATAGAATATTGTACCGAAAATAAATTAGCGATGGTGATGACCGGTATGCGTCATTTCCGTCATTAAGCAATGACAACCAGACAAAAAGCATATATCGGATTGGCTGCTACCAGCATTATATGGGGAACCAGCTGGGTAGCAAGTAAAATCGCTGTGAAAGGAGGTGTACCCGGTTTAGAAGTAGCCGCCATCAGGCAGTTTATGGGAGGGGCTTTATTCGTATCATTTTTCCTGATCAGGGGTGAAAAACTGCCAACCGGCAAACAAATGCTTTGGCTTGCCGGTATGGGTAGCTTACTTTTTGTTATTGCCAATGGTTTTGCCACCGTTGCCCTTCGATATATTCCGAGTGGGTTGGCAGCTTTGATTGCTGCATTATATCCTTTATCTGTTGTCATTATTGAACGCTTGTTTTTCCGCAACACAAAAATTACATGGGTAACTTTTACCGGACTCTTACTCGGCATAAGCGGTATCGGGATTGTTTTTTATGATAATGCATTCCACAATCAAACAGAAGGATACATCTTAGGGCTGATACTTTCACTTATTGCTATGCTAAGCTGGAGTGTAGGTACTATTATTATCGCAAGAAATAAAGTAAAAATCAATGCCTACAATGCTACAGGATGGCAAATGTTACTGGCTTCCTTTTTACTTATGATTATGACGCTGGTTTCCGGCGATACGGTTCCGCTTTCAGCAGTTCCTGCCAGCACCTGGATGGCTATTGCATACCTGGTTTTTGTAAGTTCGATTGTGGCTTTTGTGGCTTTCATTTATACCATGAAACATCTGGAACCTGCCATTGCTGCATTGTACGCTTATATCAATCCCATTGTAGCCATCCTCACAGGATCTGTATTAATGAATGAAAAATTAACCATCGATATTTTGATAGGTTCCGCTATTACATTGGCAGGCGTATTTCTGGTGAACAGAAGTCTGAAAAAACAAAGGGAACAGGCATTGGCTGATGTAGGTTAATCAACGATCGTCTCTATTATAATGTTTTCAGAAAAGTCTCATACATACTGCGCCACATGATCCATTCCTTTTGCTCGGTTAAAAAATGATTGTGCATTACATAGCTGAATACACCATTTACTTTTTTAACAGTTTCAAAAAAATAAAGCATCCGTTCCATTGCCATTTCGGTATTCAATCTTTCATGAAAAATGGCAGCACTATCCATATAACAAAAAGGAAGAATCTCCAGTGAAGTTTTTTTATCCTCCATGATATCATACCAATAAAAAGGCACACATGTTGACGCCCTGAAACCGTTTACAGCTCCATATCCCATTGAATGATCCTGTTGAATACCTGCTTCAATTAATTGCCGGTAGGTTAGCGGCAGCTCAAACTTCAGATAATGTTGCCTTGAATGATGTATAGGCAACCCTGAGTGATAAGTCAATATTTTCAACTCCCTTTCCAGTATCGATTTATCATGATTACTCTGTACAGATGGGTGAATACCTATTTGATATTTCCGGGCGTGTTCCTTAATCAACAAATGCATGCCACTTGTATAAGGGTCAACATTGCGATCAGGATATTTTTGTTTCTCAGCCAGCAGAAAAAAATAAAAAGGTTTCAGTTGATAGTGTTGATGCAATGCATCAAGCCATTCGTAAATATCATAACTGTCTTTTTGCCTGCGACTATAAACAGTAGCCCTTTCCATCAAATCATCAAAACGCATCATTAATAAATCAAGAAAATATCCCTTGATATTTTTAAAAGGAGATTGATGGCTGAAGCGGTAGGCAATATCAATATCATAAGACGGCTGAATCCGAAACGAACGATCAGGTAACCGGTAAGATGGATTTATTTTTTGCAGTTCTTTCTCCAGTTCCTGCATCCAGTAATCGACCAGCGGAATATCGAGAAAGCCATTGCGATAGGCCAGACTATTCTGATGACCATACCTTCCATACTCATCTTTTGTATGACCCAGGTATTCTTCATACCTGGAAAGCAGGTAAAAAGATGCCCCAAAAATATCGAAAGGAATTTGTCCTTTACCGGAAAAGAAAACAGGAAGTCCTCTCCATTGGTCCATTTTGACGGATTGCTCTCTGACACCTGTTTCCTGTAATATTTCGACGGGAATGATTTGCAAGCCGGTTTCCAGGAGCTGATCCGAATAATTAATACAAGGGCCTTCGCTTATGAGGTATTCTGCAGCATTATCTGTGATAATAGCCGTATCGCTGAAAAGTGTAGCTACAATATAAGCAAGTCGTTTGCTGATATGTGGTGAAAAGATTGTCAGCACACATAGCCTTATTTAGGATGATTGTTTTTGTTTTTCCTTCCACAACTCATTAAAAGTTTTCTGGCTGAAATCGAGTTGTGAACGGTGCATGGACCACCCTTTGAAAACTTTGTTCACTACCCAGTTTTTCATCTTCCCATTACCCATATTCATCATCATCCGGTTCAGGCTTGCCATTTTCCAGGCTTTCCATGCAACTCGTTCTGCAATTGAGCTGGAGCCCTGCACAACTGCCTCATGACGGTTATCTAATAATAATTCGTGAAGGTTAATCCTTACCGGACAGACTTCTGTACAATTACCACACAAAGAAGAGGCATAACTCAGGTGTTTATAGTCATCCACACCACGCAGATGAGGTGTAATCACTTTACCAATGGGACCACTGTAGGTAGTTTCATACGCGTGACCTCCAATATTTTTATATACAGGACAGGCATTCAAACAGGCCCCGCAACGAATACAGTATAAGGCTTCCCGGGAAGTAGTATTTGCCAGAAGATTTGTGCGGCCATTGTCCAGCAAAATCACAAACATTTCTTCTGGGCCATCGGTTTCACCAGATTGTCGCGGGCCACTGATAATGGTATTGTATACCGTTACTTTCTGACCCGTTCCGAAGGTGGATAATAATGGCCAGAAGGTACCGAGATCTGTAATAGAGGGAATCATTTTTTCAATCCCGACAATAACAATATGTGTTTTGGGCCATGCACAGCTTAAGCGTGCATTGCCTTCATTTTCTGTAACTGCAATGGCACCGATATCAGCAATCATAAAATTGGCACCTGTAACACCTACTTCCGCTTCCACATATTTTTCACGTAATTTCTGACGCGCTACCAATGTGAGTTCTTCCGGTGTAAGATCGGGTCTGGTTCCCAGTTTATCGGCAAAAAGTTTGGCTACATCTTCCTTGCTTTTATGCATGGCCGGTGTTACAATATGATAAGGAGCTTCACCGTCTAATTGTTGAATATATTCTCCTAAATCAGTTTCAACACTTTCTATACCGTTTCTTTCAAGATAATCATTCAGGTGAATTTCTTCCGTCACCATACTCTTACTCTTCACGAGCGTTTTACAATTCCGCTCCCTGCAAATGGCTCCTATAGCTTCCAATGCCTCATCGGTATTTTCAGCCCATATTACTTTAGCTCCTTTGGCACTTATTTTTTGCTCAAATTCAAGCAGATATTTATCAAGATGTTCAATAGCTTCCCATTTACTGTTTTTAGCCCTTTCCCTTACCTGCATCACATCAGTAAACTGTTGTTTACCTGCAGGCACAACCGCATTGTACTTACCGATATTAAAATTGATCTTACGCCTGTGTTCCAGGTCGGCAGCTTTAATGGTACTTTTGGCAATGAATGAGGCAGCATTATCTGTCATAATCTATCAATCTTCTTTACTGTTTTTCATATGTTCTGCTGTTGCAGCAAGCGCTTCATAAAACTCCTCTCCGTATTTCCTGATCAATGAATCCTTAAGAAAAACATACACAGGTACTTTTAATTTTTTACCCAGTGAACAGGCCGCCTTGCAGAGGTCTTCTCTTGGTTCGTAATTTACATATTCGATATCCGGATCTCTTCTGCTCTTCTTGGTCTTGATGGGAAAAAGATGGCAACTCAGGGGTTTTTTCCAGTCGAGTTTACCATCATTATATGCCTGCTCAATACTGCACTTGATGATACCCTGTTTATCCCTGTACCCATATGCACAAATAGCGCCGTCAATCGTAGGTGTTACCCAACCAAATTCTTTATCGTAAAGGTATAATCCTTGCTTTTCAATTTCGGCTATACCTTCTTTAGTCATATAAGGCTTAACTACCTCATAATACGTTTTTAATTTTTCGAGTTCCCATTTTTCCATGGGCGCGCCCGCATCACCATCTTCACAGCAGCCTCCTTTGCATTTGGTAAGGTCGCAAACAAACTGCTCTTCTATCACTTCATCGCTGATCAGTTTATTATCAATTGCTATCATGGAAACGAAGATAATCAGAATTAACGGGTCACCTGCAGAATAAAGGTGCAAAGATTTCTACAGAATTAACAGGTTTTTACGTAACAAATCAGGCATTACTGCGTAAGTATACTATACTGGTTACCGAAGGGTAGTTCAGTGTTTGCCTGAGAGCCGCCCATTCATGGGCGGCTATATTATTTCCACCTGAACGTATTAATGAGGTGTTTCATATCCTGCAGAATAAAGCGATTTACAATACCTAGTGAATCTGCATTGGGTGTAGCATCAAAATACATGGCACCCCGAAGAAAATGTCTGGCTGAATCGGTCAGATAAAACTGATTCGCTGTAGCTACATCACCACCTACTGCAAAAAACATCCCGTTGATACCATTCGGCGTCACCATTAATGAGTCGTCTATAGAATAGGCTTTGGCTGAATGTTTACCCGTTAATACAAACGCATGTTTTACCAGTGTATCAAAACGGTTTTTACCGATGGCTTTATAACTGATATAAATTCTTCCGTTAAATTCAGGGAACTCAACATTGATCCACCATGGATTTTCGGTTGTTTCCCCAAAAAAAGTACTGTCTTTTACAATTTTTGCATAAGCCGGATATTCAAACGAATAAGGATAACCATCCTGTTCAAATAACTGGTATTTTTTTTCAGGAAAGTGAATTTTATAGTATCCCTTGGGCTTGGGCGTAAAGCTGCTGTTACAGGACTGCAGTATCAGGATTCCCAAAACAAAGACCATTGACCATGTACCATAAATCATGACCTTTTTGCGCTCATTTATCATATTTCAAAACTAAGTCTATGTGACTTATTGGGGTCTAATAAAAATCTTAATTTTCTGAATTCTGTTTTTTTCTACCTCCAGTACTGTAAATTCAAAATCGCCTGTAATAACTATCTGGGAGGGTTTGGGAATATCGCCGGCTATTTCAAGTACGAGTCCGGCAAGAGAATCACTTTCTCCTTTTACTTCATCAAAGGTATCAGCTGGGATATCCATCACCTTGCATACATCATGGATCATGGTTCGGCCTTCAAAAATGTAATTGTTGTCATCAATTTTTTTATAACCGCTATCTTCTTCATCAAACTCGTCTTTGATCTCTCCTATTACTTCCTCCAGAATATCTTCAAGTGTAACAATCCCGCTGGTACCACCAAATTCGTCTACCACTACCGCAAAGTGTATTCGTTTCTGCTGAAACTCCTTTAAAAGGTCTTCAATTGGTTTCTGTTCATGCACAAAATAAGGCGATCTCAGTAAGCTATGCCATGCAAAGTGCTCATTTTCCTGGATATGCGGAAGCAGATCTTTGGTATGAATCATTCCCACTACTTCATCAAGGTCTTCCTTGTAAACTGGAAGTCTGCTATAGTTCAGTTCACTAATCAGGGATATCAATTCGTTAAATGGCGTATCGTATTCTACACCACTTACATCCATCCTTGTTTTCATAATCTGCTTTACAGATATGTTACTGAACTTAACAATACCCTTTAAAATATTCTTTTCATTTTCAGAAGCTGTTTCATTGGTAGTAAGATCAATAGCATGATCGAGTTCTTCAAGACTGTACGCATTGCCCGATTTACTGGATAATTTTCGCTCAATGATATCAGAATACTTTACAAGTCCCTTACTCATGCCTGCAAAAGTGTAGGCCACTACCTGTACCACGCCACCAAAATCTTTTGCAAAGCGAATATTATTCTGTGTGGCAAGTACTTTCGGCATTACTTCCCCAAATAATACCAGTAAAAAACTCACTGCCAATACCTTAATCAGAAACTCTATCCATCCTGCATTAAACTGCTCAAAATTGAACATATTATCGATGAGTAGATTAGAGATAAAGATGATCAGGATATTGATAAAGCTATTGGCTATCAGCAATGATGCCAACAGGGTTTTAGGTTGTTCCAGTAAATCTACAATTCGTTTATAAGCAGGCTGCTGCTTCGATTTTAAAAGATTGATGTCTTTATAGGTAAGCGAAAAGAAAGCTACTTCAGAGCCGGAAAGTACAAAAGAAAGAAAAAGCAATACCAATAAAATCATCACAAGCACAGTTGTGCCTTCGGGATGAAGTGCAGACAAAAAAGGAACATTCAATAAGTTGAGCAGTACCGGATGGTGATCCAAAGCGGGTGGTTTAAGTTTACAATGAACAGTAGGTTCTGTTCTTATATCATCGCAAAAATATCAATTCCATTCCATCAAAATGGAAGTGACTCGCCGGGGTCGGTTAAAGGCGGAGCATCATCACCGGTATATCCTTCTAATCCTTCTCCGCCACCATTGGGCAGATGACCGTCGCCGCGTTTATCGAGCATAATCAGGTTATCTCCTACTACTTCTGTAGCAAACTTCTTGTTGCCCTCTTTATCCTCCCAGCTTCGGGTACGTAATCGCCCTTCCACATAAATAAGACTTCCCTTATGCAGGTATTTCTGCGCAAGTTCGGCAAGACCTCTCCACAATACTACCGTATGCCACTCTGTTTGCGAAACCAATTTACCAGACCGGTCTTTATACGTTTCTGTGGTAGCCAATGGAAATTTGGCCACGGCAATATTGCCTTCCAGGTGTTGTACATCCGGATCTTTTCCAAGATTACCGATCAGCATGACTCTGTTTACACCTCTCATACAATTGATTTTATATTCGTCGCAGTTTAATCACTCTTAAAAATACCTTTTTTTAAGCAACAAAAGAACAGCCCTGAAAAATTTAAGGTTTATACTTTTCAGACAGGTATTTCGTAATAAGTTTTGGAAAAGCGAGTGCAGACAACCCTTTGGGGGTTACCCAGTTGCCGGATGACAATAAAGCGGGCATTTTTTTTAATGATACCCTTATAAAACATCCATTTATCTGTTGGTGGGTTAATTGTTGCGATTCGGGTGAAGAAATAGCAAGAATTTTCAGTGACTGGGGACCTAACTGCTCCTCCAGCCATGCAGTTACTGAAGTAACGGTCCATTTCTGGGACTTTTCTGTTTCTGCCAGGTAAAATTCGAAAAGCCCCTGCCAGATATCTTTACCTGTTCGCTGCCTTGTAAAGGTTTTGCCTTCGTATTCAAAAATAAAATAAGTAAAGTGCCTGGTCTTTCTGGTGAGAATTTTTTCTTTTACCGGTAATCGATTCACCATACCGGTCTGGTATGCTGCGCAATTGTTTTGCAGTGGGCAGTGAGAACAGGATGGTACCATGGGCTTGCAAACTGTGGCCCCAAAATCCATAATAGCCTGGTTATATTCTCCCGGAAATTTTTTGTCGAGCATTTTGGCTGCAAGTGCCGTGAACAGTTGCTTTCCTGCGGTACTGTCAATAGCTGTATCAACCCCATGAAAGCGCGACAACACCCTGAAAACATTGCCGTCAACCACTGCATAGGGAAGGTTGTAGGCAAATGAAGCAATTGCCGCCGCGGTATAGGGGCCTACCCCTTTTAACTGAATAATTTCTTCATATTGATCAGGGAAAATACCATTGTAGCGCTGCACAATTTCACGTGCTGTATACAATAGATTACGACAACGGTTATAATAACCCAGTCCTTCCCATAATTTAAATACTTCCTGCTCAGGAGCTGCGGCCAGTTTAAATACAGTAGGATATTTTTTAATAAAACGATTGTAATAGGCGCGCCCCTGCTCTACCCGGGTTTGTTGGAGTATGATCTCACTCAACCAGATGTGATAAGGATTTTTTTCACCTTTCCAAGGCATTTCCCTGTTATTCTGGGTACGATTCCATTGTAGTATGGTGCGTGTAAATTGGCTTTTCATTGACTTCACAAAGATCAAAAAAACTATGTTTTATTGACAATAAACTTGTTGTATAGTACAAATAAGTTATATCTGACGATAGTTTTCAACTAATAACATTTTTGAACCATTTATCTATCAATCAATAACGTCTATAAAAATTAAACAATCTTTCTTGCAAATACCAGTTTTTTTATCTTATTTTAAGCCTGATTCATTAAACAATTCTATTTCCAATGAGAAAGTCAGACCTCATCAACCAGATTTCCGATAAAACGGGTATACCGAAAGTGGATGTACTGGTGACCTTAGAAACCATGTTTAAAGAAGTAAAAGAGAGCCTCTCTAACGGGCAGAATATATATATACGCGGCTTTGGCAGCTTTATCACAAAAAAGCGTGCAGCTAAAATCGGACGTAATATAAAAAAGAATGTTGCGGTGGAAATTCCGGAACATTATATTCCCGCCTTCAAACCAGCAAAAGAATTTGTAAGCGAAGTAAAAAGCAAGCGGAAGTCGGACTAACTTCGCCGAAATTTTCCGACTTGTGAAGAAACAACAATTATTGTTAACTGCTGGGGCTGCCCTTTTATTCCTCCTGTTCTATTTTGTTAGTCCAACAGTAGCACCTGATAAACACATACATACCGAAGGCGACACTACGCATTCGCATGGAAATCAATCAATTAGATTTGAAGACCTGCTTGTAAAAGCCAAAGAAAAAATAAGTCCGGAGCAGGCTGCCCGTATCGGCATGCTTGAAAATGCAGTAGTAAGAGGTGATATTAAAGAGCAGCAAATTCATGTTTACCACCAATTGGCACGCTTCTGGTCCGACTCAGCCCGTATCTTCGAACCCTATGCCTGGTATACTGCCGAAGCCGCTAAGTTGGAAAATTCTGAAAAAAGCCTCACCTTTGCCGCCCATCTGTTTTTAAACAACTTAATGACAGAGGGTGAACCTGCCATGCAAAACTGGCTGGCTTCACAGGCAAAAGTTCTTTTTGATAAGGCGCTGGTATTAAACCCAGCCAATGATTCAAGCAAAATAGGTCTTGGGGCCTGCTACCTTTTTGGTAATATTTCTGATAACCCGATGCAGGGTATCATGAGTATCAGATCAGTAGTAGAGAAGAATCCCGATAATGTTTATGGACAAATGATGCTCGGCCTGGGAGGAAAGAAAAGTGGTCAGTATGATAAAGCCATTGAACGCTTTTTGATTGTGGTAAAAAAAGACCCGGAAAACCTTGATGCTATTTTTAATCTGGCAGAATGTTATGATATACATAACGAGAAAGCCAATGCGATTAAATGGTACGAAATAGCAAAAGAGAAAGTGCCTGTAGCTGCGGCGAAGGAAGCTTTATCAAAAAGAATAGCAGAACTGAAACGATAAATTTATTTTTTAACTGTATAAAATTACTTTGGTATGCCTTGTGGTAAGAAGAGAAAGCGTCATAAGATCGCTACACACAAACGTAAAAAGCGTCTGAGAAAGAATCGTCATAAGAAGAAGAACAAATAGTTCCTTCTTTCGACCTCAATACACAACGGGTCTGGTAATGCGCTGTGCTTAACCAGACCCGTTTAACACTTATCTGGAAGCAGCCTTTCCTTCCGACCAGCAACTTTACCTTTTCCTTCCCATTGGCTGCTCCATCAGATGTTGTGGATGCTGATATACCGTATACCGGTATGTGATTTTGTATTTAAAAGTTGCACTTTGTGAACAAAGAACTTATTATTAATGCCGCTCCAACAGGCGTGGAAATAGCCTTATTGGAAGACAAGAAACTGGTGGAGCTGCACAACGAAAAAACAGATGCCAACTTTGCAGTAGGTGATTTGTATCTGGGTAAAGTAAAAAAGCTCATTCCTGGCCTTAACGCTGCATTTGTAGACGTAGGCTTCGAAAAAGATGCATTTCTGCATTACACCGATCTGAGCCCATATGCACGTTCCATCATCAAGTTTACCCAAATTGCCATGGGCGATAAGGGTGATCAGCCTTTTGATTTTGCAAAATTCCAGTCGGAGCCTGAAATCGTAAAAACAGGTAAGATTAATGAGGTATTGAATGGCAAACCACATGTACTGGTTCAGATATTAAAAGAACCCATCGCTGCAAAGGGTCCAAGATTAAGTTGTGAACTCTCTTTACCGGGTAGGTTTGTAGTGGTAACTCCCTTTAATGAGATTGTTGCTGTTTCAAAAAAGATTCACTCATCTGAAGAGCGTAAACGTCTCCACAAAATTGTGGAAGCTATTCGCCCCAAAAATTTTGGTGTCATTGTACGTACGGCAGCAGAAGGTAAAACCACCGCTGAGTTACATCAGGATATGCTATCGCTCGTGGAAACATGGAAAACCATTCAGCAAAACCTGAAAGGTGCCGTAGCACCGGTGAGGATCATGAGTGAGGAAACCAAGACAACCAGTATTCTCCGTGATTTATTGAGTGCCGATTTTAATCGTATTGTTGTCAATGATAAAAATCTGTTTCAGGTTACACAATCTTATATACAACGAATTGCACCTGATAAAACAGATATTGTGTCACTTTATCACAATGGCTTACCCATATTCGACCAATTTGGTGTAACCAAGCAAGTGAAATCATCCTTTGGTAAAACAGTAAATCTACCCAGTGGTGCTTATCTGATTATAGAACATACTGAAGCATTGCATGTAGTGGATGTAAACAGTGGTTATAAAAGTGTAAGCAATAACCAGGAAGACAACGCACTTGAAACGAACCTCGAAGCAGCAGAAGAAATTGCACGTCAGTTGAGACTGCGTGATATAGGCGGTATTATCGTGGTTGATTTTATAGATATGAAATTACCCGACAACAAGCGCAAAGTGCAGGAAGCCATGGAGCAGTTCATGAAAGCTGATCGTGCCAAGCATTCTGTATTGCCCATCTCAAAATTCGGACTACTGCAGATTACCCGTCAGCGCATGCGTCCGGAGGTAAATATTAATACAGCAGAAAGTTGTCCAACCTGTAATGGTACCGGAAAAATTACTTCTACATTATTACTGGAAGACGAGATTGAAAAGAAATTACACTACCTCGTAAGTCACTCGCACAAAAATCTTACGATTGTTGTACACCCCATTGTTCATTCCTATCTCACGAAAGGTTTATTTTCTTCTATCATAAAAAAATGGAAGAAAAAACATAAGGTAAAATTAAAAGCTCAGGCTAATACCAATTATCACCTCACTGAATTCAAATTCTTTGATGAAAGAGAAGAGGAAATAAAATTTTAATCCGTGAATAGTCAATGGTGAATGGTCAATTCATTTACCATTGACTATTCACCATTCACTTCCATTTATTTAGTCGTCGTTTCTGGATCCGTTCAAAAAGATTAATACATATTGAATCAGCGTTGCTACAGAAGCCAATGCAGCTACTACATAGGTCATTGCGGCCCATTTTAAAGCATCTTTAGCCCCTTCCTGCTCACGTTGCACCAATATATTTCTATTGTGTAACCAAGCCAATGCACGGTTACTGGCATCGAATTCTACCGGTAAGGTAATAACAGAGAATAAGGTAGTTAAGCCGAATAAAATAATACCACCCAGTAATAACATAGGAAATGTATTTATCAGAATAATCCCGGCTAATAATACCCACTGCACAATAGAACTACTGAATTGTACAAAGGGTACCAAACGGCTACGCATCATAAGCCAGTTATAGGCCGTTGCATGTTGAACAGCATGCCCGCATTCGTGGGCAGCCACAGCCGCCGAGGCTATACTTGTACCACTATATACTTCCGGACTAAGGTTTACTGTTTTATTCATGGGATTATAATGATCCGATAAAAAACCGTCAACAGATATAACTTTTACATCATATATTCCATTGTCATGTAGCATTTTTTCGGCTATTTCTTTACCGGACAACCCATTTGCGATGGGTTCCTGGCTATACCGGGTAAATTTTGCCCTTAACCGGGATGACACCAGAAAACTGATACCGAGAAAAAGAAGGGATACTAAAATGATAGACATATCCATAATGATCGTTTCCAGGAAAAGCTGCAAATAGCCTACCAAAGCTTAAAATGACATTTTCCGGGGTTTTTATCCCTTTTTTCTGCCAAAAAGGCCTTCTTTTTATGACAAAATTCCCCACCCGGTCTCTCTGGTCGGATATATATGATTAACAATATGTTAAAGTCATTTACGAACAGAATCGTATATTAAATAATTATGCACAGATCGAAAATTTATTTTGCCATGTGGCCCGGTTTTGTAACTTAGTGGTAGAATTTAATGGGTTAGTAAGTAAACAGGGCTGGCAGTAATGCTGGCCCTTTTACATGCCCGTCTGTATTGGATTTCAGCGTTTTCTCCTGTTTTTCTCGCCCTCTTTTTTTTACCTGAATGATGCTGTTTTCCTGCTGAAAAACGATATATCCATAAGAAGATTTTTTTCATGAAAAGAACTCATGAAATCAACATTACCTTTATCAAATGAGTAAAATAAAAACTGCTTTTTTCTGTAACAATTGTGGTTATGAAAGTGCGAAATGGATCGGAAAATGTCCCTCTTGTTCTCAATGGAATACTTTCACCGAAGAAGTATTGGATAAAGGAAATAAAACGGTTGAAAAGTGGGATGATTACAAACAGGAAAAAAGAAATGCAAAAACAATTTCACTGAGCGAAGTGGTTACAACAGAGGAAAAAAGAATCAAAAGTCAGGATGATGAACTCGACCGTGTACTAGGTGGCGGTATTGTTCCGGGTAGTATTGTTCTGGTTGCCGGAGAACCGGGTATTGGTAAGAGTACCCTTTTCCTTCAGGATGGTTTGCGCATGAACCAGCTCACGGTTCTGTATATAAGTGGTGAAGAAAGCGAACAGCAGATTAAAATGCGGGCCGACCGACTGAAAATTAAAAACGAGAACTTTTACCTTCTTACCGAAACTTCTACACAAACCATATTTCAGGAAATTAAAAAGCTGAGACCGCAATTGGTAATTGTTGACTCCATTCAAACACTTCAATCGAATATGATTGATTCATCTGCAGGTACCGTTTCCCAAATACGTGAGTGCGCAGCAGAATTTCAACGTTTTGCCAAAGAAACCAATACCCCGGTTTTTTTAATTGGCCACATCACAAAAGACGGTGCCATAGCGGGTCCGAAAGTGCTGGAACACATGGTAGACACGGTTTTGCAGTTCGAAGGCGACAGACATTATGCCTACAGAATTCTCCGTACGCTTAAAAATCGCTTTGGCAGTACTGCAGAACTTGGCATTTATGAAATGACCGGCGATGGAATGCGCGTGGTATCAAATCCATCCGAAATATTAATTGCACAGCGGGAAGATCAGTTAAGTGGCAGTGCCATAGCTGCTACTCTGGAAGGTATGCGTCCGCTGTTAATAGAAGTGCAGGCTTTGGTTACACAAAGCGTATATGGAACACCACAACGTACCGTTACAGGTTTTGATCTGAGGCGCCTGCAACTATTACTGGCTGTTCTCGAAAAACGGGGAGGTTTTCAGTTTGGCATGAAGGATGTTTTTGTAAATATTGCAGGAGGTATTAAAGTGGAAGATCCTTCGATTGACCTTGCCGTTATCTGTGCGCTGCTATCTTCTTATGAAGATAGTCCATTACCACACCATATTTGTTTTGCGGGTGAAGTCGGTTTAAATGGAGAAATCAGAGCCGTAAATAAAATTGAACAACGTATAGCAGAAGCCGAGAAACTTGGTTTCGAAAAAATATTTGTCTCCAAATACAACAAGAAAAGTTTTAACCCACAGGCCTATAAAATTCAGATAGTAGCATTAAGCAGGGTAGATGAAGTGTACCAACAGTTGTTTAATTAACAACTGTACTTTCAAAACTTACAGTAACACCTTTTATAAAATTTGCGGGAAATACGCAATGACCCCTGCGTAGCTTCATTAGATGAACAAAGGGTTATCTTCGCTTATACAACTTTTTTTCCCGCATCAATGTATCGGCTGTAAAAGTGATGCTTTGGCTTTAAAGCATTTATTGTGCAACCGCTGCATTTATCAATTACCTAAAACCGGCTTTTTTTTGCACCCTGGTAATCCGGTGGAAAAGGCTTTTTATGGCCGGTTACAGTTGGAACAGGCGGCTGCTTTGTACTATTTTACCAAAAATTCGCTGGTACAGGACCTCATGATCCAGTTAAAATACCGGGGAAACCGCCCTGCCGGGCTGTTTTTGGGTAGAATGATGGGGCTGGCAATGCTAGATTCAGGTCGTTTTACCGATATCGACCTGCTCCTACCCCTGCCTTTAAATGAAAGAAAGCAGTTTACAAGAGGTTATAACCAAGCCGAAATCATCTGTAATGGCATAAGTGAAATCACGGGCTTACCAGTTATATGCCACGCGCTAAGGCGAAAACAGTATACGGAAAGCCAAACCACCCATGGCCGGGTAGCAAGATGGCTCAACATGGAAGGTGTTTTTGAAGTAAATGAACCCGAACTACTCTTAAACAAGCATATTTTACTGGTCGACGATGTAATTACCACCGGGGCAACTATTGAAGCCTGTGGCTCGTATATTTTATCCGTTACCAATACCAAACTAAGTGTAGCAGCGGCTGCTTACACCATTTAAAACTTCCGTTTACCTAAAAAGCGGAACAATTTGCGGAATTAGCTGTTATTTTGAAAAAAACAACCAATGAAATACTTCTTAACACTTCTGACTGTTGTCCTGCTGTCAGCATTTACTTTACCCGACAACGGCAGTATCCATTCGTTTAAAGTAAAATCTATCGAGGGTGGCACGATCGATTTTTCAAAATTCAAAGGCAAAAAAATACTGGTTGTAAATACCGCTTCCAAATGTGGTTACACGCCTCAATACGAAGCATTACAAAAAGTATATGATGAATATAAAGATAAACTGGTCATTGTTGGCTTCCCGGCTAATAATTTTGGCGGACAGGAACCAGGCAGTGATGGCGAAATTCAGGAATTCTGCAAAGCACGTTTCGGTGTGAAATTTCCACTGGCCAGTAAAGTAAGTGTAAAAGGTGAAGATATGGCACCCATTTATCAGTGGCTCACCAGCAAAGCCAAAAATGGTGTTTTAGATGCAGAAATTAAATGGAACTTTAATAAATTCCTGTTAGATGAAAATGGAAAGATGATTGCTTACTTTCCAAGCAAAGTAACACCCGATAGCGAAGAAATTTTGAAGTACGTAAAATAAAGTATTCATATCCGCAAAATAAAGAGACCGATTACTATGTGATCGGTCTCTTTATTTTTCACATAATCATTACATCCGTATTTACTTCGCTTCAGCTGATTTGATATTTTTAAAATTCACTACATCACATCCGGAGTTTTCTAATTTCCTTCTATTTAAGCCTACAACACTAGATCTCAGGTTTATTCAATGAGTGTTTGAGATAAATTTTTCCCCGTATTCATATTGTACTTCTTTATAGTTGTTTTAAAATAGATACTTGTAAACGGAACCTGTTACCAGCAGGAGACAACAGTATGAAAATTAAAAAAACAACTACCCATCTGTGGATTAAACAGGCTGTAAAACTTGTTCAATCGGCACGTCAGGAAGTGGTTAAACACACCAACAGTCTGATAGTAGTTACCTATTTTCATTTGGGCAAGCTCATTGTAGAACAGGAACAAAAAGGGAGTACCAAAGCTACTTATGGCCAGGAAGTAATTAAGAAATTAAGCGATACCCTTACCAAACAATTTGGCAAAGGATTTTCAGACGACAACCTCGAAAATATGCGGTTATTTTATTTATTATACAAACGAAAAACTGGTTTGTCAGAGATTTCCGAGACAGTGTCTCGGAAATCTCTGACAGTAAAAAGAACAAAATCAATATCTGCATCGAAACCTTTATCAGAAAGACTTTCAAAGACTTCCATTCAAAATATTTTTCCTTTATCATGGTCGCATTATGTAACGCTTATTCGAATCAAAAATAAACAGGAAAGAGCCTTTTATGAAATAGAAGCCAGGCAGAATAACTGGAGTGTGCGAGAATTAAAAAGGCAATATGATAGCGGTTTATTTGAGCGTTTGCTGATTAGCAAAGACAAGAAAAAAGTCAGGCAGCTTGCCGCAAAAGGACAGGTAATTGAAAAACCTGAGGATGTAATTAAATCAAAGTATATACTTGAATTTTTAGGTATGGAGGAAGCTGCTTCCTATACTGAATCTGAGTTTGAAACGGCTATTATCAATAAAATAGAACAGTTTCTTCTTGAAATGGGTAAAGGATTTTTATTTGGTGGCAGACAGGTAAGATTCTCCTTTGATGATGAAGATTTTTATGTTGATCTTGTACTTTACAATAGATTATTACAATGTTTTGTTTTAGTGGATTTAAAAATCGGGAAATTAAAACACCAGGATATCGGACAAATGCAGATGTACGTTAATTACTATGATCGATACGTTAAAAAATCTTTTGAAAAACCTACTGTGGGTATTATCATTTGTAAGGATAAAAGTGATGCGATTATTGAAATTACATTACCTGCTGATCAACAGCATATTTTTGCTAAAGCTTACAAATTGTACCTACCTACCAAAACAGCTTTAAAAACGCTACTTACTAAATAAAACAACCTGATGCCCGGTTCAATAGTCACGATTCACACATCTCTGTAAACTTCCTCACAGATTTATCGATAATGGCTCAGTTAGCTTACTTTCGTTTTTCACATGCTGTTTAAAGATATCATAGGACAAGAGGCGGTTAAGCAACACCTGGCCGAAATGGTTCAGCATAACAGGCTGAGTCATGCCCTGCTGTTTTTAGGAAAGGAAGGCAGCGGTGCATTGCCGCTTGCCATAGCATTTTCCCAACTGGTTATTTGCCAACCAACCGCCTCTGAACCTGTTGCGGATCTTTTTGGAGGTTTTACCCCTATGCAGTCGGGACCGGCTTATGTAGGCCCTGATGAAATTATTTCCCAGTCGTCCTTTAGCAGGGCTGAACAGCTGATTCATCCTGACCTGCATTTCTCCTATCCGGTAATTCCTCGGAAAGCAGGCGATAAGCCCATCAGTACCGATTACATCAGTGAGTGGCGTGAGTTTATCAAACAATACCCGTATGGTAATGTATATGACTGGCTTCAGTTCATTGGTGCGGAAAACAAACAGGGAAATATAACAGCACATGAATGTAACGATATCATCCATAAACTGAGTCTGAAGAGTTTTGAGAGTGAATACAAGGTATTAGTATTGTGGATGCCTGAATACCTGGGTAAAGAAGGGAATAAGTTACTCAAGCTTATTGAAGAGCCTCCTCCGAATACACTTTTTATACTGGTAGCCGAAAGTGAAGAGCAGATTTTACCTACTATTCTGAGCCGGTGCCAGCTCGTAAAAATTCCGATGCCGGATGATAAAGAAATAGAAGCAGCACTTCTCAGCAGGGCCAAAGCTTCTCCTGAAACAGCCAGGCAAATTGCCGCCATAGCAGAAGGTAATTACCGGGAAGCACTTCAGTTATTACAACATGCTGAAGAAGACTGGCAAAGTCTGCTTCGGGACTGGCTGAATGCCACATTAAAAGGTGGCCCACTCGCACAAATCAGGTTTACGGCCGAAATCAGTGAGCTGGGCAGAGAGAAGCAAAAGCAGTTTCTCCGTTATTTTAACCATCTTCTTGAAACCAGTATACGCATCAGGGTATTGGGTACTGAAAAGGTACATACGGGTGATCAGGAACGTGATTTTGCTGTGAGACTCAATAAAATAGCTTCTGTTAGCCAGCAACAGGCCATTATTGAAGAATTGGATCGCGCCTCCTATTATATTGAACGGAATGCCAACGCTAAAATGCTGTTTCAGGCCCTTACTTTGAAACTCTACCACATCATTCAGAACAAAACCCTAATTTTGAATACATAGTTCCGCCTGTGGCGGGATGAATATGGAGAGAAGAAGGTGAAGGGTTGGATTAT
This sequence comes from Sediminibacterium goheungense, assembly GCF_004361915.1. Classification (GTDB taxonomy): domain Bacteria; phylum Bacteroidota; class Bacteroidia; order Chitinophagales; family Chitinophagaceae; genus Sediminibacterium; species Sediminibacterium goheungense. Next base: position 417,301 of record NZ_SNWP01000011.1, on the reverse strand, counting down.
CATTGCTTACTGCTATTCATTATAATCATGGCAAGGATTATGTTTGGTTACCGGAATACATCATCGTAATACACTGATTATCAGCGATAAGAACGATGAAGTGAGTGACACAACCATAGCCACATAGCAATACTACAGCCTGTACACAATAAATTCTCCCTTACTTAGTTATTAACCTGATTAATGTATCAATAATATGGGATGTGGATCTTGTGGAACGGGTAAACCGAATGGCTGTAAAAGCAATGGAGGTTGCAGCACAGGTGGCTGTAATCGTTTGAATGTGCATGATTGGCTTCTCAATTTACCCTTTAGCGACCCGGAAAGTTCCTGTAAAGTAGTGGAAGTAAGCTTTAAACAGGGCAGCCGGAAAGAGTTTTTCAGGAATACAACTTTACAATTTTTTGAAAAAGGCGATTATGTAACCGTTGAGGGTGTTAGCGGTTTTGATGTAGGGGAAATAAGTCTCACCGGCGAACTGGTGCGTATACAGATGAAGAAAAGAGGGGTAGACGAAGCCAGTCCCGAAATGAAAAAAATATTACGCCGTAGTACCGAACGTGATATCGAAAGTTTTCATATCAGTAAATCACGCGAAAAAGAAATGCTGGCCCGCAGTCGTGCCATGGCCCGTGTTCTTAACCTTCAGATGAAACTCAGTGAAGTAGAAGTGCAGGCAGACGGTAAAAAAGCAACCTTCTTTTATACAGCCGACGACAGGGTAGATTTTCGTGAACTGATTAAGCAATATGCATCCGACTTTAAAGTTAAGGTTGAAATGCGCCAAATTGGTATTCGTCAGGAAGCCGCTAAAGTGGGTGGTATCGGTAGCTGTGGCCGTGAGCTTTGCTGCAGCACCTGGTTACATGATTTTAAAAGTGTGAATACTACGGCTGCACGTTACCAGAATTTATCCATCAACCAAACCAAGTTAAGTGGTCAGTGTGGAAGATTAAAATGTTGTCTGAATTATGAACTGGATACCTATCTGGATGCACTACAACATTTCCCTGATTATGCCGATCAGTTAGATACAGCTATGGGGACAGCCTACCTGATCAAAAAAGATATTTTCAAAAACCTGATGTGGTATGTTTTACCGAACAATACCAAACATTACCCTCTTACGATTCAGCGGGTTAAAGAAATAAAAAGACTGAACCAGCAGGGCCAGAAAGTAGATGAACTGCAGCCCGTGGAAGTAACCAGTAGTAAGCCTAAAGAAGTAGAACCTGCTTTTGTAGATGTGGTAGGACAAATTAGTCTGCGCAGTCTGGAACGTAACGACAAGAGAAGAAAAGACCAGCAACGCAATGATAGAAGAGGCGGTCAGGAGCAGGGAAACAAATCGCAGGGTAACAGACCACAACAAGGGCCAAGACCTCAGGGTAATAGAGACCAGGGCAATAACAGACCACAACAGGGTGGCGGTTCAAGGCCACAGGGTAACCGACCACAGGGAGGAGGAGGACAACGCCCCCAAGGTAACAGACCCCAACAAGGACCAAGACCTCAGGGCAATAAAGAGCAGGGGCCTAAGCCAAAAGATTAAATACAAATACTGTCGCGTATACAAAAGAAAGAGGCTGGTTCAGTTTGAATCAGCCTCTTTCTTTTGCATACATACTGCTACTGATTAGTTTAACAGCTTTTCCATTTCATTCGCAGTAAACTCCATCAGTGTTTTTATATGTGCCGGTGAAAGATCAAATTTCAAACCCGCAGCTGCATATAATTCAGGCAATGTTCGCGTACCACCTAATGATAATGCGTTAATATAATTACTAAGTGCCTGTTCCGGATTTTGTTGGTACTGCATCCATAAACCGATAGCACCCAATTGCGCTATTCCGTATTCAATGTAATAGAAAGGCACTTCAAATAAATGAAGCTGCCGCTGCCAGCCAATTTCACGGAACATATCCAATCCGGTATAATCAATACTATGGGTTGAAAAATCCTGTAGGATCTCCATCCATTTAGTAGTTCGCTCTGCTACGGTATGTGATGGATGCTCATATACCCAATGCTGGAACTTATCAATGATAGCAATCCATGGGAAAATGGTGATGGTTCTTTCCAATTGATGTTCTTTGGCCCGTTTCAAATCTTCCTCTTTATCAAAAAATGCCTGCCAATGATTCATACTGAAGAGTTCCATCGACATACTCGCCACTTCTGCAATTTCCATCGGATACTCTTTAAAGGCACTCAATTCCAACTCATGTGCCAGAAAAGAATGAATAGCATGACCACCTTCATGTACCATAGTTGTTACATCGCTCATTTGTCCGGCAGCATTCATAAAAATAAAGGGGGCGCCACTTTCTGTGAGCGGACAGTTATACCCACCCGGAGCTTTTCCTTTTCGGCTTTCCAGATCGAAGTGTCCGAGTTCTTTCATTTTCTTTAAACAGTCTGCAAAAAATGGATTCAGCTGTTCGAAACAGGCTACAGATTTTTTATACAGATCTTCACCATTGGTAAAAGGTTTGAGAGGTTCTATACCGGCTGGCTCTGCCTCTGTATCCCAGGGCCTTAATGAATCCAGCTGTAGTTTATCTTTCTTACGCTGGTATATTTTTTCGATCAATGGCAGCACATGGAGTTTTACAGCCTCATGAAATTGATAACAATCTTCTTTTGTATAATCGAAGCGTCCAAGTTCTACAAACTTATAATCACGATAATTTTCGAAGCCCGCATTTTTGGCTACCTGATGGCGCTTTTCAATCAATTTACTATACAGTTCGTGCATAGCATCTTTATCCTCCAATCTACGCTCCTGAATTTTACGGTATACCTGCTCCCTTAGAGACCGATCATGACTTTCCAGAAATTTGGCCGCCTGTTGGAGTGTATATTCCTGTCCCTCGATTTCTACCGTCATCTTTCCGGCAATAGCTCCATATTGCTGTTGCATTACACTCAACTCTGCCTGTAATGGAATATTGGCTTCTCTAAAAAGGTCAATATTCTTTTTTACACTACGCAGATAAGTGGCATATTTCAACTGATCAAGTTCTTTAGTGAAAGGACTTTCCATTAATTTTCTATTGAGCTGATCGGCGTATGGTTGAAGCCTTGGCTGTATTTCCATACAGAAATAAGTAAATGCTTCTTCCAGTTTGGGATCAGTTGTATCGCAGGTCATACGGATTTGTCTCCAGCAGGCATCTTCGCTCACAACGGCTTCCATTTCACTGATATCCTGTAACCATTGTTCAAGACTTTCCTTACTGTCAATAATACGTTCCAGCAGGTTTTTAAAATAAGGTTCAAGCAGTTCCCATGTAGTTACCGCGAAATCTTTAGGCACAAAACGGCGTTCCAGTTTTTTGATATCCGCACTTAAGTTCATAATCATATATTTTACCCGGCAAAAGTACCTGCAAAACGTATGGAAAGCTTTAAAAGTTTCTAAAAGTTCAGCGGCAGGGGCATTTATCGTATTTTTGCAGACTGAACGAAAGGATTTTTTGTGAACGATATCATACAATTATTACCCGATAATATTGCCAACCAGATTGCAGCCGGCGAAGTCATTCAACGGCCGGCAAGTGCTGTAAAAGAATTGCTCGAAAATGCAGTGGATGCTGGTGCTACCGAAATTAAACTGATCGTATCAGATGCGGGGAAGGCGCTTATTCAGGTAATTGATAATGGTAAGGGCATGAGTGATACAGACGCCCGTATGGCTTTCGAACGTCATGCCACCAGTAAAATCAGACAAATTGAAGATCTCTTTCGCATTAAAACCATGGGGTTCAGGGGTGAAGCACTTGCTTCTGTGGCGGCCGTTGCCCAGGTTGAGATGAAGACCAGAAGAAAAGATGATGAACTGGGTACTTATATTGAAATTGAAAACAGTAGAGTTATCAAGCAGGAACCCTGCTCCTCTCAGGTAGGTACTAGTATCAGCATGAAGAATCTTTTCTTTAATGTACCGGCCAGAAGGAATTTTTTAAAAAGTAATGCCGCTGAACTCAGGCATATCATGGATGAGTTTATTCGTGTATCCATGGCTTTCCCTGATATCTTTTTCTCACTTACCAGCAACGGACAGGAAGTGTTTCATCTGGAGCCAGGCACACTAAAACAGAGAATTGTACAAATTCTGGGTAATAATTATAATGCCAAACTGGTTCATGTAGCAGAAAAAACAGATTACATGAACATTTATGGCTTTGTTGGTAAACCTGAAACTGCGAGAAAGACCCGTGGCGACCAATACTTCTTTGTGAACAGCCGCTTTATTAAAAGCGCCTACCTGAATCATGCCGTGAATACAGCATTTGATGAAATGATTCCCAAAGACAGTTTTCCTGGTTATGTTTTATTTATTGATCTCGATCCTTCTCAGGTTGATATTAATGTACATCCAACCAAGCAGGAGATAAAGTTTGAAGACGAAAAAATTATTTATGCTTTTGTACAGGCTGCCGTTAAACATGCACTTGCTCAGTTTAGCATTGCTCCTTCGCTCGACTTTACATTGAATGCAGATATACAGGGACTTGATGCTGTATCTAAACCCTTTACTACAGATAAGAAAGATGCTGTAGCTTCTTCTAGTCTGTATCAAACCTTTACACAAAAAAACCAGGCCCATTTTATTGAACGTGAGAACAAGGCTGAACTGAAACACTGGAAGAGTTTCTTTGAACCACAGCATACAGAAAATATTGTTGACAAACCTGCTGAACAACCTATACAATCCTTGTTACATACACCGGTAGCAAGACTGCAGAATATACATGTATTGGCAGATACCACTTTATTGCAACTGCACAATACCTATATCATTGCATCTACGAATAGTGGATTTATACTGGTGCACCAGCAACTGGCACATGAAAGAGTTTTATACGATAGGTATAGTACTGCTGCTCATGGTCAACAAATGGCTACCCAGAAAAGTCTGTTTCCTGTAACGCTTGAACTACCTGCAGCAGATGCTGCTCTGCTCACTGATCTTTTACCAGACCTGAGCAGTATTGGCTATCAGGTTGAGCCTTTTGGTAATCATAGTTTTGTTATACAAGGCATTCCTGCAGATATTACCACCGGAAATGAAAAACACACAATAGAACTGCTGATTGAACAATTCAAACATTTCAGTTCAGATATTAAATTCAGCAAAAGGGAAAAACTGGTTCGCTGTATGGCACGTCAACAGGCTATTAAAGCAGGACAAACGCTTTCACAGAAGGAAATGCTGGTATTGATTGAAGAACTTTTTACCTGTAGTACCCCCAATGTTACGCCAACAGGCGCTCCTACTTATCTGGAATTTAAAGAGGATTATCTCGACAGAATGTTTGGTAAATAATTACATCCAGTTACGTTGTGTTGATTCAGTTCTGAATAAAGCATAGTTACTTATTTCAAGTGCCTGCTCATGAAGAATATAGGGCAATTCAAAAGCGCCCCCGGCTGTATGAATTACCAGGGTTGCCAATCCTTTTTTCCGCTGATAGATCGATCTTCTGATTTTTAGGTATTGTATGTTGTTCCAGTTCAAAATAGCTTCCGCCCTACCCCAGGTGCCTTTATATTGCTGTAAGCCGTCATCCGTTACCCAAAAACGAAAGTTTCGGCAATATAATAGCTGTAGTCCCAAACTATACGGTAACCATATAAAAACAAACAGGGCATACCACTGCCACAATAATGCAGCGAATGAAGCTAGTACAATTAGTATCGGAATTGTTATGAATAAAGTTTTCCGGTATGCGTATGACTTGTGAATAGTATACCCTTCTTGTTCCGGTTCAGAAGGAAGCTTAGGCTGATATACAGAAACGATTTCTTTTATCTGGCCGATATCAGTAATAGGTAATTCAATTCTAATTTTTTTCTTAACCTCATCAGCACCTGCTACTTTCAGGTTAAGCAATGCAATACCTATTAACCTTCTTACAAAATTACTTCTCCATTGTATCAGCTGAATCCGTTTAAAAGGAATCATTTTCTGCTTCACCTGTAACAGCCCCCATCGGATATAATATCCTTTACTATCCATTCTTATGGTATAATCATAAAACCGTAGGAAAATACGTACAAAAGAGAGAATGATGGTTACGATGGCCACTACTAGAAACAATGATACAATCAGTTGCCAGGTATAATTAATGGTTTCTCCATATGCAATCAGATTTTTGAAAAAGGGAGTATTCCGCAAAAGAGGTTTTACATCTTCATACCTGCTGAATAAGAACAACATAACAACCGCCATCGTTTCAATATGGTTAGCCGACAGGCTCAGTTTTACCAGGCCGGCTATAGTAAGTCTGCTCACCAGCTTTGTTGCGGGCACTTTTTCTGCTTCGCTGTTTTCTACTTTACTATCTACACTATTCAGTATCAGCTCTCTCAATGCATGGGCATCTGAACTTGGTATTGCATAAATAGTTACTTCTGCATCTTCTTTGCCTGCTGTATCAATAATAAGTTTATGGGTAAATGTAAGTGTATGCAGAAAACTCTGCTCCATATGAACAGCCTGAATTCTCTCTAAGGGAACACTGATAGCTGTTTTATAGAAAAATCCTTTCCTTACCACTAGCTGTCCGTCTTGTATACTGAATTTAAAATACAGGTAATCCAGTACCGTCTTCACCAATACGAACAGCAATATAGAACCTCCTCCTATGATCCACTTTAGTGCAGAATTCCCTTTTTTACCTCCTACCAATAAGCCAATAAGCATCGGCCATATGATGGTAAAGACTGTTCGCAGAATTTTAAAAAACATCATCGCCAATGCCAGCGGTGATTGCCGTTGTGGTGTATCAAACGTTTTCATCTGCATATAACGCCTGAATTTGCAGTACAACCAATTCTTTTAACTGTTCGGCTTCAGTCTGAGGTAGTCCGTGTATGGTAATATCTTTTCCTTCAGAAGCTGCAGTATATAAACTAAGTGATGCCAGACCATACTTTCGCTCAATAGGCCCCATATTTACCACGCAATGTTGTAAACGGTTATATGGTATCATATGCAGATGCTGAAAAATCCAACCCGTTTTATAAAGGATGTCTTTTTCTCTGACTGCATATTGTTTACGTTTACAGGAACCTGTACCAATAATCACCGTTATGAGCAGTGTCAGAAGATATACACTTCCGGTAATGGAAATAGCGATGGGGTTTTGTAGTTTTTTAGACAGGATAAATACGGTTACGATTCCTGCAAGAATTACAGCATATAATAAAGCCCAGTTGATCCTGAGTACTTTTAAATAATCCGGATGAATGGGTTTCAGTGTAACTGCCTGAACTTCCGGCAATTCTTCTGTATGAATCGGCAGGTTGGAAAATGACATATTTAAAAATAACCCATTTCTTTATAGGTCGCAAAAAGAGAAAAAATCTTACAGAATTTATTATATATATAAGATAATCAATGGGTTATATTCGCTCTGCGGCCCGAAGCCATCTTTCTGGGATATCATTATTGGAAGCTATATGGTAATCCCTGTAACTACAGGCTACATATTTACCATCGTGTAATTGCATCCACCAGCGACCGGTTTTTTTACTTTGCAGGAAAACAGTTTCTACCTCTGCAAAAGCCATGGTAAACTCATTAAACGAATTTCTGTCTTCAAGTGAAGCTTCCTGTTTTCCTTTTTGAATGCCATCCATCACATACCAGATCATATGAGAAATCTGTTTTGCAGTTAAAGCGTGTATATCCTTCTGTGGGATATAACCATAGATACCAATGGTTGAACAGGTATGACTCATACCAGCGTATTGCATCAGCGTACAGGCTTCCTCACCATTAAATCCATTAGGTGTAACATGGTTAGCAGGTGCATGTGCATGTTGAATAGCAGCAATATCGAAACTGAATAATTCGCTGTTACGAATGGCTGGTTCCATTTCACTGATATCTTCTTTCACTTTCCCAACACGAAAACAATCGAAACGGAGTTTATCAATGGTTTCCAGCATTTGCGGATGCATGAAATAGCTTTGAAACCCAATGTGATTATAATGTTTCAGGTGATTAGGCATTCCCGTAAACATTTCTACAAGAAAATTATCGGCTGGCAACACACTATCCATATCCATATCGATCCGCGCATCTACACAAACTGCATCAATAATCTTGCCATCGATGGTATGTGCCTGGTATTGAGCTGTTGTTACATCATGTGAGCCGCCGATGATCAGTACTTTTTTGCCCAGCAAAAGTAATTCATGCACTACCATGCGTAAAGCCGCATAACTATCCTGCATCGTAGCACCGCATTTTACATTACCCAAATCTGCTACAGCTACTTCCGTGTGCCAGTGATATAATTTATAAAACTCTGAACGAACCGCATCTGGCCCATCGGTATTTACAAACTGTATACCTGAACCGCGCGTTTCACCACAACCAATCAATACGATATCGGCATGATCAATATCCGGGAACTCTTCATCGTATACTGAAATATGTTTGCCCAACTGGGTATCTTTAAAACCTTCATCGTTAGAAATCAGGGCTATATTTACCGGCTCCAGGAAATCTATAATTGTTTGTAGCGACATGCCAATTTTTTTCAGATCAATAACGTTCATTACGACTGAAAATTGTGTTGTTAAACGCTAAAATTGGATAATCCGAAAGAATATGGGGCTGTTAATCGGTATACTTGTATCCCACGCCTCTCACTGAGTGAAAATACCTCGGATTACGGCTGTCTTCTTCAAAATATTTACGGAAACTAAGGATAAAATTATCGATCGTTCTTGTGGTAGGGTAAACGTTATAACCCCATACAACCTGCAGAATTTTTTCACGTGTTACTACATCACCTTTATTTTCAATCAATAACTTCAGCAACATGGCTTCTTTTTTACTCAGCTCAATATGTTGCCCGTTCCAACTGATGGCATCCTGTGCTTTAAAATCAATTTTATTATTACCGAATTCATAATGATCCCCCACTGTTTCTTTATCCAGCATTTTCTTATTCTTTTCAATCAGTTTATCTACGCGTAGTAATAATTCTTCCAGGTTGAACGGTTTTGTCAGATAATCATCAGCACCTTTTTTTAAACCTAAAACACGATCAGTACTCGTATTCTTTGCGCTCAGAATAAGAATTGGCACATCATTGTTATTAACACGTATGCTTTCCGTTACTGCTATACCATCTACTTCCGGCAACATAATATCCAGTACGATAAGATCAAAATACTCATTTGCAACCTTCTTCAAAGCTTCAGTGCCATTATAGGCAGAACTTACTTCATAACCTTCCATTTCAAGATTAAGCTTTAATGCCTCATGCAGATTTTCTTCGTCTTCTACCAGTAAAATAGTGGCTTTTGAATTTATCATACCTGTTGTAATATAACCGCAAAATTACTACCCTGTGGCTGATTATCTGTCACAGAAATGTAGCCATTATGGCTTTTAACGATTCTGCTACAGAGGTATAAGCCTAAACCGGTACCTTTTGTACTACGTGTATTTTCATTTCCGACACGGTAAAATTTATCAAATACTTTTATTTTTTCATCATCGGGAATACCGATACCCTCATCTGACACTGTAAGCGTCATTTCTTTTCCTCTTGATTTCAATTCAATGAGTATAACGCTTTCTTTGGGTGAGTACTTCATGGCGTTTTCGAGCAGGTTGTTCACCAGCATATTCAATAACAACTGTTCGCCATTAATATATAACCCTTCTGCTATTGATTCGTACACTACTCTTTGCGGAAACCGATTTCTGAAATCATCAATACAGCCTTCTACCATATCTGAGAAATTAATCTCTTCCTTATTCGTTGCATAAGCACCTGCATCGAGTTGTGCTGCAAGTAAAATATTATTACAGAGTATATTCAGTCTATTGGCCTCCTGTATGGTATTACTGATTAATTTCTGTTGCTTCTCATCATCCAGTTTTCTTTTCTGAAGTGTTTCAAGATTCAATCGGGTTACAGCGATAGGAGTTTTTAACTCATGTGTAACAGCCATCATAAAATTCTGCTGTTGCTGCGAAAGCAATAATTGTTTGCGCGCTGCTCTGAAAACAAAAACGGCACCTACTAAAATTAATGCAAGAAAAGTAAGACCCTCTCCTATATATTGAGCAGTCTTTCTTTTTTTTGCCTCTTCTATCTGGGTTACTTTTTCGAAATATTGTGGATCATCTTTTACCAATTCAAGCAATCGAACATTGGTTATGTTCTGGTTCTGTTTTTCAAGAGCAATGAACCACCAAATTAAAGCAGCAACTATATAAGAAAGCAGTATCCAGTATACAACTGTTACCAATGTAAGTTTTTTACTGCTGCCTGCATTCATGGTTTTACTTTTTCTACCCTGATACCGGCACTCAGTACATACGCTAGCGGATCTTCCCGCATAGCCTGTTGTAATGTAAAAGTATAAGTACCCTTTTTTAACCGAATAGGTGCCTGCGTAATGCGTGCACGCCTGTCAAAAATATCATCCATACCACTTCCCAGCCATCCTTTTGTATTATCTGCCAGACTAATATCCAATAGTTGCTTGCGGGGTGTATCTGCCGGCGACTGTGTAGTTACCTGTAACCAGATATTATTGTAACGATAAGCATCTGTATGACGTATTACTACATAGATATTATACAATGATGCGGTATCTGAAATCTCAAATTTTGCTTCCGGTTGCTGGCTTACCGGCCATTCATGATTGGGGAAACGTTCTGTTCTTTCGAACATATCATTGGTTCCACAAGCAGATAAGAAAAGAAACAATAATAATACTGGATAGTGTACTGATTTCACTTTTCAAAAATTGAATTATTCTATACCGGTTTTACAACACATTTAAAATCTGTTCTTTGGCTTTTTCGAGTTCATCTTTCATCAGAATAACCGTTTGTTGTATCTGTGAGTCATAGGCTTTTGAGCCCATGGTGTTAATTTCACGACCAAATTCCTGTAAGATAAAAGACAATTTCTTTCCTTTACCTGCTTCTTTATCAGCAAGAATTGAGCGAAAATAATCACAGTGGTTTTTTAAACGTACCTGCTCCTCACTGATATCAATTTTTTCAATATAATAAATCAATTCCTGCTCCATACGGTTAGGATCATAATTGTCCTTACCTACATTTTCTTCGAGTATTTTTACAATACCTTCTTTAATTTTTGTTCTGCGAAGTGGCTCCAGCTCTGTTATTATTTTCTGATGTGACTCTATATTACCTAATCTTAGCAATAAATCAGCCTCCAATGAGCGGCCCTCATCTTTTCTATGTGTATTTAGTTCAGCAATCGCATTTTTTAATACTGCCTCAAAACCCTTCCATTCCTCATCACTCAACATTTCTGTTGAAGGTGTAATCACATCAGGTAATTTCAGTATGGTGCTCAGAATATCTCCTTTCTGCAATTGCAATTCATCGGCCAGTTCTGCGACCGGCTGATAGTAGGCTTTTGCCAGTTCTTTGTTGATTGATACCGGCTTACTGGCGCCATTTTGTTTGATGGTAATAATACATTCGACACTACCTCTTTGCAATCCTTCACTTAACAGATTCCTGACTTCAAACTCAAAGGGCTTTAAAAGAGCCGGAATATTAAGTCTTAAATCAAATTGTTTACCATTTAATGAACGTACTTCTACCAGATAAGTTTTATCACCGATAGTTTGTTCTGCTCTTCCATAACCCGTCATTGAGTATAGCATAGTAATTCTGTTGGATGGTAAAAGTACTTGAAATGATTGAAAAACGACACAGGAAGCAGAGCCCGCCTTTATTAAGTCTTACTGCTGGCGATTTTTATGAATATGGTAGAGATAATTACCTGCAATAGACAAATCGAGTTCGATGGTATAGTTTCCGGCTTTTGTAATATGAATGGCTTCTGCATTATAATCAGGTATATGATCAATGGCGGGCCACTCGTTTCCGAATTTAATAGCATTATCATTGTTTGCACGGAAAATCAAATCTCCGGCTACCAGATTAACATTAACAGTCCATATACAACTGTTTGTAATATCCTGCATCATCTCAACATCAAATTTGCCGCTATTCTGTACTGCCGATCCGGTAATACCCCAGGATTTTATTTTGGTATATGCCCAGGTGTTTGTATTGGTACTGGCATTTATAAGGTAGGTGCCTTTACCACCAAAAATAGAGAGTGATGTTCCTTTAATTCCAAATTTATTACCACCGATAAATGCAAAAACAAAATCTGACCACTTACTACCGTTTACCAATAAAAACTGAGGATATTCGATAGGAAAATACACATAGCCCTCATATTCTCTTTCACCTGGTTTTGAAACAATTCTTGGCGCAAGCAATGGATCCCAGGATTGATAATTTCCGGGTAAAGTAAAATAATCAGGGCTCTCATAACTAATAATAGGCCTGTATGTTGAAACCTTTAAAAGCACCTGATCTGAATAGTAAATTTCCTCGCCACTTACTATTTTCTGATTGTAAGCCACTTGCCGCATATATTTAATTCTTGCAGCCACATCACCTACATCACCAGGTTCAATAAGTTTATGCATAAGCTGATTAAATTCTTCAACAGAAAAACCAGCTGCCAGGCTGCTGCCCAGTGGTACTTCGAGTGGCGTTTCGAACTGATCGTCGACCAGTGAAAACTGAAGGGTATAGAAAATGGCATCATTTAATATGGTTCCGTTATAACCCCAATCGAAACGAACTGAATTTAATTTTGCATTCGCCTGAAAAAGAGCAATGGAAGAGGAAGAAACATTTAACGATAAGGAAGGCAGATGATTATGCACCACAGCTTCAGCAAAGTCCACCTGTTTCTTACAAAAGAAAAGGGGAACTACAAACATGCAGGTAAAAAGCAGAAAATTATGTGGTAGTTTTCTCATTCCAGATCCATTTAGATATTTCAATACATGACACAAGAATGCCTTTGATATTGAAAATGGATATTGGAATTTTAAAAGAGGGGGGAATTATGATTTAGTCGTGTAGATTCAATTATACAGCAAAGCTATACTCCAGTTTTAGCCTGTCATATAGTACTGCAATGGTTTTCAGGTAGTCGAAAACACTGTTACTGTCGTAATAAAACGACAAAACGAACTTTAACTAAAGTAAAAAAGATCGAGTTTTGGGGCTCAAAAAGTAATTAACTCGTTAAAAATCAATGCCTACCCACTTACGCTTGCTCTTGGCGTATTTTTCGAAGTTGAATTTATACAATTTACCGGGTCGGTGTGGCACATCCTGTTCCATTTCATTAATATCAATCAGCAGGTCCATAGATGCAAACTTTTTCCGGAAGTTTCTTCTGTCCAGACTCACGCCTGAAATAGCCTCATACAGGTTTTGCAACTCCCGTAATGAAAACTTTTCAGGTAACAGGTTAAAACCCAGTGGATGTTCCTGTATACGTTTTTGAAGCCATGCATGGCATTCGTCAACAATCTGTTTATGATCAAATGCCATTTCTTTGATTGCATTCACACTATACCAGTCGAGATCATTATCATGAATTTTTAATTCATGATGATTAATATTCAATAAAGAGCAATAAGCAATGGTAACGACGCGCCCACCGGGATGGCGGCCGGGTGTTCCAAAAACTTTTACCTGTTCCAGAAAAACATCACTCATCCCGGTTCTTTGTTTCAGTACCCTGTATGCAGCTTCATTCAGGTCTTCATTATCCTGAACTATATCTCCAAGCAATGAATACTGCCCTTTAAAAATTTCAAGATCACTTTTAATCAGCAGTACCTTCAGTTTATTTTCTTCAAAACCAAAAATTACGCAGTCTACAGTCAGGGGTACTTTAGGATAGGTAAATACCAATTGTACCGGATCTTTTACCACCTGGTCTGACTGGGCAACAGTAGTACTGGTTTTCTTCATCGGAGTACACATCAGTTTTAAGCGATTACATCGCTATAAGGGTGGGGCAAGATACAAAGTTTACAAATAAGCTGTATCTGTCAAGAAATCAAATCCAGACTATCCGATTAGCAATTAACTTTATCTTGTAAAATAGAACTATGTATTCTTCCGACTTAACACGTCAGCTTCAGGTACTCACATCTGAATTATTAATTACAACCCAGCAGTCTGACTTTCCTGTTTCTGCCGATCATATTAACAAATTAAAGCAGATCTTACAATTTCATGAATACCGATATTATGTATTAAATGACCCACTGATTGCAGATCAGGAATATGATCTTTTGTATAAAATGCTGGAGAAAGCAGAACAAAATCATCCTGAACTGATTACTGCCGATTCACCTACACAGCGTGTAGGAAACAGCCTCAACAGCCAGTTTACAACAGTAAGCCACCTCGTACCCATGCTGAGTCTGGATAATAGCTATAATGCAGAAGACCTGATTGATTTTGACCGAAAGGCAAGGGAATTAACCGGATTGGAAGAAATTGAATATTGTATCGAACCAAAATTTGATGGTGCCAGTATTTCTTTAATTTATGAGAATGATCAACTGGTACGTGCCGCCACCAGGGGCGATGGAGTTGAGGGTGAAGAAATAACTGCCAATATCAGACAAATCCGTTCAATCCCCTTATCTGCCAACTTTTCATCCGCAGGTATTCAGCAGGTTGAGATCAGAGGTGAAGTAATTATGAGTAAAGACTCCTTTACCAATTACAACAAATTACTCGCAGCAAGAAATCTTTCACCGCTTGCTAACCCACGTAACGCAGCATCAGGAAGCTTACGAATGAAAGACCCTAAAGATGTAGGCGAAAGAGGACTGGACGCTTTTTTGTATCATATCAGTTTCTTTACAAAAATTAATGATCATCAGGAAGCTAATAAGTATGAAGAACTGATGGAAACACATAGTGGTAATCTTTCATTATTATGGCAACTGGGATTTCGCTCACCTGAAAAGGAAAAAAGAGTAGTAAAAGGTATCCAGGGCGTAATTGATTATTGCCAGTCTTTTGAAGCCGGCAGAGATGATCTTCCCTATGAAATTGATGGAATGGTAGTAAAGGTTAATAATCTTCATTTACAGGAACAAATGGGGATGACCTCGCACCACCCTCGCTGGGCAATTGCATTTAAGTTTAAAGCCAGGCAGGCAACTACCAAATTACGTAGTGTAGAATTTCAGGTGGGCAGAACGGGTGCCATAACACCCGTTGCAAAACTTGACCCTGTTTATCTGGGCGGTGTGACCGTAAGTAGTATCTCCATTCACAATGAAGATTATATCAGAGAAAAAGATCTTAAAATCGGGGATACCGTTTTAATAGAAAGAGCTGGTGATGTAATTCCCCAGATTGTAAAATCGCAAGATGCACTCAGAAATGGGACTGAGGAAGCCATTATTTTTCCAAAGCAATGCCCCGTCTGTAACAGTGAGTTGTTTAAAGAAGAAGGCGAAGCAGTATGGCGCTGTATCAATATTGAATGTGAAGCACAGGTAGTAGAGAAAATTATTCATTTTGTAAGCAAAGACGCCATGGACATAAAAAGCTTTGGCGAAGCCAATGTCAGAAAATTTTATGACATGAAGCTACTAAAGGATATTCCGGGTATTTATACACTTGACTTTGAAAAAATTGGACAGCTCGAAGGGTTTGGTAAAAAGAGTCTTGACAACTTACAAACTGCCATTGAAGCTTCAAAACAACAACCATTACATCGTCTCGTATATGGGCTAGGAATACGTTTTGTTGGCGAAACCACGGCTAAAACACTTGCGAATGCAGTAGAGCATTTACTAGACTTTACTCAAAAAACAGAAGAGGAATTACAGAAACTCGAAGATGTAGGTACCAAAGTGGCAAAAAGTATTCATCACTTTTTTAGCAATGAACAGAATGTTGAAATGCTAAAAATACTCGAAGAACTCGGACTTGAATTAAGGAATAAAAAGAAAGAAAAGCCAGTCAGTGGTAGTTTACAGGGACAAACCTTTTTATTTACAGGTACCCTTAGCCAAATGAAAAGAAGTGAAGCAGAAGCATTGGCAGAACAACATGGCGGTCAGATTGTTAGTGGCGTTAGTAATAAGCTGAATTATCTCGTTGTAGGAGAAGACGCAGGTAGTAAACTGGAAAAAGCAAAAAAAATCAATACTATTAAAATCATTACAGAAGCTGATTTTCTGGAATTGATTGCAACACAATAAAACTATGTTACAAAACAGCACGCTTAAATTTTTACGAGATCTTAAAAAGAATAACCATAAAACATGGTTTGATTCCAATAGAAAAGCCTTTGAGGCAGCTAAAGCCGATTATGCCACACTGGTGAATGAAGTCATTAAGGGATTGGGCAAAAAAGATCCCTTCATTGCACCACTTACTGCAAAAGAATGTGTTTTCCGGATTAACCGGGATGTTCGCTTCAGCAAGAATAAAGACCCCTATAAAACCAATATGGGTATGTACCTGAGCAGGGATGGTAAAAAATCACTTTTCTCAGGATATTATTTCCATCTGGAACCAGGTGGAAAAAGCTTTGCCGCCGGTGGATTATGGATGCCTGAAGCAGATGTAATTAAGAAAGTGAGACAGGAAATTGATTATAACTGGAATGAGTTTAGCAAGATAATCCAAAACAAAAAATTCGTTTCAGTATATACAACCCTCCAACGGGAAGAGGGAATGGTATTAAGCCGGGAACCAAAGGGGTATGAAAAGGACAATCCGGCCATTGAATACATTAAACTAAAAAGTTGGGTTGCCACTACAACTTTTACCGACGCACAACTTACATCCAACACATTGGCTAAAGATATTGTAGCTGCATTTGAAACTTTGCAACCATTGATCCTATTCTTGAACAGGGCAATAGAAGAATAAAAATAAAGCCACAGATTCACAGATTTCATTCATTACTCCGTGAATCTGTGGCTAAAAAACTACAACAATCCCTTCGCTGATAAATATTCAGCTATCTGCACAGCATTGGTGGCGGCACCTTTACGCAGATTATCGCTCACAATCCACATATTCAATGTGTTATCTTGTGTTTCATCTCTACGCAAACGGCCTACAAACACTTCATCTTTTTCATGGGCCCATAATGGCATTGGGTATTGCTGGTTGGCAATATCATCCTGTACAATGACACCTGGTGCTGCCGCTAAAATATTTCTTACTTCTGTGAGATCAAAGTCGTTTGCAAATTCAATGTTTACGCTTTCACTATGTCCGCCTATTACAGGAATACGCACTGTAGTAGCTGTTACACGAATACTATCATCCTGCATAATTTTTTTGGTCTCATTCACCATCTTCATTTCTTCTTTGGTGTAGCCATTATCCAGGAACACATCTATCTGAGGAATCACGTTCAGATCGATCTGGTACTTATAAGCCATCTCCCCTTCCACACCTTTTCTTTCATTAAACAATTGATCTACCGCTTTTTTTCCGGTACCTGTTACACTTTGATAAGTGCTTACGACCACTCTTTTAATACCGTAACGTTTGTGCAAAGGCTGTAGTGCCACTACCATTTGAATGGTAGAACAATTCGGGTTGGCGATAATAAAATCATCTTGGGTAAGTACTTCTGCATTTACTTCAGGAACCACCAGTTTTTTTGTGGGATCCATTCTCCAGGCCGAAGAATTATCGATAACGCGAATACCAGCTTCCGCAAATTTTGGGGCCCATTCGAGTGAGGTACTACCACCTGCAGAGAAAATAGCAACAGCAGGTTTGGCTGCAATACCATCTGCCATGCTCACGATCTTGTACTGTTTTCCTTTAAAGCTTACTTCCTTACCTACTGATCTTTCTGAAGCTACCGGAACAAGTTCCGTAATAGGAAAATTACGCTCTGCGAGCACTTCCAACATTTTGGTACCTACCAGACCCGTGGCACCTACAACTGCTACTTTCATGGTTTTCGTTTGTTTTGTTTTTTGATGTTTTATTCAGTTATGGTTGTTGTTACTAACAAAAAGGCCCTCCGTTTCGGGAAGGCCTCTGAGTATATTCTTGATCATACACAAACGTTCAGGCACTTCCCGGTCAGAGAGGTTTCTTGGTACGTTTTGTATGTTTCATTATCATCATTACGTTGCGAAAATAGACGCGTTTTATTTTGCAGCCAAAAGATTTTTACTGACAACCGTTAGTTGTGGCTTATGGTTAATGGTAGATAGCGTATGGTAGAGACCTTACTATAAGCTATAAGCCATCAGCCATCTGCTATCCCACCAGATCAATATCAAAGTTCACCAGTTGTACAAACTCATCAATCCGGTTGGCTATATCTTCCTTGCTGATTTCTCTTAACCGCTGTGTTCCGAATTTCTCTACGCAATAAGATGCCATGGCGCTACCTACAATGATGGCCGTTTTCATGTTTTCGAAAGAAATATCTTTCGTGCGGGCAATATGTCCGATAAATCCTCCGGCAAACGTGTCGCCAGCACCGGTTGGGTCGAATACTTCTTCCAATGGCAAAGCCGGTGCAAAAAACACTTTATTCTCATGGAAAAGTAATGCACCATGTTCCCCTTTTTTAATAATCAGGTATTTAGGTCCCATTTTCATAATGGCTGCTGCTGCTTTCACGAGTGAATATTCGCCACTTAACTGGCGCGCTTCACTATCGTTTACCATCAGCAGGTCAACCATGCCCAATGTTTTTTTCAACTCATCCATCATGATTTCCATCCAGAAATTCATGGTATCCATTACAATGAGTTTGGGACGCGTCTTTAATTGCTCAATTACACTGCGTTGAACGGCTGGCACCAGATTGCCCAACATCAGGAACTCACAGTCCTGAAAGCTTTCAGGAACAACAGGTTCAAAATTCTCCAATACGTTTAACTGCGTTTCCAGTGTATCACGCGAATTCATATCCATATGATAACGACCACTCCAGAAGAAAGTCTTTTCTTCTTTTTTGATCTGCACACCGGCCAGGTCAACACCACGGGCTGTTAACTGATCCAGTTCTTCCTGCGGGAAATCGCCACCCACTACTGAGATTTGCTTTACGGGTGTAAAATTTGAAGCGCACCAGGCAATATAGGTACCAGCACCGCCAATGATTTTATCACTTTTTCCAAACGGTGTTTCAATGGCATCAAAAGCCATAGAACCGACAACGACTAAAGACATAAATTATTTTTTGTTATCGGGGTGCGAAACTAGCGTATTTAAAGGGCAAATGCTAGTTTAAAGGAACTTATTTACCTGTGTTGAAGCGTTTGGGAACATGCAGGACCAAAAACTAACAAAAAATAATATATAAAATCATTTTTTGGCTAACACGCGTTAGCGATTTATCTTCGTAGCATGGCTAGAATCAAGACTGATAAAAACATTTCACGGAAAGATGTGATTGTTACCAAAGCTGCCTCCCTTTTCAGGGAAAAGGGTTTTAAAGCGGCCAGTATGCGTGACCTGGCAGAAGCCGTAGGCGTAGAAGCTGCCAGCCTGTACAATCATATTAAATCGAAAACAGAATTGCTGCATGAACTATGCTTCAGTGTGGCCAATCGCTTTCTTCAGAAAATTGATGAAGTAGAAGCAGAAAAAATTCCTGCGATTGAAAAAATCGAGAAATTACTCCGCTTTCATATCAATGAAATGATTCATCATTACGAAGAAGTATATGTAAGCGATCGTGAGTGGAAACACCTGGCTGATCCCTATCTGTCTAATTTCCAGAACCAGCGCCGTATTTATCGCAAGCGCTTTGCCGCTATCATTGAATCCGGTATACGTAATCATGAAGTTAAAAAAATTGATGCCCCAACTGCCGTACTGATTATGTTACATGCCATTAGTGGTATTGAAAGCTGGCATAGATCCACACAAAAAATAAGCGCTGCTGAACTCGAGGAAAATATGGTGACCATTTTAGTAGGTGGTTTAACACAATAAGGAAATAATGGTATGTCAATACATTTTGAGCAACTACAGGTTAAAGAAGTAAGAAAAGAAACAGAGGATTGCGTTTCAATAGCATTTGAAATACCACAGGCATTACAGGAGCAGTTTCGTTTTATACAAGGACAATATATTACTGTTCGCACCACACTTCATGGCGAAGAAGTGCGTCGCTCCTATTCCATCTGCAGCAGCCCATTGGATCATGAGCTACGCGTAGCTGTAAAGAAAGTACCAAATGGACTTTTTTCAACTTATGCCAATGAGCAATTGAAAGCAGGAGATCGGTTAGATGTAATGCCACCCATGGGTAAATTTTTCAGCCCGCTTAATAGCCATCAGAAAAAAAACTATGTGGGCTTTGCTGCCGGCAGTGGTATTACACCCTTATTATCCATCATCAAAACAACTTTATTAACCGAACCACATAGCAGTTTTACATTGGTATATGGTAATCGCAACCGTCATTCAATTATTTTCAGGGAAGCACTCGAAGCACTGAAGAATAAATTTATGGACCGGTTCAGGTTAATACATATTTTATCAAGAGAGACTACTGATACTGTATTAAATGCAGGCAGGATAGATAACGATAAGTGTTATTCGCTGTTTGAAAAAACCATTGACCTCTCTATTGCTGATGAATTCTTTTTATGTGGTCCGGAAGAAATGATTTTTGCTGTGAAGGGTGTATTGGAAGAAAAAGGTATCGATCAGAAGAAAATACATTTTGAACTATTTACTACACCCGGACAAGAACAAAAAAACAGGTCGGTACAAGCAATCGAAAATGATGAACAATCCCAAAGCAGGATTACAGTAAAACTCGATGGCATCAGTTTCGATTTTGATCTTGCCAGAAACGGTGTCGCCATTCTGGATGCAGCATTGAAGCAGGGTGCTGATTTGCCTTATGCCTGTAAAGGAGGTGTATGCTGTACCTGCAGGGCCAAACTCATAGAAGGAGCAGTTGATATGGAAGTGAATTATGGTCTGGAGCCCGAAGAAATTGAACAGGGTTTTATTCTCACCTGCCAGTCGCACCCGCGCTCTGAAAAAGTAGTGGTAGATTTTGATATCAAATAATATTCCTTGCACCCGACTTAAATCCTGTGCAAGGAATAGAAGTGTTTCCCTTTTACTTCAGCAATACAGGCCCAATGATCTTCTGCCAGATAGCATATCCTTTTGCATTCATATGCAGGTTGTCTTTGATAAAGAGTTCCGGATTTACATTGCCATCAGATAATAACATGGCATCATGCACATTTACATACTTTGTTTTTCGCTGGGTTCGTAAATAAGCTTTGATCAGTTGATTTGCTTTGACAAAGTCATTTTCCATCTTCCACCTGCTGGGACTGGGTTTTATGGACACAAAGACAACAGGAACTTTTCCCAGTTTTTTACGTATGGTAGTGAATAAAGTTTTAAAGCGTAACAGAACCGTGTCGGGTGTTATTCTGTTTTTATCCCATGCATCTGCTATATCATTTTCACCGCAGTAAATTATGATTTGTTTGGGCTTATAAGGAATGATAACCTCATCGGCATACCTGATCAAATCTAATAAAGTAGAACCACCGAAACCACGGTTCATAATCGGGTATGCCGGAAAATAATCTTTGATGTCTTTCCAGAAAGTAAAAGATGAGCTGCCCACAAATAATAGTTGCCTTGAAGCAGGCTTAGATAAGCTATCTGTTTTTAAAAATGCATCTATTTCTTTTCGGAAAGGAGGGGCAGCCTGTGAAAAACCAGCTGCTGTAATAATGACCAATAATGGTAAGAGTAACACCTTTTTCATGACCGAAAGATAAAGACCTGTTCATAAGATATAAGCGCGTTACGCAAAAAACATCCACAAAAACTAACAAAACATTTAAAATTATAAATAAAGAATACTAACATTTGTTAGCGAAATCATTTCTTTTTGTATTTTTACAATTCAAATTCTGGGTATGGAAAAAGATATGGAACAAATGTTTCAGGAGAGGATTGATAAAGAGATCCGTATTGAACCTAAAGATTGGATGCCTGAGAAATACAGGCAGACACTGATTCGTCAGATCAGTCAGCATGCACACAGTGAAATCATTGGTATGTTACCGGAAGGTAATTGGATTACCCGTGCTCCCAACCTGAGAAGAAAAGCCATTTTACTGGCGAAGGTACAGGATGAAGCAGGTCATGGCCTATACCTGTATTCAGCTGCGGAAACCCTGGGTATCAGCCGCGATGAAATGTATGAACAGCTGCACAGTGGCAAAGCAAAATATTCTTCCATTTTTAACTACCCAACACTAAGCTGGGCCGATATGGGTGCCATTGGCTGGTTGGTGGATGGTGCTGCGATTATGAATCAGGTACCTCTTTGCAGAACCAGTTACGGACCTTATGCAAGAGCTATGGTACGTGTATGTAAAGAGGAAAGTTTTCATCAGCGTCAGGGTTTTGAAATATTACTTACACTTAGCCGCGGTACAGAAGCGCAACGTCGTATGGCACAGGATGCCATCAACCGCTGGTGGTGGCCAAGTATTATGATGTTTGGTCCGAAAGACGATGAAAGTCCGAACACCATTCAAAGTATGAAATGGAAAATTAAACGATTTACCAATGATGAACTTAGGCAGAAATTTGTAGACATCTGTGCAGAACAGATTAAAATACTTAATCTCACCATTCCCGATCCTGACTTAAAGTGGAACGAAACCACCGGGCATTATGATTTTGGTCCCATCAACTGGGATGAGTTTTGGCAGGTGATAGCGGGTAATGGTCCGTGTAATAAGCAAAGACTGGATGCACGAAAAAAAGCATGGGAAGATGGTGCATGGGTAAGAGAAGCTGCCAGTGCACATGCCAGAAAACGTGCTGAACGTCTGGCGCAAAAAAGAGCGTGAATAGTGAATGGTGAATGGAATAGGTTTTACTTTTAAAAGCTATTTCTAAAAAGTGTATTTGAGATAAATTTTAGTTTGAAATCCGGAACTTATCATGAAACAATACATCAACAAATATTATTACGGTGATTACGGCGAAGGCAAAAATGGTGCAGCTGACATTTCCACTTCTGGCAAAACACAGCATGAATGGCCATTGTGGGAAGTCTTTATACGCAGTAAACAAGGGTTGGATCACAAACATGTTGGAAGCCTGCATGCGGTTGATGCGCAGATGGCCATCGAAAATGCCCGTGATGTATATACCAGAAGAATGGAAGGCATTAGTATATGGGTAGTAGAAAGTAAACATATACATGCCAGCAACCCCGATGATGCAGATGCCTTGTATGACCCTGCTAATGATAAAGCATACCGCCACCCTACTTTTTACGATTTACCAGACGAGTTAACACATATTTAAGACCCAGTGAAGAGCATGAATACATCGTTGATTAATTATACGCTACACCTTGCAGATACTGCATTGGTTATGGGTCATCGCAACAGCGAATGGTGTGGACATGGACCTGTTCTTGAACAGGATATTGCCATTTCAAATATTGCCCTTGACTTTATAGGTCAGGCCAGAAATTTTTATCAGTATGCTGCCAGTCTCAGTGGCAATGGTGCAACAGAAGATACACTTGCCTACCTGAGAGATGTACAGGATTTTAAAAACCTACTGATCACTGAAATACCTAATGGTGATTGGGCACAAACCACTTTGCGCCAGTTTTTAGTTAGTAGCTATCAATATTATTTGTATCAGCAACTGCAGTATTCAACCGACGAGCAGCTGGCAGCGATTGCTGCAAAGTCGTTAAAAGAAGTAACCTATCATGTAAGATGGAGCAGTGAATGGGTTATTCGACTGGGTGATGGTACAGAAGAAAGTCATCAAAGACTTTTGAAAGCAGTTGATGAAATATGGAACTTCACGGGTGAAATGTTTGTACCTGCTGCCTATGAGCAGGAACTCAATACAAATAAAACAGGTGTTGATGTATTGGCCATACAACCACTATGGCTACATAAAGTGCAGGAAGTATTTGCAGAAGCTACCATAAGTATTCCTGCCAAAAGCTTTATACAACAAGGCGGCAAAACAGGTATTCATACAGAATACCTTGGTTATATACTTGCCGAAATGCAGTTTCTGCAGAGGGCTTATCCTGGCGCTGAATGGTAATAAACTGATGACAATCTTAACTGACCATATCAAAGAAGTAAAGCACAAAATCTGGTCGTTGCTGGAAACGGTAAACGATCCGGAAGTTCCTGTATTATCAGTTATAGATCTGGGCATTATCAGAGATGTACAAATTGAGCAGTCCGGAGCAACTGGTTATAAACCCATCATTTCCATCACCCCCACTTATAGTGGCTGTCCGGCCATGGATGTAATCAGCATGCAGATACGAATGGTTTTACTGGAAGCAGGCTTTACGACTATTGAAATAAAGCAAGTACTATCGCCAGCCTGGACAACCGAATGGATGAGTGCAGAAGGAAAAGACAAACTGAAAGCTTATGGTATTGCACCTCCACAATATAAGCAGGCAGTGTGTACACCAGATGCTTTTCAGGCTGAAGAAGCTATTCAATGTCCGCAGTGCAATTCCTGGAACACAACAATGGTTTCACAATTTGGAAGTACCGCCTGTAAGGCATTGTATAAATGTGAGGATTGCAAAGAGCCTTTCGATTATTTTAAATGTCATTGATCTTCCCTTCAATAAATCCCGGCTTTACCACCGAGAAGGTTGTAAATTTGAATAAACCCATAACCATGTCTAGTATAGTTTTTCATATAGAAGAAGGCATTGCCTATCTCACACTAAACCGCCCGGATAAATTGAATTCGTTTAACAGGGAAATGGCTTTATTACTTCAATCGAAATTAGACGAATGTGCTTCTCTTCATGAAGTGAGAGCTGTATATATCACGGGAGCCGGAAAAGGTTTTTGTGCCGGACAGGATCTGGCAGAAGTCGTTGATCCTAATGGCCCGGGCATGCAACGCATCCTGAGTGAACACTATAATCCCATTATTACCAGATTGCGTAATATGCCCAAACCTGTGATTGCTGCCGTAAATGGTGTGGCTGCAGGTGCAGGAGCCAATATTGCATTGGCTTGTGACATTGTTGTAGCAACAAAATCATCCTCTTTCATCCAGGCTTTTTCTAAAATAGGATTGATACCGGATAGCGGTGGCACTTTTATTTTACCACGACTGATTGGTTTTCAAAAAGCAAGTGCATTGATGATGCTGGGTGATAAAATAACCGCTGAAGAAGCAGAACGACTGAGTATGATTTATAAGGTTTATGAAGACGAAGACTTTATGGCATCCGCAAAAAAAATAGCAGCAACCATCGCTCAAATGCCGACCAAAGCATTGGCCTACATTAAACATGCGCTAAATCATTCCATTACTAATGATCTGGAAGAACAGCTGTCACTTGAAGATGATTACCAGCAGAAAGCAGCTGCTACAGAAGATTTTAAAGAAGGCGTAGAGGCATTTTTGGAAAAGAGAAATCCCTTATTCAAAGGCAAATAAAATAGTATGAACAGTCCCCAACAGGTAGTAGCGCATATGATGGAACATGACCGGTTTTCGCAATGGCTGGGCATCGAAGTGCTTGAGATTCAGGAAGGCTATAGCCGGATTCAGATGACTGTTCGCCCCGAAATGGTAAACGGTTTTGGAATTGTACATGGTGGTATTGCCTTTTCGCTGGCAGACAGTGCCTTTGCATTTGCGTGTAATAACCGAAATAACCTTTCTGTAGCACTCGACACTTCCATTAATTTCACCAAAGCCATACAGGTGGGAAATGTATTAACTGCCGAAGCCAAAGAAATTCATAATGGCAGAAGTACAGGTTTATACCATATCGCAATCAGTAATCAGGATCATGAGCAGGTAGCCCACTTTAAAGGTACCTGCTTCAGAACCGGCAAAACCCTGCTATGATCTATCAGTTCAAAGAACATATTCCCGTTATACATGAAACTGCTTTTATACACCCACAGGCGGTAGTTACGGGTAATGTGATTATTGGTAAACATGTGTATGTTGGCCCAGGAGCTGCGATTCGTGGCGACTGGGGACAGATTATTATTGAAAATGGATGCAATGTGCAGGAAAACTGTACCATTCATATGTTTCCGGGTATAACGGTACGTTTACATGAAGCAGCTCATATTGGTCATGGTGCCATTATACACGGTGCCACCATCGGCAGAAACTGTTTGGTAGGTATGAACAGTGTTATTATGGACAATGTTGTACTGGGCGATGAGTGTATTGTTGGAGCCTTGAGTATGATTAAGGCAGATGAAATATTTGAACCAAGAAGCCTGATTGTAGGGAATCCTGCAAAAAAAATAAAAGAGGTAAGTGATGAAATGATCAGCTGGAAAACAAAGGGTACCGAACTCTACCAGCAATTACCGACCGAAATGCATACTTACTGGAAAGCGTGTGAACCATTACGCATTTTGCCTGACACAACTTCATCAACGGAAGAAAACAGTCAGACGCTTTATAAAACCTGGAACACAACCCGTAAATCCTGATACCGCTTATATTTTCGTACTTTTGTATTCCACCAAAGTTTTGATTGAACCGTGTCTGAGAAAAATAACTTCATTGATTATATCCGCATCTTCTGCCGTAGTGGACATGGTGGTGCCGGCGCCAAGCATTTTATGCGTAATAAGCTAACTGCCAAAGGTGGCCCTGATGGTGGTGATGGTGGTCGTGGCGGACATATTATTCTGCGCGGCAATTCGCAGATGTGGACCTTATTACACCTGCGTTATTTTAAAAATGTACTGGCAGAGAACGGAGAAGGTGGCAGCAAGAATAACTGTACCGGTCACGATGGAAAAGATATTGTACTCGAAGTACCTCTTGGTACCGTTGCCCGTGACGAAGAAACCGGTAAGATAGAAGCCGAAATACTGGAAGACGGTCAGGAAATTATATGGATGAAAGGTGGTCGTGGTGGTTTGGGTAACAGCAATTTTGCAACCCCTACCAATCAGGTGCCTGAACATGCCCAACCTGGCGAACCCGGCGTGGAGGGTTGGAAAAATATTGAATTAAAAGTATTGGCCGATGTGGGTCTGGTAGGTTTTCCAAATGCAGGAAAGTCGACTTTGCTATCAGTGATTACTGCCGCTAAGCCCAAAATTGCCAATTATGCATTCACTACCCTGACGCCTCAGTTGGGTATGGTTGCCTATCGGGATTCAAAATCATTCTGTATTGCCGATTTACCCGGTATTATTGAAGGTGCAGCAGAAGGGAAAGGCCTGGGTCATCGTTTTCTGAGACATATTGAACGAAATGCAGTTTTATTGTTCCTGATTCCGGCCGATAGTGCAGATCATAGAAAAGAGTTTGAGATTCTTAGAAATGAGCTGGAGCAATATAATCCTGAGATGCTGCAAAAAGATTTCATCATTGCCATCAGTAAAAGTGATATGCTGGATGATGAACTGAAAGAAGCCATCAGTAAGGAGCTTCCCAAAGGCATTCCGCACCTTTTTATTTCGTCTGTAACCCAGACCGGATTAACGGCTTTAAAAGACCTGTTATGGGAGACATTGAATAAGCCCGTAGCCGGAAACTAACACACGTTAAGATATCCAATTTATTTATATGTTAACACCGTTCACCCAAAATTCATTTTTTGGGAGGGTTACCTTTTATATCTTGCAGGTATAAAGGATGTACGAAACAAATTTTGAACGTACATACCGGATTTTTTATAAATCCATACTTCTTCGCTTCTGCCGGCTCGCTTTTACGAAACTTTTACTTGCACTACGGAAATTCTTCTGCGCACAGGAGAAGGGCATCATTTTATTTAAAAGTTTAAAAGAAACAACATGAAAAAGCAATCTGTACAAGCCATCGTAAAAGGAATCATCCTGAGTGGCATTTTAACCGCCGGTACATTTATTCAGGCCAACGCTAATAATTCCGGTGAAGCTGTAGCTGCAAAAGCGTCTGCAGAATTTAAATACGCTGGTTCTTCAAAAGATCAGGCTTCCTTCAACATCAAATTCAATAACCCAAGTGGTGAAAAATTTACGCTGCTGGTATTGGATGCGAAAGGTGATCTGTTCTTTAAAGAAAGCTATGCGCAAAAAGATTTCACAAAAAGATTTGTACTGTCTAAAGAAGATGCCGAAAAATTAACTTTCCGCATCCAGACTGGTAAACAAAGTTTTGATCAGGACATCAACCTGTTCCTCAGCGAAACTGAAGCCAGAAAAGCTGGTTGCCAGCAATAATACTACTTCGATACCTATCTAAGAGCAAATGCTCTTAGATAGGTATCTGACCTCTATACGATCCTTGCTTGATTGAATTGCTACGTTTTTGCTTTACGAAATATTCATTGCGATACGAAAACCTGTACCTACTACAGGCGTCATTTATTATTAACGCAAAAAGAATATGAACATGAAAAAAGCAATCATTACCGGTTTATTATCTGTTATTTTATTTACTGCTGCCGAAGCACGCACCAATGAAAAACCAGATGCCAACAAAGCCAAGGTCGAAGTGAATTACACAGGCTTCTTCAACAACGACCTCTCTTTCAACGTGAAATTTGATAATCCAATGGGTAATTATGTTACCTTAAATATTATCAATGAAGAGGGAGAAAGTCTTTTTAAAAGTAATTTCTCTGATAAGAAATTTGAAAAGAAGTTCGTACTGCTCAAAGATGCCGACGTAAATAAACTTACTTTCCAGTTTCAGTCAGGTAAAGAAGTGTACAAAGAGAGTTTCGATATCAATGTAATCACCCGTGAAGTTTCTGATGTAACGGTAAAGAGAAATAGGAAATAAGGCCTGAGCGTAGTCGAAGGGAATAAGTAAGTATAGAGAAAACATACAAGTTGTGTGGAACGACCGGTTGGCTGCAATATGCTTACCGGTCGTTCTTTTTCACGGGTGTTGACAAATTCTACCATAGATCGTCCTTTTTGCTTCTTATTTTCAGGTATGCAACCACAACAATGCCTTTTCTGCGGTCATATGGTACAACTCGTTCACGTACATGGACATTATCAATGTCCGGTTTGTACCACCAATGCACTACCCTGTTGCGATGGTGATAACTGTAATACCAATCAATTACTGGCAGCCACACAAACTATCCATTATACACATACAGGTGAAAATGTATCGCATCAGTAAAACCGATTCTGCAAACGCCGATTTCATCGCACTGGTTCAGCAACTGGATGCTGATCTGGCTGCAAGAGATGGCGATGAACATGCATTCTATCACCAGTTTAATGGCATACAGCAACTCGCTCATGTTGTTATTTTATATGATGATAATACAGCTGTTGCCTGTGGCGCTTTTAAAGAAATTGAGCAAGCTACCGTCGAAGTAAAACGTATGTATACCTTACCTTCTTACCGTTCAAAAGGCTATGCCTCTCGTATACTGGAAGCATTGGAACAATGGGCAAAAGAAGAAAATTATACAACTGCTGTTCTGGAAACAGGTAAACGACAACCGGAAGCAATTGCGTTGTATCAGAAAAATGGATATAGTATTATTCCCAATTATGGACAATATGCCGGTGTGGAGAATAGTGTTTGTTTCCGGAAAAAATTAATCCCATAAAAAAGCCATCCCGTCTACGACGGGATGGCTTTTGACTATTTATCAGGTATCTAATTATCCAGCCGCTTCAGACTGCATACTTCTGGCTACTTTCTTTCTGTCTTCTTCATTCAATACGGTTTTACGCATACGAATGTTTTTAGGCGTAACCTCAATACACTCATCCTGCTGAATATATTCCATACACTCCTCCAGTGTAAACTGGAGTTTGGGTGTAATACGAACACTGTCATCACTACCGCTTGCACGGTGGTTGGTGAGTTTTTTGGCTTCTACCGCATTCACGTTCAGGTCTCCGGGCTTAATATGCTCAGCAATGATCTGACCTACGTATACTTCTTCTCCCGGATCAATAAAGAAACTACCTCTATCCTGTAATTTATCGATAGAGTAAGCAGTGGTAACACCCTGGAACTTGGCAATCAATACACCATTGTTTCTTCCGGGGATGGGTCCTTTCCAGGGCTTGTATTCATTAAAGCGGTGTGCCATTACAGCTTCACCTGCAGTATTCGTTAACATTTGAGAGCGAAGACCAATCAGCCCTCTTGATGGAATATCGAATTCCAGGTGCTGCATTTCGCCCTTGCTTTCCATTACCAGCATTTCACCTTTACGTTGTGTAACCAGATCGATTACCTTACCGCTAAACTCACTTGGCACATCCACTACCAGTATCTCATAAGGCTCATGTTTCTTACCATCGATATGTTTTACCAATACCTGAGGGTTACCAACGGTGAGTTCATATCCTTCACGACGCATGGTTTCTACCAATACACCCAAGTGAAGAATACCACGACCGTATACCAGAAAACTATCTGCGCTATCTGTATCTTCTACGCGCAATGCCAGATTCTTCTCTGTTTCTTTCATCAAACGGTCACGCAGGTGACGAGAAGTCACAAACTTACCGTCGCGACCAAAGAAAGGCGAGTTGTTGATACTGAAAGTCATGCTCATGGTCGGCTCATCCACACTGATAACAGGCAATGCTTCAGGATTCTCTGCATCAGCAATGGTATCACCAATATTAAAATCTTCCAGACCTACTACAGCACAGAGATCACCAGATAATACTTCCGTTACCTTACGCTTACCCATTCCTTCGAACACATACAATTCTTTTACGCGTATTTTCTTAATGGTACCATCAGCCTGTACCAATGCAATCTGCTGGTTCTCTTTAATAGAGCCTCGGGTTACTTTACCAATGGCTATACGGCCAAGGAAAGATGAGTAATCAAGTGAGGTAATCTGTAACTGCAATGTACCTTCATTTACTTTGGGAGCAGGTACATATTTAATAATACCATCCATCAACGGAAGGATGTCTTCTGTTGGTGTTAAGCTATCATTGAACCAACCATTTTTGCCACTACCATAGAAAGTAGGGAAATTCAGCTGCTCTTCTGTTGCATCAAGGTTAAAAAACAATTCAAATACTGCATCATGTACTTCATCAGGACGGCAATTGGGTTTATCCACCTTATTAATTACTACAATCGGATGCAGGTTCAGTTGTAAGGCTTTCTGCAGTACAAAACGTGTCTGGGGCATAGGACCTTCAAAGGCATCCACAAGCAGAATTACACCATCTGCCATTTTCAATACCCTTTCCACTTCTCCACCAAAGTCGCTGTGACCCGGTGTATCAATTACATTTATTTTAATACCATTATAGGTAACGGCTGCATTTTTACTGAAGATGGTAATACCTCTTTCCTTTTCAAGGTCATTACTATCCATAATTAATTCACCGGTATCCTGATTATCCCTGAATACTTTGGTAGCGTGTAGAATCCTGTCTACCAGGGTTGTTTTGCCATGGTCAACGTGTGCAATAATGGCAATGTTTCTTATTTCCATGTAAAATTTTAAGGCTGCAAAGGTACGGCTTTATGGCCGGAGGGCAAAGCAGATACATAAACTTAACGGGGATTGGTGCCTAAATGGTTCGAATAACACCTAACTATATGTATTTCAATGCAAAACAATAGATTTTATCTTGTATTTTCTGTACTATCCGGGGTTTCTGTAACTATGCTTATCTTACGGTAAACATTTATTTTTATGCGATTGCTGAAAAAACTGCTGGTTTTGATCGCCATTCTTTTTGTGGTCTACCTGCTCGGCCCTCACCCTGATACCCCTGTTTATGCTACCCAGTTGCCCTCTATACCTGCTACCCCGGACAGTATTGATGCCTTTGTTGGTTTACTGGAGGCTAAACACTCTATCAAACCTGATAACCAGGCAAGGGTAGTATGGGCAAACGATTCTGCACACACTAAAACAGCCTATGCCATTGTGTATTTGCATGGGTTCAGTGCCAGTCAGGAAGAAGGCAATCCTGTGCACAGAAATCTGGCCAAACAATTTGGCGCCAATTTATATCTGGCACGTTTGTCGGCTCACGGTATTGATACTTCAGACGCTTTATTAAACATGACAGCCACCAGCTTATGGGAAACAGCCAAGGAAGCGTATGCAATCGGAAAACAGCTGGGTGAAAAAGTGATTATGATGGGTACTTCAACAGGAGGTACACTGGCTTTACAATTGGCAGCAGCCTATCCCGAAATTGCAGGACTGATTTTATTATCACCCAATATTGCCATTAACGATCCAAATGCATGGATCACCAACAATCCATGGGGTTTACAGATTGCAAGGCTCGTAAAAGGAGGCAAGATGAATATCATTCCCAATAAAACTGATGAATATAAAAAATACTGGAACCAGACTTACCGGCTCGAAGCAGTAACGGAATTACAGGAGCTATTGGAAACAACGATGAACAAAAAGACTTTTGAAAAAATACAACAGCCTCTTCTTACCCTGTATTATTATAAAAATGAAAAAGAACAGGACCCGGTTGTGAAAGTAAGTGCGATGAAAAAAATGTTTGAAGAAGTGAGTACACCTGCCGGTATGAAAAGAATGATACCCATTCCCAATGCAGGCAGCCATGTATTGGGTTCACCTATACAATCGAAAGATGTTGTTACAGTTGAAAAGGAAGCTGCCAGATTTATGAAAGAATTGTTGAAAATGTGATCATGTGAATGGTGAATGATCAATGGTGAATATGCCAGGTATTCATTCAATAATCTATAGATCATATTGCATGAACCAACCGTCTTATTGACCATTCACCATTCACCATTCACCACGATAAATACCTATATTAGCCCTTAGAAAAACGATTGCCTATGCCCAGTAGCAAAATTGCAGGTATTGGTATGTACGTACCCAAAAACGTAGTTACCAATCATGACCTCACTAAGTACATGGAAACAAGTGATGAATGGATACAGGAAAGAACAGGTATCAAGGAAAGGCGATACGCACATCGTACCGAAGAAACCACTACTACGATGGCTGTTGAAGCTGCACGCATTGCCATTGAACGCGCAGGTACTACCGTTGAAGAAATAGACTTTATTGTTTTTGCTACTTTATCGCCCGATTATTATTTCCCTGGCTGTGGTGTACTCCTTCAGAGAGCCATGAAAATGGGAGAAGTAGGCGCATTGGATATCCGTAACCAGTGCAGTGGTTTTGTTTATGCATTGAGTGTAGCCGATCAGTTTATTAAAACAGGCATGTATAAAAATGTATTGGTTGTAGGTAGTGAAAAACATTCATTCGGACTGGACTTCTCTACCCGTGGCAGAAATGTATCTGTCATTTTTGGCGATGGTGCTGGCGCCGTTGTTTTACAACCTACAGAAAAAAAGGGACAGGGTATTTTAAGTACCCATTTACACAGTGATGGAGAATCGGCTGAAATATTGGCCATGTATAACCCCGGTACACATGCCAATTACTGGGCCGATAAAAACTATGCAGATTTTGATGATGCGGAAATCGGGCAAATGTTCATGAGCCATAACATGATTGATAAGGCACAGAATTTCCCGAATATGGATGGTCCTTCTGTATTCAAGAAAGCCGTTGTAAAATTTCCGGAAGTCATCATGGAAGCCCTGCAGCAAAATGGGTTACAACCATCTGATATCAATATGCTGATTCCTCACCAGGCCAATCTGCGTATCAGCCAGTTTGTACAGCAGAAGCTGGGCTTAAGTGATGAACAGGTTTATAATAACATCCAATCCTACGGTAATACTACAGCCGCATCTGTGCCTATTGCGCTTTGTGAAGCATGGGAAAAAGGATTGATCAGAGATGGCGATCTTGTTTGTCTGGCTGCTTTTGGTAGTGGTTTTACCTGGGCCAGTGCCTTGCTGAAGTGGTAAACTGTTAACCTAGTTTAACAGGATTTTACAGAAAGAAAATGCAATATTGCAGCCTTATAAACGACTGATCCTGTAGTAAGGCTATATTCATTTTAACGTTGGAGCTGATGGAAAGAAAAATTGTTTACCTCGTAAACCCTATTTCGGGTACGTCGAAAAAAGACGGGATCAAAAAATTAATCGAAAAAGAGACGACTTCCAGAGGTATTCTCTTTGAAATTATGCATACAAATGCCGGTGGGCATTACCAACTTCTCCGCGAAAAAATAAGAGCAGAACATATTACTGATGTGGTAATCATTGGAGGCGACGGTACCGTTAATCAGGTTACACAGGCCTTACATGAACTGCCGGTCAGGTTCGGTATTATTCCGCTGGGTTCAGGTAACGGCCTTGCATTGGCTGCCAGGATTCCTACCAAACCAGAACTGGCGCTCTCACTTATTTTTGAAGGTTCAGCCAGGCCTATTGATGCATTCATGGTAAACAACCATTATTCCTGCATGTTAAGTGGTATTGGCTTTGATGCTCAGGTGGCACATGATTTTGCGAGCAAGGCTTCCCGCGGACTACTCACCTATACACAGCAAAGCATTATCAACTATTTTAAAGCCACTCCTTATCAGTTTGAAATTAAACTCGAGAATTTTTCCTTTTTTTCAGACGCTTTTTTTATCAGTATAGCCAATAGTAATCAGTTTGGTAACAATTTCAAAATTGCACCACAGGCCAGTCTGAGCGATGGCATGCTGGATATTGTAATTGTACAAAAAATGAACAAGGCTAAATTACCTTTCGCTATTCTACGTCAAATCAGAGGTAATAATAAATTACAGCAACTGGTAGAAGATATGACCAAGAAGAATATTCTCTACTTCCAGACACCGCAGATCACCATACGCAATTTAAAACTAGCACCTTTACATATTGATGGGGAGCCAAGAGAAACAGCAGATGAATTTACCATCAGCATCATGAAAGACTATTTTCTGTTAATACAGCCTGCCTGATTATTTCATAAGGCTCCTTAAACGTTTGAATTCTTTCCGGTTATCTTCTGCCTTCAGTGCGAGGGCGATATCTCTTTTTTCTGCAGCGGTTATATGAAAGCTGAGACTGGCAGGCGCTTCTTTTCTGGAGGGCACATATTGAAAACAGATCCGGTGAAACTGAGGTCCATATGCTTCAAAACTAAATGCCAGTTGGTCGTGCTGATAATAATCCTGCAGCTTGTACCAGTTATTCTGTAGTAATAAAAAAGGTTTGGTAAAAGTGCCAAACAGGCTTGTTCCTTCCAAGGGCCTGTCCCAATCGCTCAAACTTCTGTCACGCAACTGCAGTAACACTACTTTGCTGGTATTTTCCTTTAGCCAATCACGGAATACTTCGATAAAACGCAAAGATGTTTCCTGACCGAAATTGTCACGTAATCCTGCATCCATTACATCAATAACCGGATTTGTGGGTAACCATACATTGGGTAATACATAAGGGAAAGTAGCATTCATCCTAAGTGCTGAGAGTACACCAATATTACCAGCATTCTGTTTATCAAAAAAACTACGGAAATCGATTGCATCTGCATCAAAGGGAAGAATACTGGTCGAATCAGTAAGTGGCCTTGTCATAAACCTTGCAGGGTGAGTAGCCATCACAAGCTTTCGTCCGTCTCTTGTAATCACCGCATTAAAAAAAATCAGCGGTATCTCCGCTTTTGCTTCAGGTTCTTTATAATCATTCAAAGTTCTGTTAAGATATCCATGGGTATTTTCGTTTAGTTTTTGTTCGAAAGCATAACCCCGGTCCTTTGTATAACTATATCCATGTTTGGTAAAAGGCTTTGCAGGCCCAATAAGATCGCGGGTAACAAAAGATGAGAACAGCGGATTTAATAAATCGTTTGAAATATCATCAATGTACTGCTTATCCTGAAGATTGATTTTCTCTCCCTTTTGTTTCCGGTAATACAGCTCCCTGAAATAAGCAGCTCCCAGCATACCGCCCGATGCACCGCTGATAAGGAAAGTTTGTTGCAGGAGTTTACCACCAAACATACTATCCAGTTGCTGTAATGCATTCATGGTAAAAGTGGCGCTTCTGATACCACCTCCACTTGTATTAATCAGATACATCACCGGCTTAGTCGTTCCCTGCTTTTTTTTCCATTGATTCAGCATATTTATATACACCTGCTTATCGGCAGCTATTTCGGCACTGCCTGCCTGATGCATAACAGACTCTCTGGAATAAACCGGCCGCACCGTTTTTGAGGAATAATCCAATCCATAAGCTTTGTTCCTGAGATCAATGATATCTTTCTGGTATAAAAAATTCACAAAGAGGTATACAAGAACCATCACCGGAATACTCCAGCTATGTAGAAATGTTGAGATAGCTCCTGCCGCCGCAATAAGAATGGCAAAGAATACTGTAATACTGGCAGCGGCTGGCAGTTGAAACAATCTTGTATCAGAGATATAACCTATACCTATCAAAAAAAAGAAAGCAATGGCAATTGCAATTACGGCTGCAAAGTGATGCCTTTTAAAAACAGTATCCAGAAATGCCAGACTGTAATGCCTTACATCTCTGGGTTTACGCAATGCCATTTTAGCACTGAAGAACCAGTCAATACGAAGCTCTGTTCGTTCTTTAGGTAAGGGATTGTTTTTTGAAACCAGTGCATAGTGTACATTGGCTGTATCAATTACACTCGCCATGCTTCTGTAAATCGTTTTATCAGCTCCGAAAAAATAGGCGAAAGCAATGAGTATAGAAGTTATGATACCTCCAGCAAAACCCAATACCATCCATGAAATTTCTGTAGCGCCAAACAACTCCTGGTATCTGGCATAAGAAACAGCTTTAGAAAAATAAAATACCAGAAAAATAACCGGCAGTACTGCATTATTAATACAGTATTTTAAAAAGGGTTGAGCTGTAGTGGCGAGAAAACGAAAATATTTACTGAATAAAATAAATGTAGTGATGTTCCAGCTCATGATAAATATACCCAGTGCAAACCCAACAATGGCGGTACTCAGTACATTGATCTTACCAAAATATTCAGGTGCAAGAAAAAGTGAGTCCGCACCAAAAGTGCGCATGAATCCACCTGCTACTGTTGAAAAAAGTACATACCAGAATACCAGAAACACCTGATACCTGCGAAAATGCAGTAGCAATAACTGTACAGGCATAGAGAACCAGAAACCCGAAAAATATTGTTTGAGTTTATCCATTCGATACAACATTTTGATGGAAGACCATGCTTCCCTCCTTTTCCCGCCGGGTTTAGCAGCTTTATTTTTGTTTGCTCAATACAAACAAAGTAGCAAATAGCGACAACAGCAAACACATACCAGTGAGTTGATGCAGTTGTGCCATCCATTCAAATGTACCCCATTTACCCGGTATGATACCTGTACTGGTTAAGATCGTTAAAATTCCAAGCAATACCTGCAGAAAGGTAAGGTATAGCGGAATTCGTTTGATATTTTCAAAAAGCAATGATCCTTTATGTTTAGCCAACTGAATGGTCCAGATAATTATCCAGATCAAAATAAGATAAGCGAGGCCACGATGCACAAAATGAATCAGTATCTTATTATCGATAAAATTCAGCAGAAAGGGTTTGTGAGAAAATAAGGAATCAGGCACCCAATCACCGTTAATTTTGGGCCAGCTGGCTGCTACATTCGCTGCCTTATGTCCGGCCATCAATGCGCCATACAATAATTGAAGTACCAATAAGCCAATCAGCCACAAATTGATTTTTCGTAAAGAAGGGAATGCAACTCTCTGCTGCTCCGGAATCAATAGTTTTAAAGCAAACCAGAAAGTATAGCAAAGCAGGCCGAGTGCGAAAATGAAGTGGAGTGCCAGTCTTGTAGGCTTTACATATACCGCATCGCCCGTAAGTCCGCTTGCCACCATAATCCAGCCGATAGCACCCTGCAATGCACCGAGCAGGAATAATACCACCAATGGGCGTACCATTTCTTTTTTAAAGTGTTTACCAATGATAAACCAGATAAAACCTCCTGCAAATACAAGACCTATCAACCTTGCCCATAAACGGTGGAACCATTCCCAGAAAAAAATAAATTTAAAATCCGACAGTCCGAATTCAAAGTTGAGTAATTGAAACTGAGGAGTGGCTCTGTATTTTTCAAATTCAGCCAGCCAAGCCCGTTCATTCAGGGGGGGTAATGTGCCGGTAATCACATCCCATTCCGTAATGGAAAGGCCGCTGCCTGTTAAACGGGTGATACCTCCCAGCGCCACTTGTATAATGGTCATCACCACGCCCAATAATAACCACCTTGCCACTAATTTCGAAGACCTGTTGTTCACCTGTTCCATATATAGCTTCTTGGTTGAGGCAAAGTTATTGTGTTATTAAAAGCAGTCATGATTTTGTTTGATCGTTTTTGAGTTTCTCAGTGAAAAGATGGTGGTTTCATAGTGAAATTTGTTGCGGTTTAAAAAAAATGATCTCATATCATCAAGTTTCTGGAATTTTAGGTCATGCTACTACCTTTTTACCAGGAAAAATTAACCGAAACCGGTTGTGATGAGGCTGGCCGTGGCTGTTATGCAGGTCCCGTTTTTGCGGCGGCGGTTATACTACCAAAAGATTTTCACCACCCGCTGTTAAACGACAGTAAACAGGTTCAGGAGAAGCAACGGAATATCCTCAGGGGCATTATTGAAAAGGAAGCCATCAGTTGGTCGGTAGCAGCCATCAGCAACCATGAAATTGATGAGATCAATATTCTGAAAGCATCTTATAAAGCCATGCATATGGCCATTCGTCAGTTAAATCCGCTTCCTGAATTTTTGCTGATTGACGGCAATAGGTTTATCAGGTATCCTGGCATAGCTCATGAATGTATTGTAAAAGGAGATGGTAAGTACAGCAGTATTGCCGCTGCCAGTATTCTGGCAAAAACACACCGCGATGAATGGATGATGAAATTGCACGAAACATATCCTCAGTATGGATGGAATAGAAACAAAGGATATGGAACTGCCGAACATCGTCGTGCTATTGAAATACATGGTCTTTGCGAGCACCACAGAAAAAGTTTTAACATTGTTCCGCAACAGTTACAGCTACCGATCTAGTTTTATTCATTCCAGGCTCCTGCACCTTCACGGATAATTTCGTAGGTATCTTTTGTACAGTCAATAACGGTAGATGGTATCATACCACCATTACCGCCATCTACTACAATATCTACCAGTTTTTCAAACTTTTTATAAATAATAGCCGGATCAGTATACTCCTCTACCATTTCGCCGGGGAGGGATGCTGACAGAATAGGATGCCTGAGTTCATGTACAATCTGCCGGGCAATATTATTATCGGGTACCCTTAAGCCAATCGTACTTTTCTTACTCTGCAGAATTTTGGGTACTTCTTTACTTGCAGGCAGAATAAAAGTATAAGGACCAGGCAAATAACTTTTCAAGAGCCGGTAAAGGGGTGTGGAAATACTTTTTGTGTACTGACTTAAATCACTGAGATCATAACAAATAAAACTCAGTTGTGCTTTGGCGGGATCCACTTGTTTAATTCTGGCAATACGCTCAACCGCCTTATGCTGGAAAATATCACAACCCAAACCATAAATCGTATCCGTAGGATAAATAATTACACCACCAGACAGCAAACATTCTGCGATCATACGCAAATGCCGGGGATTGGGATTGTCTGGATGCACTTCAAGCAGCATATTTAAATATAAGAAAAAAACTGAGATAACGAAATTTAATGCACTGTATTATAATCAATTATACCCTTTACTGATCATAGATGCTATATAGAATACAGAAAACTCAGCTACACATTCATAGCACTATTATTAATAAAAAAAATGGCTCCCCATGCAATTATGTTGATTATACTTTTATTAACAATACGTTCCACTTATTTTTGCAAAAAATTCAACCATGCAATTACAGGCAGTTGATATCGTTGATCAAATCAGCCCTGCAGATTTTAAACAAAACTATTACCTGCCTAAGAAACCATTGGTGATCCGTGACATGGCCAAAAACTGGCCTGCATATGAGAAATGGAACTGGGATTATTTCAAAACACTGGTAGGCGATAAAAAAGTAGGTTTATACAATAATATCAAAAGCGATGCTTACACACCCATCAATACAGCCGACGATTACAAAACCTTCGGTGAATACATTGATATGATTAAAATGGGACCTGCTGCCTGGCGTATTTTCCTATTCAATATTTTTGAGCATGCCCCACAGCTAACCAAAGATTTTACCTGGCCTGACGAATTCATGAGTGGCTTTGTAAAAAGATTCCCCATGCTTTTCGTTGGTGGCGAAACCAGCATCACCCATATGCATTTTGATATCGACATGAGTCATATTCTGCATACACAATTTGTGGGGCGAAAAAAAGTATTACTATTTCCTTTTGAAGAACAATATAAGCTTTACAGAAAGCCATTTGAAGTTTTAAGTCTCGCCGATTTCAGCAATTATCACCACCACAATGGCACGCCAGATTATACGCAGTATCCGGCCCTTAAACTGGCCAATGGGTATGATATTACACTTGAACATGGCGATACGCTGTTTATGCCGGCTGGTTACTGGCACCATATGGAATACCTGGATAGTGGATTTGCAATGAGTCTGAGAGCTATGCAATCTTCTGTAAAAGGAAAACTCAATGGTGTTTGGAACCTGTTTGGTATGCGCAATATTGATACGATGATGAAAAAAACAGCTCCTCATTCCTGGTACAACTGGAAGAAGAAAAAAATATTTGAATACGCCGAAAAAGAACTCCGAAAATAAGCGCCGGAAGCGGTTATAAATGAAACAGAAAAAGGCGGCCTTGTGCCGCCTTTTTCACTTGTAACCCCTAATGAAAACTGAATACGAGAAAAATTACAGTCATTTCTGCTGTTTTTCTCTACCCGCGGTAAATGTAGTATAGTCGCCAAAAAAATCCAACGTTGAAAACACCCAAATTAATAGGGTGTTTTCACTGATGATAATTCGGTGAAATCATCCGTGATAAATTCCGGAGAAAACTGAGTTTTGCAACACAAAAAAATGTAATTTACTAGCCGAATCCACATCCGGCAACTCGGGTGTGGCTTTTGTATTGTTGTTAAAGATGTTTTGATATGACTCAAATTGCCCTGGTTGATGACCATGTACTGTTAAGAAACGGGCTTGCCTCACTGGTTAACTCTTTTAGTGGATATAAAGTATTGTTTGAAGCCAATAGCGGTAAACACATGATCGAATTATTGGACCCCAATAATTTACCCGATGTTGTGTTGCTGGATATTACCATGCCGGATATGAATGGTTATGAAACAGCTTTATGGCTCACAACTCATTATCCACAGATAAAAATACTGGCACTCACCATGCTGAATGATGAGCGTTCTATCATTCGCATGTTTAAAAACGGGGCCAAAGGATACCTTCTTAAAGACAGTAAACCACAGGAACTGAAAGCAGCACTGGATGGTATTGTTAGCAAAGGTGTTTACCTCAATAAACTGATGTGCGATAATATCATGCATACCATGAAAACTTCACCTGAAGAAGATGCAGATATCCAGAAATTCACAGAACTTACCGATCAGGAAAAAGAATTTCTGGGTTGGGCCTGCACCGATAAATCTTACCATGAAATTGCAGAGCTAATGGGCACCAGCCTGCGGAATGTAGATGCAACAAGAGATCACCTCTTTCAGAAATTACAAACGGCAACACGTGTGGGTCTTGCTCTTTTTGCCATCAAGCATGATATTGCCAGATTATAGTTCGTCTCTATTCGATCGATTTTGTTTTATAAAAAAGTCCCGGTCAGCAAACCGGGACTTTTCTTTGAACAGCGTAACAGAGAAATATCCAGCTTCGAATTTGAAAATTTCGCTGTTCTTCTGTTTTATACGATTTCCCACACTTCTTTACCACGTAATAATTTATCCAAATCTCCTTTGCCTTTGGTAGCAATAATCTCTTCCAGCTGCATGGCCATTACATCTTCAT
The DNA here is from genome assembly GCF_004361915.1 of Sediminibacterium goheungense. GTDB lineage: Bacteria > Bacteroidota > Bacteroidia > Chitinophagales > Chitinophagaceae > Sediminibacterium > Sediminibacterium goheungense. The sequence continues at coordinate 375,495 of NZ_SNWP01000011.1, read as the reverse complement.
AGCAGGCTCTTTCTGTTTCATAGAATACACCAAAAGGACGGGGAAAATGTGTGCCTTGTTGATTCGGATCATCAAACATACGAATCAGTACCTGGGCCTTATAAAAATCTCTTTCATCATGTATCCATAAATCATCCATATTCACAGATCCATCTGTTAAATCAACCAGTACAGGCTTCATGCCATCCATCCGGATTCCTTTTTGCTGAGTGGCTCCAAATACAAGTGGTTTACCCTGCTCCAGAAACAGGGCCTCATCGGGTTTACTTCCTTTTTCTGTAAAAATTTCAAATGCACCATCATTAAAGATGTTACAGTTTTGATAGATCTCCAGCATAGAAGCGCCTTTATGTTGATGCGACCGGGTTAACATTGTCTGTAAATGTTTCGGATCACGATCCATACTCCTTGCGATGAAACTTGCATCGGCACCCATTGCTAAGGCAAGTGGGTTGAAAGGATGGTCGATACTGCCATAAGGTGTACTCTTGGTGACTTTATGTTCTTCAGATGTTGGCGAATACTGCCCTTTGGTTAAGCCATATATCTGGTTATTGAAAAGCAGAATATTTACATCAAAATTTCTTCTCAGTAAATGGATGGTATGGTTACCACCGATGCTTAAACTATCCCCATCGCCGGTAACGATCCACACACTTAATTCGGGTCGTGTAGCTTTTAAACCGCTGGCAATAGCTGTAGCCCTGCCATGAATAGAATGCATACCATAGGTATTCATATAATAAGGGAAACGGCTGCTACAACCGATACCACTGATGATGACAATATTTTCCTTGGGAACACCAATACCTGGCATTATTTTCTGTACCTGTGCCAAAATAGAATAATCACCACAGCCCGGACACCAACGCACTTCCTGGTCTGTGGCAAAATCTTTGGCGGTTAATACAGGCGGGTTTGTAGTTATTGCTGACATGCTTTTTTAATTAAAATGACAGGACGGGTATTCCTGTAAAGTTCCGAAAAAAAATTATGATGCAGAAGCGCCGGTTAGTTCTTCCCAATATTCTGCGGCCCTGCGGGTATGTGGTATAACAATGGTTCCACCCACAATGTTGGCCACAGCAAATATCTCGTACATCTCATCTGTATTTACCCCCAGTTCATGACATTTCCCCAAATGGTATTTAATACAATCATCACACCTCAGTACCATACTGGCTACCAGCCCGAGCATTTCTTTTGTCTTCTTATCCAGTGCACCTTCATCGTATGTATTGGTATCGAGGTTCCATAAACGCTTCATGACCAGGTTATTCTTACTCAGGATCACATCATTCATTTTCTCTCTGTACGAATTAAACTCTTCTACCAGTTTACCCATAAAATTTACTTTTTAGCCTGTAAAAGTACAAAAGCCTGTGACTGCGCATGTCATTTATTTGTACTTTAAATCCATAAATCAATACCATGAAGCAGTTATTTCTATGGATCAGTCTCTGTCTGACCCAGTTTCTGATGGCACAAAATGGCACGGAAACCATTAAGGTAACCGATATGCTTGCAATTAGCCAGGTTGGAAACGTTAGTATTAGTCCGGACGGCAGTAAAACACTGTTCGCTGTAACCAGCATTGAACCTGAAGGCGAAAATAAATGGGAATACCGCTATGTAAACAAGCTTTACCTGTTGAATAATGAGGGTTCCAGCACGGCCAAAGCCATAACAGGCGGAAAAGAATCGGCCAGTCAGCCAGTATGGAGCCCCGATAGTAAGCAGATTCTCTTTGTTCGTCCAGTCGATGGAAGGGCTCAATTATTCCTCCTCTCGCTGGATGGCGGGGAACCTGTTCAGTTAACCCGTTTTAAATATGGTGTCGGTAGCCCTCGCTGGAGCCCGGATGGTAAGAAAATCATTTTTTCGGTGAACCTCCGTCTGGAGCAGTTATTAGCAGATGAAGAATTGAATCCGGGTAAAAAACCTCCATCCTGGTCATTAGAAAAACCCGGCTTTCCGGCAAATGAATTTTTACTGAACAATGCCAAGCCGGATCCTGATGGTAATACAGATGAAATAAGGGCCTATCTAAATCTTAATGCAAGTGCACAAAAAGCCAAAGTCATCAATAAACTCAATTTCCAGCAGGAGTCAACCACTTCCGGTGAGTTAAGTTTTACCCATTTTTTTATCATGAATGCGGATGGCAGCGGTACAGCAAAAGCGATTACCCATGGATTTAACCGTTTTAATGGTATTGATTTTACACCCGATGGTCAGCATATTATCCTTACGGGTAATGCCGGTCTTACCGAAAATCCTGACCGTGTTCTGGAAAGCGAGATTTATATCGCCAATACAGATGGAAGTAATATGAGAAAAATACTGGGGGAAAAAGGGAAAAGTTATAATAGTCCAGCAGTATCGCCCAGTGGTAAATGGATGGCCTTTCAGTTTGGAGGAACTTCTTTTGTAAGTGTTCCCTCCTTGGCTATCATGCCCTTGAATGGCCAAGCAACAGATATGGTGGTGATTCCTTTCGACAGGAACAAAAGCGGTATTACCTGGAGCAAGGATGAACAGTCGCTTTATTTTACTGCACAAAGCAATGGTGGCGCTCCTTTGTATAAAGCAGATATAAAAACCAAACAGGTAAAACAATTATCTGGTTATGATGCAGGTATTAACAGCTTCGACATCTATAATGATATGGTGGTGTACAGTAAAACACAGGTAAGCAATCCATCTGAATTATATGGCAATAACATTTCCATGCAAAATGAAAAGAGGCTGACTGCTTTTAACCACAACTGGCTACAACAAAAGAAGCTGAGTTTTCCTGAGAAATTCTCTTTTGTAAATGAAAAAGGAATGACTGTTGAATACTGGGTAATGAAACCGGCTAATTATGAAGCTGGTAAAAAGTATCCAACAATTCTTAACATACATGGTGGTCCTTCCGCTATGTGGGGACCTGGTGAAAATTCTATGTGGCATGAGTTTCAATACTATGCTGCCAAAGGTTATGTAGTAGTCTATGGCAATCCCAGGGGTTCAGGCGGATATGGCACCGATTTCCTTCGCGGTAATGTAAACGATTGGGGAACCGGACCTACTTCTGATGTACTTACTTATCTTACCAAAGCAGGCAGTGGCGGTTTTATTGATACTTCCAGACTGGCGGTTACCGGTGGTTCTTATGCCGGCTATCTCGTTGCATGGATCATTGCGCATGACCAACGGTTTAAAGCAGCCTGTGCACAGCGTGGGGTGTATGAACTGGGTACTTTTTTTGGAGAAGGAAATGCCTGGAGACTGGTACCAAATTATTTTGGTGGCTACCCGTGGGAAGAGAAAGCGAAGCCAATTCTTGAACGTGAATCACCGATCAACTATGTAGATAAGATCAAAACGCCTTTCATTATTTTTCATGGAGAAAATGATCTGCGCACGGGTGTTATTCAAAGTGAAATGTTGTACAAGAGTTTAAAAGTATTGGGAAGAACGGTTGAGTATGTGCGTCATCCCGGCGGTACACATGAACTCACAAGAAGTGGTAATAACAGACAACGTATTGATCAGATGTTGAGAACCATTGAATTTTTTGATCGATTCATCAAGCATTAATTACTTTACGGAACTTCCTTTCTTCCTTTCTCTTTGTTAAAATGAATTATTCAATTTTAGCTGGCTTTACATTTATGGAAGCTGTTAGCAAAGAGAAGGGAAGAAGGGTAGCTACTTTAGTGTTTTTAACCAATCTACTAATCCGAGGTGAATTTTTGTGGCTACATCCGCATGAAATTTCGGGCTGATGATTTTTTTCTCATCGGCCTCATTACTTAAGAAAGCAATCTCCACCAATACATTCGGAAAATCAGTAGGTGAATTGAGTGCAAAATTGAAACTACCTACATTGCCGAATTCATTCAGTTTTAATTCTAGCATACGTTTTAGTATGGCGGCCGTAAGAGGTCTGAAACCGAGATGTTTATAATAAGTACTGGTACCACTCACATTTGTATTGGCACTGGAATTGAGGTGCAGGCTGATTAAAAGATCAGGTTTTTGTTCCTGTAGCCACAATATGCGGTCCTTGTTATCGAAAGTGGTATCCTCATCACGGGTCATGATAATATTTTTTACCCCTTTCAGTTTCAGATGCTTTTGTAATGCTTTTGCAAAACGAAGGGTATAGACTTTTTCAGAAGCTTTGGTTTTAATACCTGAGGCACCGGTATTGGTTCCACCATGACCTGCATCAATGGCTATGCGCAGGCTTCTCAAATCTGTTTTTACCGGCTGTCTCCGCACTTTCACTACCAGGGCCTTCCCGGCATAACCTATGCTATAGCCCCAGTGCTGCTGGTGTTTGAGTTCAATCGTTAAACGAAATACATCATCTTCTGTCTGTTGATAATAAACCTGTTTTACTTCTTTTAAAGTTTGCAGTTGGGTAATCCAGTTGGTATTGCTTTGTACGCCGTAAATATCCACTATAATTTTCGATGGGTTAATCTCCATCCAGCTTTTATAGGGGAGCTTCTCTTCCATCACCACCGCTACATTATCCGTTGCCGAATCGCCTTTGGCACTAATGGAGCCTGTAACATACCAGGGTTTTAGTCGGTTAAGGCTATCTTTACGAACATACTGTTGTTCAATAAATGCCTGATGAAATTTTGATAACTGTACCAGGTACATACCTTTAATGGTATCCACTACCCGAAGGGCAATATTAGAATCAATATACCCCAGCTTGGCACCACCCAACCTGTCTTCGCCTAAGCCATAGGCCAATGCCGGAAGTTTACCGGTTGAGCGACCGATCCATGGCGCATAAAAAGAAGACTGTGCGTTTGCAGCAAAAATGAAAGCTAAACCAATGATGACAAAGACAGATTTCATAGGGTCAAATTAGGATAAATACAAACAAAAAGGCCTCACTGTTTTGAAACAATGAGACCTTTGTTTGAGCAAGCAACCGTAAAACAAAGATCAAATATGTGAAATCTTTACGAAATCCGGTAATTTTTGGGCGCTTTTTTTCTTAGAAATGATATCCGTTGTCGGCTACCAGTTTTTCACTGATGCGGCGACGGGCATCTTTGGTATTATAGGGCTCCACTTTTGTGAAACGTTTCAGCCCGATATGCATCATGCGCAGTTCATCGCCGTCTGCAAAGCTGTTCAGGGCGTCTTTACCCGATTTATTGATGCGGTCTGCCGCGTCATACAGGTAAGTTTTCATGATATCGCTTTGTAACTGGGTAGCAGCCGCTCCTTTCTGTTCAGTAAGTTTCATCACACGGAGCAGGGCACTTTCTGCATTATAGGTTTCAATGGCCATATCCGCAATATTCATGAGTACTTCCTGTTCTTTTTCCAACTGCATCATCAGTTTCTGAACAGCTGCACCTGCCACCATAAGAATGGCTTTTTTGAAGTTGGCAATATACTTCAGTTCCTTACTGAAAGCACCTTCGTCCTCAGCTCCGAAATCAGGAATACTCATCAGCTCTTTCTGTACCGCCATGGCAGGACCCATAAGGTCAAGTTTACCTTTCATGGCGCGTTTCAATACCATATCTACCGTAAGCAGGCGGTTAATTTCATTGGTTCCTTCATAGATGCGATTGATACGGCTATCCCGGTAAGCTTTTGAAATAACATACTCATCACTGAAACCATTACCTCCGTGTATCTGTACACCTTCATCTACTACATAATCCAATACTTCACTGCCATATACTTTCAGCATGGCACACTCAATGGCATATTCTTCTGCCGCACCCAAAAGGGCTTCCGCAAAAGTTTTACCGCTGGCCATCAGTTCATGCTCTTTATCATCAATCCATTTAGATGCACGATAGAGGGCACTTTCGCAAACCCACATACGTATGGCCATTTCAGCCATTTTATGTTTGATGGCACCAAATTTAGCAATGGGTAATTTAAACTGCTCACGTGTAATGGCATACTGAATAGAGGTAGTTGCTGCACGCTTTGAGCCACCCAATGCGGCCGCACATAATTTGAGTCGGCCTATATTCAGGATATTGAATGCAATGATATGGCCACGGCCAATTTCACCCAATACGTTTTCTACCGGCACTTTACAATCCTGGAAATACAACTGAACGGTCGACGATCCCTTGATCCCCATTTTATGTTCTTCAGGTCCCTGTGTAAATCCTTCGAATCCGCGCTCCACAATAAATCCGGTAAACTTATCACCATCTATTTTGGCAAAAACGGTATATACATCCGCAAAACCACCATTGGTGATCCAGCATTTTTGTCCGTTCAGAATATAATATTTTCCATCATCACTGAGTTTGGCTGTGGTTTTGGCACCTAATGCATCACTACCACTATTGGGCTCTGTTAAACCATATGCGCCCTTCCACTCACCACTGGCCAGTTTAGGAATATATTTCTGTTTCTGTTCTTCGGTACCAAAATACAGAATAGGCAGAGAGCCAATACCTGTATGGGCTGCTATAGCAACTGAGAATGAATGGCCACCACCCAATCCTTCATTTACAATGGTAGAAGTAATAAAGTCCTTACCCAACCCACCGTATTGTTCCGGAAAAGAGGTAGACAAGAGCCCTTGCTCACCTGCTTTCTCTACGAGAGAAGGCATAAGGCCGGGTTCCAGTTTGTCGATACGTTCTATGATGGGTAATACTTCCGTATCCAGAAACTGGGTACACATATCCATCACCATTCGCTGTTCTTCGTTGAAATCTTCTGGTATGAAGGTTTCAAACGGGTTGCTCTCTTTAATGAGCCACTCACCACCCTGAAGGGCTTTCGCCTGTTTTGCTGTTTCCATGGAAGTTTGTATTAGTTAATTAATATGTTTTGAACGTATGGTTTTAGCGTATAGGTTATGGCAAATGGCTTATGGTAATTCATTTTTACACTTATGGCAGGCCTACTCTTAATAGACTCATCTGCTATAAGCCATTGGCTATCCGCTATTTGCTAAGTCAGGTTATCATACACTTTCTGAAACACCGATTTAACGGTTTCTATTTCATCTTTATTCACGCCTACCAGTGCTTCACTCATGGTCTGATTTGCCAGATCAATGGTAATGTCCTGTAAAGCTTTTGCCGCTTCCGTAAGGCAAACCAGATTGATTCTTCTGTCTTCTTTTGATGCCGTTCTCTTTACCAGTTTTTGTTTTTCAAGATTATCGATCAATCTGGTAATGCTGGGTTTATCACGAAAGGTACGGTTACATAATTCCTGCTGACTCAAACAATCTTCTTTCCATAAATGATACAATACACTCCATTGCTCAATGGTAATTTCAAGTCCGGCCTGTCTGAAGTTCTTCTGTAATCTTCTGGCTACAGCTGTAGAAGCCATGCCATTGATAACACTGTATAATTCGCCTCTTTTAAATTGGTTGTTTGGCATATAGTTAGTTATGCAACTAATTTCAAAGTAAATTCGTTTCTTTGATATTGCCAAGAATAAATCCTTAAAATTCCATGTCTGTACCACTTTTTATAACATTCCGGGGTTCCAGGCTTCATTACCATCGATTTGGACATGGGAAACAGTGGTTATTCTGCTTTCATGGTTATGGAGAAGAAGGTGCTAAATTTCTTTTACTGGAAGATGATCTGGCCAATACGCATACAATCATTGCCATTGATATGCCCTTTCATGGAAATACCGATTGGCAAGACCCACTTTTGTTGGAACCCGCCGACCTCATGGGCATAATCCAGCAACTGGCTCCTCCAGATACCCCTTTTCAATTAATGGGTTACAGTATGGGTGGAAGAATTTGTTTGCGTTTACTGGAATGCTATCCCCAATATATCAGTAGCCTTATTTTGGTAGCGCCAGATGGGTTACACCGAAACCCCTGGCAAAAATTTTCTACCCAAACATGGGTAGGGAACCGGCTTTTTCGTTTTACCATGCAATATCCCGGATGGATGTTTATGTTGATGGGATTGGCCACCCAACTTGGGCTCTTCAATAAAAGCATCAGTAAGTTTGCACATTATTACCTCGATGATGCAGTAGAAAGAAAAAAATTGTATAAAAGATGGACTACGATGCGTAGGTTTCGTCCACAGATACAACGATTGAAGAAAATAATTGAAAGCCAAAAAATACCGGTTCACCTTTTATTTGGAAAATACGACCGTGTAATTCTGCCAAAGCACGGCTATAGGTTACAACAGGGACTTGAGCGCTTCATTACTATCAAAGAAATCGAAGCCGGTCATCATCTTTTACAGGAAAAATTCAAGATCCATTTCTTACCAATGCTTAAAAACTAATTTTCCTATTTGGTTGTCTTTCGGTTTTTCCGACTTCCCGTCTTCTCGCTACATATCGATTAAATAAGTTTCTTTGCGGTATGTACGTTGCCGGACTTATCCTTACTACCCTTTTGGTATTGGCCTATTGCTGGCTGATAGTACAATACAGAAAATGGTTCCGGCGTACTCGGTTATTCAAACCACAGGCGGGCTTAGTGCCAGGCAGTTTTTTTTCTGTGATTGTGCCGGCCAGAAATGAAGCAGGTTTTATTGAATCCTGTATCAGAAGTATACTGGATGGTAATTATCCTTCAACTTTGATGGAAGTAATTGTTGTAAACGATCATTCAACCGATGCAACAGCGTCTATTGTTCAACAGTTACAAACTACTTATCCAAACCTTCACCTTATTAACCTCGAAGAACACCTGGATGGAAATCCATTGAATGCCTACAAGAAAAAAGCCATCGAAATTGCCATTAGTAAAAGTAAGGGCAACTGGATCGTTACCACTGATGCAGACTGCAAAGTGCCTGCAGAATGGCTCACGCTTTTAGATGCTTATATACAACAGGAAAAACCGGTTTTAGTAGCTTCACCGGTTATGTTTACCCATACAAAAGGCATTTTATCTTTGTTTCAGCTGCTTGATTTCATGAGTCTGCAGGGTATTACCGCAGCAGCTGTTTCAGCTGGCTCACATACCATTTGTAATGGCGCGAATCTTGCTTATCGGAAAGACGTGTTTTATGAAGTAGGACAGTTCAGGGGTATTGATACACTTGCAAGCGGTGATGATATGTTATTGATGTACAAAATCAAACAGAAATACCCGCAGGGACTTGGATATTTATTTCATCAGGGAGCTATTGTTACGACGGAACCTATGCATACCCTGTCAGGTTTTATCAACCAGCGTATCCGATGGGCCAGCAAAGCCGATCGTTATGATGACAAAAATGTTTTCCGCATTCTTGTACTGGTGTATGCTGTAAATCTTGCGCTGTTGATTTTATTACCGGTAAACCTTTTTGTAACAGGTGAAATTGCCCACTGGTTAACCCTGATGTTACTTAAAACGCTTGTTGAGCTTTCCTTTATGCGGCCGGTGGCGAGGTTTTATCAGCAGACAGATACACTGCTGTATTTCCCTTTTATGCAATTGTTACACCTCCCCTATACCGTAATAGCGGGATGGATGGGTAAGTTCGGATCTTACCGGTGGAAGGGAAGAAAAGTGAAATAATCCTATAAATCAGCCTGTTGCGAAACATTTCTGTCGGGCAGACATGAGTATAAGATCATGACAACCAATCCAACCAGTACAAAACAATATTTAAAAAGGTTCCACATACAAATACTTATACATAAATGATACCAAAAACACCCAGAGGTTTAAATGATATTATGATTTTTCGGTAAATGTTCGTTTTCTCCCGGCGATTCACATAAATCATTAATTTTCCCCAGTGGCCCATACTTCTCATACGTTACCCATATTGAAAAAGCTGCTCCGTAATAAGGGAGCTGCCTTTGGATTGATCCTGATTGTATGCAGTTTGCTGCTTGCCGTATTGGGATATTTTATTGCCCCTGATGCTTCACCCAATGCCAACCGCATGATTCCTGAAATCGGCAGTAAGAAACCAGGCTTTGAAGTGCAATTGCTCCGTTTACAACGTGAACAGAATACCGGTTCACCATCCCTATGGCACATACTCTTGTACGGTAAGGAAGACAGCTGGCAATATGTTCCGGTGAACAGTTATCAAATACAAAAAGACAGCCTTATTTACCAGCGGATCATTGATGATCATATTACGGAACGAAAAGCCATCCTACTAAAAAATACGGCAGCTATCCCTGTGATCAGCACCCGGTTCTACCTCGGAACAGACAAGTTCGGACGCGATATAGTTAGCAGGCTCATTATTGGCGTACGGGTTAGTTTGGCAGTAGGTTTTATTGCTGTTTTGATATCGTTGAGTATCGGTATTTTCTTAGGTGCCATAGCCGGATATTTCAGGGGTAAAACAGATGATATTATTATGTGGTTACTAAATGTGATCTGGAGTATTCCCACTTTATTATTGGTTTTTGCGATTACACTGGCACTCGGAAAAGGATTCTGGCAGGTATTCATCGCTGTCGGACTCACCATGTGGGTGAATGTGGCCCGTTTGGTACGCGGACAGGTTATGGCGATCCGCGAACTGGAATATGTAGAAGCTACCAGGGTACTCGGCTATTCGCATATGCGCACTATTGTAAAACATATACTACCGAATATACTGGGTCCGGTACTGGTAATTGCCGCCGGTAATTTTGCATCGGCCATTGTAATAGAAGCCGGACTGAGCTTTTTGGGTGTAGGCGTACAACCACCACAACCCAGCTGGGGGCTGATGATTAAGGAGAACTACAATTTTATCATTACCAATAACCCCATGCTGGCGCTGGCACCTGGCATCGCCATCATGTTACTGGTGCTTGCTTTTAATTTATTGGGAAATGGATTGAGAGATGCGTTGGAGGTGAGGAAGTGAGGATCTGAATGGTGAGTAGTGAGTAGTCAGTAGTGAGTCATGTATCTTGCGGAAATCTCTATACAGGACTACTGACTACTGACTACTGACTACTGACTACTCACCAAACTTGCTCTCTCTTCCTTCACTTTGCCATCGAGTATCATAACCATGCCCATACAGAGCCAGAAGAGGCTGCCGATTTTATCAGTTTCTATCATATCGCTGATAAAATTGATGACACCGATCATCACAAGTATTACTGCCACGGTCATGGTTACCGCCCTGTAAAAATAACTGTGTAACTGGTGATATATTTTTTGTAGACGCATCAACATAAAAAAATAGAGCGTGCAAAAAATTATCAGCCCGATAATACCTTGTTCTAATGCAGTCAGTAAAAAATAATTGTGAACGGTTGAGTGTTCAGGATTATTACTTACCCAGGTTTCAAAACGCTTTACTGTATAAGGTCGGTAATGCAGGTAGAAGGATGAAGGACCAAAACCTGTGATGGGTTTATCTGCCAGCATTCTGGCGCCTGCCACCCAGCGATAAAAACGCTCGGCATTCGACACATCTTTCAATGCTACGGTTGCAGATAAGTGTTGAGAGAAATCGGTATGAAAAACCGTTTTATCATGATCAGGGGCAAATTGAAAATATTGTTTGTCGGTAACAAGCCATGCTGTTGAAACAAGTACTGCCACAACAGCCAACAGAATGAATGTTACCATTTGCCTTTTTTGTATAACAAGTATTGTACAAACACCCGCTATCAACGCAAGCCATGCTCCTCTTGAATAGGCAAACACCAATGCCAACAAACCCAGTAGTAAAGCAATGAATAGCCATTTCCGTTGAACTGATTGTTTGGGGCACAGGTACCATGCGCAGCTAAGAACGGCCAGCAAACAAACCAGCATGGACGCATAGTTTACATGGTTTCTGAAAAAAGGAAAGAGATGCCGATTGATACTTTCAAAACTAAATGCCTCGGTGGCATGGCGAAAAAAAGTGATTACTATTACAAAAGCCATCGGCCATAATAAAGTTTTCGCCAGCTTTTGCATTCCCGAAATACTGTTCACCCAGATAACAGGTAATAGTACAAAGGGAACGATATACCATATTTTGGCCAGTAAAAATTTAATGGCGGGTAAGGGTTCTATTGCATACGCCGCTGTAATGGCTATCCAGCATACATGTATAATAAGCCAAAAGAAAAGCGGATGTTTCCATACGGTTAACGGGAATTGCATGGGTTTGTGCCACCAGTATAATAATGCCATACCTGTTAAGAGCAACATCACAATTTCATCCGGAAAATCAATTCCCAGCTGGGGTGTAATATTCAATTCCGTTGATAAAGGGAGCAATATCATCAGCAGCCAGAATAATTTTTCGGTATGCTGTATGGCTGCCTGAATCATAACCGGAACCAGCAAGATGGCAAAGGGTACCAGCATCCATAACCATTGCTGACTAATAATGGCCCATACAGAAAAAATAAAAAAGCAGAGCGATGCAATGATTTCCCTTGTTTGGTATGCAGGAAAAAAGAAACGCATTACAAACTGCGTTTACGGTTACCGACTAATAAAAGCAGGATCGAAAAAACAAAACCTGCGATAGCAGCGGCGATAATGATGGCTGGCTTATCGGGTCTTTCAGCTTTGGCTGCGGGAACTGCTTTATCTAAAACAAACAATACCGGTGTTTGTAATTTGGCCATCATCGTAAACTGTGCATACAATGTTCTGTATTCCTGTAGTTCTTTTAAAACAGATTTTGCACTAAGCTGTAATAATTCATATGAATCATACTGCTGTTGCGGTATTTTTTGGAGACTGTCTGCAAGTTGGCGGTACTCTTCTTCTTTATTACGTATGGTTTTTTCGAGTAAAGACTGTGAGCCTTCATACTGTTCATGCGCTATCTGTTCTGCCTGTCTGGTTACAATTTTAATCATCGCATTAATCAGATCTGCTGAAAGTTGTGGATTTTTTGTCCAGCACAAAATTTTCAGCTGTCCTCTTTCCGTTCTCTGCAGAGTAAGGTCTTCGCGCAATTTCAGCACCGCTTTTCGTCTGAGAAGAGGAAGTGGATTATTACTGAGTTCATAGTAGTCGACCAGTTTATATTCATCCACCAATTGCTTATAGGCTGTATCGAGGTCTGCAATACCCATTATCCGATCAAGATCGTCACCCGAACCGATATAGGAATACAGCCCCTGTATATTCTCATTAAAAAGACGCGATTTATCTGCCAGTTGTGGATTCGCTGCTATCAGCATGGCCGTTGAACGATACTGCTTAGGGAGTATATAAACAGTAACAGTGGCAATCGCTATAGAGAGCAGAGTAAAGAGGCCTATCTTCTTCCAGTTATGTTGAATAACACCTGCTGTTTCTGCCATATTAAATGAGCTCGTATGCATACGCTATGAATGTACAATTTAATAAGGTATGTTTTAGCAGTTTTCGGGAAGCACCACTACATTTCTGTCGAGGCTTTCTTCGAGTGAGATAAAAGTTTCGGTTCTTTCGATCCCTTTTATTTTTTGCAGTTCATCGTGCAGTACATAGCGCAGTTCCTGAATGTCTTTACATACAATTTCAGCAAACATGCTATAGTTACCGGTGGTATAATTGAGGCGTACGATCTGCGGAATTTTTTTGAGTTCTTTGGCTACGGTATCGTACAGTGAACTTTTTTCGAGGTAAACGCCGATAAAAGCGATCACATCGTATCCGAGGGCTTTGAGATCAACAGATAGTTTTTTACCTTTCACAACCTTTAGTTCTTCCAGTTTTTTGATCCTTACATGGATGGTACCACCGGAAACAAAGAGTTTTTTGCCCAGGTCGGCATAAGATATCTCGGCATCCTCCATCATTTCCTGGATAATCTGGTAATCCAGTTTGTCAAGATTTAATTTGGCAGACATTTTCAAGTGTATTTTTTGATATAATCAAACAATTAAACAATATTATTGAATAATTTCTATATTTTCAAAATATTATTTGAATTATTTGTAAAGAATACGGCATTTATCTTAATATTGTGTTGTCAAACAAAGACAAAGATCTTACATACTGTGGGGTGATGAAATTTCTGGCAGACATGCCCTCTTGTCTCGGGGGTGAGGATAACAGGACAAACGTAGTGTAGAGCCGGATCGGTAGCAATATCGGTTCGACCAGGGTCGACCACTGAACTTTGCGCTATAGCTAACTGCCTCGTGGAGGTTCGATCCCTCCCCCTACAGCTTTAAAGCCACTCTTAATCGGGTGGCTTTTTTATTGCTATAATGCGCTATAGCTAACTGTCCGCCTCAGGCGGATTCGATCCCTCCCCCTACAGCTTTAAAGCCACTCTTAATCGGGTGGCTTTTTTATTGCTATAATGCGCTATAGCTAACTGTCCGCCTCAGGCGGATTCGATCCCTCCCCCTACAGCTTTAAAGCCACTCTTAATCGGGTGGCTTTTTTATTGTTATAATCTAATATAGCTAACTGTCTGCCTCAGGTGGATTCGATCACTCTCCCCCCTACAGCTTTAAAGCTACTCTTAACCGGGTGGCTTTTTTTTATTGCTATAATGCGCTATAGCTAACTGTCCGCCTCAGGCGGATTCGATCCCTCCCCCTACAGCTTTAAAGCCACTCTTAATCGGGTGGCTTTTTTATTGTTATAATCTAATATAGCTAACTGTCTGCCTCAGGTGGATTCGATCACTCTCCCCCCTACAGCTTTAAAGCTACTCTTAACCGGGTGGCTTTTTTTTATTGCTATAATGCGCTATAGCTAACTGTCCGCCTCAGGCGGATTCGATCCCTCCCCCTACAGCTTTAAAGCCACTCTTAATCGGGTGGCTTTTTTATTGCTATAATGCGCTATAGCTAACTGTCCGCCTCAGGCGGATTCGATCACTCCCCCTACAGCTTTAAAGCTACTCTTAACCGGGTGGCTTTTTTTTATTGCTATAATGCGCTATAGCTAACTGTCCGCCTCAGGCGGATTCGATCATTAGCCTACAACTTTAACACAGACCTCTTATAATGATATTAGAAGGTATTTGTGTTTATGCTTCAACCATTGTATAGATAAGCATAATATTTTTTCTGTGTACTCTTATAAAAAAAAAGGGGTAGCAGCCACAAAATCGTTATCGATAATAGCATAGAATCGCTGGGTATAAATGTATAGCAGATCAAGCCAACAACCAGTAAGCGGAAATAATCGAGGTAAAACACCCATCTCTTTTGTTCGATCATAGCGCCGGAATTGATGATGCTGAGCAGTATGAAAACACAAAGTAAAATTTGCTGTTGGGTGGTAACATACTCTGTTAGTAATAAGGTAAAAAATAAAACAATAAGCGTGATCACCGTATTCAGTAAAATCAATCGTTGCAGGGCCAACTGTATAGGTTGTTTATTACGATTCAATAACTTCTCTTCCAGGTATTCACGGTGAACCGGATCTATATCATCTGGTTTTCCAAATAGCACTTTTAATTTGGCCTTTATCCCTTTGGCCTCTCTCAGCGCTAATAACATTTCGAGCTGAAAGTGAAAATGTTGCCATAAAAAACTATAGCTGTTTAAAGGTTTTGTGAGTCCGTATTTGGGCTCTTCTTTTTCCTCCGCAAATGTTCCCAACAGTTTATCCCAGACGATGAGTATATCACCGTAATTTTTGTCCAGGTATTCAGGATTACTGCTGTGATGTACCCTGTGATGAGAGGGGGTAACAAAAACGTATTCCAACCAGCCCAATTTTCCTACCAGCTGTGTATGCGTAAAAAATGGGTATACACCATGAATAATCAGGAAAACAGCAATCATATCTGGAGGAAAACCCAATAGCGGTAAAACAGACCAGAATAATCCACGTGCCACCGCCTGAAAAATGGTGATCCGTGTAGATACTGTATAGTTAAAATCATCACTTTGGTGATGCACCACATGAACACTCCAGAATAGATTTACCTTATGCCCAAACCTATGGTACCAATACCATACAAAATCTGTAACCAGGAAAATCATTACCCAACTCAGGAAGCCGGGATGGATATCAAAAATGGCATAGTTGTTATATATCCAGGAAAACACAAAATAAAATGCACCGGTTGTAAGCAGATCCGTTACCCTTTCGGCGATACCCACATTGAGATTGGCAATCGATTCCTCGAATTGATGCAGCTTTTTTTTCCTTTTCTGACTTACAAAATATTCTAATAAAATGAACCCGATAAAAAAGGGTACTGCCAGCGCAAGAATATTGATTTTTATCATAAATACTTTCCCTGTTGAAGGGTAAAAATAATTTTAAATTATTAGCCTACCAAATTGGTAGACTAATAAAATGCTAATAATTTTGCTTCCGAAGGATTGATTTGTTAAATCATACCCGCAAGCTCTTTGTTACATGCATGCATAGCATATAGTCACGTGGCCGAGAGGATAGGCTGAGGTCTGCAAAACCTTCTACGATGGTTCGAATCCATCCGTGACGTCATTTTTTGAAAAGCTGATTATAATACAACTGCTAATTGAATTATATAGTTGATGATACCATTCTTATGGCTGGTTATTGCGTATTCAATTTTCATTTGACGCCTTACCCTTACCTGTTACCCACACAACAGCCAGCAAACTCACAAAAGAAGAAGTATAAAAAAGATATTGATAAGGCACATCTATCAGGCTATAGACTATTACCAGGGTTAGTTTTAATAAAGCCAGTGCAATATTATTATTATATGTGCATTGTTTAGGCAGGTACCGGATACCCAATACACATAAAAGAGGCAGCAAAAAAGAAGCGTACAATAATATCGTATGTTGCAATACAATGTGGTCAGGACCGAAGAATTTAGCCAGTCCCATACTTTGGGTAAAGTATTGAGGTGATTCGTTCCATATTCTTACAGCATGCTGTATGTACTGCCCTGGCTGCTCAAAAGCAATCTGCAGTGGTTTGACACCAAAAGGCAGCAACACCAGCAAAACAACAACAGACGCAAACGAACATACAAAACGAAGCGTGTCCCGCTTTTGTTTCCGGATTAATAACAGATAGAGCATCATAGCAGGTAACCATCCGGCTATGGTATAACGACTCAATGCACATAAGGCTGCTGCGATACCCATCAACAGAAAATTTTCGGATAAGATGGCCAGCACAAGCAGGCTATAATAAAATACTACAATGCCTTCTTCAGAAAGGCGGATAAAATTATGCGTATGATCGGTATACAACCAGTAACAAAGCATACCTGCGATACCTAATAATAAAATGGCAGACATTTTTTGCCAATGTATGCGCCACAAAGCAATGAACATGGTAAAAGAAAGAAATACGGCAAATGAAGTCACCCATCGTGGATCCAGCTCCGATTTTACGGTTACCAGAAATGGCATCCACATCGCCGGCAGGTAAATGGGCTGAATACCATTCCATATTTCCTGAACAGGATCGTACACGCCCGACCAGTTGCCCGCCAAAAAACGCTCAGCCATTACCTGCATAATCGGTATCATATCTGCATCGCGATAAGTGAGCGGCGACTGTTGAATCCATTGCTGCGTACAAGAGAGGATAAATATTCCCAGAAACAATAACAAAAACAACTGATACATCCATACCGGTGTTTTTGCATCAGGTATATACTTCAGATTGATTTTTCTTTCCGGCATGTACAATAAGAGTATGGCTATGGCAAATCCACTCATGGTATATAAAATGGTGGCCAATGAAACAAGCGCAGGAAATTTCAATGCGTAGGTTACGCAGAAGGTTTCCAGCACGAGGAAAACAAATAAAAGGTTTCTGGCAGCACGCATAAAGGCCTGTAAAGTATATGATGATAAACTTACTACTTTATTAATAGCAGGCTGTATGGATTTTTACGGTAGTTGTTCGTATTTTCAAGCATCTGCTGACCGAACAAATATTTCCATGCTTTTTGACTTCTCGCTAAAGAGTTCCTTATTACTGATTTTCTTTTTTCACGGGTTGGTATTCACCCTGTTGCTCTGGATCAAAGGCTTACGCGAAAACAACCGTGCCTGCCAATGGCTGGGTACATTTACCGGTCTCTGCACTTTATACATCACACCCTTCATGCTGGGTTATGCTGGCTGGTACGCAGGGGGCATCTATAGAGAACTCTTGTTTTATATACCGTTTCAGCAATTACTGTTATTACCACCTGTTTTGTTCTTTTACATCCGAAGCCTGCTAGATCAGTCTTTTGTATTCCGCAGGCAACACCTGGTTCATTTTATCCCTGCTTTTGTATATGGCCTGTATAGCCTGATTGTATTTATCACCGATCAGTGGATCATGGGCTATGCTTATTTTTATGCCGATGGTAAAGACAAAGACTTTTCACCCTGGTACCAGATGGCAGGTTTTATTTCACTGATAGCTTATCTGATAGCCAGCTTAAGGGTATACAAACGTTATAAACTGCTGAGTTATGATGCACTGAGTTTTGCTGATACTGTTTTATTTAAATGGGCCAAACATTTTCTACTTGCTTTGATGGTTTTGGCAGGACTACGCTTACTTTTCTTTATCATCAATCCTGAATGGGCCGCTTTTGGTAAAAAATTCTGGTACTACCTTAGTTTTTCAGCTTTATACTATTATATCTCCATCAGTGGTTATATCAATACCATACGTTCCGTAACCTCTTTTTCTATTTTTTCCTTACCCGATCCTTTACCGGTACAGGTCATCACCGAGGAACCCGCAACAGAGTATATAGCGATTGGCAACGATAAGGAAGCGATAGAAGATATAACCGAATGGAAAGAAAAAATCATGCAGTTAATGCAAAGGGAGCGCTTGTATGAAAACCCGGCACTTACCATTGCCGATCTGGCCGACAGGCTACATACGCACAGCAAGAAAATTTCCCAGGTTATTAACCAGGGCTTCGAAATGAATTTCAATGATTTTATCAATACCTACCGTGTTGAAGAAGTGATCCGGAAAATAGAAGCCGGTGAGGCCAATTCACAAACCCTCATGGGTATTGCCTATGATGCGGGTTTCAATTCAAAATCTACTTTTAACCGGGCTTTTAAACGGGTAAAAGCCATAACACCCAAAGAATTTCTTGAAAAAACAACGAAAACTGGTTTCAAATCATGATCTGAAACCCTGCGCACCCCGCATTAGCAGATTTTTACAAAAAATATTTATGTCAGCAGTACAGCGATGGGTTACAGGTATCAGCTTTCTTTTTTGCATGTCCTTTCTTTCTTTGCAGGCGCAAAACAGGCTTTCTGTTACAACAATTACAAAACTCGATAGCATCGCTTTACAGGATGTACCCGCCAAAGCACCCGGTATTGCCACCGCCATTGTACAGGATGGAAAACTGGTATATGAAAAATATGGGGGTTATGCCGACTTTGCCGATAGTTCATTGATTGTACCAGCTACCCGTTTTAATATTGCTTCCAATGGCAAACAGTTTACCGCCCTCGCCATACTCGAACTGATAGATGCCGGCAAACTGCGTTTGCAGGACGATATACGCCAGTACTTTCCTGCTCTTTTTACAAGCATTGCTTCTCCTATCCGCATCGAACAGCTGCTTACCCATACCAGTGGTATCAGAGATGTATACGATCTATGGTCGCTGAAAGGGCTTACCTGGTGGAAACAATCTTATGATAATAAAGAGGTACTTCGTTTATTAGAACAGCAAACAGCACTCAATTTTACACCCGGTACTCAATACCTCTACAGCAATTCGAATTATATTCTGCTGGCTTTATTGATTGAAAAAATTTCGGGACAATCTTTTGCTAAAGTCACCCATACCCTTTTTACAAAACTGGGGATGTTACACACGGCTTTTGAAGAGGACTACAAGACTATTAAAGGCCCCATCGCACGCGCCTATTTTAATTTCAATACCTGGACCACCTATCAGTGGATCTGGAATGTATGTGGCGATGGCAACCTTTTTACCACCCTTCGCGACCAGATCCGGTGGGAGATGATTATTCAGGGAAAAATCAATACCACCGTTAAAAAGAAAATCATCGAAGCCAGTCAGCAACTCATTAACCCAGGCCTTACCCGACAGTATGGTTATGGACTCGAGTTCGGGCATTACAAAGAACAGCCTTATGTTTTTCATGAAGGTGCCACAGGTGCCTGGAAGGCAACTGTGCTTCGATTTCCCGGTAAAAAACTATCTCTTATCACGCTTACCAATACAGGCAAATCCATTCCCTCCATGCAAACCCGGCAAATGGCCGATTTGCTCTTATTTACCGGAAAGTCTACCGCATCCTACCTTACACAACCTGCTGCTGTTGGAAAATATGTAAGTGAAACCGATATCACCGGCACTTATCTTACCGATAATAATTTCAGTTTTCAGTTTAGCATCGATAAGGGTGTGCTTTACCTGAAGAGGGTGGGCAGAAATGATATTGTACTGGAAAGGGAGGCCGATAATATTTTTCACCAGAAAAATGATCCGGCCTTTAAACAGGAATTTACGCTTAACGAAAAGGGTGAAATGAAAGTAACGGCCTACTATACCACACATGCACCCTATAGTTTAACCAGACCTGTTGTAAACTGGAACGGGTTTGATGAAAATGTATGGACAGGCGTATTTGTGAACGATGAAACCGGTGTGGAACTCAGCATTGAAAAAACAGCTGATAAAAATTACCGTTTGCTGATGCGTGATAATCGTTTCAATGGTATACTCGTAACACCTACAAAATTATTAGCTGGCAACTATAGCTTACAATTAGCAGATAAGGATACTGTTTTACTGGATGGTGAGCGGGTTAAAAAACTCGTCTTCAAGCGAATCCGTTAGAATACCTTCTACCTATGCCTCCCCTTCTTCCTTTCTCTCTGCGAAAAGAATTTTAATTATGGAGCTTTTTTTGCAGGGAGAAGGGAAGAAGGGGAGTTTTTATTCTGGGAGAATGACTTCAGGTTAATACTATCCCGGTTCGAACTTCGCTATTCAATATTTTCTTACCGTTTCTAGAGCGGCTTCTCGGGCCAGAAATCTTTGGGGGAACAATTCAACAGTTTGGCTATTTCATTGAGGTGTGCCGTTTTGTATTTGGTGCGGTAATTGGGGCTTTCCACCTGCCCTATAAAGCCGGACGATACATCGAGATGAACAGCAATATCTACCTGCGATATGCCCAGCTCAGAGCGTATCTCCTTGATCCTGTTGATCACAAACCAGTCTACTTTATTTTTCAGATTGCTACTCACGATATATCTGCAATGACGGGAAAGAAAAAAACCTATCCACTTAGTCATGACTAAGAATATTTATTATATTTGAATAGGCATTTTCTATACGGGTGAATAGTGCATCCGGTATTTTTTTACACTGAGTTTTATAGAAATCTGCTGAAATGCAGTCTCTATAAGACTCTTATGATTCAATCATTATAACAAAACATGAAAACCATCTTGCTGAAAAAGGAAATCCGGACACAGGCAGTCTTTGTTTCGAGAGAAACACTGGCTGCTGTGTTGCGTCATTTTTTTTCCGTCAAGGTTGATCGTCAAAAAAATATCCCCCGGTTTTTTCATTTTCGATTCCATTCTGTAATTCCATGGCATTCCTTTAATATGAAAAACCAGCTCACCTATCTTCACCCTCTTGGCATTGCCTGGTGTTTATTACAAACCCAGTTTGCCAAAAAACCAAAGAACCCCGTGTAGGCTTCCTTTCGCCCATCTCTTACACAAGTCTATCATCTATTTCTCAAACACTTTAACTGCAAAAAATGCGAATATTTTGCTTACTGGCACTGCTTTGCCCTATGTTAAGCATGGCTCAGGTTTCTCCGTCCAATGCCTCTCTTCTAAAAGGGCAGATCAGGGCAGCCCACACTGCTGAATACCTTCAGGGTGCTGTGGTATACCTTCGTTCCAACAATAAACGCACCATCACTGATAAAGAAGGTCGTTTTCAACTTTCCATATCAGCGCTGCCCGATACACTGGTTATCAGTTATACGGGTTATACCACCTTACGTTTAGCTGTTAACAGTTATCAACTTCCCAATATTCTGCTTGAACCTTCAGCAGAAGAACTGGCTACTGTTGAAGTACAAACAGGTTATCAATCCTTACCAGCTGAAAGAGCAACCGGTTCTTTTACCAAAATCAACACCGATCTTTTTAACCGGAAAGTAGGTGCTTCCATACTCGACCGGCTGGATGGTATTGCTTCGGGACTAATCTTTAACCGCAACCGTACACCCAATGCCAATGAGTCTGCCATCCAGATACGCGGACGCAGCACCATCTTTGCCAATACAGAACCTTTGATTGTGGTTGATAATTTTCCTTTTGAAGGCGATATCAACCAGCTCAATCCCAATGATATTGAATCTGTGACCCTTTTAAAAGATGCAGCTGCTTCTTCTATCTGGGGTGTGAGGGCTGGTAATGGTGTGATTGTGATTACCACCAAAAAAGCCAAACAATCATCAGCTCCTAAGTTACGCTTCAATACCAATATTACCATCGGTGAAAAACCTGATCTGTATTACCAGCCCATCGCCGATGCGTCTGCACTGATAGAAATGGAATCCTTTCTGTTTGGCAGGGGTTATTACAATAACCGTATTAACCAGCGTTTTGCCGGTCTTTCACCCGCCGTTGTAATTTTTGATGACAGAAGAAACGGCAGAATTACTGCGGCCGATTCAGCTACACAGATTCAACAACTGCTACAAACCGATAATCGTTCTGATCTGCTTCGTTATTTCTATCGCCCATCGGTTGCCCAGCAATATGCATTGAATATTTCGGGTGGCAGTGAAAGAGCGCAATATTATTTTTCTGCGGGGTGGGATAAACAACAGCAGTCGCAATTACAGAGCGATCTTAACAGGTTCACGCTCAGGAACAAAACACAGATACAGTTAATTCGGGATAAACTAGATTTTTCTACTGACCTCAATATGATTATGTCTACCAATAATAATCCGTCGTCAGCCTATTCAAATAACTATTCAGTGTATCAGGATCTGGTAGATGATCAAGGAGCAGCACTACCTGTTTATAGAGATTATCGCAAAGCATGGTTAGATACCATTGGTCAGGGACAATTATTGCCATGGTTGCATAAGCCTTATGAAGAAATAAGATTTGCAAATCATAAGACATCCAGACTGGATACACGTATGCTCACATCTTTGCTATGGCGCATTAGAAAGGGGCTACAGGTACAAATGAGTTATCAACTCGAAACGGGCAATTCAGAAACGCGGAACCTGCAGTCAATGGATCAGTTTTTTACCAGGGACCTGATCAATCGTTATACGCTACCAAATTATGTTACAGGTATACCTACCAATGCGATTCCCTTTGGTGATATCCTGAACAAAAATGATCAAAGACTGGTGTCCCATAATGGTCGTATTCAGGTAAACTACCGAACCAGCTGGAAACAAAATCATGTATTGGATCTGTTAGGGGGTATGGAGATTCGTGATATCACCATCAGACGATCTGGTATCAGACGCTATGGTGTGAATGAAAGCATTGGCCTTGATCAGGAAATTAATCCTATCAGTACCTTCCCTACACTTCCCAATGCACTCGCATCAAGAATTCCTACCAATACAACCAATAACCAGACTGCTGATCGGTTTCTTTCGCAGTTTATGAATCTGGGTTATAGTTACCACAACAGGTATCAATTTACATTTAGTGCAAGAAGAGATGCTTCTAATCTTTTTGGTGTGGAAGCGAATCAGAAAACGGTACCCCTTTGGTCAGTTGGAGCAGGCTGGATGGTGCATAAAGAAAACTGGTGGAAATCAGGTTTTTTGAATACTCTTAAGTTTCGACTCACATACGGTGTAAGCGGCAATATTGATAAAGCAGCTACCGCCTACACCACAGCAGGCAGTGACATTAACAGTTTTTTTAGTCAACCTACCGCTTACCTGATTAATCCTCCTAACCCCGAACTCAGTTGGGAAAAAATTCATATGCTGAATGCAGGTATTGATTTTTCTGTACTCAATGGAAGAATAGATGCCAGTCTGGAGTACTATGTAAAAAATGGCAAAAATCTTTTAGGCGCAAGCCCCATGGCACCACAAACAGGTGTAACGCAATTCCGGCAGAATATTGCTGACCTCCAAACAAAGGGAATTGACCTCACACTCAATGCCCTGATCATGCAAAGATCCTTACAATGGTCTGCACAATTATTATTCAGTTATAACAGAGATATCATTCAACGTTACCTTGTTCCGGCTGCACTCACAAAATTTTACCTCACCAATATTACCACTAATCCATACGAAGGAAAACCCTGGTCAGCCATTTTCGCTTATCCTATGGCGGGTCTGGAAAGCAATACAGGAAATCCATTAGGGTTGCTCGATAATGCTACCAGTACAAATTACAGTCGTCTGGTAAATCCTGCTTCAAAAGATGAGTTTATGTATATAGGTTCTGGCAGACCCACATTTTTTGGTGGATTAAGAAATGACATCAGCTATCAAGGGTTCACTTTATCCGTAAATATGGTGTATTCAATGGGTTATTATTTCAGAAGACCTTCGGTACTGTATACAACTGCTTTCTCTTCTTCTCTTTCTGCAACACCTTCTACACATGCAGATTATGCCAGAAGATGGAAGGTACCTGGTGATGAAATGTTTACCACCATTCCATCAATGGTATATCCGGCCGTTCCTGCCAGAGATGAATTTTATCAATACTCAAACACACTGATTGAAAAAGGCGATCATATTCGTTTAAGAGATATCAGATTCGGCTGGCGTTTACCAATACAAAAAAACAATCCACTTCGAATACAATCCTGTCGTGTATATGCCTATGTCAATAACATAGGGATACTCTGGAGATCGAATAAAGCAGGTATTGACCCCGATAATATTACCGGCTTTCCTTCGCCGCGAACCTATGCGCTAGGATTGGAAATTGATTTTTAACCTCAACATCATATTTATGACTACACATAAAAAGTTCTTGTACCTATCACTCTTTTGCTGGGTATTAACAGGCTGTGATAAAGATGCTTTTCTGGATAAAAAACCCAACACAGCAATCATCATTCCTTCTACCCTGCCCGAACTAAGGTCTTTGCTTGACAATACACAGGTATTTACCTATTCACCAGGTTTAGGTGAAATGGGGAGTGATGATTATTATATGACAGAAACCAACTGGCAGGCCCTACCGTTTGTAGAAAGATCCAGCTATACATGGGAGTCTGATCTATATGGCAGTCAGCTGAATATTACTGACTGGACCCTTCCTCATCAACAAATACTTTATGCCAATATTGTACTGGAACAGCTAGAAAAAAATCAACCGACAGCAGCTTCCAAGACCGAGTGGAACAATATAAAAGGTTCTGCTTTTTTCCTTAGGGGGTTTGCGATGAGTAATCTGGTACAACATTTTGCTGCTGCATTCGACAGTACCAGTATGACCACCACCGCTGGCATTCCGATCAGACGAAATACCAATGTACATGAAAATGTACCAAGAAGCAGTATCAAAGAATGTTACGATAGTATTTTTGCTGATCTAATCAGAGCTACTTCTTTGTTATCTGATGCGGTACCTCCAATAGCAAAGAACAGACCTTCTAAACCTGCTGCTTTTGCACAGCTGGCAAGAATGTCAATCGCTTCCGGCCAATACGAAAAAGCGAGAACCTATGCAGACAGCTGCTTAGGCTTATACAATTACCTTACAGATTATAATACCGTTAGTACAACTGCTGTAAGTCCGTTTGACCGCTCACATGCAGAAACCATTTATTTTTCACAGGCTATCAGTGAATACGCTGTTTTGTTTACCACTTCCACAACTGTTTTTGCAGACACCACCTTATACAGATCTTATGCTACCAATGACCTGAGAAGAAGTATTTTTTTCAGGGTTGCCAGTGGTAGTAATATGGGTTTCAAAAGAGGCTATACCGGTACTGTACTTCCATTTACAGGTATTGCTACCGATGAAGTATGGCTGATCCGCGCTGAAGCACTTGCGAAAACAGGGCAATGGCAGGCTGGTATGGCCGACCTGAATAACCTGCTGCAAAAAAGATGGCGTTCAGGCACATTTACTCCTCTTACAGCTATCAATGCCACAGATGCACTTGAAAAAATAAGAGTGGAAAGAAGAAAAGAGTTGGTTTGGCGTGGTCATCGTTGGCCCGATCTGAAGCGGTACAATAAAGAAGGTGCCAATATTACGCTTAACAGAAAATTGGGTAGCCAGACCTACACACTTTTGCCAGGTGCCAATAAATATATTTTCGCCATTCCAGCTAATGAAATCAGCATGAGTGGTATTATTCAAAACCCCAGATAAAATTTTAAATATGAAAACGATTCAATTTATCTTAATAAACATCCTACTTTGTAACTGCGCTTTTGGACAGGTCGACAAAAATGCTAAATCTGCTATTCTGAATGGCACACTATGGCCTTTTACAAACGATACCATTATCATCAACTACTATCCATATAAACTTGGGATAACTGTTATTGGAAGTACAGAGAAAAAAATTGTAACCAGTGATGGCAATTTCCGAATTAAAATTACTGATATGGATCATCCCTATTATTGTTCTATTAAATCTACCCGTTTACAAGGGCTCCTCTTTATTGATCAGTTAATTGAACCTGGTGATAGTATTTCGATCAAAGCCGAACAAGACAGTTATAAAAACTATTCACAAACGAATCTTCCTTTTTTAAAAATTACCGGTAGAAATGCAGCTAAAAATCAGGCAATTCATCTTTTCGATTATGCACGATTGTATAACAAGATTTCAGGAATTAAAAAAAATTTAGTTGAACGATACACAAATCTTGCTGAAGCAATTCTTGTTTTTGAAAATAATGAACAAATATATAGAGCATATTGGGATAGCTTAACAAAAGCAAATACGTCTGATTTTTCCGAACAGTCGAAAAAAATCATTGAAAGCGAATTTACAATAGGGAAAATTAATGGCATCATCAGTACATATAGCGCATTAAAAGATAAATTAATCAGCAAAAAATCATCTGAAAAAGATATTCAACAGCTTAATACCGAGTTTGCAAGCATCATTAACCCGATGCTGCAAGAACTGCTTACCAACAGTACTACTTCAACTGTATCGCCGAAATTTTTAGATATAGCTGTTAGGAAAACTATGCTCGATACCAAAATAATGGAGAATAACAATCATAAATTTCCTGCTATAAAATATGTACATGGCTTAGAGCAATGGCCGGAGAATAAAAGAGAAGCAATAGCAACTGCCCTATTAGCATATATTTTTATCTACAATTCAAATACAGAAAATATTCAGGAACTGCTGGCCAAAGTGGGTACCATGGTGTATAAACCTGAGCTTAAGGCCATCGTTGAAAATTTTCAAAAAAAATATACCCCAGGCATCGCAGTACCACCTTTTTCTTTAACAGGATTAAATGGAGAAAAAATTAATAGCCAAGATTATATAGATAAAGTAGTGGTTTTAGATTTCTGGTTTACCGGTTGTGACGCATGCGTTACCATGGCCCGGGTACTCAGATTAGCGAAAGACCGGTTGGCAGGTGACCCGGATATTGTTTTTATGAGTATTTCAATAGATACAGACAGAGAAACCTGGCTCAATAGTGTATCAAAAGGAATTTACTCACATGCTGATTTTGTAAATGCCTATACCAATGGGATGGGAATGGAACATAGTTTAATTCAGCAATACCAAATTCAAGCATATCCAAGGGTAATGATTATGGGTAAGGGAAATAAAATGTTCAAATCGAACCCACATATGCCTAAAAACCGGGATGAAGTTGAACTACTTGTACAGGATATTATAGATGCGAAAAAAAAATAAAAAAGGGGGTGTTACCCCCTTTTTTGTTTATGGAATTTTTACAAACTGTTCGTTTGATAATCGACCTGGCAATGGTGTTCCGTTGGGTTCATCAAAGAGACAATATTCCGTGCCACTGATACACTGGAAGGTCACATTGATATCTTCTGTATTTACTTCGTGCCATTGTACGCCATCAAAACCATAAGCCACCTGTTGTTTTACAGGTTTAACCGTTGTAAAAGCACTGGCTACTCCCACCAGGAGTGCTGCCATGAGAAAAACTGAGATCTTTTTCATAATTGTTGCATTAAAAATGATTGAATATTTGCCTACTCGTTTGTACAGGTTTTCGGCTTACCCTGTTCATGCATGAATATGTTTGTGTAAACGGATAGCGGTTATACTGATGACCAAGAAAAAAAGATTGAATACCAGATGCTCCTTCCAGCCCAACTGTTATAAAACAACATCAGACTAATACAAATGCGTCGAAATTATCTAGATAAAGGCACGAATAATACTTAAAAAATCAATAAAACAGTAGGAGATATTAAATAGAATACATATATTTATAAAACTTTATTCCCCCGTTGTATTTAAGCCGTCACCAAAACATCAAAATATGATACAACATCAAATCACTTTAGCACAAGCTATTGAGTACACAAAAAAGTACCGGGAAAATCCAGAAAAGAATTTACCAAACTCTGAGACATTTCAAGCACAATCAATTAGAAGCTTGCTAAATCAAGAGGGTTGTGAATCATTTCGTATATATTATGGGAAAAAAGAAAATAATACTATTTGTAGTGTCTTAGTAGGAGTTGATAAAAATGGAAATGATATTCTGCCTACTTCATCTCTGGAAATGAGAACTGAAGATGATGGAATTATTCTTGAAGATGCGTTTCAGTGCCCACCTGTTTGCCCGCCTCCATCTCCTTTAAATGGATAATAACTATAGACTAAAACCAAAGGATGCTTATCATTAGAGTACTCTAAAGTAGTCTTAAAAAGGTAAGCATTTTTTTTGACAATACGAATACTTATGAGATAAAAAACCATTTAATTAATTTGAGTAATCGTGCATTTATTCATTTCAACTGCTCTCAAAAAATTATCGAGCTTCTCGTATAAATTAATGATGAGAGTTTTTTCATTGGGGCCAATTTCAGTTGCAAAATTTCCAGCAATAGTTAACTTTAACCAATCCCACAAAATTTCTCTCGCAGCAGTTGGGTGAGCAAAATCTAAAAGCTCTTCCAATTCCTCAGAAATATCTAGCTTAGTTGTTTGCATAAATCAAGTTTTCATAAAACTAAAACTAGAGTCTGATAATAAAAAGGTGGTAAATACTCTTTTTGTTAGGTGGACAAATGTTTTTGGCAACTATACCCATTTACACGCACAATAAAATAAAAGAATTGATAATCAGTAATGTAGTAGATTTTACTGTTTTTTCTTAGCTGATTTATTTTCAGCTTGTTATGCAGATGCTTTCATAATATCCATAAAAGAGCCTGTTACTACCTGAACGGTTTTAGCAGGCTTTTTCTTTATGGGTTTCTTTTCTTTCATACTTTAAAGTTATGAAATGTTTATTTTGCTATCTTTTTTGAAATGAGTTTAGGATCGTTACCATATCCGTCTATTTCATAAACCGATCCATTTTGTGTATCTAATATCAATTGACCGTTTTGAACAAATCGCACTGATCCCCCTTCTTTCTTGTTGGCAGTCGTAAATAAACTCCATGCAATAATTCCCAATAGCACAACAGTAACTACTTTATAAAAATCTATATTTTTCATTTGTTAATTTTTACATTCTTTAAATATTGAAGATTATAAATATAACGTTACTCATCATAAAATTGTAGTAATTTCATATTAAAAAAATACCTAACTTTGACGGACAGGAGGTCAAAGTTATCAGATTATTATAAACAGCCATTTAAATGTATTATTTTGTACTCAAATGATTTACAAATTCGCCTTAAATATTAATGATGACAAGCAACAACTAAACCCAGAAAACGGGTTAGATGTTGGAGATTTGTCTGATTTAACAGGGGATTTGAAAAAGGTTATAAATTCAAAAAAAGAAGGAAAGTGTACTTTATTTAGTATTGAAAATCATGGATATACTCCAAATTTTATTACAAAAAGCGAAATAGTTTATTCCAACTTTATCAAAGTTCATACTGACATACAAGAAAAGGGTATTTCTGATTTGACAAAAGATGAAGCAAAATATGCAAATACTCTAAAAAGGATTCTATCCGATGATAAATATGTAGAACCAATTGACAATAACAAAAAAGCTCTTTTTAAATTAACATCAACAGATATTGATACTGTTGCAGAAAATTACAGTGTTATAACTAATAAAACAGGTATAATTTCAGAAATAGGTTCGCCAAAATTAGAAGATAAGAGACATATTTATTTACACAATGTAGATTACAAAATTTATATAACAGATTCTCAAGAGTCCATTTTAAAAGAACACTATAGGAACGGCGTATTAGATTTAAAAATAAAACAGCGTAGGTCATCAAGGACTGGTAGAATTCTAAACGCTATTTTAATATCTATTGCTATTAAAAATGATGTTGCTCTTTCTGATGTATTCAAAGATTTCTCCGTAAATGATTTATCATTTTTTGAAAATGTAACTAGTCAAGATGATATATTAAAATTGTTGCGCTCATGAGAAAAATATCTTATCTGCAATGGGAACATATATTTCTTGACACCAGCACAATTTTTGCATATATGCAAGGTTCAAGAGAAAACAACACTGATTCGGACTGCGCTTTCGTCAAAAGATTAATTGATGATTTAAATACAAACAAATCAACAGGAAAACAAAAAAGAAACTTTTATATTTCGGCTGTAAGTATTGGGGAAATGTATGATAAAAGTACCAACATAAAGAAAACTGAAAGTCTTGTTAAGAAGATGAATATTAGTACGATGACTTATGTTCCTTATGATACTGATGTTGCAGAACACATGACAAGCAATTATCATAAAATTTTAGGAACAACTAAACAAAATTCTTTGGCTCGGACACTTGGGTTTCCTGAACATGACTTGGTAATGGCACGTGAATGGATAATTAAGGATTTAATGATTATTGCCAGTGCAGATTATTTTAAATGCGATACTGTTTTGACTATTGATGAAAAATCTTTTTTGCCTTTATGTAAAGAGGTAAATTACTATGGCTGTTTGTGCAAGCCTTCTAATTTTAATCATAATGATAAATATATATTCGATGTTTTATAATTTTTCATTGGTAAGTTCTCGATATTTTGAACGTGCTTTCTCACACTTTTCAATAGCCTTGTGAAAACGAGCAACATTGCTAATATCTCTCTGATTATAACGTTAGGTAAATTCATCATAATACTTTTGCAGGTGCTTTTTTTAAACTGTCTGTGATTTAGGGATACTTACAAGTAACCATAACCAGATTACAAAACTGCTATTGCAGCCTTTATACACTACCGATGAATTCAAACCTTCGTAACAGGTTTTGCCACCCCTTACCCAACCCCCCGGGCAGTTAACGCTTCCTACAGCTTTCTCTTTATAACAAGATTTTTTCCGGTTCAAAATAGTTATCTATATTTGTCTACTGATTTAGTAGACTTTAAGTATATGAAAAATATTTTGATTCCCGTGCTGGCTTTGCTCCCCTTACTAATACCGGCTACAAGTCATGCAGCTGATACAGATAAATTACAGGCAGATACCGCTGCTACCAACCGCTTACAGCCCGATCTGGTGATGGGTAAATGGCGTGGGCTTTTTACCATCAAGCCCGGCGTAGAAGTGCCCTTTCATTTTCAGGTAGAACGCGATGGTGCCGTGTATTTATTAAATGGCAACGAAAAATTTGCTGCCGGCCATTTCAGCATCGCCAACGACTCACTGTTTATACCCTTCCCCCTGTTTGAGAATGAGCTGGCACTGGCTTATGATGGCAACCTGCTAAGTGGTGTATTACGCAAACAAAACCTGAAGGGTGGTACCACACTTGTAAAAGCGCAAAAAGGTATCGCTGACCGCTTTTATGAAACCGGCTCTTCACCCATAAAAGACATCAGTGGTACCTATGATGTAGAGTTTGGAAGCGCAGAAGGGAAAAAAGAAAAAGCAGTGGGCATTTTTCAGCAAAAGGGCCATCGTGTTACCGCTACTTTTCTGCGTGTAACCGGCGACTCCCGTTTTCTGGAAGGTACCCTTGAAGATAACCAGCTTCAACTGTCTTCCTTTATCGGGTCTTCGCCTTCTTACTACAAAGCCACTGTGCTGCCCGATGGTAGTTTGAAAGGTGAAAATGTAAATGCAAGAAGTTCCACGCCCTTCACGGCTTCGCTGAACCCCAATGCCGCATTACCCGATGCCTATTCACTCACCAAACTTAAAGAAGAAAGCAACCGTATTTTTCAGTTCAGCTTTCCGGATGCAAATGGAAACATCATCAGTTCATCCGATAACAGGTTTGCGGGTAAACCATTGATTGTAACCATTGGTGGTACCTGGTGCCCCAATTGTATGGACGAGGCCAATTTTATGGGCGCCTGGTACGAGAAAAATAAAAACAGGGGTATTGAAGTGGTGGCACTGCAGTACGAAAGACAAACAGATACTGCATATATAAAAAAAGCCTTCGACCGTTTCTCCAAACGTTACAATATTCAATACCCACTACTGGTAGGCGGTGTGGCAGATAAACAGGTAGTGGTAGCAAGCTTACCTGCCTTGCAGAATTTTATTTCTTTTCCGACCACTGTTTTCATCGATAAAACAGGCAAAGTATCTAAACTACATACCGGTTTCTCAGGACCCGCGACCGGAAAATATTACGAGGATTTTATAAAAACCTTTCATGAAGAAGCAGATAAGCTTTTACAATAGTGTGTGGTAAACAACTCATCGGGAGTTTTCGGAACAGCCCTCAAGTGGGGGCTGTTTCTGTTAGCAGGCCCTTACAATCCGGTGCCGATGCCACTATTTTAATGATTCTTTCACAGCTTACAGGCTTCATGGCCCCATTCTTGCGTGTCTATTGGCAAGCAAATAAACCCAATATGCACCACTACACATTGCAAACCCGTTTTGTTACCCGCCAATCGAAGGGTAATAACCTGCTCAACATCCTCACCGGATTGTATAATAAAATTGCTTATGTACATGGCTGTCACCTGTACATTATTAACCAGGATGCCGAAAATGGCGACCATATTCTCGTTACCGAACTCTGGGACTCACCCGAAAGCCACGAAAAATCTCAAACCCTCCACGATTTTCAGGAAGCCCTTTCACAGGCCAGTCCCCTGTTGGCTGTTGAACCCGAAAGAAAAGTACTGAAAGCCGTTGCGGGGAAAGGATTGTTATAATAAGAAACAGAAGAATAAGGAATGAGAAAGTTAGTTTTCTGCTTTCCTTTCTCATTCCTTATTCCTTATTCCTTATTTCTCTGTTTCTTACCTTTGCTCCCTGATGGGACAGAAAAAATTAATACGTTTTGAGGCTATTAAAGGGTTTGAGAATGTACTCGAATACCCGGAAAATAGGCAGGGTACATGGAAGGCATTTTTTAAGAATGAAAACCCGCTCACCCTTGAGCTGGCCTGTGGTAAGGGTGAATATGCTGTTGGGCTGGGCCGTATGTATGCTAACCGCAATTTTATTGGAATAGATATCAAAGGCAACCGTATCTGGCGTGGGGCCAAAACGGCATTGGATGAAGGTTTATCGAATGTGGCTTTTATCAGGTCGCATATGGATAAAATCACCAACTATTTTGCACCAGGCGAGGTATCAGAAATATGGATCACTTTCCCCGATCCGCAACTGCGTATTTCGAGGGCCAAAAAAAGACTGACCCATCCTAAATTTCTCCGGCTCTACCAGCAAATTCTGGCCAAAGACGGGCTCGTCCACTTAAAAACCGATAGTCCCGATCTCTATCATTTTACTTTACTGGTGATTGGGTTATATGGACTGGAACTGGTAGAAAACTCAGCCAATATTCATCAGGAAGCTTCCATTAAACCCGAATTGTTGATTAAAACACATTATGAGGGGCTGGATATTGCACAAAGTAACCGCATTCACTATCTCTGTTTTAAATTGAATAAGGAACTGCCAACTGCCATTGACGAAACTTTAAAACAAAGCCTGCGTGAACCATCATCCATTAATTGAGGGAAAAGATTTTTATTATGACGAACATGGTTATGTAGTGTTCACCGAAGCCTACCATATAGCCAAGGGTTATTGCTGCGGACATGGCTGCAGGCATTGTCCGTTTGAGTATGAATCTGTGCCCGAACCACGCAAGTCAGAATTAGTTGAGCAGAAAAAGCATAGCGCTGTTTCTAAAGCGTAAATTGCCTGTATAAATTTGATACAGTGTCTTCCAGCAAACACATCGAAAAACCCCGCAGTATTTTACCCGGGGGAAGTAAAGACATTTCTTTTTTTGAACAGGTATATGAGGTGGTAAGGCTTGTACCGAAAGGCCGTGTTACTACCTATGGAGCCATTGCAGCTTATCTCGGTACAAAAATGAGTGCACGTATGGTGGGCTGGGCCATGAATGGCTCTTTTCACATACAACCTAAAGTACCCGCACACCGTGTTGTAAACAGAAATGGTATGCTCAGTGGCAAGGCCCATTTCGCAACACCCACTTTGATGGAAGAACTACTCGCTAAAGAAAAAATAAAAGTGAAAGACGATATGATTGTAGACTTCGAAAAAAAGTTCTGGGACCCGGCAGAGAATTTAGAAATTTGATCCACCTGAGGCGGAATGCTAATTTGAAAATGAAAGCTATCATCATTTCCAAATTAGCACATTTCCAAATTTCCAAATTACGAATAGTACGGACTGATCATAAAGTACACAACCGGCCCTGTAACGGCTACATAGAACCAGAGTGGCCAGGTTATTTTGGCAATTTTCCGGTGTCGGGCATATTCACCTGTTAGGCCACGGTAGGCGGTAAATAAGATAAAAGGCAGAATAATGGCCGCCAGGAAAATATGGGTAATGAGAATGATGAAATATACCATACGCATGCCGCCCACTGCCAGTTTCTCAGCTTCACTCACGATTCCGTCATGATCACTGTCGCCAAACTTCGCTTCACCGGCGAGCAGGTGATGTAGTATATAAGATACAAGAAAAGCGATGGATAGCAATAAAGCAGCCATCATCAATCTTTTATGTGCCAGGTATTTTTTTTGTTTTACCATTACCAGTGCTGCTACCAGTAACAAAGCAATGGTTGCATTGATAAAGGCATTGATGGTGGCGAAAATATGTACATCGAAATTTACATCTACCTCGAGCTTAACTTTTCCGAGTATTACTACGGCCGTAAAAACTACCACAGAAAAAATAGCTATAAGCCAGCGGGCCTGTTTATCGTTTTTGGGGAGTGAGGGTTGAAGCATGTTTGTTTCAATTTATTGCCACAAAGAACACAGAAATATACAGAATGGTTTTACTATCCGTTTATTTTTCTGCGTTTGCGCATGTATAATACAAAGAATATAACCAGCATTACAATGATGAGCCATAGCCAGCTCAGGTCAATGATCTGCATGAATACGGTACTTTTCTTTTTCGCATCTTTTTCCAGCATCAGCAAACCAATATCTCTAGCCAGTTTGGAGAGTGATGAAGAGTCGAGCCCATTGTAATAGCCACGTACATAACGATCTTTATCGAGCAGTACAAAACGGGTGGTATGCACAAAATCTGGACTCATAGGTTCTTCACTGAACTTATCTACTTTCAGCTCTTCGAAGGCAAAACGGTAAATAGAATCTTTGTTGCCGGTGAGCATCCACCAGTTATCGTGATTTACACCAAAGCGGTCGGCATAGTCTTTTATCACGTTTACAGAATCATGTTCAGGATCTACCGTGAAGGATACAAACTGTACGATGGAAGTGTCTACTTTCTTTCTGATATCGCCCCCCCTCAGAAACGATTGCTGCAATTTTGCCATATTTCTGGTGAGTCCGGGGCATATGCTTCTGCAACTGGTAAAGAAGAAATCAACCACCATAATTTTCCCCTGCTTATCGTAAAGGCTCACCGTGTCGCCCAACTGGTTCTGCAGGCGAATATTGGCGGTTTTATGCCAGATGCTATCGGTGATCATTTTACCTTTCTCTACACGTGTTACCACCGTATCCAACAGGTATTTACGCGGCATATCTACCGCATTTTCGCTGGAATATTTGAGAATGAGGTAACAGAACACCGGAATAAAAACGGCCACCATTAAACCCAGTATCGCTTTCTTGTTCATATTCGGAGGGTATAAAAAAACCATCGCCACATAAGCGATGGTTTCCGGTTACAATATTATTTCAGACTGGTTAGATCTTAGTGTTTGGTTTCCACCGCTTCTTTGGTTTCATGCTGTGTTGTATCTGCATGTGCACCAGCTGCTGCACCATGAGAACCACCATGTTCTTTCTTCTCTACCTTAATGGTACTTTGTTCCTTGAAATAAGGATCGTAAGTATTGCGCAGGTTTCTGAAAGAGTTACCATCAGACAGAAAGGCGATGATGAACCAGATAAATAATGCCAGAGGCACCACGATGGTCATGATCAGGTTTTTGATTTCATGTTTAAGGTGCATGAAATAACCTACGATATAAAATGCTTTGGCTAACATCAGGATGATGATGGCGCCTTTAATGGCCAGACGCAATCCTTCGCTTTCCATACCAATCATCCAGAAACCCAGTACGAGTTCAATGATGGTTAATACAGAAAGGATGATGGTTACTTTTTTAATTTCTCCGGTACCGCCGCCATGTGTTTCTTCGTGACCTACTGTATGTGACATATCAATATCTTAATTAAGTGAATGAATGTTGATTAAACCAGGTAAAAACAGGTGAATACGAATACCCATACCAGGTCTACAAAGTGCCAGTACAAACCGGCTTTTTCGATCATCAGGTAATGTCCGCGCTGCTCAAACTTATCCATCAGTGTCATAATCAGCATTACGATATTGATGATGACGCCGGAAAATACATGGAAGCCATGGAAACCGGTGATGGTAAAGAAGTAATTGGTAAAGTTGGTAGACGAAGCCGTTCCGTCAGCATTCAGGAAAGGGTTGCTACCCCACCATGCACCTTCGTGGTGTAAATGTGTCCACTCCCATGCCTGGCAACCTAAGAAGGCAAGACCACCGATAATGGTCCAGATCAGGTTTTTTACCACACCTTTTTTATCCATGTTATGACCGGCATGTACCGCCAGTACCATGGTTACAGAGCTGATGATGAGGATGAAGGTCATGATACTTACGAACACCAACGGTGCGTTTACACCTTCCGGAGCAAAAGGGAAGCTTTTGAAAACCTCATTGGGGTCAGGCCATCCATTGGTTGAGAAACGGATGGTACCGTATGAGATCAGGAATGCACCAAATGTGAAGGCATCACTCATGAGGAAGTACCACATCATTAATTTGCCGTACTCTACATTGAAGGGACTCTTTCCGCCACCCCACAGTTTGGTTGTTGTTGCAGTTGTTGTCGTTGCCATGATCGTTCTAAAAATTTCGTTACAAAAATATTGGCTGTTGTTCAAAAAAGCTGCATAAATGCGAACTTTTTCTTGAACTATCCGATCCAGTTATAAAAGATGAAAAGATATATCCAAAGCACATCCACAAAGTGCCAGTATGTGCCCGCTACTTCTACCGGAACACTGCTATAGGTCTTTGTTTTGCTGCTGTATGCACGTATAAACATCACCAGTAATGCAATAACACCACCCAGAACGTGTACCATATGCAAACCGGTAATCACCAGCAGAAAAGATGCTGCCGAATTACTTTTAGCACCTACCAGTGCTATATTGTTGGCTTCCAGATTTACAAAGCCGAGGTATTGTAATACAATAAACAATACACCCAATGCAGCTGTAACGGTCATAAGCGTCCGGTAACGCCCCATTTCCCTTGCCTTAAAGGCTTTGGTTGCCAGGTGCATGGTTACACTGCTGATGAGTATTACGGCTGTGGAATACCAGAATACAACGGGTAAATCGAACTCAAGCCAGCTGCTCTGGTTCTTTTTTACAATATAGGCACTCGTTAAACCGGCGAATGCCATTACAATACTACCCATGGCCACCCACATGGTAAATTTATGGGGGTGAATACGTTTCGGTTCATTGGTCTGCACACTTGTCATCATCTCGATTTGTTTTGTTGTATAGTGAGCAGTGAGTAGTCAGTAGTGAGTGTTTTTCCTTACTCACTACTGACTACTCACTTAATTTTATCTGCCAATAATGCCAGCAATACAATCGGTAAATAGATATAACTGCTGAACATCACTCTTCTTGCTGCTTTTACGTCCATATCGCGGTACAGACGCAGGCTTTGGATCACCATAGCGATATTGGCTGCTATCAGGATCCACATACTGGTTTCGCCGGTTAATCCGAAATAATAAGGCAAAATACCTACCGGAATCATCAACACCGAATACATCACGGCTTGTAGGGCGGTAAACTTTGTTGGCCCCAGATCGGATGGTAACAATTTAAATCCGGCCTTACTGTAATCACTGTGAGCTACCCAGGCAATGGCCCAGAAATGGGGGAACTGCCAGAGAAACTGTATGCCGAATAAAATCCATCCCCCCGCACTGAAATCATCATTACCTGCCACCCATCCTATTAAACAAGGTAAGGCACCCGGAAAAGCACCTACCAGTACAGCAATGGAATTAATCTTCTTCAAAGGCGTATAGATATACGCATAAAGAAACAGGCTGAATGCCGATAACAGGGCCGATGAAAGATTGAAAAAATACCACATCATTACCACGCCCAGTATACCCGCAATCAATGCAAATACATAGGCTTCCTGTTGTTTCATTCTGCCATTGGCTACCGGTCTTTTTCCGGTTCTCTTCATCATGGCATCGGTATCTTTTTCTACTGCCTGGTTAATGGCATTGGCACTGCCTGTTACCAGCATACCCGCAATAAAAAGAACTATGATCATGCCCAGATCGTACTCCACTACTTTGGGTGCCAGCAGATAACAAACCACACAGGAAAAAACCACTGTAAAGCTCAACGTAAATTTGATGAGCTGAAAGTAATCTTTCACTTTGGCCGCTACCGAAAACGATGCTGATTCATTTGTTTCTGCTGTCATTCAATCTGATTAGTCTGCACAATATCAAAACCCTAATCCCTTACATATTCTTTATTTCCTATTTCTTATTCCCTTCGACTACCCTTCGACTACGCGCAGGGCGGGCTAACTCAGGGCAGGCCTTATTTTTTCTATCCTCTATTTCCAAGTCTAAAAACAATGCTCCCGCTGAACGGGAGCATTGACTGTATCTGTATCCTGTAGCCGTTGCCGGTAATACAGGCGTTTTCATCAATTAATGATGTTCACTTTCATCTGCTCCCACCGGTGTCGTTTGTGCAATAAACTCCTTACCATCTTTACCGTAATCATATGCCCAACGGTGTACTTCAGGAATTTCACCTACCCAGTTACCATGACCCGGATTGATGGGTGTGGTCCACTCCAGTGTGGTAGCACCCCATGGATTGAGCGATGTAACTTTTCTACCTTTGAAAATAGAGTAGAAGAAGTTAAACAGGAACAGTAACTGTACAGCAAATACAATCATTGCTACAGTACTGATGAATCTGTTCAGTTCTACGAACTGTTTAAAGCTTTCCCAGATGCTATAATCGTAGTAACGACGTGGCATACCGGCCAGACCTTCATAGTGCATAGGCCAGAAAATGAGGTAAGCACCTGCCAGGGTTACCCAGAAGTGGATATAGCCCATGGTATTGTTGAGGTACTTGCCATACATTTTAGGGAACCAGTGGTAAATACCGGCAAACATACCGAACATAGATGCCACACCCATTACAATATGGAAGTGCGCAATTACGAAATAAGTATCATGCAGGTGAATATCCAGTGCCGAGTTACCCAGCCAGATACCTGTTAAACCACCGGAGATAAATAAGCTTACAAAACCGATAGCGAAGAGCATACCTGGTGTAAAGCGGATATTACCTCTCCATAAAGTAGTTAACCAGTTAAATACTTTGATAGCTGATGGAACGGCAATCAACAGGGTAAGTAATACGAAGATGGAACCTAAGAAAGGATTCAATCCTGTTACAAACATGTGGTGCGCCCATACGAGGAAGGCAAGGATCGCAATCGCAAACAGTGAACCAATCATGGCCATATAACCGAAGATAGGTTTACGTGAGTTCACAGATAATATTTCAGATACCATACCCATGGCTGGTAACAGAATGATATATACTTCAGGGTGACCGAGGAACCAGAATAAGTGCTGGTACAGGATGGCGCTACCACCTTCATTAGGTAATGCACCTACGCCGTTAATAAAGATATCTGACAGGTAAAAACTGGTTCCGAAGTTTCTGTCGAAAATCAACAGGATGAAACCAGAGAAGAGTACAGGGAATGATAATACACCCAGTACAGCGGTAAAGAACAGAGCCCAGATGGTTAATGGCAAACGGGTCATGCTCATACCTTTTGTACGCATGTTGAGTACAGTAGCAATATAGTTCAGACCACCTAAGAGAGATGATACCACGAACAATGCCATTGATATCAGCCACATATCCATACCGGTTTTAGAACCCGGTGATGCATCACCAAGGGCACTTAAAGGAGGATAGGCTGTCCAGCCACCGCTGAAGGGACCTGTTTCCACAAACATAGAAGACAGCATCACGATACTGGCTGCAAAGAAGAACCAGTAGCTCAGCATATTCATGAAAGGAGATGCCATATCACGTGCACCTACCTGCAAAGGAATCAGAAAGTTGGCGAATGTACCGCTCAAACCCGCTGTTAATACGAAGAATACGAGTACAGTACCGTGTGTGGTAACGAGCGCGTAATAAGCTTCCTGTGTAATACGGCCACCTTTTGCCCATTTGCCCAGAATATCTTCCAGCCATGGGAAAGTAGCATCCGGATAACCCAGTTGTAAACGGAAGAGTACGCTCATCAGACCACCCAACACAGCCCACACCATACCGGTGATCAGGAACTGTTTGGCGATCATTTTATGATCCTGACTAAATACATACTTCGTAATAAAAGTCTCATGATGATGATGCTCATGATGATGATCGCCATGACCCTCATGTGTGGCCACTGCTCCATGTGCATGCACTACTGCTTCGTTACTCATAATCTTCTTTTAAAAATTTCTATCAATGATAACAACCGCTTCGTATTTCGGTTGCACAATGTTTTACATTTTGGCTACTGCTTTCTTTGCTGCTTCAACAGGTTTTACTGAAGCTGTTTTGGCAGCTGTATCAGCAACCGCTTTGGGTGCAGCAGGATCTTTCTCAGGGAACTGCTGAACATAATAAGGTTTTTGTTTTACCATCCAGGCATCAAACTCTTCCTGATCTACCACTTCAATGACACCTTTCATAGAGTAGTGACCATTACCGCACATCTGATCGCAGCTGATTTCGTACTGGAAGTTAGGGTTGCCGGTGATTTCCTTCATCTCCTTAGTGGTATATTTTGGCGTAAACCACATGGTAGTAGGAATACCTGGTACTGCATCCATTTTCATACGGAAATGCACCAGACCCACATCATGGATAACGTCTCTTGATCCGATGATCAATTTAACGGGCTTACCTTTTACGAGGTACATGGTCTGCTCCATTACCACATCGTCATGACCCAATTTATCGTCCCAGATTAAACCAAGGCTGTTAGATGCGTTGTCAATATTTTTATAATACTTCTTACCAAAAGAACCATCTTTTCCGGGATAACGGTAAATCCAGCCAAACTGCTTACCGGTAACTTCTACCACCATTGCATTCTGTGGAGGTTCCCCTGTAAACAGGAACCAGTTACGCAAACCAATTACTACCAGTACAGTTAATGCAATGGCAGGAATAACAGTCCAGATAACTTCCAGTTTATTGTTATGTGGGAAGAAGAATACTTTACGGTTCTCACTCTCCTGGTATTTATAGGCAAACCAGAATAAAACGATCTGTGTAAGAATAAACACGATACCGGTAACAGCGAGTGTTACCCACAACATAGAATCAACACGTGCACCCTCTACACTGGCTGCATCATGAACGAGCAGTGTTTTTCCGTAGTACAGTTCATTACAGTACCATACACCAAACAGGCCCAACACCAGGAATCCGATCATCAGAAATCCGTTAATCTTGTTGTTTTGTTTACGGCTTACTTCTTCTCCTTTCAGTACCGATACATATTCACTCGCTTTAGCGATCTGAAATATCACTACAAAAATCAGTACAATTACGGCTATGGTTAAAAACATTGTCATAATGCTATCAGTATTTAATCAATTTGAAAATTTGAGAATTTGAAAATTTGAAAATGCTTTTGTTTGCTATTTTCTAAATTTTCTCCAACTCTATAATTTTCAAATTTCCAAATTTTCAAATTTTCAAATTAACATCTATACCTGGTGTATCACACTCTCTTTCAGGAAAGGATGATATTTCGGAACCAATGGTTTTTTTGTCAGCGCTTTACCTACACCCAGTATCATCATACCTACAAACAAGCTCAGGATACCGAAGTCGAGCCATCCGAGGGTTACATGTTCTTTCGACAGACTGCCCATTACCATCTGGTAAAAATCAATCCAATGCCCAAAGATGATTAATACTGCCATAAAAGTTATCAATGTGTAATTTCTCTTGGCTGAACGCTTCATCAGGATCAACAAAGGACACAAAAAGTTGATGATCAGGTTCAGGAAGAAGATGCCTTTGTATGGCCCCTGTACCCTGTGTTTAAAGTATACAGTTTCTTCCGGAATGTTTGCGTACCAGATCAGCATATACTGAGAGAA
Source organism: Sediminibacterium goheungense (assembly GCF_004361915.1). Taxonomy (GTDB): domain Bacteria; phylum Bacteroidota; class Bacteroidia; order Chitinophagales; family Chitinophagaceae; genus Sediminibacterium; species Sediminibacterium goheungense. The sequence goes on along the minus strand of NZ_SNWP01000011.1, from coordinate 332,839 downwards.
CCACAGATAGGTCCAGAAGATAGAAAACGCAAACATGAATTTACCAATATCGTGCAGGTGCTCCTGAGAAGTAAGTTCAAGATAACCTTTGTTCTTAAGATAAATAACCCACAATGCCACCAACGACATACCTGAAACGAATGAGCTTGCAAATGTGTACCAGCTGTACATGGTAGAATACCAGTGTGCGTCGATACTCATCATCCATAACCATGGAATGGTTGAACCTACGGTTAAGGCAAACCATACAGTAAATAAGGCTGCGCGGATGGTATTTCTCCAGATAAAGCTGGCACCTTTTTCTGCGTCCATTGGTGCTTCATCTGCTTCACTGCTTAACTGACGCATTCTCCATCCGAGTATGCTCCACAAACCAATGGTGAGGGTGGTCCATACAATGAAGAATACTGGATTCAGGAAGCCTGCTTTTCCTTTTAAGATCGGATCATTGGCAACAGCTTCACTATCTAACCAATGGTAGATATGGTGTTTATGACCTGCTACTACATAAATCAAAACGGCAAAAGTGATGGCACCGAAAATAGGCACCATGGTAGAAATGGCTTCAGGGATACGGCGGAAAGATTGCTGCCAGCCGCCCATGGCCAGTGTAGTAACGCAGATAAAGAACATACTGGCATTACAGATCAGTGTCCAGAAAATGGTGTTATACATCAGTGTACCCCAGAACTGAGTCTGCTCATGTTCATCGGCGCTAAAACCCTTGATAACAAGACCTGCCACCAGTGCAACCAGACCCACACCAATAAGGGCATAGGACCATGTCTTCATTTTACCGGGTATTTCAAATTGCGTTTTGATAGATGCCATTTTTATTCTTTTAATCTTTTCCGGAGCAAAGCCCGGAGCTGGGATTTAATACTATGTTTATTTTGCAGCAGGTGCAGCCGGAGCAGCATTTGCTTTTGCTTCTTTTTGTTTGCCCTTGATATACTTAATCACCATCCAACGCTGTTTGCGGCTTAATTGTGACGCATAAGAACCCATCATGTTTTTACCGTAAGCCACAGAATAAAACATTTGTCCTTCAGGCATCGACTCATATTTCGCATCACCTACCAGTGTAGCAGGTTTTGCAGCGTATGGACCTTCCCCACCTTTATACAGTGGTCCGTTACCATCCAGTTTATTACCATGGCAGATACCACAGTTAATCTGGTATAAACGTTCCGCTTCTTTGGTTTCTGTTTCCGTCATTGAATCGATCGGATTGGCCACTGCACGCGATGCATAGTAATTGGTCGTATCGCCGGGTGCATCTTTGGCAATATGGAAAGGCATTTCAGAACCTCTCGCGATGGTTCCTTCCACGGGCATAGCCGTATAGTGAATACCTTTTTCTGTCAGATTGCTATGATCTGCATAAGATTCGTAGGCACGGCTGGTGGCCATATCAGGCATATAGATGGTACCTGGTGTACGCTTTACATCGCTACAGGCTACAATGGTGGTAGCAGTGGCGGCAACAGCTATGATCAGTAATTTCTTCATCTTCTTAGTATTCAAAAATTAAGCAGCAACGATTTCTTTGTTTTCAAACATCATTTCGTCTTTGTCGTAACGACCTAACCACCAACCTTCTTCTGCCACCTGCACATCGGTTTCAACAGCACCATTGCTGCTCAGGAAAGCTTTCAGGTCATCTACATTGGTTTTATCGGTACACTCTATCACCATTACAAACAGATCGTCTGTAGCGCGTGCATGGAAATGATGTTTTTTCACAAATGGAGCCAGCTGGCAGAGGTAGCAGAAAGTAAGTACCATACCTACCGCTGCAAACAGTACTGTTAACTCGAACATGATGGGTACCCATGCAGGTAATGCAAAGTGTGGTTTACCACCAATGTTCAAAGGCCAGTCGCGGGTAAAGATCCAGCTGATGCAACTGAGTGCTGTAGTGGTACCTGTGATACCATAGATAAAGCCGGCAGTATGCAAACTGGTTTCCCTCAAACCCAGTGCATGATCCAGACCATGTACCGCAAATGGCGTATACACATCATGAATCTTGTATCCCGACGTACGAACTTTCTTCACCGCAGGAAACAATACTGCTTCATCATCAAAACAGCCTACTACGAATTTCTTTTTTGCCATGTTTATTTAATTAGACAATTTGAAAATTTGAAAATTTGAAAATTTGAAAATTTGAAAATGGAAGAAGTAAGGCTTCGCTTTTCAGGATTCAAACTATTCAATTAACAAACTATCAAATCATCATTTTCAAATTTTCAAATTTTCAAATTGACACATTATCAATGGTGTGCCTGCTCATGAACAAACTCTTCGAGTTTCTGCTCTTCGATATTGCCCATTTTATTTTTATAGCCTTCACCGGTTGTTTTCAGTACATACTTAATCTCTGCTATCGCAATTACAGGGAAGTATTTTGCGAAGAGGAAGAAGCAGGTAAAGAATAAACCGAATGTTCCTGCATAGAAACCGATTTCCCAGATAGTTGGGCTGTAGTATACAGACCAGCTGGAAGGAAGGTAATCGCGGTACAGTGAGGTAACGATGATTACGAAACGCTCGAACCACATACCAATATTCACGATAATACTCATGAAGAAGGTTACGAACAGGTTTCTTCTCATTTTGCGGAACCAGAAAATCTGCGGGCTCAGTACGTTACAAGCCATCATACCCCAGTAGCTCCAGCCATATGGACTGAACAGGTAAGCACGGCTGTACCAGAAGGTATAACCTTCATATTTGTTCTGGCTGTACCATCCCATGAATAACTCAGTAAGGTAGGCTACACCCACAATAGAACCTGTTAATACAATTACTTTATTCATCGCCTCAATGTGCCCCATCGTAATGTAATCTTCCATACCGAATACTTTACGAACAATCACCATCAGGGTTTGTACCATGGCAAAACCGGAGAAGATCGCACCCGCAACGAAATATGGCGGGAAGATCGTGGTATGCCATCCAGGTATTACGGATGTGGCGAAGTCGAAGGATACAATGGTATGTACAGAAAGTACGAGTGGTGTACTCAAACCAGCCAGTACCAGTGAAAGACTTTCATGACGCTGCCAGTGTTTGGTAGAACCTGTCCAGCCAAAAGATGCAATACCGTATAAACGCTTACGCAGTTTGGTGAATGCACGGTCACGAACCGTTGCAAAGTCAGGAATCAGACCAGAGTACCAGAATAAAAGAGATACCGTAAAATAAGTTGAGATCGCAAATACGTCCCACAACAGAGGTGAGTTAAAGTTTACCCATAATGGACCACGTGTATTAGGATAAGGAAGTACGAAGAAAGCCATCCATACACGACCCATGTGGAAGATCGGGAACTGACCCGCACACATTACCGCGAAGATGGTCATGGCTTCAGCTGCACGGTTTACACCGGTTCTCCATCCCTGACGGAACAGCAAAAGGATCGCTGAAATCAGCGTACCTGCGTGACCAATACCTACCCACCATACGAAGTTGGTGATGTCCCAACCCCAACCGATGGTTTTGTTCAGGTTCCACTGGCCAATACCGTAAGTAACCTCACGGTAAACGCTATACACACCAAACAACAATAGGGCAACAGAAATATAGAAGCCGATATACCACAATTTGGTTGGCTTGGCTTCGATAGGTCTTACGATGTCTTCGGTTACCTGATGGTAATTCTTATCACCGTACACCAACGGTTCCCTGAGCTGTGATTCGTACTTTAAATGCATCTGGTCTTTTTTTGGTCCATGGGCCATCGGTAATGGTCCATAGTTATTTTAGATCTTTTTGGTGAGTAGTGAGTAGTCAGTAGTGAGTATTTGATCTGCTCACTACTGACTACTCACTACTCACTTTAAGCGTGTTCTGCTTCTTTTTTCGCCTCATGCTTCTCTTCACCATGCGCCGATTCTGTGTTACGCACTTTGGCTAAGTAAGTAACACCTGGTAATACGTGTAGTTGCTCCAGCACGTAGAACTGGCGGTTCGGATTCTCTGTTCTTACCATGGTGATGGCACTGTGCTTATCATTGGCATTACCAAAAGTGATGGCGTTGGTAGGACATGCCTGCTGACATGCTACTTTGATATCGCTGTCTACCAATGGTCTGCTGTCTTTCTTCGCTTTCAGTTTGCTTTCCTGTAAACGCTGTACGCAGAATGAACATTTTTCAATCACACCACGTGAACGAACGGTTACATCCGGATTCAGTACCATGCGGGTAAGATCATCATTCATGTTCAGTACCACATCATTTACTTCACCTACCTGGTTATTCGGGAAGCTGTCTGATCCTGTATAATCAGCCCAGTTAAAGCGACGTACTTTATATGGACAGTTGTTCGCACAATATCTTGTACCGATACAACGGTTATAAGTCATCTGGTTAATACCTTCTGAACTGTGGTTGGTAGCAGCTACCGGACAAACGTTTTCACAAGGAGCGTTATCGCAATGCTGACACATCAGTGGCTGGAACACTACATTCGGGTTATCCATATCGCCACTGTAGTAGCGGTCGATACGTAACCAGTGCATTTCATGACCACGCAGTACTTCAGGCTTACCTACAACCGATACGTTGTTCTCAGCATTACAAGCCACTACACAGGCGCCACAACCGGTACAGGTGTTCAGATCCACACTCATGCCCCATTTAATGCCTGGTCTGTCGTACACAGGATAGATGGTGCCCTGGCTCTCAAATTTCTCCAGACCACCCCAAGGTTTCAATTCATGGTCACGCTCATCGCGTATTTCAGTGGGATGTTTTTTATAGTCGGCCAGTGTCAGTTCTTTCATTACCTCGGTACGGTTACCCTGTGTGGTATCGTAACGGTTATGTGTTTGTGTTAAGGCTACAGGATATTTTTCACCTGTTACAGCAATCTCAACACTGCTGTTGTTAAAGCTTACTACACCATTGCTGAGGGTAGCCAGCGGGAAAGCATTTTTACCTACACCTTCAGCAGCTTTACCCAGGTTATTGCTACGGCCATATCCTACAGCGATACCGATGGTATCAGGATGTGTACCGGGGATGATCAATACAGGCAGTGAAATTTCTTTACCGTTAGCGGTAACTTTCACCACTTTCTTTGGCGGATTTACTTCATAAGCATCTGCCTGACCACCATTGTTCAGGTCAATATCCAAAATGGTTCTTGCCAGTGCAGGCGATACAATTACATAGTTATCCCATGTAGCACGAGTCACCGGATCTGGTAATTCCTGTAACCATGGGTTAGCAGCACCCTGACCCGCACCGATACCTACTTTTTCATAGAGTACCAGTTCATATTTTCCACCTTTTTTACCTGAAGCAGCAGCAGCTACAGCAGCACCTACCGCTGCACCATTAAAGGTTCCGGGTTTGGTAGCTGATTCGCCGAGGCTGATCACACCATCCTGCAGGGCTTTATCCCAACCGGTTTGTCCGCCCAGTTTTGCGCTCCAGAAATTTTTCAGGTAAGCGAGGTAATCATTGGTATTACCACTCCATTTCAACAGGCTATCCTGCCACTGACGTGTTTTGAATAAAGGATAGATGGTAGGTTGAATGAAAGAGAAATGTCCTGTTTTTGCTTCTGCATCACCCCAGCTTTCGAGGTAGTGATGATCAGGAGCTACAATCTTACAGAGTTCAGCCGTTTCATCTACTTTGGTAGCAAAAGAAACGCTTGTTTTTACTTTTTTCAGACCTGCTTTAAACTTATCGGCATCATACCAGGTATAAGCAGGGTTAGCACCATAAATCAGGAGGGTGTTCACCGCACCTGCATTCATGTCGTCTACCAGTTTCGCAAAATCAGCGTCCACACCCGCACGTTGGTTATCTAACACACCCCAGTTAATAGTAGATCCACCGGCACCAACAGCGTTGTTAATAGCATTTACAATGATCTGTACATTCACATCATTGCTACCTGCTACTACCAGTGCAGCACCTTTATTTTCATTCAATGCTTTTGCAGCTTTTTCAATACCGGCTTTCAGTTTTGCATCGCTGATGCCACTTACACCCTGTCCGTTTACAGCGCTTAATAAAGCAGCGGCAACAGCAGCGGTTTCAGATGGGCGGTGCAGGTATTTTTCATCGGCATTAGAACCGGTAAGAGAAGCTACAGATTCGAAATGAATGTGCTTGCTCATGCTTGGGTTCTTCTCATCGATTTTTTTACCGGCAGCATATTGTTTCGCAAATTCAACAGGGCTCAACCAGGTTCCGAGGAAATCGGCACCCAGGCTTACTATGGCTTTTGCGTTTTCGAAATGATAAGAAGGAATACCACGTACACCGTAAGTAGCTTCATTGGCCAGTAACATAGCACTGTAAGAAACAGCATCGTAAGTTACGTGGCGACTACCTGGGTATTTGGCCAGAAACTCAGCTACTACAGCTTTGGTAGAAGGTGATGTAAGGGTACTGGTAAGAATTACCACATTACCACCGATACCTGCTGCCACAGCTTTGTCTACTGCCTCAAAAGTTACTTCCTTACCATCGATGGTAGGGAAACGTAAGCGGGCAGTATCATATAAATCCAACACAGAAGCCTGTACGCGGGCAGATGTACCACCTTTTGTAATCGGGCTCAGGTCGTTACCTTCAATTTTAATGGGACGGCCATCACGTACTTTCGCCAGTACACTTACTACATCACCATCCTGTACATAGGTGGTAGCATAGTAATTGGAAATACCGGGAACAATATCTTCAGGCTTATTGGCAAATGGAATGGCTTTCTTTACCGGCATTTCACAACTAGCCGCAACCGCAGCTGCCGCTGTGCTAAAGCCCAGGTATTTCAGAAAGTCTCTGCGGGGAGCAGCTGTTTCCATGAAACTTTTGCTTTCATCGGCTACAAAAGGCAGTTCTTCCTTAAACTCGTCTTTAACCTCTTTATTGTAAGCCTCAGACTGATTCAGCTCTCCAAAACTTTGCCAGTACTTTTTTTCCATCTTGTTAATTTGAAAATTTGAAAATTTGAAAATTTGGAAATGATGGTATCCGCTTCCTCAAATTCCTTTTCGTTACTATGTGAATTTGAAAATTTGTGAACTTAAAAATTTTCAAGCCACAATCTTCTTTTCTAATTATTCTGGTAAACATTATCAATTTTAAAAACCGAAGGTTTTGAAAATCTGAACCTGCTTCATTTTCAAATTTTCAAATTGCCTAATTTTCAAATTAATAATGGCATTTCTGACACTCAGTGCCGCCAATCGCTTCAACAGTAACACCTTTTGTGCTATCCATTTTACCGCTCTTCAGGTCCTGGTGGTATTTCTCGTAAATACTATAGAAACCATTGTCTTTGAACTGCACCTGTGTTTCGCGGTGACAGTTGATACACCATCCCATGCTCAGGTCGCTGAACTGTTTTACTTCACCCATTTTCTGGATTTCACCATGACAGGTCTGACATGCCACCTGTCCTGCTTTTACGTGCTGTGAGTGGTTAAAGTAAACGTGATCAGGCAGGTTGTGGATGCGAACCCACTCAATGGGTTTTGCCTTGGAAGGATCCCACGGTTTACCTGGCTCAAAACCTGCATATTTGTATAATTTCTGAATTTCTGCTGTACCGTTCACTTCTTCACCTGCTTCATTGTACATTTTTTCGCCGTTGTACTCATTGATCGACATGTGACAGTTCATACACACATTCACAGATGGAATGGTAGCCTGCTTGCCCTGGTAAACACCGGTATGGCAATACTGACAGTTGATCTGGTTAATACCAGCGTGTACTTTGTGAGAATAGTAGATAGGTTGTTCCGGCTGATAGTCTTTGCTTCTGCCCAGTCCCATGGCACCTTTTGAAGTAAGGTAACCACCTACTACAAACAGTACCACGGTAATCATGGCGATATAACTCTTGTTTCTCCAGAAAGGAACCGGCTCAACCGCAGCATGACCTTCACGCTCATCAGCCAGTTTTTTCAGGTTGGCATTCACCTGTAACAAAATCAGGGCCACAACAGCCAGGATCAGGGTGAGGATACCAAATAATAAAGTATTGTCGCTTTCAGAAGCAGCAGCGGCGTTTGGATCACCTGCAGCTGCACCTGCGGCAGCACCAGTACCTGGGGCAGGCACAGAGTTGATATATTTAAGGATGGCGCCGATTTCGTCGTCTGTCAGATTCGGAAACTGGTTCATCGCAACCTTATTGTATTGAACGTACAGGTCGTTTGCATACTTATCACCTGTTTTCAGGAAAGCGGAGCTGTTCCTGATCCAGGAATAGAGATTGGCTTTATTGGGCCAACGGTCCTCAACACCCGCAAGGGCAGGACCGGTAGAGGCTTTATGTACCTGGTGACAGGAGGCACAATTCGTTGTAAAGAGCGCTTTACCGTCTTGTGCGGACACTGTATTCACTGTTGAAAAACCCAAGAAGAGGAGTGCGCTGAGCAGACAGGTCTTGGTTATGCGTCTAAAAGATATCATATACACAAACGTGGTTCTTGGTGTGGAAAAATATCCGTGAACGGCTGCAAAAATATGACACGATGCTGACATAAACCAAACCTTGTGTAATTTTTTTTATCCTTATCTGGCCTGAGTTTCAGCGGATTGATGAATACTGAACATGACGAATGTCATGGTTTTTAAACAAATTCATTGCATGAATTCCAATTACCTAAAATTGAGCTTCCTGCATCTAAAGAATGCTTTCATCAAGCCGCAGATTCACAGATTTCTTTTTTAATCTGTGAATCTGTGGCTAAAAAAAGGCCTATTGCAATTTTCCTCCATTTTTTATCGCATTTTTGGGCCATGTTTCGTCGCCTGAAAGAGAAATGGGGTTTATCATGGCCCCGGTTCATCCTCGTTTTTACCACTTTTGCCGTTGGTGGTAGTCTCTGCGGCTATACAGGCAAGCGTTTAATGGCGCTCACCTCCCTCGAAAAGGGCGTTCTTTATTATATAATATATATAGTATTGATAACCATCATCTGGCCCGGCTGTGTACTGGTGGTCAGCCTCTTCACCGGACAATTTCCCTTTTTCCGCAATTACCTGACGAAAATGTGGCGGAGGGTCAATGGTCAATGGTCAATGGTCAATGGTGAAAGCAAATTAGATACAACATCGGCCATGGATCATGGACTTTCTTCCAATCCGCAATCCGACACCCGCGATCAGACATCAGCCATCACCCGCATAGCGATTTTTGCGTCCGGCGCGGGCTCCAATGCCGCCAAAATCATAGCCCATCTAAAAAATCATGCTTCCATCCAGGTTCAACTGGTGGTTTGCAATAAACCGGGTGCCGGAGTTATACAGATAGCGACCGATAACGGTATTCCGGTGCTGATGATAGAAAAGGAGAAGTTTTTCCGTGGCAATGCCTATGTAGATGAAATGAAGCACCGCAGCGGTATCGATTTTATTGTACTGGCCGGCTTTCTCTGGAAAGTTCCTGCTGCGCTTATAGAAGCCTACCCCAACCGCATTATTAATATTCACCCTGCCCTTTTACCCAATTATGGCGGTAAGGGTATGTATGGCAGGCATGTACACGAAGCAGTAATTGCGGCGGGTGAAAAGGAAAGTGGTATCACCATCCATTATGTAAATGAGCGTTTTGATGAAGGTGAACACATTTTCCAGGCCCGCTGCGAAATAACCGACACCGATACCCCGGATACCCTCGCACAAAAGATCCATGAACTGGAACATCGTTATTTTCCTGAGATTGTAGAGCAGGTAGTGGAGGGAGTCCGAAAGACCGGAAGTCCGGAAGTCCGATAGGGTGTAGTTATACAGCAACCCTCCGTGCTACTCCGTATCTGACTCCTTTAGCTCAGTGGTTTTACCACGGAGTCACACAGCGTACGGCACGGAGGGTTTGTACATACACAATCATCTCCCGGACTTTCGGACTTCCCGACTTTACTTGCAGATCCCAACTTTTTTTCGTATATTTATAGAAACAGGTCTTATCATCGCCAGGCATTTTCCGATCGTATGAGGTAGCACAGATTTTCTGACACTAAAACCTTTCGATATGGAAACCGGAACTTCCCCTTACCATTACAGTATGGCCACGCGTGGCATATTGGGTGGCCTATTTGTAGGCATCGGCACCACTGTTATTAATCTCGCTTTCGATCTTATTTACCGAAAGATTACCGGGTATGAGTTTGCGGAATGGGTAAACATCAATTCCATTATCTATTTCACCATTCCCACATTGGTTGCGGCAGGTATTGTATATGCTGCCATGGCCGAACACCTGAAAAGAGGTACCGTACTCTATACCTTGCTCTGCCTTTGTCTGATTACCATTGTTGCGTTTATTCCCCTCGGTCCTAATATGATGCCCACCGGAGAACCGCTCCCTGCCAGCGCCCGTGGGCTCACCCTGGGCATTGAAATCATCACCGGCCTCTCCGGCTGTTTCGCTCTCCCCTATTTCGCCAGGCACCCGGATGTATGGGGGTAGGAAATAAGGAATAAGGAATATGAAATAAGAAATCAGGAAGTGAGATACTGCTGTCCTTTCTCATTCCTTATTTCTTATTTCATGTTTCTCATTTCCTACAGCTCAACCCTTCGCATTTCTTCAGTAGCAGATTTCTGTTTGGCGGCTTTGGTGGTTTTACCGAAACGGTAAGAAAAGGATGCGGTAATAACACGGCTATCGCGACGTACGATGAAGTATTCTTCTGCATCTTTAAAATCGGTGAGGCCTTCCATCCAAAATGTTTTAAAGATATCGCGGAAAGAAAGTCGCAGTGTGCCGCTGTTCTTCATCACAGGCATAGAGAACCCGGCGTTTAATTGTCCGAAAGGGTACAGCAATTCCTGTAAATCATTTCGCGACCTGCCTGTATAGGTGCCCGATAGCTCCGCACTGATTTTTTTAGAAATGCGGAATTGGTTATTCATATTGAAAGTCAATTGCGAAATATCTGAACGATAATTATTCCATACATAACCAATCAGTTTTTTATAGGTGTAAATGGCTTCTGTATTTAACGACCACCATTTGGCAGGTTTGGTAGTGAGCATCATGGAGAATGTATAATTATGCATACGTCCTACATTACCCTGTGTATATACCAGACTGCCATCGGGGTCGGTAAGGAACAACTGTGAGAAATAATCCCTGATCAGTGAATAAGAAATAGTAGTATGCAGCAATTGCTTATACTGGTGCGATAATTCGAAGTTCCAGGTAAACTGTGGTCTGAAAAAAGGATTACCTCTTTCAAGCGTGTATTTGTTGATGATGTTTACAAAAGGGTTGAGTCTTTGAAAATTGGGGCGATCAATACGACGGCCGACGGATACAGAAAAAGTATGGGCCGAATCTGCCTCCCAGGTAACAAAACCTGATGGAAAGAAACCATCATAGTTGCGGCTGAAAGAAGAATCTTTTACTACAACATTGCCCAACTGATGAGCATCATAATGCGTGTACTCATAACGCAGACCAGCCTGTACCGTGAGCTTTTTAAACTTCTGTTCATACATACCAAATGCTGCATGAATTTTTTCTCCGTAAATAAAATGGTTACTCTTACCATAATCCGGCTTCCATACACCATTGTTCATACTTACTGCATAACCCGCATCATTATCAGTATCAATCTTTGATGTTTTAATACCTGCTTCCAGTTTACCATTTCTGCCCATCTCCTGTGTATAGTTACTGTTTACGGAGAATATTTTAATGAGGGAAGGAATATTACCCAACGTACCAATGGTGTATCCTTGTGAGCCAGTTCTGTCGCTTTGAAAATATTGTTCGTTATTCAAATCATAGCGTGCTGCATCCGCATCGATGGTGAGTTGTTGGGTTTTAGAAAGCTTATGCCTCGAGCCGATACTCATGGTACCTGTAGTAAATCGGTTCTCTGATTTAGATGAGGTGAAAATAGAAGAGTCGATGGTTCCCGATGGCGATAACCAATCGGCAGTAGCTGTATTTCTTGCTTTTCGGTTAATGAGTGAACCGGATACAGAAAATACAAAACTAAGTTTATCTGTTGCGGCAAACTCAGTACCGTATTTAAGGGTATTGTTGAGGTTGGTATTATTGAAAACTGTTGGTTGTTCAAGAATGGCGATGGGTGATCTTGCTGCATTAAAATAAGTACGCAGTGCATAGATCGTCATCTTAGTTTTGGCATAATTAATACCATAAGAGAAGTAATGGCTCCATTTATTTTTACGGTAGTTGAGCAACAGGCTATTATTGGTACGTGGGTGCACACCCATAGCAGCTGCCATGGTAAGGTTACCATTAAAACCTATCTGTTTAACTTTTTTTGTTTTGATATTGATAATGCCCGAATTACCCGCTGCATCGTATTTGGCAGATGGGTTGGTGATGAGTTCTATTTTCTCCACCTGTGAAGTATTCATGGATGAGAGCATAGTGATTAAATCAGCGCCTTGCAGATAAGTGGGTTTATCATCGATCAGTACCAGTACCCCCGATTTATTGCGCAGGCTGATACCATTGTTTCTATCGATCATAACACCCGGCGATTTCTCGAGCAGTTCAACAACAGTAGTACCGTTATTGGTGGGCGATGCATCGGGGTTTACAATGAGTTTACCCTGCTCGCGCTGAATAAAGGGTTTGGTAGCCTGTACCGTAACCTGTGCCAGTTCATTCACCGCCACTTTCAGCTTTATTTCCAGGTAGAGATCTGCGTTGGTAAGGGTTATATTTTTCAGGCGCTGGGGTTCATATCCGGTGAAAGAAGCCGCCAGCTCATATACACCGGGTTTCACATTGGCAATAACGGCTTCTCCGTTTTTTTTACTGATAGCATTGCCTGTTTTATTGTCTTTTGCAAACAGTTCCACTACCCCCCCTTCAATCGGTAATTGTTTTTCGTCTGATACTTTGATGATGAGCTGGTAAGTCTGCGCCCATGCTGCTGAAGTGCCCATGAAAAAGCCAAGCAATAAAACTAAAAACGATTTCTTCATAACTGCGAACAGGTACTTGTGGGTGATAAGGGTATAAGCCAACAAATATCGGCCAATCCCCACCCGCAAGTGCAGGAACATAGACCATAGTACACATTTCTTGATATATGGCAGAAGTGAGAGAAACAAAGGATTAAACGCAGTGAATCCGGTGACGCTTTTTTACATTTTACTGGCTGCCTGCCAGAGTAGTTAGGTGATAATACGTATTTACCGGGGTTTTAGCCAGGATGCTGATAAAAGCCAGATTTGTTCCAACACATAGACTTTTAATACTATTTATCCATATTTTCGTATTAGGCTGGAAACCCAAGAAAGATGTTTATAAAATTCCTGATTGTCGAATAGAATTAAATAGTGTATCCCCCATACACGTTGGTAATCCGGTTTGATTCATTGAGTAAATGCAGTGTTGCGCATATATGACTTTATAGTTTGTTGAAAAACCATATTATCTGCTACAAACTGTATAAAATGATAGTTTCTAAATATGCTTATGAGAAACCTTTTGTTTGTATGTCTGCTATTAGTGTCCTTGTATGGAACTTCGCAGCCTTCTATCAGTTCTTTTTCGCCTGCCAGTGCTAAACCTGGCACTTTATTAACGATTAAAGGAACTGGATTTACAGCTGCTGATTCGAATAGGTTTGTATATGTTGGACCTGTAAAAGCCAATATTTTATCTGCAACTGATACTTCTCTCATCATCACTATCCCTAAAGCTGCTACACTGGGTAAAATCAGTGTTACCATCAATAAATTAACAACGTACAGTGCTAAATCATTTGTGCCTTTTTATGATACCAAAGACTCATTGCAGGCTTCACAATTCAGTGCCCGTACAAATATCAATACCACACTCAATCCGGCTAGGTTGGCGATGGGAGACTTTAACAACGATGGATTTGTAGATGTGATCATAACTGATCCCAAAGCTGGACTATACACTGTTTTAAAAAATAACAAAGTAGATACAGGTAGCAGTACTCCTCAGTTTACACATAAAGATATTACTACCAACAGACGTATTCTTACCACTGCCACAGGCGACCTTGATGGGGATGGCAAGCTTGATCTCGTATTTGGTTGTTTAACAAATGCCGATTCTGTTTTTGTTACTGTTTTAAAAAATACTTCTACCAGAGACTCTATTAGTTTTCTACAAATGCAGGATCTTTTTATCGGAAATGCAGGAACCAATGACGTACAACAAATCTTATTACATGCGTTTATTAACGATCTTGATTTGGATGGCAAACAGGACATCATTGGGCATCTGTCTACATCGACATCTGTTTTACCTGCTAAAATCATTGCATTTAAAAATGAATCTGTCAATGGCATACTTACTATTAGCAGCTTTTCTAACAGAATCAGTGTAACCAGTCCGGTATCATTAAAATCTTTCTCTGTGGCAGATTTAAATGGCGATAACAGAGCAGAATTCTTTGGCTTGGGTGCCGACTCGGGTATACATATTTTTAGCAACACCTCTACGACCGGGCAGCTTAGCGCAAATTCTTTTTCCAATCGGATCAAGTTGTCTTCCGCTTATTCACCTGTTTCCAGTATATATGCTGAAGATATTGATAATGATGGCAAGCCTGAACTGCTGCTGCTCAATTTCAGTTCCAACAAACTTTTAATTACACCCAATCGTGTGCAACAGGGAGTTCTGAACACTGCTGCTTTCGATACGCAGGTTTCCTTTACAACAGGTGAGGGGCCATCTTCATTATCGCTTTTTGATTTTACGGGTAAGGGTAAGCCAGATATCGCCATCACACTTGCAGGTAATAACCTCATTTCTTTTTGGGAGAATAAGTCCGTTACCGGAAATCTTAATACTTCTTCTTTTATAACCAGAGGAACTTTATCGGCACCCATCAATGCGACTGCAGCTGCTATAACCGACTTTAATAATGATGGTGGAGCCGATATTGCAGTGGGCAGCATTAACCTTGGATTTGCACTCGCTTTTTTCAAATCGCAGGCCGTTAATAACAATCCTTTGCCTAACACTTCATCAAGCATTGTACCTGTGATTAATACATTTTTTCCTGCCTCAGGACCTGTGGGTACAACCGTAACCATTTCGGGAAAGAACTTCAGTGACAGTACCACTAAGAATATTGTTTATTTCGGTGCCGTGAGAGCATCAGTGGTTGCGGCCAGTAATACTCAGCTTGTGGTAACCGCTCCACCTTCTGCAAGCTATGAGCCCATTACAGTAATCTCCAATGGATTAAGTGCGAGTTCCAATGCGCCTTTTGTTGTTACGTCATTTAATGCGGATGCAAGAAATATTACAACCGGTTCTTTTGCAGCCGCTAAATATTTCGCTACCAGTGGGAGCAGTCCAAGATCTATCATCACAGAAGACCTTAATAATGATGGTAAGCCTGAAATTATTGTTACCAATCAGGCCTCCAATCAGGTTTCCATATTCCGCAATCTTTCAACTATCAGTAATGATACACTTCCCGTACCTTCTTTATTTGCCGGAGGTACCGGTACATTTGGCCTTGCTACCGGCGACCTGAATGGAGATGGGAAAAAAGAAATCGTAATTACAAACTTCAATGCCGGCAGTAGTAGCAGTATTTCTGTTTTTCCGAATACCAGTACAGATAGTTCTATAACATTCGGTGCCAAATTCGATTCTGCGGTAGGAAATGGTTCAACCAGTGTTGCCATCAGAGATATTAATAATGATGGAAAAGCAGATATCATTGCTATTTCAGGCAACAGCTCACTCATCCATTATTTTTTAAATACCGGTTCCAATGGAAATTTTGGCTTTGCACCTGGTAAAACCATTAATCTTATTCCGTTTCGTGCAGACTATCTCAACATAGCTGATATAAATGGAGATGGAAAAGCAGATATTATTACCACTTTCTCTAATAATGGCAGTTCCGGTTTACGCATTTTACAAAACACATCCGACAGCACTAACCTATCCTTTAATATTGCTAAAAATTATACGATTGGTACAGCTTTACCACTTAAAGCAATTACGGCAGATATAGATGTGGATGGAAAGCCTGACTTCGCTTTTGGTTTTTCAGGATCAGCAAATATTTATCTGTACAAAAACACGAGTACGATCGATTCAATAAAACTGGATAGCATATTGATGTTGCCAACAACAGCTAATCCGGGAAGTTTCAGTTTTGCGGATATGGACGGCGACGGAAAACCTGATCTCCTTGTTCCAGACAGAGATTCTAATACAGTTTCTTTATACCCCAACAGAAGTACACAGAACGGATTTGCATTTGGCAACAAGATTAGTTTTGCTTCCCTACAGGATCCTGCATCAGTATATGGATCGGATATCAATGGTGATGGTATGCCAGAAATTCTGACGGCTAATAACCAGTCTGGTAATATCTCCGTTTTGCGGAATAAAATACGTTTACCGAAAATTATTGCCTTCACACCTGTCAATGCGAAAAGACTTGACACTGTTTTGGTAAAAGGATACAATTTTTCAAGAACCAGTTTGGTTAAAGCCGGCGATGTTGCCATGAGCTTTACCGAACTCTCTGATACGACCATCCGTTTTGTAGTGAATAAAGCTGCGAAATCAGGTAGCATCAGTGTAACCAACCCATATGGTACAGATACACTGAATGGTTTTACCTATGTACCCGTCCCTAAAATATTGTCCTTTACACCAAGTAACGGAGGGTTTGGTGATACAATTACCATTACTGGCTATCATTTTATCAATGTATCTGCTGTAAGTTTTGGCGATTCTGCTGCATTGAGTTTTCAGATAATATCCGATTCTTTAATCAAGGCAGTAGTTAGCAGAGGAACAAGTGGTAATATTAAAGTTAGCAATACCATTTCAACTGATTCACTGAGTGGATTTACATACGTTACGAATCCTGCTATTAGTGTTAGTGGCACGGTGAAATTTACCGTTAAAAATAACGTGGCTTCTCCTCCCGTCACTTCTTACAAACTAAGCGCCACAAAGCTTACAGGTGCATTAAATATAAGTTTCCCACAGGCCAGATTAATGGTATCCCGTTATGCAGACAGTGGCTTTCAAAGCCAGTTAATTATAACGCCTGTAAATGGGAAAATAGATAGTACCAATATTTATGTAAAGCTTATTTTCTTAGACGGTCTTTCAGACAGCTTAACCATTAACATCACCCATTCATCTCCTGGTGCGGAAAACAAAATAATACCGGTAAAAATATTTCTTGAGAAAGATTCAACTGCTAACATTACCCTGTCTACACCTGCAGGACCATTGCAGGTTAATGCAGCTAAAGGCATAGCAACTCCCGCCTTATTTTACTATCTCAATGGCACTAACCTGTCTGGAGATATAAAACTTACAGCCCCTAACCGATTCAAAATATCACGCTCGTTAGATACAGGCTTTGTAAAAGAATTAATAGTGGCCCCATTGAACAAGCGGGTGGATTCAGTAAAAATTTATATTCAGTTTTACAGCGATACAGTATATACATCCATTACAGACAGTGTAAGTCATACTTCAATAGGTGCCATCACAAAATATATGCCTATTAAAGTAACGATGCAGGCAGACACTACAAAACCTGCACCTAATACGCCTAAACCGGTTTTGAAAATATATCCGGAAAACAAGTTGTCATTTATTGCAAAAACGGGTATTACTACTAACGTACAGTCTTATAAAATAACTGCCGATAGTATTACTGATAATGCTATCCGCATCATCACACCAAGGTTTTATCAGGTTTCACGTCAGGCAGACACTGGTTTTACACAACAACTGAATATCAGTTTTTCAAATGGCAAACTCGATACTACAACAATCTATGTAAGATTCAGAAGTGACTCTGTGATTGGCAATAAAACTGACAGTATCATACATAGCTTATCCAATGGTACCATCCTCAAAAAATTGGCTGTTGCAGTTAGCAATTGTGATTCTGTTTTTGGTACAAGACCCATTATTAACCAGATTACCACAGACGGCACTTTACTATGTTTCAAAGATTCAGTGATTTTATCTGTTAGTTCTCCCGGCAACCTCACCCAATATAGCTGGAGCACAGGTGAAACAACAGCTTCCATAAAAGTGGTTAACAGTGCGCAGGTTTCCGTAAGAGTAGCTACGCAGAATACCTGTTTATCTGCTGCATCACCCATTGTGAACCTGATAAAAAACACCAATACCAAACCCTCTATTGGAATCACCAGCGATTCTATACTCATTAGTACCACTGCTCCTTATTACAGATGGTATTTCAATAATATCCGTACCAATGGCGATACCACCAACAGACTGGTTGCCAGAAAAGTGGGCTTTTACCGGGTTGAAACCAGTGCAAATCGATTGTGTTGGGATGCATCAGATGACTTGCCAATTGTAATATTGCCAACTACCGCCAGTTCAGATACCGTGAAAGTGCGCATATTCCCCAACCCTGTTACCGGCGGCACCTTTACAGTAGTTGCCAGTCTTGAAAGGGTAACCAATGTAGTGGCACGTGTAATGGTTACCGATGCCAGCGGATTGGTACTCGCACAAACCAACCGTTTCATTTTCTATGGTCGTGAAATAAAAATTCCGGTTACACTAAGTACTTATAAAGGAACTGCATTTGTGCGTGTGGAAATTAACGGTGACATAGAAACCAAAACCATCATTCTTCAATAAGTAAGAAGACAGTAAGATGAAAAGAATTGCTTTAGCATATTTATTTTATATAGGTTGTGGACTTGCACTCTTTATGGGTTGTAGTAAACAGGAAACACCCCCACCGGTAAACCCACCTACCAACCCACCCACCAATCCGCCCCCCACTACACCCAGAACCTGTTTGTTGTCTGGGGTATCGCAGGCAAATACAGGTGCCAAATCTGATTTTGTTTTATCCATCAGCTTAAACGGCAGCGATATGCCAACTAAATTTTTGGTTTTTGATAGCCTTGCCAATACCAAAATATATGAAGCCAACCTTTCTTATATCACAGCAGATTCTATAAGACTCGATCAGTATCAATACATCAAACTGGATGCTTCGAAAAGAGTGAGTGTATTTGTTACGAAATCAGATATGAGCATACCCAACACAGCAGATGATCATCGCTTTGTATACACTTACAATAGTGAGGGCTTTCTCATAACCAAACAACTGTATATCAATGGATCTGCCACCCCTTTCCAAACCACTAATTATACGTACACAAACAGTCTGCTTACAAAATGTGTAATGAGTGTAGCCGGGAATACTTCTCTAAAATTACTGGAAGCAGATCTGGTATACGATAACAATACCACCATTAAAAACTGGATCTACACCTTTCCCGACGCCTTTGAAAGTAATGTGCTGAATACGGCATTGTCATTTGGCAATAAAGCCAACAGGGCCCTCACCAGTATTGTAACCAAAATTTATAATCCTGCCAACAGTAATATACTAGACACCTGGACCACCAATTTCAGCAGCTACAGCTTCAATACAGACGGCTATATACAATCCATAAACGCCAGTGGCGATTTACAACAGGGAATGGCCATTGTTTACGGAAAAACAAACTTTAGCTACGCGTGCAAATAAAGGATAGGAAATAAGGAATGAGAATGTAAAGCAGTATGTTACTTCCTCATTCCTTATTTCCTATTCCTTATTTCTTATTTCTTACAGCTATTGACGCCGAATATGGCATAAAGCGGACAAAAGCCGATGGCTGCCACCGCCATAAACACACCTCCTAATACCAGCAATACGGTTCCCCAGGTACCCGTTACAGTACCTGTGAAATAGAGTGCGGAAGCTACGATGGCGAGTAGTACACGAATGATACGATCAGTATTTCCCATGTTGGTTTTCATATAGCGTGTTTTGATTGAGTAGTACAAGGTAGGCTGAGTTGGGCATTCATAACATGACTTTTGTCACATGAAATGAATAAAATATTTCAGTAGTTTTTTTTCAGGCAGACAATAGCACCTACTTTTGCAATGCAATGAAAAATGTATCTATTCTCCTTATCATCTTTTCGGTTGCCTTGCAGCCGTTTAGCCGTTGGATACATATCAATGCGTTTCAGCAGCAGCATTATGTAATTTCATCTGAGCAGGTCGTAAAAGACCGATCCACAGTTTTCTGCGGAAGCACCAAAGCCGTTTTCCAAAAAATGCAGGAAGAACAAGACAAGCAGCAGAAAGAACAACAAACTCAGCAGCTGAGTGAATACCCGGTGTATACTGAAATTTTTTCAGCAGTTTCACTTACTCCTTACAGAAACAGTGTCAGGTTATTCCCTGCCATTCAGTTTTTTCATTTGCAGCAAAACAGTAAATCTGTTTTTCATCCACCAGCCTGCTAATCCTTCTTAGTTACCGATTTATTTTTTCTGATCATTTCTTTTATTAACCACAGGTTGGCCTTGCCATGCCTGTAACCAATCATTGTATCAATATATGAAACCTATTATAAGCTTTTTCGCCTGCCTCATCATGTTAACTTCCTGCAAAAAAGAAGTAACCGAAAACCAGGAGCCCGGACAATTATCCATTGAGTTCGATAACATTGTTGGTGCACAAAATTTACAACTGCAAACAGGCACCTACACCAATAGTGCAGGTGAATTATTTACAATAGATCTGCTACAGTATTACATCAGTAATATTCAACTGGTAAAAAACGATGGCAGTATCTATACGATTCCGCAAGACAGTAGTTATTTTTTAATAAAAGAAGCAGAAGCTGCTACACATAAAGTAGCATTAAATGTACCTGCAGGTGAATATGCTGGCCTGCGTTTCGTTTTGGGTGTTGATAGTTTACGTAGTACCATGGATATCACAAAGAGAACCGGTGTTTTGGACCCGGCAGGTGGAATGTCGAACGGCATGTACTGGAGTTGGAACAGCGGATATATTTTCTTCAAAATGGAAGGCTCCTCTCCACAGGCACCGGCAGACCAGAACGGTAACAAAAAATTCCGTTATCATATTGGAGGCTTTGGTGGTTATAGCAGCCCTACTATCAATAATATTAAAAACATAGCACTGGATCTGAGAGTAGCAGGAACCGCCAAAGTAAAAGCAGGTAGGGGTTCAAATATTCACCTCTTTGCTGATATCAGCAAAATATTTACAGGTACCAGTAGCATTTCTATTGCTACTAACCCAACAGTGATGTTTGGTAACCTGAGTGTAGATATTGCCAACAATTATGCCCAGATGTTCCGTCACGATCACACTGAAAACTAATCATTATGTCTAAACGAATCACCCTCGTATCAGGGATCATGATATTGTTTATGCTGGCATGTAATAAGGAGGTTATCGATAAGATAGCCTCCTTTACAGGCTTTCAGTATTCACCGCATTTTCCTGAACCTGTTTATACGGTATCACGTAATACACCTACCCAGGCGGGTTTTGAACTGGGAAGAAAACTTTTTTATGATGCCCGACTCTCACGTAACAATACCATCAGTTGCGGCACCTGTCATATACAGTCTGCCGCTTTTACACATCATGGTCATGATGTGAGCCATGGTATTGAAGACAGGCTTGGCACGCGTAATAGTCAGCCCATTATGAACCTGGCCTGGAACAAACATTTCTTCTGGGACGGCGGCGTTTTCGATCTTGATCTGCAACCCATTGCCCCAATCACCAACCATCTGGAAATGGATGAGACCGTTGACAGGGTACTCGATAAACTGCGGCAGGATAAACAATATCCCTTCCTATTTGAAAAAACATTTGGCTCCGGAGAAATTACTGCTGTACGCATGCTGAAAGCACTTTCTCAGTTTATGCTATTATGTATCAGCGATCAGTCTAAATATGATAGTGTAATGCGAAAAGAGGCCGATTTTACAGCAATAGAAGCCGCAGGCTATGAGGTTTTCAAAACACATTGTGCCAACTGCCATCGTGAGCCGCTTTTTTCCGATCACAGTTTTCGCAATAATGGATTGCCCCCAACATTGGTACCTGATGAAGGACGTTTCCTGATTACACTAAATGCAGCAGATCGTTTTTCCTTCAGGGTTCCTAGCTTAAGAAACCTTGCCTACACAGCACCCTATATGCATGATGGCAGATTTTATTCGCTTGATGCTGTTTTGGATCATTACCAGAGAGGTATTCAAATAACTCCCAACCTCGACAGCAACCTGCAAAAAAATGGCCTTACAGGTATTCAGCTAAGCACAGAAGACAGAAGCAGGTTGCTGGCTTTTTTACAAACACTGAACGATAAAAAATTTATAACGAATCCATTACTGGCAGAGCAATGAAACATACTTATATCCTTTTGATAGTATTGAATGTATGCATGAATGTGGGTTATGCCTGTGATATTTGCGGATGTGGAATTGGTGGCAATTATACCGGGCTGCTGCCACAATTTAACAAACGCATCGTGGGTATACGTTACCAGCAAAGGGCCTTGGTAACACATCTCGGCCCCAATGGTGAAAGCTCTTATCTTACAACACAGGAAACCATGCGTAGTATTGAATATTGGGGTGCCTGGCAAACCGGCAACAGAAGCAGATTATTGGTTGCTGTACCCTGGCAGTTTCAACAAAGCAAAACCATCGATACCAAAATCCACAATAATAGTATTGGCGATCTGTCAGCTATATGGCAGTGGAACCTGTTTCAGTCGAGACAATCAGATCGGCAACGGGTACGCATACAGCAATGGTGGTTGGGCGCTGGTATTAAACTGCCCACGGGCAAATGGAACAAACAATCATTGCAACCCACCGGTACAGGCAGTACCGATTTTTTATTCAATATGGTATACGATCACCGGTTACAGGATGCAGGCATCAGTGCATCACTCCAGTACCGCATCAATACAGCCAATGCACTGAACTATCGGTATGGCAACCGATTTACAGGCACTGTGCAGTACTACTACAAATTCAGACCCTTGCCTTCAGTTTCACTGGCACCCAATATGGGGATGATTGTTGAATATGGAGGGCAGGATCAGGAAAATGGCTGGCGCAAAGAATCAACCGGCGGATATACAATCTATTTTGCCCCCGGACTGGAAACAGTATTGAAAAAAATAGCCATTGGTGCCGGTTTGCAGCTGCCGGTTGGGCAAAATAATGCAAGAGGAACTATACGAGAGGGTAGCAGATGGATGGTTCATACCAGCGTCCTGCTGTAAATAGAGAATACTGTATTTTTACCCTTATATGAAGCGGGCAAAAAAATACAGTATTCTTCCTCTTCTACTAGTAGTAATCATTGCATCGGCCATGGTGTTGCTAATGGTAAAACCTGATCCGGCCAAGAAGCTGCCCGTTCTGGGTGAAGAAGGACACCGAACCGGAAAATTTGCCTTACTCACCCAGGATAGTGTTGTATACAATTCCGATTCGCTGGCAGGCTCCATCAGAGTAGTTGAATTTTTCTTTACTACTTGTAAGGGTATTTGTCCGAAAATGAACGGCAACATGAAAAAACTGTACCTGCAATTCAGAAGTGCACCGCAGGTAAAGTTTGTATCTTTTACGGTAGATCCTTTACATGATACACCCTCAGTGCTAAAAAAATACGCATTACAACAAGGCGCCGATGGATACCAATGGATTTTTCTCACCGGGCAGAAAGACAGTCTCTATCGCATTGCCAGAGAACAATACCTCTTATCAGCAGCACCGGCCGATGATGTGGTGAATACCGAAGAGTTTATTCATACCCAATATTTTGCTTTGGTAGATGCACAAAATCAGATCAGAGGTTTTTATGATGGCACCAGTGAAAAAGAAATGATTCGCCTCATGGCTGATATCAAAATATTATTGGCATAAATTACTACTATTACCGACCAGTTATCATTTTTCATCCAACGAACCGCTTTCATTAGGACGGTTACTGAGTTCGTTTTATATTGAGCCTTATTCCATTCACTAACTATCTGCTTACTATGAAAAAAATTATGCTGGGTTGTGTTGCCGTATGTATGGCCACCACACTTATGTCACAAAGACCTGCCGGTAACAATACCGGTGGACCTGTAGCTAATAATGCCGCTCCTTCTTCATCGGGCTCTACCGATCCAAGAATGGCAAATTTCAACATTCCTTTTAATCCTGATGCCACGGTTACTTCAGAACATGAAGCCACTATCAAAGGCGTTCGTGTTCCGTATAAAGCAACCGTAGGTACCATGCCCGTGTGGGACAAAGACGGTAAAATTGAAGCCGGTGTTTTCTTTACCTATTATGAACGTACCGATGTAAAAGACAAAGCCACACGCCCGCTACTCATCTCATTCAATGGTGGTCCCGGCACTGCGGCTTTGTGGATGCAGATTGGTTATACAGGCCCGCGTATCCTGAATGTAGATGATGAGGGTTATCCCATTCAGCCCTATGGCATGAAAGACAATCCACATTCTGTACTCGAT
Source organism: Sediminibacterium goheungense (assembly GCF_004361915.1). Lineage (GTDB taxonomy): Bacteria > Bacteroidota > Bacteroidia > Chitinophagales > Chitinophagaceae > Sediminibacterium > Sediminibacterium goheungense. Next base: position 308,469 of record NZ_SNWP01000011.1, on the reverse strand, counting down.
GTATGTGATATTGTTTATGTAGACCCCGTAAATACCGGTTTCTCACGCCCCATCAGCAAAGACATTACCACTACCCGTTTCTTTGGTGTACGTGCCGATGTGCAATACCTCGCTGAATGGATCAACACTTTTGTTACCCGTATGAACCGCTGGGCCTCACCCAAATACCTGATTGGCGAAAGCTATGGTACCACCCGTGTATCTGGTCTGGCACTCGAATTACAGAATGCACACTGGATGTTTCTCAATGGTGTGATCCTCGTATCACCCACCACATTGGGTATAGAGAGAAGTCCGAGAGAAGCCGCCGCACTGCGCCTGCCTTATTATGCAGCTACTGCCTGGTACCACAAAAAATTACCGGCCGATCTGCAGAAGAAAGACCTTACCGATATGCTGCCCGAGGTTGAACAGTTTACCATGAACGAGCTGATACCTGCCATCAACAAAGGCTGGTTACTCAACGATCAGCAGCGCAAAGCCATTGCCGCTAAAATGGCGCGTTTTTCAGGTATCGACGAAAAAGTAATTCTGCAGAATAACCTTGATGTATCTACTAATTTATTCTGGAAAGAACTGTTACGCGATCAGGGCTTTACCGTGGGCCGTCTCGATTCACGTTACAAGGGTATCGATAAAAAAGATGCCGGTGAATCGCCCGACTACAATTCTGAACTCTTATCATGGGAACATTCTTTCACCCCCGCCATCAATATGTATTTACGTGAGGAGCTGAAATACAAAACCGATAACCGTTACTATGTGTTCGGTCCGGTGAACCCCTGGGATCGTACCAACGACAGAACAGGTGATAACCTGCGCACTGCTATGGCCGAAAATCCCTTCCTGCATGTATTGGTACAATCAGGTTATTATGATGGTGCCTGCGACTATTTCAATGCCCAGTACAACCTCTGGCAAATGGACCCCAGCGGCCGCCTGAAGGACCGCATGAGCTGGGAAGGCTACCGCAGCGGACACATGATGTACCTGCGGAAAGAAGACCTGGAGAAGAGCAATGATAATCTGAGAAAGTTCATCAAGAAAAGCATACCAAGGCCGGGCACACCAGCGAAGTACTAGATTTTTTGATGTCAGATGGCAGATCGCAGATGGATGGATGATGGAGGATCGCTGATGTCGGATATGTTGGTGAGCAGTGAGTAGTGAGTAGAAAGAAGAATGCTAAGGAGTGTTTTAAGTAACTCGTAGCAAGCAATAAATTTTTCAAACCTACTCACTACTGACTACTCACTATTCACTATTCGCTCCATATACACCACCCCCGGTAGCGGGTTCTCATAATAAGCATTGATCACTTCAAAGCCATATTGTTCGTATAAGCGGATAGCGGGTTGGAGGCGGTCGAGGGTATCGAGGCGCATACGGGTATAACCCAGGCTTTCCGCCGCTTCGAGCAAATGTTCAACCAATGCGCGGCCGATACCATATTTTCTGAAAGCGGGTTTAACATAAAGTCTTTTCATCTCGCACACACCTGCATCAGCCAGCGGCTGTAGGGCAATACAACCTGCGGGTTCCTCATTCCAGTAAGCGAGAAAGAGAACACCCAGCGGTGGGCCATATTTTTTGAGTGGGTCCTTCACTTCAGCATCAAAGCTCTGGAAGCAAAGGTCTGCCTGCAGCTCAGCCGCATATTCCAAAAAAAGCTGCCGCACAGTTTCCAATGCGGCATTTTGGGTTGATATCTTTTGTATTGCTAACATGCTTTTTAATCGATGATGTCTGATCGCTGATGTCGGATATAAAAAACCAAATCAGACATCAGCGATCAGACATCAGACATTTCCTCTACCCCGGTACACGTGAAATATATTTCTCCACTTCCTTAATCTGGTCAACCACTTGTTTGGTGGTGGGTTTGCAGGCTTTGGCTTTGCGGAAGAAGTCTTTGGCGGCGCGGAACTCTCTTTTGTTCATGAAAATCTGGCACATGGTAAGGTAGGCCACGGCTTCGCTTTCTTTATCGGGAATACCGGCACGTATGGCGGCACGTATATAGCTTTCGCCCTGTTTCAGGTCGCCTTTCTGCATGGCCATCATACCCAGTTGTAATTTATTGGCGCCTTCGGCCTCGGGCATGGGTGAGCCGAGGTCAGTACTTTTCTTCAGGTGTTTTTCGGCTGAATCAAAATCCTGTTTCATCATGGCCAGGTTTCCCTTAATGGTATAGTAGGTAGAACGAACCGGCTTATAGAGCAGGTTGGGAAACCAGATACCATTGAGAATTCTTTCTACTTCTTCTATATTACCCGACTCCATGGGCTCCTGAATCAGGCGCAGCGGACCAATAAAAAAATGGCTGAGCAAGCCGATGAGTGCCACAAAATAAATAGGAAAAGTGGGCCAGAAACCGGTACCCGTCATATTCAGCGCCACCCCACCCCCAACCAGCACCAGGCTGAGCCAGAAACGATATTTGATGATTAGATTGTAAAATTTCATAGACGGCAAATATAGTGAGTAGTCAGTAGTCAGTAGTGAGTAGAGGGGAAAAAAGTGAGGGGGATGAGTCGTGAGTACTCAGTAGAGAGTTTTAACCTGCCCTACTCACTACTGAGTACTCACTGCTCACTACTCACTCCTTCGCGTCATTCACTTCAATCCAGTAACCATCCGGGTCGCGGAACCAGATTTGGTGAACACCGTCTACGCGGGTGGTAACGGCGCCGGTTTTGCCGGAAACGTCTTCATATACAATGCCGGCGCTTTTGAGGCGGGCGAGAAAAGCATCCATATCCGATACGCTGAAGCAGATATGGTTGTTTTTATAGTATTCTTTCTTTTCTGGGGCACCGGCAATCACATGCAGGGCCATGGCGGGGCCAATACGGTACCAGGCATGTTTGCCTATTTTAAAGGGTTCGGGAATAGAATCGAGACCGATCACATCCCGGTAAAAAGCGGCCGACTGTTGCAGGTTGGTTACATGGATGGCGATGTGGTTAAGCTGTATACGGGGTGTTTGTTTTTGTGCCATAAGGGATGTGCTGATGATCCATAGAAACAGGAAGAGTGCCGGTTTTCGCATGTATTTCATTTGAAGCCCTAAAATACCCCTTTTCCCAGCATCGTAAATCCCCTATTTTTGCCCCCCGTGGGGGAGAGCTGTTAGCTATTAGCTTTTAGCCCTTAGCTTTAAATCCCCTGGAAATATCGACATTGGACTTTGGACATTTCTTATTCCTTATTCCTCTGTTCCTTATTTTCCCCGGTCCCGTAGTTCAATGGATAGAATATCCCCACAGTACTGTGGGGACTAAACTTTGATGACAAGTTCTTATAAATAACCAGGTATTTTAAAATACTGCGAAGAAACCTGGACATTGGATATTCGTTATTCCTCTGTTCATCATTTCTCCCGGTCCCGTAGTTCAATGGATAGAATATCCCCACAGTACTGTGGGGACTAAACTTTGATGACAAGTTCTTATAAATAACCAGGTATTTTAAAATACCGCGAAGAAACCTGGACATTGGATATTCGTTATTCCTCTGTTCATCATTTCTCCCGGTCCCGTAGTTCAATGGATAGGATATCCCCACAGTACTGTGGGGACTAAACTTTGATGACAAGTTCTTATAAATAACCAGGTATTTTAAAATACCGCGAAGAAACCTGGACATTGGATATTCGTTATTCCTCTGTTCATCATTTCTCCCGGTCCCGTAGTTCAATGGATAGGATATCCCCACAGTACTGTGGGGACTAAACTTTGATGACAAGTTCTTATAAATAACCAGGTATTTTAAAATACCGCGAAGAAACCTGGACATTGGATATTCGTTATTCCTCTGTTCATCATTTCTCCCGGTCCCGTAGTTCAATGGATAGAATAGAAGTTTCCTAAACTTTAGATACAGGTTCGATTCCTGTCGGGACTACATCGCCCGCCGAAGCTTTTGCGAAGGCGGGCTTTTTTATGCACCAAACCCTCGACTCAAAATAAGCGTTACCTGATATTCCATATTTATCCTTTGTTGGTTATGCAACCAATAAGGGCGCAGTACCGGGGCTAAACTTTAAATATTAGTTCCATTCCTGTTGCTACTACTAAGCCCGCCTTTTGAAAGTTGGGCTTTTATGCTCCAAACTGTTGGGATATGTACAAAATGGCACCTACTACCTCAATTCTATTAGTTGCCAAAACCGGGGTTTATTACTTAGATTTGGCGAGTAATAAAATTATTACTCGCCAAATCTATTAATTTTTATATAGTTTTGGCTACTAATAATATTACAATGTCTTCAACTATCATAGGCCGGGAAACTGAAAAAACGATTCTTGAAAACCTACTGAAATCGAATGCCCCCGAATTACTTGCCTTGTACGGCAGAAGACGGGTAGGTAAAACCTTTCTGATAAAAACCTATTATAAAGACCATCTGGCATTCGCTTGCAGCGGACAGTACCAGGGAAAAACCAAAGAACAACTCATCAATTTTGCCATTCAGATCGGAACCTTTTTTCCTGATCACAAACCGCCCATGGCACCACAAAATTGGCAGGCCGCTTTCCAATTATTAGAAAACTGCCTGAATACAAAAAAAGATCGCTATAAGAAAGTGCTCTTTTTCGATGAACTGCCCTGGCTCGACAGTCACAAATCAGGGTTTCTCTCTGCTTTTAGTTATTTCTGGAACATGTATGCCTCAAAAAGAGCCGATCTGCTTGTTGTAATCTGCGGCTCTGCCGCTTCCTGGATCATTGACAAAGTACTCAATAACCGGGGTGGTTTACACAACCGGGTAACACAGCGTATACGATTGCTTCCCTTCACACTGGGAGAAACAGAAAAATACCTTGCTCATAGAAATATAAAACCCGACCGCTACCAATTACTTCAGTTATACATGACCCTGGGTGGTATACCACAATACCTGAATGCTGTTGAAAGAGGCAGGAGCACGGCCCAGAACATCGATAAAATCTGCTTTTCGAAAGACGGCGCATTGGTCCATGAATTTGATAACCTGTACCAGGCACTATTCAACCATCCGGAAAAGCATATTCAGATTATTAAGGCGCTGGCGAAAAAAAACAAAGGACTTACCAGAAACGAATTGCTGGTAACCGGAAAACTACCCACAGGGGGCGGTATCACCACTGCACTCAATGAATTGACTGAAAGCGGATTTATCCTAAAAATTTACCCTTATGGAAAGCAGGAGAAAAATGCTTTGTATCGTCTTACAGATGAGTTCTCGCTCTTCTACCTGAAATTCATGCAGCAAACAAAAGCCAATGAAAAAAATAACTGGCTGCAACTCAGCATAACCACAGCATACCATGCATGGTGTGGATATGCTTTTGAAAACCTATGCTTTACACATATAGAACAGATTAAGAAAGGATTACAAATAGCCGGTATTCATTCATCGTACTATTCATGGCAGGTTACAGGAAACAGCCAGAACAAAGGAGCACAAATTGACCTGCTGATTGACAGGGCAGATAATTGCATCAATATTTTTGAAATGAAATTCAGTAACACTGAATTTACCATTACAAAAAAATATGCGGAAGAACTTACGAATAAACTTAACGCATTTCGCAAACAGGTAAAAACAAAAAAAGCATTACTGCTCACTATGCTTACCACATATGGCGTGTCTGAAAATAATTATAAAACGCAGTTAGTGGAGGATGAATTGAAGATGGATATTTTGTTTGATTGACATTATTGCAAATTATGCGCTGTTGTTGGTTACCTAACCAGCAAGTGCAGGGAATGAACCTGGTATGATAAATTCTTATCTTTAAATAGTATTACCAACTATTCGCCAATACTATCTGTATGCTCAAAACAAGATACCACTTCATTCAGTTTTGCATTGTACTGGCAGGTATCGGTATTGCCATCTATTATTTGCTTGAGCATACCATAAAACTCCCCATGTCACTACGTAAGAGATTTTTAACTGCCGATGAACAGCGTAGCTACTTTATTGAATATACAGGTCTGTCGGGTTTACTGATGTGGCTGGGGTTAGAAATGATACTGTTATGCTTGTTTTTAAAAATTTCGGAGCATATCCGGAAGAAGGAATATAAAATTATTCCACTGTTCATTTTTATTGCTATACTCTTGGTTTTGTTTGCTGTATTTGCGATCACCCCTGGACAGAAATGATCCACGCCTCACTCCACCGCAATACCCAAATCTCCCAGCTGCCCTGCAAAATTCATCCCATCCAGATCAACCCTATGGGCAGTAACGCGATACACATCATTACGATGGTGATAAACTTTTATAACACGGTTGCCAAACAGGGTAGGTTTGATTTTTATTTTACGGATATCTTTTACCCATATAGTATCGGTAACCGGATTTCTTCTTTTTACAAATACGGCCCGGAGAAAGAAACCAAATTTTATGAGATGGGCAACCACCAGGGCGATATAGAGACCCAATATCAGATTCCTATAATCATGGCTATCAGATGCCCTTTTAATAAGAAAGCCGAAAAGAACCATCCAAGAAATAAAGCTAAACAACTCTCCATCGTACCATTTCTTCCTGGTATGCACTACCTGAAACTGTTCATTGCTGAATAAGAGGTAACCGGTTGGTATTTTTAATTGGATGGTCATATATTAAAAATACACATTTATTCGTAAAGTTCCTGCGCCGTTGTGGGTCGCCTGACCGACAACCCATGATTTAAAAAAAGTACCACTTGATATACTATTTCTTATTGATCGGTCGACCAACAAGGGCGGTGTGCTTATTGCACGATTAGATAGGTTGCCAGGAATAAAATACTGCGAGAATGAAAAGATCCTTCGTCGCAATTACTGATCTGCGATCAGTATGCTCCTCAGGATGACGATGGCGTCGCAGGGTATAACTATAAGGCGAAGGGATTGGCTTCGCCAATCCCTTCGCCTTATAGTTGTATGGAAGAAAATCTACACCCTTGTTGGCCCATGACCAACAAGGGTGAGAATAAAATTTCGTTTCGCTGTAAGTATAACCTGCTATGATCGTCAGTACGGGTGTTCATTCAATTCTCAAATAAAAAAACTTACAAAATGAAACAAAAGATACAGCTGCTTTTATTAGCATTCATGATAGGCGTATCAGCATGGGCACAGAAAGGGGAAATTTTTAGCCATGAAGGGAAGGCCATACGTGGATACGATGCCGTAGCCTTCTTTACCAACCAGATGCCTGTTAAAGGAAGCCCTGCTTTTGAATACAAATGGAAAGATGCTGTTTGGCAATTTGCCTCAAAAGAAAATAAAGAGGCATTTGAAAAAGATCCTACTAAATACGCTCCCCAATATGGTGGCTATTGTGCCTATGGTACATCGCAGGGGTATAAAGCACCAACAGAAACAGATACCTGGACAATCGTTGACAATAAACTCTATTTCAATTACAATAAAAAAGTAAAAGATATATGGTCAAAAAATCAGCAGGCCTTGATTGAAAAAGCGAACCAGCTTTGGCCGGAGATCAGGAATAAAGAATAAGGATCCTTCGTCGCAATTGCTGATCTCCGATCAGCATGCTCCTCAGGATGACGAGGCTTGGGTATAAAAAAAGTGGGAGATCCTTCGTCGCAATTGCCGATCGGAGATCAGCATGCTCCTCAGGATGACGATGGCGTGGTATAATTAAAAGTGGGAGGGATTGGCTTCGCCAATCCCTCCCACTTTTAATTAGTCGCAGAAGTCTTACGCTGCTGCGTACAATGCATGAAATAAAATCTATTGTTGCGCTACCAGAGCCACGGTATAGGTTTTCACCACGCCCTTATAATCACATTTCACCAATGCTTTGCCTATTACAGCAGCTGGTTGTGTAACTGTAATTTTTACAGCAGGGTTATTGGCACTGGCCGCTACTTTGGGAACAGCAGTAGTACCCGCAGGTAAAGTATAACTCGCCTCATGCTGATCGTAAGTTACCAACCCATTGGTATTGTTGGAACGTACCGGTATTTCGGGCAGGGTTATAGCCGTACCATTCACCGTTATACTTATCACCGGTGGTACCGGACGTGTGATTTTCTTTTTCACAGAACTAAAACCCAGTCCCTGTAAATCGAAAAGTAATTCGCCTTCTGCACCTTCGGCTACGAGGTAGATCGCATGTTTTTTATCGAGGCCGTCTACTATGGCACTCACATCTGCGGTGAACTGTGTACTCTCCTGTTTGGCATTGGCAGGCACTACAATTTCAGCGATCTTCTTTCCCTTCCATGCGGCATTGTCCCATGGACCATCTAACCATACATTCACTTTAAAGGATTGACTGGTTCTGGGTGTAAGGAAAAGATTAAAAGCTGTTTTGTTCCCTTTTTTGGTGCCTTCAAAAGCAGGCAGTCCTTTTTCTGTTTTGGCATGACCACCAAAACCAAAATATTTATAGCCGATGATATGTCCGTTTTTCACTTTGGTAATGGGCATATGATTGTCCCAGATATCCCATGAATCCTGCTGAATGCTATTGTCTGATAAATAGCAGGCATACCCTGCAGAATAATAACGGTAAGGATCGAGTCCATAAAAATGAAATCCTTCTGATGTTACTTCTGCACCCTTATATTCTTTGCCTGCACTGTCTTTCACCACATGAATTTTATCGGGTGCATATGGATCAAATGCTCTCAGGTACACCATACCACCTTCCGATACAGGTTTCTCATCCCAGCTAACAGCAATGGGTGCTACCATGGCCTGACGTGCAAAACCAAAACCACGTGGCGGGCGGTGATAAAACACATACCACTGTCCGTTGATTTCCTGGATACTGCCATGTGTATTATGACCCGCATTGGTGGTTTGAATGGCGCTACCTGTTTTGTTCAATACAGGTGCACGTGAATCTACCAGCACTCCCCCACTCTTCCAGGGTCCCAATGGCGAATCGCCCACTACATAACGAAGTGTTGAGTTGGAACTGCCCACCCCATATTCGGGTCCTGAATAACCACTATAGATCGATACAAATTTGTTGCCCACTTTGCGGATAGAGGAAGCTTCGAAAAAATTGAAAGTTCCTAAATCTTCTCCCGGATAGATCTGTGGATACACGGTACCCTGCGGATCGCGTAAGGTACCATAACGTGAACTGGCCGGCAGAAAACGATCGATGATTTTGGTGCCGGGTCGGAGTGAGTACATGGTATTCTGATCGAGCTGTGCAGCTAAGGATCTTTGAAAGCCCCAATAAGCATAAGCACGAAAACCAATTTCGAAATCAGGATCTTTCGGGTCGGTAACATATTCTATATACACAGCAGGATCGAAACCGAGTATACTACCGGGAACAGTGCGTTTACCATCTTCCGTAAGGTTAACGGGTGTAAAGGGCCCATCGGGTCGGTTTGATTTTGCTACCAGTGGCTCTCTGTTCGGTCCGCGACTGTGGGGATAGAGATAATATTCTTTCTTACCATTTTTTCTTTTTACTTCTACCAAATCGGGTGCATACATAACATCCCACTTGTCTTCAGACTGATAAGTGAACACAGCACCTTCATCTCTCCAGGCAGATAAATCTTCTACCGGTGCCGACCAGATTCTGATATCGGGACCACAATAACTGGTAAAACGCAGATCGTGTGAGCCTATGATATAGGCACGGTACTTTCCGGGTTTATCAGGATCCTCAAAAACACGAGGCTCGCCGTCAGGCAAATGCTCCCACAAGGGCAGGTAAGGATTACCCATGGCACGGTGAACGAAACGCTGGTTCACGGCGGGGGTTTGTACTACATTTTTCTGCGCCTGTATACCGCTGTTGGTACACAGTAACACCACCATACTAAACAGCATCCCTTTAAGGATATGTGTAGCAGGCTGTTTGCTTTTCATCATGGTAATAAATCATTTGTGGCGCTTTGGTTTTGTAAAATGTCGGTTGGGATAAAAATAAGGCTTATCCGGAAATAAATGTCATTATTAAGCTTTTGAATGATGAAGTGCATTCAAATAAAAAAAGGTTAATCATTCATCAGCAACAGTTCCTCCCACCAATCTGCGATCCGCCATCAGACATCCGCCATTTCTCCCACTATCTTTTCTGTTAACGGAAACAAATGATTGTTTTCCAGATGTACATGTTTATGGAGATTCGATTCAAAATCTTTCAGCATCATCAGGGTGAGCTGAAAAGTAGTGCAGGTATTTTCCGGTGTCGTATAATCGAGTGTAAGAATGCGTATCTGTTCCATCATTTCACCGGCATCATCATGTTCTGTGAGCATTTTCCGGATGATCTGCAGATAGGGTATCATTTCTTTAGTACCCTTTTCCATTGCAATAATAGCAGGGAACAACACTTTTTCTTCTTTCTCTAAGTGTGCGAGTAATTCAAAAGACAGTTCGCGGAACTGTGTGAGTACCCTTTGCATATTCGGAAAACGATCACCATGTTTCATGGTTATTTTCTCGAGATAGGTCAGTATCTGGGGTAGGTTTTGTTTGATATAAAAGTGGTGATGGGTGAGTATATACTGTATCAGCTGTTCTGCATTCATATTGGCAAAAACAAGTGGTTGCTTTTTTACCCCGGTAATAATTTCTTCGAGTGCCTGCTCAACCATTGACAGGTCCAACCCCTTCTGTTCGCAGGCGCTTGCCAGTGTTTGTTTTCCTTTACAGCAAAAATCGAGGTGAAACTTTTCGAATAAGGATGCAGTCTGATAATGGTTACTCACAATAGATGCGAGTGTTTGTGTTGCGTAGTTCATACCAAATAATTTGTACAAAGTTCAGGGCAGCTGTTCGGTTGAATTATGCGTTCACGCATAAACAGCTTTTCGATAACCGAAAAAAATAAGGATTGCGCCCGTAAGTAATGCCAGCGCAGCAAACAGTAATATTTGCTGTATACCAGGTATGGCAATATAGGCCATGGCACATACGCCCTGTAGCATAAGCAGTAACTCATTCAGTACAATGGCTGCCGTAAATACACGAATACCTCTTCGCATCCATTTCATTTTTGTCCCGGATGTGTAAACAAGTATGGTGGTGATTAAAAACAAACTGATGATACCCAGTAATACAAGATGCAGGTAGCCGATTACCACGGGGCGAAAACCAAATGCCAGATCGCTCAATGAGGGTATGGTAGAAAACAACTGCAGCAGCAACTTACTACTCAGTGCAATCATAACCAGCATACCCGTTTGCCGGGCTAGTAGTGGCCATCTGTTTTGCCAGGCTGTATTTTGCTGCAGTACCAGCTTCCACAGATAGATACCGCCTGCTACCTGCGCAATTGCAGCTGCGGCTACCAGCAGGTTTACCCATAGGGGTAAGGCAGCCCATAATACCGACAAACCATATGCAGGTGTACAGGCTATCACAAAACACCGGAATATACGCTTATGGTATGCAAATACCTGACGGGTTTGCTTGAGCTGTGCAAACAAAATACCCATACAGCCAAAAAAGAACCAACCATTGTATTGAAAATGCAGGAAGAAATAAACGGCTGCCAGATACCAGCGTTGTGTTATCGTATGACTGGCCATTAAATAGGAAAGTGTAAACGCACCGAGCGACGATAGTACCCAGAAAAAAACAGCAGCCCTGAACCATTGTGTGGCGGGTGAAGGTTGCTGCCTCAGATCGCGTAGAAACCGATAGCTAAACAGGTACGATATGAGTATGGATGCAGTTGAGAAACTGATGGATACGGGACCATAACCTTCAAAAGGAAAACTGAGTAACATGCCATAAGCTGTAAGCAGGTTGGCGATAAGGAGATACCTGTATTTTACAAAAGCCTGCATCCTGTTATGTAGTGTACCTACCAGTAATACCATGAGCAACTGCGATATCCATCCGGAAAATGCGAAATGTGAATGTGCGTGTAAAATATGTTTCTGGTGCAGCCAGGGAAGCGAATAAATAATTTTATAACGCATTATACAACCCAGCAGCGCTACAAGAATCAGGTTACAAATGCCAATGCTCACCCATTGCCGGTATGCTTTCTCCATAGTCCGGAAATTTGGGTGCAAATTAGTTGTAGCAGAAAGTATCTTTTATGATTCTAATCATATCAGCAATACACTTTCCCCTTATCAATCATAAGCTGTCCTTTTTTGTGCAGGTTGCGGATACTTCTGATTACCGTTTCAACACGCATACCTGTCATATCAGCTATTTGCTGCCGGGTGAGTTTGATACGGTTACAATCGGGGCAAATATTTTTCTTGCGCTGTTTGAGATAGGCAAAAAGTTTGGAGATACAATTTTCAGGATCATGTTGCGCCAATTCTTTAATAACATAGAATTTAAACCGAACCCGATCTATCATAAGTCGGGTGAATGCAAAATGTATGGCTATGTTTTCTTTGAGTAGCGATAAAAAACTTTCTTTCTGTAAACGGATGATAATACTGTCTTCATTGGCTATGGCACTGGCGGCATAAGGCTGTCCATCGAAAAGGGGTAATTCACCAAACGATTCGCCAGGCTCAATCATTACCTGCAGAAACTCTCTTCCTTCTTCATTAATATTTACCCAACGTACACTACCGCTGATTAGCTGGTGATAAAAAACGGCAGTTCCACCTTCCTGAAAAATGAAATCGCCCGCATGTACTTTTTTGTATACGCCTCCCCAGGCCAGCAGTGTGTTGATATCAATAATCATAGCTGTTGATTTATGTAAAGCTATTCAGCAACAATAGTACCGGGTATGATTTTGCGCAGGCAGGAATATGATATATATCAGGTTCCTATTTCAAAGGTATTGTAAATGAACGACTTAGTACAATGCCATTTTCTCCGGTTGCTGCATTATGATTGAACGCATAAAAATTGAAAAGACAGCAGGTTAATCTTGTATTCAATTATTTGATTCAACGCAAAACTTTCAGCCATGAAAAAACTCATTGTCATCCTTACCCTTGGTTCTCTGATCGCAGCCTGTGGTGGCGGTAATTCTCATGCACCTGCCACTGCAGCTGCCAGTACAGAGAAAACCGAACCCGGTAAAGATAATCCTTCCTATGACCCTAACAGAGGAGAAGGGAAATTTAAAGATGTACAGATTAATCCCAAACTCGATCTGGCATTGGCCGGTGAGGGCAATAAAGTGTACAATGTAAAATGTGGCAGCTGCCATAAACTCTCTGAAGAAAAACTGGTGGGCCCCGGATGGAAAGGAGTTACCAGCAGACATGAAGCTGCCTGGATTCTCAACTTCATTACCAATACCGATGCCATGCTGAACATTGATCCGAAAGCACAGGCGCAACTGGAAATATGTTTGGTAAGAATGCCCAATCAGAGTCTTACCGATCAGGAAGCACTTTCACTCTATGAGTTCATGCGTAAGAACGACGGTGTGAAATAATCGATTTCTCATAACTAAACTGTTATATAATGACACATTTTTCAACTAAACGATGGGCATTACTGATAGGCTGCATCAGCCTCAGCATATTCGCCTGTAAACCCAAAAATACAGGTAGTGCAGTGGGTGCCGATGCGGCAGCTAAAGCTTATGTGGCACCCGGACAATATGATCAGTTTTACAATTTTGTATCCGGGGGTTTCAGTGGTCAGATGAGCGTATATGGTTTACCATCCGGCCGTTTGCTCCGTGTAATTCCGGTATTCTCTGTTGACCCAGAAAAAGGATGGGGCTATAGCGAAGAAACCAAAGCCATGCTAAATACTTCACACGGCATGGTACCCTGGGATGACCTGCACCATACAGAAATGTCGCAGACCAATGGTGAAATTGATGGTCGCTGGGTATTTGGCAACGCCAATAATACACCCAGGGTTGCGCGTATTGACCTTACTACTTTCCGCACAGCAGAAATTATTGAACTGCCCAACAGTGCCGGCAACCACAGTTCTCCTTTTATTACCGAAAACACTGAATATGTAGTAGCAGGAACCCGCTTCAGCGTACCACCCGATGATGCCAATGGAGATGTGGCCATCGATACTTACAAAGACAATTTCAAAGGCACCATCAGTTTTATCAGCGTAGATAAAAACGATGGTAAAATGGACCTGGCTTTCCAGATTCAATGCCCAGGTGTAAACTTCGACCTGAGCCATGCGGGCAAGGGCAAATCGAATGGCTGGTTCTTCTTCTCCTGTTACAATACAGAAAAAGCCAGTACCCTGCTGGAAGTAAATGCTTCACAGCGCGATAAGGATTTTATCATGGCGGTTAACTGGAAAAAAGCAGAAGAGTATATCAAAGCAGGTAAGGGCAGAAAACAGGCTGTAAAATATGCCAGTAACCGCTACGATGAAAAAACACATACTGCTACCTCACAGATTAAAACAGAAGTACTGGTGCTCGATGCCAAAAATTTTAAAGACATCTGTTACTTTATTCCCTGCCCCAAATCGCCACACGGCTGCGATGTTGACCCTACAGGTGAATATATTGTAGGTAGTGGTAAACTGGCAGCACTGGTACCTGTATTCAGTTTCGATAAAATACAGAATGCCATTGCCGCAAAAGACTTTATTGGTGAATTTGATGGCTTACCTGTCATCAAATACGAATCTGCCTTACATGGGGAACTGCAGAAGCCCGGCCTCGGGCCTTTACACACCGAATTTGATGGCAAAGGCAATGCCTATACTTCATTCTTTGTTTCGTCTGAAGTAGTGAAATGGAACATCAAGGACCTGAAAGTTCTGGATCGTGCCGCTACTTATTATTCGATTGGTCACCTTACCATTCCCGGTGGCGACAGTAAAAAGCCTGATCCAAAATACCTGATTGCGTATAATAAAATTACCAAAGACAGATACCTCCCAACCGGCCCAGAACTTTCACAGAGTGCACAGCTCTTCGACATCAGTGGCGATAAGATGCAGTTGATACTCGACTTCCCAACCATTGGTGAGCCACACTATGCACAGGCGGTAAGGGCTGATCTGATCAAAGACAAATCGCTGAAGATTTTTAAAATTGACGATAACCAGCATCCCTATGTAGCCAAAGGTGAAGGGGCTACCAAGGTAGTAAGAGAGAATGGTAAGGTACATGTTTACATGACCACCATACGCTCTCACCTGGCACCTGATAATATTGAAGGTATTCAACAGGGTGAAGAAGTGTACTTCCACATTACCAACCTTGAACAGGATTGGGATGTGCCCCATGGTTTTGCCATTAAAGGCGCCAACAATGCTGAACTGCTGATTATGCCTGGCGAAACACAAACATTGAAATGGGTGGCAGACAGGGTAGGTATTTATCCTTTCTATTGTACCGATTTCTGTAGTGCCCTGCACCAGGAAATGTCGGGTTACCTGCGCGTATCGCCCAAGGGATCAGCTGTTCCCCTGCGTTTCAGCACAGGTAAAACGGCTCCTGCTACCAAATAAGTGCGTTGTACAAGTTGGTTTTATAGTTAGGGAGCAGGATTGCAGCCTGCTCCCTTTTTAGTTCTGTAAAAAGCAATGATATATGAACAATAAGCAATTACATCCGGTTTCAAGAATACTGCTGGCTATTTGCGGAATTTTATTAATACTCGTACTGTTTGTACCGCTATGGCGCATTGATCTGATTGCACCTCAATATCCGGAGGGTTTACGGCTGCTCATATACCCTCATGAGCTGGCCGGTAATGTAGACATCATCAATGGCCTTAACCATTATATTGGTATGAAAACCCTGCATACCACTGACTTTATAGAGTTTCGTGTACTGCCCTATCTGGTAGTTTTTTTTGCATTGGCCTTTATACTGACTGCCACCCTCGGCAGAAAAAAATACCTCTATCTGCTATTGCTTTTATTCATCTGCTTTGGCATCATATCGATGTATGATTTCTGGAGATGGGAATACAATTACGGTCATAACCTGCGACCAGACGCTGCTATTGTAGTACCTGGCATGTCGTACCAGCCACCTTTACTGGGTTTCAAACAGCTGTTGAATTTCGGTGCTTATTCTTTTCCTGATATAGGCGGATGGATATTTTTAGGCGTGGGGCTCATCAGTTTTATACTGGCAGTAACAGAATGGAGGCAGCAGAAAAGTATAGTAGTGAAAAGCATGCTATTCATCTTTTCTCTCTCCTGTCTGGCCTCTTGCAACAGTGGTCCCGAAAAAATTATAATAGGTACAGACCATTGCAGCGCCTGTAAAATGCGTATAACAGAGCCTCAATATGGAGGTGAATTGATTACTGCAAAAGGCAAAGTATACAAATTTGATGATGTAGTTTGTTTGAAAAGTTTCCTGACCATGCAGGACAAAGCTTCTGTGAAATACATTTACCTGATATTGTTTTCCGGCAACCATGAGTTGATAGACGCCCATAAAGCTGTGTTGGTAGAAAGCCCATCAATCAATGGCCCCATGGGAGGTAAGATGGCTGTTTTTGCACACAGGGACAGTATTACTGCCGAACTGAAAAACAATGGCAGCATCACTAACTGGAATGAATTTGTGAAGCCATGAGAGCCATACTGTTATATATATTGTTACTACTGATGGCAAAAATGGTTGATGCCAGAAATATTACAGTACATCAACAATCGGCCATTAGAACCATACGGCAGGCACTGGCACTGGCGAAAGACGGCGATACCATCAGGGTTACAGCAGGTGTGTACAGAGAGAAAGGACTAGTCATTAAAAAAAGCATTGTACTCACAGGAATTAACTATCCGGTTATAGATGGAGAATACCGGTATGAAGTAATTGCAGTAAGAGCAGATGCTGTAACGATTGAAGGAATGAAGGTTATTAACTCTGGTATTTCGAGTATGGATGATTTTGCCGGTATTAAAATCTATAACAGCAGTCATGTCATCATCCGTAACAATGTTTTATCAAATACTTTTTTTGGTATTTACTCGCAGCTGGGTAATAATTGTGTCATCGAAAACAACCAGCTTACCAGTTTCTCTAAAAATGAGCAGCAGAGCGGTAATGGCATTCACTGCTGGAAGAGCGACAGCATGCAGATTACAAACAACCGCATCAGCGGGCATAGAGATGGCATTTATTTTGAGTTTGTTACCCACTCTATTATCAGCAGGAATATTGCTGAAAAAAACCTGCGGTATGGCTTGCACTTTATGTTTTCCAGCAACGATAGTTACCTCAACAACCAGTTCAGAAACAATGGAGCAGGTGTGGCTGTTATGTTTTCGCATCATGTAACGATGCTCAACAACCTGTTTACACAGAGCTGGGGCGATGCTGCTTATGGTATTCTATTAAAAGAAATCAGTGACAGCCGTATTGAAAGTAACCAGTTTGTTGAAAATACAGTTGCCATTTTTCTGGAAGGTGCCAACAGGATTAAGGTACAAAAAAATCGTTTTCAAAGCAATGGCTGGGCCATGAAAATACAGGCCAGCTGTATGGATATTACCGTTATCGGCAACAATTTTCTCTCCAATACTTTTGATGTAGGCACCAATGGAAGTCTTGTACTGAATACATTTTCGCAGAATTACTGGGATAAATATGAGGGATACGATCTTGATAAAAACAACCGGGGCGATATTCCATACCGACCCGTTAGTATGTATGCTGTTATTGTAGAGAGAAATCCAACTGCCATGATATTGTTCCGCAGTTTTATGACATCGCTTTTTGATAAAACAGAAAAACTGATTCCCTCACTTACCCCGGAGAATTTAAAAGATGCATCACCCCTCATGAAACCCCTGAAGCTATGATCATTGCCACCAACGTATCGAAACAATTCGGGAAGCTGAAGGTACTGGATAACCTTTCTGTTACCTGTAACCAGGGAGAATGTATTGCCCTGATTGGACCCAATGGAAGTGGAAAAACCACCTTTATAAAAGCCATACTGGGAATGGTAATCTGCAATAGCGGCTTCATTACTTTTAACGGAAAGAACATCAAAAACAACTGGCAATACCGCGAACAGATTGGTTATATGCCACAGATTGGCAGGTACCCAGATAATATGAGTATTGGACAGTTACTGACCATGATGAAAGACATAAGATCGGGTAATGAAAATGGTACTGATGAAGAATTATTTTACGCCTTCGGACTCGATAAAA
The DNA here is from genome assembly GCF_004361915.1 of Sediminibacterium goheungense. Classification (GTDB taxonomy): domain Bacteria; phylum Bacteroidota; class Bacteroidia; order Chitinophagales; family Chitinophagaceae; genus Sediminibacterium; species Sediminibacterium goheungense. Next base: position 290,434 of record NZ_SNWP01000011.1, on the reverse strand, counting down.
TACTCGACAAACGCATGCGTACCCTCTCCGGTGGTACCCGGCAAAAAGTAAGTGCTGTACTGGCTTTTCTTTTTAATCCGCAGGTAATTATCCTCGACGAACCTACTGCAGGACTTGACCCTGTTGCGGCAGAAATACTAAAAGCAAAAATTATTAAAGAGAAAGAAAACGGTAAACTCATTCTCATTACCTCACATATACTCAGTGAACTGGATGATCTGGTTACACAGATTATTTATATACAGGATGGTAAATTATGTTTTCAGCAATCTGTTGATGCCTTACAGAAAACAACCGGACAAATCCGTTTAAGCAAAGTAATAGCCACCATTATGACCCAAAACCTCCTTGTGCCATGAAAAAGATTATGAAATATGTTATCATAGATATCCTGCGCAATAAGATTGTACTAGCCTATACCATTTTTCTCCTCTTGCTGTCTTTCATGCTGTTTGGTCTGGAAGATAATACTACCAAGGGCTTATTGGGATTACTGAATATTTTACTGATCATTGTTCCGATGATATGTATTGTTTTTTCGACCATTTATATATACAACAGTGCAGAATTCATAGAACTATTGGTTAGCCAGCCTCTTACCCGTTCACGTATCTGGTTAAGCTTATTTGCAGGCATGGCCTTTTCTTTATCGCTTGCCTTTTTAATAGGCGCCGGTATACCGCTTCTGATTTTCGTACCGGATATTACAGGTATTACCATGTTGTTTACCGGGCTACTTTTGTCAATTATATTTATTGCCATTGCCTTACTCGCTTCAGTTAAAACAAGGGATAAGGCAAAAGGTATTGGTGTGGCTATTTTACTGTGGTTATATTTTTCATTGCTTTTTGATGGTATTGTATTGTTTCTGCTCTTTCAGTTTGCAGATTATCCGATGGAAAAGCCAATGATACTCATCAGTACCCTCAACCCGATTGATCTTGGACGTATACTGATACTGTTAAAAATGGATATTGCTGCCTTACTGGGTTATACCGGTGCTGTGTTTCAGCAGTTTTTTGGCACGCTCTGGGGCCAGGCCACTTCGTTTATCATATTACTACTCTGGACCCTGATTCCATTATGGATCTCCGTTCGGCGCTTTAACCATAAAGACCTCTGATTATGAAAAGACATATTGCCTTACAACCACTTTCGCGAGAGCACCATTCAGGGCTCTTACTGGCACAGTTATTACGGAACGATATGCCCAACTATAAGGGTATGCCCGCTGACACCGCCGGAAAAATAGTGTATGCGAAAGCCTATTTTCAGCAAACCCTTTTGTCGCATTTCGAAAAAGAAGAACGCATTTATGAACAATGCAGCGGGCTGACCAAAGAACTGGATACATTGCTCACAGAGATACTGGCTGAACATGAGGCATTAAAACAAGTGTTTACACAACTGGATAGCGTAACAACCCGGGAAGATCAGTTAAACGAGATCGGTATTCTATTGAACGACCATATCAGAAAAGAAGAAAAGCAGCTTTTCCCCATGCTTGAACAATATTGTGATGAAGCATTATTCGAAAAGTTCAGGTTACTGCTTTAAACAACTGTCATGAAAAAAGATATTACCAGCCGTGAAGATATCATGCTACTGGTTAGTACATTCTATAAAAAAATTGCTGGTGACCCACTCTTAGCACCGGTATTCCATGGCAAGCAGAAAATAAACTGGGACAAACACCTGTCAACCATGTGCGATTTCTGGGAAAACGCCTTATTCTTCAGTGGCAGCTATACAGGTAATCCGATGACCCTCCACCAACACCTGCACAAGGTTTTACCGTTGCGACAGGATCATTTTCAGCAATGGAATATCGTTTTTATTGCAACAGTAGATGAACTCTTCAGCGGCCATTATGCATTACTGGCTAAGCAGCGCGCTCTTAACATTTCACAGATTATACAGCAGCATCTTTTTGCAGATAAACAAGAATAAGACCTTCCCGCCAGTATTCTCAACGCTAATTCGCCGTTTTCAGCTGCACATACCTGATCACCGATCTCTTTGCCGTATAAACAATATGTATGCTATTTTTCGCATCAACAATAATTGCCGGGTAACTGTATTCTCCATCTGCATGTTCTTCGAGTGTGTATACATCTTTCCAGTTAACACCGTCGGTAGAAGCCGCTATTTTCAATACACTTCTTCCCTCCCACCAGTTGGCGCCTGCTTTCAACGGGTTATATACCAGCAGCTGTGTACCATCAGATAATGTTGCGGCATCGATACCTGCATTGGGATTGGGTAACCCCGTTGCCTCGGGTGCCGACCAATGCTGGCCTTCATCGGTTGACCAGCTCTGTACAATCATATTCTGTCTGCTACGGAAAAGTGCCTGGATAGCTTTGTTTTTATACAACAATAGTGTGGGCTGTATAATGCCATATTCAGTAGAAGGTAGCGAATAGGTTCTCCAGTGAATACCAGCTGCATCCGATTTTTCAAAATGCGCCGTCCAGCTTTTCTCATCGATGCTTTCACGGCTGGAAGGATAGAGTATATCACCATTCGATAGCAACAGGGGTTTGCTTCTGATAGGACCCAGTAAACTATCGGGCAATTGCACTGCATCAGACCAGCTGCGTCCCCCATCGGTTGATGTTTTATAGAATGCTTTCCATTGGCGCGGATTGGCACCTACTTTGTAATGCAGGTAAAGTTTTCCCTTTGCATCGGTAAACAATACCGGGTTCCAGCAGGCATAGGGTTTACCGTTAAGCATACCCCTTGCTGTTTTATGTGGAGCTGTCCATCCATCGGCATTCCGGAAAGATGTCCAGATAGCAACCGATGTATCTCCTTCAAAATTGCCACCAAACCAGGCTGCCATTAATTCGCCTTTATTGAGTGAACAGATGGTGGCAGCATGACAGGATTGGAAAGGGGCATTGGTAAAAATATTTTCTGTTGTTACCAAATGCAGGGCTTGTTGTGCCTGTATGCTAATAGTACCTATACAAAGGAGGAGAACAATAGCAATAAATTTTGTTCTTAGATACACTAGCATGATTGGGTAGGGTGTTATGGTTTCTCTATCAATTGCTTTGCGTCAATAATACAAACAATGGTTTATTCAAATAATAATTATCCCTACCCAGCTTCCGTTTGAACAACAGCCCTGACTGTACCAATGTATCAAGGTAACGAATGGCAGTACTTCGGCTAATATCCAAATCAGCCTGTAAAAATTCAATTTTTGTGTATGGATATTTAAAAAGATTATTGAGTAAATCCTGACTATATAATTTTGGATATTGGCTCCTGATTTTGCTTTTGTATTCCTGCATCAACTGCTTGATGGCTCCTATTAGTATCACTGATTCATTAGCCGTTTTTTCTATCCCATCCAACATAAATAAAATCCATTCTTCCCAATTTTCAGTATCCCTTACTTCCTGTAACAATCTGTAATAATCTTTTTTATGCTGGATAATGTAACGGCTCAGGTATAAAACAGGTAGATGTAACAATTTTTTTTGAACGAGATACAAAATATTAATGATCCGACCTGTACGTCCATTTCCATCGTAAAAAGGATGAATACTTTCAAACTGATGATGAATCACAGCCATTTTAATCAGGGGATCTATCGACATCATCTCATCATCATTTATAAACAATTCCAGATTATTCATAAATGCTACTATCGTATCATAATCCTGCGGAGGTGTATATACAACTTCTCCTGTCTGGTCATTTAGTAATTTTGTACCTGGTAGTTTTCTGAACCCAGCCTCATTCTGCTCAATTACTGCTTGTATTTCCAGCATATGATTATTCGTAAGCAGGTTATTTTGCGTAACAAGTTCAAAGCCCTTGCGCAAAGCTGTAGCATATTGATGTACTTCTTTTGCTGCCGGACTCGCAAAATGATTTCCTAAAAAACTACTTTGGTATACTTCATCAAAAGTGCTGATGATATTTTCAATAGCAGAACTCTCCCTTGCTTCTCTTAGCGTAAGTGTTTCAAGTAAAATACTTTGATTCGGAATACTGGTTATAACACCTTTCAGTTCTGCCAGGGCCCTGTTTGCCTGTGCCAATTTTTTTAGCACCGCTTTTGTCTCAAGGTCTAGATGAAGTGGCAAAAACTGAATGGCCATGGTTAACGGTCTACTATACAAATATAAGTCAAAAAAGTAGATTTTTGAATCATATATATGTGATATGAGTCAAAAAAATCAAAATCGGAGTCTATTTCTCAAAATAATAAAGCCCTAACCGCTCACTCACTAATCTCCACCACTTTCTTGTTCCGTAACTGCTGCATGTTTTTAGGAACCACCTGTAATACTTGCTCTTTCAGTGTTTGTATGAGTTTGGTTTTAATATGGTTGCGGTGTGTTACCAGGCTTACTTCTCTTGCGGGACTGGGTTCTTTTAGCCGCTTCACCATTTTCATCTGTGTTTTGGTAAATTCCATTACTGCCAGTTCGGGTAGTATGGTGAGCCCGTTACTGTTGTCGACCATTCGTTTCAGCGTTTCAATATTACCGGTGGCATATTTAAAATGAAGGTCGCCGCTTTTACGCAGCTCACATAAATTCAATACCTGTGAACGAAAACAATGCCCCTCTTCCAGTAACCATAACTGATCGGGATCAATATCATCTGCCAGTACATATTTTTTATCGTAAAGGGCATTCTTTCTGGATACATACACAAAAAGCTCTTCATAAAACAATACGTCTTCACGAATAGACGGATCTTTTAAAGGAGTAACCACCAATCCGCAATCGAGCCGGTTGTTTTTCAGTTCATGAATCACTTCTTCAGTAATGGTTTCTTTGATAACCAGTTCCAGTTGCGGATATTTCTGTCTGATCTGTTTAAACAAAGTCGGCAAAAGATAGGGTGCCAGTGTGGGAATAATGCCTATACGCAACTCACCCGTCATAATATTCTTTTCATCATTGATGAGCTGACTGATCATACCCGCTTCACGCAATACCACCCTTGCCTGTGCAATAATTCGGGTACCAATTTCGGTGGGTATCACCGGTTGTTTGGTGCGATCGAATATTTTCACACCCAGCTCCTCCTCCAGTTTTTGTAATTGCATACTGAGGGTTGGCTGGGTTACAAAACACTTTTCTGCTGCCAGTACAAAATGCCGGTAAGTGTCTACCGCAATCATATATTCCAACTGGGTCAATGTCATAGATAATATCTATATGATTATAAAGATAATCAATTTGAACTATCAGTTATTTAGCTGTAATCTTGCTGTTTAAGATTGTAACCGTAAAAACCTCTAAACATTAAAATTGATCAATATGGAAAATGGTACACATGGCAATGGCGACATCAGCAAGTGCCCCTTTCACAATGGCAGCCTGAAACAGGCAGCAGGTAGTGGTACCCGCAACCGCGACTGGTGGCCCAACCAGCTTAACATCAACATCCTCCGTCAGCATTCTGAACTGTCTGACCCAATGGACCCGGATTTTGATTATGCAAAAGAATTTCAGTCGCTGGACCTGGATGCGATTAAAAAAGACCTTACCGCATTGATGACCGATTCACAGGAATGGTGGCCCGCAGACTATGGTCATTATGGCCCCTTCTTCATACGTATGGCATGGCACAGTGCTGGTACTTACCGTACCTATGATGGTCGTGGTGGTGCCGGTGCAGGTATGCAGCGTTTTGCACCCCTGAACAGCTGGCCCGACAATACCAATCTTGATAAGGCCCGTTTACTTTTATGGCCCATCAAGCAGAAATACGGAAAGAAAATTTCATGGGCCGATCTGATGATACTGGCAGGTAATGTAGCACTGGAATCGATGGGCTTTAAAACCTTTGGTTTTGCAGGTGGTCGTGCCGATGTATGGGAACCAGATGAAGATGTATACTGGGGAAGTGAAAAAGAATTTGTGGCCAGCCACAGAAATCCCGAGAGCCTCGAATCGCCACTGGGTGCAACAGAAATGGGATTGATTTATGTAAACCCTGAAGGACCCGACCGCAACCCCGATCCGATTCTGGCAGCCAAAGCCATCCGCGAAACATTTGGTCGTATGGCCATGAACGATGAAGAAACGGTGGCATTGATTGCTGGCGGACACACATTCGGTAAAACACACGGTGCTGCCGACCCCGGTAAATATGTAGGCAAAGAACCTGCTGCTGCCGGTATTGAAGAGCAAGGTATGGGCTGGACCAACAGCTACGGTTCTGGTAAAGGTGCCGATACCATTACCAGCGGATTGGAAGGCGCATGGACCACTACACCTACACAGTGGAGCAATAACTATTTTGAAAACCTGTTTGGGTATGAGTGGGAACTCACCAAGAGCCCGGCGGGTGCTCATCAGTGGCAGCCTAAGAATGGTGCAGGTGCAGGACTGGTACCTGATGCACATGATGCCAGCAAGCGTCATGCACCTTTTATGCTCACTACCGACTTATCGATGCGTTTTGATCCGGCTTATGAAAAAATCTCCAGACGTTTTTATGAGAACCCCGATCAGTTTGCAGATGCCTTTGCACGTGCCTGGTTTAAACTCACACACAGAGACATGGGCCCACGTGCACGTTACCTCGGTAAAGAAGTACCTGCTGAGGAACTGATCTGGATGGATCCTATTCCAGCTGTAACGCATGAGCTGATTAATGAAGCAGATATAGCAAGTTTAAAAACACAGATACTGGCATCCGGCTTATCAGTAAGTGAACTGGTAGCTACTGCCTGGGCTTCTGCTGCTACTTTCCGTGGTTCAGATAAACGTGGTGGTGCCAATGGTGCACGCATCCGCCTGGCTCCGCAGAAATTCTGGGAAGCCAATAATCCGCAACAGTTATCGAAAGTACTGGATGTACTCATCGGTATCCAATCTGCTTTCAATGCAGCAGGTGGTAAGAAACAGGTATCACTGGCCGACCTGATTGTACTGGGTGGTGCTGCCGCTATTGAGAAAGCAGCGAAAGAGGCTGGTCATAACATCAGCGTTCCATTTACACCGGGTCGTGCAGATGCATCGCAGGAGCAAACAGATGTGGAATCATTTGCTGTATTGGAGCCTCAGGCAGATGGTTTCCGCAATTACCTGAAACCAAAACAAATGGCAACTGCTGAAGCTTTATTGATCGATAAAGCACATCTGCTTACCCTTACTGCACCTGAATTAACAGTGCTGGTGGGTGGTCTGCGTGTACTCGATACCAATTATAACCGTTCAAAACATGGTGTATTCACCAAAACACCGGGTGTACTTACCAATGATTTCTTTGTAAACCTGCTCGACTTCAGCACCACATGGTCTGCAACAGCCGACAGCCATCAACAGGAATTTGAGGGACGTGACCGCAAAACAGGAGAACTGAAATGGACAGCTACCCGTGCTGATCTGGTTTTCGGATCTAATTCTGAACTGCGTGCATTGGCGGAAGTGTATGCCTGTGCCGATAGTAAAGAGAAGTTCGTGAAAGATTTTGTGGCCGCATGGAGCAAAGTGATGAACCTCGATCGTTTCGACATTGCATGATCACACTATAAAGAATAAAAAAGGTGATCCTTCCTGGATCACCTTTTTTATTGCCTTGAAGGGAAAACTTTTCTCCGTATAAAAATCTCTTTAATAGAAAAAGCCACCATAAGGTGACTTTTTCACTCTTGCATATAAAAAACGCCTGCTAAAGAAACTATCGTTTAGCTGCGAAGCCAATGCGGTTGGTAATGACCCATGTACCCGATACAGATGTTACGCCATCAGTAGGATACAAACGGAATGCAAACTCCGGATTGATATTCTGATTCAGTGTATTCGCTGCCGCCGGAATTCTGTAAGAACTGAGGTAGGCATTGTTCAATAAATACAAAGGGAATGTGGGTGTTTTCTCCGGGTATTGATAAATGAAAGCAGTATCATTCACCACTTCCGGATAATAAGGAGCGAATTGTTTAAATACATAGCGCGGCGCCTGTGCCGTTCCTACCCTTGGAATTACCTGCCCCAGTCTGGGATTGAAGGTTGCACCATTCTGATCAACAAAACGTATGATAATCAGGTTCGGACCGGTTCTTCTTTCAAGCGTGATAGTGAAATTAGCCTGTGTGGTAAAAGTTACTTCCTGATCAGGTGCAGAGCTATTGGCAAACTGCCTGATGAGTTGTGAAGGTACGGCAGGTGTAATCTGCACTTTCGCCACACTGTTAATGGTTTTAGATCCACGGATATTGCTTACTTCAATATCAAAATCATATAAACCTGTATCTACCATCGCAGTTGCTGGTGTTAACTCCAGCCGTCCTCCAATAGAATTAATATTAAAGGGCTTGTACATAGCTGTACCCAGTTTGGCCGCCAGCAATTGTGGCGTAGAATCCTGTGGTGTTACTTCTCCTTTGTAAATAGGAATCTCATATTCCTTGGTTAAAGCATCTGTTACCTGTCCGGCACGGTTACGCACCTGCAGCAGTTTTACATAGAGCGGATTGGTAGAACCATCTGCCTGAATAGGTACAGATGTGGTTACCCTTCCTTTAATACCTACAAATGGATTAGACAGGTAATAGAATTTATTTCCTAAAAAACCTTCTGACGGTTTCTTGGAGCATGCATAGCCTGCTACAATGATGGCAAGTGCTGCAAGGCAATATTTATAATTAAACTTCATAATCAATTTTTTTGAGTGGTCAGAATCTTACAAATGTGTGTGTATTGGCCAGTACATGCATGGTAGTAGCTCCATTGGAGGTTTTAATGCCTGTAGTTTGACATAACACTGAGATATCATTTTGATTGGGTGGAGGCGTAACACCCGGCTGATCCAATGCCCCTCTTACTTTTACATAAAACAATAAATAAGTAGGTGCCTGTGTTCTCTCCAGATACTGAGCGGTTGTTTGTACCTGCTTCAATACACCCATGGTTGTATTACCAGCACTGGTATAAACAGCGGGTATCAATTCCGGCGCTGTTTTCAATTCAACCGTTTCATTCAGGATATACTGTCTTACAGAGTCTTCATTAATATCCCGGATTAAACTATCCAGTGTATAGGTTGCGAGTGGATTTACCTGTTGCTTCTGCTGTAGCCGCAGATTGATCATATTGAGTACGGAATAATCGGTGAATGCAAAAAAGGATTTTGCATTGTTTACCTGTGTGGCCATACCCAATCTCTCAATCACTACCACGGCCGTATCAAACAGTTTAAATGAATTGGCTTTCATATAATCCATATTATTCAGTGGCGTAATGGCCTGGTGCAGACTGCCGCCTGTGAGGTAATCCTTTTTACAGGAGCCGAATAAACAGATTACGATGAATGCGGTTATGATTGTTTTATAAGACATACTGATTTTTTTTAGGGTCATGGCTTACATTTTATCCGCCCAGAATGGCGTTTGGGTCAGTAATGGGTTCAGAGAAATCAGGATTGGATCGATGGGCCAGTAGTATTTGCCCAGGTTAAAATCTGTACTTGTCATCCTTGTAATGGTTCCAGTTCCATTAAATCGAATGATCCCTGTTTTACGTGCCAGGCGAACCAGGTCATAGAAACGGTGTCCTTCAATAAACAGTTCACGGCCTCTTTCCTGAATCACTTCTTCAAACATATTGGCATCGGTAGCAGTAGTAGCACCCAGACCTGCCAATGCACGAATCTCATTGACAATGGTTCTTGCACCTGAAGGATTATTTAATGCTGCCAATGCTTCTGCTTTCAATAACTTGATATCTGCCAACCGGAATACAATGATGTTATTCTGGCTCAGTGGAGATGTATTATTCGGTCCTGTATAAACAATATTGGCATATTTGGTACAGATAGGATCGGTGGTTCCCCAGAAATCAAATCCATTTCTTCTTCTCAGGTCCACGCTATCTGCATTATTAGGGAATAAGGTAGTAAGTGTACCTGCATCCAGTGTAAACAGTGAATTACCCAATTGTGTAAGTAAATAAGGAGACTTCAATGTTCTTGCAGCTATACTGTTATTGATATCGCCATAATTCGCAGTAATCAAAGAGCCTTCATTGGCAGCATTCTGTGATATTTCGAAAATACCTTCAGATGAATTGCCTTTGAACATAGCTGTATAAGATGCTCTTGTAGCACGGCTTACATGTGAATATCCACCATTGTTGATCACTGAGTCAGCAGCAGGTGCTACTTTATCGTATTCACCTCTCCATGCATAAATATGTGCCAGTAATGCATAACAGGTTCCCCTGTTGGCCCTGATGGGGCGTGTTGTGGTGGCTGCTGTTACATAAGGCAGTAATTTGATGGCTTCCTGTAAATCTTTGATACATTGATTCAATACATCTACCTGTTTGGCTCTTGGCTGATTAGGTGCCGCAGCAGCATCATCTGCTGTTTCCAGCACCAATGGCACATCGCCCCAGATTCGTGACATATAGAAATAGGTGAATGCACGCAGGAAATAGTTTTCACCAATCAATGCATTCTTGGCTCCCTGTTTATCTACTGAAGTAAAATTAGCCAGTGGAATGGGCTCGATGTATTTGATACAACGGTTCACCTGATCAATGGCACGATAAAAGTTATCCCAGCGACGCAACTTAATCAATGCACGGAATGTTTGTGAAGGTGCTACGAAAGTTTGCCATTGTATTTGTGTAATAGCCGGATAATCTTCACCGTTGGTTCTTGCAACAAACTGATCGGTCTGGGTATCACCATAATAATAATGTCCCATTCCCATTTCGTTCATGGCAATTCGTAAAGTAGCATAGGAACCTGCAACAGCACTGGTTGCTTCGGTTTCGTTCTTCCAGAAATTAGCATCGGTTGGTGCATTAATGGGTATACGCTCCGAGAATTTTTTACTGCACGAAATCGTTACCGCCATGAGCGTAACCAGTGCGAATACGTATTTATGATATGAATTTTTATATTTCATGGTTTCTTTTTTTGAGATTAAAACTGAATATCCAGACCCAGTGTAAATTTCTTAGGAACAGGATAACCGTTTGCCGTTGTAAATCCGTCGATACCAATCGACTCCGGATCGGGCAGGTTGGCACCATAAAACACTTTTAAGTTATCGGCCACACCATACAGCCGAATCATACGGATACCCAGTTTTTTAAGTCTTTCGCTCACAGGGAAATTGTAAGAGAGGTTGATGGTTTTAATCCGGAAGAAACTCGCATCTTCCACAAACATCGAAGAACGAATGGTCCATGGGTCATTAGTACTGAAAAGACTACCCAATGTTGCAATATCACCTGGTCTTCTCCATAAATTCAGTCCGTTGAACTCAGCAGCAGGGCCTGATCTTGTTCCGAAAAAGTTTGGCGGGTTATTACTGGCCGATGCCAGCTTATCAGACAGATAACCATTCCATACACTTCTACCCAGGATAAAAGTTGACAGTATCTGTACTGAGAAGCCTTTATAGGTTAATGTATTGATGAAACCACCATAGATTTTGGTATTGGGATCACCCTGAATAATCATGTCATTATCATCCACATTATAATCGCCATTGATATCCTGTTTGGCATTATCGCCTCCGATAAACTGTGCGCCACCATAAATACGGGTACGCAAACCTGTAAGCGGATCAACTGGTACATCTCCTGTAGTAGGGTATACACCATTGATATTAAATACGCGATAACCATACAATGGTTTACCAATGGTTAGTATTCTCGACAGGAATACAGGACCATAAGTGAAATCACGGTTACCATCAGGTAATTTGGTTACATAGTTATCATTGAAAGCCACGTTCAAACTGGTCTGCCATTTTAATTTGCTGCGGTCTGACAGGTTATTCGTATTCAATGAAATTTCAATACCACGGTTAGCAATATCAACGAAGTTGTTGGTGGCTGTGGTATAACCGGTAGTTACCGGAACAGGTATATTAAAAATGAGGTCTTTGCTTTCCTTGTGATACAAATCAACACTCAGACTGATCCTGTCTTTCAGGAAATTCAGATCGATACCCAGATTGGTCTGTGGCGATTTTTCCCAGGTAATATTGGTGGCAGGAGCTGCTCCCGCATAGTTGGGGGTTACGGCTGTAATACCACCATAAGTAATAATATTACCCGCAGCACCAAAACCTAAGGAAGAAGTAGGATAGTTCATATTGGTATTCAGCTGGCGATACTGAGCATAATAACTACCCGGATCGCGACCTGTTACACCATAACTGAAACGCAGTTTAGCAAATGAAACCACTTTGCTGAATTTTTTGAAAAAAGGTTCATCAGAAATGTTCCATCTGGCAGAAAATGCCGGGAAAGTACCCCAGCGGCTGGTGGGTGCATAACGCGAAGAAGCATCTCTTCTGAAGCTTACGTCCACACCATATTTTCCTTTATAGTTATAACTGGCCCTTGTAAAATACGATACCCTTGAACGGTCTTCATAATTGGTAGACACGTTCAGGTTCGGACCCGTAGGTACACCTGCAATAATGCGGATGGCATCAAAGGGAATACCATTGGCATTGGCCGATGTACTTTTTACCACCTGCTCTTCAGCACCTTGACCTAACAATACACTTACACTATGATCCTGCGAGCGGCCAAAAGACTTACTCCAGGTGGCATAGTTTTCAATTTCATAACGGCTTGAGTTGCTTTCGGTAAGAAAAGCATCGGAACGATTATTCGTTACCACTGATCTGTCGCGCAGATAATCTCTTCTTACAAAACCCAGGTTATAAGATAGTGAGCTAACAAAAGTGATGTTTTCAAATGGCCGCCAGGTAAGACGCAGGTTACCATTAATACTGGTTGTTTTGGCATCATCTCTTACCTTATCATTTTTACCGGCATAGTTACTTCTGGTTACATCATCAATTTGCCAGAAAGAAGAAGGAAAGGTTTGTATATTATAAGGGGTAACATTCCCTGTACCATCACCTCTTTGTTCTTTGATAAAACCCATATAGGTATCTGAAGTTAGTTCCACTGTTTTGGAAGGCTTCATGCTTACAAAGAGCCTGGGTGCAAGTCTTTTGATACTGAAACCCGGCTGTAACCCATTCTCCAGATAACTGTTCAGAGATAAACGGTATTGCATTCCCTGCGAAGAACCCGCTACACTAAAATCAACGTTACGCAGTAAAGCATCCTGAAAAAAGAGATCCTGAAAGTCGGTGGCATTATTAAAAGCCGGATTCAGACTGTCTGTGAGAAACTGTGACATAATACCCTGTTGCTGATAAGTGGCCTGTTCACGAAGAATATCCATCTTAAGTCTTCTTTCCTCAGCACCTATAATAACAGGTTTCATACTGGGTTTGGTAGTAAGACCTACGTAAGATGACAATCTGAACTGAGGTTTACCACCTTTGGGGCGAACTGTTTTTACAATGATTACACCATTGGCAGCTCTTGCACCATAGATAGCGGCGGCAGAGGCATCTCGTAGCACATCTATTGATTCAATATCATTAGGGTTAATAGCAGCGAGTGGGTTACTGTTACCATAAGCTGTACGTAAATCACTTACATCAAATACTACTCCATCAATTACATACAAAGGAGCCGATACGCCTGTTGCCGTTCCTGCACCATTAGACCCCGCCACACTACTGTTACCCCTGATATTAACGATACCACTGGCACCAGGCTCAGCAGATACGGATAATACATTCAGACCCGCTACACGTCCCTGCAACATGGCATCGAATGTAGGGTAAGGTGTATTTTCAATGTCTTTACCTTTTACACTCGCAATGGCCGCAGAAGTAGTTCTGCGGGTAGCGTTCTGGTAACCGATGATGACAACATCATCAATCCCTTTTATATCCTCATCCATCGATACTTCCACATTTGCTTTTCCACCAAGCTTAACTTCCTGCGTGGCAAAACCTAATGTTGAAATAACTAGTGTTGCATTCCCGCTTTTTACAGTAAGGGAAAAAGTTCCGTTTTCAAGTGTTTCGGTACCATTGGTACCTCCTTTCTCAACAACGGCTACACCGGCCAGCGGTGTATTGGTTTTCTTATTCAATACTTTACCGGTAACCTTTACCTGCGCATTTGCAGACAAACAGGAAAACAGCACCAGCATCAGCATGAATGAGTGCTTCCGGATAATAAATCGTGCAGCTTTACTCATAATGTAGTTTTGAAAAATGAAACGTTGGTTGGTTATTAATTTATCAGAATAACTGGGGTATATATAGTTATAGTAGTTGAAAAGCCTTTTAACCATCCTGTAAAAGGAATGTATACCTTATGTTAAAGGCAAAAAAGTAGTGTTCACTGTACTTTCGTACAATGTTGGCGAGGCAACGTAGCATAAAGTATTTACTTAGGGTTTAAAGTTTGGTGAACCCATCCGGTTGAGTTATAATTGTATTTTTGACATTTATTAATTCATCCGATGAATAAATGTACTTATGACAATTAATATTGGGTTTGCGGATTTTATCTCGGTGTAGAAATAATTTAACATTTTCTTTTTGTTGTTTATGATTTAGCAAAAAGCCTGCCTGTCCGCATTGAACAATTCATTTTTATACTCAGTACGCTGTATCACAACTGCCACTATACTATAGAAAGAATGGTGAGGTTGTACCTTTGCAAAAAATAGCTATGGAACTAGGTATCAGTATGTTTGGTGATTTGCATGTTAATGAACAGGGTATAACCATTCCTGCAGGTGAGCGGTTAAAAGAAATGATGGAAGAAATCAGGCTTATGGATGAACTGGGGCTTGATTTTTTTGGCATCGGCGAGCATCATCGTCCTGAATATGCTGTTTCTGCTCCCGAAATTATACTGGCAGCTGCCGCTACTGTTACAAAAAAAATAAAACTGGGTAGTGCTGTATCCGTGTTGAGTTCAGCTGATCCTGTAAAATTATACCAACAGTATTCCAGCATTGATCTTTTATCGGATGGCCGGGCCGAACTGGTAGTTGGTCGAGGGAGCTTTACAGAATCATTCCCCCTCTTTGGCTACAACCTGGCAGACTATGACACACTCTTTGAGGAAAAGCTCGATTTACTATTGAAAATAAATAAGGAGCAGAAAATAAACTGGAAAGGTAAATTCCGCTTACCCATGGTAAACCAGGAAGTATTTCCCCGCGCTTATGAAGACCTGCTAAAAGTATGGATTGCAGTTGGTGGCACACCTGAGTCGGTATTAAGAGCTGGCACACTTGGACTACCCATTATTTTTGCCATTATTGGTGGTAGCCCCGCCCAGTTCAAACCGCTGTTCGAATATTATAAGCGTGTATACCAGCATTTTAATCACCCTGCTGAACAAATGCAAACAGGTGTACATATGCATGCATTGTTTGGAGACGACAGTAAAGCTACTGCCGATATTTACTTTCCACAGTACGCTTCACAGATGAACCGCATTGGGAAACAACGCGGATGGTCGCCTTTTACACGTGAACAGTTTGAAATGGGCAGAAGCAAAAATGGCGCCTTGATTATTGGTGAGGCGAATGAAGCCATTGATAAGATTTTATACCTCCATGAAACATTGGGCTTTACCCGCTTTGTAGCTCATATGGATGTAGGAGGACCTTCCCACGCACAATTACTGAAGTCGATTGAAATATTCGGAAACAAAATTGCACCTGCTATTAAAAAAGCTTTACTCTGATAATATTTTAAAAAAATACCATGCTTTTAACATTAGATACTGTTTTGTTATTTGTTTCAGATATCAGCAAAATGAAACAATTCTACCATGAGGTGTTTGGCCTGAGCATATTGGAAGAAATACCAGGAGAATGGGTATTGTTATCTGCCGGTACCGTAAAAATTGGCTTACACAAAATAGGAGAAGGTTATACTAGTATAACAGTGCATACATCGATTGAAACCAATACCAAACTAATTTTTGAAACAGCTGAAAACATTGAGTCCTTACACGCTATGTTTAATGCAAAAAATATAACTGTTCAGAATATTACCAGTTTTGATCAGTATCCTTATCGTTTATTCATGGGTAATGATCCTGAAGGAAATGTATTTCAGGTTATGCAAAAGAAATAAATGTTCTCTGACTATTTCCTTTTGCGTATGATGCACGAAGAGAATACATAGAGGAAAGATCACCGCAGAGGCGCAGAGGAAACGGAGTTTACGCAGAGGTTTTACGAATTACACATCTGCTTCATTGAAAGATAAAGTGAGTTCTGTAATACCAGACACCACTTTACGGTAACTAACCCCAGCTTTGTCTAACATCAATTTGGATGCACGTGAGGCTTCTGTGCCATCATACTTATCAGACAGGTAAATTACTTCTGCAATACCTGCCTGTATAATGGCCTTGGTACATTCATTACAGGGAAAGAGTGCTGTATAAATTTTGCAGCCTTTCAGATCCATACCGATATTATTCAGGATGGCATTTAATTCGGCATGGCATACATAGGGGTATTTGGTATCGAGGAAATCGCCCTGTTTACTCCAGGGAAATTCATCATCACTGCAACCAATCGGTAATCCATTGTAACCAGCTCCTACAATTTTACGCTGATCATTTACAATACAGGCACCCACTTGCGTACTGGGGTCCTTGCTGCGTTTACCTGAAAGCAGGGCAACACCCATAAAATATTCATCCCAGGAAATGTAATCTTTTCTTTTTTCCATGTTTTACTAATAACGATTGCGAATGACAAAACAGGTTCAGTATTAATGTAAAGATAATATTGTTCAACAATGAATACTAAAACAAAGCAGAATCACAAAACGGGTAACAATTAGTTGATATTCTCTTCACAAGGGCTTAACGATTCCCTTATTTACCAGGTTGATATTTGCACCTTAAACCCAAGTATATGAATTCCAGAATGAAAAATCGAACAGGTGTATTGATATTGGCGATAGCCGCTACAATGACAGCCTGCAAAAAAAATTCAGACAGCAACAATTCCTCAGAAATTGTGCTTGCAAATCATTCCACTACCCCATCCCTTGTAAAGAAATTAACAGGTTTTGAAAACCTGGATGTGTATAGTCTGATTGGTAGTGATGATGTATTAAGCGGGAGTCCAAATTTTGTATTTGGGGGATCTGCAGATGGTAGTGGCTTACTTAAAAATGCGGATGGCACCTATACTTTTCTTGTAAATCACGAAGATAATTTTGCTGTTTCAAGAATTACACTCGACAAAAGTTTTAAACCTACCAAAGGAGAATATATCCTGAACTCTACCGGTGGTACCTGGCGCTTATGTTCTGCTACCATGGCTACACAGGCTGAACATGGTTTTGGACCACTATTTCTTACTTCTGGCGAAAGTGGTGAAGAAAGTCGCACACATGGTATTAATCCACTGGAAACAAACTTTAACGCTAACACCTCGAAAGAACTACCCGGTTTGGGAAGAACCAGTGCTGAAAATGCCGTTCCGCTAAATAAGAATGCATACCCAGGTAAAACTGTTATCCTGATTGGTGATGATGATAGCGGTGCTGAAGGAGGACAGGTTCTGATGTATGTATCGAATACCGTTGGCGATCTGACAAATGGTAAATTGTACACTTTACGGAGAAAAGATGCTAATATCAAAGAAAGAGACATGTTAGAAGGTACTGGCTATGATGTTGAGTTTGTCGAAATTCCGAATGCATCAACACTCACCGGGCGTCAGCTTCAATTAGCTGCAGTAGGTTTGAACTCCATTCGTTTTGGACGTGTAGAAGATCTTGACTACGGAAAAGGAAGTGCCGTTTCAAACAGAGATATCTATTTTAATGTTACCGGACAGGCTACTACAGGTGCAAATGCAGATTTTAGTCGTACAAAATACGGTAGGGTTTATAAATTAAGTCTGGACGCAACCAATCCATTAGCTGGTAGAATAGAGTGCATTTTAGACGGCGATAACAGAACAACCGGCAAAGCAAAAGATTTCCAAAATCCTGACAATATACTGGTTACACAAAATTATGTTTATATCCAGGAGGATGCCAATAGCTATGGAGATGAAACACACGATGCCTACATTTATCAGTATAATATCAATACAAAAGAATTAAAGAAGGTTTTAGAACTTGATCACCGTCGTACAGCTACAGATGCTGCAAAATATAATGTAGGTGGTACCTCTACCTTTGGTAGCTGGGAGTATGGTTCTATGATTGATATTTCAGATATTATTTCAGTTCCGAATACTTTTATGTTGTGTGTTCAGCCACATACATGGAGAGGTGATAAATATAAAGGTGTAGACGGTGGTTCCATTCGTCCTACTGAAAATCAAGCCAGTCAGATTTTAATCATCAAAGGCTTGCAGAAATAAGTTTCATTTTTAAATTCTTTCATATAAAACGCTCCCGCTAACATGGGAGCGTTTTAGTAGCGGAGTACCGATGAAAAAAATAAGCATACTTCTGGCTGTAACCAGTTTTACTTTTTACCTCATTCATTGCACACGAGCTGTTAGTCCCAAACACGAGCAGATAAGACAATTATATATATCCGGTATCAAGGAGCTTAAAGCGAAGGCTGATAGATTTTTTACATTATCATCTTCGGCAGACATAGATATTATATCCTTAAGAAATGCATTCAAAGATGCGAGGTTTGCCTATAAGCGGATAGAGTTTTTATCTGAATATTATTTCCCCACTACTTCGAAAGCCATCAATGGTGCCCCCATACCTGAAGTAGAGGCCGATAATCCAAAGTATCCGGTTGAGCCTGGTGGGTTTCAGGTAATTGAAGAATTGATATTTGCAGATTCGGTGATCAGGGATACCTCTTATTTAGTGCTACAATCCAGTTTATTACAGGATGCCATTATAAGGCTTGAGAAGACAGCTGAATCACTTTTACTGACCGATGCACATATCTGGGATGCTTTACGACTTGAGCTGTTTAGAATAGAAACATTGGGTATTTCAGGCTATGACTCCCCAATTGCCAAATTATCACTTTTTGAATCAGCTGAGATACTTAAGAGCTGTATTACTTACTTATTGGTGTATGATCAGGATAAAAATAATAATTATAAGAAACTAACAGACGCTATACAAACATCCATTAGATTGCTTGAAAGCAATATTTCATTTGATAATTTTGATCGTGCTTCATTCATTAGAAGCCATATGAATAAAGTTACAAGTCTGTTGAATGAAACACAGACAATAACCGGAATACCCTATTTTACTGAACCCAGACCATTGGCAGCAGACGCTTCGAATCTTTTCGATTCAAAAGTATGGAATGCATGGTATTACTCTACCAATTATCGTAAACCCGACAACAGTAAATTACTTGAAGAACTGGGTGCTTCCTTGTTCTACGAACCTCTTCTTTCAGGTAATAATATGAGAACATGTGCCAGTTGCCATATTCCTGAAAAAGCATTTACAGATGGACTTACAAAAAATAAAAGCTTTGATGGCAAAAAAGTAATTCTACGAAATACGCCCAGTATTCTTTTTTCAGCTTTGCAACCTGCTCAGTTTGCAGATACGAGGGTAAGTTTTTTGGAAGATCAGGCCAAACAGGTGATAGAAAATCCAGAAGAAATGCATAATAATTTAAAGCACGCAGCTCAAAAAATTAAAAAAGAAAAAAAATATAGTAACCTGCTCAATAAAACTTTTGGCACAACTGAAATAGGTGAAATAGAAATACAGACTGCTTTAGCAGCTTTTATTCGTACTAAGTCGTCATTAAACAGCAGGTTCGATGATTATATGAACGGAGATGATCATGCAGTTACCGCTACAGAGATAAAAGGCTTTAATATATTTATGGGTAAAGCCAAATGTGGCACCTGTCATTTTATGCCTTTGTTCAATGGAACAGTTCCGCCAAACTTTCTAAAAATAGAAACAGAAGTATTGGGGGTTCCAGAAAAATATAGCGAGCCTTATCGCTTAGATAGCGATCCCGGTAAATTTTCCATCATCGCTTCCGAACCCTATAAAAATGCATTTAAAACAACTACGGTAAGAAATGTTGAACACACAGCTCCTTACATGCATAATGGCTCCATGAAAAATCTGGTTGATTTACTTGAGTTTTATAATAAAGGAGGCGGTGCAGGCCTGGGATTGCATGTTACGAACCAAACCCTTCCTTCCGAAACCTTACATCTTACAAAGGATGAACAATCATCATTAGTTGCCTTTATGAAGAGTTTATCTAACCGCTGATACGGAGTTGTGTGCCATTTAACTGAAGATTATAAGGCTGCAGGGATCTGTTTGCAGGACCATTTACTACAGCTCCCGTGCTGCTAAATATACTTCCGTGAAGATTACAATTAAATTGTTGCTGTGCTTGATTCCAGACAATAGGATTAGCGGCGTGCGTGCATTCAACTTGAAAGGCAATGAATGAACCAATCAGATTTCCGGTATTCCTCCTCACTACAATTACCCCCGAACGAACTATGCTAGAGCCAATCGCAAGTAGATCGTTATTAAGGTCAATCATAAAATCAACTGTATCTTTTCTGGGTGTGTCTCCTGATTTACCACAGGAAGCACAAAAGACCAGAAAAGGTGTTGCTGCCTGTACAAGAAATTTTCTACGTTTCATTTTACAAATGAATCGAGTAAAATGAACATTTACTGAAAAACAGCTACATCAAATTATTAATTTTTTGTTCTTGCGTTTAACGTTTCCCTTCAAAAAAGCCCTGTTCTTTTAAAATAGCCTTCAATACATTCATACGCGCATCGATCATTTTCGCATCCTTATCTCCTTCTGTATTCAGTACAAAGAAATAAGGATGTTTATTTTCTTCGATCCAACCTACCATCCATCCGATCAGGTTACCATTTTCTTTAAAACCCAGACCTGTTTTATAAGCAAGTTGATAATTGGCATTGTTTTCCCTGATCATCATTTTCTTTACAATGTCCTGTGTTCTTTTCTGAAAAGGCAGCTGGCCAAAATACAGGCGTTTTACGAGCCCCATTTGTTCGTCTGGCGTTACCTTTAATGTATTATTGATCCAGAATGAATCAATAGCACTGCCGATCTTTTTATTACCATACTGGAGACTGTCTAACCAATGTTGCATGGTATCTTTTCCGATTCTTCTCGCCACTTCCTGATAATATGGTAATGCTGAAACAGCAAAAGCTTCTTCCATAGTAAGATCGCGATTCCAGCCGTGCGCCGTATCGCCACCCGGCATAATACGGATCTTTCCATCCCATTTAATCATCATTTTTTCATTGGTAACACGACCGGTTTCAATACCGATCAGAGAGTTTACAATTTTAAAGGTAGATGCGGGGAGATAAGCAGAATCTTTAAACCGGGAAAGGTTATAGATGGTGAACTGTCCTGTTCCGTTATCAAAAAGACCAAAAGTCCCCGTTATCTTATTTTCATCAAAATACTTTTTAAATCCATCCTCTATTTTCACGTTATTAGGTGAACAGGCCGCTAACACCACGCCAAGGACCAAAGCAATTGAAAAGATATTTTTTACAGATCTCATTGTATTTGTTTTAATAACCCATGAAAGGTTATATGATTTATGCTTTTAAAACACCCAGCTCTTTACCTACTTTGGTAAAAGCAGCAATAGCTTTATCTAAATGTGCCTGCTGATGTGCAGCACTCAGCTGAACACGTATACGTGCCAGGCCTTTTGCTACCACAGGGTAAAAGAATCCAATTACATATACACCCTCATCGAGGAGTTTGGCTGCAAAGTTTTGCGCCACCACAGCATCGTATAACATAATAGGTACAATCGGATGATCGCCGGGTTTGATATCAAAACCGGCTTCCGTCATTTTTGTGCGGAAATATTTTGTGTTATACTCCAGTTGATCTCTAAGTTCGGTAGTTTCTGTGAGCATATCCAGTACTGCTATGGAAGCACCCACAATAGAAGGAGCAACGGTATTGGAAAATAAGTATGGGCGACTGCGCTGACGCAGCATTTCAATAATTTCTTTTTTACCTGAAGTAAAGCCACCACTTGCCCCACCCAATGCTTTACCGAGTGTTCCGGTAATGATATCAATTCTACCCATTACACCACGGTATTCGTGGGTACCGCGCCCTGTTTTACCCAGAAAGCCTGATGAATGGCACTCATCAATCATTACAATGGCATCATATTGATCCGCGAGGTCGCATATTTTATCGAGCTGGGCAATTGTGCCATCCATACTGAATGAACCATCGGTTACAATAATTCTGCTACGACAGCCGGCACTTTCTTTCAGCTTTGCCTCCAGATCATCCATATTATTATGCTCATAACGATAGCGTTGTGCTTTGCACAAACGAACACCGTCTATGATAGAGGCGTGGTTCAATGCATCGCTGATAATGGCATCCTGTTCATTAAATAAGGGCTCAAATACACCACCATTGGCATCAAAAGCTGCCGCATATAAGATGGTATCTTCTGTACCCAGAAAATCGGCAATCTTTTTTTCCAGTTCTTTATGAATATCCTGTGTACCACAGATAAAACGAACACTGCTCATACCATAACCATGTGTATCAATAGCTTTATGGGCCGCTTCTATTACTTTGGGATGCGATGAGAGGCCCAGGTAATTATTGGCACAGAAATTCAATACCGATTTCCCGTTTACAATAATTTCCGGCCCCTGTTCACTGGTAATAACACGCTCTTTTTTAAAGAGTCCGGCGGCTTCTATCTCCTGTAGTTCTTCCCTGATACGGGTTACGAATTTTTCATTCATGGCTTTGCGATTGTGGCTGCAAAGATAGAAGAATAAAGAACAGAAGAGAAAAGAACAGAGGAATAAGAAACAGTCGAATAAGGAATGAGAAAGTGAGTCAACCGAAATCGGATACTTACTTTCTCATTCCTTATTTCATATTTCTTATTTCTTATTTTGTCTGTTTCTCAGACCACAAACCGATACCCTACCCCTTTTATGGTAATAATTTCCAGGCTGGGGTCTTCTTTCAGGTAGCCCCTGATTTTGGTGATATACACATCAAGGTTCCGGCTGTTAAAGAAGGAATCGTTTCCCCAGATATGGTTCAGGAGGTCGCGGCGGTCAATTACCGTATTCCGGTTTTTATAAAGGTATTTAATAAGCTCAGCCTCACGGTAGGATAGTTTTCTTTCGCCTGCTCCATTGCTCAATACCTGTTTATTGACGTGAAAACTGTATTTACCCATAACAATACTATCACTGCTATCGACCGGCGCTTCTTCTTTTCTTACCCTTAACACATTCTCTATTCTGACGATCAGTTCTTCCATGCTGAATGGTTTCCGGATATAATCATTACCGCCGATTTTAAAACCCTGGACTACATCTTCGGTCTGGGTTTTGGCCGTTAAAAAAATGATAGGTATATCGTCGTTGATTTTACGGATATCTTCTGCCAGTTCAAATCCACTTCTGTTGGGCAACATCACATCCAGAATACAGATATCCGGTTGCTCATCTTCAAAAGCACGTATCACATCCGCACCATCTGATTCCATTACTACTTCAAAACCTCTGGTTTCAAGGGTTTCCTTTACAATTTTACCAAGGAACAATTCATCTTCTACGTATAAAACTTTAATAGGCATGGGGCATTAAGCTTTTATTGATCTCGTACCGGAAGTTCTACTATAAATGTACTGCCTTTATCGGGTTCACTTTCTACCCGGATGCTTCCTTTATGACTTTTGATTACCTGGGCTACATAACTCAGTCCTAAACCATAGCCTTTTATATTGTGCTTATTACCCGTTGGTACCCGAAAGAACTTCTCAAATATTTTTGACTGGTGCTGTGGTGCAATGCCTATTCCATTATCCGAAATTTGCAATTGAATTCTTTCGGTATCGGGCATTTGCATGACAACCTGTATCTCCGGTTTATTACTACTGTATTTGAGGGCATTATCAAGCAGGTTGTAAATAACACTTGTCATATGCAGCTTATCAGCCTCAATCATATAGCTATTATCAGCCGCAGTAAACGTTACTTTTGCCTTGTGTTTATCGAACTGCAGCTTCATGATGCGCAGGTTTTCTTCAATCAGTTCTTTCAGATCAAATGGTTCTTTATTCAGTTCTATCTGTTGCTTTTCAAACATGGAAAGCTTAAGTACTTTATCCACCAAAAGACTCAGGCGTTGTAATTCGGCTGCTGAGATATCCAGGTACTCTTTGGTTCTTTCCGGACTCTGGATAGCATTAAAGTTTCTCAATGCTTCAATTGCTACACCAACTGTTGCAATTGGCGTTTTAAGTTCATGCGTTATGTTACTAATGAAATCGTTTTTAATTTCAGCCAATCTTTGCTGTGCCAACAGGTTACGGTATAAGATAACAAAAGAACCTGCTACCAGTAAAAGCAGTAATACCGAACCTCCAATCTGCATCTGCATTTTTCCTAAAACATATTTACCGGTACCTTCAAATCTGGCCTGGTATGCATAGGGAGTATTATACCCCACAAAAACCTTATCGGTGATGACGGCATCTGAACTATCTCTTTTGAAATGCCATTTACCAGGTATGCTATCTTTGAATGACTCGAATGAAATAGAAAATTTCAATTTCTTATTACTTTTTCCCAGTTCTACCCTATAGGCCGAGTCAACCTGTTTAACAGGAATAGAATCGTTGATGGTTTTATTATTAGAAAGAAAGCGAATAATAGGAGAACCCGCCCCTTGTGTATTCGATACATTTTGTGTAAGCATGATATTCGCCTGTGGCCTTACGATGGTAACGCTACCAATACTATCTGTTTTCATCCTGCTGTTATGTATGCTTTCAGCAGCACGAATCATTGGGTGCTCCCCCATCTGTACCATCGCTTTTTTAAGACTATCTTTTAAGAACAATGGCGGTGTACTGTCTTTAGTACGAATACTGATGGTTAGCCCTTTAGAAAATTGGTTTACTGTACCGCCAAGGCTTTCCTTAAAAGTAGAATCAACAGTAAATACAAAGCGTTTGGCAGAATCCATTTGCCCCTTGGCCTGTTTCATGATAAGTTCAATCAGTGCCGGATTTGGTGCTCCTTTAAAACTGAAGCCTGATTTGAACACAGAAATAGACTGGATTGAATCGGGCGGGATATTTTTCAGCATATCAGGACCGGAAATTGTTTTATAAACAATATTGCCTGGTCTGGGTCTTTTAGGTGTGTCTTGCTGAATGTTTTGTATAAAGCTTCTTGTTGCTTTTGTACCGGGAGGAGGTAATAATACGGTTTGCGTAATAAGAGCTGTATCTTTTTCAAAACGGGTTAGCTGAAGCTTATTCATGGTTTCCCGGAAACTCACATCTACTTCTTTTCTGAGTCCGGCATATTCATCCTTATACAGCTTATGCAGCCAATAGCCTTCAAATGCCGCAAGCATCAGTACGGTGGCCATCATTAACAGTAGCGAAAGCTGTAATTTTTTCATGTTGTATAATCTCCTTACAAAGGTAATGTCTAATTCAGGCTGCAGGTACTTTTCATTAACCTAAATTAACCTTTGAGCAAGAATGCTTAACACAGGCTGCTATTAGCTTTGAACCTCTTAAAACGGGGTATCTGACCCTATATCGTTTTTAATATAAACTCCATTACATGAAGAAGTTATTTTTTTTGCTTTTTGCCGCTATCAGCGCAGGTGGCATTCAGGCACAGGTAAAGCAGGGTACTATTGTCTATGAACGAAAAGTTAATACACATCGTACCATTACCAGTGAACAAATGAGGGCCATGATCCCTGAATTCCGTATCAGTAAACACATACTGATGTTTAGCGATAGTATTTCCCTTTATAAATTAATCCCCGAAGACGAAGCCCCCGATCCATTTGCAGGCGGTGGTGGCGGTGGCATCAGAATGAACTTCAGCATAGGTGGTTCTGATGGTGGAGATTTATTTAAAAACTTTGCACAGTCAAAATCTGTCCTGAGTTCTGAACTGGCAGGCAAAAATTACCTGATTGTTGATTCTATTCTCCAGCAACCCTGGAAACTTACCAATGAAACCAAAAAGATTTTAGGTTATACCTGTTTAAAAGCTACGCGTAAACTCACAGTTCAGGTAGCAGCACCCAGGATGATGGTTTTTGGCGGTGGTAATGCAAACCCGGTAAGGGATACTTCCCGACCTCAACCCCGTGAAATAGAAGTAGTGGCCTGGTATGCACAGGATATTATCAGCCCGGTAGGCCCAGACAGCTATGGCCAGCTACCAGGTGTTATTCTGCAGCTTGACAGCGATAATGGCGCTACGGTTTTTACTGCGCTCGAAATAAAAAAAGAAGTAGATCAGAAATTACTGAAAGAGCCTAAAAAAGGAAAGACCGTAACCGCTGCTGAGTTTAATAAAATGCGGATGGATATGATACAGCAGCAAATGCAGGGTGGCAATGGAAGCTTCCGTATTGGTGGTTAATACATGATCCACTTATATCAAAAACGGCTTTTAATTTTCTGTAAGGCAGAAAACTAAAAGCCGTTTTTATGTTCAGGATAGTTGTTCCCACCAGCGTGATGTACCTGAAGGATTTTTCAGGTCAAGCTTCTGACCAATCATGGGTGTTAATACAAGCGGATCATTTTCCTTGACCGTTTTCATTAACTTAATTACCGGCTCATCCCATGCATGGTTCGCCAGCATAAATTTAGACCAGTGAACAGGTACCATTTTTTCAGCTCTTAATGCCCTGGCAGCAGGCATAATCTGGTTAGGGAGCATATGAATGTATCGCCAGTTATTATCGTATTGCCCACATTCAAGCACTGCCAGATCGAATGGACCATATTCAGCTCCTATTTGTGTAAAATGATCATCGTAGCCACTATCACCACCCAGATATAGTTTCATCGAAGGCAACTGTAAGGCAAACGATACCCACAAACTTTGGTTTCGCTTGAAGCCCCGACCTGAAAAATGCCTCGCGGGTAATACAGTTACTTCCACCCCTTCTGACAAAACAGCTTTTTCATACCAGTCAAATTCAAGGATCTGCTCTACGCTATAGCCCCAACGTTCAAAATGTGCACCTGTACCCAGACCTGTAATTACACTACTAACTTTATTTTTTAATTCTATAACTGTTTTATAATCTAAATGATCCCAGTGATCGTGAGAAATGAAGAGATAATCAATATCGGGTAAGTCAGCAATTGTATAAATGTCTGAGCCGGTAAATGCTTTTGTAGTAAATGAAAGTGGAGAAGCTGCACCACTGAGTACAGGATCAACCAATATTCTCTTACCATCAGCCTGAATAAAATAAGAAGAATGCCCCATCCAGATCAATACATTTTCTTCCGGACCGATTTCCTTCAATACTGTCTTTACAGATGGTAATGGAAATAAAGGTCTGGGTCTTTCTTTACGGCGGAAGAAAAATTCCTTCAACACACTGTAATAACTGGCATCTTCCGCAAGATCTGGCGTGTAATGCAGGTTTTGAAACCGGCCTTCACGGTACTGTGGTGATTGTTCGATCCGCTCCTTTCTTGCACCTGACGAAAGACTCCCAAAGGGTTCTGTATGTACAAAAGTATAAACAGCAAGGACAAAGAGTAAAAAGATTGCGAGTATCAGTATCATGCAGTATATGATTTCAATTGTTAAGACGTATTAGGCGATCAAATATTGCATAAAAACTCCCCTTCTTTCCGGAAGGGGAGTAACTGATAAATATGAGAGAATAGAAACTACTAATCTTTAGAATGTTCTGGTAATAATGCGTGCACCTCCATTTGTGGCAGCCTTATTAAGTCTGTAAGTAAAACTAATCAGGAAATAACGTTGTAATACATTATACCTTGTATCTTCAATATAGTTCTGATTCGCATTTCTGTTGATACCAACATTTTTATTCAGCAGATCAAATACTGACAACTTCAATTCACCTCTCTTGTTTTTCAGAAATCCTTTGGCGAGTGATGCATTCCAGAAAGGTATTTTCGTATTAAATCCATCGGCCCTACCAGAATTAACCACATAATTAAAGCCATTATTCATTACAAGTCCCCATGGAAGATAATTATTCATTTCAATATTATAGGTCTGCTGAAGGTAGTTGCTGTTAAGCCTGGGTTGTAATGAGTATGTGGCTTTACTGATCGTTAATCTCGCAGAGGCATTAATATCCATTAATCCATCCTGAGCAAAACTATACGACAATGAAGGGCCTATACCAAGGTTTCCAATATTATTCCTGGCGCCATTCAGAAAGGCAATATTTCTGATATAGTTGGTATTGATGCCAATATCAACTCTTGATTTTATTTTTTTAATTGGGAAACCTGCATTGATACTACCAAATATGAAATACTGTCCGTCTGCATTTACAGGCATTGATAAACGTGATCCATTTGGTTGTATTACATCTGAATTTACGATAGCATTATTGGTTTTTGTTGCTGATACAAAAGCAAATAAATTACGCTGCGTATAAATATTGGTTGAAAAAAAACTCAGGTTCAGGCTTTGTACATAACTGCGCTTTAAATTGGGGTTACCTGTATAAGTATTCAATGGATCACTAACATCGGCAATAGGCTGCAACTGCGTCGTTGAAGGCTGTGTAGTAGATGTATTGATATTTAAAGACAATGTTTTACTGGAAGCAATTTTATATTGGATATTTGCCATGGGCAAAAGATCAGAGAAATGTTGTTCAATAACATTTCCATTTGTATTGTTGGTACTTTTTAAAGTGGCAGCCTGAAAGGAAGTACCAAGCGTGAGTGCTACTTTGCTCATATTCGATCTGAAGCTTAGTGTACCACCACCATAATTATAACTACTGGTAAAATCGTTACTCAGGATGGTGTTATACTGATCGTATTTTCCAGATCCGCTATTGTAATCATAGGTCTTACGATCACTTTGTCCGCTATTCACATTGTAGAAGGAAGATATCTCTAATAATGATTTTCTTCCGATAGGTTCAGTATAGGTAATCGTTCCGCCAGCATTACGGGTAATAGCATTACGGGTATTTTTCTGGTTGGTAATAGAATCGCGTAATGGAACACCTGCTGCATAGAACGTATTTTTTGTATATAAATCTCCTGTTTGTTTACTATCATTATAATTAAATGTAAAGTTTCCTGATATAGTTCTGCCTTTTTTCTTTAACCGTTGACGATACAATGCTGTTGCAGAAAGATTCAATGCATCTGATTGTGTTTTACTATCTGTAAAACCATCATTAATTTTTTGTCCGCTAGTATTAGTTGAAACATAATTACTGTATGACCGCGTAGCATTCTGTTGTGCTGATACCTGTGGGGTAACTTTTAAAGAAATCATGCTATCAAACTTATGATCAATAGCTCCGTTCCATCTTTGTTGCTGCACTCTTCTTGATGAACTGCTATTACTCATGTAGTCGAAACTATTACCTGGCAATAAATTCTGCCTGTTGGTAGTACGATTGGTCAGCAAATCAATATCACTGAACATACCACTTGTATTTACATTCGATTTCTTGTTCCAGAGGTCATTATAATTCACACCACCTGCATAAGTATTAGCTACTCCCTGTTGATTCTGCCCCAATCCCGATACAGGCAATCCATTGTCACTTCCACCTCCACCTATATTAATACTTACGCCACCACTACCATTTCGCATTCCTCTTGCCAGATCGCCAGAGAAATTCATAATATCATTTAAACTGAATCCCTGTTTGTTTACATTATTGGCCATACCCAGCAGCGATAATTGCTGATCGCCATTGAAGCGATTGATATTGGTTTGTGCATCATACCTTCCATCATCAGCACCTGCCCCACCCGCTACTCTTCCAAAAGTAGATTTATTCCTGTCTTTTTTCAGTTTGAGATTAATCGTCTTTTCCGAATTACCATCATCAATACCCGTAAACTCAGCTCGGTCACTTTTTTTATCAAAAACCTGCACTTTATCTACTGCATCTGCATCCAGGTTTTTAGTTGCTATTTTCGGATCACCTGTAAAAAATTCTTTCCCATTTACCAGTACACGGTTAATGCGTTGTCCGTTCACCCGAACTGTTCCATCTGTATCTACCGTTACACCCGGCAATCTTTTTAAAAGATCTTCTACCACTGCATTGGGTTGTGTTTTAAAGTTTTCGGTATTGAACTCCACTGTATCACCATTAATGGTAACAGGAGCCCTGCGCGCAGTAACGGTCACATCTCCACTTTTTAATAAATCGGTCAATATTAATTGCCCCATATCGAGTTCCTGACCGGCTTTTACATCAATCGGTTTCCATACAGGTATAAAGCCTACATAAGAGGCTGAAAGCAGGTAATTACCTTTTTCCAGTGCTTTGATGGTAAATTTTCCGGTTGAATCTGCTCTTGTAAATGTTACAAGGGTAGAATCTTTGCTGTTAACGATAGAGACTGTTGCATAAGCCAATCCACGGTTAGTAGCGGTATCAAAAACATGTCCTTTTACGGTACCGGTATTCTGGGCCTGTACAAATGCAGGCAGTAAAACGATCACAAGCAGGGTAGCGATGTATTTCAACATTCCTTTTGGTTTTTATATTTCAAAAGTAATGTTGAGTCTTTCCAAAAGCGGTTAATAAACTTTGGGGAAAGGTTAATGAAGGTTAATAGAATAAAAAATCCTCTGCTGTTTAGCAGAGGATTTTTTACATCAAAATAAGATCCGGGTTATTTTTCGATTGAAATCAATTCGAGATCAAAAATTAATGTAGAACCAGGACCAATTTTAGGTCCTGCCTGCGAATCGCCATACGCGAGATCAGCGGGAATATATACTTTCCATTTGCTACCTACTGTCATTAATTGTAAAACTTCCTGCCAGCCACGAATTACACCACCTACTGAAAAAACAATGGGTTCTCCACGGTCAATGGAACTATCGAAAACAGTGCCATCAATTAATGTTCCATGATAATGGCATTTCACCTGATCGGTTGCAACTGGCTTGGCACCATCAGGATTGTTTTTAATCACTTCATATTGCAAACCACTCGGAAGTGTAATGACACCCGGGCGCTTTGCATTGGCTTCTAAAAAAGCCTTAGCCTGTTTTTTGGCTTCACCCAGTTTTTCTTCATTGGCTTTTTCAACAAACCCTTCAATGCACTGGTTAAGGGCTGTTTCAGGAATAATGACTTTCTTTTTCTGTAACTGATCAGCCAGTGCACGTTGTAATATGGCAATATTGATTTTACCCAATCCCTGATTCTCCAGGTTTTGTGCTATCCTGATACCCAAAGCATAACTGGCTGAGTCCTTACTGTTTTTCAATGGATTCGTTACAGCCTGTGATACCCCTGCCTTGGGCGCTGCAGGTTTTACCGTTTTTGTCTGTGCATATGCTGCACCCATAAAAAGCATTCCGATTGTACAAGAGAGAATAATTCGCATCATTTCTGGTTTAGAAACATCAAAACAACAATATTTTAGGCACTGCACCAAGAAAGATAGCAGGCTTTCATAAACTTTAATCTTCCAGCAACATTTGAATGGCTTTTACTGCTTTGTCAAAACCAAATCCTGCCATTGCCTGCTCCATCATTGATTTTATTTCAGTATTACAGAGACTACCGATACTTCCTTCATGTGTATGTTGTAAGCGGCTGGTGTCGGCTGCAAACTTTCCTTCTTCAATTAATATCCCCACTTTTTTATAGGCATCCCTGAATGGTATACCCTGTAATACCAGTTTATTTACCTCCTCCACACTAAATGCATACAGGTACTTATTGTCCTTCATAATATCCTGCTTCACTTCAATATTCGAGAGCATCAGCTGTGCCATTTCCAGGCATTTTCTGAGTGTGGTAAATGCCGGAAATAAGTGCTCTTTCAATAACTGAAGATCACGATGATAACCTGATGGCAAATTGGTAGTCATCATCATAATTTCATTAGGCAAAGCTTTGATACGATTGCTGTGTGAGCGGATCAATTCAAAAACATCCGGATTCTTTTTGTGTGGCATGATGCTAGATCCGGTAGTCAATTCAGCCGGAAAGCTTACGAAATCGAAATTCTGGTTCAGGTACAAACACATGTCCATACTCATACGACTCAACGTTTCTGAGATATTGGCCATTGCCATGGCTGTTATTCTTTCTGCCTTCCCCCTTCCCATTTGTGCGTACACCACATTATAATTCAGATCATCAAACCCTAATAACTGAGTCGTTAATGTTCTGTTGATTGGAAAAGAAGAGCCATATCCAGCAGCTGATCCCAATGGATTTTTATTCACCACTTTATAGGCCGCCTGTAAAGTGATAACATCATCTACCAGGCTTTCGGCATAAGCGCCAAACCATAAACCAAAAGAAGAGGGCATTGCCAATTGCAAATGCGTGTATCCTGGCAAAAGATGATTTTTAAATTTTTCGCTTTGCGTCTGTAATAAATGAAATAATTTGAATGTTTCCTCTGCAAGCAACTGAATTTCCTGACGAAGGAACAGTTTAATATCTACCAATACCTGATCGTTCCTGCTTCTAGCACTATGAATTTTTTTACCGGCTTCTCCTATTTTCGCTGTAAGCATGAATTCAATCTGGGAATGGATGTCTTCAATGCCTTCGTGAATGGTGAATGGTGAATGACCAATGGTTTTGTAAATATTGCGGAGTTCTTTATTAATAGATATTGATTCTTCTTTTGTTAAGAGGCCTACTTCTGCGAGCATGGTTACATGGGCAATAGAGCCTAATACATCATGGGCCGCCAGTAACACATCCATATCACGATCCTTTCCTACTGTGAAATTTTCTACAGCGGCAGATACAGTGGTATTTTTTTGCCAGAGCTTCATGTTGAATGCTTTAATATGATGAGATCAAGTATGCTTATATAAAGTTGTATACCTTCTTCAATTTCTTTCAGGTAAATAAATTCATCTGCACTATGGCTTCTTGCAGAATCACCAGGGCCCATTTTCAGGGTAAGGAAAGGCATCAGTGCTTTATCGGAGGTAGTGGGCGATCCATACCAGATCCTGCCGAGTTGTTTCCCGGCCTGTACAAGCGGATGATCCAATGGAATGGAACTCGATTTCATCCGCAGGCTTCTTGGCTGAATAACAGACACTAGATTCGACTGTATAGTATGAATAATTTCTGCGAATGAATAACATTCATTTACCCGCACATCAATTACAAAATTACAGGATGCAGGAACGACATTATGCGCTTTGTTCTCTGTTTCAATAACTGTTACAGTCATTTTTACCGGTCCGAGCAGGTCTGAAACCTTATCAAACTGATAATCCCCGATCCATTGAATATCTTTTATGGCTTTATATAGTGCATTCTCTCCTTCATTACGTGCTGCATGACCTGGCTTTCCCGTAGCTACAGCATCAAGCACCAGTAAACCTCTCTCTGCTACTGCCATTTGCATTTGTGTTGGTTCTCCTACAATACCGTATGCTATAGCCGGCAGCTTTGGCAATAAAGCTTCTATTCCATTTCTACCCGATATTTCTTCTTCAGCTGTTGCTGCATAAATAAGATTATGAGTAAGATCTTCCGCTGCATAATAATACATAAACAAAGCAAGCAACGATACGAGTGAACCACCTGCATCATTACTACCCAATCCGAAAAGTTTCCCTTCTTTCTCAATAGGCGAAAAAGGATCAAGCGTATATGCTTTATTCGGTTTTACGGTGTCGTGATGGGAGTTTAATAAAATAGTAGGCTTTGTTTCATCAAAGTACTGGTTGGCTACCCAGATATTATTCAGGTAACGATTAGCCTTGATATTTTTTGATTGAAAGAATTTTTCAATACTATCGGCCGTAGCAGATTCTTCCTTACTGAAAGAAGGTATAGCAATCAGTTCTTTAAGCAAACGGACGCTATCCTGGTATAATATGTTGATGGACTGATTCATTATTTTTCAATCGTAGTACCACTTATGGTATTAATGAGTAGGGGTAATTCTTCCGCCTGTCCTATGATGACTTTTCCAACACCTGCATCAATAGCTGAAAATGCGTTATCGAGTTTGGGTATCATACCTGCGAATATTTTTCCTGCTGCTTTCAGTTGTCCGTATTTCTCTTTGTTCATGGTAGCAATCACCGAGGTATCATCATTCACATCCAACAAAACACCTTTTTTCTCAAAAGAATACACCAATATTGTCTGATAAAACCCACTTAGCGATTTAGCTATTTCCTGGGCAATGGTGTCTGCGTTGGTATTAAGCAGCTGTCCTTTACCATCATGTGTAATAGGGGCCACCACAATCGCAGTATTTTGTTCCAAAAACTGTTGTAATAATTCGGCATTTACTGCATCTACATCTCCTACATATCCATAATCAATAACAGGATGTTTTCTTTTATGTGCCAGTATGGCGTTTCCATCCGCACCGGTTAATCCTATCGCATTTGTTCCGCATGAATAGAGTGTGGCAACGATATTTTTGTTGATATAGCCGGCATATACCATGGTTACAATTCTCAGGGTGTCTGCATCGGTAATTCTTCTGCCATCTATCATCTGCTGTGGAATAGCCATTTGTTCGGCCATTTTGCTGGCCAGTTTTCCACCTCCATGTACCAGTATTTTTTTCCCCTCTAAAGCAGCAAACTGTTTTAGAAAAGCATGTAGCCTTTGCTCATCGTCAATAATATTACCACTGATTTTTATGATATATACCGGTTCCAAAGTAAATTATTTTGAAGTTAGGATTTCGTGTAATACGGCCTGGGCTGCCCATACACGGTTACCCGCCTGCCTTGTTACAAGGCTATGTGACCCATCCAGTATTTCATCACTCAATTCTACATTTCTTCTCACAGGCAAACAATGCATCACTTTTGCCTGATTGGTATTTTTCATTTTTTCTTCCGTGAGCATCCAGGCAGGATCATTTTCATACACTTTCCCATAATCTGTGTATGTACTCCAGTTTTTTACATATACAAAGTCGGCACCTGCTAATGCCGCATCCTGATCCTGTGTAATGGTAGCCCCTTTTGTGAATTGCTCAGACAGTTCATAATCCTGCGGATGTGTAATCACAAAATCAGCTTCACCCCAGGCATTCACCCATTCAGCAAAACTATTGGCCACACATTGAGGCAACGGCTTAATGTGTGGGGCCCATGTTAAAACAATCTTGGGTTTTCTATTCAATGGCTTTATCCCCAGTTGCTCTGAAATAGTGAGTAGATCTGTTAGCGACTGAAGTGGATGCAGAGTAGCACTTTCCAGACTGATAACAGGTACGCCTGCATATTTAATAAACTGATGAATAAACATCTCACTATAATCATCTTCGCGGTTTTTGAGCGAGGGAAATGTTCGTATACAGAGAATATCAAAATACTGACCCAATACCGGCCCTGCATCCTTAATATGTTCTACCGTATTACCACTCATAATGGCGCCTTCTTCAAATTCTAATGCCCAGCCTTCTTTGTCTACATTGAATACAATCGCTTCCATACCCAGGTTACGGGCTGCTACCTGTGTACTTAGTCTGGTGCGAAGACTCGGATTCAGAAACAATAAACCAATACGTTTTCCCGCACCCAACTGCTGATATTTAAGTGGTTCAGCTTTACATACCATTGCTTTTTTGATGAGTGCATTGATATCGGCTACATCGGTTACGGAGATAAATTGTTTCATGGTTGAATGGTGGGTTGAAGTTCGATAGATTTCCTATATGCTATTCGGTTTTCAATTCCTGATCCAGACTTAAGTACGGAGCAGGAATTGATTTATGCAGGGTTTTGATTCAGAAATATTATGGCCTGCTTCAGAGATTGTAAAAACTCATCCACCTGCTTTCTATCCAAAGCCAATGATGGCAAGAGTCTGATTACATTGGGCTTGGCTTCGCCGGTAAATATTTTATATTCCTGTAGTAATACCTTCTTCAGGTTCTTGACTTTTTCGGATACATCAAATCCTATCATCAATCCTTTCCCTCTTACATTCTGCAATTCAGGAATGGTTTTTAATTGTTCTATAAGGTAGGCACCGTTTTCAGCAGTCTGTTTCATCAGCTCTTCATTCTCCATTACCTCTAACACAGCTAATGCAGCTGCACAAGCCAGGTGATTGCCTCCGAATGTAGTACCCAACATACCATGTTTTGGCTGGATATGTGGCGCAATTAATATTCCACCTATGGGAAATCCATTACCCATTCCTTTTGCCATGGAATAAATATCTGCATCTATCCCTGCATGGTCATGTGCGAAAAATTTACCTGTACGTCCATAACCACACTGAACACTATCTGCAATAAATACTGCGCCGTATTGATTACATAAAGAACGAATGGTTTGCAGGAAAAGATCAGACGCCACCATAATACCACCTACACCCTGTATGCCTTCAGTTATTACTGCCGCAATACTGTTTCCTTCTTTTGCAAAACATTCATGCAAGGCATTGATATCATTAAACGGAAGAAATATGATGTTCTCTGTTTCATTTACCGGCGCTACAATCGATGGATTATCTGTTGCTGCCACTGCCAGTGATGTACGGCCATGAAATGATTTGGTAAACGCTATTATTTTTTTCCTCCCTGTATGAAAAGATGCCAGCTTCAATGCGTTTTCATTGGCTTCTGCACCACTGTTACATAAGAAAAGCTGGTAATCGGTTTTGCCACTCAGAACCGCCAGTTTATCTGCCAGTTGCTGCTGCAGCGGTATGATAACAGAATTTGAATAAAAGGCAATCTTGTGCAATTGCTCCTCAATTCGTTTCACCCAGTGCGGATGTGTATGACCGATACTGATAACCGCATGACCACCATACATATCAAGATAACGTGTACCCTGATTGTCCCAAAGACAAGAACCTTCGGCTTTTTCGATTACGATATTATTGAGCGGATATACATCAAAGAGTTTCATAACGTATCATATTTCCCCTTGTGGGTTATTAGAAATAATTGGCTTTTAACTGAAGCCCGGTTTTTTCATCGAGACCAAACAGTAAGTTCATATTCTGTACGGCCTGACCACTGGCACCTTTTAATAGATTATCGATCGCACTGTGTATTACTAATTTATTTCCCTGCTTTTCAATATGAATCAGGCATTTATTGGTATTTACCACCTGTTTCAGGTCTATCATCTGTTCACTATAATACGTGTATGCTGCAGCAGTATAATAAGTGCGGTATATATTCTTTACTTCTTCAAGTGGTATACTGCAATCTATAACAGAGCTGGTATAAATACCACGTGTAAAATCGCCCCTCCAGGGAACAAAGTGTACACCTGTCCCCTCTCCGGTAACAGAAAGTGGCGCATGGGTTTGTAAACGATTCAGCGATTCTGTAATTTCCTTAATATGCTGATGGCTCAGTGATTTATAGGCCTGAATATTATTGGCCCTCCAGCTAAAATGCGAGGTATTGCTCAATGATTGTCCGGCTCCTGTTGAACCGGTAATACCTGTTGTGTGTACATGACCTAATACGCCTGCTTTTGCAAGCGGTAATAGAGCCAGCTGAATAGCTGTTGCAAAACAGCCTGGGTTTGCAACATTCTGTGCGGCGATAATGGCTTCTTTATGTAATTCTGGCAAACCATACACAAAGGCCCTTTCACCATGTGTTGCTGTTGCTGACAAACGAAAATCCTGTGAAAGATCAATGATTTTTGTTGAGGCAGGTATACTGTGCTGATCCAGGAATTTCCTGGCATCACCATGGCCAACACAAAGAAACAATACATCGGCAGTAGCATATGGCTCATGGCTAAATAGCATTTCTGTTTCACCCAGCAAATCAGCATGTACAGTGTACAGTTGTTTACCGGCATTACTGGTACTATGAATATTTACCAGTTCTACCTGTGGGTGATTCAGTAAAATACGAATCAGTTCTCCGCCGGTATAACCCGCTGCACCTGTAATGGCTACTTTTATTTTACTCATGACTGATCGGCTTTGATACTATGATAAATAGCGGTCTGGTTACCAAAAATTTTGGAGAAGCCACGTACATCCTCACCTGTCCAGCCACTGTTCATCTCTCCGTATTTTCCGAACTTACTACTCATTAAATCATTGGGTGACTCGATACCTATAACGGTGAAACGATACGGCGCCAATTGAATAAACACATCTCCGGTTACCTGCTCCTGTGAATGCTGCAGGAAGACTTCGATATCCCGCATTACAGGGTCCAGTATCTGTCCTTCATGTAGCCAGTTACCATAGAACTGCGCCAGCTGATCTTTCCAGCTTAACTGCCACTTGGTAAGTACATGTTTTTCCAGTGCATGATGCGCTTTCAATATCACCATTGGTGCTGCGGCTTCAAAACCTACACGACCTTTAATACCAATAATTGTATCACCCACATGAATATCTCTTCCAATACCAAATGGACCGGCTATTGTTTGCAGGTATTGTATGGCTTCGGCTGGATGTGAGAAATACTGTTCATTTACTTTTCGCAGTTCTCCTTTTTCAAAGCTTAGTTTTATTTCTTCTGCTGCCGATTTGGTTACCTGCGTGGGCCATGCTTCTTCAGGTAGCATGCCTTTTGAATGCAGGGTTTCCTTACCACCTACGCTGGTTCCCCAGAGACCTTTATTAATAGAGTAGGCTGCTTTTTCAAAATTCATTTCCACACCCTTCGATTTCAGGTAGCTGATCTCTTCCTCCCTGCTGAGTTTCATATCGCGTATCGGGGTAATGATTTCCACACCGGGTATCATAATATGAAACACCATATCAAAACGAACCTGATCATTACCTGCACCGGTACTTCCGTGTACCACGGCTTTGGCACCGAGCTTTTTGGTATGTTCGGCTATATGCAGCGCCTGACTTAATCTTTCAGCGCTTACACTTAATGGATAAGTATTGTTCTTCAGCACATTTCCATAAATGAGGAATCGGATGATACTGTCGTAATAACTTTTTACCGCATCAACGGTAGTATGTGATTTCACACCCAGTTTATAGGCATGTGCTTCTATCTGTTGTAGCTCTTCTGATGTAAAACCACCGGTATTTACAATCACGCTATGTACTTCATAGCCTTTTTCATCAGTAAGGTATTTAACACAGTAAGATGTGTCGAGTCCGCCACTAAAACCCAATACTACTTTGGTACCGGCCGGGAGTGATGTAGGTAAGTTGCTCATACGATTCTTTGCTTTGCTTATTACGATTCGTTGTTAGATCAGAGATGAAACAGGTGATGAAAAAAAGATTTTGGTTTAATGGCTGCACCGCCATTTTCTTTTTTACGAAACATACGCAACAGTTTATGCTGCTTGAGTTTCATAAAACGCTCATATATTTTTGATTTCGTTTTGAAATCTGACGATGTTTCTTCCGGCTCATAATGATCAGCAGGATCGTATAACATGGCGGTACAGAAGCAGTTTTTTCTGTCTTTACTCATCAATACTTCATAGTTCACACAGCTTTTACAGCCTGCCCAGAATTCTTCGTCATCCGTAAGTTCACTATAGGTTACTGGCTCATAACCCAGATCGCTGTTAATTTTCATAACAGCCAGTCCGGTAGTCAGACCGAAAATTTTTGAAGTTGGGTATTTTTCTCTCGACAGGTTAAAGATGGTCTGCTTGATGAGTTTGGCCACACCGCTTTTTCTAAAGGGAGGAGACACAATGAGTCCGCTATTGGCCACAAAAGAATCGTGGCCCCAGGCTTCTATATAGCAAAAGCCTACCCAGGTACCATCGGGTAATAAAGCAATCACAGCTTTACCTTCTTCCATTTTTTTGGCTACGTATTCAGGACTGCGTTTGGCAATACCTGTTCCACGCGCTTTGGCTGATGATTCCATTTCATCAGTAATGGTTTGTGCATATCCAGTGTCGCCACTATTGGCTACACGAACAATGATATTTTGTTCCAACTTAAAAAAATTAAATAACGTAAAGGGAACGACAGCTATCTGTCAGAAAAACAATTCCGGGGAGTTTTCCACTGATAGGGGCAAGTGCCAGTTGCTCGTCCTATCAGCAACCACGTCGGGGTCGCGGGAGAAAGTTAAAAGCAGCTTCTATTGAAAACACCTGACGGGGTGTATTCAGTAAAATGGTGGTATTATTTGCCAGTA
The DNA here is from genome assembly GCF_004361915.1 of Sediminibacterium goheungense. Taxonomy (GTDB): domain Bacteria; phylum Bacteroidota; class Bacteroidia; order Chitinophagales; family Chitinophagaceae; genus Sediminibacterium; species Sediminibacterium goheungense. The sequence goes on along the minus strand of NZ_SNWP01000011.1, from coordinate 250,465 downwards.
TCTGCTTCACTTTGTATAAAGAATTTGACTTTGTAAATGTAAAAGTATAACAGTTTGAGATATCGGGATCAAAAATTTTATGAAAGGAATATTAAATATTGCTGATACTTACAGCTGTTAGCACAAAAAAGCCATCCCGCTTTCTGCGGGACGGCTCTATTATCGTTTCAGGATAATCCCTGGTTACATTCCCCCACCTCTCATCATCCTCATCTGCTGCATATTACCACCTGGCATCATCATATTCATTGGCCCGCGCTGCTGTTGCTGGTTATTGGCACCAAAACGACGCAGGTTATAGGTAAAGCTTACCATGAAATAACGCGTCAGTACCCTTGTTTGTACGTCCTGAATGGTATTACCGGTAATATTTCTCGATATACTTACATTCTGGTTCAGTAAGTCGAACATATAGAACTTCAGTTCACCGGCTTTGTTTTTCAGCATCTGTTTCGAGAGGCTGGCATTTAACAAGGGGATGCTGGTGTTATAGCCTTGTGCACGACCACCATTATAGATATAATCAAAATCAACTGAGAATACCCATCCACTTTTTGAGTAGGCAGTCGCTTCGGTTGAAACCGTTTGTGTAAAGAAGTCGCCATTCTGTTGTGGCTGCAGCGTATAACGTGCCATACTGAAAGATGAGTTGGATGAGAAGTTCATATCAAATCCTTCTTTCAGGTTGGTGGTCCATGAAACCGTTCCACCTAAAGTTGTATTACGCGTATAATTGCTGGCATTGTTGATCAGTGTCTGTGACTGGTTACGCGATACATTGGCAATCAGGTTCAGGTTGCTCTTGGGTCTTTTTAAGGGGAAACCGTAGTTAAAAATACCATTGATGCTGTAAGTACCACTCAGGTTCACCGGCATGGTTAGCTGTGCACCATTGGGTTGGAAGGTAGTAGCGTTCTGAATATCGTTCTGTATAAAGTTGGCATTGATGGTAGCAAAAATCAGTTTCTGTGTAAATACATCAAATGAATTATACAGGAAGCGAACGCTATGTGTAAACTGTTGCTTCAGATTGGGGTTACCGGTTCTGATATTCAGCGGATTACTGTTATCGGCTACAGGCTGTAACTGATCGGCTGTAGGCTGTGAGGTACGGCCATTGTAGAAAATACGCAGGCTCTTTGTTTTGGTAAATTCATACCTGAAATTAGCTGCGGGAAACAGGTTTACAAAATGCTGTTTGATCACGGTATTTTTAGTGACATTATTACTGGTAAGGTCACCTACCTGTACACCTGACCCCACACTGAAATTGAACTTCGCATTCTGCAAACGATAGTTCACCGTCATTCTGTTTGAACTGAAAGTGTTTTCAAAAGTATTGGTAAGGTTTACAACTGGCACATCATATTTACCGGAACCCGAATTAAACTCCATGGTTTCCCTTCCGGAATTATTCAGGTTATAAGAATAGTTATAGTTGAATTCCAGTTGCTGATTCTTAGCAATGGGTTCTGTGTAAGAAAGAGTGGTACTGAGATTTCTGGCATCCCGGTTAGTTGTATATATCTGATCAATCGTATCACTGTATGCAGGACGATTGCTAGGATTATACTGGTTGCGCGAATAGTTGGTACCTGTTCCATCATTGGCACTTCCACCGGTATTGATGTTAATAGAGTAGGTACGTCCTCTTTTAGGGAAGCGGTGACGGAAAGTGGCATCTACCGATGCATTGTAACCATTGTTCTTACGAATCGATTCAGCGTCTGAACTATTCAGGGCTGTAATTTTTCCTCTGGTTGAACTGGTTTGCTGCAATGACTGTGACCATGTATCCTGGAAACTGATATTCGGACGAATGATCAATGAATTCATAGAATCGAAATTGTGTTCGATATTGAAATTGATACGATGGTTTTTATTGTATGTTTTTGACGACTGTGTCTGGTCATTAAAAATAGAAGAATCCGGTGCACCGGGAATCAGGTTCTGTACCAGACTTTTCTGATCGCGGTAGGTTTTCTGGTCATTGTAAAAATAACTGCCGGAGAACTGTGTTTTCGGGCTCCAGGTGTCACGGTAGTTGATACCGCCGGCCCATGTATTCACGAGGCCACCGCCACCACCACTACCCAATAAAGCCTGAGCTATATTTCCACCACCTCCGCCGCCACGGTTACCACCGCCGCCGCCAAAATTGCCAGCACTTAATGAACCCAACATATCCTGTACGGAGAAATTCTGCTTGTTTACATTGTTGGCCTGGCCTGTAAATGTAATCTGGCGATCCCCATTAAAACGGCTCAGGTTAAAACTATTATCGTACAATCCTTCATCTGCATTGGCGCCGAAGCCCAGTGTTCCACGACCAAAATATCCTTTACGTTTATCTTTACGGGTCGTGATATTGATGGTACGAACACGATTGCCATCATCAAAACCTGTAAAAGCACTCTGATCGCTGGCCTGGTCAAATACCTGAATTTTGTCGATAACATCAGGAGGCAGGTTTCTGGTAGCCATGCGTGGATCATCACCGAAAAACCTTTTTCCATCCACCAATATTCTTTGTACCTGCTCACCCTGCGCAGTGATATTTCCATTTTTATCTACCTGAATACCTGGTACTTTTTTCAACAGATCCTCTGCCACCGCATTGGGTTTTGTTTTGAAAGCAGATGCCGATACTTCCATGGTATCGTTTTTCATCCTTATAACAGACTGGGTTACCGTTACATTACCCAGATCATTGGCTGCTATCTGCATATATATATTTCCCAGATCAACGGAACTGTTTGTTTTGGAAAAGACGATTTTTTTAGAAAAAGGAGCATATCCCTGAAACTTGATATCAACAATCATTTCTCCGAAACTGATATTGCTGATCAGGAAACTACCATCGGCTTTGGTAAGTCCGAATACATCCAAAGTTGAGTCTTTGGCATCTAAAATGGTTACCGAAGCGTCTTTTAATGATTGTTTACCGACTGTATCCACCAGTTTACCCTTTAGTGTAGCACTGGTTTGTGCCGTTGCCGTACTGGCAATGAGAAGGAATACAAAAGCGGTTAGAATTTTGGTCATGCTCAGTTTATTATGAATTACGAAACTATTGTGCGGGTTTGACTGCCCGGAACACAAAAAGATTAACGGAAAGCTATAAGGATGATTGGAAAGCCTACTGTTAAAATCGGTGAAGCACAGACATGTATAGGTCGCCCGGTAAATAAGCCTCTTACCTAATCTGCATACCCCGGCTTTTTAGCTGAAGAGGTATTCCACATCTTCTCTGGTAAGATTCTTCACAAAACCTTCATCATCGGTAATCAGTTCACGTGCCAGACTTCTTTTTCGATCCTGCAGTTTCAAAATCTTATCCTCAACCGTATCTGTACAGATCATACGATAGGCGAAAATATTTTTTGTCTGTCCGATACGGTGGGTCCGATCAATGGCCTGCTGTTCTACCGCCGGGTTCCACCAGGGATCTACTATATAAACATAATCAGCAGCTGTAAGGTTTAGTCCCACACCACCTGCTTTTAGGGAAATTAAAAATACCCGGCAGCTATCATCATTCTGAAAGCGCTGAATAGCTCTTTCTCTCTCCGTTACTGTACTACTTCCATCGAAATACTCATATTCAACGCCCAATTCCTTCATCTTTTCTTTAATCAATGAAAGCATGCCTAAAAACTGGGAGAAAACCAATGCTTTATGATTACTGATATTTTCCGTGATCTCCCTTCCTATTTCTTCCAGCTTAACTGATACATTGGGAAATTTCTCTTCGTCTTTAATAATGGCCGGACTATCACAAATCTGCCGAAGCTTCATCAACCCCTGCAAAATGGTGAGTTGCGATTTTTGAATACCCTGGTTATCAACCACACCTAAAATCTTATCTCGGTAATCATTTCTGAATGCATCATAAATACGGCGCTGTTCATCACCCATTTCACAAAACAGCACCATTTCCTGCTTTTCAGGTAAATCTTTTGCCACCTGTTCTTTTGTTCTGCGAAGTATAAAAGGGAACAGTAGTTTCCGCAAATGCTCTTTTTGTTCTTTTTCGCCAAACTTATCGATGGGTATAGAGAACTCCTGTTTGAAAAACTCCACACTACCCAGCATACCCGGGTTGAGGAAATTCATTTGCGCATAGATATCGAAGGTATTATTCTGCAAAGGTGTTCCACTTAAACAAAGCCTGTTTTTTGCTTTAATCAGACCTGCTGCTTTGGTTACTTTGCTGGATGGATTTTTAATGGCCTGACTCTCATCCAATACAACATAGTCAAATGCCACTTCCACAAATTGTTTGATATCGCTTCTAAGTGTACCATAAGTAGTAATGATCACATCTGCTCCTGTTGCCGCCAGGCTTTCACGTGTTCTTTGTCCACCATGATGTACATAAAAACTTACTTCAGGTGTAAATTTCTTAATCTCATTCTGCCAGTTAAACATAAGGGTTGTAGGACATACCACCAGTGCTTTTAATGAACCATTTTCCTGTTTCAGGTGGTATAAAAAACTCAGCGCCTGTATGGTTTTACCAAGACCCATATCATCTGCCAATATACCACCCCATTGCACTTCGCGCAGATAATTTAACCATTGGAACCCACTTTCCTGATAAGGCCGTAGCACCGATTTGAGATGTTCTGGTGCAGCTATGGCTTTGATAGAATGATTTTCCTTAAGACGATCGTATTTTTCTTCCAACTGAAAAAATAATTCCTCTTCATCACGCTGCATATACAACTCTTCTACCACACTGAAATGGTATTTACTGAGTTTCATAGAGCCTGATTTCCCTTCGCCTACCCTGAAAAGCAGTGAATATTTTTTGATCCACTCTTCCGGAAGAATACCCAAAGTTCCGTCGCCCAACTGAACAAACTGTTGTTTGTTACTCAACGCCTTTTTTACTTCATCCACTGTTACTTTCTGTTCACCGAAATGAATTTCCACTTTGGCATCAAACCAGTCTGTATTGCTACTGATATAAATTTTTGTAGATGGCTTGGCAGTATTGAAACGAAAATTTTTCAATGCCTCAAAACCATATACAGGTATATTCATTTCCTTTACTGCATCTACAAATAAAAAGAACCAGTTGTTACGTAACACTTCTGTTCCTTTTAATGCCAGCACGTCACTTTCCTGTGGCCTCACAAATTGCGAATGCAGGGATTCCAGTTTCTGTACAAATTCTTTTTCCGCTTCCAGATTTCTTTGAATCACCAGTAATTTATCTTCAACAGGTATGATGATTTTTTCTTTATCTACCGAGCGAACATCATAACCTTTATAATTGAAAACAGGCTGGAATAAAAGATAATCTCCCTTCTCCTTCAACAATACTTTTACTTCAGGTTTAATATCTTTTACTTCTTCCTTCTGCACATTGCCGAAATGCACATTAAACTCTTTAGATAAAGGAAGTATAAACTGTTGGAGCTGTGTTGACCAGTCTTCTGCTGCAATAATAATTTTTCCGGATGGGAGAAATTTTTCCAATACTAATATATCTTCTGTTCGCTGCCAGGTAAAAAACTGGCTATGATACTTGAACAACAGAGATGAGTTGCTTTCATTCTCTGCAATGTTCAGATCTGCAAGTGGCAGTTTCACACGGCAATTGATTTCATATTGCCCCTTTTGATAGGTTACCTCAAACTCCGGGCTGATAAAATTGATAGACAGTTCTACCGGTTGAAGATTGGCTGTTGTAAAAGGTTTCCGCTCCGGTAAACTGAAAACAAATTTACTACCTGCAAGATCGGTAAATAGTTTTTTGATCTTAGGATGCAGGTATTCATTCATCAGATGCCTGGTTTCTTCCGGAAGCTCATCATTGTGTTGCTGTATAATATTTTCCCAGATACCGCTGAAAGGCGAGTTGCGATCGAGGTATCTGCTCACTTCTGACGGCATCAGTTTCCGTAGTTGCTGCAGGGTTGTTTTATCGTCTTCATCAAAAACTTCCGTGTTTACAAATCTTGATAAATCAAGCTTGGTCACTTTTCCGATATAATTCTCCCGGCTTTCATCTGCTTCTCCCTGTATAGCTTCTAACTGTACATAGGGATATTGCTGTTCATTAAAAGTTACAACTACACCCAGCTTCAGTACTTCTTTTTCCTTTTCTTCGGGCTCTTCTACCAGTGTTACCGGCTGTTTTATTTCTTCTTCCTGTCTGGGTCTTATTTCTGAAACTGTATTTACCGATACACGTTTAATACTGGTATCCAGTACACGTAAAAAAGGTTTTCCATCGGTATAAGTAAATTCAAATTTACCATTCAGATCATCACTTAACGAATAACCGTATAAGGCCAGTAATTTATTTTTTTCCTTATCCCAGTTTCTGATGCTATCGAAATAGGTCGGACCATAATTATGCAGGAGCTGTAATAAAACAATGTCTTTGTGTATACAAAGCGGATGTTCGGTATCGGACGAGCAGTTACAGCTGGTGTCAAAATTTCTCTCCTCATTTTTCTGAAGCAATACCTTGTATGTGGCCCCCTCATATTCCAGTTCTGCGAGTACCCTTTCATCTTTTGCTTCAAGAATATTGGATCGACTACTTCTTAAAAAATTTTCTGCTTTTTCAACACTCTCCTGTGAGGATAACATTTTGATCAGTTTCAGATCGAGTTGTTTCATCTTCACCACTGTATGCTTCTGATCGTAACTGGTTTCTTTTTCACCTAACTGATTTCGGTCGAGCAGATCCTGTAAATGGAAAAGTGCACCAGCTTTGTGGCGACATATTTCGGAAAGATTATACGGACAGGAACAACGAAGGGATAATGTTTTCGGATCCTTAAACTGGTTGATATGAACTTTGTAGAAAGTAGCATATCCATCATCTTTTACCCGGAATATTACATTGGCCATGAGTTCATCATATTCTACCAACTCCACATTGCCCAATGCATGAATTTTTTTTCCTCTGCGAATCACTTCTTCAGTGCCGCTGTTGTAAATATGTTTAACCAGATACGGAAGCGCCATACATCAAATAAATTGTTAGCAGCAGACAGGCGAGCCGGTAATTGACCGTTCTACACCCTGTATACCCTTAAAAAACGATTTTGCCGCTTCGAAAAGGGCAATTTGCAAAAGTAAAGGAAAGCAACCGAGTTAAAGAAGGAAAATGGAAAGAATGTGGATGAAATGTTTGTTAAGAAAGCTAATGGCCGATAGCATATAGCTAATGGCGAATTGATACTAGACCATAGGCTATTAACTATTTCCTGAATATGCATTAGCTACACACCATAAGCCATAGGCTATTAGCTATTCGCTACCACCAGATCCCCATTCCTGTAAATAGGTAATATATTGGCCACATCGGGTGTTACACAGTATTCCAGATCAGATTCAAGTCCGTAAGATGCCAGCCGGTGCCAGTGTGTGGTTTTACGTATAAACTGATGTATATCATTTTGATGCAGCGCGTACATATCGGCAGCCATCAGACTACTGTCGCAATGAATGGTAAAATGTTCTTTCACCTGCTGAATAACGGCTCCTGCAAATAAAGTGTCTTCCAGGTTAAACCGATCTTTCCAGGCAGAGCAGCCCAGAATCACATTTTTTTGCTGTGATACAAGGTATTTGCAAACAGCTGACAGATTCGGAAAGGAGCCGGTTACTACTTCTGCAGCACCCTTATTAAGGGCCATATGCAATAATTTGGTACCATTGGTGGTGGTGAGTACTAATGTTTTACCCTCTATAAAAGAACGCGGATATTCTGCCGGCGAGTTACCATGCGCCAGTCCGGGAATGATTTTACCATCTCTTTCCCCTGCTGTAATACCACCGGTTTGCATGCCTATTTCAATACACTTATCGACTACATCAACAGGTATTACCCGTTTAGCACCATTGTACAATGCAGTGGCAATGGTTGATGTTGCCCTGAAAACATCAATGATCACAACAATATTGTCAGAAACATCATAGATATCCAACAGCTTTGGAGAAAGAATGGTATGTAATGCAGGTTTTGTACTCATGGGCTGCAAATATACATCCAATCTCAAAGCTATTGTTGAGGTTAAACAAAGGCCAGCCTCGACAAGCCGGCCGTTTAAAAAGAAAGGCTACTATTTTTTGGGGGTAATGATCAGCATCTCGTTTACAAAGATTTCCGTGACGGTTCTTTTTACACCGGTTTTATCGGTATAACTTCGGTTTACCAGCTTTCCTTCAACTGCTATCTGTAATCCTTTGGAAAGGTATTTCTCAGCAAATTCTGCCAGTTTACCCCAGGCGACCAATGTATGCCAATGGGTTTCACTGATTTTAGTGCCATTCGCATCCTTATAGTCTTCATTGGTGGCCAGACTCATATTGGCTACTTTTCTGCCGGTTTCCAATGTTTTGATTTCGGGTGATTGCCCGAGGTGACCAATCAGCTGAACTTTGTTTTTCATTGTATTCATATCGTAAGGTTTAAGTATCAGGAATCGAGAACGAATATCTGATCACCTGTTTCCAATAGCCGGAACACAAACGGATATTTCCGATTATAATCTTTTACAGAAATGACTTTGCCTCAACCGAAGCGATAAGATTGTAGTAAAAAAGTATCAGGTATAAATACAGGAATATAACTGATACAACTACTGCTTTTTCATAAAAGCATAGCAGCAAAGCAATTGGCACCAGTCTATTAACACTATTTTCATCAACTGAAATCTTTTGTATGAAAAAGAAACCACATCGTTGCATGAGTTGCAAAAAACATTTGACAGGAAGGGTTGATAAAAAATTTTGTGATGATTACTGCAGAAGTGCTTTTAACAATAAAAAGTATATTATAGAAAGAGGATTAATCCGGCGTGTCAATTATTTATTATTGAAGAACCGGCGCATTCTTGAAGCCTTACTCGCAGGAAGCACGTCGAGTATTTCTATTATGCGTAACGCACTTGCATCAAAAGGTTTTCAGTTCGGTTTCTGTACCCATACCTGGCATGCTGCCGACGGCATGAAATATTTCTGCTGTTATGATCACGCGTATAGTGAACCGCAAAACGAGCTACTGATTATTATCCGATTGCATACAAAAGCAACTGCCACATCTATTCCTTATAGCGAATCCTGACAGGAATAAGGATTGCACCTGTAGTATCCAGTTTTCTGAAAGCTGCTTTACTGAGGCCTATTACCTGCCCTGCTCCAATGGGACCACGGTCTGTAATTTTCACTGTAACAGAAACACCTGTTATGGTATGGGTTACCACTACCCTTGTTCCGAATTTGAGTTTTTTATGTGCCCCCGTAAATTTTGAACTATCGTATTTATCGCCATTAGCTGTTGGCAGCCCCTGCAGCTGCGGCCTGATAAGTATGGCCTGTCCGATTTCTGTGCCGATAGACCCAACATCCTGTATACCGGGTGCAGTATGCTGCCGGGGCTTACATGCAATGAAAAGCAGCAAGCATACCATGGCGCTATATCGGATAACAGTTAACATTGGGTTCTTAAAAATACGTTTAAAATGGTTGTGAACCACTATATGTACATCACTTACGGTTGTAAAATACTGCATGAAAAGCTTACTGGATATTCACCGCCGAGAACAAGAGAATGCAGCGATTACGCAGATAGACAATAAAAAAGCCGAAGCATGGTTATACTTCGGCTTTTTTACTGGGAGGTACTAATGATTATGCAAAAGGTAATTTTGACACTTTTGCTTTTACCAATGTATTTCTGATATCAATATATATTTCTGTATCTACTGCTGTAAAAGCCGTATTTACGTATCCCAATCCTATTGCCTTATTTAAAGAAGGCGCCTGTGTTCCGGAAGTTACTTTACCAATGGTATTACCGGCTGCATCTTTTATCAGGTAATCGTGACGTGGAATACCACGGTCTATCATTTCAAAACCTACCAGTTTCCGGGTCACCCCTTCTGCTTTCTGTTTTTCAAGTATGGCTTTTGCGGTAAAGTCTTTGGTGAATTTAGTGATCCAGCCTAACCCACCTTCTAGTGGTGAAGTTGTATCATCTATATCATTACCATAAAGACAGTAACCCATTTCCAAACGAAGTGTATCTCTTGCACCCAGACCAATCGGTTTCAAACCCTGTGGACCTCCCAGTTCAAAAATGGCGTTCCATATTTTATCGGCTGCCCCGTTACTGTCTTCAAAATAAATTTCAACACCACCTGCACCGGTATAGCCTGTAGCACTTACCAGCACATTTTCAACTCCTGCAAACACCCCTTTTGTAAAAGTGTAATATTTGAGATTCATAATATCCATATCGGTAAGGGGTTGCAGCATTTTTGTAGCATTCGGTCCCTGTATAGCCAACAAACAGGTCTTATCGCTGATATTATGCATCTCCACATTCTCAGTATTAAATTGACTGATCCAGTTCCAGTCTTTTTCAATATTCGATGCATTCACAACCAGCATATACACTTTATTCTCTTCAATACAATACACAATCAGATCGTCTACAATACCCCCTTCTTTATTGGGTAAGCAACTGTATTGTGCTTTCCCATTGCTAAGCTTCGACGCATCATTCGATGTTACACGCTGAATAAGATCCAGGGCTTTATCGCCTTTCAGGATAAACTCACCCATATGGCTCACATCAAATACACCTGCATTTTTACGAACCGCTGCATGTTCATCATTAATACCGGTATAACTGATGGGCATATTGTAACCGGCAAATGGGGCCATCTTCGCACCTAAAGCAATGTGTTTCTCTGTGAAGGGTGTATTTTTCATGTCTATCGTTTATCGTGCCGCAAAAATAAGCGAAAGGATGATGGGAGCGTAAAATGTTTTGAATACATCTTCTCCCCGGTTAATAATAAACAAATCCCCTTCTTTCCTTCTCCCTGTTTAAAAAAGCTTCTCTAAGGAGAACTACTGTATTGCTGAAGAAGTTTAACAGGGAGAAAGGAAGATGGAAAGTTAACGTAGATGAGTTATTTAAAGGCCGGCGCTATACAATAGGCATGACTTGAGCCGCAGACAATAAAAATTCTTTCGCCTTTTTTCACAAGTTCTTTTATCGATGCAACCAGTTGCCGGTTGCGGATATCGTTTGAAGTGGCCATTAGCTTTGCCAGATAACCCGGTAATGCATACTCATCTGAAGTTTCGCGCCAATCGGGGCCTGCCGGAAAATATTTTACCCAGATACGGTCTATATCGGCAACGGTTTTAATGCTATCCTCTAAGCCTACATAAGCTGCGCGTTTTATGTACTCCTCGATAAAACCATCCGGTGAAGAGGGTTTACCAAAACGCAGATTACCGAAATAAGGATTCAGGATTTGCTGCAAAGCAATCTGTTCACGTGTAAAATAAAGTTGTAATGAATCTGCCAATGCTTTTTTGGAAAGATCCCAGTTCATGATTTTCACACCATCTCTGTGTGCCAACGCTTTCAGCATACCTCCCTCTCCCAGTTCTTGTACCGGGTCCATAAAAGGAGGTAGCAAAAAACCCAGTCTTCCTTCTACCAATGCAATGGTAGGCTTAAATTCTGACCACAGATTTTCCATTTGTATCAGCTGCGGATCTTTACGGTCTTTGGTATGTGTAGCACCGAAAACAATAGCCGTTTTTGTTTCTACAAGAAAAGGTCGTTCATGCTCACCTGTATATTGTAAAAAGGGAACAATACTATCAGCAGTGTTATAAGCATTTTGGGGGATATAATACCTGGGTGATTTCCATGCCATCAGGTAAACTATAGACAGGATAAGTACGACTACAAAGATGAGCCTGAATAATAATTTTTTCATACAGATGATTTGTGGTGATATGTTGGCAGGGCATACATACTATTTGCTGCGAGCTATGAGCTTTGAGCCGCGAGTTTATATCATCACTACACTTTTATTATGATAGTGCAGTCTTAGGCACATAAGTATATCCCTCCACCATCCCACCGGGTGAATAACCGGTTGCAAGTGGGTGCATCATCCGAAGCATTAAAACTTATTGAAGTTGGGCCTGACTGTTGTGGATAGTGGCTTTAATTTTATCGCCGAGGTCCTTTATTCTGTCGTAAGCTGTTTCGCTGTTATCATCTTTATCGAACCTGATTTTTAACCTGCCCGAGCGAAGCTTTACATATACTTTTGAGTCATCTTCCAATGTAATAGTGCCATCTAAGTCCTCAGGATCGAGGCTCGAATTACGATCAAGTTCCTGATCGATAATGCTCGCCACCTGACTTGTTTTTGAACGGCTGAATTTTGCATCCATCCTGTATTGATGATCACTTTCTTTTATGGTGATACTGGTTCTTCCTTCACGGATACGTTCTGAATGATAGCGAACACATCCTGTTAATATCATGATACAAATGGCGATGGCTAGAGCGTACTTCATTTTCATAAGACAGTTTTTTATTTGATGTTGGATAAGAGAAGGGAAGAACCCCCTCGTGAGAACAGGACGGGGTTCTTTTTTCCCAACTTCAACCTTCTTTAATAAACCATTTGCATCATCAGTAACCTGGAAGCTTCAATAGGTAACACATTTGCTTTTTGCTCTTCTGCTACTGCTGGCTGTACCTGCTTTTCGTTCATTACCGTTTGTTTTTTGTATCGGTAACGGGTTGTATCAACGGGTTTATCTAATTCTTTTTTTAGTTCTTCTGCCTCACGCTGTTTGCGTTCGTATTCTTTCTGTAACTCTTCTTTGCTCTTTTTATATTGCTCTACTGCATCATTATTATCATCAGACTCCGATTCAGCTTTTCTTCTTTTTTCTTCTTCAATATCCTCTTTGGTTTTTATTCTTTCCAGTCCGCCGGGTGTCATGATATATTCGACGTTCGAGTTCCAGTCTTCATTATTGCTGTTCCATTCTTCATCCCACTCCCAATCGTAACCATTGCCTACGTGGAACCAGTTGAGTCTGCGTGAAACGGTTCTGTCGATCAGAATTCTTTTTCCAACAGGTACCTGAATGGTTAACTGTACACCCTGGTTACGGAATTTGGTTCCTTTTTTCAGTGCGAAGCCACGATCTAACCATACAGTACTGTCGGACTGATTGATATTATAGGATATCTCATGGATATTTTTCACAGCAGCCCCTTCATCTCTCCCGCTGCTGAATTTATGTGAGTAGATATGATAAGAAGAATCAGGGCTTTTCACGATACGAAGACGAACATTGTTCAGGAAAAGACTATCGTCGTTCATGCTTACAATTCCGTCCATTTTAAACCAGCGTCCGTATACCTTTACTTTGCTGTCGGGTACTTTTACGATTAACTTTCCTGTAGAAGGCTGTACAATGCTGTACTCATGCTTCTCTCTGGCAGTAGCATCGAAGTTGCGTACGATTGAGTAAGTAAGGATACCGCCACAAACCAATCCGATAAACCAGAGACCGGCGAATGTAAATCCGAGGTAACGGTTACCCGATTTTACACCCATGATGCGGCGAATAAGCCAGGTAATAAAAGCTACCACAGGTACACCAAGGAATAATAAGAGTGTGGCCCATGCCAGGAAGTTCTGACTAAAGCCTTCCAGGAAAAAGTTTTTCAAGGGAAATACGCCTACACCTGCCACCATAAAGGCCAGTAATGTTACCAGAAGTGCGAATGCCAATATACCAGCGATGAATAAAAAGAAGGCTTTAAAGAGAATGGCAATAATACCTCCAAGTCTTCTGCCCCCTCTCTTGAGGGCTGATCCTGTTTCTGCACCAAACTGCTGACCTTTCTGACCTACGGTCTGGCCTACTTCCTGTCCGAACTGCTGTGCTTTGTCTTTAAACTCACCGCCCCATTTTTCTGCACGACTCTTGAATCCCTCGAGGTCTTCCTGAATGGTATTTTTAATGGTATTCAGGTCTACTTTTTCACCACGCATTTCCAATTTTTCAGAAGCGCTTTTGGCTTCGGGAATCACGGCCCACAATACAGCATACACCACAAATAAAGTACCGCCGAACGAACCAAAGATGATGCCGGGGAATGGATCAACATCCATCCAGAAAGCACCGCGGAAAATAGAAGTGATGATACCCAATACAAGTGGGAATGCGAATATCAGACGGGGTACCCATACGGCGATATCAAAATAAGAAGCAATACCGCTGGCTACACCTGCAATCACTCTTTCATCCGGATTACGGTATAATCTTTTGGTGGATGAAATTCCTTCCAGGGGTCTGGAAGGAAGTATGATCCATAATAAGATGTAGAGAAGTATGCCTGAACCTCCCATAAAAGTGATCAACGCAAATACCAGACGTACAATCGTTGGGTCGATACGCAGGTAATTGGCTAAACCACCGCACACACCACCGAGTATCTTTTCATTATCATCACGGTACAATCTGCCACGTGCACTGGTTTCAGCAGCACCAGCCGCATTAAATTTGTATTCTTTTTCTTTCTCTTCACCACCTAATTGTGAGTGTACATTGGATTCTTCTCCTTCGAAATCTTCAGGGCGTCCCATACTGTTGATGATCTCGTTTACGGTATCATCTGTAATGCAGGTAGCACCTTTTTTCAGACTGTCGCCAAATAATTCAGCGATACGTCCTTCGATATCGTTAATGATCTCGTCACGTCCCTCCTCGTTGGCAAAGAACTTTCTCAAACTTTCTACATACTGCTTCAGCATGTCGTAGGCAGACTCCTCAATGGGTATTACCCTGCCCTGAAAGTTTATATTGATTACCTTTTTCATTTTCTGTTCAGTTTTGTTGGTTAAGGTTGGGTTGGATTTTCTTCGTTTGCCGATCCTACCGGTTGGGTAAGTGCCTGTACTGCATCTGCCAGTTCCTGCCAGGTTCTTTCGAGTTCGTTGTAGAACTCCAGACCCTTATCAGTCATAACGAAATATTTACGGGGCGGTCCACTATTACTTTCTACCCAACGGTAGGTAAGTAAACCTGCATTTTTTAAACGCGTCAAAAGCGGGTATAGTGTTCCTTCCAGGATGTGCAGGTTAGCAGCTTTCATTCGGTCCACGATATCACTGGGGTAAACCTCACCCTGCCTGATGATGGATAAAATGCAAAACTCCAATACACCCTTTCGCATCTGACTTTGTGTGTTCTGAATGTCCATAGCCGGAGTTTTTTATTGTTCACTTACTTTTCGGGGGGTAAGGAGAACAACAGTTTATAAAATGGTTTCTGTTCTGTTTTAATTAAGCAACAAGATGCCTTCTGCTGATTCTTGTTCTGCGGTTGCGTTGCATCTTCCAGTAATCAACGGCACCAAATACATTTTTGTTGTTGATGTTGATACCTGTGGCCACCGTTTCTTTTACTTCTTTCACCAGATTGTTCAGTTGCTCCTGACCCAGTTGCTTGAAGAAGTTTGTGTTTTGCGTGTTCATGACTCTTTATTTAAAGTGTTTTCGATTTGTGTTTTCTGAAGGTCCGGGTTTTATACCCTTGCTTTCATAACACAAAGATGGGGACTTTTTTGGTACTATGCAACACATAGTACCAAGTTTTTTTAGGTAATGGGCAGAACTTAATAACTGGCTAAACTTAATTAATTGATAAACAGATACTTATGAATTTTTCGAGTTTTTGAAATAGGATGAATGGTGTTATTTCGTGAGAAACGGCGATTCTTTACATCGGTTCATATATGTCTGCTCATGGGCTAAAAAAATATTTATCGTTTTTGTACGATAAAAGAAAAAAAGGCATTTACTTTGCTTTATCGTATAAAAACGATAAGAAATGGCTACCCCAAAAACAGAAGCGTTTTCAAGAAAAGAGCAGGACCTCGCAGCGTTTGCAAAAGCACTGGCCCATCCAGCACGTATCGCAATACTGAAAGTACTTGCACAAAACAATGAATGTATCTGTGGTGAGATTGTTGAAGTATTACCACTGGCACAATCTACCGTTTCACAACACCTGAAAGAATTAAAAGAAGCCGGATTAATAGATGGCAATGTAGATGGGCCGCGTAGTTGCTACTGCATCAACTGGAAAGCATTTGAAAAATTCAATGCAGAATTTTCGTCCCTGTTTCACAAACTAAAAGACCAGCAGGCTAAATCTTGCTGCTAATGGTTATCACTGCCTGCGGGCCATGGAATCGCAGACAATAGTGACCGGGAGCAGTTTTTATTATCATAAAAACAAATAACATGCAAACAGAAACAGCCTTAAAGGCACTTGTTAAAGAAAAGTATGGTGAAATTGCCGATCAGTCACGTACACAGAATGCAGCGTCCTGCTGTGGTGCCGGCGGATGCAGCACGGAAGTATATAATATCATGGCCGATGATTATTCGCGGTTAGAAGGTTATAATCCGGATGCAGACCTGGGTCTGGGTTGTGGCTTACCGACTGAATTTGCAAAAATTAAAAAAGGGGATACTGTGATTGATCTCGGTAGTGGCGCTGGCAACGATTGTTTTATTGCCCGGGCACTCACAGGTGAAAATGGTAAAGTAATAGGCATCGACTTCACCGAGCGTATGGTGGAGAAAGCAAGAACCAATGCAGAGAAGCTTGGTTTTAATAATGTAGAGTTTCGTTTTGGTGATATTGAACAAATGCCGGTATCAGCCAATGTAGCCGATGTAGTAGTGAGTAATTGTGTATTAAACCTTGTACCGAATAAATTTACGGTTTTGCAGGAAGTATTCCGGGTATTAAAGCCTGGAGGTCATTTCAGTATTTCAGATATTGTATTGGAAGGTGAATTACCTGCTAAACTCAAAGAAGCAGCTGAAATGTATGCGGGTTGTGTATCGGGTGCCATACAAAAAAATGTATACCTCGAACTCATTGAAGCTACGGGTTTTAAAAATATTACCGTGCAAAAAGAAAAAAGTATCCTACTCCCGGACGATATTCTTACCCATTATTTCTCACAGGAAGAAATACAGTCTTTCAGAAACAGTGAAGCCGGTATTTACAGTATTACAGTGTATGCCGAAAAACCATTAATAGAAGAAGCCCCCTGTTGCGCACCCGGTTGCTGTAACTAAAACAGAATACTATGAAGAAAAAACTCCTTTTTGTTTGTGTTGAAAACAGCAACCGCAGCCAGATGAGTCAGGCTTTTGCTTTCATACATGGTGGTGATGGCATAGAGGCTTACAGCGCCGGCAGCAAGCCAAGTGGCATTGTAAACCCGAAAGCCATTGCAGCCATGAAAGAAATTGGGTATGATTTAAGCACACATGATAGTAAATCATTAGAGGAAGTAGAGGCTTTTGCTCCTTTTGATGCAGTAATTACCATGGGTTGCGGCGATGCTTGTCCGTGGATGCCTGCCAAACAATTCATTGACTGGCAGATACCCGATCCCAAACATATGGAACCAGCCGAGTTTAATAAAATCAGAGACTTGATTAGTGAGAAAGTGAAAAACCTGATTGATTCATTATAATCTTTACGCCTCTGCGTTTCCTCCCCGTTCTCATCTTCTCTGCGGTTGAATTTCTAACGTCATCCCGACGAAGGATGGAACCGCAGAGAACATGAAGACGGAGGGCTTACGCAGCGTTTTTTTAGTCTTCCTGTGGTTGACCACCTGCTCCGAGGATAGCTTCGATGATGGATGTTACAAATGATACCAGTAAACTAAAGAAGAGTGCCGAAACCCATCCATCTACCGTAAAACCAGGTACAAGCGTGGCTGCCCATTTTACAATAATGATATTAATTACAAAAAGAAAAAGTCCGAGTGTGAAAATGGTAATAGGTATGGTGAGCAGAATGAGAACAGGTTTAATAAAACTGTTCAATAACCCTAATACCACTGCCACAATTAATGCAGTGAGCGGATCTTTAACATCGATGCCACGCAAAATATAGGCAGCTAATAAAATGGCAAGTGTACTTGCAATTGTTTTTGTAAAGAAACGTCCCATATGATAAGTTACGTTTCAAAATAGCATTTATTTTTCCGAATCAGTAAACAATTCAAAATTTTAACAGCTCCTGATTCAAATCCCAAGCTGAAAGAAAAAAGAATGGGTTGTTATACAACTACCAATTCGTAGAAATGTTCAGGGTTAAGGTATTGTTTTGCAAGTATTTGTAATTCGTCACTGCTTACGGTTCGAATAGTTTCTATGCTTTTATAGAAATATTGCTCATCGAGTCCGTTTAAAATATAGGTTTTCCATCGACCAATGATCTGGAACGGACCATCAAGGTCGCCCAGTAAAGAGCCCATCATATAATTACGTACCAAATCCAATTCTTCTTTCCCGATCGGTTCATTCCGTAGTCTTTCCATTTCATGATATACTTCTGCAATGGTTGCTTCACAAACATCACGTCCGGCTTCTGTACTGATCATCCATGCACTCTGATGAATATGATTTTGCAGATAACTGTGAATTCCATATGTGTAGCCTTTATCTTCCCGGATATTACTCATGAGCCTTGATCCAAAAAAGCCACCAAAAATATTATTGAGTACCTGCACTTTTGGAAAATCAGGATGGTGTCTGTTAAAAAATGGCTGTGCCAATCTGATTGCACCCTGTACACCTTCTGCATCATTCATGATGCGGTATTTCTTTTCTACTGCAGATACCACAGGATATTGCATATCGGGTAATGGCTGGCTGTTTAAAGGCAGCTTACCAAATACCTGATTCAGTTGCTGATCAAGGTTCGCGGGTAATTTGCCGGCAGCAAATACCATACAGGTGCCGTTTTTATAAAACTGTTCATGAAAAGCCTTCAGCTCTTCTCTTTGCAAAGCATCATAGTCGATCGTTGATGTGTATTTACCATAGGGATGATGAAAGCCAAATACATATTCATCAATCAACCGGTTGGCCACAAAATCACATTTCTTAAGGTTTACCTGTAATCTTTGTTTCTGGTTCTGTTTACAGATAGCTAGTTCTTCCTCAGGAAAAATACTTTCCGTAATAATTTCTGCCACCACCGGCAAAAGTTCATGCAGGTGTTTGGTTAAACAGTGAAGTGTGATGGTAGCGGTTTCATTATAACAACTCCGATTGAGGTAGGCGCCATAAAATTCAAAATACTCATTGATTGAATAAGCATTCCTTTTTTGGGTTCCGTTTTTCAATAAAAAGTTTGTGGTTCCAGCTACTATATTTTTCGATTCATACCAATTACCTGCATAAAATACCCACTCAACCATTACTACGTCCTGTGCTCCTGCATGAATAGCATAAACAGGGGTTTTGTTATCTAATACATAACGTTCGCAGGGTTTCAATGACAAATTGAATGAAACGGCATCGGTAATAGCTGGGGCTGTTTTTCTGTTAATCATACCTTATTATATCTCACGATCGCTGGCTTAAGGGCCGCAATGTTTTCGGTTAATTGGCGTAATAAAAGAGTGTATTACTGTTTTCTGTACGAAAAATCTGTTTGCAATAATGCTGAATATCCTGCGCAGTGATATCATGGTATTTCTGCAGCTCTGTATTCATCATTTCTGCATCACCCAGTAATTCATACATGGCCAGACTATTGGCCCTGCTCATAATACTCATGTCTTCAAAAGCAATCACGCTTTCTGTTTTATTTTTTACCTTCTGCAGTTCCTGTTCACTGATGATAGCCGATTGCAGTTTATTGATTTCATCATCGACTGCAGCAGCGGCGTCTTCCATTTTCACTCCTTTTACAAGTTTTCCTTCTACAGCCAGTAAACCCGCATCAATGCTACCAAAATGATAGCAATCCAGGTTGGAGAACAGCTGTTTTTCCTTCACCAGCGACTGGTATAACCTCGATGAACCACCACCACCTAAAATTTCAGTAATCATATCTGCGGCATAATATCCCTTATCGAGCCGCGCATCCATATGCCATGTTTTCACATAAGCGTCCAGGGGTACCGCAGCATGCAACTCCAGTTTGCGGGCAGCTGTTTGTTTTGGTTCCTGCGGCAGGTTACGTTGGTACTTATCGCCCATGGGTATATCGCCAAACCATTTGTTGGCCAATTGTTTTACCTGTTCGGTAGTAACATGGCCCGTTACCACCAGAATAGCATTCACCGGACGATAATGTTTGAAGAAGAATTGTTTTACATCGTCAATATGTGCATCTTCCACATGGCTCAGTTGCTTACCAATTGTCATCCATCTGTAGGGATGTGTGGTATAAGCCAGTTCACGCATTTTATGCCATACATCGCCATAGGGTTTATTCAGATAATGTTCCTTAAACTCTTCACAAACCACTTTTTTTTGTACGTCGAGGCTTTTCTTACTGAATGCCAGGCTCAACATACGATCGCTTTCGAGCCAGAAAGCAGTTTCAATATTTTCAGCGGGTATCTGGCAATAATAATTGGTAAGGTCGTTGGTTGTATAGGCATTATTCTCTCCGCCTGCTCTTTGCAGGGGTTCATCATAATCGGGGATATTGATACTGCCCCCGAACATGAGGTGTTCAAATAAATGCGCAAATCCTGTTTTATCAGGGTTTTCATCACGGGCACCCACGTCGTATAAAACATTTACAACGGCCATGGGTGTTGAATGGTCTTCATGTACCAATACCCTGAGGCCATTATCCAGCACAAATCGGTCAAATGTTATCATATCAGCTATTGAAACAGCGAAATTAAGTGAAAAGCGGGTAGCATAAAGATGAATCAAAGCCAGATGACCTTGACTAAAGATACATTTCCCGAAAACATAAATAGCTATCGGTTACGTCTGATGTCTTTTATATTCATGGTAAGTACCAGCGGTTTCTGCTCCCGGAAGATGATAACCTTCACTTTTCCGATAGAATTCTGAAAAAGGGTTTTATAGGCCTGAATATTCTTGGTGTAATTATTTTCAACTGAGAAAATGATATCGCCAGGTTGAAAGCCTGCTTTATCACCGGGAGATCCTTTGATAATATCAATTACCCTGATTTCACCATCAATAAGGTAAATGCCCAGTCCGGTATAGGAATAATCAAAACTTTCAGGGTAATGGTTATTCGGTTTGATATGAATACAACGTTCAGGGTAGTTAAGGATCACATTAAACCTGCGCATGATATCGTTCCCTATCAATCCACCTAAGAGCGGATAGGATGTAACATTGTACTCATCATCAAAAATATGTACGGGTACATTTCTGAACTTATATGGCCCCAGTTTTACACCTTTTGATACTGTAATATCCATCATTTTCTTACCTCCCAATCCTTCTGCCTGCGTAGGATAGAATTTTCTTTTCCGTTTAAACACGAGGCTATCCTGAACAAATTCTTTGGATAATAAAAAGGTAAGACCGGCACCGGTATCGAAAATAAATCTTCCGTTTATTGTTCTTTCATCTTCAATCGTTGCTGCCTGAAGGGGTAGTGTTGTGAAATCGGGTTTCAGCATATACCCACCTTTCGGATACCTGAATCTGCCGGGAGTATATACTTCCATGATTTGTCTGTCGTAATCAATATGCACAATAAATCTTCTGAGAAAACTAAAACCAATAATACCATCAATCTTTAGTCCATATACGCTGGTAAGCAACTCATAATCATTCACATGAAAATCCAGTTTCTCAACCTGTAAACCGGGCAGTTTGAGTGTATGGTTATAGGCAAACTCAACCTGTTTAATACCTGCGATTCCTCTGATGGTTTTATCGCTCAGCTCTTTTTTAAGTCCGAGATATTGAATGGTGAGTGAATCAAGTGATATACCCCCACTTCCTGTATCAAAAACAAAATTGAGTGTATCCTGGAAATCATCTATCTGCGCTTTCAGAATAATAATACCCCCACTTAACTGGGTAAAGGGAAAGCGGGTTAGTAGTTTAGCTTCAGGTAAAATAAATTCTTCCTGTGCATGCGAAGGCATATATATACAGGTGAGCCCTGCAAGGAGTATAGCAAGCGTTAAACGTTTCATGCAGTTTTGAAAATAAGCCCATTTGGCCAGTTTTCCCGTTTCATGGTAAAAATAACCAGGCTGAATACCATGACAACCGAATGCCTGTTTTTGATGCAGCGATAATCAACCTTATCATCCTACCTTTGTTATTTATAAGAAATTTTCCTCCATGCAATTAGCTGATTTGTACCAACGGGCACTGAATTTTGATTTTTTAAGTATTGAAGAGGGTATGTTTCTGTTTGAACAGGCACCCCTAACCGAGCTGATGCATGTTGCTGATGAATTACGGAAAAAGCAGGTCCCTCATGGTAAAGTTACCTGGCAGATAGACCGTAATGTGAATACCACCAATGTTTGTATTGCCAATTGTAAGTTCTGTAATTTTTACCGAATACCCGGTCATAGCGAGGCCTATATTACCGATATGCCTACTTACCGAAAGAAAATTGAGGAAACGCTGAAATATGGGGGAGACCAACTTCTCCTGCAGGGCGGGCATCACCCTGAACTGGGTCTCGATTTTTACACCCATACTTTCCGGCAGATCAAACAGGAATATCCGCAGCTTAAGCTCCATGCACTCGGGCCACCCGAAGTGGCCCATATCTGTAAGCTGGAGAAAATGAGCCATCATGATGTATTAAAAACCTTACAGGAAGCAGGTCTTGATTCCTTACCCGGCGCAGGAGCCGAAATTCTGGTAGACAGGGTACGCAGACTCATTTCCAAGGGTAAATGCGGAGCAGATGAGTGGCTGGATATTATGCATGAGGCCCATAAGCTGAATATTACCACCAGCGCTACCATGATGTTTGGCCATGTGGAAACACTGGAAGAGCGTTTTATTCATTTAACCCGTATCAGGGAAGTACAAAGCCGTAAGCCGGCCGATGCCAAGGGCTTTCTGGCCTTTATTCCATGGACTTTCCAGGATGTAGATACCCTGCTAACGCGTATCAGGGGTGTGCATAACCTTACTACTACAGACGAATATATCAGGATGATTGCCATTAGCCGCATCATGTTGCCCAATGTGATAAACATTCAGGCCAGTTGGCTTACCGTAGGTAAACAAACTGCTCAGATCTGCCTGCATGCCGGTGCTAATGATTTTGGATCGATTATGATCGAAGAAAATGTGGTGAGCGCAGCCGGCGCCCCCCACCGTTTTACCTATAAAACCATGCAGGATGCCATCCGTGAAGCCGGTTTTGAGCCCCAGCTACGCGGTCAGCAATACAATTGGAGAGATATTCCGGAGAGCATTCAGGAGCAGGTAATTGATTATTAGTGAATGGTGAATGGTCAATGGTGAATTGAGAGAACGGCTATATTGACCATTCACCATTGACCATTCACGATTTTAACTTCATTTAACGATAAATCCTTTCTGTTTAAGAATCTTCGTTATAACTTTACCATTCCTTAAACCCGGCTTATGAAAAAAAGATACCTTTTTCTACCAGTAGCAGCAACTGTTGTTTTGTTCACAGTCGGGTATATAACCGAAAATTTCAGTAATAAAAAGCTCTGCCAGACATCTAAAAACTGCCCTTCAAAGCAGGAAAAGCCCCCTGCCAAGTCGCAGGGTAGTAGTCCGGATGAAATCCATTATGGCGGATTAAACCGTTTAATCGTCTCAACTTTCCGATAATCATTGATCCTGCGCCCGAAACGCAGGATTTTTTTTCTTTGCACTGTAACATAAATTCCAGCCATCCGTATAACATTATACAAGGCAATCATTTGAATTATCGCTGCTGTTTATGACCGAGCAAGAGTATAATAACTGTGTAAACCAATACGCTGACAACGTATTCCGCTTCATTGTGAAGAATCTTCGCCATGAAGAGGACGCCCGCGATATTGTACAGACGGCTTTTGAAAAACTCTGGCGCAACCGTGAGGCGGTGGAAAACAGCAAGTCGAAATCCTATCTTTTTACGGTGGCATATAACCAGATGATTGACCATATCAGAAAAGTAAAAAGGATCCAGCTGAAAGACGAATTTCAGGAAGATGGCAGATCGGAACAGATAAGCAACCATAAAAATAATGTGAAAAAAGTGCTGATGGAAGCATTAAACAGACTCAATGAAACACAAAGAAGCCTGGTGATGCTGAAAGACTATGAAGGTTATAGTTATGAAGAAATTGGTCAGATTATGGATTTAAACGAGAGTCAGGTGAAAGTTTATCTTCACAGGGCCCGGCTTACACTCCGTAATTATCTGGTTAGCCCTGAAAATGTTTTATAAATTTTATCGCATACAATGATCAACATCAACAGACATAATTACGAGGAGTTTTTCCTGCTCTATACAGATCAGGAACTTTCTCCTGCCGACAGAATGGCTGTTGAACAGTTTGTACAGGAAAATCCTGATCTGGCAGATGAGTTATATGCATTGCAACAAACCACATTACCGATAGAAGATTTATCACCTATAGATAAATCTACCCTTTATCGGACTGCCGGTGAAGAAATAGGTTTACACAATCATACCGAACAGTTTCTTTTATACGTAGACAATGAACTCAGTTCAGCTGAGCGTGAGAATGTGGAAACGTTTGTTTTACAGCATCCTTCGTTACAGGAAACATTTATGCAGCTGAAACAAACCGTTTTACCACAAGAACAGATATTCTTTCCCGATAAAAGCAGTTTATACAGAAGCGAATCGGAGAAAAAGCCGGTTGTGTATATGCGCTGGATGAGAATGGTGGCTGCGGCTGCAGTAATCGGGTTTGGGTTTTTCTTCTGGACCATTAGTCAGCGTACAGCTACAGTAAATGGCACTAATCAGGAGCTTGCGGTTATAACAGATAGCAAAACCAACAACCGGAATACTACTGATAATCCGGCATTGATGGCAGAACCTGTAACTACTGATAAAGAAAATAATACCGGTTCCATGCATACAGGTGTTGCCGCAGAGCAACATACCATTCAGACTTTACAGCAATCTGTTGCCATCAATATCCCTGTTGTTAATACCGGAGAAGAAAGTAAAACAGTGCCTGAGCTGGTTATTGAAAGACAGAATACCATTACTACAGAAGAGTCTGTAAAAAATACCATGGGTGCAAAAGCATTTACCGGCATTAGTGCCAATGCTGCCATCAATCAAAACGACCTGATCAAAACAACAGTTACCCCAGATGCAGATGAGTCAACCGGAAAAGATGCCATGGTTCAACAGGTAGTATATAAAGAACTGGATACGGAAACAGATAGCGACAACAAAAGCTTATTCATTGGTTCTGTTGAAATCAATAAAGATAAACTACGTGGTTTCTTCCGGAAGGCCGGCAGCTTATTCCGAAGCAGGAAAGCTGAAGAAACCAATACCAGTAGTACAGTTCCGACACGATCATTAAAATAAACCCCTTTGACAATATTTTATTTTCTTCTTCACGGCAGTAATCAATACTGAAGTGTAAAAGAGAATACTGAATCTTTGCAAAGAAAAAAGAGTAAAGCACAATTGTATGAAACATTTAGCCATTGCAACAGCAGCGTTCCTGTTTTCTGGTTCGCTATTTGCCCAGACAGACAGCACGAACAACAACAATTCAGACACCGTAAGGGTGGGTAATTTTATTATCATCAAAAAAAATAAAGATGGTAATACCAGTTCCGGTAATAAGAGTATCTGGAAAGATTGGGACCGCAATTTTGATATCAGCATTGAACGCAGAAACAGACCGAAAAGAAATATCAGTACCAACTGGTGGATCATGGATCTCGGGTTTACCAATTTCCGTGATCAAACCAATTATACCTATGCACAGGCGGGCAGTTATTTCAGAACTTTTCGCCCTGCAGATGGCCCTGTAAACCAGAACAGTTTTAAACTGAGTACAGCTAAATCAAGCAACGTAAACATCTGGTTCTTTATGCAGAAAGTAAATGTGATAAAGCATGTGGTAAACCTGAAATACGGTCTGGGCTTGGAAATGTATAATTTCCGATACGATTCACGTATCAGCTACCGGAAAGATGGTGGAAATCCTTATGTGTACAATGATTCCATCAGCTTCTCAAAAAATAAACTCTATGCAGGTTACCTCACTGTTCCATTTATGATCAATCTCAATACTTCCCCCAATAACAGAAGAGGCTTCAGCATCAGTGCAGGTATGAGTGCCGGTTACCTGATCAGCAGCAGGAACAAACAGAAAAGCAGTGATCGTGGTAAACAGAAATCACCCGGCGATTTCAACCTCGAACCCTTCCGTGTTGCGGCCATTGGTGAGGTAGGTCTGGGACCCATACGTTTGTACGGCAGTTACAGCCTTAATAAATTACATAAAGACATAACCAGGGTAGAACAGTTTCCATACGCGTTTGGTATCAGGTTCAGCAGGTGGTAGTGAAGAAGCGATGAGCAGCGAGCCGTGAGCTATGAGCTAATGGTTAACACAGATATATAAGGTAAAGGGTTCAGTAAAAAATACCTGAATCCTTTACCTTTTTTTATGAAATCAATGCTCGCAAACACTCAGGGCTCATAGCTCATGGCTCACAGCTTTCTCTTAACATAACGTTTGTTAACCAAAACTTTTGTCAATTAACCAACATACAACACGGGTGCATGCAGCGGATTTTTAGTTTCGGGTTCAAACCAAAAACCTATTTGTATGAAACCCCTTGTCTATGCTCCCTGCCTACTGGCCATACTCATTGGCAGTACTTCTTTCAGAAGCACTCATTACCTCAACACAGAACATGCTACCAAAAACACTTATTACCTGCTGGTGATCAAAACAAAGTATGAAATGAAAGTATTTGATTCAACAGGTGAATGTCTGGCTACCTACCCGGTGGTATTTGGTAACAAAGACATGGGCGATAAAATGATGCAGGGCGACAGACGCACACCAGAAGGCACTTTTAAAATCTGTTTCAAAAGAAAACATGAAAAATGGAGCCGTTTTTTGTTGATCGATTACCCCAATGCAGAAAGTGTGGCAAAATTTAATCAGCGGAAAGCTGCAGGTCTTATTCCATCGGATGCCCAGATTGGTGGCAGCATCGGTATCCATGGCACCTGGCCCAATGAAGACTATGCCATTGACGGATTACAAAACTGGACTGAAGGGTGCATCAGTACAAAGAATAGGTATGTGGAAGAAATTTTTGATGCGCTGCCGGTTGGCACACGGATCACAATCAGAAAGTGAGCAGTGAGTAGTCAGTAGTGAGTAAAAAAAGTATTCAATACCTACTGACTACTCACTACTCACTTAATATGTATTCTTATTTAGAAAAGTACTCATTACCGAAACCCATTTACCTGTTTCTTTCTTAAAAAGGCTTTCGTGCCCGCTTTGCAGGTACTTAATCATGATCTTATCGTGGCTGGCAAGATTACTGAACAAGGTATTGGTTTCGTCTTCTGTTACCCTTTTGTCGCCAGCCCCCCATTGGAGTAAAACAGGACAATTAACTTTCAGGGCATAGGTAGCGGGTTGATGACTGAAGGCCCATGAGCCGAGTTCTACACCGCCCCAGAAAGTTAGCAGGCTGCTCAGTGGCTCCGCAGGTAGTCCCATGGTTTTCATGCGACCCCGTACCGCACTATGCAATGAACCAAAAGGCATTTCAAGAATGAGTTTTTCGGGTTTTATACCAAATTCATCAATAGCTTTTAAAGCGGTGGCGGCCCCCATAGAAATACCCCAGATAATAATGTGCTGCTCTCCTTTTGCAGCTACATAGTCATATGCCGCTTTTACGTCTCTCGACTCATAAATTCCGATGGAAGTAGTGTTCCCTTCACTATTACCATGCGCCCTAAAGTCGGTTAACATCACATGGTAACCCATTTCATATAATTTACGGGCTTCTGCAATGATGCCGCTTTTACTGCTGCCATGACCATGAAACATAAGTATGGTGCCTTTCGCAGAATCATTTTGAGCATACCAGCCTTCAAGCTGAAGGCTGTCTGCTGTTTTAAGGAATACCGTATCATGTGGCAACCCCAACGAATCAATCACTTTACTTTTCGGATAACGCAGACCAAAGAAAACAGCTTTCAGCTTTTCCCCTGAGCTCATTTGCGCTGGCTTTTTCACCTGCGGTGCGTCGCTATAAAAATGCGTAAACTTATAGGCATGGAAAGCAGCCATGATATTGATCAGCAATAAAATCACCAGCAGTGTGTAGCCAATTCTTTTTAACCATTTAGGCAGCATAGCAGATACTGTTTAAGTGAATCAGTTAATAAGGGCTGATCCAAAGTAAGGAACAATAGCTGCAGGTAATTGAATGCCTTCAGCAGTCTGATGATTTTCCAGCAGGCAGGCTACAATCCTGGGTAAAGCCAACGAGCTCCCATTCAGTGAATGTGCCAGCTGCATTTTACCATTGCTGTCTTTGTAACGGCATTTTAAACGATTGGTCTGGTAACTTTCGAAGTTGCTAACGCTGCTCACTTCCAGCCAGCGCTCCTGTGCGGCACTAAACACTTCAAAGTCGTAAGTGATAGCACTTGCAAAACCCATATCACCTCCACATAATCTTAGAATTCGATAGGGTAGTTCCAGTGTGCTGAGCAGTTTCTCAACATGCAATACCATTTCTTCCAATGCTGCCTGACTTTTTTCCGGCTCTACAATCTGTATAATTTCTACTTTCTCAAACTGGTGTAGACGATTGAGTCCACGCACATCTTTTCCATAACTACCTGCTTCTCTTCTGAAACAGGGAGAGTAAGCAGTCATCTTCACCGGAAAATCTTCTTCTTTCAAAATCACATCTCGGTATACATTGGTTACAGGTACTTCTGCTGTTGGAATCATATAAAATTCATCTTCCGGCATATAATACATCTGTCCTTCTTTATCGGGTAGCTGTCCGGTACCCATAGCAGATGCTGCATTTACCATAAAAGGTGGCAGGTATTCCGTATAACCGGCAGCTGTATTGAAATCAAGAAAATACTGAATCAGTGCCCGCTGCAGTTTGGCTCCTTTGCCGATATAGACAGGAAAACCACTACCTGTAATTTTATTACCCAGTTCAAAATCGATCAGGTTGTATTTTTTGGCAATGTCCCAGTGTGGCTGTGCACCTTCATGCAAAGCTGGTTTGGATCCTCCTTCGCGAACAACCACATTTTCTTCCGGGGTGCGCCCCTCCGGTACTTCTGCGGTAGGAAGATTGGGCAATTGTAATAAAGTGTCCAGCAGGGTTTGCTCAACCACGTTCATTTGTTCTTTAATGGGGTCGAGGCTGGTTTTAAGACCAGCTACTTCTGCCTTCATGATTTCCGCAGCCTCTTTATTGCCCTGTGCCATGAGCTTGCCTATTTCTTTGGAAGCAGCGTTTATTTTAGCCTGTGCGGTATCGAAATCGAGCTGTAATTTTTTACGTTCATCATCCAAACCAATGATGGTATCTACCAGTGCCGGTTGTTTGAAATGTTTTACGGCCAGTCTTTTTTTCACTTCTTCCGGATTCGCTCTCAGAACACTCACTTGTAACATAAGGGTCAATTTGCGGCAAAGATAACAGCTATAGGCTGATGAAGAAAGGCTTTGAGGGTTTACCTTTGCCATATGCAATATGTAACTGATGATCTTCAGCAACGCTGGTGGGCACTGGAAGCCAGCCTGGTAGAGCGTTTTGGTAAAAAACCCGATCTGGAAGCGGTTCTTTTCCTGATAGGATTACAGGAAACCAGCTTTATCCGTGAAAAAATATCCAAAGAACAGAAACAGGACCTAATGCACGTGGCTGTTTGTACTGTACTGGCGCAAAGTGGCTATTACATACTGGAAGGAAAGGACGAAGAAGGATGGCCCCATTTTAAACAGGTAAAAGAATTACCGCCCATGCCCCTGCCAGAGCAGGAAAATTTTATCAAGGACCATGTTTTATTGTATTTCCAGCAAATGGAGAGCAACTCATAGCTAATGGCTTATAGTTCATAGCGAATAGCCAGCCATCTGCTATGAACCATAAGTCATAAGCCAGCACCAAGGAATAATTTTTCATGTTCAGGAATTAAACAATATTTGCAGGGAAATAGCCAATAGTTCATAATAAATGGCAATAACAATCAGCTATAAGCTATGAACCATAAGCTACCGGCCAAAAACAATTAAATCACGCTATATGAACTTCCCAGCAGAATTACGCTACACCAAAGACCACGAATGGATTAAACTAGAAGGTAACACAGCGACCATCGGTATTACCGATTTTGCACAGCATGAGCTGGGCGATATTGTATATGTTGATATCAATACCATAGGTAAAAATCTTTCGGCAGAAGAGGTATTCGGAACCGTAGAAGCCGTTAAAACCGTTAGCGACCTGTTTTTACCAGTAGCCGGTACCGTTCTGGAAGTGAACAGCCTCCTCGAAAAACAGCCTGAACTGGTAAATACCGATCCATATGGTGATGGCTGGATGATTAAAATGACTGTAAACAGCCCAGCTGATGTGGAAGCTTTGATGAGTAGTGAAGCTTATGCAGCCCTTGTTGGATAATTTCTGAAAACCGACTGAACAATTTCATCGTATATGGGTTAGTCAACCTTGTACAAACCCAACCTGCTTTTGGAAGTAGCCACAAAATACAGCGAATCCGAACTGGTACGCCTGCTGCAAAAGCGAGGCGAGCAGGCCTTTAGTTACCTATATGATAACTACTCAGGTGCACTCCTTTCCATTATCTTCAATATTGTGAAAGATGAGGAGTTGGCCAATGATGTATTACAGGAAGTATTTGTAAAAATCTGGCGTCAGGCTGAAAGTTATGATAGCAGTAAGGGCAGGTTATTTACCTGGATGCTGAATATTGCCCGTAACGCATCTATAGATACCATTCGAAGTAAGAGCTACCAGAACAGCCAGAAAAACCGCGAATTATCAGAAAACGTATATAGTGCGGCAGGTGTTGAACAATTACAGGTAGACCAGATTGGTTTACGTAAGATTGTACACCAGCTTAAAGAGGAGTACCGGGTACTGATTGATCTGTCTTATTTTCAGGGGTTTACCCAGGATGAAATATCCAAAATGCTGGATATACCTTTGGGTACCGTGAAAACAAGGCTGAGAACAGCATTAATTCAATTAAGAGGCATTATTCAACCATAAATGAATATACAGGCATATATAGAAAGCGGGATCATTGAAAGCTATGTATTAGGCATGGCCGATGATCAGGAGCGTGCCGAGCTGGAACAATTAAGCAGGAAGCATCCCGAAATCAGGGCTGCCATCGAAGCTTTTGAGTTATCGCTCGAGCAAACCGCTTTGCAAAATGCCATGCCTCCTGCACCCAGTATTAAGAAGGATCTGTTTGTTCAACTGGAAAGCGAATTCAATCCTGCAACCGAAGCCAAACTGGTAAGTATGCCCACCGCTCAAACGGGATGGCTCCGTTATGTAGCAGCCGCTTCTGTTATCCTGCTGGTGGTAAGCGCTGCTACCAATGTTTACTTTTATAAACAATTCCGTGAAGCTTCTAATCAATACCAGGCACTTCTTGTAGAAAAAACAAGTTTGCTCGCCCAGAATGAAGCTTTACAGACCAAAGGACTGGATTTATACAATGGTATGCTGATCATGAGCGATCCTGCTTTTACCAAAATATCGATGCCCGGCATAAAAACAGAAGAAAATAAACTGGCTACTGTTTTCTGGGATAAGAAAAAGAATGAAGTATACCTTCTTGCGAATAGATTACCACAAACGAGTAAAGATACCCAATATCAATTATGGGCCATTGTAGAGGGCAAACCTGTTGATGCCGGTATGATTGATACCTGCAGTGGTTTATGCAAAATGAAAAACATCAGCAACGCTTCAGCCTTTGCCATTACACTCGAAAAAAGAGGTGGTAGTCCTACACCGAATCTTAACCAGTTGCAGGTAATTGGTAATGTTAATGGATAAATAAAAACCAGGCACACTTTACGGTATGCCTGGTTTACCTTATCAAAAATCCTCACTAATCAATACCCCTGATTCTGCACCATATTAGGATTGGCATCCATTTCAGCCTGTGGAATAGGCAGTAAACGTCTGTTGAATGGATATGGTATAGTTCTGGCCGAGGCAGGATAATCAGTACTTCTATTAATGGTACGTTTCAACCTGTTCAGGTCATGAAAGCGATGCCCTTCAAAGGCCAGTTCCTTTCTCCGCTCTGTAAGAATATCTTCCAGCAAGGTTGCACCTGATGAGGTAAACCCTATAAAAGAAGGATCTCTGCGGGTAGCCACTGCATTCAGATAGTTTCGGGCATCTGATTCATTACTCGCCAAACTGGCTTCAGCCGCTATCAGATAAATATCACTCAAGCGTAATACTTTAGTATCATCTCTGTCGGTAATAATATTCGTATATTTATTCACAAAAACAGCCGGTCCGGAACGGATACCTTGTGTGAGTAATGATCTTCTTACATCTGTTGCTGCATACTGAGTATATAAATCAGATGCGCAGATCATATCACCATAACCATTTTGAGAATAGATATAACCCAATGCATCGAAACCAAGATTTGCAACTCCATCTGAAGAAACTTCAAATAAGGTTTCCAGCTTATTACTCAGTGGTGCCGGATTTTGCCAGTACGTAACATAATTATTGGCACCGACTAAAGTATAACCTCCATTCGTAATAACATCTAATGCAGCAGTTCGGGCATTGGCCATATCAGCCTTAAATAAATGGACTTTAGCCTCAAGTGCCTTAGCTGCATATTTACTGAATTGAGATGAGTTCGTTGTTTGTGTTATTAGACTATATGCTTTACTAAGATCATCCAGAATCAAAGCATATACTTCTGCTACTGTATTTCGCTTGGGTTTAACCGTAATATTAAACGTAGTAATAATAGGCACTCCTAAGCCAGATGGATCATCCGTATAAGGTTTTGCAAAAAAACGAACAAGCTCAAAATATACCAGTGCCCTTATGGCATGTGCTTCGCCTTTATACTGGCGTGCATTAGCCGTACCATCTACACTTGAAGCAATGATGTTATTGACCCGCAGAATTGTTTGATATCCTGCTGTCCATAAACCTAATGCATTACCATCTACTACCGGTGTAGCATACTGATTATAAAATGTATATCGATTGGAGTTACTCAAAGACTGATAGGTAACATCAGCCATTAAATCACCCAAAACAGGTATTGTTCTGCCGTATAAGTCAACATTACGCAAACTGGCATAAGCACCTCTCAGTGCAACAAGTATATCAGCTTCGGATTTCAACGCATCTTCAATGGGAAGGGCGTTGTATGGCTTTTTCTCAAGATAATCTTTTGAACAAGACATCAGGAAAACCAGACAGCCTATAAAATAATATTTCATTTTCATTGTTAAATTGATTTTAGATTAGAAACCAATGTTTATACCTACGGTGATTGTTTTAGGAATAAAGACATTCAGGTTGGTCTGACTTGCCACACCCTGTTCAGGATCCCAAGGCAGTTTTTTGTCGCGTACAATTGTAAAAAGGTTGGTTCCTCTTACATAAAAAACAGCAGAATTGAGCTTCATTTTTGTTGCAAGCAGTTCAGGCAATTGATAACTGAGTGTTAAATCACGTATCCTGCCGTAATCACCTTTATACAGATATAAATCAGATGGATTTTGTGCCAGCTTATTGCCTCCATATACATATTTTGGCAGTGTAGCCTTATTATCGCCGGGAGCTTTCCAGCGATCAGTAAACTGACGTAACACTTTATTAAAGGTTGGTCCATTTCCGCTACCCATATAAAATGCTGCCCACGCATCCTGCATCAGGTTTCCTCCACTGAAATAAACCTGTGCCTCCAGAGAAAATCCTTTGTACCGTAATGAGTTGGTAATACTTCCAAAAAAACGCGGAGAAGCAGAACCCAGTATTGCTCTTTGTGCGTCGTTAAAATTATTCGTCGTTTCTTTTCCTGTAACGGTTTTATACCAAAGCGGATCACCATTGGCAGCATCTACACCTGCCCATCGGGGGGCATAAAATGACTGAAAATCTTGTCCTACACGGCGTAGAAAAATACCAGTAATGATGTCCTGGTTGTTCACCAGTGATAATATCTTATTCCTGTTAGTGGCATAATTCAGGTTCACAGACCATTGGAAATTTTTTGTGGCTACTGGTGAAAAATTCAGGCTGATTTCGAAGCCTTTGTTTTCCATACTGCCGATATTATCGCGAAGGGTAGAAAAACCACTGGTTCTCGACAAGGGTGCATCTAATAAAAGACTCGATGTTCTGCGGATGTAATAATCTGCGGTCAGTGTAACCTTATTACTCATCAGTGATACATCCAATCCAACGTTAAATGGTTTATTGATTTCCCATGTAAGAAATACGTTCCCGATATTATTGGGTGCACTACCAGGCTGTTGGTTATAATTTGAACCAAAGGAATAAGTGGGCTGCCAGTCGTAATTACCGATTCCAGCATTACCATTCACCCCATATGACGCCCTGAGTTTCAGCTGGCTAATTAATCTAACATCCTTCATAAAAGATTCCTGATCAATATTCCAGCTTCCGCCAATAGACCAGAAGTTTCCATAGCGGTTATTTGTACCAAAACGACTTGAGCCATCTCTTCTAAAACTTCCTGAAAGCACGTATTTATTTTTATAGTTGATGGAAGCCGAAGAAAAAGCCGAAAGAAACGAAAAATCAGAACCTGTTGCAGAAGCCTGTGTAGGTGTAGCTGCCACTACGGGAAAAGTAAGCTGGGTGGTAGCAGGAAAACCTGTTGCACTAATATTACTGGTTAAGGTTTTGGAATCCTGTGCCTCATATCCAACCTGGATATTGGTCGAAAAATCTTTTGCCTTACCAAAAGATAGCTTATAATCTAAAAGATTGGTCCAGGTATAATTAAATAATCTTGTATAAAATACGAATGCCCTTCCTCCTACCGATTGTCCATCACCATGAAAAGGGTTATTGTATTGTTCTTCTTCCAATACATTATAATCCATACCATATCTACTTGTAAATTTCAGATTCTCCAATATTTTATATTCGGCAGTGAATGCACCTCTTGCACTCAGCTGCTTCAGGAAACGCTTATCCATTTCAGCTGTTGCAATCGTATTATGCAGATTCCCGGGTCCGAAGTCGGGAGCTGTTATATTTAATGATCCGTCAGCATTCCGGGCCGCTCTTGATGGTAGAAGAAAATAAGAACTCAATATAGGATTCCCAAAAGATCCACCTGCCAGAGGTGCATTTTGCTGAACATAACCGGCATTTAGCGTTGTACTGATCGTAAGCCGATCAGTTGCTTTAGAAACAATACTCATATTACCGTTCCATCTTTCAAAATCACTTTGCAACGTAATCCCTTCCTGCCTGAAGTATCCTGCTGATAAATTATAAGTAGTTCTGTCGTTACCACCCGATGCACCAAGGTTATACTGTCTTTGGGTTCCTTTTTTGGTAACTGCCTTTAGCCAGTCATAATCAACATTGTTACCCGAACCAAGGTTCGCGAGGGTTGCTGTTACGACCGCAGGTGTAGCACCTGCATTTACTAAGCCTTCACGTGTAAGTTCAAAATATTCACTTGCCTTTAATGGTCGGTAGTCATCATTGAAATAGGCAATATCACTATACCCTACTTCTGTATCAAATCGAAATTTTGTTTTACCAGACTTCCCTTTTTTTGTTGTCACGAGTATTACACCATTAGCAGCCCTTGATCCGTATAAAGAAGAGGCAGATGCATCTTTGAGAACTGTAATACTTTCAATATCGTTTGGATTCAGCGTACTCAATAAGTTAGCAGTAGTGGTTAACCTTGATGCATCACCGGTATTTATAACAACACCATCTAATATCCATAAAGGTTCAGAACTGGCATTTATAGAACCTATACCGCGTATCCTGATTTGCTGAGCAGCACCAGGTGTTCCTGATGATGCTACCGACTGGAGGCCTGCTACAGCCCCTTGTAATGCCCTGTCGACTGAGGTAAAGGGTTTGTTTTCAATATCTTTCGCCTTTATAACACCCATCGAGCCAGTTATCTCTGGCTTTTTTGTGGTACCGTATGCTACCACCACCACATCTGAAAGATTATTGGTAACCGTAGTCAACTTTACGGTTATTGGGGTTGCTGTTATAGCAAGCTCTGCCGTTTCATAATTCAACAATGAGAAGATTAGTGTTTTGGCTGTAGCAGGTACCGATAATGAGAATGTACCATCGACTGAACTTACTGTTCCCAGTTTTGTTCCTTTTACCTGTACACTAACGTTACCCAAGAGGGCTCCATTTTCATCCTGTACCTTCCCTGTAACGATTTTTGTTTGTGCATACACCCACACAACCGATACAAGCATGTACATTAAAAGCAAGGTTTTCTTTTTCATAAGCTTGTTAAATTGATTAATGAACTGTTTGATTGATTTACTAAACAGTATCGAAAATTAACTGCGCTTATTCATGAGGAAGAAGAACTGTCGATAGAATGCAATTATAAGAATACAAACAACAGGGTTTAATAAAAATGCGGGATACATATGTACCCCGCACTACTTGAAATGTACATTGAGAAAACTTCTATACACTGAGCTAAACTATTGGTAAACGTAAATATTTACGCAGAATAGTCTACAGGTTACCTGTATTAACATACTTAAAACAGGTTGCATTGTATAAACAGTATTATTTATGATTGATTGAGTTGTGCAAGCACATGTTCTTTATAGTTTCTTCCAATAGGAACCTGAACGGCTGCGAGATCGATTTCTGTAGTATTATAGGCTTTGATTTTCCTTTTAGATATAATAAAAGATCTATGAATCCTCAGGAATACATCAGCACTAAGCTGTTTTTCCAATTCGCTAAGCTGTATTTTTGTGAGATAAGAGCCCTGTTGTGTCACAATATTGACATACTCGCGTTTACTTTCGAAATAAATAATCTCATCAAAATGAATCTTCTGCCTTTTACGACTAACATTTACAAACAGGTAATCTTTATACTGGGACTGCGTTTCAACGGCATCCCCAACAGTAATTCGTTCAGTAATCTTATTAACTGCCATCAGAAAACGACTAAACGAAACAGGTTTCAATAAATAATCAATCACACCTAACTCATAACTTTCTATAGCATATTCCCGATGTGCAGTAATAAAGATAACTGCAGGCTTTTTTACCAATGAACGCATGAAATCAATTCCGCTTATCTGAGGAAGATTAATATCAAGAAATAAAATATCGATGGTTTCTGTTTTTAGTAGCTGTAGCCCTTCCATAGCATTGACACAGACCGATACCAATTGCAGATGTGGCACTTGCTGAATATACTCAGTAATAATCTCTGCTGCTAAAGGTTCATCCTCTATGATAAGACATTTAAATTTCCGCATACTGATGTAGGTTAATAGAAAGATTTGCAATGAATTTATCTGAGGCCTTCTCGGTTATCAACTGATGCCCCGGATATAATAATTCGAGTTGACGTTTCAGTGTTTTCAAACCAATACCTTCATTTTTCTGATTGGATGGTATATTATAGTTATTGCTGATAATAAAGCTGAGGTTACCATTTACAAGTTTCAGCTGTATGAAAATAGTTGAATTACCCGGTGATTGAGCTGATCCATGCTTGAATGCATTCTCTATTAAAGGGAGTAACAAAAGCGGCGATATCAGTTCATTTTCATTGTCGATATCTGTTTCAAACCGAAGTTCAAGTCTTGTACCATACCTAAGTCTCTCGAGGGTAATATAATCGTTTATAAATGCAATTTCGCGCTTGATATTAATCCGTCCACTTCCTGATTCATATAACATAAAACTAAGTAGTTCAGCCAGCTTCAATATTGCATCAGAGGTAGATTCAGATTTCTTCCGCGAAAGGGAATAAATATTATTAAGGGTATTAAATAAAAAATGCGGGTGCAACTTGTTTCTGAGTAGCGAGAGCTCTGTAGTAAGTTTATCTCTTACCAATTCTTTCTCCTTCTGCAGATTATATATCCGGAAACTGAGAAATTCGATTGCTATACTTATGCCAATTGGGAAAGAAAGAAATAACATACTGGTGAACAACAACCTTATATCAAAGAGATTATTTATTACAGGAGGTCCCAGTTCATAAATCAATGGCTGCGTTATAAAAACAGAAAGTGCCCGTTTTACAAAAACGGTAAGTGTATACATAAAAATCAGTTCTGCTATTTTCCAGGTCTTGAGACGGGTAGCGTCAACTACTTTATCGAGCCAGAAAAAAATAAGATAATAAAAGAAGAGTATCTGAACACTGATAAAAATAGCACTGGCGCTTGCTGTTTTTTTATATACATCCAATAACGGCATATCAGGAAAGCCCTGCTTAAGCCATTCAGCTTCTACGAATACTACTACAAGATAATAAACAGTCCATAGTAGTATGTAAAAACCATTTTTACGCATTAAAAAGTATTTGCTGTAAAAATACGTTTTTGTATATGCGTTGAAAGAAATCCGGCAATTGTCTACAAAAAGTCCTTTTCCGTCTACGAACGGATCGGTTTCATCAATATCAGGATACTGTCTTTTTGAATACATCTTCGCTAAACCATATAAGAACCAGTGAAATGATAATAAGTACACTATACTCAGATCCGTTTCTTCCATATCCAACTACAAACCAACCTTCTTTTGCATGTACCATAATAAGTCCAAGGATAATCTCAATCAAAAAAACTGGTACGATCCATTTTGTGTATACCCTGAGTGCTAATAGACATCCACCAACAATCTCAAAGAAAGTAAGCAAATAAGCTATGATATTACCTGCCGGAATACCTTCTTCCTCTAAATAGGCACCAAAATGAAGAGCTCCGCCTACAGATAACCTGACGACACCATGAATAATCAGCAGTAAGGATAATACTATCCTGAATGAATGTAGTACTAGTAAAAAGCGGGGCGTTAACTGTTGCATAATGGTTGATATTTATGAACAGCAAAATAATCTGCAAAGAATAGTAAAATATTATTTATCTATGAATAACCATTAACCGCCTACAGAAACTTCTTTATATATGCAGCGTTATTTATCAGAAGATAATATCATCAGGTTAGCCATTATCGAAATGCCTTCCAGAAAACGACTTATCAATATATTTTCATTTTCAGCATGTTGGTTATTATCATGATTGGCTATTGGTAAGGTTACGGGATATACATTTAATACTTTTTCAAATACATACAGGGGGAGGCTACCACCAAGACCTGGTTGCAAGAGCCATTCTGTTTGGGATGTTTTCTGAAGACCTAGTATAATTTTTTGCATAACCGGTAATTGCATATCCGTTTTCTGCGCATTATACCCTTTTTCCAAACGAACTTTAGCTATCAACGGATATGTCGATCTCATTTGCATATCAGGTTCTTGTTCAGTTATAAAAAAACCCTGGTCTCTGATATGCTGTACTACACGTTCCTGCTGCTGTTTCCAATCCACCCCCTTAACCAACCTGAGATCCAGCACTGCTGAAGCCGAAACTGGAATAACATTAGCCGCTGATGTTCCCGATTTTCCTGATTCAATACCATTAATATTCAGGCTAGGCAGATTCAGTGCTTCTGAAAGACCTATATTTTTCATTTCAGGACGTATAAAACCCAGCTCTTTCATCAGCATACTATCTATCGGTGGAATTTTTGCAAGTGCTTGTTTTTCTTTATCCGTCAGTTTCAGTACATCATTATAAAAATCTTTTATGGTTACAAAACCATTTTCATCTTTCATAGACGCCAATAGTTTAACCAATAATAAACCAGGATTGGGTGCCCAGTTACCATAATGGCCGCTATGCAAAGGGCGGGTTGGACCATATACGGTAATTTCCATGTTCACATCTCCCCTTACCCCAAATACCAATTGATTTCTTCCCGACTGATGAACAGGACCATCACAAATAATCCATGCATCAGATTTCAAAAGCGCTGTATGTGCAGATAATATTTCTTCAAGATGTGGACTACCCGCCTCTTCTTCTCCTTCAAAAAAGAATTTAATATTAATACCGGGTGTAATTCCTGCCGACTGAAGTGCCGAAAACGCATTCAATATTGCCATAACTCCAGACTTATCATCACTACTACTTCTCGCATAGATTCGCGCATCCGGATACCGTTTTGTATCTATTTCATCCAGCGTAATTGTTTTTGCTCCTGTTTCCACTTTGCCATTTAGTATAACCGGTTTAAAAGGCTCTAACGAAGCATGCCATTTTTCCGGTGATACTGGTTGGCCATCGTAATGCGCATAAAAAACAAGGGTAGTGGTAGCATCAGGCACAAGGTATTCGCCATATACAGCAGGGTTTATTCTCTTAGATGCAGGATACAAAAGCTGTACATTGCTTATACCCCTTCTTTCCATATCCTTAAAAATAAACTCAGCATTCATCTGAATATTACCGGCATCTTTTGCATGGTTAGGAATTTTCAGAAAATTCATCAGTTCACCGATGATTCGTTTTTGATTTGCTTGTATATAAGTATTCACCTGTGTTGACTGTGTCGTTGCAAAAAAATGCGTAAGAAACATACAGGTTAATAAAACGATTCTTTTCATTTTTTGATTTTAGGTAAGATTAAGTTGTGAAAACCAAGTGGCAAAAGACCTTAAAAAAGAAATCTGCCAATGATTCAATATAACCAGATGTACAACAATATAGAAAATAAAGACAGGAGGAAAAACCCATTTTCCCTCTTTTGTGTGTCTTTCCCCTATTATAATCAGCATCAACACCGTGTAAATGCAAATCATAGCCAGATACATAGCGTATGGCCAGGGAGCAATATAATTAGAGAAAATACGTACGAATACAGGCTCAAGAAATACTATGCCTGTTAATAGCATCCCTCTTGCATGTATAAAGACCCTTTTCCTATAATATACAGCTATAAGAAAACCATACAAGGCTATTATAATATCTTTAAAAGGAATGAGTAGCTGTAAAGGTTCTGCATCCTTAAGCGTTCGATACCTGTAATGGGCAAGTAACACAATGGATACCAGTAAGATGGGAAAAAGTATATAGGAAATCTTACCTAACAGTTTGTGCAAACGCAATTTTTTCAAACGAAATAAAACCGGTTGAATAATTAGCATCAATAACCATGTAACAGCTATGATGACATGAAAATGAAAATAAAAATCAAAGGATTTCCCATTTTTCAATAAATCTGAAAAATAAGTTTTCCAGAAAGCCAGTACAGACAAGGGTAATAATGCTATAAAAAGATACCCGAAATAAAAATTCTGTATTTTCTTCAAAAAACTTTTCATACAGCTGATAAATGCAATACCGGGATAAAAGCGATTACCGGATGGCATTATAACTAAGATAAACAGGGCAGGAAAGTATTTATTATAACTGTCTACCAAATCAACCAAAAAGCCTACAAAATCATGAAATATCGTAATCAGTGAAAGAATTTTAACCTATTAAAAGCAGCGCATGGTTACATCATTGATACATTTGTAACCATTTTAACGCATAAAACAGGCATCTTGAAACTGCTACATTTTATTCCTGCTTTTGTTTTTCTCATCATTACGATTATTTTACTGTGCCTGCCAGGAACCAATGGATTTCCGGGTAGTTGGTGGTTTAGAAAAATTCCACAATTTGATAAGATCGTACATATCGGGATGTTCGGTATGCTCTGTTTTCTATTTCATTTACCCGCCTGGAAAAGCAGCTTACAAAATAGTTCCAGACAACGCTGGTTCTGGATGATCAGCTTTTTTGCCATTGCTTACGGTGTAGGGATGGAGTTTATTCAAAGAGAGCTGATTGCAGGTCGTTCTTTTGAAGAAGCCGATATTCTGGCTGATGCCGTTGGCGCTTTGGGAGCTCTTGCATTGTCTCAAACCCTTTTCTTACAGAGAAAGACTCATAAAGCCTAAACATTGATTCTCAAGAGTTATAAAAAAAATTGTCCCCCGTGGAAACGGGGGACGCAACCAAAACTAACTGCTTATGAGAAAATTGACTACTTGCTTATATCTATACTAACGCAAATTCAGTGCCAAAAGATTTTCGGGATTTGTTAATCCTTTCTAAATATCTATTCAATACTATTTCTTAGATACCTTTTGTTTCTTCACTGTTGCCTTGTACAAAGTACTATAGTAAAGACAGAAATAAATGTCAATGGTTTAACAATGATTTGTTAAAGGATTAGTGACAGGATACCGTATCCGCACTACGTTCGGAGATAAATGGACTGAGATAGGGGATATTCAGGTTCAAGCCTCTGATTATCAATAAAATGGCAGTCAAGCCGATCACATAGGGCACTAATTTACGCATAGACTGCCTGCTTTGCCAGCTTAACCGGGTACCCCAAAATGCGAGCGAAAACAAAGCCGGAAGGGTTCCGAGGCCAAAAACGAACATAAAAAAGGACGCGCTCATAATAGTTCCCGTAGCCATAGCTCCCGTAATAGCAATATAAACCATACCACAGGGTAATAACCCGTTTGCAGCGCCCATCAGGTACATACCAGAGAAACTATGGCGGTGTAATGACCAGGAAATGAGGTTGGTAATTTTTTGGTTCAACCAGCCCCAGCCTTCTGTTTTTTGTAAGAAAACCCTACTTAGCAAAAAGAAAATAATTAAGAAACCCATACAAATGGAAAACACCTGTTGCCATCCGGCCACTCCCACGCGCCAGCCAATAAAACCCGCTACCATACCTAGTATTACATAGGTTCCGATACGGCCGGTCTGGTATAAAAAAACACCCCATAACTTTTTATGTGCAGGTAAATGCTGAACGGGTACGCTCATTACCAATGGTCCGCACATACCAATACAATGAAGGCTACTAGCGAGACCAAGCAATAAAGCTGATATAAGCATCGCTACTGTCATTGTATAGTTGGTTCCAGTTCTTTTTCGAGATAATATTTTTTATCGGCCGCTTCCCAGCTAATTTTCAGAAGGTATTTTTCTGCCGGTAATTTGTTCCGTTCAATGATTTGTATGCCCTCTCTGTCAGGTGCAAGTGGTAATCTGATATCTTTATCTGCTGCCGTTTTGCAATAAAACCAGGCTTCCCCTTTTACCTCCATTCCTAGCATTTCTTTTGGAAACTGTATGGCCAGATTTTCTTTTGTATAGGTAACGGTCAACTCACCAATGGATGCCGCATTTTTTCTTCCGTCGATTTTGTCCTGATACCTCAATTCATCCTGATAATACTCTTTGCTCACCAGCTCGTATTTTGTATTTACGGCCTTATACACCAATGTAGCCATCAGTGCTGCAAAACCTATAAATACCAGCATCAGTTTATTTCCCCAGTTCATAGATTATAGTTTAATGATTCATATTAAGTTCATGTTCTGTATAAAAACTTTGTTCTCCATTATGCCAGCTCAGTTTAACCTTATAACGTTTTCCTCGTATCCAGCTTTGTGGAACCATCTGTTGTCCCATATTATCTGGTGCTAATTGAACTGTTTTATCCAATTTTTCATCATATACACAGTAAAAAAATACTTCCCCTTTTACGCCGGACTGTAGATGTTCGTGCGGTACCTGAAGTACGATAAAGGGATCTGCTTTTGCCATTCGGAAAGCACTTATTTCCTGCGCCCGTTTTTTTGCCTCTATTACTTGTTGATAGTTTTTTGCTTCTGCTATGTATTCTTTTGTTACCAGATCTACTTTTATTTTTTTAACCAGCAAATACATTGCAACGCCTAATGAAAAACAAAAGATCCCACAAACAACCAGCATTATTTTCCCTAAACTCATTTTGAATTGTTTTATTATTGAGGGATACTGGATATGTTATCAATACTACAAAGAAGGCCCGAGAAAACTGGTATTTGTTGTAAGCAGTTTTTCTCCGTTGCTGTATAAAAGCAATTTTACTAACGTTTTTCTCTGTTTAATGACAGACTTAGGTAAAACAATAAAGAATGTTCCTGCAGCCTGTCCTTCTTTCCTGATCTGAATCGTTGGTTTACCTGCCATCTGAATATGTCCGGTCTTGTCCTGTAACAGTATTTCTACCGAAAGATCTTTAGTTGTTTTGTTAATCAGTTTTATGTTATATAGGTTCGATAAACTGTCGGCACCCCGTTCCTGGTATAACATACCTGTGGTTCTTATCACCGTAACATCAATATCTTTTCTGGTCAGTAAAATAACAGAAAGAATACTCAACAATAAAAGGCAAAGCCCTGTGTACAACTTCATTCTTGTTGTATAACGTAGCGGCTCTCCATTGGCGATACTATTTTCAGAAGCATATCTTATGAGTCCGAAAGGTTTATCAATACTTTCCATTACATGGTTACAGGCATCAATACAGGCTGTACAACCCACACATTCCATCTGTACACCATTTCTGATATCAATGCCTGTGGGGCAAACTTTTACACATAAATGGCAGTCGATACAATCTCCCAATGAAAGTTCTGCTTGTTTTTTAAAACTTCCCCTTGGCTCACCTCTTTTATAATCGTAAGCCACTATCATCGAGTTTTTATCCAGCAAAACACTTTGCAGCCTGCCATATGGGCAAACCACTGTGCATGCCTGTTCCCTGAAAAATGCATAAACACCATAAAAAACCCCGCTAAAAACAAGGATGGAAGCGAAACCTACCACGTGCTGAGTAACAGGTTC
Organism: Sediminibacterium goheungense; assembly: GCF_004361915.1. GTDB lineage: Bacteria > Bacteroidota > Bacteroidia > Chitinophagales > Chitinophagaceae > Sediminibacterium > Sediminibacterium goheungense. The sequence goes on along the minus strand of NZ_SNWP01000011.1, from coordinate 205,969 downwards.
TGTAATAATCTTTTCGAGCTCTTTAATACCGATAATATATGCCAGAAAAAAATTAGCTATGATAAATGAGAGCAAAAAGAAAAGTACATGCTTAAGGGTCAGTTTTGCAATTTTCTTCGTTGTCCAGGGAGCTGCTTTCAGTTGTCTTTGTGCCGGTGCATCGCCCAATACCCAATACTCTACTTTCCGGAACATCATTTCCATGAAATTGGTCTGTGGGCAGGCCCATCCACAAAACAATCTTCCGAAAGCTGCTGTAAACAGAATGATAAAGAATACAAAAGTAACCATGGTAAGACCGAATATGAAAAAATCCTGTGGCCAGAATATCTTACCAAATAAAATGAACTTAGCTTCCGGTATATTAAAAAGAAATAAAGGCCTTCCGTTTATTTCTACAAAAGGCAGTCCGAAAAAGATTATGAAATAAAACACACTCAAAACTGTTCGTATGTTATATAAGCGTCCTTTGGGTTTATATGCATAAATCCACTTTCGCTTTCCTGATTCATCCACTGTTGCAATTCTGTCGCGAAATGCATCCGTTTCAATTACATTGCTATGTTTTATTTCACTCATCTTCTTATTTCAATCCTGATTTTATGACGGTACTTTCTTTTGTAAGCGAATCAACAGATACCGACTGCTCCTTGTATATTTCTCCTTGTGGTTCTTTTGCTGTTGCAGGCCTGGTTCCTTTTAAAGACTTTATATAACTCGCCAGCTGGGCAATTTGTGCAGGAGAATAATCATCTTTCCAGCTCTTCATCCCCTTCTCGGGCCAACCATACTTGATTGATTTAAAAATATCTGATACACTTCCTCCATGTAACCAGTATTCATCAACCAGATTCGGGCCCACTAATCCGCCACCATCTGCTGCATGGCAGGCAGCACAGGCTGTTACAAATATTTTTTTTCCGGCCTCAAGTGCAGTCGCGTCACTGAGATAGGTAACTGTGTTTTCGTTAACATTATTCGCAGCTTTTTTAAGGTAATTTTCTTTATCGGCCTCTGCTTTTTTCATAACAGCTGCCAGTTCTTCCAGACTTGAAGGTGCGGTATGTGTAACATGGTAGCGCCATAGATAGATGCCGGCAAAAATGATACAGATATAAAAACCGTATAACCACCATGGCGGCAGGCGGTTATCCAATTCACGGATACCGTCATAATCGTGTCCAAGATCAATAGTAGCTTCTTCCTGTACTGGCTTGAAGTTATTTGCCTTAGTCCACCATCTCGTAATTGCAGATTCTTTTTCGGCTACGATTACTACTGGTTTTTCTTTTGCCAATAAACTTTTCAGGTGGTATAATAGCCATAGTAATACCAGAAGTTCTACTCCTACAACACTTATCAATGAATAAAAGGCTGTGGGTGATAATCCACTGATAGTGCTACTTACTGGTGCTGACGAAGCAGGTTCATCTGCTGCAAATGCAAAAGAGCTGGTTAATAAAAAAACTATTACCATTAGTACTTTTGGCTGTGCATCTGATTTTCTTTTCTCACGGAATTCTTTCATTTTCATTTCCGCTGCTCCCAGTACTACATGTGACAATAAGGCGATAGCCAGTAACAATACAGCTATGATTACTACCAATACCTGTGCCAATGGATTAGCCATAGCAGATGGCTTTGGGGGGCCTTCGGCCCATACACTGGATGGAACCAATACACAAAAGAGACCGATGATCCCAATACTGAATAATTTGATCCGTTGAAAATTACGCTGTTGCATTGCGATTCGTTTATAAGTCAGTAGGTTAGTTGTCTAAGGGTAAATGACTGATTTCTTCTATCATTTTCTTATCTGCTTTCCAGGCCCACAATGTCATCAGCAGAAAAAAAGTAAAGAAGATGGAAAAAGAACTGAGTGCATAAATATCTACACCGATTATTTTTTCCAGGTAGTTGATGAATTTCATATTGGGTTATTTTATTGTTTAGCAGCCAGGGGCTGTTCTCCTTTAATATCTACACCAATTCTTTGCAGGTAAGCAATCAATGCTACAATTTCTCTGTTGGCACTGGTTTCAATTTTATCTGCTTTGAGGTTCTTACTGATTTTCTCTGCCTGTGCCATCAGTTCTCTATTGGCAATCTGGTCGTAACCTTTTTCATATGGCACGCCTAATGTTTGCATAGCTCTGATGCGGGCACCGGTAGTTGCTGTATCAATGGCATCATCCAATAACCATGGATAGGATGGCATAATAGAACCTGGGCTCATACTTTGTGGTTCCAGCATATGATTATAATGCCAGCTATCCGGATATTTTCCACCGATACGTGCCAGATCTGGTCCTGTACGTTTACTACCCCATTGGAATGGGTGGTCATAAACAAATTCACCCGCTTTACTATATTCACCATAACGGGCTACTTCATCACGGAATGGACGTATCATTTGTGAGTGGCAGGTATAGCATCCTTCACGTACATAGATATCACGACCATGCAGTTCAAGTGGCGTATAGGGTTTTACTGCTGCAATGGTTGGCACATTACTTTTTATCAAAAAAGTTGGAACAATCTCAAGAATACCACCAATGGCTACTGCTATCAGACTGAATACGAGCATCTGAATGGGTCTTGCTTCAATCCAGCGATGCCAGTATTGTTTACCATGGGTAACAATTTTAGCTGGCAGTGGTGGTGCTTCAGCAGCTTCATTGGCTACCAGTTTACCTGCTTTAACCGTTTTCACGATATTATATACCATAATAAATACTCCTATCAGGTATAAAAGACCACCTACACTTCTTGCCACATACAATGGAATAATATGAGTTACTGTTTCGAGGAACTGGAATTTGAGTGTACCATCTTCTGTAAACTGTTTCCACATCATTGCCTGTGTAAAACCAGCCCAGTACATTGGAATTGCATATAAAACAATACCGATTGTACCTATCCAGAAATGTGTACTTGCCAGTTTTGTTGAATACAACGGGGTATTAAAAATTTTAGGAATAACCCAATAGAGAATACCAAAAGTGAGAAATCCATTCCATCCCAATGCACCTACGTGAACGTGTGCAATTGTCCAATCGGTAAAGTGCGAAATTGCATTTACATTTTTCAGACTCAGCATGGGCCCCTCAAAGGTTGCCATACCATAACAGGTAATGGCCACCACCATAAATTTCAGAATAGGATCTTCGCGTACTTTATCCCATGCACCTCTTAAAGTAAACAAACCATTCAGCATACCTCCCCATGAAGGAGCAATAAGCATTACACTAAATACTACACCAAGGCTCTGTGCCCAGTCTGGTAAAGCGGTGTACAAAAGGTGGTGTGGGCCTGCCCAGATATAAATAAAGATCAACGCCCAGAAGTGAATAATAGATAAGCGGTAGCTATATACAGGCCTGTTAGCAGCTTTGGGAAGAAAATAATACATAATACCGAGGTAGGGTGTGGTAAGAAAGAATGCCACAGCATTATGTCCATACCACCATTGCACCAGGGCATCCTGTACCCCAGCATACCAGCTATAACTCTTCAGGAAAGTAACAGGAATTTCAAATGAGTTTACAATATGTAACATGGCAACCGTTACCCATGTTGCTATATAAAACCAGATAGCTACATACAAATGGCTCTCTCTGCGTTTAAGAATGGTACCAAACATATTGATACCAAATACTACCCATATAAGTGTAATGGCTATATCGATGGGCCATTCCAATTCTGCATATTCTTTACCGGTTGTGTATCCTGCCAGCAATGTAAGTGCAGCAGCAACAATAATTAACTGCCATCCCCAGAAATGAATGCGGCTGAGTTTATCACTAAACATCCTTGCTTTACACAAACGTTGGAGTGAATAGTAAACACCCATAAAAATACCATTACCTACGAAGGCGAAAATTACCGCATTGGTATGCAGCGGTCTTACCCTACCGAATGTAGTGATGGGTAAATTAAAGTTGGCCGCAGGCAGATAGATCTGAATAGCCGCCAACAAACCTACCAGCATACCTACTACTCCCCATAGAATGGTTGCATAGGCAAAAAGCTTTACCGTTTTGTTGTCGTAATAAAATTGTTCTGATTGCATGAATGGTGGTTTTATAAAAGAGAGTTAGTAACTATTTTTTGGGAGGTTGCTGATCAAAAAGCATACGAACAGAAGGCGATTCTTCATCATCGTACTGCCCTGTTTTTACGCTCCAGATAAATGCACCCAGAAATAAACCGGCCACACTGATGCTTGCGATTAACAGAAGTATGATTACACTCATAGTGATTAAATAAACACTGTAAAATTATTTTCATCGGATCTGGGAGCCTATGATATTACTCAAGGAAACATATGATTTTAGTCATGTTTTTGTCAGTCAAGCTTAAGTCGTTTTGAAGACAGATTCGTTAATCCGAATGTGATGAGTAATATGCTGATACTACTACAGGGCATCAGAATAGCTGCAATCATAGGAGAAAGGGTTCCCTGTACAGCAAAATATAAACCGGTGATGTTGTATAAAATGGAAATGATAAAAGCGGCCATAACAATTTTCTGGTTAAGCTTGCACAGCCTGATGAGCTGGTATAAGTTGGGGAGGCTTCCTGCTTCAATAATAGCATCACTGGCAGGCGTGAAATTGTTACTGTTATCGGTAATGGCCACACCAACATCTGCCTGTTTCAAAGCACCTGAATCATTTAATCCATCCCCTATCATCATCACTTTCCGGCCCTCCTGCTGCATTGATTTCAGCACTTCCAGCTTATCTTCCGGCTGCTGATTAAAATACAATTCGGATTTTTGACCCAGTAATTTTCGTAGATAAAGTAATTCGCCATCATTATCACCACTTACTACAGCAATATGAAAGCGGGATTGTAATTGCCGCAAAAGCATGGGAACCGACTGGCGATAATGATTTCTGAAACGGAATCTGCCCAGCAGTTTCCCTTCTACAGACAGGTATACCACAGAAGCTTCATCGTTTTGTGTTTTACCGGTTATGAAAACGGCAGAACCCAGCGCTATCAGATCGCCATCAACCATTCCTTCTATTCCTTTACCGGGAAACTCCTCAAATGCAAGAAACGGATCCTTCAGCGTTTGTCCGGCCCATGCTGCAATTCCTTTACTTAAAGGGTGTGTAGACTGTGCAGCCAGTGTAGCCACCTTCTTACGGATCTCCGGTGCAATAGGCTTTCCATCATACACAACTTCCATTTCTGTGCCTGCAGTAAGTGTACCTGTTTTATCGAAAACGATCGTATCTATATCAGCCATTTTTTCAATGACTGTTGCATGACGGAGGTAAAAGTGGTTACGCGACAGAATACGGAGGATATTACCATTGGTAAATGTATTACTCAATAATAAGGCACATGGACATGCAATGATAAGTACTGCCGTTATTGCATTCCAGCTTCTGCTACCATCCTGCCAGAACCAATAAGCACCCGCAGCTATGGCTACAGCAAAAACCACCCAGGTAAACCAGCGGCTCAGCCCATGAACGAATGAGCTTTCCTGATTGCTTTCATTTTTAAATAAGTCTTTGTTCCAAAGTCTTGTCAGGTAGCTTTGTGCCACTTCTTTTATTACCAGCACTTCTATATTACCTCCTACCTGTTTGCCGCCTGCATATACAATTTCACCCATTTCTTTTGCAACTGGCAGGCTTTCACCTGTAACAAAACTATAATCAATCAAAGCCCGCCCCCTCGTAATAATTCCATCTGCAGGAATCAGTTCCTGGTTATGAATAAGTAGTGTGTCATTTAACCTTATATCAGGCAGCGTAACCGTATCGGAACTATCATCGTTTATCCTTGTTACTGCAACCGGAAAATAGGAAGTATAATCTCTGTCGAAATTTAACTGACGATGTGTTCTATCCTGCAATACCCTGCCGGCCAGCATAAAAAATACAATACCCGTCATTGAATCAAAGTAACCGCTTCCGGTTCCGGTAAGTACTTCGTACAAGCTACGGGCAAATGTTACCCAGATAGCCAGTACAATAGGAGCATCAATATTGAGAAATTTTTGTCTAAGGGCATTCCATGCACTGGTATAAAATTCTCCTGCGCTATAAAAGAATACAGGCAGACTAAGTACCAGATTCAGGTAACGGAAGAAAATCAACAACTGTCCCTCTTTATCATCTATGCCGAGGTATTCAGGAAAACTCATCAGCATAATATTAGCAAAGCAGAAGCCTGCTACACCCAACCTGAAAATTTTTTTTCTGTCTGTTACCGGCTTTCTCTTTCCAAGGTCATTATAACTTATATAAGGCTCATAACCTATACCCGTAAGTAATTCAGCCAGCTGCCGGAGTGTCATCAATCGATGGTCAAAAACAATATCCGCCTCTTTCCGTTCAAAGTTCACTTTACAACTTACCACACCTTCGCTGAGTTTATATAACTGTTCCAGCAGCCATAAACAACTGCTGCAATGCATCTGTGGTAGATAAAAACTGATATGTGTGTGTTGGTGATCCTTAAAGCTGATCAGCGATTGCTCGATCGATGTATCTTCCAGAAAAGCGAATTTATCTGGACGAACCGTGATTTTCTGTGACTGCCCAGGATTGCTGTTAAGGTCATAATACGTACACATCCCGTGCTCATTCAGGATTTCATACACCATTTTACATCCTTCACAACAAAAATGTTTATCATGTGCCTGTATATCTGTATTTCTGCAGCTTTCACCACAGTGATAACAGGCTAGTTCGGTAGATGGCATTAACCTGTCTTTGCTCATACGATTTTATTTATGAGGTGCTGGTTGAGCAGTGGATATAAAGCGCTCTGTTCAAAATGAATCCATCGTAACACATGCGTTTCCAGTAAAAACATTTCATGTATACATGTTTTTAGTGCCGCTGGCCAGTTCGGATGGGTAACATAATGATGCATCAGCTGACGCAGTTTCTGCAACAGTTCAATTAATACCTGATGCGTGTGTAACATAGTATCTACCACCCTGGGTTGTAGCAATACCTTATCGCCACCCATTTGTTGTTGTATGAAAGGAAAAACGATACCGGTCTCTTTTTTGAAAGAATGCGTTAACTCATCTTCAATTTTTTGAAAGAGAAGCTGTACGATTTCAGAAACCGGCTCAGTTAATTCCTCAATAGATGAATGCTGTGTGAGATAAGTGCCTATCTTATCGCATGATTCAAGAATAGGGGTATGATAAACAAAAGGAATGGTTCTGCAGATTTCTCCGATTGAACCGGCACCCGGAAATATTTGGCCACCTGCCTGCATCAGCATGATACGAATAATTTAACTGCAAGGTAGTGTGACCAATAAAGCCTAACTATGATGATACTCAACCACAAACATGATTTTTGTCATGTTTAATCCTGAAGATTGGCGGTTTGAAGGAGTAATTTATGCTGGAGGATTTTGATCTTTTTGCCATCCAGTTCTACCATACCATCTTTTTTAAAGTCGGAAAGCAGGCGGATGGTTGATTCTGTAGCGGTTCCTACAAGATTGGCGATTTCTTCTCTTGATAAACGAACATTGAGGGTAATACCATCTTCTTCAAACCCATATGTTTCCTTGATGAACAGCAATGTTTCTGCCAGACGCTCACGGATGGGTTTTTGTGCCAAATGAGTAAGTTTCACTTCTGCTTTATGTAATTCATCGCTAAGGAGCTTCATCATTTCAAAAGCAAGTCCTGTATCATTCTTTAAAACAGAAACGAATATGTCTTTGGGTATAAAACAAACTTTTGTGTCTTCAAGCGCAACAGCTGATGCACCATATCTATCACCACTCAATAATGCCCTGTAACCCAATACATCACCAGATTTCAGCAAACGGATAATCTGCTCTTTGCCATCATCGCCCTGATGAGACAATTTTACTTTTCCTTCATTAATACAGTATACACCAAAGGGGTAAGCTCCCTCATTAAAAAGTACCTGACCTTTTTTATAACCGGTGCAGATTTTCTGTTCATTGATGGCATTCACATATTCTTCTCTTGCCTTACAGAAAACAGAATTAAACCGCTGTGCGCAGGACTGACAGGTTGTATTGTCGTGATGAAATTGCATCTGAAGGTTTGAGATACAAAAATAAACTTATTTGGGCGCTTTGCTACATTAAAAAGCGGTTACATTGCTAAGGCAGCAGCATTTGTTTAAATTTTAAAGAGTCGCCATTGAACACATTACAATCAATTTTAGATCTGATCCCGTTAATCCTACCCTCCTCACTATGTTGCCAGAATTGCCATGAGCGATTGATCCTTGGTTTATCAGGCTGAAAATAATGTGCTACCCAGAGCGGATATTGAATAAACTCTTCTCCAAGGTATCGCTCATAAAAATCGGCATAGGTATAAATAATAGGTTTCACTCTGTAATAAGATTCTATTTCCTGCAAACACTCTTTAAGCCGCTCACGCATGAGGGCGGGTTTTACGCCGTATAATTTTTCGATATCCACCACCGGTGGCAAATCTCCCTTTTTTAACACCACCTGCTTTATAAATTGTAAAGCCTGCTTTTTGCCACTTTTGGTAGCCAGGAAAAAATGATATGCTCCCCTTACCATTCCTGCTTCTTTTGCATCGTTCCAGTTTTTATGAAAACGTTTATCAGTATCGTTCAATCCTTCTGTTGCTTTGATAAAGGCAAAACCCATTCTGGTATCCTCTTCCTCCATACCAAAAACAGATGGCCAGTGAATAGGTCCCTGGTGAACACTTACATCAATACCATGAATGGAATAACCTGATGGAAGCTGTATACCGAATGCATCATACTTTACCGTAGCTACCGTTTCTTCCTGCCTTGCCTGCCACTTGTTCAGTAAACTGAAATAAAGAATCAGTACAAACCCACCGATCAGTAATACCAGCCACCATTTTTGTTCCCTGCTTAAACGCTTTGCTCTTTTCCTTGCCATACATCTGCAAAATTCGGATAAAACCGCATTGTATTACCTGTTAAACAAAACCTGTATTATTCAGTTATAAGGAGCCTGATATGCAGTAAACACTGCTTTTTTAGTAATTTTACATAATGGCTTATTTTAACTGGAACGACAGCATTAATTTTTTAGGCAAACTTACTTTCAGAAAGGGCTGGAATGCTTTAAAAGTATATAGCAGTTATCAGATCAGTCGCTTTCGTAAAAAACCCATTCAATGGGGGTTTCCCGTTTCCATTTCATTTGAACCTACCACTTCCTGCAACCTACGTTGCCCAGAGTGCCCTAGTGGACTCCGTGCTTTTACCCGTCCTACAGGTATGTTGCAAAAAGATTTTTTCAGAGAAACCATCGACGATATTCATAAAGATCTATTGTACCTGATTTTTTATTTTCAGGGGGAACCTTACCTGAACCCTGATTTTCTGGAAATGGTGAAATATGCGCATGACAAAGGCATTTATACAGCTACTTCTACCAATGCACACTACCTTACTGATGAAAAGGCAAAAAAGACGGTAGAGAGTGGTCTCGACAGATTAATCATTTCTATTGATGGCACTACACAGGATGTGTACCAGCAATACCGGGTAGGTGGAAAACTGGAGAAAGTACTGGAAGGTGCAAGAAATATTGTAAAGTGGAAAAAAGAGCTGAAGAGTAAAACACCGTTTATCTTTTTCCAGTTCCTGGTTGTAAAACCAAATGAGCACCAGATTGAAGAAGTAAAAAAGCTGGGTGCAGAGATTGGCGTTGACCAGGTTCGTTTTAAAACGGCCCAGGTATATGATTATGAAAATGATCCTCACCAACTGATTCCCGACAATCATAAATACAGCCGCTACAAAAAGGATAATACCGGTAAGATGAGGGTAAAAAGCGGCTTAACAAACCGATGCTGGAAACTCTGGCATGCCAATGTAATAACCTGGGATGGACTGGTTGTACCCTGCTGTTTTGATAAAGATGCCATGCACCAGCTCGGCAACCTGAAATCACAAAGCTTCAGGGAAATCTGGAACAATGATAATTATCGTCAGTTCAGAACAGAATTAATGACGAGCAGAAAAAATATAGATATCTGCGCCAACTGTAGTGAGGGGTTGAGTGTGTGGCAGGATTAGGGTCGTGAATGGTCAATGGTCAATGGTGAATAGTTACCTGGTAGGTTTAGCAAAAAAATGATTCACCATTGACCATTCACCATTCACTCCCCACCTTATCAATTTTTACTACATTTACAGCTATGGGTATTGAAAAAGATATACAACAACAGCATTTCAGGAATGAATACCAGAAGGCTTCTGTGAATATCATTTATTCTGCCAACTGGTTGAATGAAAAAATCAAAACCATGCTTGATCCGGATGACATTACACCTCAACAGTATAATATCCTTCGTATTCTCAGAGGCTGTCAGCAACCACTTAGTACACTGCAAATACGTTCCCGTATGCTCGATAAAATGAGCGACACCAGCCGGATCGTTGAAAGACTATTAAAAAAGGGACTGGTTGAAAAGAAGGTCTGTTCAGCAGATAAACGATTGGTCGATGTAAGTATTTCTAAAAAAGGATTGTCGCTGCTTGATAAGCTTGATAAAAAAAATGCAGAGATCGACCAGCTGATCCAGAATCTTTCTGAAACAGAAGCTGCCACCCTCAATAAGCTGCTCGATAAAATGCGGGAATAAATACTGAATTGTTAATTTCGGAACCCTTTTTTCTATTTCTTCCACATCAGAGGCATTACCATCATAGCTGGTTTATCTTTGAAGTATGAAATTATTGCTGCATTTCTGCCTCATACTGGTTATGTCTACACAAGCATTGCAACTGTCTGCCCAGTATTCTCCCAACTATGAGTTTCGGGGTGTTTGGGTAGCCACTGTTGAAAATATTGACTGGCCCAGTAAAAGAACCCTTTCCGTTGCAGAACAACAGGCAGAATTCATCAGAATGGTTGAAATGCATCACCGCAATGGCATGAATGCATTGATTGTACAAATCCGACCTTCATCAGATGCTTTTTATCCCTCTTCGCTGGAACCCTGGAGTGAGTACCTCACGGGTAAGCAAGGGCTTCCACCCAGCCCCTATTATGATCCCCTTGAGTTTATGATTACGGAAACCCATAAACGTGGAATGGAATTTCATGCCTGGCTCAATCCATATCGTGCGGTATTTAATATTCTTCGTTCATCAGTGGCACCTAATCATATTACCAAACAACATCCTGAATGGTTCGTGAATTATGGAGATAAAAAGTATTTCAATCCCGGTCTGGTGGAAGTAAGAAAACATGTTGCTGAAGTAGTAAAAGACATTGTAACAAGGTATAAGATTGATGCCATTCATATGGACGATTACTTCTACCCTTATAAAATTCCCGGTAGTGAGTTCCCGGATCAGGTTACTTTTTTACAATATGGAAAAGGAATGACCAAAGACGAATGGAGAAGAAGTAATTGCGATAGTATTATTGTACTCTTACAACAAACGATCAGAAAAGCCAACCCAAAAGTAAAATTCGGTATCAGTCCATTTGGTGTATGGCGCAATAAGAGCCAGGATCCGATGGGTAGTGAAACCCGCTCCGGCCCAACCAATTATGATGAATTGTATGCAGATGTATTACTTTGGCTACAAAAGGGATGGATTGATTATATCGTACCACAATTATACTGGGAAAGGGGACATAAATTAGCGAGTTATGATATTCTCCTACGCTGGTGGAACGAACATAGCTACGAGAGGCATTTATATATTGGCCATGGTATTTACAGAGCAGGATCGAATACAGCCTGGAAAAACAGAAATGAAATACCTGAGCAGATAAAAGCATTGAGGGGTTATGAAAATACGCAGGGAAGCATTTATTACAGCAGCAGCATATTCAATAAAAACCCGAATGGCTGGAACGACAGTTTGCAGCTAAATTATTACCGATATCCTGCACTGGTACCCCCTATGTTCTGGATCGACAATACCATACCACCCCAACCACTGATAGAAAAAACCAATGAACATACTTATAAACTTGCCTATAAAGGAGAAGAAAAAATAAAAGGCTTTGCTGTATTCATGAACCATGGATCTGCAGACCCGGACTTTGGAAATAGTCAGCTCATTGAATTTATTGTTGGAGATAAAACCGCTATCATAGATCTCAATAAATATCCTGAAGCCAGGGGTAAAAAAATATTGGTTGCCTCTGTAGATACGGATAACAATGTGAGCCCGCTGAGATTGTTATACTAAGCTTTACTATAGATTCTTTATACTATTTGTTAGGGCTGTTATACATTGAGTTTTGCGATATCTGCCAGTGTTAGTGTAAAGCAGGGTACCATCCATATAATACCTTAACCAAAAGTCACTTCTCTGTTCTGTACACCTGGCCATATACCAAAAAGTTTTTCAACCGCCGAAAAACGATATGCAAATATTTGTCGCAGCTGACTACGTACCATTACGGTATTTGCAATATCGCCCAGTATCCAGAGTGGTAATTTGTAATGCACAATGTCAGTCATCTCCACACCGCCATCAATAGCTTTGAAATGGTGTTGGTGATGCCACAAACTATAAGGACCAAAACGCTGTTCGTCTACAAAAAATTTCATGTCTTCTACATGTGTAATTTCCGTCATCCAGTAAAGGGGAATACCCAGTAGAGGGCTAACCTTGTATTCAATTACCTGCCCCTGGTACATATGCTCACCATGATGCTTGCTAATGATGTTAAAGCCAAGATTGGAAGGCGTAATTTCCTTAAGGTTTTCCGGTCTGCTAAAAAAATTCCATGCAGTATCCAAGGATATGGGTATCCGTTGCACTGTTTTCAATGAATATACTTTCGACATGCTACTCTTTCAACTTATAACAGCCCATCAACCAAAATGTTCAGTTCATGAGGGTGCTTCTGCTATTTAAAAAAGCAAATGAAGTGACCATTCCCATTCATATTGGCAATTAGTTAATCAACTGTTATACAACTCCCCTTCTTCCTTTCTCCCTGCAAAAAAATCATTCCAGGCGCCATTCTACCAAATCATGCTGTATCCCCACTTCTGCTGTTCTCCTGTTTCAACTATCTTTATTCCATGATTACCCGTGAACAGCAACTGGCACAATTCAGGAAAATATATGAGGGCCTTAACGAACAGCAAAGAAACGCTGTAGATACGCTGGAAGGACCCGTAATGGTAATCGCCGGACCCGGCACCGGCAAAACGCAGATATTGGGAGCCAGAATCGGTAAGCTGCGGCTCGAAACCGATACACAGCCAGAAAACATCCTTTGTCTTACTTATACAGATGCCGGTGTGGTAGCCATGCGTAAGCGGTTACTGGGTTTTATTGGTCCAGATGCTTATAAGGTTAATATCTGCACATTCCATGCTTTTTGCAATGATGTGATCCAGGATAATCTTTCCATGTTTGAAAAAACGTCACTGGATCCTATCTCTGATCTGGAAAGAATTGCTCTACTCAAAGAACTGATTGATGGCTTCCCCAAAAACCATGCACTGAAACGTTACAGGGGTGATGTGTATTATGAGATCAAGAACCTGCAGCAATTGTTCAGTACCATGAAAAGAGAGGGTTGGACAGCAGATTTTATTAAATCGCGGATTGACGTATACATTACAGAATTACCTACCAGAGAAGCTTTTATTTATCAGCGCAATAGCGGGGTCAATAAAAAGGGAGATCTTAAAAAGAATAAGATTGATGAAGAAACAGAGAAGATGGAAAAACTACGTGCTGCCGTAGACGAATTCTCCCGCTTCCAGCAAATGATGCGCCAAAGAAATCGTTATGATTTTGATGATATGATTAACTGGGTGATCGACGCTTTCAAAAACAACAAGAACCTGTTGGCCCGTTATCAGGAACAATACCAGTATATTTTAGTAGACGAGTTTCAGGATACCAGTGGTACACAAAATGAATTGATCAAACTCCTCATCAATTACTGGGAAGTGCCGAATATTTTTGTTGTGGGAGATGATGACCAGAGCATTTACCGTTTTCAGGGTGCCAATGTTGAGAATATGGAAGCTTTTGCCAGGCAATATGTAGAAGCCTTGCATACCGTTATTTTAACCAATAACTATCGTTCCACCCAACCCATATTGGATACGGCAAAAACGCTTATAGAAAGAAACCAGGAAAGACTCGTAAATAAATTAGAAGGTTTAAATAAAGAACTGATTGCTGCCAACACACAACTCAATCAGTTAAAAGAACTTCCGCAGGTATTTGAGTATGCAAATCCACGGCAGGAAATGATACATATTACCCTTCAGGTAGCGTCATTAATACAGCAGGGGGTCCAGCCCGGACATATCAGCATCATTTATCGCGAGAATAAATATGGGGAAGAACTGGCACGGTATTTCCAGCAAAAAAGAATTCCTGTTTACAGCAAACGGAATGTAAATATTCTTCAGGAGCCATTGGGTAAACAACTGGTAGAGGTTTTAAGATACCTTGCGGCTGAGCATGATATTCCTTTTGGTGGCGATGAAATGCTGTTCGAAATTCTACACTATAACTGGTTTGGTATTCCTCCGATTGAAATTGCCAAGTTAAGTGCAGAAGTAGCAGACAGGAGATTTGGTGACAAAAAGATATCACTGCGACAACTCATAGCAGAAAAATTGCAGGGTCCGTTACCTGATCTGTTCAGCCAGGAAATTGCCGGTTTAAGAAATGCCCAATCGGCACTTGAGCAACTCATTAAAGATGTACCCAACTGTACCCTTCAGCAATTATTTGAAAATATCATCAGGGAAGCGGGTGTATTGTCTTTTATTATGCGAAGTGAGGATAAACACTGGTTGCTGCAATTGCTTACCGGGCTTTTTGATTTTATCAAAGAAGAAACACACCGTAATCCCACACTCAGCCTGCAACAACTCATCAACATTTTCGACCTTATGGAAAAAGAAGGGTTATCGCTTCCATTGGTAAGGGTGAGTGGAACAGATCAGGCGGTGAACTTATTAACTGCACATGGTTCCAAGGGGCTCGAGTATGAATATGTATTTCTCGCAGGTTGCAATTCCGCAAACTGGGAAAAGAAAAGAAAACGTGGTGATGGCTATAGTTTACCGGATACTATTTTTTCCTCACAACCGGCACATAGTGAAGAAGAAGAACTGCGCAGGTTATTCTATGTGGCCATTACAAGGGCAGCTAAGCAACTGCATATTTCGTATGCAAAGACGAACAAAGATGGCAAAGAGATTGAACCATCCATGTTTATTGCAGAGATAAGAGAAGAGCATTCACTGCCTTTTTCTTCGGTAAATCTGGACGAATCTACGATTGCCGAATTCAGCATCCTGGCACTTGAAAAAGAGCAAAAACCTGAAATCGAAAAAATTGAAGCCGACTTCATTACACAGCTCCTCGACAAATTTGTGATGAATGTAACGGCATTGAATAACTACCTGAAATGTCCGTTACAGTTTTACTTTAATAACCTCGTGCGTGTTCCTTCCGGCAAGTCTGAAGCGACGGAGTTTGGATCCGCCGTTCACCATGCATTACAATCGTTATTCCAGAAAATGCAACAGCGCGAACAGGTTTTTCCGGATGTACAGGAGTTTATCGGCGATTTCAAATGGTACATGAACCGCCACAGAGAAAATTTCACCAAAGAACAATTTGCAAGGCGAATGGAGCAGGGCGAACAGGTGTTACAGGAATACTATCACCGCTACAGTAACGAATGGAATAAGATCGTAGCAGTGGAAACCAATATCCGAAATGTAACCGTAAAGGGTATTCCATTAAAAGGGAAACTTGATAAACTGGAATTCGATGGCAAACAGGTGAATGTGGTAGATTATAAAACCGGTGATGCAGAAAAAGGTATTAAAAAATTGAACCCTCCCAATGAAAAAGAACCGAATGGCGAGGATTACTGGCGTCAGGCTGTTTTTTATAAAATACTGGTTGATCATTATCCGGCTAAAAACTGGCAGGCGGTAAGTGCAGAGTTCGATTTTATTGAACCAGACAAAAAGAAAGGTTATCTGAAAGAAAAAAGAATCATTACCGAAAGCGATATCACTACAGTTACCCAACAAATAGAAAAAGTATGGGGTAGTATTCAGGCGAGAGATTTTTATACGGGTTGTGGTAAAGAAGAATGCCGCTGGTGCCAGTTTGTAAAAACCAATGAAATGGTAGTGGCTTTACATGATACTGCTGAAGAAACAGATGATTAACAGGAATTTTCATCCGAAGCACAGCCCACTAAGGAGGAAAGCCTGTAAGTTTGCATCATTCATGAAACGAAAGTTATCTACCAGTTCATTTGTTCAATTACTGATACTGCTTGTATCGGTGGTTATGTTCGCAGGATCCTGCGCCAATATTGTGCCACCCAGTGGCGGCGATAGAGATAGTTTACCACCCAGGCTGGTAATGGCCCTGCCGAAAGATTCTGCCGTTAACGTAAAAACCAAAAACATTACCCTTAGTTTCGATGAGTTTGTAGAACTGGACAATACTTCGGAAAATATTATTTATTCTCCCGTACTTAAGTCCACACCCGCTGCTGATTACAAACTAAGAAATGTTACAATTAAGTTTCGTGATTCGCTTGAACCCAATACCACTTATTCCATCGACTTCGGATCAGCCATCAAGGATGTGAATGAAGAAAATATTGCCAGAAACTTCCGGTATGT
The DNA here is from genome assembly GCF_004361915.1 of Sediminibacterium goheungense. Lineage (GTDB taxonomy): Bacteria > Bacteroidota > Bacteroidia > Chitinophagales > Chitinophagaceae > Sediminibacterium > Sediminibacterium goheungense. The sequence continues at coordinate 189,315 of NZ_SNWP01000011.1, read as the reverse complement.
TTTTTCAACGGGTCCCACTATTGATTTCAATACCTACGCTGGTAAAGTGATCGTTGCAGAAACAGGAAAAATAGATAGTACACTTTGGGTAGTACTTCACCGGGATCTTTCCGATTCGGCCATTCAAAAATTACAGCCCCGTTTTTATACCAGACTGAATGGTAAGGGTGAATTCAGTTTCAAAAACCTGCCTGCTGGTACTTTTGCTGCCTATGTAGTAAATAAAAACAGCTATAATAAAGTATTTGACAGCACTGAATTATTTGCTTTCCGGAATGGACCGGTTACCATAAACGGCAATACTTCAGGCGATACTTTATATGCATTTATTGAATCACCCAAACCAGCGAAAACAGCTACAGATGCCGGTGCGGCCTTGCCTCCTTCTTTGAAGGATGACAGACGCTTACGATACCTGCCGGTTTTCGACAATGGTCAGCAGGACCTGATGAGTGACCTGCCCCTGTATTTCAACAGAAAATTATTCGCTGTTGATACCACTAAAATAGCATTACTGGACAGCAATTTCAAAGCGATACAAGGTTATAAGGTTAACCTTGACTCTACACGGAAGAAGCTCATCATTGATTATCCGTGGAAAGAAAATATGGTTTATAAGCTGATTATGCAGAAAGAAGCATTGGCCGATACAAATGCAGTTACCCTACCAAAATCTGATACCGTAACCATTCTATCACGTAAAGAAACAGAATACGGTACGGTTCGTTTTCGCCTTCCGAATATAGACACCTCATTGCACCCCATTATTCAACTGGTAAAAAATGAGGAGATCACTGCCTCTTATCCGGTAACTGTGAACGATTTTACCATTAAAAGGTTTAAACCCGGAACCTATGATGTAAGAATATTGTACGATACCAATAAAAATGGCAAATGGGATACCGGACATTTCAGTGCAGGGAAAAAACAACAGCCCGAACGTGTGATAAGCATACCCAGAACACTCAATATACGCGCCAATTGGGATAATGAGGTTACGATTGCTTTGCAGTAAGCTGTTATGAGCTGCGAGCTTCTGGCTGCTAATTGCCTCTCTTACTCATATCTTGTAGCTTGAAACTTACTCCCTTGGTCGCTATCTTTGCTTTATGCAACTTCCTTCTTCTTTACTTGAAAATGCGGTGGCACAGTTCGCCAAATTGCCTGGTATTGGCAAGAAAACAGCATTGCGACTGGTTTTACACCTACTGAAACAGGAAGTAAATGATGTACAGCATTTTGGTGAAACCATTGCCAGGATGCGAAGAGATATCAAGTTCTGCCAGCGTTGCCATAATATCAGTGATGGAGACATTTGTTCCATCTGTGCCAACTCCATGCGCAACCAGAAACTGATTTGTGTGGTAGAGAATATCAGGGACGTAATAGCCATTGAAAGTACCCAGCAGTTTAATGGTGCTTACCATGTGCTTGGAGGTATTATTTCTCCGCTGGATGGTATAGGCCCCGATCAATTGAGTATCGAATCTTTGGTTTCACGTATCGAAAAAGAAGAAACGGAAGAATTGGTTTTTGCCCTTAACCCGAATATTCAGGGTGATACTACTATTTACTATATCCAGAAAAAACTGGCTCATTTACCCTGCCGGGTAACCACCATTGCCAGGGGCATTGCTTTTGGCGGTGAGTTGGAATATGCCGATGAAATGACCCTGGCCCGTAGCATTGCCAATCGTCTACCCGTTCAGCAATATGTGAAATAACAGAATTTTAGGGCAAAAGCAACCTTTTACAGAGGCATTCGTAATTGTTGGTATGGATGGGATTGCTTAAATTGCAGTTTAAACATTGAATTATTCCTCGTCATCCTGCTGTACCTTTCCATACAGTGAACAAAACAGGTCGTTGAGGTTTTATTCATCCATCTAAACATAGAGTTATGCAATTTGAATTTGCGGGTATTGTTGCTGGATTGATCTGTACAGGCATCATCTGGATCATTATTTTGATCTTAGCGTTGATTCAGGTCTTCAGACGTACTGATATTGAGAATAATACAAAGATCTTGTGGTTACTTGCTATTTTGCTCTTTCCATTTGCAGGTTTATTGGTGTACATACTGGCCAATTTCCAGAAGGCTAAAAACCTTTTATGGATCGGGCTTATAGGAATCGCTCTTTCAGTAAGCCTAACCGTGTATTTTGTGTATGCGAGGGAGCACAGAGATGTAAGCAGTGAGAAAGGCATACAGGTTACAGCACAACAGTTATTTGAAGCTTTTGTAGCAGACGAAACCAAGGCAAACGGTCTTTACCTGGATAAAGCCATTCAGATAACAGGAGAAGTAATGAGTGTAACGACAAACCAGGATGGCAATATTGTCGTAGATTTTAAAACGAACGATCCGTTTTTTGTGATCAATTGTACATTTAAAACAGATCCAGGCGCTTTGAAAGCAGGAGATACCATTACATTTAAAGGCATTTGTACCGGTTATATTCCGGATGCCAATGTAGTTATCAATGAAGGCGTATTAGTAAAATAAGAAAGGACAAACAGTAAGTATGAAGCAGATCAGCATTTTAGCAGTTGTAACAGCATTTTTATTCATCGGGTTTCAGGCCGATGCGCAAAAAGTTTTTGCCACCCGTAATGGCAGAATTACATTCGAATCGCCTACTGATGGTGATGTTAAAGCCGTAAATAACGAAGTAACCAGCAGGATTGCCGATAATGGCCAGCTCACTTTCAGCTTGCTGATGAAAGGTTTTAAATTCAAGCTGGCAGAAATGCAGGAGCACTTTAACGATCAGTATGCCGAAAGTACCAAGTTTCCCAGGGCAGATTTCAAGGGAAATATCGTTAACCTGAAAGAAGTAAACTTTACAAAAGACGGCAGTTATAAAGTAAGTGTAAAAGGAGATCTTACCATGCATGGTGTTACTAAAAATGTAACAGTGAATGGTGTTGTAGAAATAAAGGCTGGCAAACCCACTGCTCGTGGCTCTTTTGTGATTTCACTTAAAGATTTCAAAATCGACGCATCCTCTGTTACTGAGAAAGTAGATGTTGAGGTAAGCTGTCAATACCAGTAATCATTTCATCCATATAAAACACCTGTATGAAGACCCTGCTAAAAAGGTCACTGGCAGTATTATGCCTGATCTGTACCCATTTTTTTGCCCATGCACAGCAAGTAGACCTGTTTAAAATGCAGGACAGTGCAAGTGCCGCAGAAGACAAGAACAAAACAGAACGCACACTGAATACGTTCTATTCCACCCGCCTTGTTACCACCCAAACAGTTGAAATTACGGGAAAAGGCAGTATGGATTTTCGCATCAACCACCGATTTGCCCCACTGAACCAGGGCTTTTATAACCTGTTTGGATTGGACTTTGTGTCGGCACGTATAGGTTTCGATTTTGGTTTATCAGATAACCTGATGATCGGTATTGGCAGAACAGGTACCAACAAAGAAGGCGATGGCTTTTTAAAATACCGGATACTGCGTCAGCAATCAGGTACGAAAAACGTTCCGGTCACCATTTCCCTATTAGGTGCTATGGCCTATCGTGGCGTTCGTTATGCTGATCCCACACTCAATGTAAAAACCAAAGACAGGATGTATTATACCGCTCAGTTAATGGTGGCCCGTAAATTCAATGAACATACTTCTCTGCAGATATCTCCTACTTATACCCGGTATAACAGAAAGTTATTTTTAACCGGGGGCGCACAGGATCTTTTCTCCATAGGCTTCCTCGCCCGTCAAAAAGTGAGTAAACGGGTAAGTATCAATGCCGAATACTTTGTGCAGACACAGCGTTTTGATGGCACTTACAATCCTCTTTCCATCGGTGTAGACATACAAACGGGTGGCCACGTATTCCAGTTGCATTTTACCAATTCTATCGGTATGAATGAGCATACCTTTATTCATGAAACTTTTGGCTCATGGGGTAAAGGCGATATCAGGTATGGCTTCAACATTTCCCGCATTTTCACACTGGGCGGAAAGAAAAACAAGTAATTACTATTCTCCTTGTAAAAAACCCCTGATCTGATAATCAGGGGTTTTTTATTGGTTTTTATTTATCTTTGTATTCTACACAGGCGGATTTGTTTATTGTTCGGCCTGTCATCCCGATTGTATCGGGACAAAATCGAACTAATAAACGTACACGAGACCTATAGTCATATTCTCCTTACGTTTTTTAGTCCGGTAACATATTATTATGGCAGTTAAGTTTTGCCCTAAATAAAAGAATATGAGTATTCGGAAAGAACTGGAAAAAAGGATTTTAGTGATTGATGGGGCCATGGGTACCATGATCCAGCGTCATAAACTTACAGAGGCTGATTATCGCGGTGAACGTTTTAAAGACTGGCATTGCGATGTAAAAGGCAATAATGACCTTTTATGCATTACGCAACCCAACATCATTAAAGGCATTCATAAACAATACCTGGCTGCGGGGGCTGATATTATTGAAACCAATACTTTCAGCAGTACCACCATTGCCATGGCAGACTATGATATGCAATCGCTGGCTTATGAATTAAATGTGGCTGCAGCCAGATGCGCCAAAGATGCTGTTACTGAATTTATGGCCGAAAACCCCGGTGCCACATCGAAATATGTAGCCGGTGCTATCGGACCACTGAATAAAACACTAAGCCTTTCACCGGATGTTAACAATCCCGGATTCAGGGCTGTTACATTTGATGAAGTAGTTACGGCTTATAAAGAACAGATTAAGGGTTTGGTAGATGGTGGTGTTGATATTTTACTGATTGAAACCATTTTCGATACACTCAATGCAAAAGGTGCCATTTTTGCGGCCAAGCAATTTTTCAGAGAAACAGGTATTCCCGAACTACCGATTATGATCAGCGGTACCATTACCGATGCATCTGGCAGAACACTCAGCGGACAAACACTGGAAGCTTTTTATACTTCAGTGATGCATGCTGAGCCGTTAAGTATAGGTTTAAACTGTGCATTAGGAGCTGCCGAAATGCGTGCGCATATTGAAGAACTGAGCCAGATCGCAGCCTGTTACACATCGGCCTATCCCAATGCCGGTTTACCCAATGCCATGGGTGAATATGATGAAGCACCACATCAAACAGCACATTTCATAGAAGAATGGGCAAAACAAGGCTTTGTAAATATTGTTGGAGGTTGCTGCGGAACAACACCCGATCATATCAAACATATTGCCGATCACGTTAAAACAATTACTCCAAGACAGCTTCCCCTTGTGGAAACCGTTTTGGCTTAATGCAAGACTTATACATGAGCGAGACCATTACTATCAAGCCTTATCTCAGGTTATCAGGACTCGAACCACTGGTGGTTCGTCCGGAAACCAATTTTGTAAATGTTGGAGAACGTACCAATGTTACCGGATCCAAAAAATTCTCACGACTCATCCGTGAGAATAAATATGAAGAAGCTTTATCAGTGGCACGTCAGCAGGTGGAAAGCGGCGCACAGGTGTTGGATATAAACATGGATGATGCGCTGCTAGACGGCGTAAAAGCCATGACCATTTTCCTGAACCTGCTGCAAAGTGAGCCTGATATCGCCAGGATTCCGATTATGATCGACAGTTCCAAGTTTGAGATCATTGAAGCCGGACTTAAATGTGTACAGGGTAAATGCATTGTGAACTCTATCTCCATGAAAGAAGGAGAAGAGAAATTTATTGAGCAGGCTTTTATCTGCAAAGCCTTTGGTGCTGCCGTTATTGTAATGGCATTTGATGAAGTTGGACAAGCCGATACGAAAGAAAGGAAGATTGAAATCTGCCATCGCGCCTATAAAATTCTTACTGAAAAAGTAGGTTTCCCTCCACAGGACATCATTTTCGATCCGAATATTTTCGCTGTTGCCACCGGTATTGAGGAGCATAACAACTATGCAGTAGATTTTATCGAAGCTACCCGTGAAATTAAAAGACTGATGCCACTCACCAAAGTAAGTGGTGGTGTATCAAATGTATCTTTTTCATTCAGGGGTAACGATCATGTGAGAGAAGCCATTCACTCTGTATTCCTGTTTCATGCTATCAAGGCAGGCATGGATATGGGAATTGTAAATGCAGGTCAGCTCGTAGTATATGATGAAATAGAGCCCACCTTGCGTCAGCTTTGTGAAGATGTACTGCTGAACAAAAACAATGACAATAACGAAGCCACTGAAAAACTTATCGCTTTTGCGGAAACAGTTAAAGCAAAGGGCAAAGTAGAAGTAAAAGATGAAGCATGGCGCAATGAACCAGTTGAAAAACGTCTGGCACATTCCCTTATCAATGGCATCACAGATTATATTGAAGCAGATACAGAAGAAGCCCGTTTAAAATATCCTAAACCACTCGATGTAATCGAGGGCCCATTAATGGATGGCATGAACATAGTGGGCGATCTATTTGGTGCAGGCAAGATGTTTTTACCACAGGTAGTGAAAAGTGCACGTGTAATGAAGAAAAGCGTAGCTGTTCTTACGCCTTATATAGAAGCTGAAAAAGAAGAAAGAAGAAAAGCCAGTCTTGCATCCGGAACCGCTAATACAGAAGCAGCTGGTGCTGCAAAAATTTTACTGGCCACCGTAAAAGGTGATGTTCATGATATTGGTAAAAATATTGTCGGTGTAGTACTGGGCTGTAACGGATATGATATTGTTGACCTGGGTGTAATGGTGCCTGCCGACAAAATTCTGGATGCAGCGCAAAAAGAAAATGCAGATATCATTGGCTTAAGTGGTCTTATTACCCCTTCTCTGGATGAGATGGTGCATATTGCCAAAGAGATGAAGCGTAGAAATATGACACAACCGCTTTTAATAGGTGGTGCTACCACATCCCGTATGCATACCGCCGTTAAAATTGCTCCCGAATACCAGCATGGTGTAGTGCATGTATTAGACGCCTCCAGAAGTGTTACCGTAGCAGGTTCGCTGTTAAATAAAGAACAGAAAGTCTCTTTCCTGAAAGCGACGGAAGAAGAATACATTAAACTGAAAGAAGGTTTCGATAACAAAAAAAGCATCAAACAATACCTGCCTTACCAGGAAGCACTGCAACATAAGGCTGCCATTGACTGGGCCGGATTCAATGCTACCCAACCGCAGTTTACAGGTACCAAAGTATTTGCTGATGTGGACCTGAGTGAACTAAGACCCTATATAGACTGGAAACCCTTTTTTATTGCATGGGAAATGCATGGTAATTTCCCCGATATACTTACAGATACTATTGTTGGAAAGGAAGCTACCAAATTATACAACGATGCCAACGCTTTACTGGATAAAATCGTAGCTGAAAAATGGCTCACAGCCAAAGGAACCATTGGTTTCTGGGAAGCCGCCAGTGAAGATGATGATGTAAGCGTAAATGCCGGAAACACTATTATCACTTTATCTTTCCTTCGCCAACAGATTAAAAAAGCACCGGGCCAGCCGAATTTATCACTGGCAGATTTTATTGCCCCTAAAACCAGTGGTAAAAAGGATTTTATAGGCGCTTTTGCTGTAACCATTCATGGTATAGATACACATATCAAAAACTTTGAAGCCAATCACGACGACTACAATAAAATCATGTTGCAGGCATTAGCCGATCGCTTAGCTGAAGCATTTGCAGAATACCTGCACCTGAAAACCAGAAAAGAATATTGGGGTTACGACACAACAGAGAGTCTTAGTAATGATGAGTTGATCAAAGAAAAATACGTAGGTATTCGCCCGGCACCCGGTTATCCTGCCTGTCCGGATCACACAGAAAAACACAAGCTGTTTGCACTGTTACAGGCCACTGAAACTATTGGTATTGAACTAACAGAAAGTCTGGCTATGTATCCTGCATCTTCCGTTTGTGGCTGGTATTTTTCACATCCGCAAAGCCAGTACTACGGCGTAGGCAAAATTCAACGCGATCAACTGGAAGACTATGCCAGAAGAAAGAATATGCCACTCGCCGAAGCAGAAAGATGGTTAAGTCCGGTATTAGAATAAGGAATAAAAAATAAGGAACATGAAATAAGAAATTAGAAAATTGGTAACGACTATACTTCCTGATTTGTTATTTCATATTCCTTATTTTTCTGTTTCTCACCTTTTTTCAAACAACCACCACAACCGTCTTCTCGGTTTTACTGTATAATTTTTCCGAACATAGGTCTGTATGTAGTTCATAGCTTCATCGATATCATCAGTGAGAAAAATGAGTTTTTTATCTTCCTCAGAAATGGTACCACGTTTTGCCATTTCATCAATACTATCTAACAGGGGCTGGAAATAATCTTTGCCATACAGAACAATCGGAAAATCGTTAATCACTTTTGTTTGCGCAAGTGTTAGTGTTTCAAAAAACTCATCCATGGTACCAAAACCACCTGGCATTATTACAAAAGCATAGGAATATTTCACCAACAATACTTTCCGGATAAAGAAATAATCGAAAGTGATCCATTTATGCATAAATGGATTAGGGTACTGTTCAAAAGGTAATTTGATATTACAACCCACAGACTGTCCTCCGTTTTCATAGGCACCTTTATTGGCAGCTTCCATGATACCGGGTCCGCCACCAGTCATGGTGGTAAATCCCAGTGCAGCAATACGTTTACCAAATTCAACAGCTGCCTGATAATATGGGTGATTTTCTTTAAATCGCGCAGAACCAAATACAGTAATACAAGGACCCACGAAGTGCAGGGTACGGAACCCTTTTATAAACTGCCGGAAAATCTGCCACGCAAATGATAATTCATTAATCCTGGGTTTGGGGCCATCCAAATAAACCGATTCCTGAGCAGGAATGAATCTTTCTGTTTTCTCCATTTCGTATTAAATTGATAAAAAATTCAAATTAGCATAAAATTTGCTGCTAATTGGAAAGCTAACCATACTTAACAATTTTATGAGAAAATTCAGCCTCTTTATTATATCCATCTTCTGTTTATTGTCTGCTACTGCACAGCAAAATGTAATACTCGAACAGGTGAGAACCTTTTCAATGATGGGGCCTATGATGAGTTACTTCTCAATGGCTGATACAAGATCGGTTTTTATAAAGCAATTAAATGAGCAGTTACTCGCCAAAAAGAATGCAAGCATCAACGATACAGCTTTACGTATCCTTCCAATAGAAAACCTAAAGCTGAATGCAAATACCAGCATTTATTTTACTAATGCCGATACTTCAACCCTGCATTTGTACATCGACATTTATGAATATGATCCATATACATTTTATTCCAGTCAACCACAGTACCTGTCAGATTCACTAGTATTCAGGCGAGCCAAATCAATTCTTCAGCTAGGTGTTTTATTTGTGAACCACCAGAAAAAAATCTTATCAAATGACGTTCTTACCATTTGTGTAAGTACCGGAAACGGTAATGGTTTTGGCATTATTCCCACCAATCTTGCTGCCACACCAAAAGGCTTTACTGATATACTGAATCTGGGTATCGGTCGTTTGCTGGATGAGCAGAATATGACTGATATGATTGAAATAAAAGCACCTCCGCCTTTTTATGCAGATAATTTTATTCTGCCGGAAATCAGCAAGTATCCTATCATTCAAACAAAAACACAGAAGGATATTTTTTCGTATCAACGCCATAGTGAATCTGAAATGCTAAGGTTCGGGGATCATTTTTATGAAGAATTAATAGCAAAAGGGAAAAATAAAAATATAGGTGAGAATACCCCTATTGCCAATGTAATCAATGCAACAGGAAACCAGAATAAATCTGATTTTGTTCAGTTGAGACAAGAGTGTCGCGATGTTATCAGAGATAAAAACTATACACTAAAATTGATAACCGAAATAAATCCGGATTTCAATTTTCTTAGTCAGGCAGATGTGTTTACTCAATTTTTGCCAGGTCCTGTACACGTACTATTAAAAGACAATGATACCATTGCACGTTTCAGTATCCATAAAAATATAGGTGTGCCTGAGAAAAAGATCTTTTTAAACAAGATAAGTAATGGTTACGACAGTAGTTCTGTTATCACTATCGAAGGAATTTCTACACCCAGAAATATTTTACTTGAATACCAGATAAAAGGATTCCTCGGAAATCAGGCATTTGTAATTCACTGTGCCGACAGGAACAGTTTAAAACTAATCAGATTGGATGAAAAAGAAATTGCTATAGCAAAAGGAAAGTATTTACCTGAGCGGATTGCTATTTTTGATGCATCTTTAGAAACTGAAAAACTGAATCAATTATTAATGATCGCTTTTTGCAGGTTTTACCCATAAAAATCAGTACATGCGCATAATATCATACAACGTTAATGGCATACGTGCTGCCATGAAAAAAGGCTTTACAGACTGGCTGGCAAGCGATCCTGCAGATATTATCTGTTTACAGGAAACCAAGGCCAACAAAGAAGATGCAGATGTTGCTGCCATAGAAAAATTAGGTTACCATACTTTCTGGTTCTCTGCACAGAAGAAGGGCTATAGTGGTGTGGCTATTTTTACTAAAATAAAACCCGACAATGTTTTGTATGGCAATGGTATTGAGCAAAGCGATGCCGAAGGGAGGGTAATACGTGCCGACTTTGGAGATCTCACACTCATCAATGCGTATTTTCCGTCTGGTACCAGTGGAGATGAGCGACAGACCTATAAATACCAATGGCTGGATGAATTTTTCAATTATTTACAACAACTCCGGAAAACACGAAAGAAACTCATTGTTACGGGGGATTACAATATCGCACATACTGAAATAGATATCCATGATCCGAAAGGCAATAAGAAATCATCCGGTTTTTTACCGGAAGAAAGGGCCTGGATGGATCAGTTTCTTGCCAGTAAATGGACAGACACTTTCCGTTATGCAAATCCTGATGCAAAAGGGGCTTATTCATGGTGGAGCCAGCGTTTCCCTTCCGTAAGGCTGCAAAATAAGGGCTGGCGTATTGATTATATCAGTATTACCGATAACCTGAACGACAAGTTAAAGGCCGCTGCTATCTATCCGGATGTAAAACACAGCGATCATTGTCCGATCTTTTTGGAACTAACCACCTGATCAGTGTAAGCAAATTATATCCCTATGTATATCTATAATGTTACCATTCAGCTTGCCTGGCCCATTCATGATCATTGGGTAGCATGGATGAAAGACAAACACATACCCGAAGTAATGCAGACAGGATGCTTTTCCGATTTCAGGTTTGTAAGGGTACTCGAAGTTGATGAAACGGAAGGGCCTACCTATGCTACGCAGTATATGGCACCTACCCGTGAAGATTACGATCGTTATATCCGCGATTTTGCAGCCGCTCTCCGGCAGGATGCCTTTAATGAATGGGGCGACCAGTTTGCTGGTTTTCGGTCATTAATGCAGGTTGTGAATTGAGTGTGGATAGTTTTGCAAATTCATTTTGGTAATGCAAAAACTTCGCTATATTGCTCTGAAACCCGCTTTGGCAGCGAGTTTCAGCGAGTTTCGCCTGAAACCATTGAAAATAAAGGGTTTCAGCGAAATACATCGTTGAAACATCATATTTTATTTTCAGAAAAATCGGCTGAAATCCTTTGGGGAATTGGGTTTTATGTATTCACAAAAAGAAGGTAAAGTTTGAAAAATATTTTGCTGTTTGCTAAAAGCCAATAAATTTGTTTCTCTTATTAAAATACATCTAAAAACACATCTATGAACAAAGCTGAATTGATCGCACAACTCGCAGAAGATGCAGGTATTACAAAAACACAAGCTAACGCTGCTCTGGATTCTTTTGTTGATACAGTAACCAAAACCCTGAAAAAAGGTGACAAAGTTACCCTGGTAGGTTTCGGTACTTTCTCTGTATCTAAGCGTGCTGCACGTACAGGTCGTAACCCTCAGACTGGTGAGACTATCAAAATCAAAGCTAAAAAAGTTGCCCGCTTCAAAGCTGGTAAAGAGCTGAGCGCTAAGATCTAATCTGGCGAAAAAAAGAATTGAACCCCGCTTTCGCGGGGTTTTTCTATTTTTGCCCCTCACTATTATTCATTTAATAAATAACTGTACCATGGGTAGAGGAGATAAAAAAACCGCAAAAGGTAAAAGATTCAAAGGTTCTTTCGGCAAAAGCCGCCCCGCCAACGCAAAAGCAACTGCTGTAAAAGCAAAAAAGGCTGCCGCGAAAGCCAATTAATGATGGCAGATGTCAGATCTCAGATGCCAGATATCAATTTATATCTGACATCTGAGATCTGACGTCCTACATCCTACATTTTCTTCCTTGCTATTTCCTCCAGCGCAAATACCAGCTTATCAAGATCGGAGGGTTTGGTATATACATGTGGTGTTACACGCACACAGCTGATATTTTCCCATACAATTCCTACAGTATGAATTTTATAGGTATTGAATAGCGCCTGATCAAGTTGTGCAGGAGTCATACCTTCTACCGAAACACCACAGATAGCGCAGGCATATGCTGGTTTAAAGGATGTGTGGATTTTTACACCGGGAATTTCTCTTGCCTTTCCGGCCCAATAATTTTTCAGGTAACGGATACGTTCTTCTTTTCTTTTAGCACCTATAGCATTGTGAAAATTCAATGCCTCACCTATTCCCTGTTCAATGGGAAAACTCCGGGTTCCCAGGGTCTCAAACTTTCGGATATCATTGCCTCTAGGCTTATCATTACATACCAGGGGCCATATCTTTTCAATTTTTTCTTTTTTTATCCATAACATACCACTGCCAATCGGGGCACTTAGAAATTTGTGCAGGCTGGTTCCAAAATAATCACATTCCAGATCCGGTATTGCAAAATCAAGAAGACCAAAAGAATGTGCACCGTCTACAATTACTTCAATACCCCTTTTATGAGCCATCTGTGCAATTTTCTTAACTGGCAGGATTTGTCCGATCCAGTTAATGATATGTGTGAGGTGCAGAATTTTTGTTTGGGGTGTAATGGCTTTTTCAAATGCAGCTACAATGGCCTCATCATTTTCTATCGGAAAATCAAAATTGATCTGTGTATATACAATCCCTTCCCGTAAAGCCCTTTGTCGCCAGGCTTGAATCATATTGGGATAATCCTGTTTGGTACCAATCACTTCATCACCCGCTTTCAGGTCCAGCCCAAAAATAACCGTATTCAATGCTTCCGTAGCATTTCGGTTTATGGCTATCTCCTCTGGTGAGCAGCCAGCCAGTGTGGCCAGCTTATACCTGAGTGGTTCGCGACCCTGATCAAGTATCCGCCACATATAATAAGAAGGGCCTTCGTTCGATAATTTATTAAAACGCTCCACAGCTTCCTGTACAATTCTTGGTGAAGGGCTTACACCTCCATTGTTCAGGTTAATCAGATTAGGGTTCACCGTATAACCTTGTTGAATCACACTCCAGTAATCCTCATCTGCCGCCGTAAGCTCCGGGGCAATGGAAGCCACTCTTTTCTGCGCAGCCTCCCATTCAGCGGCATGCGCCTGTTCAAAAAGACTGTTTGCTGAAAATGCGCCCGCCAGCAAACCCATCTTTTGTAGAAACTGTCTGCGTTGTTGCATAGCATATTGTTGAACAAGAAAGATAAGAAAAACAGAGGAACAAAGAAATAAGGAATATGAAACGAGAAAGTGAAAGTGAAATATGCCCTTCCTGATTCCTTATTCCATGTTTCTTATTTCTCTGTTTTATAATCTTATCTTTGTAAAAACTTTTTGGGTATGAAGCAGGTATGTAAGATGATGATTTGTGGAGCTTTGTTACTGCTGATAAGTCAATTCGCAGATGCTCAGTGTTCTATCTGTACCAAAACTGCTTCTCAGTTAGGTGAAGGGCCCGCCAAAGCATTAAACTCCGCGATTATTTACCTGGCAGGTGCTCCTCTTGCCATTATGGGCTATATTGGCTGGAGATGGTGGAAGAAAGAAAAAGAAGTGACATCTTTCGAAAATAATTAATAAATATTTATTTATTCTTTCGCAAGTAATAACATGCCCAATCGCCTTCATTGATTTTATTCAATTTTTTTGCTTCATTTCGAAAAGCCCTAATTTGTGATTTACTAAAATAATCTGGATACAAGCCTTTATTATAATCTTCCAGTGGTATATTATTTTTGTACAATTCACTTCCATAAAACTGGAACTGGTTAGCATCACGAAATTTATCCATGATTTTTAGTCCGGTTTTTTTAGCTAAAATTTCAATGCTTTTATCGGTATGAAGATAATAATGTCTTGGAGGATCTAGATTCACCCAGTTTTCATGGTACTTTTTATAAGAAAAAGAATCAGCAACCGGAATCCTTATCAAGGCAAACCCATTATCAGTGAGTGTATTGAAAAGATGTTTGAAAATTTCTTCAGGATTATCCATGTGCTCAAAAGAATGATGAAACATGACACAATCAAATTTTTCATCAATAGTCGTAAATGCTTTTTTAAAAATGGTGACACCACTCTCATATTGAATATTTGCATTTATAAAAGGATCTGCTCCAGTAAGATATTTGAAACCCCCTCTCTTCATTTCCAGCAATAATTTTCCTGAGCCAGAGCCTACATCCAATATTTTATGGTTTAGATCAAAGTAGTCTTTTTTCATCCAGAGAGGTGGCTTACTGCTGAAAGCAGCAAGTAAAAACCCAATGATCGTTTTTTTTCCATAATAATATTGAAACACTTTACCCTTCCGCCAATCTTTAAAAGAAAAAGAATCACTTTTATTTTGTGTATATGAATAATAATCAGAAGGATAATATTTTCCAATATTTGATGGTATCTCGCTAATCTGAACTGTTCCACACAATACACATTCGATATATGTGAAAGTATCTCTAAATCCAAACATCATTTCCCGAGTAGAAAATACGCTGTTATTATCTTCATTATGACATATTCTACATTTCATCTGTTTCATTACCTGATAATAATTATTTCTTCTAAAAGTATTGCTATCTGCCGAAAGCAAAAAGAAAACTATGTTTCAACTCAGAGATAAGAGGAAGTTTTCGTTTCTTGTATGCATACAATACTTTTCTATACTTCAATAAAAAAAGAAACAGACCTAAGCTCCAACCCCTTTCCAGCCTTTGCTTCCAATAATATTCAAGTTTTTGAAAAAACAATACATCTTCCCTTTTCATCCCTTTTATTGCAGAAAAAGCTGCCAGGTGTTTAACCAGCATTTGCCTGAATTGCTTTCGCAATGCTTTTTCTGATAAGTGCTGAATTGTTACATTCTGATCATGTGCCCTTTGATACACCAGTATTTCAGGTAAAAACTGTACCGATCCATTACACATAGCCACCACGGCCAGCCACCAGTCGTAATACACATCCGCAGGTATAGGTAATGCTTTATCCAGTAATGATTTACGTAAGAGCATAGCGTGACCACTGATCGTATTGAAGATACCAATACATTTAGGGTCATCGCCTTCCAGTTTGCGGTTCTTTTTATTGGGAAGGGGATTTTGAGGTAGCTTATCTGTAAAACGAATAGAGTCGCAATAAATCAATGGTACATCCGTCCGCCATGCCGCCATCATTTTTTCGATTTTTGCGGGATGCCAGTAATCATCCTGATCGGCAATAGCAATGATATCTGCTGCTGCCATACGCAATGCTTTCTCAAAATTGGCGGAAAAGCCCAGATTGACAGGATTACGATACAACCTGATTCGGTGATCAGCTTCCGCCATTGATGCGATAATGCCACAGGTGTCATCCGTAGAAGCATCATCTACCACAATAAGTTCCATGATAGCATAAGTCTGGCCAAGTATAGACAGCACCTGTTCTTTTATAAAACGCGCCCCGTTATAACTACATAAAACCACTGAAATAGGCAGTATCATGAACTCTTTTTACTTTTATCGCATCGCATGGCTGTAAATATAGAAAAACATAAGGGCAACACTCATCCGGAAGCGGTATTTTCTATCATGATACCCAGCTGGAACAATCTGGCTTACCTGCAACTCTGTATCAACAGTATCAGGAAGCATTCTGCTTTTCAGCATGAAATCATTGTACATATCAATGAAGGGAAGGACGGTTCTTTAGACTGGGTAAAAGCCCAGCCGGATATCAGTTATTCTTACAGTTCAGAAAATGTAGGTGTTTGCTATGCACTCAATAGCTGCAGAACACTGGCACAAACAGACTACCTCCTGTATATCAATGACGACATGTATGTTTGTCCCGACTGGGATACTCCCTTACTGAAAGAAATACAGGCAATCGGCCATAAATATTTTTTCCTGTCTTCTACAGCCATCGAAATAAAAGCACAAAGCAGCTGTTCCATCGAAAAAAATTTCGGCACTTCCATAGATTCATTTCAGGAGGAGAAATTACTTCAGCAGTTTTCGGCTATTCCTTTTCAGGACTGGCAGGGAGCTACCTGGCCACCCAATGTAGTACATAAAGACATCTGGGACCTCGCCGGAGGTTATAGTATAGAGTTCAGCCCGGGTATGTATTCCGATCCCGACTTTTCCATGAAACTCTGGCAATTGGGGGTACGTTTATTTAAAGGGATCGAAAAAAGCAGGGTTTATCATTTTGGATCCATTTCCGTTAAACGCGTAAAACGCAACAAGGGCTATTATACTTTTATTGCAAAATGGGGCATTACTTCTGGTACATTATCAAAGTATTATCTGCGAAGAGGTGAAAAATTCGACGGACCACTGGTACAAAAACAAATACCGGCAACTGTTCAGTTAAAAAATCTTTTTAAACGTTGTTGGAATGCATTGGTTCAGCATCATTAAGCATCTATCTTAAAAAACATCTTAACGCAAAAGAGTATCTGCATCAGTACTGATTTTTTTTTGTAGGCAAGGAAAATATTTCTGTAACGGAAAAAACAGATCATTCTTTTCCAACGGCTTTTGAGATCGCTTCTTTGATACGTTTCCGAAAGCAGTCTTAACACTTCTTTTTGTTCAGTTAAGCCTTCAGGGCACTTTTCATATAACAGTTGCATTCTCCTTTGGGCGGTAAGTATTTTTTCGGCTCTTGTTGGTTTTTGTTTTTTCGACTGCTGCGTATTGGCACCTATGGCATTGCTTGCGTGTTGTCTGTAATGCACCAACACCTCATTCACATAGAAAATACCCCCATTACAGGAAGCTACGAAACCCAGCCAAAAATCGTGCGTTACCAAGGCTGGAAATGGTTTGCATTGATCAACCAGGGCTTTCCGGAATAACATGGCATGACCAGGCGCCCAGGCACCGATTGTGTACATCAGGCAGTTATTGTAAGTAAGTTGATTTTTGAGGTCTGACATTTTTTTATTCAAAGACATTCCGTTCTTATCCACCAGCATTGAATCGCTGTATACGGCAATATGATCCTCAATATTAGACGCTAAAGTTTCCAGTTTATGTGGCAGCCAGATATCATCCTGATCACTTAAGGCAATATATGGACAGGTGGCTTGTAGCATTCCCTTTTCAAAGCTTCTGATATAACCCACATTGTAGTCATTTACTAACAAGCGAAAACGATCGTCGGTTGCATATTCTTTCAGAATAGCAAGTGTTGTATCCGTTGAACCATCATCAACGATGATAATTTCTTTGGGTGAAACCGTTTGCAGGAGAATACTATCTAATTGTTGTCGCAGGTATCGCTCACCATTAAAAGTGGCCATTACTACTGAAATATCGGTTTGATGAGGAAGCATAAAGTAGTAATGATTATTTTGTATAGGATTGGATAAATCCAAAAAGATTGAATGCTTCCTTTTTTCTGAGTGCTGCGATCTTTTCCTTCAATAATTCTTTATCAATATCATTCATTCGATATTGCTGAATCAGTTTCCATGCTCTCTCTGTAAGCAACCAGTCTTTTCTTTCTGAATGATGTGTTGCTGACTGGTGTTGTTCTATGGCATTGGCCAGTTCAGGTATACCGGTTTTATGAGTAGCCACTGTTTTGATAACGGGTATTTCTGTTTTTGTCTGGTAAAACGCAGGAGCCAGCATCATCCGGAGGTTTTTTACAAAGAGGTCTGCTTCTGGCCGGTCACTTTTATTTACCACAAAAATATCAGCAATCTCCATAAGGCCTGCTTTCATGGTCTGTACTTCATCTCCAGCCTCGGGAACTACTACCACAACCGTTGTATCGGCCAGACCAGCAATTTCAATTTCACTTTGCCCTACCCCAACTGTTTCTACAATAATATGATCAAACCCTGTCGCCTGCATAAGTGCGGTAATATCAATGATATGAGGATGTAGTCCACCCAAAGCCCCACGTGTTGCGAGCGATCTGATAAAAACATTCGGATGATTGTACCATTCACTCATTCTGATCCTGTCGCCCAGTACCGCCCCCAGATTAAAGGGTGAAGAGGGGTCTACACAAAGCACACCTACTTTTTTTTCTTTTGAAACCCATTCATGAATCAGGGCATCTACCAATGTACTTTTCCCTGCACCGGGAGGACCCGTAATGCCCGTTATAGATGCATTTCCTGCAGGTAATTGAGACAGGAAGTTTTCATACCCGGGTACTTCATTTTCCACGTATGAAATACTACGCGCCAGTGCTCTTTGATCCTGTTGTATGATACCTGTTAATAATTGCTGCCACATAATGCGATGCTAAGCGTAAATTTAATTCTTGTTACTGCAAAACAAAGTAATTGCATCCAGAGATTCATAGAATACTATTGATAACATGAAAAAAGAATGGTTCATTACGGGGTTGTTTATTGTTTCACTGGCAGGATTACTGTGGGGCAGGGCGATTTTATCTATATCGATGGGAATATGGCTTTTTTTTTCACTCTGGCACTTCCGATTATGGATACACAACTGGTACAAGAATCCTGTCATTCTCTGGGGCATTACACCTGTTATACTGGGTCTGCTTGGCATATGGCAATCTCCTGATAATGCAGCAGGCTGGGATCATCTGCTTACTTTAACAACATATCCGGTGCTGGCCTTAAGCGCAGTCTGTATCACATCGATCGAGCCCCGGATATTCAGAACATTAAGCTATTGCTGGATCCTGGCAGCACTACTGGCTGTTTTGTATCCATTAGGCTGGTATATATTCAATAGTCAGTATGCACTTGAAAGGTATAGCAGCGGACAATCGTTGCCTGTTTTCATGGATAATGACCATGTGCGGTTCTCTATTTTTTTATCGGGTGCTGTGCTGCTTGCCTGGTTCAACAGGAATAGGCACAAGTGGTTGTTGCCTGTCTGTATTTTTTTATTACTCTGCATTATTTTCTTATCGGCCCGCACAGGATGGATGCTTGTTTTACTGATGGGACTCATCGTTTCCATTCAGACTTTCAGTAATCAACAGGATCGAAAAAAGGGGATTATCATATTCTTCGCATTGCTAAGTATCTGCATTGCAGCCTGGTTATTCTTTCCGACTGTGCAACACAAAATGGGGTACAGCTTCTATGACTGGAAACAATATGTACCTGGCAAATACGATCCTACACTTTCAGACAATACAAGGTATGCAGTGAATAAAGCGGCCTGGTATGCCATAATATCAGGGCAACAGAATATAGGTTGGGCACATATTCCCAATACCCTGCAAAATTATTTCGGTCAGTTGTTCCCCACCTATACAACCGGTTTTGGCTGGCCTTTTAATCAATGGTTGTTTTGGTGGATGGGCAGTGGCTGGTGGGGTATGTTATTATTCACTATCTGGTTATTCTTTCCGGCCTATCTCGGCTGGCGAAAGAAAAATATGGCAGCCATCTGTTGGACCTTTGCCATTGCAGCATCCTGTCTGGTAGAATGCAATCTTGGATACCAGTATGGAGTTTGGTTGCATGGGTGGATAATAATTAGACAATTTGTCCCGCACAAAGCGGGATGAAAATTTGAAAATGATATCAGGTGCTGGATTTGTTTACAAACATCATCTCTTATGCATAAAATTGGCTCGTAATCATTACACAATTTGTCCTGCAAAAAAGGAATAAAAACTTGAAAATAGAAGAAGTTTGGGTTGACAATTGGCTTTTTATTTTCAAATTTTCTCAGCCTCAGGCTGATCAAATTATCTTATAATTTCTGAAATCAAACAACCGTATTCCGGTCTTCTTTTCAAAATAGTAGAGTAGTTTATCTTTCAGGGAAAATTTCTTTTTACTGATATCGAGTTCTGTTTTCCAGTTCTGACGTGCTATTCTCTCTTGCATCACTGCAGGATGTGTGCCCGTAAATTTCTGTAGTGAGTCAAATTCATCATAATTCCAGAAGTCGGGGGCTTTCATCATATCTTCCAGGGCCTGATCGGAATGCCAGAGTTTGCTGAAATTTTTCATTTTTTTCATCATCTGTTCCGGGCTTTTTACCCAACCATAGTGGTATACATAAGCATCTACCGGTTTTACTTTTAACTGCTGCTTACCCACCCTGAAACCCTGTGCGTCTTTATATGAACTAATTTTTTTATCATTTCGGATAACCCTTACTTCATGATCGTACCATTTACGGCTGTCGCCCACATAATCATACGTACCATAAAAATGGAGATATTTGAAAACAAGTCCCTGCACACGTTTATCATCTTTATATTGCAAACAGGTTTCTCTGATAGTTTGATGGTATTTTTCATGCACCGCTTCATCACCCTGAATATAAAATGCCCAGTCGCTATCCGGGTCTATCAGTTGAAAAGCCTTATTGGTTTCTACCGCCAGCACTGAGCCACCGGTACGCAGTGAAGCATCCCATACCGAATGATGGATTTTTATTTTAGGATCATTGATTGACTGCATGAGTCCGAGAGTATCGTCGTCTGAGTTACCTACCAGGATAATCATTTCATCCACAACAGGAAGTATGGACCGGACTGCTTCCACAATCGGATAATCATTGATAACAGCATTTCGGATAATGGTGAATCCCGATATTTTCATACGACAAAGTAAGTATGAAAAAGCATACAGGACACAGATCAACTTTTCTCTTCCCAATTTGTTCATCCCTTTTATTTACTTCTTAGTACTATTGCTTTTTATTATGACCAATTTTATTCCCATTTTCCCTTTAGGTATTGTTGTATTTCCGGGCGAGCAGGTGAACCTGCACATTTTTGAACCCCGTTATAAACAGCTTATTCATGATTGTTATGGGGAGCAGAAACCGTTCGGCATTCCTATTGTGATCAACAACGCTGTGGCAGAAATGGGTACACTGGTTCATGTTACCGAGATTGCGGAAGTACATGCTGATGGTAAAATGGATATCCGGACCCGTGGCGAAAAGGTCTTTAGGATACTTGAACTGATCAAATCCATTCCGGATAAATTGTATAGTGGTGCCATAGTTCATTATCCCGAAAACAATGAAAAACAACAGCCACAGATTGTGGAACAGATTCTAACCGGTATCAGGGAGTTACACAGGTTTATCGGTGTAACCAAAGATTTTAAAAAACCAGATGATAGCCTGTGTAGTTATGATCTGGCCCATCATGCAGGCCTTTCTCTGCAGGAAGAATATGAATTTTTAAGTCTGTTACATGAATTACAAAGGCTGGAATATTTGAAAAGACATCTTACAAGGATATTACCGGTGGTATCCGGCATAGAATCGTTAAAGGAAAGAATCCAGTTAAATGGTCATTTCCGGGAACTGAAAGGCTTTAACTTTAACGCATAACTAAGGGGTATGGTAACCAGTTTATGTTTTGATTTTGGTAATACACGTCTTAAATGCGCCGTTTTTGCGGACCGAGAACTAAAAGAAGTGATTGTATTGGATAATGACAGTACGGATAGAATCATAAGCCTGATTCAGCGGTTTCAACCCCAAAAATCCATTCTTTCCTCAGTTATCAATCATAATCCGGATATAGAAGTTTTACTGGCTGAGAAAACTGTGTTCCATAAACTCGGGCATACCAGCAAACTACCTTTTACCACCCCTGTTGGAAAGCCTGAGACTATTGGTGCCGACAGACTGGCTATTTGCGCCGCAGCGGTGGATCTTTTTCCCGGCCAGCATAACCTGGCTATTGGCCTCGGTACCTGTATTACCTATAACTACATCAACAGGGCACACGAGTTTCTGGGTGGGAGCATTTCGCCGGGCATGACCATGCGCTTCAGAGCCATGCATGAACAAACGGCTTTATTACCTCTTGTAGAGCCCGATCAGCATTTCCCCCTGATTGGTTACGACACCAAAACCAACCTGCAAAGCGGGGTAATCATGGGAATGGCTAAGGAAATTGATGGAATTATTGACGCTTATGCCTTGAAATTCAATAACTTTAACGTGCTGTTAACCGGGGGTGATATGGGTTTTTTTGTACCACATCTAAAAAACAGGATATTTGCCGACCCTTATTTAATTTTTAAAGGCCTGTATGCGATCTGTGAGTACAACACTAATCAGACTTAGTCTGAGTTTTCTGGTTACCGGATTTACCCTGCTAAATGCTAACGCACAGGAGAATTCACCATTTACCCGTTATGGTTTGGGCGATTTCTATAATGGCAGTAACGCCATAACCCGAGCATTGGGAGGATTGGGTGCTGCTTACTCTGACGGAACCAATAATAATGTAGGACAGGCCATCAATTTCATGAACCCCGCTACTTATAGCAATTTCTTCATGGTTTCCTATGATCTGGGGTTAACTTTCGACACCAGAAATTTAAGAAGTGAGAATCCTGCGGGTAAATTCAGGTCAAATTACTTTTATCCGTCGTATGTAGGTGTAGGTTTACCCATAAACAGAGTAAAAGGAATTGGTATGGCATTCGGAATCAGACCATTGAGCCGTATCAGCTACTCAATAGTAAGCCGCGAAAGGGTGGCTGGCGACAGTTTAGCAACCATTTATGAGGGATCTGGCGGATTGAATCAGGCATATGTAGGAATTGGGAAAAAATGGAAAAACCTGAGTATCGGGTTTAATACAGGTATGAACTTTGGAAGAAGAGAAATCGGAACCAAAAAGATATTTATCAACGACTCCACTTTCTTCTTTCAGTCTAACTCATCAACCCTTACCAGCTTTAGCGGTATGTTTTTTAACCCGGGTTTTCAATATGAGTTTTCTGTAGGTAAAAAAGTAAATGAGCAAACGAAGACAACCAGCAATTACCTGATTCGCATAGGAGGTTCTGCTACGCTTTCGCAAAGTCTTTCTGCCTCACAGGATCAGAAAAGAGAAACTTACACTGAATCACAGGCCGGTGATATTACCATTGATACGATTTCTATCAAAAACGGAATTAAAGGCAATATCCAAATGCCTTCTACCTATGCTGCTGGCATTACTTTACACAAAACAGCCAGCAATAACCGTGGAACTTTTGAAATGTGGTCAGTTGGTGCTGAATACACAGCAACTCAGTGGAATAAATACCGTTTTTATAACCAGGCAGACCAACTGGTAAATAGCTGGCAGTTAAAGATTGGCGCGCAACTTTGTCCAGACCCTCTCACAGGACGTAGCTACTGGAGCAACGTCAATTACCGCATAGGTGCATTTATAGGTAAGGATTATGTTGATCCCGATGGTAATGGTTTAAAACATGTGGGTTTTTCTGTGGGCGCAGGATTACCGATAAAAAAATGGAACAACTACGATAGACAGTTTACTGTTTTGAACACAGCGCTTCAATTTGGTAAAAGAGGATCCGGTGTGAATAATATCACAGAAAGTTATGTACAGTTTACATTGGGTATCAGCTTAACGGATGTCTGGTTCCAGAAACGCAGGTATGATTAATACAAACACAAATATTAAAAACATAGTGGCAGCCTGTTTATTGGGCTGCTTTTTTGTGTGTGGCTGTGAAAATGATGTAAATGATGTAAAAGCATTTGGCAGTAAATCACCTGGTATCGAAGAAGGCAAAAATATAGAAAGCTATATCAGTCAGAATGGCCGTATCAGAGCAAAATTAACCGCTCCTATATTGTTGCGCTATCAGGGTGACAGTATGCGAAAAACTGAATTCCCGAATACTTTGCATGTAGATTTTTTTGATTCAACGATGCGCATAGAGAGCCAGCTTTTTGCAAAATATGGGCGGTATCTTCCCAATGAAAGCAAGGTTTTTCTCAAAGACAGTGTCGTAATTTTTAACACGAAAGGAGATACCTTATACAGTAATGAATTGTTTTGGGACCAATCTTTAGGTCAATTCTATACCCAGACACCGGTTACCCTTGTTCAGAATTATCCCTATAAACAAAAAGGCCGGTATGCAAATGGCTTCCGTTCTAATCAGGATCTCACAGATATTACCTTCTTCAATATACAGCCGGGTAGTTTTGCCATTCTTCCAGACAGTGCTTTTAGCAAGTAAGCCCTTTCCAGACAAAAATTTTCCTCTGAAAGCAACGGTTAACTTCCCTGCTGTGTCTGTACAGGACCCCTCCTGAACTGTTTACGAAAACAGGTTTCATTCTTCTATATAAGAGCCAATAAAATCAATATTTTATGCGTATCAGCAAGCCAATGATCTATGTTTCAGGCATTATTATCACTTTAACTGCCTGTACTGTGTCGAAGCAATCGGCCCATGTTATTGTAAATAATGAAAGCGGGGAAAATATCCCTATGCATCTGGTTATCAGCGATCAGGAAAACGGTAAAACGAAAGAAGATATTCATTATTCATTAAAGCCAGGTTTGCAAAATATACCCATTCGAAAGTTTCCAAAAGGATCCTATGCCATTGAAGTGAATACGCATAACGGAGCGATCTGCAAAAAATATCCACTGGCCCTGGATACAGACAGATGGGTAATGGTTACTTATATGCAGGACGATTCACTGAGGTTACATAAAAAATATGGCTATGTAGATACCAGTGAGCTTAAAAAAATAAATGGCAAATATGCAGGTCTGAATTTATATGTGGAGAACAGAAGGCCACCTAATTTATAATACCTCTCATAAAGCCATTAATTTCTGAATACAGAATAATGAATTGGTGACTTTATTATTCCCGCCTCTTTCAAAATAATTAAATAAATTCATAGCTCCATTGCTTATCCAACCAATAATCAACTGATTGCTATGAAAAAGAAAGACCTGCAAAAGAAACAGGAAACCAATCTGACAGATGATTCCCGGAGAAAATTTCTCCGCAACAGTATGACGGCCCTTGCCGGGTTCTATATTGTTCCACGACATGTAATAGGCCGCGGATTTACCGCACCCAGTGATAAGTTACAGGTAGCGGGTATTGGCGCAGGCGGTAAAGGTGAAAGTGATTTATACAGCTTCTTCATGAGTGGTAAAGCTGATATTGCTTTTTTATGTGATGTTGATTCAAGGATGTCTGCCAAAAGCCGTGAGCGTTATCCCAAAGCAAAAGTATATGAGGATTATCGCGAAATGCTGGATAAAGAGCATAAAAATATTGATGCTGTATCTGTATCTACTCCCGATCATATGCATGCTGTTCAGGCTATGGCAGCTATGCAGTTAGGCAAACACGTATATGTTCAGAAACCTCTTGCACATGATATTTATGAGGCGCGTGTAATGACAGAAGCTGCGCATCGTTATAAGGTTGTGACCCAGATGGGTAATCAGGGTGCTTCCGGCGATGGGGTACGCCAATTAATCGACTGGTACAATGCTGGTGTAATTGGTGATGTACATACTGTTTACTGTTATACCGACCGTCCGGTTTGGCCACAAGGTATTCAATGGTCAAAAAATACTTTACCGGTTCCCAAAGAACTGAACTGGGATTTATGGCTAGGTACTGCTCCTTATAAAGATTATGTTGACAACCTGGTTCCGTTTAACTGGCGTGGCTGGTGGGATTATGGTACCGGTGCATTAGGCGATATGGCCTGTCATATTATGGCACCAGCCTTTGCAGTGCTGGGTCTTGGCTATCCTTCTTCTGCAGAATGCAGTGTGGCAAAACGTTATGAAAGAAACTGGAATGCTGTGTATGCTCCTGAATGCGGACCACTGGCCTCACATATCATTCTTAAATTCAAAGGACAAAATGGGAAGCCTGATCTTACCATGCATTGGATGGATGGTGGTATTCAACCAGAACGCCCTGAGGAATTAGGGCCTAATGAAATGATGGGTGATGGCGGTAATGGAACCATTTTTATTGGAACCAAAGGAAAGATGATGTGTGGCACTTACGGTGTTTTACCAAATCTGTTGCCAACCAACCGTACCAAGACAACACAGGTTCCACAAACCATCAAGCGGGTACCGAACGGCGATAATGGTCACTACGCTGCATGGGTAGAAGCTGCTATGGCCGGTTATGGTTCAGAAGCTGCCAAAACACTTAGTTCAAACTTTGATGTAGCGGGTCCTTTAACTGAAAGTGTATTGATGGGTAATCTGGCCATTCGAAGTTATGACCTTCAAAAGAAAATGGACGGAGGACGTATCAGCTATCCGGGCAGAAATATCAGACTGGTTTGGGATGGTCCGAACATGAAAATCACCAACTTCGACGAGGCCAATCAGTTTGTGAAACGTCAGTACAGAGATGGATGGAGCCTGGGCGTTTAAAACAGAGAAATAAGAAATAGGAAATTTGAAATAAGAAAGGAATGAAGAAGTGTAAAACAAACTTACACTTTCTCATTCCTTATTTTTTTATTCCTTATTTCACTGTTCTCTCAAAGTTGAAACTTACTCATATAGCCTGCATTGGCCTGTGCACTTTCCATGGGGTTGGTGCCGGTAAAAGCTTCCTGCTCCACGATAAAGTTTTTCAGTCCGTATTTACTACCTTCACTAAGGATCGATTTGAAATCGATAGAACCTTTACCAATCTGGCATGATTCGCTTCCCTTTGCAGTTTTGGTAAGATCTTTTACATGGCATAGGCGGAAGCGATTCGGGTATTTTTTAAACCAGGCTTTGGGATCTTCGCCTGCTGCCACCACCCAGTAAATATCCATTTCAAAGTCGACCAGGTTTTTATCGGTGCCTTCCATCATCACTACCTGTGGCACCTGCCCATCCAATACTTTGAAGGAATAATCATGGTTATGATAAGCGAAGCGTATTCCGTTCTTTTTGGCTATTTCACCAGATTTATTGAATTCGTCGTTGAAGCGTTTAAAATCGTCGATTGATTTTTGCGGTCCTTTCCATGGGCAAATCAGATAAGACATGCCGATCTCCGCCGCTTCAGCCGACTTACGTTCAAACTCTACTGTATTATTACAATGAGATGAAACGATTTTCATTCCCAGGTCATCCATCAACTTTTTAAATTCAGTATTTTTCATACCCCAGAAAAAGCCTTTGGGACCCTCAAAACTTTCAATCTGTTTGTACCCATAGGATGCCAGCTTGGTAAGTGTATCTTTCGGATCAGCAAACATGGCTTCTTTAACGGTCCATAACTGAATACCAAAAGATCCCAAGGGCTTATAGGCCAGTTCATCCAATATGGAAGACTTTCCTACGAAAGGCAGGGATAATGCTGCCGCAGCAAAGCCGGTATTACGAAGAAAATCTCTGCGATTGGTTGACATACATAAAAAATTAAGGAATTAAAAATTCAAAAGTCAAAATTCAAGAGTTGAAGCATCGCTTTTTTGACTTTTGAATTTTGACTTTTTATTTGTGTTAAGTAGCCCATGCTTTATCCCCTTTATTATACGGAATACATCCTTCATATTTTCCGGGAACAGCCACATAACGTAAGGCTTTTGTGGCACCTACTTCAGATGTAAAGAAGCCCATCAGGGTTAATTCTTTCATCATCCTGAAATAATGATTGGGATCCTCTTCCTTTTTTGTTTTTTGGTATTCTTTCACTTCTTTGTCCAGGTCTACCAGCAGGGCATGTCTTTCTTCCGGACTGCTTTCAAGGAAGGTTTTATTATGTTTCTTTTTACTGGCTTCATCCAGTTTTTTAAATCCTTCTTTGAAAATTACCTGATCTTTTGCTTCGTAACAGTCTGCTACATATACCGACATAAATTCGCCTACCTTGGCTTCTTTGGCGCCGGGTGTACTGGTTGCGGGTAAAATGGTTTCTCCTACTTCATTCAGAAAACTGATTTCCTCCGGAGAAAAACTGATACCACTATCTGTACCACTGGTTTTACAACCTGTAAGAAAAGCGGTCGAACCGATTAATGTTCCCCCAAGCAGCAAGGCAACGCTGGAAAGGGCTTCTCTTCTATTCATGGTGATGTTTTTTAAGTTTTAGTGAGCAGTGAGTAGTGAGTAGTGAGTAAAAAACACTCACTGCTGAGTACTCACTACTGACTCTATAAATTTTGTTTTTTCAATTCTGTCACTGCATGGTCTGCTGCACGGGCAGTAAAAGCCATATAAGTCAGTGACGGGTTAACACAAGCTGATGATGTCATGAAGGCGCCATCTGTTACATACACATTGGGCGCATCCCAAACCTGGTTGAATTTATTTACTACCGAAGTTTTCGGATCATGGCCCATACGTGCTGTACCCATTTCATGGATACCTCTTCCTAAAACGCCATTTCCTTCATAACCATATACATCTTTCACACCGGCATTGGTAAGTATTTCAATAGCATCAGCCTGCATATCTTTTCTCATTTTGAGCTCGTTTTCTTTCAGCTCACAATCAAATGATAATACCGGCAGACCCCATTTATCCTTCACATTCTTATCCAGTGTAATCTTATTGCTATGATCAGGTAATACTTCTCCAAAACCCATCATACCAAATGTCCAGCCACCTGGTTCTGTTATGGCATCTTTATAATCACCACCAATACTCAACTCTGCCACTTCGCGGCCCCATCCCTGACGGGAAGCACTACCCTGGTAACCAAAACCGCGTAGGTAATCACGTTTATCACCATTGATATTCTGGAAACGAGGTACATAAATTCCGTTGGCGCGGCGACCGAAATAATACTTGTCTTCATAGCCTTCTACCTTACCCCCTGCACCCACACCCAGGTGATGGTCCATAATATTGTGCCCGAGTTCTCCGCTACTGCTGCCCAGACCATCGGGCCATACATCTGTAGCAGAATTCATCAATATCCAGGAAGTATTTAAAGCAGAGGCATTGAGGAAGATGATCTTCGCATTATAAGTGTATGTTTTGTTGGTTTCTGCATCAAGTACCTCCACACCAGTTGCACGTTTTTTATCCTTATCATAAATCACCCTTGTTACAATAGACCATGGACGTAAAGTAAGGTTACCTGTTTTCATAGCAGCAGGCAAGGTAGACGACTGCGTACTGAAATAAGCACCAAACGGACATCCCAGCCAGCATTTATTTCTATACTGGCAGTTTGTGCGCCCTTCGTGTTCCTGAGTAAGGTTGGCAACACGGCCAATGATCATGTGGCGTTGATTCTTATAGTATTCTTTGATACGTTTAGAGAGGTCTTTTTCTACGCAGTTAAGTTCCATCGGCGGAAGAAAATCACTGTCTGGTAAATGGGGTAAGCCTTCCTTACTACCGCTGATTCCAACAAAGCGTTCAACATAGGTGTACCATTTTTCAATATCCTTATAACGTACCGGCCAGTCAACGGCGATACCATCTTTCGCATTGGCTTCAAAATCCAGATCACTCCAGCGGTAACTCTGGCGACCCCACATTAATGAGCGCCCACCCACATGGTAACCTCGAAACCAGTCGAAACGTTTTACCTCTGTGTACGGACTTTCTTTTTCATTCACCCAATAATCAAGATTTGTTTCATTTAACGGGTAATCGCGCTTCAGTACCGGATAATCATTGATCATCTGTTGTGTTCTTCTGCCACGATGAGGAAAATCCCATGCTTCTTTGTTGGCGTTCACATAGTCTTTGATGTGTTCAATGTTTCGCCCACGTTCGAGCAGGAGTACTTTCAACCCCTTTTCAGTAAGCTCTTTTGCGGCCCAACCGCCACTGATTCCTGAGCCTACTACGATTGCGTCATAATTTTGATCGGCCATGGTCTGTTTGTTTATGAAGGTTTGTGGTTTGCTTTTTTTGTGAATAGCCTATGGTTCATAGCAAATGGATAACTATATGCTATAAACCATTAGCCATATGCTCCCTACACATCACATATCTGAATTGCCTTCCTCAATGATCCTACTTTATCATTACCGGTTGGAATAAATTCCTGTGCTACATATTGTTTGAACCCTGTTTCTACAATCGCTTTCATGATAGCAGGATAATAGAGTTCCTGTGATTCATCGATTTCATGACGTCCAGGCACACCTGCTGTATGGTAGTGTCCGAAATACTGATGGTCTCTTTTTATAGTTCTGATAATATCTCCTTCATTGATCTGCATATGATAAATATCATAGAGCAGTTTGAAGTTGGGAGAACCCAATCGCTTACACAGTTCAACACCCCATGCAGAGCTGTCACACATATAATCTTTATGGTCGACCTTACTGTTAAACAGTTCCATTTGAATGATGACGCCTTTCTTTTCTGCCAATGACATAATCTGCTTTAAGCCTTCGACGCAGTTTTTTAATCCGTTTTCATCATCCATCCCATTTCTGTTACCGCTAAAACAAATCAGGTTCGTATAACCGGCTTTTGCCACCAGTTCAATATGTTCTGTATAATTTTTAATCAGTGTTGCATGATATTGAGGATCGTTCCACCCTTTTACCAGACTAATTTCTGCCCCATTGCACATAGTAGAGATAAGGTTGTGCTTCTTCAGTATATCCCATTCTTTTGGGCCTACCAGATCTATCCCCACCAAGCCCATTTCTTTTACAATTGAACATAACTGATCCAGTGGTATATCGTTATAACACCAGCGACACACAGAATGGTTAATATTACCCTTCAACGCCATAGGTTGCTCTTCTTTAGATAATGGATCTGCAAACGATGCTATGGCTGTTCCTGATGCCAATATCGCGGATCCGGTAAGCAATTGTTTGATCGTTTTTCGTCTGTTGGAATCTGTTGACATCGGTATCTTTTCGTGCGTACTAAATGTAAGGATTAATGTTTAACCAACGTTTACTACCGTTGAATTTCCTTTGTTTTTATTTCTCATGTAAATTAACAGACCTGCGAATGCCACTGATAAGATAATCGGTATAACAAGCGTAGCATTTAATATTTCAGGACCTGCCAGTTTTTTTGCTTCCCCCAGCGCATTGGCCATATCTGTTCCGGCAGGAGCATTGGAATATTCTGCAAGACTTGCGCCTGCTGGAAGTTTAGCTGCCAGCAGGTTATCATAATAGCCACTCATGAAAATCATATAAACAGAAACAGCAAACATACCCGCACCACCCATGAGATTTAAGCCTACGGCACCTGTTTTAGGTAAGTTCTCAGATACAAAGCCCAGCATAGTAGGCCAGAAATAACAAACGCCCATACCAAATACAATGGCACCCACAAATAACATGTTACCAGTAGTATGTCCCATCAGGTATAAACCTGCAGCCGATAATATTGCTGAGATCAGTAACACACCTGCCGGAGAAAAACGATGAACCACGGGTTCTGCAAAAGCTCTTCCCAGAACCATAATACCCGTTTCAATGGTTAATAAAAGAATTGCATTGTCGGAAACATTTTTGAGGAGTACATCAATCCACTGACCGGTAAATAATTCAGTGATGGCCGTACCAAACATCAGGATGATCATAAAAATAAACAATGGATTGAACAGCGACTTATACATTTCACCGGTTGAAACACCACTTGCCACCCGCTCAGTAACCGGGAAGCTGAGTTTACTAAACAGGTATCCGTATAAAATGGTAGGAATCAACATGAGTCCCACTTGTATCTGCCATCCAATACCTGCTTTATCTAAAAAGTAAACCAGTAAAGTACCAATTACAATACCTCCCGGGAACCACAAATGGAAATGATTCAGCTTGGTGGTTTTATTATCAGCATAAATAGTAGCTACCAATGGATTACAGGCAGCTTCTACCGTACCATTAGCAATACCTACACAGAGTGTAGATATAAAAAGTGTCCAGTAACCACCGGCAAAAATTGTAAGTGCAATACCTGCGAGATGAAATAGAAATGCAACAATAAGTAGTCGTTTCATACCAATGATATCCACTACAAACCCACCGATTACCACGGCAAGTGGGAAGCCCCAGAAAGCAGTAGCAGCTATGGTTCCCAACTGTGCAGCATTCAACTCAAACTCAACACCCAGCCTGCTAAGAATTCCGGCCCGTATACCAAATGAAAGAGAAGTTACCAGTAATGCCAGACAGCTGGCAACAAATAATTGTTGACGTTGGGGAGTGGCTTGCATATCGTTTAGGTTGTTGTTTAAATTAAGCCACTAAATGTAATTTTTATTTTTTAAACAAAAAATGAAAAAGTTTTGATGACATGTTCGTTTTTTATCGGTTTTACGCAAACGTTTGTGTTCTTTTAAAGAACTTAAAATGATAAAATTTCCTCCGCATCCATTTTTTTAATAACCTTACATTTCTGAATTGACTTTACAATACCAGAACCAATAAAATTAAAACTACATGAACCGAAAACTCAGGATGGGTATGGTAGGTGGTGGTCGTGATGCATTCATTGGCGCCATTCACCGTATAGCAGCACATATGGACGGACTTATTGAAGTAGTATGTGGTGCCCTCAGCATTAACCCTGAAATTGCGAAAGCCTCTGGTGAAGATCTTTTTCTGCCGGCAGACAGAATCTACATGAATTTTGAGGAGATGATTACCAAAGAAAGTCGGCTTCCTGCTGACAAAAGAATGGATTTCATTACCATTGTTACGCCCAATTTTGCACACTTTGCACCTGCGATGATGGCACTGGATCATGGTTTCCATGTGGTTATTGAAAAGCCCATGACGTTTACTTTCGAAGAAGCTCAGCAGCTACACCAAAAAGTACAGGAAACAGGATTATTGCTTTGTTTAACACATACTTACTCAGGATACCCGATGGTAAAACAGGCACGTGCCATGGTTACCGGTGGCGTTTTTGGAAAAATCAGAAAAGTGTGGGTTGAATATCCGCAGGGATGGCTTAGTAAATTATCGGAAAGGGAAGGTAATAAACAGGCTGCCTGGAGAACCGATCCTAAAAAATCGGGTAAAGCAGGAGCCATGGGCGATATCGGTACACATGCTGCTCATCTGGCAGAATACATTACCGGTGCAGAGATTACGCATCTCTGTGCCGATCTCAATGCATTAGTGGAAGGCCGTTTACTGGATGATGATGGTAATGTATTACTTCGTATGAGCAATGGGGCCCGTGGTGTTTTAATGGCGTCACAGGTAGCCGCAGGTGAAGAAAATGCACTAAAAATAAGGGTCTATGGAGAGAACGGCGGATTGGAATGGGCCCAGCATGAACCCAATACTTTATTAATTAAGTGGCTCGATCAGCCAACGCAGATTTTACGTGCCGGAGGTAATTATGGTGACAGGCTCAGTTCTTTTGCCACCCATAACTGCCGTACACCAGGCGGCCATCCGGAAGGATATCTGGAAGCATTTGCTAATATCTACCGCAATTTCGCACTAACACTCACGGCCCGTATCAACGGCACCACAGCAACTCCCGAAATGCTCGACTTCCCTACTACCAAAGATGGAGTAAGGGGTATGGCATTTATAGACAATGTGGTTGCCTCAGCCGCTTCGGATGTAAAGTGGACGGAATATAGAATATGAGTGAGTAGTGAGTAGTCAGTAGTGAGTACGGTTTTATTTACTCACTACTGACTACTCACTACTCAATTCCAACTACTCACTTAAAAAATCGCTTGCACTATGACAACCATCAAAGGTCCCGGTATTTTTCTTGCGCAGTTTATGGGAGATGCAGCACCATTTAATTCTCTGGAAAGTATCTGTAAATGGGCTGCTTCACTGGGTTTTACCGGTGTACAGATTCCTACATGGGATGCTCGTTGTATCGATCTTCAGAAAGCGGCTGAAAGCAAGACCTATGCCGATGAAATAAAAGGCATCGTTGAAGCTGCAGGTTTACAGATAACAGAGCTTTCTACACATTTACAGGGACAGTTAGTAGCTGTTCACCCTGCTTATGATGTTATGTTCGATGGGTTCGCGCCGGAAAATGTACGCGGCAATGCCCAAGCAAGAACAGAATGGGCCATTCAGCAATTACAATATGCAGCAAAAGCTTCTGCCAATCTCGGACTGAATGCACATGCCACTTTTAGTGGTGCCTTATTATGGCATACAGTGTATCCCTGGCCACAAAGGCCGGCCGGACTGGTAGAAACGGGATTTACAGAATTGGCAAAAAGATGGAAGCCTATATTGGATGTGTTTGATAACAATGGAGTTGATCTTTGTTATGAAATTCACCCAGGTGAAGACCTCCATGATGGTATCAGCTATGAAATGTTTCTGGAGAAAGTAAACAACCATCCGCGTGCCTGCCTGTTGTACGATCCCTCCCATTTTGTATTACAGTGTCTAGACTACCTGAGTTATATAGATCATTACCATGAGCGGATTCGCATGTTTCATGTAAAAGACGCCGAATTCAATCCGAGCGGTAAGCAGGGCGTGTACGGAGGCTATCAAAGCTGGATCAACAGAGCCGGTCGTTTTCGCTCGCTGGGTGATGGTCAGGTTGACTTCGGATCCATCTTCAGTAAACTTGCTGCTTATAACTATAAGGGCTGGGCAGTCATGGAATGGGAATGTGCCATTAAACATCCTGAAACAGGAGCTGCAGAAGGTGCGCCCTTTATCAAACAACATATCATTAAAGTAACCGATAAAGCATTTGACGATTTCGCCGGAACGGGTTCAGATGAAAATTTTAACCGCAGGATTCTGGGAATCAATGAATAACTTAGCGAGGTGAGAGTGAGTAGTGAGTAGTCAGTAGTGAGTAAAGAAAATACTACTACATACTGACTACTCACTACTCACTGCTCACTATCAAACCACAAAACCATACACCGTGAAAAAGTATTTAGTATCCTTATCCATGCTGGCGCTGATGGCAGCATGCGGAGGCAAAGAAGAGAAAAAAGAAACTGCTGCAGCACCAGCTGCCACAACTGCTTCAAGTGACCTGAGTAGTAACCCTGATTACGTTAAAGGGCTGGAACTGATTGGTAAATCAGACTGTCTTACCTGTCATAAAGTAAGTGACAAAGTGATTGGTCCTTCTTACAAAGATGTGGCCGAGAAATATGAGAATACCGAAGAGAATATTGCTATGCTGGCTGGTAAAATTATCAAGGGCGGACAAGGAGTATGGGGAAATATACCTATGACACCACATCCTGCAATTACAGAAGATGATGCCAAGGCCATGGTAAAATATATTCTCCTTTTAAAGAAATAAAATGATCCTGAATAACTGGATAACAACAGCATTAATCAGTGTTTTCATGCTGGGCAATACAGATAATGCTAACAATACAGTACCCCCCCTGCATAATATCCTGCAAAAAAACGGATGGATATCACTTTTTGATGGTAAAACCACCAAAGGCTGGACCACTTATGGTAAGGATACTTTAGGCGGTTCCTGGAAAGTAGAAGATGGCGCTTTACACCTGGATGCGGCCGATAAATCGGGGCGTGGTGATATTATCCATAACATGGAACTGGAAAATTTTCACCTCAAACTCGATTGGAAAATTGCCAAAAACGGTAATAGTGGCATTATTTTCTGGGCGCAGAATGATCCGGCGAAATATAAATATGTCTGGTACACAGGTCCTGAAATGCAGGTACTGGATAATGACGGACACCCGGATGCAAAAATCGATAAACACCGTTCCGGGAACCTCTATGATCTGGTTGCCAGCAAAGAAGGCGTAACAAAAGCTGTGGGTGAATGGAACACGGCTGAAATCATCAGCAACCGGGGGAAACTGGAATTCAAACTCAATGGTATAAGTATTCTTACCACTACCTATGGTGATGAACAGTGGAACCAGATGATTGCCAACAGCAAGTTCAGATCAATGCCGGCTTTTGGTAAAAATTTTAAAGGACATATTGCCCTTCAGGACCATGGTGACCATGTTTGGTACAGGAATATAATGGTGAAGAAACTGTGAGAATAAGAAATAAGGAATATGAAATAAGTAAGTAAAACCGCTTCTATTTGAAGCGGTTTTATTTTGCCATCAGGCTTCACATTTCCCTTTCTTCTCATTACATTAGCGAATGCCTGCTACAGATTCCCGCATAGACGCTTATATCAGTAAGGCCGAAACATTTGCGCAACCTATACTGATACATATCCGTAAACTGGTACACAAAGCCTTTCCGGATATTACGGAAACCATGAAGTGGAGCTTTCCGCATTTTGAACACAAAGGCGTTGTTTGCAGTATGGCTTCCTTTAAACAGCATTGCGCATTCGGTTTCTGGAAGGCTTCGATTATGAAGGACCCAAATAAAATTCTGCAAACCAAAGAAAGGGGTGCTATGGGCCATTTCGACCGTATTACAAGCATCAAAGATCTTCCGCCAGATAAGATCATGATTGCCTATATTAAAGAGGCCGTTGCACTTAATGAAGCCGGTGTGAAATTACCTGCCAGACCCAAAGCAGATCCCAAAACTTTACAAATACCCGCCTATATTAAGGATGCACTAAAGAAAAATAAAAAAGCCGCCAACACTTTTGATGCCTTCCCCTACTCCCATAAAAAAGAATATGTAGAATGGATCACAGAAGCCAAAACAGAACCTACCCGCCATAA
Organism: Sediminibacterium goheungense; assembly: GCF_004361915.1. Classification (GTDB taxonomy): domain Bacteria; phylum Bacteroidota; class Bacteroidia; order Chitinophagales; family Chitinophagaceae; genus Sediminibacterium; species Sediminibacterium goheungense. Next base: position 152,694 of record NZ_SNWP01000011.1, on the reverse strand, counting down.
ACGTATTGCCACCATGCTTGAATGGCTGGAACAGGGTAAAAACAGAAACTGGAAATACAAGTAGATGGCTGATGTAGGATGGCTGATCGCAGATTTATTTTTTGATGTTGGATAGATTGATCTTTGATGGTATGGTTTCTTTTTTTGACTTTTGATTTTTAATTTTTCTTACATGCATCCCGAAACACATGAATATTACATGCAGCAGGCGCTTAAAGAAGCACAGCTGGCTTTTGAAGCTGATGAAGTGCCCGTTGGGGCTGTTGTTGTATTGAATAATAAGATTATTTCACGTGGGCACAATCAGGTAGAGTTGTTGAACGACTCAACCGCACATGCCGAAATATTGGCATTAACTTCTGCCTATAGCAGTCTGGGTAGCAAATACCTGCCCGAAGCCACCCTTTATGTAACACTGGAACCTTGTTTAATGTGTTCTGGTGCATTGTATTGGGGTAAGATCGGTTGTATTGTATATGGTGCCAGTGATGAAAAAAACGGCTTCAGAAAGCATATTAAAGCAGAACAATCCCCTTTTCATCCAAAAACCGAAATCATAAGTGGCATTCTGCAGGATGAATGTACCTGGCTGATGAGGAATTTCTTTCAGCTGAAAAGATGATGGAAAGAGCTACAAGCTACAATCCGCAAGTTGAGGCGGTTTAGTATTACTTGTGGCCTGCAGCTCTCCTCTTTCGATTTAAGAAACAATTCACGGGCATTCAGCCGAAGCTTAGTAAATTTGTAGATACTATTTAATCAACTTAAAAATATAGTTATGGCATTTACATTAGCACCTTTACCTTATGCACATGATGCACTGGAACCACATATCGATACCACTACCATGCAGATACATCATGGTAAACACCATCAGGCATATGTAGACAATTTAAACAAAGCTGTGGCAGGAACCGATCATGAAAACAAAAGCCTGGAAGAATTGGTAGCTTCGGCAGGATCTATTAGCCCGGCAGTAAGAAATAACGGTGGTGGACACTGGAACCATACCTTTTTCTGGGAGAGTCTGGCACCCAATGCCGGTGGCGCTCCTACAGGAGCTTTGGCAGATGCCATCAACAGTGCTTTTGGCTCTTTTGATGCCTTCAAAGAAAAATTCGCTAATGCCGGTATGACCCGCTTCGGAAGTGGTTGGGCCTGGCTCATTGTTAAAGATGGCAAACTGGAAGTAAGCTCAACACCCAATCAGGATAATCCTTTAATGGATGTTGCAGAAGTAAAGGGCACCCCTATTCTGGGAGCAGATGTTTGGGAACATGCTTATTACCTCAAATACCAAAACCGCCGCGCTGACTATCTGGCCGCATTCTGGAATGTAGTAAACTGGAATAAAGTAGCGGAGCGTTTTGCAAAATAAGAGCAGAAGCCACAAGCTACAGGCTTCAAGCTGCAAATACTACTTTCTGGTAGCTTGAAGCCTGTAGCTTGTGGCTTACATTTTACTAATAAACTTTACTTATGAAATTCATTCTTTCCTGTTTTACAGCCATACTCCTGCTTACATCATGTTCTTCTGACCAGAAAAGGGTAGTGGTATTCAGTAAAGGTTCTGTTGACATCAATACCGATACCAAAACGATTAAGGCAACCGATGGTGCCGGACATGAAGATAAAACAGTTGATTTTGTGGGTAAGACAGTAGAATTAACACTCAATACACCTTCAGGAGATGCAAAAGTTACCCTTACGGAGAATGGATATTATATCGTGAATGTAAAGAATGATACCATTATTGGAAGCCAGGTAAACTATAGCGATCCACAACTGAGTAATCAGGTGATTACACAGGAAGCTTTACGGGTGAAAATCGATTCACTGCATAACCTTGTTAACAATAAAAATGTAGGTAAGGCTACCCGTAATTTTTACATCCTACCCAATTCTGCTGTACACCTGACAGATAATTTTGACGCCATCGTTGTTGGCCCTTTTCATCAAATGCGTTCTGCTGAAAGCAAAGACGGTAAAGCTCCTGAAGTGTATCGCTTTTACAGCATCAAAGAAATCCGCGAAACCATTGCCAAGCTGGAAGGAATGACAGGAGGGAAGAAAACGGAGGAATAAGGAACAGAGAAATAAGAAATAAGAAATAAGAAAGTAGAGCAGTATATCATTTTCTTATTTCTCTGTTTCATGATTCTCTGTTTCCTACGGTACCGGATCATAGCCATGTCCGCCGCCGGGCCTGCATTTACTGATACGTTTCATCGCCAGCCACCCTCCTTTTATTAAGCCATATTTTTGTAATGCCGTGATGGCATATTGAGAACAAGTAGGTGTAAACCTGCACTTGGGACCCATGGCAGGAGATAGTACATACTGATAAAACCTGATCAGCAAAATGAAGGGATAACTAAGTATCTGTAGCAGGTATTTCATATGTTTCTGATAAAGAATAATGGCAATTTATTCCTGAATAGCAAGTCTGCTTTGCAGCTTTTCAAAACCATCTTTCATCTTTTCCCTTAATACTATATAATCAGGCATTTCTTTATCAATGTATAAAAGGAAAATGGCTATTTTTTTCCCATGCTTCTCTAATTGATGCAGCAAAGTTTGTTTTTCGAGACGATAGGCTTCTCGCAACAATCGCTTGATTCTGTTACGGTGAACCGCCTTTTTAAAATGCCTGGCACTTACACCTACCCCGGCTTTTATATATGCTGTTTCTGAAGTATCTGTTTCCAGAAAAAAGATTTTTACAGGAAATACAGAAAACGACTTGCCGGTAGCAAAAATGGCTTCCAGCTGCGTTCTGCTTTTGAGTTTTTCCTTTTTATGGTAACCGTTCAACTTCATGAATGCGCTAAACTAAAAAAGTCCCGCTTTACGGCGGGACTTTATATTTTTTTCAGTGATTCGTCCTCTAACATAGATAGACGGATCAGCGTTTATTTTATTTTAATCCTTTCTCGCTGGAAACAGTCAGTTTCTTGCGGCCTTTCGCTCTGCGGCTGGCCAATACTTTACGACCGTTGGCAGTTTGCATACGCTTGCGGAATCCGTGAACAGATTTACGGCGGCGTTTATGCGGTTGAAATGTACGTTTCATAATTACGTTTTTTTAGCTAACCCAATAATCTTGTTTCATTTCATTACGGCAGTCACCATACTGCTGTTTGTGAAAGGACGGCAAAACTAAGGAAAAGCAATGAAAAAGAGGTGAAAAAATGCTTTAGATTTCTTAAAAGATTGATTATCAGTTGAAAAAATGTCTAGAGACTGAGTTCTACATGTTCTGAACTGACTGGTTTTCCATAAAAAACAGTAGCATGGTTATCGAAATCGGTCACAGAATCGGTCGTAAAAAATCTTCTCCCCCCCTCTCTTGTACAGATACCTGCCAAGGCGGGATGTCGTTCCAGGTAATCCCTCAGGCTATTCGCTACTATTTCACCCTGCGATAAAATGCGGGTGTTTGCCGGTGCAAAGGATCTGATTTTGTCTATCAGCAACGGATAGTGGGTACAGGCCAGTAAAATCGTATCGATTTCTTTCGACTTACCAAAAAGATGATGGAGGTGTTGCTGAATAAAATAATCGGCACCGGGTTTATTGTATTCATTGTTTTCTACCAGTGGTACCCACATCGGGCAGGCTTCCTGGTACACTTGTAAAGAGGGAAAGAATTTCGCAATTTCAATGGGGTAGCTTTCACTGACGATGGTTCCATTGGTACCTAATATACCTACAGAACCGGTTTTACTATAGTTACCAATCACTTCTGTTGTTGGGCGTATTACACCCAGTACCCTTTTATCGGGCGCGATTTTGGGGAGGTCCTGCTGTTGAATGGTGCGCAATGCTTTGGCTGAGGCTGTATTACAAGCCAGTATCACCAATTCGCAGCCCTGTGAAAAAAACCACTGCACACATTGGAGTGTATACTGGTATACGGTATCAAATGAACGAGGACCATAAGGGGCCCTTGCATTATCGCCGAGATATAGATAGTCGTATTCAGGCAAAACCTTTACAATTTCCTTTAAAACGGTAAGGCCGCCATAACCACTATCGAAAACCCCGATGGGCTTTTTATTTGCCATACTACAAAGTTAAGGCATCTATTGTGTGGGTTTTTCGAGTTCTGCTTTTAGTTTCAAGGCATCTGCATATTTAGGGTTCAATTCAAGGCTCCTGGTTACCTCTGCCATGGCTTCTGTTTTTTGCTTATTCATGTACAAGCTTAGTGCCTTGTTGTAAAAAGAAACTGCTTTATTACCTGTGCTTTTATACAGGTTTGTTGTTTTCCCGAAATGCTCTGCTGCTTTTACATAATCTTTCTGTTGATAGTAGGCTGTGGCCAGATCATTTACAATGGCTGAATCAAGGGGATTAGCCTGTATGCCTTTCTGATAATAATCGAACGCTTTGGTATAATTCGGTAAGGTTTCACCACGCATTTCAGCATAACCCAACCAACGGTAAACAATACCCAATGTATCTTTTTTCTTTTGGTATAAATCTACCGCTTTTAGTAAGTGTGATTTGCCTGTGTAAATGCGCTTTAGCTGAAGATGGGTAATACCTGCGTATAAACGAATAAGCGCCTGGTTACTGTCTATAGCAAATGCTTTATCAAAAAAATCTGAAGCACTGGTAAAACTGGTATAACCATAAGTTGGGTTTTTCGATGCAGATTCAAAATATCGCAAACCCACGAATTTAAACACTTCCAATATTGCCTCCTGCTCGGTTATAAAATTGATGGCACTTGTTATTCTTCCCCAATAATTAAAGGCTGCGGAAGAGTCTTTTCGATCTAATAACATCTTACCTAGAAATAGATTCGCATCAGGTGAGGTATAATTAAGCTTAATCGTTTCTTTAAAATACCTCGCCGCAGTTGCTGTATCATTTTGCGCATAAGCAATTCTGCCTTTCATGTTCTGTGTAAACTGTTTATATAGATCAGGATATTTATTAGGCAGTTTTTCCCAGTTATTTACACTATCACTGGCTTCTTTGTATTTTTTTTCTTTGATAAGGTTTTTGATAAACCCTGATCCGATATAATCAGAGGGTGGATAGTTAGCCTGTACTGCGAGTCGGTAATGAGCGATTGCTTTGGGTTGCATTTTCAGCTGATCATATACTATGGCTGCATTGTTATACAACGAGGCCAGTTCAGCTTTCATGCTATATAATTTATAGCCTGATATCAGTACCGGCATGAGGGATTCCAATGCTTTCAGATCTCTTCTCTGAACAACCAGTACATTCAACAGATTTGCTATTTGTTCTTGTTCAATATCATACCTGATAATTTCGGAAAGCTTACGGATGGCATTAAGGGTATCTTTCTGATTGATATAAGTACTCAGTAACCCACGGCTAAGATCTGCCATAAAGATACTATCGCTAAGAAATAGTTTTTGCTGGCTTTTCGTTCCATCAATTGCCTGTTGATAAATAAGCCTGGCCGAATCGTTCTTACTTTGATTCAGGTAACAATCACCTATATATCCTAAGAGTTGGTAGTCTTTGGGGGTATATTGTAAGGCATTTCTATAAGAAGAAATGGCCGTTGGATATTTACGTTGATTATAAAATACTTCCCCGATCATTTTATGTGCATAGCTGATGGATGCTGAATCTTTTGAAACAATCAGTAATTTCCTGAATTCATTTTCTGCGGTCGTGTAATTTTTAAGCGCAAATTGGGTACGTGCAATATAAGTTTGTGTATTAAGATCAGCAGTATCGTGTTTCAGACAATTGGTGAACTGCGTAAGTGCCGATGAATAATTTTTTACATTGTAAAAGGAAAGTCCTGCATAGTAAGCAATGCTTTTTTTATTTTCAATACTTGTGGCCAGTGCATAGGCACGTGTATAATAAATAGCTGCAGAATCGTATTTATAAGTACTATAGTGCGCGAAAGCCATTGACCAGGTAGGATCAAGTTCTGTTTTCTCATTCAAGGCACGTCTCAGCCATACTTTCGACTCTTCAAATCGTTTCATGTTATTGAGGCAATAACCGATTCTGAAATACAGCAGGTTTTTCTGGGCCGGAAGATTGGCCTCATACCCTTTCATATAATTATCGTAAGCACAGGAATAATTTTTCTGGGTATAACAGGCGTCGCCCTGTTTCAGGTAATCCTGTGCATGGGTATAGGTACACAGCAATACTATGCTGATTGCTATAAGCAGTAGTTTCATCAGTAGGTGTTTCTACTAAACTAAACATATCAACCTGCATTACATATTAGAATCTCTTTAAATTTTACGAAAAAACCCGCCTTAAAGGCGGGTTTCTATTCATTCAGTAAGAAAATGATTAATTCTTTTTAGGAGCTGGTGTAGCAGGTTTAGCACCTGTTGAACCAGGTATGGTACCGCCCGCTGCTTTCCAAGCATCTGTCCATTCTTTCGGCAGTTCAAGTTTTAACTTGATGGCTGTACGAATGGTGAGATTATCAAGAATACTTAAGCTTGGGTCGATGTATGGAGATATGGCTTCTGCCTTTAATACCAGCGTATATTTATTCTCAGCTACTACCTGTTGCAATGCAGCTACCATTTGTTGTCTGTAAGGCAACAGCAAACGATCCATTTTAGACTGCTGCATTTCCTGTGAATATTGCTGCCAGTTAGCTATTTTGTAATAAAGGTTATTCAACTCGCTGATAGCAAGTTCTCTTGCTTTAGCAGGCATGGTAGCAGAATCTTTTTTGAAAAGACTGTCTCTGCGCTGATATTCAACAACAGAATATTGATATTCTACATTCAATGAATCTCTTACATAAGAATTCATCAATGTATCAATTTTGTCGATACCGGGAAACAGGCTTAACAGGGTTTGCTCATCAAAATAACCGATCTTAACCTGAGATTGAGCATTGTTGGAGAACAGTAAGCTGGCCGCTACAGTCACACACACAAGTAATAATTTCTTCATTGTAGAGAGGTTTGTGAAAATTTGGTTTTAGTTGTTCTTATTTAATCCCCAGTTCTTTCAGGATATCATCGCTTTTATCCAGCTTGGGGTCGGCAAATATAACGGTAATTCCTTCACTTTTATCGAGTACGAAGTCATAAGAACGGGCCAGTGCCATTTTCTGAACGGCATTGTAGACCCTGTCCTGAACCGGTTTTATAAGTCGCTGACGCTCTTTAAACAGGTCGCCTTCATAGCCAAAACGTTTTTTTTGCAGGTCGCGGATTTCCTTCTCTCTTACAAAAAGCTCATCTTCTCTTTTTTTCCTCAACTCTTCGGTGAGCATAAACTGCTCAGCCTCATAGTTTTTATACATTTTATCGAGCTGGGTTTGCTTATCGTCTATTTCTTTCTGCCATTGTTCACCCACCTGCTGCAGTTTTTTATCTGCATCACGATATTCCGGAATACGTTCCAGGATATATTTTGTGTCGATGATGGCATAGCGCTGCTGAGCTTGTGTAGAGAAGGCCGTACATACCAATACAAGTGCAATGAGTAAGGTTTTTTTCATAAACTTTTTTTTAGGGTTCAGGTTTATTCCGGTTCAAAGCCCAGCATAAAGGTAAACCTTGCTGCATCTTTCATTGAACCATTTGGTGAAAACCTATCCAATCCTATGCCATAATCAAATCCAAGCAACCCAAACATCGGCAGGAAGAAGCGCATACCCAGTCCAACCGATCTTCTGAGCTTAAAAGGATTGTAATCTTTGATGTTAAACCAACCATTCGCAGCCTCATAGAATGCAAGCCCATAAATGGTACTGCTGGGGTTCAGGCTCAACGGATACCTGAGCTCCATGGTGTATTTGTTAAAAATTGTAAAATATTGTCTGGCCTGCTGCTGATCGGGGTTCACTTTGGGGTTTGAGTTATCATAAACCGGGTATCCGCGGTGTGCAATGATATCATACCCTAATAAAGCAAACTGGTTGCTCAAACCTGCATCACCCACCTGGAAACGTTCAAAGGGAGATATCTGCAGGTTCTTATTGAATTTACCCAGGAATCCAAATTTAGCAGAGGCGCGCAGTACAAACTGCTTGTTTCTGTCTTCACCATGGGGTCTGCCCAATGGCACAAACCACTCACCATTAAAGCGCCATTTATGGTACTCTACCCAACGATAAGGATTGGTAGCCGTAACAATGTTTTTATTAATCAGTGAGTAAGGTGGTGTTACCGCCAGACTCAGCATAAAGTTAGAACCCGAACGGGGGAACAAAGGTTGGTCAACAGAAGAACGCTGTAAAGCGATTCTGAAGTTAAAGTTGTGTACATTACCATTATCGAACCCGGGCAGGTTAATAGGATCGATGGCGTAATTGCTCAGCTTATAGCGGGTAAAGTTTAAACCCAGCGATAAAGAGAAAAAGTCATCCGGCCATTTTAACTGCTTGGCAAGGCTGATGGTAGCACCCGTTGTAGAGATAAAACTGGTATTGGAATAATTCGGATCGAAAAGACCTGTTGTAGGATTAAAAGTTTGTCCGAAACGGGTATTATAAATGCTAAAGGTCAGTGCATTTCTTTTCTTTCCTCCGAGCCAGGGCTCAGTAAATGAGAAGTTATAAGAACGGAAGGCTTTACCGTTACTCTGTACACGCAGGCTCAGTTTCTGACCATCACCCATTGGCAATGGATCCCAGGCCGATTTTTTCAGGATATTCCTGATAGAGAAGTTATTGAACGATACTCCCAGTGTTCCGGTCAAACCAATCATACCACCCCAACCGGCACTTAGTTCCAGCTGATCGCTCGATTTTTCTTCCACACTGTAGTTAATATCTACTGTTCCATCTTCAGGATTCGGAATAGGATTGATACCAATTTTTTCCTGGTTGAAATAATTCAACTGTGCAATCTCACGCTGTGAACGGATAAGATCTGTACGGCTGAATTTTTCTCCGGGAATGGTTCTCAGTTCACGACGGATCACGTGTTCCTTGGTTCTGTCGTTACCACTGATACGGATATTTTTAATAGTTGCCTGCGGCCCCTCAATGATTCTGATTTCGAAATCAATGGTATCATTATACACGGCTGTTTCAACAGGATCGGTACGGAAAAACAGGTAGCCATCATCCTGATAAATACCACTTATATCACCACCATCCGGTGAAGCAGACTTACCTAATTTTTTATTCAGCACATCGAGGTTATAAATATCTCCTTTTCTGATACCCAGAATGGCTGTTAAAATAGAATCAGAATATTTTGTATTACCTCTCCAGGTTATATTCCCAAAATAATACCTGCGGCCTTCATTTACTTTCAGGTCGATATTGAGGTTGCCTGCCTTATTAAAGTAAACCGTATCTTTTTCAATTACGGCATCGCGGTAACCGAGTGTATTATAGTAATCCAGTAAACTTTCTTTATCCTCGCTGAATTTCACCCTGTCGAATTTTGCCGACGATAATTTAATTCGTGCATAGGGGTCAAGTACTTTCTTGGTTTTACTGAGGGTAAGGAATCCTTTTTCTCGCCAATATTGCTCAAAATCATAGCGCTGAACGGTAACAATCTGTCCACTATCAAAAGATGGATTGAGTGTTAACCTTGATTTCTCCTTGGTACCCTTCAGTTGCTTCTTGAGTTTGGAAGCTTCTACAGTATTACCCCCAAAGTTGATATTGTTGATTTTTACTTTTGCACCTTTATTTATTACAAAATCGAGAATCAATGTATTCTCAAAAGTGGTATCTGTTCTCTCATCAATCCTTACAGTGGCATTCTGATAGCCTTTTTCACCATAAAATTTCTTGATGGCTTCCACTGCAGAAATTTTCATGTTTTCAGTGATTACCCGGTTACGCACAAGACCGGTTTTACCGGTGAGATCCTCAGATTCGCCTTTACGCACACCCTTGAAGAAAAAGCTGGATAAACGGGGACGCTCTGTTACGGCAATTTCAATTTCAATTTCCTTATCAACGAGTTTGGTAATGTATATTTCCACATCACTGAAATATCTTTCGTTCCAGAGTTTGGTAATGGCTTTTGAAAAAGCATCACCACCCGGTATACTGATTTCGTCGCCGATATTAATATTCGCTATGGAGATCAGGAGGTTTTCATCAAAAAATTTATTACCGGTAACCCTGATGGCTGCTACCTTATATTTTTTGGGCGTGCGTTGGTTGAAAATATTCAGCAGCTCGGCATCTACTGAAGTGATGATGGTATCCTTATTAGTTGTTGCCTGTGAATAAGCGAAATTGCCTACCAGTGATGATACTAAAGCCAACACGAAAAATTTGTACACTTTCTGCATCCGGTTTCTGTTTGTTCTTCAACTGGCTGATCTCTTGTTACAGCAGTCTCTGCAATGGTTTTGGGTTATCTAAACGGGGCAAATTAACGGGAATTATTAAAAGTCTTTGTTAAATCAACCACCTTATTTTCTGATTGGAAAGGATTTACATTTTTCTTAGGCAAGAGTCGTTTCATTTTGAATCTGTTCTCCGGTTTTACCAAACCGACGCTCCCGGGACTGAAAATCAAGGATGGCTTCATACAAATGCTCTTTTCTGAAGTCTGGCCAGCGGGTATTGGTAAAATACAATTCTGCATAAGCCAGCTGGTATAAGAGAAAATTACTGATTCTGTATTCGCCACTGGTACGTATCATGAGCTCCGGGTCGGGAAACTGGCTGGTAGACAGGTATTGCTGGAGAGTATCCTGATCAATGGTTTCCGGTGCAATTTTGCCTGATTGTACGTCCAATCCGATCTGTTTTACCGCATTAACCAATTCCCACCGGCTACTGTAACTCAGTGCCATCACCAGATTTAGTCCGGTATTGACTGCTGTCATTTCCAGTGCTTCATTCAGTTCTTTCCTGGCAAATTCGGGCAGCATCTGCATGTCACCAATTACGTGTAAGCGGATATTGTTCTTATTCAGGGTGGGAACTTCCTTACGGATGGTATCTACCAGTAAAGCCATTAAACCCTCCACTTCCTGTACCGGGCGGTCCCAGTTTTCGGTACTGAAAGCATACAGTGTAAGGTAACCTATGCCGAGTTCGGCGCAGCCTTCCACAATATTACGAACACTTTCCACGCCATGAAAATGGCCATATAACCGCTCCTGCCCCTTTTCTTCGGCCCAACGGCCATTACCATCCATAATGATGGCGATATGTTTTGGCAGGCGGTTTTTATCGATTTGTGCAATAAGTGCTGACTCCATGGTCGTTCTCTGCGATATTAAGGCTGCGAAATTAACAAAATCAATGGGTTGAAGGGATTTAATTGCGGGAAATATCGCCCCACCCCCCCTTTTCAGCCTAAAATACTGCTTAGCGGGTAGTAACCGTAGGACATTTATAGGACTGTAGACTGAAAGATACCCCTACTTTGAAGGTGGCAAAAGCATCTTTTTGCGGGCTATTACCCCGCTGACGGCCTTTTATGCCAATTGAAGTACCGGTTTCATAACTTCTGTCCTGCAGGAGGAACGCAGGCGAAGGCGATCCGTCAGGCAAGGGAGGAAAAGCATCCGGTGCATACTGACCGCTTACATCATCCAGATAATCGGTATTGGTAAAGCGGTAGGTCAGCTCACCAAAGAGGTTCATCTGTTCGTTCAATGCATATTTAAACCCTACTGTGAAAGGTATACTGATAGCAATGGGATTATAAGGTTTTAAATCAGGATACAAAGAGCTACCCTGACCCTCCGTTCCCAAAGGACGTAGCTGAACCTTTTCTCCGTTCAGGTAGGCATAAGGATCGTAAGAGAATACGCCCACTCCGATGCCTACATATGGTGTATAATGGTAGCCTTTAAAACCGGGTTGAAAGCGAAAGAAATTAAAATCACCGGCTACAGCCAGTTCCCATACATTGCTGTTGAAACTCAGGTTACGTCTGCGTTGGGCTGCGTTATCACTGTAAATATCTGAATATCCAAGCATGGCATAATCTGCTGATACACGAACGCCGATATAATTACTGATCTGTTTACGAAAAAAAAGACCCGCGGCAATTTTGGGTCGATTTACTTTGATATTGGGGTTGAGGTCACCAAAATAATGGGCAGCACCGATTGATACCCCTACTTCTCCCTGATGTACAAAACTTTCCATCAGCTGGGCTTTTGCCTGCTGTAAACCCATAAATAATGCCGCTGTAAAGATTACTTTTCTAACCATAAACTTATCGGGTGCTTACATCTCTGTAAAATAGCATCAAAAATTGTTAGTATAAAAGTTAATTTCTCTTTATTTCAAGGAAAGATATTACTACAAATCTCCGGCCAAAACACCGGAACGGATGTAATAAACAACTTTTATCGCAATCTGAAGATAAAGAACCTTCTCAAAACGATGCCTGAAGCGTAGAAAACAGCTACGAGCTATCGGCTCTGAGCCATGAGTGGTTATTTGATCGTCTTGGTTATAACGACAAGTTACGAATCTTGAAAAAATCAGCTCATAGCCCTTGTCTCAAGACTCAAAGCCTCCTCCGGTTCAATCAATTCCGCTTATCCAGCCCCCATGTTAGCTTACTGCGAAGGGTAGACAGGAAACTATTTTCATTGAGCCTTACCAGATTTACGGCGAATTTTTCCCGTCTAACGGCCAACTGAACGCTTTTATCTACAATTTCTCTTCTTGCATCCAATGCACAGATAAACTGATCGGCCCTACCTTCCACTTCAAAAGAAATCACGTTATTATCAGGTACAATAATGGGGCGTACATTCAGGTTATGGGGTGCAACAGGTGTTATTACAAAGCTGGCCGACTCAGGAAACAGAATCGGACCATTACAACTCAGGTTATAACCACTGGAACCCGTTGGGGTAGACACAATCAATCCATCTGCCCAGTAACTATTCAGGAACTCACCATTCAGGTAAGTATGAATTTTTATCATAGGGGAAATATCACGCTTATGAATGGCAAACTCATTGAGTGCAAAAGGCGCATCACCAAACAGCGGCTGGTTAGAGTCCAGGTGTATCAGGGTACGCTTATCTACTACAAATGTCCGGTTGATCAATGCATCTACGGCACTTCCCAGTTCTTCCGGGCTAATGCTCGCCAGAAAACCCAATCTTCCAAAATTTATACCCAGAATAGGAATGCCTGTATCACGCACCAGTGTAACTGCATCGAGTATGGTACCATCGCCACCCAGACTAATGAGGCAATCAATTTCTTCATTCAGGTCCTGTGAGCTGAAAAAGGGAATCAGTTTTTCAGCTTTTTGCAAAGGAACCTGCATGGTGGCTATCAGGGGCTGATAAATGTACACCTGCGTATCATATCTGTCCAGCTCATCAAGCAATACCATTAAGGGGTTACCCATATCAGCATCAAGCCCACGGCTATAAATAGCAATTTTCATGTTTGTTCATTTAAACTGTAGTCTGTAACATGCTACTTTTATTCACATGGCACTTCTGCTAAACCAGTTTTAAAAATCGTTCCTGCTTTGTAAATATAAGCCATTGCGACCCAGTTGGTTAAAGCTGTATTCGATTTTAAACACAAAATCATAGATCGAAACAATATCAAGTCCCAGTCCCCAGGTACGCAACAGTTTATTGTTCAGTGTATTGGACGGAAGAGGATTGGTATGATAACCATAACCCAGATCACCATAAGCTTTTAAGAAAAAGCGAATGGGAATTTTATCATGCGTTTTACTCGGGAATGGATTCCGCAGGATAAACCCAAATACTTTTTTATGAATACTGGTTTTTAAAATGCCTGCAGCCACACCATCTACCACATTGTATTCAAGACCACGCATCTGGTTAAAACCGTAGCCAATCAACCGCTGATTAAAATAGATGTTATTAAAAGGCAGTTTTAAAATACCCAATCCTTCCAGGTGTAAAAAACTGTTTTTCGAAATCGGCTTTGCATATACCATTCTGGCACTCGTGAGCCATAAGTTGGTATTTTTAGTAATACCCCGCTTATACAGACTCGCCTCCATCTGAAAACCCTTTGTCGGGTAAGGAATATAGTCTACATTATAATATTTATACTGGTAATTAAAATCTACATAACGAAACCTTGTAGCGCTTCCGGGAAAATAAGCGGGATTGAGTTTTAGAATAGTATCCGCAAGTTGTTCACTGTTATAAGCAATCCGGAAATAGTGCCTGTTACGAACATCCGGCCGGTATGAATAAGTAAAATCTGCCCGGGTAAATTTCCTTACAATATAATCCTGCCGACTGAACAATTGTTTATTATCACCGGTGGCATAATTGAGTTCCTTTTGTGTGGCACGTATAAAACCGATATTAAATCCCTGTTTTAATTTCTTATCAAAAAAAGGACGATCATAACGAACCGTAAATTGTTGCGTATAGCCATTGATGAACCAGATATCAAGGTTATCATTTCTGCCACTTACATTATTCTGTATAAATTTAAGTCCATAATTCACCCTTTCCAGGCTACGCTTCTGTTCCACCCACCACTGGTTAAAATTACGGTCTACCAGCCTGAAATAAGGTAAAGGGAAAAAATACCATCGTTCTTTTACATCAATATTTATGACAAGTACATTTCCTTTTTTCGCAGCTACATAAACATTTACATCTACAAAAAGCAAGGTATTCATAACCTGTTGTTTGGCCAGCGTGAGCATTTTCTCCAGATCGCCAGCTGCAAGCCTGTCACCTTTTTTAAAGGGCACTTCCCTAAGAATAATATATTCTTTGGTTTTTTTATTTCCGTTTACTTTGACTTCACCAATGAGCTGAAAAATACTTTTTGAAGCAACAAACTCTGAAAGGCTTTGCCCGGTTGAAAGTGTAGAATCCTGATCTTGTGCCAATAATGAACCGGCTAACAGTGTCAGACAAAAAAAGAAAAATAGCCTCATGCGCATCCCGGTTATTACAATCAGAGTTTGTAAAAATAGGGGAATCGATTATTTGAAGCCTTTTAAAATTAAATAACCTCTAAGGGTATAGGCTGCGGATGAATATATATTGCAATTTATGTGATTATACAAAGGGTTGATCTATGGATGGCGAAGGTTGAGAAAACCATTTAGGACCTGTTTCTGTCATATAAACACAGTCTTCATGACGAATACCGAATTCACCTACAATCGAAATATTCGGTTCAATACTAAAACACATGCCGGCTTGTAATAATAGTCTGTTCCCTTTCACCATATTACCCCATTCATGGCCATCCATTCCAATACCATGACCGGTACGATGTGGTAAACCGGGTAACTGATAACCTGGCCCAAAGCCAGCATCAGTAATCACCTTGCGGGCAGCGGCATCTACATTCTCGCAGGGAACACCCAGCTGAGCGGCTTTATAACCTGCAGTTTGTGCTGCTTTTTCGAGGTTCCAGATTTCCTGTTGACGTGCAGTCGGTGCGGCGCCGAATACAATGGTACGGCTGATATCAGATGAATAACCTTCTACCCTGCAACCACAATCCATCAATACAATATCTCCTTTTTTTAATTTTTGGGGCTGTGTGCTTCCATGCGGAAAGGCAGAAGCTTCTGCAAAATTTACCATAGCAAAATCGCTGCTGGCTCCAAATTTATTTTGTGCCGTAGCTACTATTTCTGAGAATTCTTTTGGCGATATGCCTTCATATAAACTATTGATACCGATTTTCATAGCTGCAATCGTAATATCAGTCGCTTTCTGCATCAGTGCTATTTCTGCCGGCGATTTAATGAGCCTGCAGGGAATGGTAACGGGATCACCGCTCACAAAACTGAATTGAGGAGCCAGTTTACGAATACCATCCATGATAAAAAAGCGCAAGGATTCCTCTACAGCCAGTGTACCACCTTTCACTCCCTTTAATTCCAGGGATTGTATGATTAACTGATAAGGACTTTCATCCTCCTGCCATGCATATACATCTTTACCCATTTTAATCAGCTCACGCAGGCGGTTTTCTTCAAAACCCGGACATATATAAAACACTTCTCCGGAAGCCGGAATAACCGCCACCATGGTTCTTTCACTTCTTCCCCAACGTATGCCGGTATAATAAACCATGGCAGTACCCGCATCAAGTATCAATGCCTGCATTTTGTTTTCAAGCAATAACTGCTGTGCTTTTTTAATTCTCAATTGCCGCTCTTCCACGGTTATCGGTTGTATGTCTTTTGTCATAGATTCCAGCTTATCGAGGTTCTTAGCTGGATCTTTAGTATCAGATGATGTTGTTGAGCAGGCTTTCAATCCGATTACTGCGCCAGTACTGGCTGTTACCACAGACAGGTTAATAAAAGCTCTTCTTTTCATACAGTATGATTATGAAAAGTTAAGTTAACGGAAGCGCTTATAGGAGTTATGCAGAATATTGACCGAAGGTTATCATATCTTATCCGAAAGAGAATATCTGTTGTTTATTAAATTTGTACACCCAGCATTTACAATATGAAGCTTTATATAAAAAACATGGTTTGTAGCCGTTGCAAAATGGTTGTACAGTCGCAACTGGAAAATGCGGGGCTTACACCTGTATCGATTGATCTTGGAGAAGTAGAAATTGAAGGCATGCTATCAGTAAACAAAAGAAAGGAATTAGATCATACTCTTCGCTCAGTAGGTTTTGAATTAATAGACGACAAAAAAAGTCAGACAATCGAAAAAATCAAAACATTGGTTATAAATCTTGTACATCACAAAAACGAGGATATTAAAACCAATCTTTCCACCTACATCACTTCAAAAATTCACCAGGATTATAATTACCTGAGTAATCTCTTTTCTGAAGTAGAAGGAACCACTATTGAAAAGTATTTTATTAGCCAGCGGATAGAAAGAGTCAAGGAACTACTGATGTATGACGAACTTTCTCTTTCACAAATAGCAGATCAACTAGGATACAGCAGTGTTGCTTATTTATCGAACCAGTTTAAGAAAACAACAGGCTTTACACCCAGTTATTTCAAAACATTAAAAGAACAGAAACGCAGGAATATAGAAGACCTGTAAATCTTACAAGAGCTTTACAAAATTCCATAACAGCAGCCGGAAACAGTGTGTCTAATTTTGCATTAAAATCAAGAATATGACACACACTTATACTGTTACCGGCATGACATGTAGTAGTTGCGAAGGCAAGGTAAAAAGTAGTTTACTGATGCTACCAAATGTTACTGCTGTTGAAGTATCAAAAGAAACCCAGACTGTAACTATTACCATGGAAAAACATATTGCACTTTCCGCACTTCAGCAGTCGTTGGATAAAAAATATACGATCAGTGCTTTGGAACATTCAGAGATTGCTGAACAAACAAAGAACTGGTTCGCTACTTATAAGCCCATTCTACTCATTTTTATTTATATAACAACCATCGCTGTTATCAGTAGCACTCTTACCGGGGTTGGTTTTAACTGGTTACAGGGTATGAATGTATTCATGGCTGGTTTCTTTCTGGTTTTCTCCTTTTTTAAAATGCTTGACCTTCAGGCTTTTGCAGAAAGCTATTCCATGTACGATATAATAGCCAAAAGAATCAAAACATGGGGATATCTATATGCCTTTATTGAACTCGCTTTGGGTATTGCGTATGCTACTAACTTTCAACCCATTATAACCAATACGATCACCTTAATTGTGATGACGGTAAGTATTATAGGTGTACTGGAGAGTGTATTTAATAAAAGAAAAATTCGTTGCGCCTGCCTGGGAGCGGTCTTTAATCTGCCCATGAGTACAGTTACCATTATTGAAGATGCTTTAATGATAGCCATGAGTGCGGCAATGCTTGTAATGATGTTATAATACCAGCAGATTAATTATATCTTTATATCGGTGAAGAAAATTTTTATCATATTAATGCTATTGATCTATGGTTCTGCAACCATGGGTGCCACTATTCACATGCATTATTGCATGAATAAATATGTGGGCGGGAGTTTATGGCATGGTAAAGATGATAATAAGTGTGGAAAATGCGGGATGAAGGAAAAGAAAGATGGTTGTTGCAAAGACAAACACAAACAGGTTAAGCTTACAACCGACCACCAGAAAACCGCTACACAATTTGTGGAACTTCCGGAACTACCCACTTTTGTTACTTCTTTGATTGATATTGTGGTAAGTGTATCATCTCTATCAATCAACTACCCTACATCAAATGGCCCGTCAAAAACGCTCCGAGGGCGTTTATATATACTGAATTGCGTTTTTTTAATTTGATACGCTAAGGTTTTCATATACATCCATACTATTCATGTATTGATGACCTTCTACCTATTAATCACGTTTAACAATTAAAAAAATGAAATCATTCATATTATTGGCATTTGCCGCCCTCTTTACAAATAATATAGCTTTTGCACAAATAGACAATAGCGTTACAGTAAGTGCAAAAATTTACGGTAACTGTGGTATGTGTAAAAACAGCATTGAAAAAGCCGCTGATAAAAAGAAAATATCGAAAGCAATCTGGGACAAGGATACCAAGCTGGCTAATATTACTTACAACAGTACGAAAACCAGCCTGGATGCCGTTTTAAAAGATATTGCACTCGCCGGTTATGATAACCAAAGTTTCCTGGCACCAGACGACGCATACAATAAACTACCTGAATGTTGCAAGTACAAAAGGGAAAATAAGCAACCAGCAGTCGCTCAGACCTTACAGCCTGCACCTTCATCTCACGAAAATCATGAAGAACATAATCAAAGCAAGCAAGACAATACAATAAAGTCTACCAACCAGTTGACAGCAGTATTCGACAGCTATTTTACCCTAAAAGATGCACTCGTAAAAACCGACGGCAACCAGGCTTCTGTTAAAGCTAAAGAATTGAAAACTGCTATTGAAGCGGTTAAAATGGATAAGCTTGGCATGGATGTGCATACCGTTTGGATGAAACTGGTAAACGGTTTAACAGAAGATGCTGAACATATTAACGAAACAAAAGACATAGCACACCAGCGCGACCATTTCATGAGACTTTCAAAAAATATGTACGAGTTGATGAAGGTTTCCAAAACCTCCGCCCCTGTGTATTACCAATTTTGCCCGATGGCCAATAATGGCAAAGGAGCCAACTGGTTAAGCAGGGAGGCGGGCATCAAAAACCCCTACTATGGGGCTCAGATGCTTACCTGCGGAAAAACAGTAGAGACCATTCAACAGTAATCACAAGCTGCAGGCTTCATGAGAAGCCTGCAGCCATCAATCTTACATAAATGAAATTTTTAAAATGGCTATACAAAAAGTTATTTATAAAAAGCTGCTGCCGTTAACTACGCTTTTTATTTTCTTACTATGCGCAGGGTATTCGCAAAAAGTGGTACGGTATGATCTCTATGTGAAAGATACGCTGGTAGCTTTTGCAGGAAAAGAAAAAAGGGCCATCGCCGTAAATGGACAGATACCTATGCCCACACTCAGTTTTACAGAAGGCGATACTGCTGAAATACACGTACATAATTTATTAAAAGAGGAAACATCGCTGCATTGGCATGGTCTATTCTTACCGAACAAGGAAGATGGTGTTCCCAATCTTACCCAAATGCCCATTAAGCCGGGCACTACACATATTTATAGGTTCCCGATTATACAGCATGGTACACATTGGTATCATAGCCATTCAGGCCTACAGGAGCAAATAGGTATGTATGGGTCTATGATACTTAACAAAAGATCGGCTGATATTGAAAAAAGAAAAGATGTGGATGGCTTGCCTACGGTTCCGTTAATACTGAGTGAGTGGACAAATTATAAACCTGACAACGTTCATCGCATGTTACACAATGCCACCGACTGGTTTGCACTAAAGAAGAATGCTGTGCAAAGTTATGGGGAAGCTATCGGAGCTGGTCATTTCAAAACAAAACTCAGGAACGAATGGAAGAGAATGCTGGCCATGGATGTGAGTGATGTGTATTATGACAAAATTCTCATGAACGGCAAACCCGAATCGGTTATTGACACCGTAGATGGTAAAAAACTAAAAGCAGGTGATAAAGTCCGGCTCAGAATTTCAAACGGTGCTGCTTCTTCCTATTTCTGGTTACGCTATGCAGGTGGAAAAATTACAGTGGTAGCCAATGATGGTAATGACGTAGTGCCTGTTGAGGTTGACCGGTTAATTATTGCAGTTTCTGAAACTTACGACATCGTTTTGAATATACCTGCCGAAGGTACCGCATACGAATTACTGGCTACTACGGAAGATCGTACCAATTCAGCATCTGTTTATATTGGTAGCGGTATCAAACAACTCATCTCTCCATTACCCAGACTCAAATATTTTGAGGGTATGAAGATGATGAATGATATGATGAAAATGAATGGTGACCTAGACGATATGGGAATGAATATGAGTTTGAACCAGATGGACATGAATGTAGTAATGTATCCGGAAATTACAGGAGAAGTCAAACCCAAACAGAAAGAGGATGATCCAAACCGCTATAATGCAAATGCATTATCTGATATTGTTACACTCAATTATGCAATGCTGAAAGCGCCGGAAAAAACAACATTGCCTGATGTACCTGTAAAAGTTTTACAATTTGAACTAACAGGTAATATGAACAGGTATGTGTGGAGCATGAACAACAAAGTAGTTTCGGAGACTGATAAAATTTTGGTGAAAAAAGGAGAAAATCTGCGACTCCTTATTTATAACGGTTCCATGATGCGTCACCCAATGCATTTACACGGGCACGATTTCAGGGTATTAAATGGGCAGGGTGAATATGCACCATTAAAAAATGTGATTGACATTATGCCCATGGAAACCGACACCTTGGAGTTTAATGCCAATGTAGAAGGTGACTGGTTTTTTCATTGTCATATTTTATATCACATGATGAGTGGCATGGGAAGGGTCTTTAGTTATAAGGATCAACAACCAAATCCTTTAATTCTCAATCCGAAGCTGGCGCAACGTAAATTGTTTGCAGACGACAGAAAAATGCATTTCATGTTTCAGAATGATGTTGCCACAAATGGTAATGACGGTGAAATGATGCTACAGAATACAAGGTGGAGCATTGGTACTGAGTGGCGACTTGGCTATAATGATATGCATGGCTATGAAACAGAAACTCATATTGGCCGTTATATCGGAAAAATGCAATGGCTTATGCCTTTCATAGGCTTCGATTGGCGCTACAGGAAAATGGGGCTCCACGCAGAAGAAAAAAACATGTTTGGGCAAAGCAACACCAAGGATAACAGGGCAGTAATTAGTGCCGGGTTAAATTACACCTTACCCATGCTGGTGCGTTTTCAGGGAGAGATATTTACAGACGGTATTGTTCGTCTTCAACTGATGCGGGAAGATATTCCCCTGACCAAAAGACTCCGTTTTGCTTTTATGGTGAATACGGATAAAGAATACATGACCGGGTTACATTATATTTTCAGTCGTGCGCTTGCCGTAAGAACTCATTATGACAGCGATATGGGCTTTGGCGCCGGATTTACATTTGCCTATTAATATTAGATAAAATAAAACCGGGTTATCTGTAGCAGTGAGTTTTACAGATAACCCGGTTTTGATATAGGTATTCGGTTTCTTTTTACATATTCAGGTAAGCCAGGAGATGATTATAATTCTCTTTCAATTCATTTGCATATTCCTCCTCCCCGAAATAATACCTTACCACATAATCATACCGCTGGAAAGTAGCCACTATATCAGATACTTCTATTTTATTGATTTTGATGGTTACAATAACAAGACCCGTATCTGTTTCAGGATAAGTGTTGAGTTGGGTAATATAGGCATCATTGGTTTCAACCAGGCGGCTGATTTCACCAAAAGAGAAATGTCGTTTATCTGTTTCCAGTACAATAACTCCACCCTTTTCATCATTACCCAAAAAATGCGATACATGGGCAAAAAGGGTTTTAGATGGAATAATGCCCTGTAGTTCCTGTTGCTCATTAATAACAGGTAGCATGGTAAGTTCGTGTTCTGCTATTTGTTTTACGGCTACCAGAAAATGTTCCTCTGTTTTTACAGAAATTTTTTTGAGCGACTGCTCCAGTGTTGCCACCAAAGTACCTTCGTCTGCATCAAGCAAATCATCTTTTTCAATAATGCCGGCAAATTTCTCTTCGCTGAGCACAGGGAGATGCAGCAGATCATAATCCTCCATAAGCTGCAATGCAAAAGAAACCTTATCAAAAAGATTGATAGAAGGAAATCCCGTATTAATTAACTGCGATGCGAGCATATAACAATCCTCCTCTTAAGTAAAATATACGCTTCTATGGCTATTAAGGTTGCGGAGCAACACTTAATTTATTCAAAAAACCATCCAGTATCTGGTTAAATTCTGCCGGCACTTCCATCATCGGGGCATGTCCGCATTTATCTACAAAATGTAACTCACTGTTTGGAATCAGACGATTGAATTCTTTCCCTACAAAAGGTGGTGTAATGGTATCATTATTACCCCAGATAAGCAGTGTAGGTTGTTTAATCTGGTTTAATTCTTCACCAAGATTATTTCTGATAGCACTTTTCGCCAGTGCAATGATCTTGATTACTTTAATACGGTTATTGGTAATTTCAAAAACCTCATCCACCAGTTCCTTGGTAGCCGTGTTGGGATCATAAAAAGTTAATTGTGTCTTCTTTTTAATATACTCGTAATCTCCACGTTTAGGATAGCTATCACCCATACCATTTTCAAACAATCCACTACTTCCCGTAAGAATTAACGATTTGATCTTTTCCGGATGCTTTAAAATATGCACCAATGCCACATGACCACCCAGCGAATTCCCCAGTAAATGAATACCGGTATACCCACGTGCCTCTATAAATTTTTGAACATATTTTTCAAGTCCACCTACTGAAGTATGAAAAATATCCAGGTCGAATAAGGGTAACATTGGTACCACTACTTTGTATCGCTGTCTGAAATGCTCAATCAGGTCACGGAAATTACTCAAAGCACCAAACAGTCCATGCAGCAATAACAATGGCTCTCCTTCACCTTCTTCGATGAACTTAAATTTATCCTGTTGTTTAATCTCGTAATTCATTAGGTTAGTTTCTTATGCAAGCGTTATGAACCGGTACAAATAAAAGAAAAACCATTTACAAATTCAGTAACGTTTGAACCTGGCAACAGATTGTTTTCCTTCTTCGCTAAAATACTGATTTCAGGGCAAAAACGAATGTTTAAATACTTGCAGATGTTATTGTACCGCTCCCTCTGTCTTACCTACACTTTCAAAAAAGCCTGTCAGACTCCCGAACATATCACTAAATAAAGGAATAAGTTTACCGATACCGTCAATGGCTTTGGGCCCCCAGGGCTGTATAAAACTATACACTTTTGATGCTGCTATCGTATTTTGATCAAACAGATGGAGTTTTTCGGCAAAAAATAATACCACACTTAATACCAACATATAAAGAATGGCATAGAGTACCACACCTGCCAGTTTATTCAGCCAGCCCAGTAATACCAGTTCGGCCATTTTCTGCAGGGCATTGGCACCCAGTCTGATCAATATTACCACCACAATCATCACCAGTGCAAAGGATATAAAAGGTAGCCAGGATTGTGATACAGAGGTATGCTCACCCAACTGTTTAGCCACATATACCGAAAGTTTCATAGCAGCAGCCAACCCTACTATGATAGATACCAGAGAGAATACAGCCACAATGAGTCCGTTCCGATAACCCTTAAAAAGAGCGAGAACCATGCAGATGATGAAGATGATGTCGATTAGCATAGAATGGTGAATGGTCAATGGTTAATGGTCAATGGTGAACCTATCATATTCACCATTGACCATTCACCATTCACATATTTAGCTCCCGGCCAATAATTCTTTTACCACAGCTGAGATGGTTTTGCCATCTGCCTGACCGGCAAGTTGTTTGCTGGCTGTACCCATTACTTTACCCATATCCTGCGGACCTGTAGCGCCTACAGCAGTGATAATCCCGGCTATGATCGTTTTCAGTTCAGCGGCATCCAGTTGTTTAGGTAAGAACTGCTCAATCACACTGATTTCTTCCTGTTCTTTCTGTGCAAGATCTGTACGGTTCTGCTGCTGGAATATTTCAAGTGAATCTTTTCTTTGCTTTACCAGTTTCTGTAAAAGTTTAAGTTCACCATCTTCAGAAACCTGCCCGTTTGCACCGGGTTCTGTTTTGGCCTTAATAATTTCAGCTTTAATGGCACGGAGACCACGCAGCAAAGCTTCATCTTTCGACTTCATGGCTTCTTTCATGCCCGCCATTACTTTTTCTTCTAAGCTCATATCGGTAGGTTTTATTGGTTAGCTTTTATTTGGCTGTCCCTGAATTTTTTGATGAAGTCTTTGGCAAATTTTTTCATGTCCTCTACCATCTCTGTCTGTTGAGTTGCTCTTCCATAAGTATCTGCCATTCCCATCAGGGTCTGGTAATAGAAATCTGCCATTTCATCAACCATCATATCCTTGGTCCAAAGATCAATACGAAGCGCTGATTTGTCGGCTGCGTCCCAGAAAGCCAGCATCATGGCCCTGGCCTGTTGTGCCATATCTGCGGTGCTGTCTGAGGCACTCCATTCTATATTCTGCGGCACTTTTTGCTCATCTAATTGAACGCCGATGGTTATTGTTGACTGATGCATAGTTATGATGTATAAATGAGGCGCAAAAATAGGATTAAATGGAGAGATTTCAGGAACCTTTACCTGCTTACAGCCGCCGCTTCCAGCTCTTTGTAAACCGATTGGGCAGTTTCATCCCAACTAAATGCCTTTGCCCTTTGCAGACCTTTTTCTACAAATGCATTCCGGATGCTTTCGTTTCGGTATAAGGCAATCATTTCTTTACCCATTGCTTCATAGTTAGAAGGATCGGTAAGTATGGCTGCATCACCGGCAACTTCCGGCATACTGCTGGTATTGGAGCAAATAACCGGTACACCTGCCTGCATAGCTTCGAGTATGGGCAAACCAAAACCTTCGAACCAGGAAGGATATACCAGCGCATAAGCTGCCGCTGTTACCCGCTGTAATTGCGTTTCAGGTAAATATCCAAGCAAGAGCACATCTTCCCTGTATTTATAGGTTTTCAATTTTTCCAGTAAATCCTCATATTGCCAGGCCATTCTGCCCGCCACCAGTAATTTCATATTACTGTGCTGCCATTTTTTAAAATGTGAAAAGGCTTTCAGCAGTGTTATTAGATTTTTACGTGGATGTATACCGCCTACAAACAGAAAATATTCCCTTCCATCTGCATAACCATCTTTTACAGCCTGTTTTTCTTCCCATTCCAAAGGAACAAAGCCTTGTCTGGCAGCTCCGGGTATCACCACCATCTTACCATCGCCAACACGATAGGTTTTGGCAATGTCCTCTTTTGAAAAATTGGATACCGTAATCAGTTTTTGGGCTTTTTTAATAAAAGCAGGCGTAAACCAACGGTAGTATAAACGCTGGTACCAGCTTATATAAGCGGGATAATGTTTGAAAGCCAGGTCATGAATCATCAGTACCTGTGGAACACGGCTGGTGATACTGCAAAAACCATAGGGTTGAAACCATACATCAGCTTTCCATCCTTTTACGGCAGCGGTTGCCTTTACATCATACCAATATTTAAAACTCAATGGATGCCTGGCAGCCGGTGTTACCAATAGCCGGGTAATATTGGGCTGATCAAAAAAGTTGTCATCCCATGGCCGGTCATACAACAATAGAAATTCATCGTTAGGGTGTTTCGAAATAATTCGTTGTATGACTTCAGCCGTATAATGGCCATAACCTTCCATCGGATTGTTCTGCAGAAATATGGCGTTAATAGCGATGCGCATAAACCACAAAAGTAGAGGCTTTAATTGTTAAAACTTTTTTTCATTGCAAAACAAAAACCATTTATATATATAATTGCTATATATAATATGGCTAATGTCTGGTTAAGCACACATAGCTGAACACAAAGGATATCCCGCTATCGGCAAAGGAATCCGGTCAGCCAGACTAAATTAAATCTAAGTAATTGTAAAGACGTAGGCAACCCTTTTCTTTTTTATGCATTTATCATTTAGTAAAGCAATTCGGACGAATGGAATTATCTGTACTCATAAATGATTGCAAAAAGGCTGAAATAATTGCGCAGAAAAAGTTGTATGATCTTTTTGCTGTTCGACTATTTCTCATTTGCAGACGATACCTTAAAACTGATGTAGAAGCAGAAGATATGTTACAAAACGGGTTTTTAAAAATATATACCTCTCTACATACATTCAGGTATACTACAGATAATGCCTTTATTGCCTGGATGAAAAAGATTATGGTGAATGAATGTTTACAGGAATTAAGAAAGAAGAACAATTTTTTCCTTGTGGCAGAAGAAACAGCACATGAGATTGTTGAAGAAAACGGTATTATAAGTCAATTGTCTACAGAAGAAATCTTTCGTTTGATTACCAGCATGCCAATTGGCTATAGAACTGTTTTCAATTTGTATGTTATTGAGGGATATAGTCATCAGGAAATAGCTGATATACTTCAGATTACAAACGGAACAAGTAAAAGTCAGCTGAATAAAGCAAGAAAAATGTTACAGGATTTAATCAAAAATGCCAACCAGTATGTCTCAGTTAATGCAAGATAAAATCATTCAATCAGCGATAGAAGGTCTGGAACATTTACCTGCTGATATACATTTTAACAGCCATAAAACATGGGCTGAGCTTTCTACACAACTACCTTTAAAAAAGGGTTCGGTAAAATATTGGCAATATGCTGCTGTATTTATTGTATTAATACTTACAACATTCTTTTTATTAGAGCATAAGTCTGAACAAAAACAAAGTATATCTAAAAGTTCGCAACCATATAAGAAATCATCTATTGAAGAATTAAAAACGATCATACCTGAAAAAATACAGTTGAGGGAAGTAGTTACACATTCTTCACAAATGAAAAAAGAGCCTCCCGTAAATACAGATAGTATTTTAAAAGATATCGTTATAACTTCAGTTGAGGTGCCAACCCCAATTGAGGCAACTGATCCTACTACCAGTACTATACAACAAGTAAGCGAAACAAATCAAACAGCAATACTAACTGTTCAGAAAGCAAGTCCTAAAAAATATAGAATCGTTCATCTAAACGAACTAACTCCTTTCAGCATCTCAACAGAAGAGGCAAAAATGCTTAGTAAAAATGAATTAAAAAAAATCATACCGAAAACAGACCTTTCTGAAACGCAGGATGCTGTAGAACTACCCGCTAAACAGTTTTTATTCTTTAAGAAAACGCCGCTCATAAACCATACCATTACTATTTCAGACAATTAATTTACCATGAAAAAAATCATTGTATGCTTCCTGTTACTAACAGGAACAGTCCAACTTTTGCCCGCACAGTATAGAGATTTACCCAACAGAAGTGAAAGTATTTTCGACAATCCACCTCCTGGTAAATCAAACGCTCATTTTGTATTCTATTTATCAAAAAATATCAGGATAGGGCTTGAATTCGAATATATTTCACAGCTAGAACAGTTGCCTGATCTGGATTCTTTGGTAAAAGTTGCTGCTTCAATGCTCGATCCTTTAAGCGACTCGCTTAAAGCAGATGGTATAGTAAGAAGAGTGGATGTTGTATTAACAGATCTTATTCCGAAAATAAGACTCATTTCACACCCCGAATTCACCAATACGTATACCATTAAAGATCAGGAGTTAATGCAATTAAAAATCAATCAGGATACCATTCGTATTATTGGCCTTTCGAAAAGCAGAGCCGCCTGGAATGTTATGGATGTAAATGGGAAAAAAAGCATACAGCTACGTCCTTCTCTTTTTTCTGTAACTATCATTACAAATAATATTGCTGATATTGCAACCATTGAGCCTGATGCTTTACAAAAATGTGTTGCCAGTTTACAACAAAAAGTAGAGAAATTCTACAAACGTGATAAACTGAACTCGCCATCATATAACTACAGGGCTAGTTTTAATATGTTGACCGGAAAAATGTTTTCACCCATAAATGATAGCTATATTCCTACAGGGTATGAAAAAATTTCGCCGGTTCTAGGTTTTTCACTGACAGCTGTACGCGGATCTATTGCGCCTTCTATCCAGGCAGGAATTGCTTTCAACACAGGTAATAACTATTTCAATAATAGTTTCAGGTTTTATATTGAAAGACAATACTTTTTTTCGAGAGATGCATCGAACAAACTTAATACGGATGCTAATATTTTTGCTGTTGCACAGCTTACGCAAACAGAAAAAAACCGCTCAGGAAACAATTTATATTTTGCAGGTAATCTTAGTATTGGCTATCTGGTGTCAAGAAAAGGTAATTGGTATGAGCCTTCCACATTAAGAATCGGACTTCCAGTACTAAAAAACAAACACCTATCCATAGAGCCTCAACTGGTATTCAATGGATGGTTTAAGAATCTATCGCCTTCGATCAAGTTTAGCTTCAACTTTTAAACACTTTTACCGGCTTTGGAAAACAACTGCCAAAGCCGGTAAAATAATTATTGTTTAGTAGACCATAAATCCATTTTCTTTTCCAGTACTTCCAATGGTAAAGCGCCGTCTTTCAACACTGCATCATGAAAGGCATTCACTTTAAATTTAGTACCCAGTTGTTGCTCATACTTTGTTCGCAAGGCCCTGATTTTTAAAGCACCGATTTTATATCCAAGTGCCTGACCGGGTATGGCCATATATCGCTCAATTTCTGCAATGGCTCCGGCTTCACTTATCTGCTCGTTTTCCATCATGTACTGAATGGCTTCCTCCCTGGTCATTCCTTTTGCATGCATACCTACATCTACAACCAGCCTGATAGCACGATGCATTTCATCGCCCAATGCACCTATATACTGGTAGGGATCTTTATAAAGGCCTAATTCATTACCCAAACTTTCACAATACAAGGCCCAACCTTCTATATAAGCATTGTTACCACCAAAACGTCTGAATTTCGGGAGCTTCGTATTTTCCTGTTGTAAACTAATCTGATAGTGGTGTCCGGGTATGGCTTCGTGTAAAAATAAACTCTGCATACCACTGGTAATATTGAATGTGGTTGCATCGAGAATAGGTACATAAAACACCCCGGGTCTGCTACCATCTGCCGTACCCTGCTGATACTCTGCACTTGCACTCGCTGCACGGAAAGCTTCTGTTTGTCTTATTTCAAATCCCGTTTTGGGCGTTTTACCAAAAAGTTTTTCCAGATTAGGTTGTATAAGTTGCTGTATAGACTGAAAAGCCTCAATTATCTCAGCAGGTGTTTTATACGGTGTGAATTTCTTATCTGTATTGATATA
Source organism: Sediminibacterium goheungense (assembly GCF_004361915.1). Taxonomy (GTDB): domain Bacteria; phylum Bacteroidota; class Bacteroidia; order Chitinophagales; family Chitinophagaceae; genus Sediminibacterium; species Sediminibacterium goheungense. The sequence goes on along the minus strand of NZ_SNWP01000011.1, from coordinate 123,457 downwards.
TGCAAAAAACGATTTGAGATCTCCCTTAAATCCTACTGCATCTTTTGTCTTCTCCATTTCAGCACGAATGCGTTTTACTTCTGACAAACCTGTTTCGTAGATTTCATCCGGCGTAAATGCAGTGGTAGTTTGTTGTTTTACTAGAAAACGATAATATTTTTCTCCATCCGGAATGGCAGCAATTCCTGTAGAGCTGCGGGCAACTGGTAAATATTCATTTTGCAGAAAGTTGGCCATTCTTCTGAATGCAGGCGTAAGCTGCTCTACAATCAGTGTATTAAATGCACCTGATAATCTTTTTTTCTCGCCTATATCAAAAGATACAGGCATCAGGTTAACAGGACCATAAAATAAACTGGCAGCAGCCGTATCGGTTATAACAGAACGAAACTGCGGAATCATGCGTTCTACCAGTATTTTAGGCAATACATATCCCGAACCCATTCCTTTTTTAAAATATACAATGGCACTATCGATATAGGCAGGAAAAACGCTCGCTCTTTTTAACCAGTTATCATAGTCCTGTACTGTTTTAAATGGCTGGTATACCTGACCGCTACCCATTTGCATAAAAACCAGGTGTGTGCTTGAAAACTGGTTCAAGGGCATGTAGTTATCTTTAAAACCCAAAGCCTCAATATTCACTTCCAGCTCTCTTTTCAGCACATCATAACTTAACTGATCATTGGCATTCAGATTTTCCCTGTCGAATCGGGTAAGATAGGTAAGCTGGTTTTTATAAAAACTTCTTAGTCTTGAACGGTGTTCATCCGTAAAATCGATCAGTAAACGATCATTGTATCGTTCATCTCCATTGATGGTGGCTTCAATCGGATAAAACTGCAATCGCTCCTCATAATAATTATCCAGCAATGCCGCAAGTTCTTTGTTGTCTTCCCCGGTAACATTCCGGTTACTTAACTGACAGGACGAAAGCAGTATACATAAACAGAGACTGGATAATAAGTATTTCATACAAGTTGATTTATTCTTTTTTGGGGTAATTGCGTTTAGCTTATGAGGTATGGCTAATAGCAGATGCTATTAGCCAAACACTATTAACTATTGGCTACTTCCATAATTATAAAAACCCTTGCCCGTTTTTCGGCCCAATTCACCTGCTTCTACTTTTGCACGTTGCAAGGGAGATGGTGTTAATCGAACAGGTTTATCCAAAGCTTCCCATACAATATTACTCACACCATAATTGATGTCCATACCAATCAGATCCATCAGTTTAAAGGGGCCCATTTTAAAACCGCTGGCTTCCATCAACTGATCAATGCTTTCTATAGAAACCTGTTCTTTCTCTACAAAGCGCATGGCTTCCAGATAATAATGACGGGCCACCCGATTTACAATAAATCCGGGTGCATCTTTACAAAGTACAGGTGTTTTCTGCATTTGTTTTGTTACCGAAAGCGTTTTCTCTATGATCAGGTCTGTGTTTTTGTCGGTACGGATAATTTCTACCAATTTCATCAGCGGCGCAGGATTAAAAAAATGCATGCCAATCACTCTTTCAGGATATGGAATAGTCACTGCAATCTCCGTAACAGAAATAGAAGAAGTATTGGTGGCCAGTATAGTGTCTGGAGCATTAATCACTGATAAGCTTTGAAAAAGACCGGTTTTAGCTTCCTTTTTTTCTATGATGGCTTCAATAATCAGATCGGCCCTGCATTGCTGTATGTCGCTGGTAAACAATATCCGGTTCACGATGGCGTCTTTATCTGCAATCGTCATCCTTCCTTTGTCTACCATTTTAGTAAGGCCCGTTTCTATCGACTGTTTACTTTTTTCTACCATATCCGGGTTAAGGTCAAACTGTATGGTCTGGAAACCGGCCTGTGCCGCTACCTGTGCAATACCACTTCCCATGGTTCCGGCACCACAAACACAGATGATTTTGATATGATTCATATGGCTGATAGTTAAGATAACTGCAAGATACTTACATCTTTTCCACTTTAACTAACCTGCATAAGTTACTGCTTTACAGATGTATTACTTTTATGCCATGCAAAAGCCTCTTCAGCAACTCGATTTGTTTGGTATGCCCGTTGAACCGGCTACACCACCTGCTAAAAAGAAGCCGGTTGTGAAGGAAAAGGCTGTTGAAGCATTACCTGTTGTTAACGAAGTAATAGCTGAGCCTGTTGCCCCAACCTTACCCGAACCCATCGCAGAAAAACCTGCACCGGTAAATGACCCTGTGGTATTTGCAGATGAACGTATTGTTGTAAAGATCAAAGCAAAAACACCGCCCCCGACCCCGGTTGTGGAAGCGCTTCAGGTGCATGAGCCTGTTCCGGAAATAGAGAACAGTTACAGACAGCCAGGTAAACGCGGACGTAAATCATTCAGGGAAATTGATACAGAAGTCGATCTGATTGATATTCCTGATGAAGAAACCCTGAACCAGAAATTATATTACTCAATCAGTGAAGTAGCGGGTTGGTTTAAAGTAAATACCTCTTTATTGCGTTACTGGGAAAACGAGTTTGATATATTACAACCCCGTAAAACCCGGAAAGGTGACAGACTATTCAGGGTAGAAGATATTAAAAACCTGCAGCTCATTTATTTTCTGCTGCGCCAGCGCAAATTCTCCATTGAAGGTGCGCGTAATTACCTCAAACAAAATAAAGGACAGGCGGATGTACAACTTCAACTTGTACAGTCGCTTACCAAATTCAAATCATTTTTACTGGAACTAAAAGCCGGGTTGGGTAATTAATCAGACCTGTTTTACTGTTACAGATGTATTAGATGCAGCCAGGGCTATCCCGTGTTGCTCCAGCCAATTGATAATCTGAAGATTTGTTTCCTGACGTAAGAGATTAAAAGCTTCTATCGGTTGCTCGGCACTCGTAAAAAACTCTATTAGCACAACATGTGCGTTCTTCCCTGTTTCACTCAGAAAAACCACTTTGTTTTCAATCTCCGGCACGGTAAGTATTTGTTTGATGGCATCTGTTAATGACTGAAGCTGTGCTGCCGTTGCTGAAAGATCGATTTCCAGCCGTAATTCCGCTTTACGCTGTGTACGCAGGCTCATATTGTCAACAATGCTATCAACCATCTGCTTATTAGGAACAGAGATATAGGTTTTCTCAGTGGTTCTGATTCTTGTACTTCGTAAACCTATTTTCTCAATATTACCCGTAAAGCCATTCACTTTTACAAGGTCACCTACTGCAAATGGTTTATCGAAGAAAATAATAAATGATGCAATCAGGTTTTCCATACTCTCTCTGGTAGCCAAAGCAATAGCTGCACCTACTATACTCAGTCCTGTAAGCAGGTTACCAATACTTTTATTAAAAGAGAATTTCATCATCAGCAGGATACCGATAATGACGAGTATCACTTTAAAAAAATCTTTGAAGAATATGATGAGCTGATTATCTGTCTGGTCTTTTGTAAGATTTGCCTTCTCTTCGAGAATAGTTGCTATAAAATCGATGATACGTAAACAGAGACGAATAAAAACAATCACCATAATGGCATTGGCCACCGACTCTACCAGTTGTCTGGAAGTAATACGGTAAATCTTAAAGTCTAATACGCCGGGGAACCTGAGTTTATCAACTGCTATAATGGTCATGGATAACAGTAAAAACAGCCCCAGTGGCTGCACTACCAGATCAAGAAAGGATTTTCTTGCTGTCTGATTTTTTTTATTGGCAATCATCCTGAACAACTGTTGAGCCAGGTATTTTGAAATCAGCCTTTTCAGTAAAAGCATTACCAATATAGTACCTAATACATAGAGGTACGATTCGATGGTATTATCAAATATTTTCTGTTTTAAAAAGTGATCCATAACTACAATTTAAGAAGCGTTACTGCTCCCATATATGCAACTGCATATTGGTGCCATCAAAGCTGGCATAGGTATAGTTTCGTATCCAGTCGCCCAGATTAACATAACGACTCTGTTCATTCAGTTTGAAATCAATCGGATAATGCCGATGACCAAATACCATGAAATCATACTGCTCTTTCTGCAATAGTTCTTTACAATAAATGATCAGCCATTCCTTATCCTCCCCTAAAAAATGTTCGTCAGCCAACCCGGTTTTCTCACGGCTTTTTCTACTGAAATAATTGGCAAGACCGATTCCCCATGTTGGATGTAACTGGCCAAACAACCACTGACAAAATGGATTCCGGAATATTTTTTTTAAAAACTTATAGCCATGATCGCCCGGGCCCAAACCATCACCATGACCAATATAAAAACGTTTTTTATTCCATTCAAATACCTGCGGGTGATGGTATACGGGTATATTCAGTTCTTCCTCAAAATAACCACTCATCCACATATCGTGATTCCCGATAAACACTCTCACATCAATACCACTATCTGTTAATTCTGCCAGTTTACCCAGCAATCGAACATATCCTTTAGGTACTACTTTTTTATACTCATACCAGAAATCAAAAATATCGCCTACAATAAATATAATGCCAGCGTCATTTTTTATTTTATCGAGAAATGCCACTACTTTTTTTTCCCTGACCAGGCTTGCAGCATGATCAGGCGCACCCAGATGGAAATCGGATAAAAAATATATTTTCTTTTTTGGTGTTATCAATTCCATCAATGATACAGGTACAATTAAGACTTCTTTTGTTGTTGTATATACAGCAGCAGGTCTCCACAATCAATTTTAGCCTTCCCCTCTGTATTTCCGTTAAACCAGTAAATCCAGGCTTCTATAGCCTGCCCATTCAGGTAAGCGGTTGTGGTATCTCTTCTGTAGAGTTGCGGTTCGTCGGGTTCACCATTTATTCCTTCATAATCATCCAGCTGGCCCATTGCCCAGGAAAACTCTTCGCTTTTCTGAATTGCATATAGTTCACCTGTAATCCATTGATCGGCAGAAGAAGGTATGGCAGCAGGATATTCTCCCATATCATATAATTCACCCCTCACAGTGGCTGTGCCCAGCAAAGTGAAATAACGGCTGATATAGGCATAAGCCGGATGCTGAAAGCCACTTCTCAGTGACCCATATACAAACAGAGGTAAAATTTGAATGGCCATGTGTTTATCATCTGTTTCGTTGTACTAAAAAACAAAATACTTCTTTTGGTCCGTGTACGCCAACCACCAATGTTTTTTCAATATCGGCAGTACGGCTGGGTCCTGTAGCAAGTGTAATCATGGAAGGCAATTGTTCTCCATATTCCTCCTTTAACGAGAGCAAAGCTTCTTCTACATCATATACCAACTGATCAGTATAAGCCACACAAATATGTATCGGTGCATATACACTCACCGTTCTGCCACTTTCCTGTGCACTCGACATCAGCATGCTGCCTGTTCTTGCTATCAGGTATTCACAACCGGTTACAGAAGCATCGCAGGCTTCTATATCTGTAGCTGTCATAGCCTGAAATCCTGCCTGTTGAAGATTCTGTTTCAGTTCTTCCTCCCGGCAATATAAAGCCTTCCACTCACGCTTTATAAAAAGCATATTTAACTGAGATACCAGTTCTTTTTCACTTTCACAAAAAGCGAAACGACCCTGTAATTGTGTAAAGTTTTGTGCAAATAAGATTTCCAGATCGTCCGTTGCCGGATGAAATACCGAACCTTCCTCCTTTAATCTTTCAGGAAAGGGAACAGGCACTGGTTTAGTCAGTGCCTGTTTTATTTTTTTCAAAATATTTTCTCTTGCTGTTTGTGACATCAGGCGATAACGGTTGAATCTGTTTGTGTTTCGTTATTATCTGTATTTTCAATTACAGCAGGGGCTGTTGTTGCTGGTTCTGCTGCAACCTCTCCTTCTTCTACTTCCAGTATTTTCTTTTCTTCAAAAGGTCTTTTGCCAATCAGTTCTTCCACATCACTCTTATGTAATACTTCTTTATCGAGGAGCTCTTTTGCCAATTTTTCAACCTGCTCTTTTTTTTCTGTCAGCAACGCGATGGTTCTTTGGTATGCTTCGTCAATAATGCCACGTACTTCTTCGTCAATGATTTTCCCTGTTTCTTCACTGAAAGGCTTGGTAAATGTATTTTCCTGTGACGGATCATAAAAACTCACATTTCCCACTTTTTTATTCATGCCATAGGCTGTTACCATACTATACGCAATCCGGGTAATCTGCTGCAAATCGTTTGCTGCTCCTGTTGAGATTTTACCAAAGAAGATTTGCTCTGCTGCACGGCCACCCAATGTCATACAGATTTGATCCATCAACTGATCTGTATTGTATAAGTACTGTTCGGTTGGTGTGTACTGCGCATAACCCAGAGCTGCCGTGCCCCTTGGTACTATTGTAACTTTCAGCAATGGATAAGCGTGTTCAAGGAACCATCCGCAAACCGCATGTCCGGCTTCATGATAAGCAATCACAGATTTTTCGTGTGGTGCAATGATTTTGTTTTTCTTCTCCAATCCTCCGATTACACGGTCAATGGCATCCTGAAAATCGCTCATGTCTACTGCTTCTTTGCCTTTACGTGCGGCAATCAGGGCAGCTTCGTTACAAACATTGGCAATATCGGCTCCGGCAAATCCGGGTGTCTGTTCAGCCAGTTTGTGCAGATCGAGTGTTTCAGATATCTTGATCGGCATCAGGTGTACTTTGAAAATGGCTTCACGACCTTTTACATCCGGACGGTCAATTGAAATCTGTCTGTCGAAACGACCCGGGCGCAATAAAGCACTATCCAATACATCTGGTCTGTTAGTGGCAGCCAGGATAATGATTCCGGTATCTCCACCAAAGCCATCCATTTCTACCAGTAACTGGTTCAGGGTATTTTCTCTTTCGTCGTTACTCATAATGGCATTTCTGCCACGTGCGCGACCAATGGCATCAATCTCATCGATAAAAATGATACAGGGTGCTTTTTCTCTTGCCTGTTTGAACAGGTCGCGTACACGGCTGGCACCTACACCCACAAACATTTCTACGAAATCGCTACCACTGAGGCTGAAGAAAGGCACTTGCGCTTCACCTGCCATAGCTTTTGCCAACAGGGTTTTACCGGTACCCGGAGGGCCCACCAGTAAAGCTCCCTTGGGTATTTTACCACCCAGCGAAGTATATTTTTTAGGATTTTTGAGGAAATCAACGATTTCCATCACTTCCACCTTCGCCTCATCCAGACCAGCTACATCTGCAAAAGTGATATTTACTTTTGCACCCTTATCAAATAAAGTGGCTTTTGATTTGCCAATATTGAAGATGCCACCCGGACCGCCTCCGCTTGAAGGACCACCCATTTTACGCATCAGTAATACCCAGGCCACAATAATAATAAGTAGTGTAAATACAGTATTCAGGAGTGGACCAAACCATTCTGGTGCTTTTATCACACGCATATCTACTTCAGGAAGGTTATTGGCCTTACAGAAAGTATCCAGTCTTTCTTCAAAAGCTTTCCAGTCAACCACCTCAAAAGAAAAAATCGGGTCATTGCCCACTTTTCGTGCATCCAGTTTTCCTTTGAACTGCTTTACATAAAAGTCTTTTTCCAACCTGTCTTTCTTCACATATACATATACCTGTTCCTTGTTCTTTACCAGATCGAGCTTTTGTACATCGCCCTGAATCAGGATATTATCCCGGAACTGTTTTTCGGTAATGGATTTTAACTCCGGGCTAACATTGAATATCTGTGCAGATATCAATGCAACAATGATAATACCGTATATCCAGTAAATATTGAATTTGGGACCCTTACGTGGTCCATCAGTTTTTTCCATGTTTGATTTCGATTGCTTGTTTTCCTGTGACATATTCCTCTCTTATAATGACGATTCAGGTTGCTGAATATTCAGTAATCCTGTTTTTTTCTTTATTCATGTATTTGTGAGGCTGCGTCGCTCCACATTTCTTCCAGCTTATAAAATTTCCTTGCATCGGGATGCATTACATGTACCACGATATTCACATAGTCGATCAACACCCACTGAAGTGCCTGACGGCCCTCATGCTTATAGGGTGCCTCACCGCATACCTTCTTCACTTCATCTTCCACCGAATCACAAATAGCTCTTATCTGTGTGGTACTGGAAGCCTGGCAAACCACAAAAAAATCAGCAGCGGCTTCTGGTATTTTCCGCAGGTCAAGACTAATAATATGTTCTGCTTTTTTATCCTGAACAGCCTTAATAATGGCCTTGAAAATTTTCGAGTTGCGTGTAAGCCTCGTTACCGGGCTTTTAGTACGGCCTTGTAAAACAGAAAGTGGTTCCAATAATAGATATGATTTAAAAATTTAACAATGACCCATAGTATGCTTTTCCACAATAAACACGCTTGCTTATTGGTCCTAACGGTAACTTCGTCAAAAATAGTAATTCTTTGCCATCAGAGAACGTTAAAGCACCAATTGGGCAACCGTTTGTGGAATTATCTGAAACGGATAGCACCAACATCTATGCCATGACCCATATTCAACACAATATGGCAACACATGGTTCGGTTTTTTTTGCGCACCGGCAATGGGCTGGTAAGGGGCAGCATGGAAAACAATGGGTAACAGAAGCGGGTCAGAACCTGATTATGTCGGCTGTAATCGATCCTAACCCCCTCGTTCATGGTCAGCAATTCCATTTAAGCGTAATTATCGCACTGGCCTGCCACGATTTTTTTAGCCATTATGCCGGAGAAGAAACCTCCATTAAATGGCCCAATGATATTTATTGGCGTGACAGAAAGGCAGGTGGCATTCTTATTGAAAATCAGTTACGAGGTCATAAATGGCAGTGGTCTGTTGCAGGAATAGGCATTAACATTAATCAGGTTGTATTTGATCCTGCCTTATTGAATCCTGTTTCATTGAAACAGATCACGGGCAAAAGCTTTGACCCTGTTCAATTGGCTAAAGAACTATGCAGTTACATAAATAATCGGCTTTTGCAAGTAAACCGGGTTCCTTTCAGTGTATTACTGGATGCATATAATAATCATTTATTCAAAAAAGGAGAACTTATTCACCTGAAAAAAGCCAATACCCGCTTTTCCTGTGTATTAAAAGCTGTTAATGAATCGGGGGAACTGCTGGTAGAAAATGGCCCAACCGATCGTTTTCAGTTTGGCGAAGTCAGTTGGATGATTGAGTAACTTATCTTGCAATTGTATGGAAACTGTAAAACTCACCCAATTTTCGCATGGCGCCGGCTGTGGTTGCAAAATTGCCCCGGCTGTATTGGACACCATTCTGAAAACAGATGTATCACAAAAAATATTTCCGCAACTACTCGTAGGCAATGCCAGTAAAGACGATGCTGCTGCTTACGATCTGGGAAATGGACAAGCTCTCATCAGTACAACCGATTTTTTTATGCCGATTGTGGATGATGCTTTTTCATTTGGAAAAATAGCTGGTGCCAATGCCATCAGTGATGTATATGCTATGGGGGGAACACCCATTATGGCCATTGCTATTTTAGGATGGCCCATCGACAAATTACCCCCTGAACTGGCACAACAGGTAATTGAAGGAGCCAGGGCCATTTGCCATGAAGCGGGTATTCCATTAGCGGGAGGGCATAGCATTGATTCGCCGGAACCCATTTTTGGTTTATCGGTAAATGGTCTCATCAACAAAACCCAGCTAAAACAAAATAATACTGCCAAAGAAGGTGATTTGCTGTTTTTAACCAAACCTTTGGGTGTGGGTATTTTATCTACCGCACAAAAAAGAAATGTACTGGAAGAAGAGGACCAGTCTGTATTATTGAATCAACTGATGTTATTGAACAAAGTGGGTACTGTTCTCGGAAAAACAGATGCTGTTCATGCCATGACAGATGTAACCGGTTTTGGTTTATTGGGTCACCTGATCGAAATGGCGGAAGGGAGTGGCTTATCTGCTGAAATCAGTTATACAGCTGTGCCTATTCTCGAAGCTGCTAAAAAATATCTCGCACAAAGAATTATACCTGATGCCACTTATCGCAACTGGAACAGTTATAGCACAAAAACAGGCTTCGGGCAGGGCGTAAATGTAATGGAAGCATTTAATGTATTACCCGATCCGCAAACCAATGGTGGGTTACTGATTGCTGCTGATCCCGAGGCTCTGCAAGAAATTCAGCATATTCTCATGGAAAATGAACTGAATCATTTCCTTACGCCTATCGGAAAAATGATAGCAAAAGCAGAGAAAACAGTACTGGTAAATGCCTGAGTTATTTTGTCTGCAACCATATCGGCACCAGCATTGCATTTAATCCTGCATCTCCTATTGTTTCGATCGCTTCCACTGAAATGGGAAAAATCTTCACCTGTTTACCCAGCTGTTTGCGTTGTTCTTGCGTTAATGAAGCTACCGCCGGCTCACCCATTAGTAACAGGGACTTTCCATCTTTACTTTTGCAGGAAAAGCTGTTCCCCATATACAATGCCAGCTGATCGAGGGTAAAAGGTATAATCCGGTAACCGGTAGATAAAAGCAGTTGCTTAACAGCCATCAGATCCATATCATCGGTAAATGCTTCTTCACATAAAAGCACAAAATCTTCACCGAAATGCATGAGCATATTCGTATGTAAGGGTATTTTTCCGGCACCATCTCTGGCATTGAAAGTAATGGCTTTGTATTTGTGTGCAGAAGATAGTTTTTCAAGTATGGCAGTATGTGTACGCGGGGAATGAGAGGCGTAAATCAACTTATGCTGGTGGTCTATGACCATACTCGCGGTACCTTCCAGAAAAAACCCTTCCACTTCGAACTCACTCCAGTCTTCCACATCTTTTAACAGGTATTTCTTTTCAAGTGTTTCGAGAATATCATCTCTCTTTTCCTGTCTCCTTTCTCTCCTGTGTATAGGTAATATCAGTACAATACCTTCCGGTAAAGTAGTTAACCAACAGGCAGGATACAAGGCGCCAATGGTACTTTCAGCAGATTGATTCACAAGAATATTATCTACTCCCTGTTCCAGTAATACCTGATACAAAGATTGAAATGCTTTGGCTACCGGTTTCCCCATTTTTGCATGGGGTTTCATCAGCATAACGGTGGTGGGCAAAGTTGCCATACTACAGCAATTTATCAATTCGTTTGGCAAGGGTATGATCCAGTTCTGTTACCAGATCTCCGGCATCATGTGTACTTAACCATATTTCAACAGTGTTCCACACATTACTCCAGTAAGGATGATGGTTCATTTTCTCCGCTTCAATCGCTACCCTTGTCATAAAAGCAAAAGCTTCTGAAAAATTACTAAACTGAAATTTCCGGTAAAGCTTATTGTTCTCTTCTGTCCACATACAACACTGTTTTAATGATGAATAATGAACAGAGGAATGTCCAACTTTGAAGTTGAATATTTCTCTGTTCTGCTGTTTTTAAAAAACCATATTCCCTTTATTTTTTATCTGCTCATTGGTAAGTTCGGCTACCAACTGAACACCCGACAGGTTTCTGACAGATTGTTTGATCCAGCTACATCTGGCATCATCTACCAAATCGCCTTTCATCAGCCACAAAAAATCCATATGCTTAAACTCAGGCAAAAGATATTCTCCATCAAACTGGTTATGGTATAAATAATGAACCAAAAAGCTATTCGGTTCTTTTGACTCATAAATACTGAAATAGTAGCTTCTTTCTTTTCTGCGTAGATGTATTTCCAATCCTGGATTCAACCTGAACTGGTAGCCCAGCAAATTATTCAACTGCAAACAGAACTGGTAATTTTTTACCGGTGCGGTTATGCCCAGTAAGCGGGTATCATCAAAGAAATCTTCGTTGAGTTCTTCAATGTTCAGTCTGAGTTTCGTTGTTGCCATGGTGGTAGTCGATGGTACATAGTTCATGGCTTATGGGCCATAATTGATGTGCTATGAACTATTTCTGTTAGAATTGAATATCATATTCTTTCTCTTCTGTTCCTCTTTTAATCCGCAGTTTGGTTTTATCGCCTGCTTTGAAGCCATTCAGTGCCTGCATATAGCTCATTACATCTACAAATTTAAACTCGCCCAGTTGAATAAGTACATCACCCGCCTGCAGACCGATTTTTTCACCCAGTTTTCCAGGGCTTACACCATCAATACGCATACCTGTACCTGTAAATCCATAATCGGGTATCACACCCAGCGATACCGTAAACCGACGTGTTTGTCCCATTTGCGGTTCTGTTGTTTTTGCAAAGTTTAATTTGCCCCTGGTATCCGTCTGTGTAATCAAATCATAAATCAGCTTTACAATATCACCTTGTGCCGTGTAATTTATTTTATCGGCATCATCGCTCACTTTATGGTAATCTGGATGACTTCCTGTAAAGAAAAACTGTACTGGTATATTGGCGCGATAAAAACTTGCATGATCGCTGGGGCCGCTACCTGTACTATCAAATTTGGTTATCAGTGTGGTCTTCAGGTTTTTCCAGACCTCGGCCCATGCAGGTGATGTGCCATAACCACCAACGGTTAATTTGTGCGCAGTATCGTAACGGCCTACCATATCCATATTAATCATGTAATTAGGCGCCACTTTTATGGTTGGGTTTTCAAGCCAGTATTTACTGCCCAATAACCCAAGTTCTTCTCCTGAAAAATGAATAAAGAGGTAATTGTTATTAACGGGCGATTTTTCTTTCAGCAGGCGGGCCAGTTCCAGCAATGCTGCCGTTCCACTTGCATTATCATCGGCTCCATTGTGTATGGCATGAAAAGTATCCAATGCGGTCTTATCTTCTCCATAACCGAGGTGATCATAATGCGCGCCAATAATTACTGTATTGGCAGCCTGGTTATCAATAAAGGCAATGATATTTCTACCTTTTCTTTTTTTGTCAGACAGGGATACTGTTAATGAAATATCCAGACTGGCTTCCTCATCAGCAAAATATTTTTTTACGCCTTCTTTCGTAAGATAAACGACAGGTATAGGCAATAAGGAAGACCGATCATTCTTATTAAACTGAATATTATCTGTTACAGTACCGCTATTATATACAAATAAAGCCGTAGCCCCCTTAGCGATTACTGTTTCAACCTGTTTTTTGATAGCTGCTTCAATATCGAAATGCGGATTGTTCTTTTGTTCTTCCAGTATTTCTTTAACATCATAAAACCAGGGTTGGTTTTTTTCGCTCAATATCATGGCAGGTTTGCCTTTCACTGTTTTATTGGGGCTAAATGCAAGCGGGAAATAGTCTTTACCTACTGCTAATATTTTCTCATCTATAATCAGCTTTGTTGTGGCATCTATTTGTTTACCTTCATTGATATCAAATACCTGCTCATAACCTTTTGTACCTTTTGCTCCGATACCCAGCTGTTCATACTGTTGAATGATGTATTGTGCTGCAAGTTCTTCCCCTCTACTGCCTGTTAAGCGCCCTTCCAGTTTATCATCAGCCAGATAAGCTACATGAGTTTTCAGGTTAGCCAATAAAGTTGCATTAGCCTTTTCTTCCGCAATTCTCTTTTTGCGTTTACTCTGCGACCAGGAAAGTACAGGTACCAATAACAACAAAATCAATAGTTTCTTCATAATATCAGCTTAGCTGGGACAAAAGTACGTTGTGCAACAGCAGTATAACAAGCTGTTTCATAAATAATGTTTAATTTTCTGTTGGAGCTAAATACACAGATACCCATTCTCTTCCCGATCTCGTAACAACCGGCTATCCTTTGCTATTACTTTTGCAGCTAATCTTTTGAGTCAACAAGCCATACATATCGCCCTTGTAGGTAACCCCAACAGCGGAAAAAGTTCCCTTTTTAACAGTCTAACAGGACTGAACCAGAAAGTGGGAAATTTTCCGGGTGTTACTGTCGACAAAAAAACAGGTACTGTTACTCTTGACGATCGCACTCGGGCTGAATTGATTGATTTACCCGGTACTTACAGCTTATACCCACGTCGTGCAGATGAATGGGTGGCTTACAAAGTATTGATGGGTGCTGATACCGAGGTAAAACCCGATGTTGTACTGCTGGTTGCTGATGCCAGTAACCTCAAAAGAAACCTTCTTTTCTGCAGTCAGATCATCGATCTGAAAGTACCGGTAGTAATGGCCCTGACCATGAATGATATTGCGGCCAAAAAAGATATTAAAATTGATATCAGCGGACTTGAAGCCGATCTGGGCATTCCGGTAGTAGCTGTTAATCCACGCAAGAACAAAGGGCTGTCTGAACTAAAAAGAGTACTGGCACAGGTAGTTAGGTTAGGCAATAATACCAGCCCACGCGATTTTATCGAGAACAAAAAGCTCGCACCACAGGCTATACCTGCTGTTCAGGAACTAAATAGCCAGTTAAGTGATTACGCTGCTGTTCATTTTCTCATTAACCATGAACATTTTCCGATCGGAAATACCCAACAGGAGAAAATTGAAAAAATTGAAAAGGATTTCAACTTCAATCCTACCAAAACCCAGGCAGAAGAAATCATGCAGCGGTACACACGCATCAGGCAACTGATGAAACAGAATGTGCTGGAACCCGGACCACTCGAGAAAAAAATATTTACCGATAAGCTCGACAACCTACTGCTGCATCATGTATGGGGTTATGTAATTTTAATATCTGTTCTATTCCTGCTTTTTCAGAGTATTTTCTGGCTTGCTGTTTTTCCAATGGATGGCATTGAGTGGGCCTTTACTGAAATAAGTAGCTGGCTGGGGGCTCATTTACCCACAGTATGGTGGAGTGATCTGATTATCAATGGACTGGTTGCCGGTCTTAGTGGCATACTTGTATTTGTACCACAGATCATGATTCTTTTCGGATTGATTACGATTCTGGAAGACACCGGCTATATGGCCCGTATCAGTTTTCTTAGTGACAGGCTCATGCGTAAAGTGGGGCTTAACGGAAAAAGTGTAATGCCCATGGTTAGTGGATTTGCATGTGCTGTGCCAGCCATTATGAGTGCCAGGAACATAGAAAACAGAAAAGAAAGATTACTCACCATATTGGTAACACCTTTGATGAGTTGCAGCGCTCGCTTACCGGTATTTACCATCCTCATTTCACTTGTGATTGATGATACCTATTATTTTGGCTTTCTAAGCTTACAGGGTCTGGTGATGATGGCACTTTACTTACTGGGTACCGTTATGGCATTGATAGTAAGTTATGTAATGAAATGGTTTATCAAAATCAGTGAGAAAAGTTTCTTTATTCTCGAACTGCCGATTTATCGTGCGCCCCGCTGGAAAAATGTGGGTATTACCATGGTAGAAAAAGCAAGAATCTTTGTAACCGATGCAGGTAAGGTAATTATGGTGATCAGCCTTCTACTCTGGTTTATGAGCAGTTATGGGCCAGGTGACCGTATTGAGCAAACAGAAGCTAAGTATGCAAACTTCATACAGCAATATCCTGAGAAAAAAGATTCACTCGAAAGACTCGCTTCTACTGAAAAATTACAAAACTCTTATGCGGGTATTTTAGGACAGTGGATTGAGCCTGCGATTAAGCCTCTCGGTTACGACTGGAAGATTGGTATCGCCTTAATTACCTCTTTTGCGGCCAGAGAAGTATTTGTGGGTACCATGGCCACCCTGTACAGTGTTGAAGAAAGTGACGACAGTTCTTTAAGGGAAAAGCTTCAGTCAGCCAAACACGCAGATGGTTCTAAAGTATATACGCTTGCAGCCGCGCTTTCACTAATGGTATTTTATGTGCTGGCGATGCAGTGTATGAGTACCCTTGCCGTTGTAAAAAGAGAAACGAAAAGCTGGAAATGGCCCATATTCCAACTGGTGTATATGACCGTTCTGGCTTATACCATGAGCTGGATCACCTATATTATTTTCAGTTAACGTTGCTCTCCCTGTAAGTTCTTTTCTCTCAGGTGAACCGTTTTACTTATAACGATCCCATAATAAACCAGATAATTTTCTCGTCAAAACCCAGGCTTCATTGGTTACGCCCCAGCTTTGGTCTTTATTATTTTTGGTACAGATGCAGAATACATAACGGGCCCCTCCACCATTTACATATATAACTTCACTCCTGCTTGCATTTACAGCACCATTTTTACTGGCCACAAAAATACCGGCAGGTATCGCTGACAAACCCTCTTCATCCCAATAGTTTCTGCCCAGCAGTTTCAGCATTTTTTCACTTGCCGAATCATTGAGCAACTGTTTACCGGCGATTCTTTCAAATAATGCGGCCATTTCTCTGGGGGTTGTCTGCCCCCATCCATACTGGGTTCTGTTGGCTTCACGTCCGGGTGTTCTACTATTTACACGGGTATCTTTAAATCCGAGACTATCCATAATCTGATTAATACGCGTACCTGTGCCAGCCAAACTCTGTAACCATAAACTGGCTGTATTATCACTTGTGTTGAGCATTAGCATTATTACTTTACTCAGCTCTATCTTTTCATTATTTTTAAATGAGCCTAGTATATCAACTCCTTCATAGAGCAGGGAATCTTTATAAGTAAGTGTCTGGTGATAGTCCAGTTCCTTTTTACCTATTTTATCCATGATACCTACCAGTATCGGTACTTTCACCATACTGGCCGTGGGAAAAATACTGTCTGCATTGATGACTGCTATTTTATTCTTCTTCAGGTCATGAACATACACCCCTATATCACCATTAAAACCCTGGATGAGCCGGGAGATTTTTTGCTGTAGTTTTTTATCAGTCTTCTGGGCATTCAACTGCGCACAACAAATCAACAGACAAATAATGAGAATACGTTGCATAGCGGGATATTGATGCAACAAGATAGAAATTAAAAGCATACTCCTCTGTCCAATCTCTGTTTTCTCTTATTCCGGAGCAGGACCCTTAACCTAATCCTGATGCAGAAATAAATCGCAAAGAACGAAAGAAAAAGAGGTAATGCAGAAAAATTCGGTATGTATAATGATTATTCACCCCATGCCGCCAACACCTCTTCTGCATGCTTTTTGGAAACAGGCTTTTGTATGATTTTCTTAATCTTTCCGTTTTCATCAATCAGAAAAGTAGTACGGATGGTTCCCATAAATTCTCTTCCCATGAACTTTTTCAGCTGCCATACACCATACTGCTCATGAATCTTCAGGTCTTCATCGGCTATTAAAGGAAAGGGGAGTTTGTATTTGGCTTCAAATTTTTTATGTGATTTAATATCATCACTACTCACACCCACAACCTGAAAACCCTTCTTTTTCAGCAAAGCATAATTGTCTCTCAGGTTACAGGCCTGATCGGTACAGGTAGGGGTATTATCATGTGGATAGAAATACAATACTACTTTTTGTCCTTTGAAATCTGTCAGTGCTATCTTTTCACCATTCTGATCAACACCTTTGAAAACCGGTGCCTTTTTGCCTTCCTGTGGTAATGCCATGGTCTAATTTTTGTGCAAAGGTAAAACGGTATAGAAAGAATATTGTTCAATGAATGCTATTAAAAGCCAGTATTGCGCTATTCCGCACTAACACCCATTAGCATCTTCAAAAAATAATGCCCCCATAACCCTTCCTTCCTTACATTTGCACAATTTATTTTTTTGTCCCTATGCCCAAAGATCAATCCATCAAATCCGTTCTCATTGTAGGTTCAGGCCCCATCATTATCGGACAGGCTTGTGAATTCGATTATTCTGGCTCTCAGGCTGCCCGTAGCTTACGTGAAGAAGGCATTAAAGTGATCCTTATCAACAGTAATCCGGCTACCATCATGACCGATCCGATGATGGCGGATAAGGTTTACCTGCTTCCCCTAACTGTGGAGAGTATTGAACAGATACTACAGGAAACGCAGATCGATGCTGTTTTGCCAACCATGGGTGGGCAAACGGCTTTAAACCTTTGTAAGGAGGCTGATGAACTGGGTATCTGGGAAAAATACGGCGTTCGTATGATTGGTGTGGATGTTGCTGCCATTGATACGGCAGAGGACCGTGAGAAATTCCGTCAGCTGATGGTGAAAATCGGAATGGCCGTTGCCCCCAGCCGTGTAGCTAACAGTTTTCTCGAAGGAAAAGAATTTGCACAGGAAATCGGTTTCCCGCTGGTAATACGTCCTTCTTTTACCCTTGGTGGTACCGGAGGAGGCTTTGTACACAGTAAGGATGATCTTGATGCAGCACTGGAACGTGGCCTGAAAGCTTCTCCTATTCACGAGGTATTGGTTGAAAAAGCAGTATTGGGCTGGAAAGAATATGAGCTGGAATTGTTACGCGATATGAATGATAATGTGGTGATCATCTGTACCGTTGAAAACCTCGACCCAATGGGTGTTCATACCGGTGACTCCATTACCGTGGCTCCTGCGATGACACTCAGCGATACTGCTTTTCAGGAAATGCGCAACAAAGCCATGCTGATGATGCGTTCACTGGGCAATTTCGCCGGTGGATGTAATGTTCAGTTTGCACTGAACCCTGCAACCGAAGAACTGATTGCCGTAGAAATCAATCCACGTGTAAGCCGTTCATCTGCTTTAGCCTCTAAAGCAACTGGTTACCCGATTGCGAAAATTGCTGCTAAACTGGCTATTGGCTACTCACTTGATGAACTGGAAAACCAAATCACCAAAACCACTTCAGCTTATTTTGAGCCTGCATTGGATTATGTAATTGTAAAAGTACCCCGCTGGAACTTCGATAAATTCAAAGGTGCCAATGATACACTCGGTCTGCAGATGAAAAGCGTAGGTGAAGTAATGGCCATCGGCCGCAGCTTTACGGAAGCTATTCAGAAAGCCTGCCAAAGCCTCGAAAATGAAGCGGTTGGACTGGGTTATTATGGCAAAAGCCTGATGAAGAGCGAAGAACTGGTTGAATATATTAAAACACCGAAATGGGATCGCATTTTCCGAATTAAAGATGCGCTCATGCAGGGCTCTACCGTAAAATCTATTTCGCAGGCAACGGGAATCGACCGCTGGTTCATTTACCAGATTCAGCAGATCTGTGTAATGGAAAAAGAAATTGCCAAATACAGTATCGATACTATACCCAACGATTTACTGAAAGAAGCCAAGAAAAACGGTTTCAGTGATGCGCAGATTGCCAATATTCTGCATGGCGATTGTACAGATGAAGAGGTATATGAGAAGAGAAAAGCACTTGGCATTACCCGTGTATACAAAATGGTAGACACCTGTAGTGCCGAGTTTGAAGCAAAAACACCTTATTTCTATAGTACGTTTGAAGGATGATAGTGAGAAGTCAGTAGTCAGTAGTGAGTTAAAATTATACCCTTACTCACTACTGACTACTCACTACTCACTTTTATACCTTTTCTTTGCGATACCAAAAACAAGACACTAGTATGAAACTGAAAGACATCCAGGTGCTTAACGAAAAAGAAACCCGCGCCGGTTTTGGTGAAGGCATCCATGAATTAGGAAAAGAAAATGAGAATGTAGTGGTACTCACAGCCGACCTTGCAGGCTCTTTCAAACTCGGACCTTATATCAAAGATTTCCCTAACCGTTTTATACAATGTGGAATTGCGGAAGCCAATATGATTGGTATTGCTGCCGGTTTAACCATCGGTGGTAAAACTCCTTATACCACTACTTTTGCCAACTTCAGCACCGGCCGTGTTTATGACCAGATTCGCCAAAGTGTGGCATACAGCGATAAGAATGTAAAAATCTGTGCTTCACATGCCGGTTTAACTTTGGGTGAAGATGGCGCTACCCACCAGATACTGGAAGATATCGGACTGATGAAAATGTTACCTGGCATGACGGTTATTGTGCCCTGCGACTTTAACCAGACTAAAGCTGCTACCAAAGCTATTGCAAACCTGCATGGACCGGTTTACCTACGCTTTGGACGCCCTAAATGGCCCAACTTTACCAAAGAAGATGGCAGTGATTTTGTAATCGGTAAGGCACAGAAAATGAGCGAAGGAACAGATGTTTCCATTTTTGCCTGCGGCCATATGGTATGGAAAGCTATTGAAGCCGGAAGAATACTCGAAGAAAAAGGTATTAGCGTTGAACTGATCAATATTCATACCATTAAGCCTCTTGATGAAGCAGCTATTATTGCTTCTATCAGCAAAACAAAATGTGCTGTTACCGTTGAAGAGCATAATATCATAGGCGGTTTGGGTGATGCCATTGCACAGGTAGCTGCTAAAAATTGTCCTGTACCTATTGAGTACATTGGCACCAACGACACTTTTGGTGAAAGTGGCAAACCAAACGAACTGCTGGCAAAATACGGATTGGACACACCGTTTATAGTTGCTGCTGCCGAAAAAGCAATGAGCAGAAAATAAAACAGAACTATCTGAAACATAAGATAAAAAAGGGGCGCAATAAAATGCGCCCTTTTTTATGCTTTACTATACCGCAAAACGAATAAGCGATCAAGAGAAAATTTACCAGATCCTGAAAATATCATTGCAATACAAAGCCCAATTACCAGAAGATGATATTCATACCCTTCTCCTTTTTGTGTGCCAAACCAGTTCATAAAAAATCCAAATTTCAGGTGAGAGGTAATTATCATTCCTACAAACATTATCATTGTTCCGAAAGCGAGTATTCTGCTGCCAAAACCGATCAGAATGAGTAATGCACCAAATGATTGCAACATAATAACCATAAAGCTAACTATCCATGGCAGGCGCTCGGTTTCGGTAAGAAATTTCATGGTATTTGAAAAACCAAAACCACCAAACCAACCCAATAACAACTGACACCCATGAGGTAAAATAACCATTGCGAGTGTTAATCTGAGTACGAACCCGGTATACTGTTGCGGGCTATCAAATAAAAAGAGCAAATTTTTCATATTGTTTTTTTAGGATGCAAAAATTCAATACAGGGAATTCCTGAAAAATGAACTGGTTCAAGATTTTATCTCTGTTTTCTTGAACCAGTTCATTTTTCACAGACTTGTACATACTGAATTTTGTTTTAAATAATTCTGTATGAAAAAATATACCGTGCTCATTTACATGCTCATATACACAAGTACAAAAGCACAGTTTACCCCAGTAGAAATGATGATAGGAGATAAGTATTTACATTATCAACATAGCTTTCATCGAAAGTTCAATACAACCAGCAAATTTGGATGGACACATATTGCCACTATAATGAGACAATATTTAATAAAACCTGAAAAGGGAGGAAGACCCAACGAAATCATGAACCAGGTTTACCTTACAACGCAACTGAGTAATAAATTTATGCTATTGGGCGGCTTATTCTTCACACCGGCAACAGACATGAAAATTTCTTTCGCCGGACAATATTTATATCGAACAAAAAAGTTATTACTAATTGTTAACCCCCGGTTTGATATGGGTGAAAAATTTACATACGAATTATTTGGTTTAGCTGAAATTCGTCCAGCCATTACCAACGATTTACATCTGTATAGCAGGTTTCAGTTTATGACAAACCATTCTACAAACGGTCATAACAGAAGTTATCAGCAACTCAGATTAGGATTGGAAACTAAAAAGGTTCAGCTGGGTTTGGGAACCACTCTCGACCAGTATGGCCTGGCTCTTACAAGCACAAGCAATACGGGTATATTCATCAGAAAAATACTTTAACGATTATATTCTGTTTTTTGTTTCTCAACAATTCGTTTTTTGATTTTACTCAGAAATTCTGCTGAAATTCCCAGATAAGCCGCAATATCTTTTTGTGATAGCTGTTGATCCATTTCAGGATATGATGTTCGGAAAGCAATATACCGCTGTTCCGCATCCATACTTAAGGATTCAAGCACTCTTCTGTGAAAAGCTGCATAAGCTTTTTGAGTAAGCAGGCGAAAAAAGCGTTCAAGTGCCGGTACTTTATTATACAGTTCCTGTAATATGTCGTAAGAAAAAGACGCTGTCTCAGTAACTGTGAGCGCTTCTGTATAAAGAATACCTTTTGTTTGTGTAATAAAACTACTAAAATCTCCTATCCACCACTCTTTGATCCCAAGCTGTATAATATGCTCCTGACCTTGCTGATCTATATAATATACTTTTGCAGAGCCGGTTACAATAAAGTTGGTGTAACGATTCACTTCTCCTTCTTTGGTTAAAAAATCTCCCCGCTTAAATCTCCGCATCTGAATAGATGATAAAATCAAATGCTCTTCCGTTTCTGTAAGTTGGATATGCTTTTTTAGATGATTAAGTAATAAATCGGGCATAGCTAAAATTACTGATTACTAAAATACACATCACAGATACCCCCTTCTTTATAATTTGGCTAGCCCAAAATTTTATTCTTCTTACCCATACACCTATTTCTTCTGTATAAAAGCAAGGATTATCAATAAGTTTCTGTTTAACATATTATAAAAAACAATTACTTTTATTTATGTTTATTTACATGAAAGTTATACTTATCCTACTGTCTATACATACGGTTGTATCCGGGCAGGTTTCAGTTTCGTTGAAAGAAAAAGATATCCTGGTAAATGGGTCCTCAGTTTCTAAAGAGCCTGCGAGAGCTGAATTGGAAGGGCTGATTGGTACAAAAAGTAGTTATGGTTACATTGTTGGTTCCTATAATCCTTCGACAAAGGAAGAGAGCAGTATTAAAAGAAGATCGTACCGCTTTAAACAATCTGGTATCAGCTTTCAGTATTATGCAAAAGAGCCAGGCATCTACAGTATTTTCCTGGAGTTCAGATCTAGCCATCAAAAGCCTTCTAAAAATAATAAAGTCGTTTACCCCAACAGCTTTGCAGATGGAGATATTCTAATTGACAGTTCCACCACGCATAGTCAGGCACTGGCAATGATAAGTAAAGACAAGCTGATTAAAAATGGAGAAAAGCCATTTTTCAAAACCTTAGCTCCATATCTGCTCTATGCAAAAAAAGACTTATTGATCGAGCTCATTTTCGATCCGAATACAAAACGTATTAAACTGGTATCAATAGAAAAATAAAATCAGGGTGCCAGCCTTTCCGCTTTCCAGTTTCCATTCCCAAGTGTATATCTGAATCTGTCGTGTAAACGGCTGCTCCTTCCCTGCCAGAATTCAAATGAAGCAGGCATTACTCTGTAGCCACCCCAATGAGCAGGCCGGGGAATATCCTGGTTTTCGAAACGTTTTGTGTATTGGGTTACATTGGTTTCTATAATTTTTCTGTTGGCAATGATGGCACTTTGCGGAGATGACCAGGCACCGATCCTGCTTCCTTCCGGACGTGAATGAAAGTATTCATCACTTTCTGCGTCACTCACTTTCTCTACCTTTCCTTCAATCCTTACCTGCCTTTCCAACTCTTTCCAGAAAAACACGAGTGCTGCATGTGGGTTCTGCTGCAGCTCTTTTCCTTTGGTGCTTTCATAGTTGGTAAAGAATACAAACCCTCTTTCATCATACCCTTTTAACAAAACAATCCTTGCAGATGGTATACCTTCTTTGCTGGCGGTAGCGAGTGTCATAGCATTTACTTCATCAATTTCAGAAGCCAGTGCCTCATTCCACCAACGTTCAAATTGAGCAAAAGGGTCTGCTGCTATATCTGCCTCATCAAGTGAGTGTTGCCGGTAATCTTTCCTGATATCTGCTATCAACTGTTTCATGGTGTATAATTCTATTGCAAAAATACAATAGTCGGCGTGCATACCCATCAATAAAAAAGGATGAAGATTTTCACCTCCATCCTTTTCTGTTGATTATTTAGCTATTAATCTGCGATATCAATCTTTTTAGCCTCATGTTTTCCTGAGATAAAAGTATATACAGCCGGGATAACAAATAAAGTAAGTATCAATGAGAACATAATACCCCCCACAATAACAATACCCAGTGGCATACGGCTGGTGGCAGCAGCACCGATACTTAAAGCAATGGGTAAAGCACCCAGTGCAGTTGCCAGACTGGTCATGAGGATCGGACGTAACCTTTGTGCCGATGCTTCTATTACAGCATCCCTTTTCTTGAGACCGAATTCTCTTTTCTGATTGGCAAACTCAACAATCAGGATACCGTTTTTGGTTACCAGACCAATCAGCATAATCATACCAATCTGCGAGAAGATATTTAGCGTCTGATCAAAAATCCATAAACTCAGTAATGCCCCTGCCAATGCCAGCGGTACGGTTAACATAATAGTAAACGGATCTTTGAAGCTTTCGAACTGTGCTGCCAGTACCAGGTAAATAAGCACAAGCGCAAGTCCAAATGCGAAGCTTGTATTGGATGAACTCTCTGCATAATCGCGTGAAGCTCCACTTAATGCTGTCTGGAACGTTTCGTCTAATAATTTATCGCCAATCGCCTGCATGGCTTTTACACCGTCACCGATGGTTTTACCTTCAGCCAGTGAAGCAGATATGGTAGCTGCTTTGAAACGATTATAGTGATATAAGGTTGGTGGATTTGAATTCTCTTCCAGCTTCACCACAGAAGTGAGCGGTATATTCTCACCTCTATTATTTCTTACATAGAGATTTGATATATCACCCGGCTCCTGCCTGTCTTTCAGTTCAACCTGCGAAATCACCTGATATTGCTTACCATTCATGATAAAATAAGCCAGTCTTCTTCCACTGAATGCACTGGATACCACATCGGCCACATCTGAAATAGAAAGCCCCAGGTCTTTGGCCTTGATACGGTCGATTGTAAGCTGTAATTCTGGTTTATTAAATTTTAGGTTTACATCAACATTGGCAAAAGTTTTATCTTTTCTGGCTTCGTCCAGGAACTTTGGAATGACTTCTTTTATTTTTTCAAAGTCCAGGTTCTGTAAAATAAACTGTACCGGCAATGAACCTCTTGAGCCCAGGCCTACCGAAATGGTCTGTTCTTCCACAGGGAATATTCTTGCATTGTTAAATTGCGGTAATTTTTTGCTGATGGCCCTCGCTATTTCACTCTGACTTCTTTTTCTTTTATCAGGGTCAACAAAGGCAATCCTTGCCGTACCGCTATTTATACCGCCACCGCCACCAAAACCGGGAACAGCAGCAAATACAAAGTCTTTTTCTGGTATGGAATCTGACAGATAGTCGATCAGTTTATTCCCAACATCCACCATATAACTATAACTCGCACCTTCAGGACCCGACATCTGGAAACGCACACTACTTCTGTCTTCCAGCGGTGCCAGTTCGCTCTGGAGATTACTGCCTACAAGGTAAATACCACCTAAACAGGCAGCTACAATTACCCAGGCCATCCATCGAACACGCAGAAAAGCAGTGAGCATTCTTTTGTAGCCATTCTCCATGCCACGGAAGAAGGGTTCTGTCATTTCATAAAACTTACCATGACCGGCATCTTTTTTATTCAGGTACACATTCAATACCGGCGTAATGGTTAAGGATACAAATGCCGATACCAGTACCGCAGCTGCAACCGTAATACCAAATTCACGGAACAGGCTTCCTACAAATCCTTCCAGAAAAATTACCGGTAAGAAAACTACTGCCAGGGTAATAGATGTTGAGATAACTGCAAAGAAAATTTCCTTACTCCCTTCCAATGCTGCTTTTCGAATCGGCAAACCGCCTTCCAGCTTACGGAATATATTTTCTGTTACCACAATACCATCATCCACTACCAAGCCTGTTGCCAGTACAATACCCAACAGGGTTAATACATTCACGGAGAACCCGGCGATATACATGATAAAGAAAGTAGCTACCAGTGAAATAGGGATATCAATCAGCGGACGTATTGCAATGAGCCAGTTACGGAAAAAGAAAAAGATCACCAATACAACCAGACTAAAAGAAATCAGTAATGTTTCTTCTACCTCTTTAATCGATCGACGAACATTTTTCGTCTGATCAATCAAAGTAGTCATTTCGAAATCACCTTTCTGACTTTTTTTGATTTCTTCAATTCTCTTATAAAACTCATCCGCAATTTTAATATAGTTGGCACCGGGTTGGGGAATGATGGCAAGTCCTACCGCATTCACCCCATTCAAACGCCAGCTAAACTCTTCCGACTCCGGACCTATTTCTACTTTTGCCAGATCACTCAATCGGATAATACCTCTTGTATCTTCAAAAATGATCAGATCACGGAAATCTTTTTCTGTTTGTAAGCGTCCCAATGCACGGATGGTCATTTCTGTATTCTCACCATAGATTTTTCCTGAAGGAATTTCTACGTTCTCTCTATTGAGTGCATTACGAATATCTGCAAATGAAATATTATATGCATTCAACTTATCCGGATCAATCCAGATTCGCATGGCCGGACGTTTTTGTCCGAATATATTTATGGCACTTACTTCAGGAATGGTTTGTAATCTTTCCACGAGTACATTCTCTGCATAATCGCTCAGTTCCAGTAACCCTTTGGTACGGCTTTGCACAGCCATCATTACAATGAAATCACTGTTGGCATCTGCCTTACTTACTACAGGTGGTGCATCAATATCCTGTGGTAAATTCCTGGCTGCCTGACTCACTTTATCGCGCACATCATTGGCGGCTGCTTCAAGGTCTTCATTGATATTAAACTCTACGGTGATATTACTGGATCCGTTTGAGCTTGATGAGGTAATGGTTCTGATACCGGGAATACCGTTAATTGATTTTTCAAGCGGTTCTGTAATCTGGCTCTCCACAATATCGGAGTTAGCACCTGCATAGGCCGTACGCACGTTTACAATCGGCGGATCAATAGCGGGGTATTCGCGTACAGATAAAAATGTATATCCAACCACACCAAACAGTACGATGAGAATATTCATCACCGTTGCCAGGATGGGTCGTTTTAATGATAGTTCTGAAATATTCATGGTATAGCCACGTTAAAAAAGTGAAAAGATGAATAGAGGTACTGCCAACTTTTACTGCTGAGCACCTGCGAAGTCTTCAATCTTTTTTACACTTCTTACTTTTAATTGTGAATTCGGACGAACAAATAATACACCTGATACAGCAACGCTGTCTCCTACTTCAAGGCCTTTCAATACTTCAGCCATTCCATTCACACGCAGCCCGGTTTCAATATCTGTGAGTTTACCTTTCCCATCTTTTACCACTACTACTTTTTTCGCCTTTGCATCCGGAATAATAGCATTGGTAGGTACCAGGATACTGGTGCTTTCTCCACCTGTTTCAATCAACACCTTTACAAACCTTCCGGGGTTAATATTTGATCCGTTTAACTGAGCCCTTACTTTCAGGTTTCGGGTGGTTGCATCTATCTGTGGTTCGGTGGCGATGATGACCGCTTTTTGTGTGCCTTCTTTTCCGGTTGTTTTAATGGTAACGGTTTTACCTTTTGCAATCAACCCGGTATAGGCTTCCGGAATGGTAAAATCTATTTTAACCCTGTCTGTTTCCTGCAAAGTTGCCAGTACAGTAGCCGGTGTAACATAGGCTCCCGGACTAATCATCCGCAAACCCAATACGCCGGTAAACGGCGCTTTTAAAACGGTTTTATCAATCTGGGCTTTAAAAATATCCAGATCCGCTTTTAAAGTATTTACCTGATTCAGTACCGCATCATAATCGGCCTGGTTAATCCCACCAATGGATAATAGTTTACGTAAACGCTGCTCATTTTTTTCTGCCAGATCGAGCTGCACTTTTATCTTCTGTGTATTCGCCTGCAGGTCTGCGTCATTGATGCGCGCCAGCACAGTACCCTGCGACACTTTTGTGCCTTCCGGTAAATTCAGATACACCAACCGACCACTCACTTCTGGTTGGAGATTGGCAGCTTCGTTGGCTACCACTGATCCGTTTACTTCCACAATATTGGAAATACTGCTTTTACCGGCTATGATAACATCTACAATGACTGACTGGGGACCGCTGTTCTGTTGGCGTGGTTCTTCTTTTTTGCTTTTGCAGGAAATGACAAACAACCCGGCAATCAGCAATGGATACATTCTTTTCAAAGCGTAAAATTTATAGCGGTTAAAGATAAAACTAAATAGCCTCTGTTGGTGCATCGAAGGATGAATGGCCGGGGTATGTTTTCTGTCGGTATTTTAAGCTTTGAGCCACGAGCTATGGGCTGTGAGCGAATACCATATCATCATAGAAAAATTTCTGAAAAATCCAGATCTAATCGCTCGCAGCTCATGGCTCATAGCTCATAGCCTCCCTTCTACGCCGGGAACTATTTGCTTTTCACCGAATTTTTACGTAGTATGACCCATTCTGCCTGCTCATACTGGTAGAGTGCGAGGTTGTATTTCATTTGCAGATCCTGCAGTTGTAGATTGAGATGAACACCTGTTCCCTTTTCTTTCCCTTCATTTTTGCAGCGGATAGATAAATAATTCCATTCCTGTTCACCCAGGTTTACCCGGAAATGAAACGGCTTTTTACCAGGCACAATATTATCCTCAATCAGCCGACCATTCAACCATATGCTTAGTGTGTCCTGATCTATGAGACCATTATCTACCAGATTACCGTATATAGCTGGCGCTTCTGTGAGAATAGTATCAAAAATTGGTTCTGGTTTAAACTGCCGTTGCGGTAACAGTGATGTTTCTTCAATATGATTTTTCTTCAGGAAGCCATACCATAACTCCGGATTAATAGCAACAGGTTCATCTGATACAACAAAAACAAAATTGCCAAACTTTTTTCTCCCAAATGGATCTTCCCATATACCCCGAAAAACTGTACCTGAATCTGTATGAATAAAACTACCTCTTAAATCAAATAAATCAGCTTTCCGTATGGTTTCATTTACGAGCACTGACTTGGCCTGTAAGTGATATTTATAAAATTCTTTGGGAGTAGGTCTTACATAAAACTGATACATGGTTGCCAGCTTATAATCATCACTGTAAGAAGTAAGCTGTGCCAGCATTCGCTCATCTGCTTCAACTATATCAAGCCGGGCTTTTGTAGCACGTTCAGGACTTCCATTGAGGTATAGAGCCGAAGAAGCATTATTCAGATTTAAACGCCCAAACCTTGTTTCATTTTGAATACTGGGTAATGAATTGCTATTAAAATAAGGTTGCGACAAACCAAATACCACTACACCTCTCCACACACCCGTTTTTTGTTGCGCTGACACCGATTGTGTTAGAAGCCATATTGTGCAAATGAAAAATAGGCTAATCCGCATTTGAAGGATATAAATGAGGAAACATATATATTATAAATATACTAAATTTCTATAAACCCTCCTAAGCTTTTCTGTTTAACTGGTACCTCAGATAAGCCCGGCTGATTTAATCATCACGCCTGCGTAAACCACCGCGCCAGTTATACCTGAGCGACTTAAACTGTTCATAACATTTACCGATATAGTAGCCCAGTTCAAGATCATTCATCTGCGTAAGTAATGCATACTCGGGTCGATATCTTTTCATGAATGTGTCGATCTCGGGTGGGTTCAGTAAAGTTATTTCCCGAACGAATTTTTTGCTGAAACGCCGGTCAATGTATTTATCCTGCTCCTGCTCCAATAACCTGTTTTGCAGGAATTCCATATTTCGGTTACGACGGGTTCTGAACATATTGATCAATTCCACCAGATCGAAACCTACCGTTAGGCCTCCGGGATTATAATTGGGGTTATTGCTTAACCTGAGTGTGGGTTTTTTAAAATCAAAAGCTTTGGCATAATCTTTTCTGTTCTGAATTGAATCGAGTTTGTAGTAATTATTCCGAACTTTCACTTCGGGTAAATCAGCAGCCCGTACATGAATCATCACATTGAAGTTATCTACATTGATAATTGTGTCTACCGGATATTTCATGGTTGATTTACCGATCATTGAAAACCAGATAGAGTCAGTTCTCGGAACAATGATCAGGTAACGACCCAATGAATCTGTAACCGTGCCTCTGCCAGATGTACTCAATACAGCCACTGCTTCCAGTGGTCTTCTGGCACTTATATCATACACATTACCCGAAATGGTAACAAACTGCGCGCACAAATCCCTGCTACTCCAAAAAATGCAAGCGGTAAAACAACAAAGAAAAAACAGTAGCTTTTTAGTCAAATCCATCAATTGAACTGTAATATTAAAACAGGAACAGCATACTGCCTCAAATTTGCCGGGAATTAACGAGGTTTTTGCAGTGGGTAGATAGGTGATTGCAAATAGCTTATGGTGAATAGCTTATAGAAAATATTTTACCATAGGCTATCAGCCATAAGCCATCCACTAAAACTTCACATCAATAATATAGGGTAACATTGTGCGCCAGGTGGGCCAGTCGTGATTGATATCGGCACCCCATACATCCAGATCATACCAGATGCCTTTATTATACAGTATACCCGCAAAACGTTTGGATGCTTCGGGATCTTCATAAGAACCACTGCCGGTATAAATATGTATATGGTGACTAGATTTTATTTTATCGAGATACCAGGGATCATTTAATGTAGGTATATAATGTTCCGGGCTATTATAGAATACCTGCTCATCCCAGAAACCCTTGGTATATTCAGTTAAATTATAAACGCCACTCATACTGATGGCACCATTGATAATATCCGGACGTTTCAGAAAAAGATTCATGGCATGCAGTGCTCCGAAAGAAGCTCCACAGGTATAAACCATGGTTTCATTACTGGTATGGGTTCGTATAAAAGGAACCACTTCATTGAATACATATTCATTGAACTGATTATGACGAATAGCTTTATGTGATGGTTCCATCTCATTGTTCATCCAGCTTTCCTTGTTCATGCTATCGATACTGAATACACGAAGCTTACCGCTGTTAATATAAGGTGCCAATGCATCTATCAGCTGAAATCTCTCATATTCAAGGTAGTCTGCCGCAGCCGTAGGTATTAATAAAAGGGCAAAACCATAATGACCATAAGATGCAATCGGCATTTCTTTACCCAGTGCAGGGCTATACCAAGATGACAAATGTCTTTCCATATTCTATAGGTTAACTTAAAACGCTGAGTGACCTTTACAATCACTTGGGCTACTTCTTTCATCAGAAATATCACCGCAGAAACAGAGGGCTCACAGAGGTTTCGGAGCGATTTTATTCAATACAGGTTTTTCTGATTTCTTTCCAAAGGCCACGATAGCATTCTGCTGCATAGCTACTGGCAGCATAGGTTTCCAATGGCGCCCCATGTACACCCATCTTCTCTACATCACTCAGATAGGGTATATAGCTTTTCAGGAAAAATTTGTCTTTATAAAACGCATTCATCACTTCATGGTGCAGGTTTTTCCTGTGATCAACCATACTGAAAAAACACTTGATCTTACCACGATCGAGATCATTCTCCTTAAAATAGCCATCTACTGTTTCATATGAACGGATAGATAAGGTAGTTGGTATATTCGGCATCAGTACCCAGTCGGCAGCAATAAATACGGCATCATGTAAAACAGATATGCCAGGTGGACTATCCAGTATTACGATATCGTACTCTTTTTTCAGTGGCGCCAGGAGCGTAAGCAGTTTACGGCGTGACTGTTTCATTTCATTCAGTAATATATCTGCATGTCTTGCAGATATATCAGCCGGGATAATGTCGAGGTTTTCATACGGTGTTGACTGAATGGCATCGGCCAGTTCCATTTCGCTATTGAGTAGTTTGCGGGATTCATTTTTCACCGTTGCGCTGGCACCCAGGTAGAAAGAGGATGAACCCTGCGGATCAAGATCCCATACCAGTGTCTTATATCCTTCTTTGGCAAACAAATATGCCAGATTGATGGATGCAGCTGTTTTGCCCACTCCACCCTTGAGGTTGTAGATTGCTAATGTGACCATGCTCTAATATACGTTTTTTTTGGAAAGCCTGTGGTTTTGAGCTGCGAGTTATGAGCTATGAGCTGCTAGCTGTAAGCTTCCAGCTATTAGTAATCAAGTATATTGATTTTATCACCCAATTATAATCTATCTTAAAGTCTTTTTGTTTGCTAATGGCTAATGGCTAATGGCTAATGGCTAGTAGCTAATAGCTAGTAGCTAGTACCTCAAGCCTCAATGCAACAGATACCCTAACAACAAACATCCCAGTACAATCAGAGGAGCAGGTATGCGTTTTAACTGGAGGAGGAAAAAAGTGAGAGCGATGATGAGAACATCCAAAATGGCAACATAGCGACCCTCAAAAAGGGCAATCAGGAAAGTGTCTTTCATCAGATAGAAAGTAGCGCCGGCCATAATACCCACTACTGCGGCATTAATACCTTCCAGTGATCTGAATATCACTACATAACGTTTCAGGTTATGCCATACCGGGAAAAAAAAGAGCACCAGCAAGGCACTGGGCAGAAAAATAGCAATGGCACCAATGATACAGCCCATCAGCTGCCCCCAGGCACCTTCTTCTTTTAACACCATCCCGCCGGTAAAAGCACCAATCGAAAAAACAGGTCCGGGGATGGCTCTTACCATTCCTGAACCCGTAAGAAAATCCTCTTTACTCATCTTCAATACATCACGGCCTGTTTCTTTTATCCTCTTCGATTCGGGACGGGTTACATATTGCTCATACATCAGGGGCATCATTACATCTCCACCACCAAAAACGAGGCTGCCGAAACGATAAGCATTCTCAAAAAGGTTAATGGCTTTTCTGTTCTCCCAGTTTTGTCTGGTAGCGGTTTCTGAAATATATCCGGCAGTACCAAATAGCACAAAAAATATGAGGATATTACCCCATTTGATTTTCTTTCTGGGCTGATTCTTATCCGGAATTCGTTTATCACTGAAATTAGTGGCAATACCTGCAGCTATAATCAGGGCAGGAAAGATCCAGGGTGTTTTAAACAGTATAAAAGTAGCGAGTGAAGCCAATGCCATAATAACCCTAGTAATCGTATTATGTACTGCGAGTCCGAATATCCGGTAGGTGGAATAGGCAATAAAGCCGATGGCCATTGGCTGGATAAAAGAAAAGAAATCAGGGCGAATAGATCGCTCATCAAAATAACCCATCAAAAAAGACAGACCACCCATTAAAGTACAGGCCGGTGTAATCCATATGAGTAAGGTAAGAATGGCCAGGGGAATTCCCCCTCGTTTGTACCCGATCAATGTTAGTGTCTGGGTAGATGAAGCACCGGGTAAAAGCTGGCAGAATGCATTATACTCCATCAATTCCGATTCTGTTACATCTCTCCGCTGGTGCACAAAGGTTTTCATCATCATACCCATATGCCCCTGTGGCCCGCCAAATGCCGTTATGCTATGCCACAACACTGCACGCAGAAAAGGTATATGGCGTAAGAGTATCAAGGATAACAGATGGATTGTTGAACCTGAAAATTAATAAAATCCCTTAAAAGTCAACAAGACTGTTTTAGAGAGTCGTGAATAGTGAGTAGTCAGTAGTGAGCAGTGAGTATCATTTCGTACCAAATAAAAACGCAGATTATCATGTATTTCATAACAACCTGCGTTTTGGCTATTGTAGTATTACTTTCTTATTCCTTATTCCTTATTTCGTATTTCTTATTTCTTCAGTCCGATTTCTCTCAGTCTTTCATCCAGGTATTCGCCTGCCGTGGCATCCGGATAAGCTTTGGGATGTGCTTCATCTATACAGCTTTCCAGACAGGCCAGACTCATTTCACTTCGTGGATGCAGGAAGAAAGGCATAGAGAAACGACTTGTGTGCCAGTGTTCTCTTGGTGGGTTTACCACACGATGCGTGGTACTGCGGAGTTTATTATTGGTTAAACGCTGTAACATATCACCCACATTCACTACAATCTGCTCGGGTAAAGAGGTTACATTTACCCAATCACCCTGTTTGGTGAGTATCTGTAAGCCATCTGCCGACGCCCCTACCAATAAGGTAATCAGGTTGATATCTTCATGCTGCTCAGCGCGAATGGCACTTTTGGGTTCCTGTGTAATAGGAGGGTAATGAATACAACGGAGGATAGAATTACCATTCGCAATATGCGCATCAAAATAATTTTCATGCAGTCCGAGATAAAGGGCAATGGCTTGTAATAATGCACGACCGCTTTTCTCAAAATTGCGGTAAGCGTTAAAAAGTGTTTTATTCAGTGGTTCTACTTCTTTTACGGCAACATTGTCCGGGTATTCACTTTTAATCGGATCATCATTTTCCACGGTTTGACCATACTGGAAAAACTCCTTCAAATCCGGTGCTTCACTACCCTTGGCATGTTCACGGCCAAAGCTGGTATAACCACGTTGTCCGGCAAGACCGGGTATTTCGTACTGTAATTTTTTCTCCAGTGGTAAAGCAAAAAACTGTTGTACATATTCATACTGATGAGCAATCAGTTCATCGGGAATACCATGGTTTTTAACGGCTACAAAACCTACTTCTTCATAAGCTTTACCAAGCTCCTGTACAAAAGCAGATTTGCGTGCAGGGTCGCCGCTTAAAAATTCTGCCAGATCTACTACGGGTATGGCCATAACGTGCATTTTAAATGAATAATAAAAAACGGTTACTGAACCGTCTGGAAAATTACAAAACTAGTCTGATTTATGGTAGTATGTAGACAACGCAGATGTTTCAGGTATTTTTATCAACTTTAAAGGATGAAATACACCCGTTTTGCAAGTCTTATTCTGATTTTACTGTATGGCTGCAGTAATGGCTACCATAAGTTCGAATCACAGTATGCTTTACCCTCATCTGTGCCGGATTATGGTAATCTGGAGTATTGGGCGGCGCATCCCTATAAAAAAGATCCCTCAGACAGTATTCCCAGACCCTTACGCAAAATGTACCTGGCAGACTCTTCGATCGATATTTTTTTTATTCATCCAACTACCTATACCGATAACGCCCGTCCGTTCGGATGGAATGCACCCATTGAAAATGCTGCACTGGCGGCAAAAACAGATTATAGTACCATTCTGTATCAGGCGAGTATTTTCAATGCATCCGGACGCATATTTGCCCCCCGCTACAGGCAGGCTAACCTTGGGGCCTATTTCCCGGTTACAGCAGCAGATACGGTTGCAGCATTACAGGCATTTGAAATCGCTTATGCAGATGTAAAAGCTGCTTTCTCCTATTATCTCAGTCATTATAATAATGGTCGCCCCATCATTATTGCAACGCATAGCCAGGGTACCACACATGGTAAAAGACTGGTAAAAGAATTTTTTGATGGTACCGCTTTGCAAAAAAAACTGGTAGCCGCTTATCTGGTGGGTATACCAGTAGAAAAAAACTGGTTTACACAACTTAAAGCCTGCGAAACAGCTAACGAAACCGGATGTATATTAAGCTGGCGAACCTTTAAAGAAGGCTATAAACCGGATTATGTACTACATGAAAAAGTACCTGCCATTGTTACCAATCCGCTCACCTGGAGCCGCACAGATACGATAGCACCCCGAAAAATAAATATGGGAAGTGTGGTTACCGGTTTCAATAGTCTGGTAAAAAAAGTAGCCGAAGCCAATAATGCCGGTGGTGTTATCTGGACCCCTAAGCCGCGCTTTTTTGGTAATATTTTCTTCACCACAAAGAATTACCATATTGGTGATTATAATCTATACTACCTGAGTGTGCGGGAAAATGTGAAAGAAAGAATCAAAGCCTATAAAAATGGTTCACCGGACTGAAGTCCGGTGCAAGGTTTGGTGCTTTGATTCAAAGACAACACCGATCCATTCGCAATTAGCTTTACTAGCACCCGACTTCAATCTCGCGACATTTTAAAAGCTTCACTGGACTGAAGTCCGGTGCAAGGTTTGGTGCTTCCATTGAACCACGATACAAACCTGTCACTATTTCTTTTACTAGCGCCCGACTTCTGTCCGGCGACACTTTATCGGATTCAGCGGACTGAAGTCCGGTGCAATGTTTGATGCTTTGATTGAAAAACAACACTGATACATTCGCTATTGAGAATCCCAGCGCCGGACTTCTGTCCGGCGACACATAAAATTGCCAATATTATTGTTTGCTGAAACGAATGGCCTTGATAAAAGTATCGCCATTAAATGCATTGAGTATATAATTACCACTGGCTAAGTCGCCAAGGTTAATCACCAACTGTTGCAACCCCTCGGTTACATCTTCCACCATGGTTTTGGCCATATGTCCATCCACATCCAATACTTTGAGTATCAGGTTACCTGCACGTTCAGATATAACCGTGAGGTAGCTGTCTTCGCGGATGATATTTGGTTGTAAGTGCTGGATATACATAACCCTCCTTTTTTAACAGTTACGGAATAATGACCCAGGGGGATGTATAATAATGACACCAAATATGGTGCCAGTGCTGCATAAATAATTAAAACTGAATCGAATTTTAGGCTAAAATAAAGGGTAAAGGATATATAGCTTTATGCCTGACTAAGTAACAATCTGGTTGTCGATATCTCATACTCTTCAATACTTTTAAAATCCCCCTCACTAATCAGCCATTTCACTTCTGCAAGCTCCCATTCAGAGGATATTCGATAGCGATAGTTCTTAGGATATTTAATGCCAAATAATCCTATCACAAAATCATTTTGCTGCTCTGATATCGTTTTCTTTTCCTTCCGCATATTTATAATAATAGCATGTCTTTACTACAGCAAACTTACTTATTAAAATAATTACAACCCTGTAAATTTTGCCCTTAAACTGGGCCGCTCCGGTCCAAATTCTACCGTGTTCCTTTTGAAATACCGCCATCTTTGCAATACGTTGTATATCAAGAAAGCAAACATCATGTGGTGGATTATAGTGCATGAAGTTATGCATCATATGATCAGCGTATTCAAATGTGAGCTTTAGCTCAACTTTTCGATTCTGAATTCGTATGGCCGCGTTATCGGTACTCAATTTCAGGTTTGTAAATCAAAATTCGATATACAAATCCATAGAAAGGCCATATGACCATAAATAGCGTATTAATTCATCTGAAAACAATGTATTTATGCCTATTGCATCTGCCTTTTAATACTATTTTTATTAATAAGGCTTCTACTCTTCCAACAACATATACTTCTTCACTCCATTAATCATCATCTCATCCAGCACATCTATCAGGTTGCCATAGTTGGATGAAGCCAGGGGTCTGATAAGTACAATGGGCTCTGCGTCATTACCAAATTCAGTTTTCACCTGTTTTATCTTGGCCAGTAACACAGCTCTTAATCCCTTACTGCTATAATCAGTTTGCTGCCGAATTCTTTCATTGCTTCCTTCATAATACAGAATACTATTATTGCCATCAAGCAGTAAGGAAATGGTTTTCCGTTCCCCTGCCAGCGATGGATTTTCTGTATCCCGCTCATCAGGTAATGGCATAACTATACTTGAAGGCTCATGCATAGTAGTGGTAAATATGAAAAAAGTAATCAGGAGAAAACCCAGGTCAACCATCGGTGTAAGATCAACACGGGTTGATAGTTTTTTATTTCGGTGCAGCGACTTTCGGCTTCTGCTCTCCGTTGTTTGTATCTCTGCCATAACCATCTTTTTAATAAGATGATGATAACATAAAATTCCATACACTAAAACTTCATCTCAACGAATAGCGGAAGGTGGTCTGATGCCAGCGGCTCATCCAGTACTGCAGTTGTAATAACTTTTACTTTTATTCGGTTATGAGCCAGGATATAGTCAATGCAACGATCAGGCTTGTCAGCAGGAAAGCTGAATTCGTTAGCGCTTAATAATTGAAAAGATTGCTGAAGTCTTTGCATGGTTTCACTGCCGGGCCTGTCATTCAGATCACCTAATAATAACACAGGTTTTTTACTGGCCGCTAATTCCTCTTCGATTATTTTAATGGAACTGAGTCTGTCTTTTTCAGTAAGTGAAAAGTGGGTACAAAAAACAAGGTAATCTGTAAACTCAACAACCAGTAACACCCTTGCTTCTTCCGATCCCGGCAAAGGGATGGTTTTCTGCGACAATGGTTTTCCTTTTGATAATACGCCAACGCCATACTTACCTCCCTGAAAAGAAATAGCAGCGCCATAACTGGCATGGAGTCCGGTGGCTTCAGCTAATTCTTTCAACACATCTTTGCCTTTGCTTCTCTGTGTAACACTATCCAGCTCCTGTAAAGCAATGACAGCGGCTTTTGATTGCGTTATAATATTAGCAATTCGTTGATAGTCGGTAATATTATCCATACCCTTCGCATTGCGGATATTATAGCTGAGCAAACGTAACGGCTCATCGGGGAAAAAGGATGTAAAAACAACAAAAAGCAATCCCAATAAAAACCTGTTCATCGCTTATAGATTTTCAATCAAAAAAAATGCTGTGTTTTTCTATGCATAACAGCCATAAAAATAACACAGCAATTTTATAATTATATTTCTTTCGGTCTTCCGGACTTTCGGTCTCTCGATCTTTCAGACCCGCTAATTACCATACACACTCAAAAACTTAATCCGCATAATTTTCAGTTGCTCCCAGGTATAATCGTTCTCGCTTAATTCCTGCTGGGCAATCTGCAATGAAGATGTTTC
This sequence comes from Sediminibacterium goheungense, assembly GCF_004361915.1. GTDB lineage: Bacteria > Bacteroidota > Bacteroidia > Chitinophagales > Chitinophagaceae > Sediminibacterium > Sediminibacterium goheungense. The sequence continues at coordinate 85,212 of NZ_SNWP01000011.1, read as the reverse complement.
ACAGTTTTTGAAATACTCAATAATTTCTTCCTGGTCATATTCATCCAGCCATTCATCAATAGCATAATCAAGATTGAGTTTGGTACCACTGGCAGCAATGGTTTCCATTTCTTCCAGTAACTCATCAAGACGCAGGTTCTTATTACGTGCAATGGTTTCCAGGGGAATCTTCTTATCGACATTCTGGATGATATAGATTTTATTGTTGGCTTTATTGGCCACACTTTTCATCACAAAATCATCCGGCTTTTCTATCTCATTTTCTTCTACATATTTGGCCACCATTTCCACAAAGGGCTTACCATATTTCAATGCCTTTCCCTTACTTACACCCTGACATTTTTCCAGTTCGGCAAGCGTAGTTGGATACAGGGTAGCCATATCCTGCAAAGAGGTTTCGAGAAAAATAACAAAAGGCGGCAGGTTCTTACGCTTGGCTTCTTTCTGACGCAACTCTTTCAGCATTTCAAAAAGCTTGTCATCAGCAGCAGCACCGGTTTGCGATCCACCATCACCTTCTTCATCATCGGCATTGGCATCTTCAAAAAGATTATTCAATACAATTTTAAAAGATACCGGCTTTTTCAGAAACTTCTCACCTTTTTCAGTGAGTTTCAGCAAACCATACTCTTCAATATCTTTTCTGATCAGGTTCTCCAGCATCATCTGGCGAACCAGACTATTCCATAAATGAATTTCCTTATCTTTTCCAATACCAAATACTTCCAGCTGATCGTGCCGGAACATATTGATTTGTGGGGTAAGTCTTCCCATCAGTACACTGATCACATAATCTGTCACAAATCTTTCATCAAGTGCCTTAATGGTTTTCAGTACCTGTACCACTTCTTCCTTCACTTCTATTTTTTCTTTCGGATTGCGGCAGTTGTCGCAGTTACCACAATTTCTTTCACCCCAGTCTTCCCCAAAATAATGAAGTAGAATTTTTCTTCTGCACACAGAACTTTCAGCATAAGCCACTGTTTCATCAATCAGTTGTCCGCCTACTTCTCTTTCACTCAAAGGCTTATCGCGCATCAGGTGTTCGAGTTTGGCAACATCCTTATGTGAATAATACAGTACACAGATACCTTCCAGTCCATCACGGCCTGCACGGCCTGTTTCCTGGTAATAATTTTCAATCGACTTAGGTATATTGAAATGTATCACAAAACGGATATCGGGTTTATCAATACCCATTCCAAATGCAATGGTGGCTACAATTACCTGTACATCTTCATTCAGAAACTGATCCTGTCTTTCGGCCCTCAGTTTTTGATCCAGTCCTGCATGATAGGCAACTGCTTTAATATTATTGGCTACCAGTAGTTCAGCCAGTTCTTCCGTTGTTTTACGGTTCAGCGTATAAATGATACCGCTTTTGCCTTTATGCTGGCTGATAAACTTTACGATATGTTTTACCGTCTGGTCTTTTTTAATCTTGGGCTGTATTTCATAATACAGGTTGGTACGGTTAAAAGAGGAGATAAAAATATTGGGCTCTCTTAATCCAAGGTTTTTCACAATATCACTCTGCACTTTTGGCGTAGCGGTTGCGGTTAACGCAATTACCGGCACATCTGGATTAATGATATCCATCATTTCCCGTAAACGGCGGTACTCAGGTCTGAAATCGTGTCCCCATTCAGAAATACAGTGGGCCTCATCGACTGCAAAAAAAGATATTTTCAGATCGGCAAAATATTCAAGGTTTTCCTGCTTGGTTAAGGTTTCCGGAGCCACATAGAGCAATTTGGTTTTACCACTATCCAGGTCTTCTTTCACCGCTTTAATCTGCCCCTTATTGAGTGATGAGTTCAGAAAATGCGCTACATCATCTTTTTCGCTGTATCCGCGAACCAGATCAACCTGGTTTTTCATCAGGGCAATCAATGGCGATACAATGATGGCACAGCCATCCAGTATCATGGCCGGTAATTGGTAACATAAACTTTTACCACCACCTGTGGGCATGATAACAAATGTATCCTTGCCGCTTAATAAGCTGCGGATCGACTGTTCCTGTGTACCTTTGAATTCCCTGAAACCAAAATAGGTTTCCAATGCCCCATGAATATCGTAACCGGCTTCTGCCAGCTTTTTGATGTCTGTTTTTTTGCCAACCGTAGCTGGTTTTGATGTTGCGCCCTTCTTTGCGGGAGCTTTCTTTGTGCTTGTTGCCATGTATATACAATCAGTTTACCGCACCTGCGGAACCCTTATAACCATATAAGTTAATCATTTTACCGGAATTTTCACTTAATATTTGCCAATCGGCCTACGAGGAAGTGTTTCCGGCGGAACCGGTTCATGGTGCCCCTTCTAAGGAAGCTACCTGCTTTTTTCGAAAGGATGGCGAAGTTAACGAAGAATGGGCTGATTACATAGAGTTTGCTGTTAAAGTTTACCTTTGTGCCGCATGAAATATGCCATATCAAAGTTTGATACCAACAGAAATATTTATTAGCGAACCTGTCTGCCGCCAGGCAGGTTCCAGGTGACCCGAGACAATAGAACTGAACACATGAAAAAAACGATTGTACAGACGGCATTAGAAACCATTCAATTAGAAGCTGCTTCTATTTCGGGGCTTTCTTCTTTTATCAATGAAGGTTTCGATGCTGTTATCCAGGAGATTGCTGATTGTAAAGGCAGGATTGTGATCAGTGGTGTAGGTAAAAGTGCCATCGTTGCACAAAAAATAGTAGCCACCCTCAACTCTACAGGTACTCCTGCTCTATTCATGCATGCTGCAGATGCCATTCATGGCGATCTGGGTATGGTTCAACAGGATGATATAGTGCTGTTAATCAGCAAAAGTGGCGAGAGCCCTGAAATAAAAGTGTTGGTTCCCCTTATCAAAAACTTTGGTAATACACTGATTGGAATGGTTGGTAATACAGATAGTTATCTGGCCAGATCTTCTGATATTATCTTAAATACAACTGTAAGTCAGGAAGCCTGCCCGAATAACCTCGCACCTACCAGCAGCACTACTGCACAAATGGTAATGGGAGATGTACTGGCAGTATGTTTGATGCAAATCAATGGTTTTTCTGATCATGATTTTGCACGCTACCATCCGGGTGGTAATCTCGGTAAACGCTTATACCTGCGAGTGGCCGATCTATATAAAAACAATGAAAGTCCCAAAGTATTCCCCGATACCGGACTCAAACAGGTAATTGTTGAAATCACAGAAAAAAGACTGGGTGTTACGGCTGTGGTAAATAACGACAATGAAGTAACCGGTATTATTACCGATGGCGACCTGCGCAGAATGCTGGAAAAAACGAACGACCTGAGTAATATAACAGCAAAAGATATTTTTTCACCATCGCCCAAAACCATTGAACCATCGATGCTTGCGGTGGAAGCACTGGAACTCTTGAGAAAAAATGATATTAGTCAACTCATTGTAGTGGAAGATGGTCGTTATGCCGGCATCTTACATATACATGATCTTGTGAGAGAAGGGATTATATAAATGAGATCAGGGTGAGCGAGATAATAAGAAAGTAAAAGCGGGAAGAAGCTTAAAACTATTTTATGGTACTGTAGAATTAGCCTGTAATATTGCAGGTTTAATGGGGATCAAATTTATCAGGAATGAACAAACATCATTATGTTGCCATTATGGCCGGTGGAATTGGAAGTCGTTTTTGGCCAATGAGCAGAACAGCCTATCCGAAACAGTTTCTTGATATTTTACATACAGGTAAATCCTTATTGCAATGGACCTATGAGCGGTATGCCAGTTTTATACCGAATGAAAATATTTTTATCGTTACTTCTGAAGAATATGTACCCATTGTTGAAAAGCAATTAAAAAGTTTGCCGGTTGAAAATATTGTAGCTGAACCCAGCCGAAAAAATACAGCCGCCTGTATTGCCTATATTTCTTTTAAATTAATACAGAAAGATCCCGAAGCCTCGCTGATTGTAGCACCCAGCGATCACATGATCCTGGATAATGAAGCATTCAGGGTTGTTACGGTAAAGGCGCTTGATTTTGTTAGCCATATCAAATCATTGGTAACGCTGGGTATCACACCTACTCATCCCAACACCGGATATGGTTATATACAGCACGATAGTATGACTGTAGCTGAAGGTATTTATAAAGTAAAAACCTTCACAGAAAAACCCAATCTGGAACTGGCCAAAACTTTCATCAGCAGTGGTGATTTTCTATGGAATGCAGGCATTTTTGTGTGGCAGGTAAAAAATGTAATTAAAGCTTTTGAACAGCACCAACCGGAGATGTTTGAACTTTTTGCAGGTATCAAAGACAGCTATAATACTACTGAAGAGAAAGCAGCTATCGACCGCATTTATCCATTATGTACCAATATTTCTATTGATGTGGCCATTATGGAAAAGGCAGATAATGTATATGTAATTCCTTCCTCTTTTGGCTGGAGTGATCTTGGTACCTGGAACAGTGCTTATGATAACCTGGAAAAAGATTATCTCGGTAACGCTGTTGCCAGCGATAATGTAATTGTGATTGATGCCACCAAATGCATGGTATCGGCACCCAAGGAAAAGTTACTGGTACTGCAGGGACTGGACGATTTTATTGTAGTGGATTCCAAAGATGTATTGCTTATCTGCAAAAAAGAGAAAGAGCAATCCATTAAAGAATATGTAGCTGAAGTAAAGAGAAATAAAGGCGATAAATATTTATAAGGAATAGAGCTACAAGTAACAAGATTGCTGGTTTAAAATCTATTCTTCAGTAGTTTAATTTTCTCCATACAATTTCACTGAAGTTCCCTGAGAATCAGTAGATTTGGCATTACCCCTCATTCTAATAGCAATGCCAGAAAAGAAAACAGTTATTACGGGAACCGGAAGTTATATTCCACCGCACATTAAGACCAACCGCGATTTTACTGTTCAGGATTTTTATACTGAAGATCATCAGCGCATTGTAGCTGCCCCCAATGATATCATTGAAAAGTTTCGCGATATTACCGGTATTGAAGAGAGAAGATATGTAGGCACTGAATTCAATGCCTCAGATATGGCTGTTATTGCGGCCAAGCATGCTATTGAAGATGCGGGTATTGATCCGGAAACGCTTGACCAGATTATAGTAGCACACAATTTCGGCAATGTGGTAAAACATACCATTCAAACCGATGTACTACCCGCACTCGCATCCAGGGTAAAGCAGGCATTGCAGATCCGTAATCCCTCCTGTGTTGCTTACGATATTCTTTTCGGATGTCCGGGCTGGATACAGGGTGTAATCCAGGCCGATGCATATATAAAAGCCGGTATTGCAAAAAAATGTCTGGTTATCGGAACTGAAACATTAAGTCGTGTAATTGACCATTACGATCGCGACAGTATGATTTTCAGTGATGGCGCCGGAGCCTGTATTATTGAAGAAAAAGAAGGTGATAGTGGTATACTTGCTGCCAGCGTACAAAGTCATTGTATAGATGAAGCCTATTATCTCTATATGGGTAAATCCAACTTCCCGGAATCTGATCCAAGAATCCGTTACATAAAAATGAAGGGTCGGAAAGTATATGAGTATGCCATTAAAAATGTACCTGCAGCTATGAAAGACTGCTTAGACAAATGTGGAGTGCATGTAACGGAAGTAAAAAAATTCTTTCTTCACCAGGCCAATGAAAAAATGGATGAAGGCTTTATCAAAGTGCTGTATAAACTCTATGGTTTAAAAGAAGTACCCCAGCATATTATGCCGATGAGTATACATAAGCTGGGCAACAGTTCGGTAGCTACCATACCTACTTTGTATGACCTGGTGAAAAGAGGCGTTCTCGATGATCATTCCTTACAAACAGGTGATATTGTTATGTTTGCTTCCGTTGGAGCCGGGATGAATATTAATGCCGTTTGTTACAGGGTATAAGCATACTACATACTTTTAATCATGAGGCAGGCTTTTCAGTTTAAATAAAGCTTGATTACCTGAATTAAGCATATTAACGATTGCTTCAAAATTTTTTTCTGAAGCTGAGAGATTGATTCGTTTATCAATGATCCTTCTGTTCTTATAAAGAATAAAAGTATTCTTCACAAAAGGATCAATCCTGTTCAGGTTTGCCTCCGATGCTGTATCACTGAATGAAGGCACAAAACACAAAGCCAGCTGTTCTATCCCCAGTTCCTTACCTAGTTTTTCCAACTCCATACGACGCTTGTCATGATTATACCCTTTTTCATTGCCATACACAAAATAGACTTTCAGGTATGTTTTTCGTAACCTACTTTCTTTTTCCAGAAAGAATAACCAGCGTTTGATATCTATCCAGTCTGGTTGGTTCCCTACAAAATAAAGCAGGCCATGGAAACGACCATATTTACAAACCGGACAGGCCCTTGAACCCTTATCGGGCCCGTAAGCATGATATGGCATGAAAGATGGCTGATCATATCCAATAGGTAAGCCGGAACTATTCACACCCTTTGTATTATCAGGATAATCAGGAATATTCAATCCGAGTATGATATCATGTTCTGCTATCTGAATATCGCCCTGCAGCAGTACACGTAATACGCCACTTCCGCCCCTGTTTTCCATAGGGTATTTTTTCTGAAAAGGAATGAGCAATGGATCTTCATCAAAAACCAAATCATCAACATAATATTCATTCGCTAAATCCGGCTCTTTCACCAGCATATGGATATGTGCAGGAAAAATGTCATTTGGATAAGGAGCGGGTCGAATCGTATATATGCTGTACTCCCCTTTTTCATTGGTTTTTACCCAGCCACGGATATGTCCATGTTTTTTAGCTTTGGTGCTGAGCCCTTCTGATGCTACATAATACCCCTGCGCATTCGTTTGCCAATAATAGAGTAATACATTGGCGGCAGGTGTTTTACCATCTTTCTTAAAAACAATACCGGTTAACACCAGCTTTTGGCCTTTTTCAAACCAACCTGCGCTGGTATCAGTATGGTTTATCTGAGCCGGCATATCAACATACATAATATCGCAGCCCTCACAGTTACCACCAACTTTCCCGGCAGGAGAATGTTTCCGCTCGGCTTTGTCATTTTGCTGGCCTGCACAGGAAACAAAAAATGAAAAAAGAAAACAACTCAGTAAGAAACGATTAACCATTAAGCGCATAACAGATTTTTAGGGCAAAATTCCTGTTAACGCAAAGGATCATGAAATCAAATAGGCTGTCCTGATGAAAAAATGGTCTAAGCCGATGACCTGCTGCTCATGATTTGCCTGAAAGCCTGTACATAGTTCCTGCTCAATCTGATTTCCTGTTGGTTTTTGAGTAATATATCATAATCACCGTTTAACCTTGATCGGTAAGAAAGCACAAAATGGCTATTGATAATGGTGGTTTTATGTACCCTCACAAATACCTTGGGATCGAGCTGTAAGGAAATATTCCGTAGCGTAGCTGTGTGCAGGTATTTTTTCTTCTCAGTATGAATTGCTATGTATGGACTGGCTGAAGAAATAAGAATGATTTCTTCAGTTGAAACCAGTATATGTTCATTACCCTGTTGCAGCATCAGCTCTTTTAGTGCTGCGTATTTTGGTGTTGCCGGGATATTTTTTTCCGTGGCTTTTTGTTTATAAATGATCCATGCCAGCAATCCATAAGCCATGAGATATTTATATAAATCGTTCGAGAGTGTATACGTAAATACTTTAGACAGGGTATAAGTATGATCAAAAAGAAAAAACGAAAGGGTTGTTACCATAATGGCATATAAGCTTATATGCAACAACAGCCCTGTAATAATGATTGTGGTAAATCGAAGAACAATACTGTTCTGTTTTGCCACCATTTGTAAGAACGGCTTTCTCCTTATAAAAAAGATTACGGGAATAAACCAGAGCCAGTAGCTATTGAATAGAAGTGATTCTGTCCAGTAATAACTGCTATTATTTCTAACTGTCGATAATAAATCCTGCAACATTGTTACGATCACGAGTAGCAGAAAAAGGACACTAAGTTTTTTCCCTGGCAGGATATTATCATTATAAAAAACCGGAGTTTGCATATATTTTAATTTTCTCTAAAAACCTAACGGGTAACCTTATGATGATATTAATCATTGTATTTTTTGAGATCAAAATCTATAAAATACAGATCCTCATACATCCTGCCCTCTCCTTTTTTCTGTCTTGAAAAATACAACCGTTTTTCTTTTTCATGATAAAAGGGACAAAACTCCGCCAATGCTGAATTTATTTTTGCACCGAGATTTTTGGGTGACGACCACTTATCATTTTTTCTAAAACTAATGTAGATATCAACTTCCCCATAACCGGTTGAATCAGAAGAAAAATAAAGTATATAATCTTCATCGGGTGAAATAAACGGATTCGATTCCCTGAATTTTTCTGTATTAACCGGCAGTCCTATATTTTCCGGCTCCTGATAAACACCATTCACTTTTCTGGAAACATAAATATCTGAATTACCCGCCTTTGTCGGATTTTCTTTCATAAAATAGATATCTCCTTTTCTTGTAACAGAAGCATATGACTCGGAAGCATCTGTATTAATCACATTACCTAAATGATAGGGAGCCGTCCAACCAGTCGCGGTTTTACCAACCGCCCAGATATCAAAACCTGTTCTGTTCGGCCGATCGGGAACCGGACGTGTGGATTGAAACAAAACCGTTTTACCATCCGGACTGAATATCGGGTCAATATCTTTCCATTGGGCATCGGTGGTTGAAAAAGAAGCTATTACCGGTTTTGTCCAGCTACCATTCATTTTACTGGATTGCAATATTACCAGTGTATCCCGTTTTCCATTCGATCTTACCCACAAAGCTGTATTACCATCGGGAGAAATGGCGAGCCCGAATACACCACCATTTGAAATGAATCCGGGTTCAAATAGTTGTGGTACTTGCTGACAATAGCAGTTCATAACAACCAGCATTGCGAATAAAAAAATACTTGTTTTCAGCATTGGTTACTTTTATGTATATCAAAGTATCGCAATAACAGAAGAATAGCTGCCAGGATTTGCTGATCGGTCGTAAAACTATTTGATCGTTATTTTTTATAAATAACACCTTCTTTCATAATAAATGAGAGTTTCTCATAAATCAACTGTTTAAAGTTCTTTTCGAGATCCCCTTTAAAAGCAATGATATCTGCATATGCTCCTTTTTTTATAACCCCCAGCTTTTCTTTTTTGCCCAATGCCTCAGCTGCGTTAAGAGTCCCATACTGTAATGCTTCATTCAGCGGTATACCTGCTTCGACATAAGAAACCAATGCATTTTTTGCTGCCACACCTATCGGACGAGGTATATACAGATATAGATCTGAGCCAAAAACAATTTTTACGCCCATTTTATAAGCTCGTATTATTCTCTCTTTAGTAGATGCTACAAAACCACGGATATCTTCATCAGAGATATTACTTTTCGCATAGTCTACAATTTCTTTATACCCTTCAAAAGTGCCGTCGGTTGGCACCAGGTATACAGCTTTTTTAGCCATCAGCTCAAGTGTACTATCCGAAATACCATATCCATGTTCTATACCATCTACGCCGGCTAATACCGCATCTCTCACTACCTGATCGTAAGTGGCATGAGCCGTTACTTTTATACCGAATGAATGTGCTGTTTCTACGATGGCTTTCATCTCATCTATCGAGAAGTTCAGACCGTTGTCATTGGTAGCGCAGATTTTAATGAGATCCACCGTTTTTTCCTTATGTCTCTTCACTTCCTGCCTGGCTTCTTCTTCCGATCGTACAATGCTGTATTCCTTCTCCGGCAAGTGCTTATTTTCTTCGGCTAATTTACCGAACTGTCCGCCGGGTGGACTAATAATCGGACCCGACACCAGCATCCGAGAACCTTTCACCCATCCTTTCTGAATCGCATTCCGCAAGGTAACATCGAGATATTGTCCTGAATTACCCAAATCACGCACTGTGGTGATGCCAGCCATTAAAAATGATTCGGCAATATTACCACCTCTTAATAAACGATCTGCATCACTATGTTCAATAATATCTGACTCCATGGGTGCTCCACTTTTCTGCATAAACAAAAAATGGGTATGGGCATCTATTAAACCTGGCATTACGGTAGAACCAGAGAGATCGATCAGTTCATAACCCGGATAATTTTTTGTATCTGCCGGCTGATGGTTCAGGATTTTATCACCTTCCACAAAAACATACTGGTTGAGCAGGAATTTTTTATTAACCGCATCATAGAGTTTACCCGCTTTTATCAGGTATTTTTTTACCGGCTGCGCTTTGGCATCGATGGCAGTAAAAAACAGAAGAACTACAATTGTTAGGATTCTCTTGAATGGTAAGCCTGTCATAACAAAATAGATGAGTAAGCAATTTACTCATTATTATATTTTGTTATAGCTTATCCCAGTTAAAATTTACTTTCCAACGTTCGTATTTTGATCCTGTTTTGAGTTGCCCTTCATATATACTATGGTTACCTGAAACCAGGTATGCCATTACACAGGCAATGAGCACATATACGGTACTATCAAAACCAAATAATTCAATGGCCATTACCGTACAGGCAATCGGCGTATTGGTGGCACCGGCAAATACAGCTACAAAACCCATTCCGGTAAGAAGAGATAAAGGAAGTGGTATCATAACAGATAAGGCATTACCCAACAAAGCACCGATAAAAAATAAGGGTGTTACTTCTCCGCCTTTAAACCCTGCTGCTAATGTTACAATGGTAAACACTATTTTAAGTGCGAAATCGTAAGAGGGCAATGCTGTTTCAAATGACTGAACAATGGTGGGAATACCTAACCCGATATATTTTGTAGTACCCATAAAACATATTGCAACTGCAATAAGCAAACCTCCTGTTAGTGGTCTTAGCGGTGCATAAGGAATTATTTTCTTAAAAAGCTGACTACTGAAATGCATACCCTTGCAAAAAATCATAGCGCAAAGTCCAAAAGTAACACCGGCTATTACCGCATATACAAGATTCATGCCTGTAATATCCGGCACAGTAGAAATGGTATAGTGTGTATGGGGTGTTTGCCATAAGCGGGTAACCTGATCTGCCAGTAATGCAGATACCGAGGCAGGGATGAAAGCTGTGTATCTGAGTTTCCCTATCCGCAATAATTCAAGACTGAATACCAAACCTGCCAGCGGTGTGCCGAATACAGAACCGAAACCTGCGGCGATAGCAGCAATGATCAGTATTCTTCTTTCATCTTCCGATAAGCGAAATGGAGTACTCAGTTGGTCTGCCATAGCACCCGACATCTGCAAAGCGGTACCCTCCCTACCGGCAGAACCACCTAACAGATGCGTTACCATAGTACCGATGTATACAAAGGGTGCCATACGAAAGGGTATCTTTTTCGCCGGCTTATGAATGGTATCAATCAACAGATTATTACCTGCTGTTACTTCTTTTCCGTAATAATGGTATAGCAAACCAATACCCAAACCACCTATCGGTAGCAGAGCGATGATCCAAAGATGTGTTTCACGGAAGTTGGTTACCCAATCAAGGGTTTGCAGAAAGAAGGCTGAAGCGGTACCCGCAGCTAATCCAATGATACAGCATATAAGCGCCCACCTGAAAAAAACACGAACGATATGGGTGGCTGATTTCATTTCCTGTATAAAAGTAAAACATAATCAGCAGGATTTTTTAGCCACAGATACACAGATTATTAAAATCTGTGTATCTGTGGCTAAAAATTATTTCAACCGCTCCAATACCCCTTTACGTTTTACAATATTTTTATAATCCCACTGAATATCACGCGACTTTTTGAGCCAGCGTTTTAAATCTTTTTTATTGATCTGGTCTAAGGCTGTATACCTTTTTTCTGCCGCCTTAAATTTTCCTTCTTTTGTAAGGCCCTCTTCCTCAAAACTTCCACCACTCCAGAACAATAAACGAACACAGTTTTTTAATTTGTCGTACCCTACGATTGGATTAGCCTCCAGAAACCATACAGGATGCGCGTGCCAGATTTTATTTTCGGCATCGGGTAGTTGTTCGCTGATAACCTCAAACAAAGTATCACAAATAGCTTTATCATCTGCAGCCAATGCCCGGTGGTAGTTTTGAATGTCTTTTTGCATGGTTATAATTTGTTTTCAACTGATTTTTCTTTTCGCCGTAATACCAATGCACTCACAAATGCCACTACCAAACCAATGGGAAGCACTTCAGCATAAGTCATGAGTATGATAAAAAACGGACTTTTATACATCTCCTTCAACTGTTTCATTTGAGCTGTTTTATCAGCAATGATTGTTGCGGTATCTCCATTGCGTGTACAGGTATTGATTACATGTGCTGAATACACATCTATAAAATCTGGCACAAACAGATAATAATAAAACAACCATACCAGCACATACATGGTTGAACCGAGTAGGGCAATGAATGCGCCTGTTTTAAATGCTTTTCCCAGACTTATAATTCCGTCCAGTTCTTTGTTACGGTAGTTCCTGATGCCAAAAAAGGTAAGAGAGAATACCACAATCATGGCGGCATAACCTACAATATCATTGGTTTGCAGATCGGGTTTTGTGTAAAGCAGGTGTACCATATAGAACATATGGCCAAGGAGAAGGGCGCCTAAAATGAGTCCGAAAATGAAAACATTCTTTTTCATCGTGTATAATTTTACGCAAATCTATCCGCACCTGCAAACTCCCATCTCATACTAAAGTACCAAATTGCATTAAAGGGGGTGAATTTCATACTTAAGTAGGATGTATTACTATGCAGGCTCTGTTCTAAAGAATGAACAGTATTTGCTATTCACCGCAGAGAACCGGAACGCGCAGGGGTTGCGCAGGGTCTTTCTTTATATATTAAGGGGTTAATCTAAGGCGTTTGGCTTTTTCGATGGCCTGGGTGCGGTTTTTTACGTCCATTTTGAAGAGCAGGTTTGAAACATGGGTTTTTACCGTACTCAGCGATAGAAATAATTGCTCACCTATTTCTGCATTACTCAATCCTTTCGACAGCTGTTGCAACACTTCATACTCACGGGTAGTAAGGTTGAGTTTTGCAAGTTCCACCTCATTCAGCACAAATGACTCCGGTGAAACCACATACACCTGTTTCTCTACCACCACCGTTTCTATTTTGGGTTTGGTTAACTGCGACGCTACCCAGATACCCAATAGTGTGAAGAATACCGCTATCAGACCTACATATATATCAACGGAATGATCTACAATCAGGTATTTCCACTGCATCCATTTCAAAGCAAATACCAATAATGCCATCAGTACAGCATATAGAAAAACAGATTTCGCTGATTTCAGCTTTTGCCTGATAAATACGATTGTTTTCATGATCGATCAACGGTTCGATCCGAAGATAAATAATTCCCAAAACTTACGTAACTAATCAGCAGCTATCTCTTCTAAAATATTACAGAGTTCTTCCGGCTTACTGAAAAAAGGAGAATGACTGCTTGCCATGCGGTATACTTTTTTACAAACCGTTTCTGTATACATTTTCTGTTGAATAAATGGCGTCACCGCACGATCTTCTGTGCATTCAATATAATAACGGGGAACGGATCCAAAATGCTCATCACTCAATACCATGGGTGTAATCCCTGTTGCCACACTTTCATGACTCAGTAAAAGTTTAGCCAGTTCTGTAATATAGTCTTCACAATCGTGGTAGAGACCTTCTTTATAAATTTCCGCTTGCAAAGTATGTGACCCCGTTTCTGGATAACGCGTAACATAAGGTTTCAATACGCCGTGTATATCCTGCGCCGAATATTCGGCCTGCGTTTTTCCATTGGGAATGAGGTAGGCAGCCAGGTAAACCAGTTTTTCTATTTTATGCGGGCGATTTTCTGCTGCATGCGAAATAACAATACCGTTTTTGCTATGTCCGACAAGAATCACCTTCTCTTCAGCCTCATCGATCAGTTTACATAATTTATCAACCGACATAGTTAATGTTACTTCCTGTATGGGTGTTTTATCTCTTCCCATACCTGGCAAATCGATGGCTATGGCCTTATGACCCTGTGCTTCGAGCATAGGGATTAGTTTATGCCAGTTCCAGGCACTGTGCCAGGAACCGTGAACGAGAATGAATGTTTTCATGATTGTCAGGTTATTTTCTGTGCGAAGATGAATTTCTGCATCCTGTATGGCAACCCGAAAATTGCTATCTTATTAACTAACCAGATTGGGTATCAGACTATGAGACAGGAAAGATCTTTATTGATTTTGAAACCTTCAAAATTGGATATTCATTATTCAATATTCCCATCCTCCATTCTTGCGCCTTCCCAGCCTATGATGGCGGTTTTTCTTGTTGGGCCCCACATGTAGCTGCCTATGTGTCCGGTGGATTGTATCACACGATGACAGGGTATCAGATAAGCAACAGGGTTACTACCGATAGCAGTACCTACTGCGCGGGAAGCGCCGGTGTTTCCAATATGTTCGGCAATGCTTCCATAGGTAGCAAGTTTTCCCATCGGAATTTTTAAAAGAGCCTCCCAGACCTTCAATTGAAATTCCGTTCCCTTCAAATGCAGCTTGATATCCGATAATCCAGACCAGTCGTTTTGAAAAATGAAGAGGGCATTTTGTTGCAACAGATCCAGTTTTTGCTGATAACTGGCATGGGGAAATTTTGTTTTCAGGTTGTTCAAGGCTTTTGTTTCATCTTCTTCAAAAGCCATATGACAAATACCCTTGGATGTAGATGCAATCATCAGGCTGCCGAATGGGCTTTCTGCAAATGAGAAATTTATATGGAGCGCTTGCCCACCGTTTTTATATTCAGCGGGGGTCATGCCTTCGATATTGATAAAAAGATCGTGTAGTCTTCCTGTTCCTGACAAACCCAATTCCATGGCTGTATCAAAAAGAGTAGCCTGTTGTTCTTTCAGTAATTTCTTGGCATGTTCTGTACTGATGTATTGGAGAAATTTTTTGGGGGTAGTTCCCGCCCATTCACTAAAGAGGCGCTGGAAATGAAAAGGACTCAGGTGCACCTGTTCTGCCAGCTCTTCCAGACGGGGTTGTTGTTTAAAATTAGCATTAATATATTCTATCGCTTTTGCGATACGATTATAATTGAGCTGTTCTTGTTCCTTCATACCTATTATTATATAAAGCGAAGTTCTGGGTTGGCCAACCCTTGCACAACCCGAAAATTGCGGAATATGAAGATCAGCAAAAAAATCTGTGCTTTCTGTGGCGAAAATAAATGCCACTGAAGGCACAGAAGAACACAGAAAGAGGAAGCTTATTTTTTATTCCATAGTTCTGCTCCCAGGTAGAGTTTTTCTGTCAGCAGTTTTTCAATCAGTTTCATATCATTATCACCATTCAGAAAAATAAGCCAGCCATTTTTGCTTTTCGGAAATATAACAGCCAGTGTACTCACACCGGGATCTTTGCCGCTGTGCAGTAATATATATTCATCATTACTGAACCCGGTTATTTTTTCCCAGCCCAGACCAAAATAATCCTGCTCTTTAAGCTTCACCTGATTTTTATGCATTTCATCCTGTACCGCTTGCGATAAACCGGCGCCTTGTAGAACATAGACGAGAAAATTTCCATAGTCTTCAACAGTGGTGAGCAGGTTGGCTGATGCATTGGCTTTGTAATACCTTACCGTTTCATGTGCATTCCCGTACTTATCGAAATTCTGCACATAACGGGTTGTATCCATAGCGTTATCCCACCAGAAACGGGTGTCTTTCATTTTGGCTGGTGTAAAAACGAGGCTGTCTGCCAATTGCTCAAGACTTCTCCCAAATTTCGCTTCCATGGCTTTGCGCAGGTATTCGAACCCTTCTCCGGAATATTGGAACCTGGTTCCCGGTTCAAATGCGAAACTTAGTTTTTTCGATTCGTTCAGGTATCGCCAGTTAGGAAAACCGGTTTGGTGCGAAAGAATAATTCTGGGACTGAGCTTATGCATCCAGGGGTTATTTCCCAGATCGGGGTCTTTCCAATAAGCATCCAGGGGTTCATCGAGACCTAATTTTCCCTCACTCACCAATTTCAAAGCCACTATGGCAGTAACGGGTTTGGTAAGAGAAGCCACTTTGAAAATGGCATTGTAAGGTGCAGGGTTTTTCTTATCGAGGGTTCCGAACACATTTATTTTCTGTAATTGACCATTTTCAATGATACCCATTCCTAAAGCAGGTACATTTTCTGCTTTGAGCCATGACTCGATTTCCTTTTCTACCGGAATGACTGCTGTTGATGCATTGGGTTCCTGATGGTCGTAGCTTAACACTTCTTTCAATAGCCATGTTCCGTTTTCCAATAACCAAACATGGGTAAACCTGGCCCTGTTGGTATGGCGATCTGCTTTATTGGGTTCCCGTATATAAAAATCGTGTACCCCGTTTTGAATGGCCCCATAGAGTGTACCATCCTTGTACAGGGGAAATACTTCGAGGCTGTTTTCGGTTCGTTTACGGATGGGTTTCTGGTTGGGATTACCACAGATATTGTTTCGCACAGATTCCAGAAAAGCCTGCCGGTTCTGTATGCCTCCCTTATCGTGGAAAAAGATCAGGTTCTGATGGGTAGCTGTAGACAGATAGTCCAGATCGCAAAGATTGAAGCTTCGTTCAAAAAAAACACTGTCCTGCTTTTTCAGCTGCAAAAACAGTTCTGAGGTTTTGGCTACCTGTGTATAGCCGAGGCAAGTGCCGAAAATGGTAAAAATCAGGGTTAGAAGCTGCCTGTACATCATGAATTATTTTACGGCAAAGATTGGGAACCGAACAGCTGTTTTCCCAAAAAACGGCCCGCCAATAGGCCGCCAATAAGCCGTCAAAAGCCTGTCAGGCTTATACCAGGCTAAATTTCAGCCTGATGGCAGGTGCTTTCTTTTTATCGAGGGTAATGGCATTCCAGAGAATGAGGGCAATATTACTCAATGCCAGTAGTATCATCACCACCAGGGTAAATCCGTTACTCATCGACAGCCAGTTTCTCAGAAACGCCGATAGCATAAAAAGTACAAAAGCTGCTACCGTCCAAAGTATCTGAACGGAGACCAATTGCTTCGCCATGGGAACAAGCTCTTTCTTCAGGAGCATGATAACCCATGGTATGATAATATTCAGGGGTGGTAAAAAAGCTACGGGGAGGGATGACAGGTTGACCAGTTTCAGAAAACCCAGCGGCAGCGGTTCCTGCTTTGCAACTGCTTTTAGCAGTTCGTCCTGTTCTACACCCAGGGTTTTGGCCAATACTTTGAGGGTATACCCTTTGGGATCGGTACCGGCTTCAATGCGTTGTATGGTTCTTACCGATACACCCGATTGTTCGGCCAGCTCTTCCTGGGTTAGATTTACTTTCTCTCGGGCTGCTTTTAATTTCGACATTTTGATCGCTGCTTTTACGCCTGCAAAATAGATAAGTATGGGGGGATTTTTGATTTCTTGATTTCTTGATTTCTTGATTCCTTGAATGCTTGATTCCTTGATTTCTTGATTTCTTGATTTCTTGATTTCTTGACACTTACTCTTCTTGCCTTGAAAAATAAAAATTATTATAAACCCTGACGCACTGTTTTACGGTACTCATTTCCGGGCATATCGCTTCGTTTGAGTTCAAGGGTGTACTCGCCTGCCAGTCTCGTATCGAGAATAATACGATAGGGAAAACGGGCATAGTAGGTACTGTCGTTAATTTTTGTCCAACGGTAATATTTATCAGCTAGCATATTATTTAAAAACTTTTGGTAACAGCTATCACAGGTTAATACTTTTCTTTCCTTATAACAGCGGTTTTTGTTGTCGAAGAAAAGAAGAATGTCCAGGTTTTGAACCGCTTTATCACGCACCAGATAGCTGAGTGTTGAATCAGTTTCTTCGATAAGGATATTGACGCCTGCATTGTGCGCCCTTGATTTTTCTAATTTTTTACGTGCTTTTTCTTTGGTTTGGTCGATATAGCCCTGTGCATGTGCAACAGTACTTATACAACTCATCAACAACATATATAGTACGATTCGTTTCATGTCGTTTTATTTTTTTCTTCGGCTATGATGGTATCAATAAAATCGTTCACAGTAAGTTCTTTCAAAGCTGCGTATTTTTTTCTATCCTGACCCGCCCGTTCTGCTATTTCGTATTTCATTTGCTGATATTGTATTCTGGCCCATTCGTGTTTGCGTAAATAATTACGTGATAACAAATGGCGTTCCAGTGCTTTGCTGTGTGCGGGACAAACATACAAATGGTGTGGTATGGTATCCAGTATTGGGTGTAACAGTTTTCCGTTTCTTTTAAATGCTTCCCTCTCTTCAATACCCTGGTTGCCATTGTGGAAATAGCCTATTTTTTCGAGTGCTGTTTTAATGCTTAGAAATTCTTCTTCATTTGTATAGATAATATCGAGGTCTATAATGGGTTTGGCATCCAGCTCAGGAACTGCTGTGCTGCCTACATGTTCAATGGTATGGGTGGCACCATCTAATGCATTGCTGATTGCCTGTTTGATATTTTCAAATTGTTGAATCCAATCAGGATTGTATTTTTCGATCAGCATATTGAATAGCTATTATTTACTTTCCGAAATGGAATAAAGCAATCTAAAGAAGAAACCCTACAACCAATCTCTGTTCTTACCATAAAATAAACAGGTTTTCTGAAGATACAATGTGAATATAATATTTAGATGAGCGTTCCGGGAACGAATGTTACATATTGGTCTTAAATACCAACAGCCCCTGTGAGGGGCTGTTGGATGGTAAAATAGCATGCGGTATTTACTTATACCTGAGCTTTATTTTGCTTTCAAAAACTTATTTACATCGAGCCAGTGAATAAATGCATCAAACCATCGATTACTGGTTCTGTCGGGATTACCCAGTCCGAAACCATGACCACCATTCTGGTAAAGATGAAATTCAACCGGTATACCGGCTTTAAACCAGGAATCAATGACACCAAACTGTCCCCTGAAAAGAAAATCATCAGAAGCAATTACATTAAACATGGGTGGTGCATTTTTGGGTACAGTAACCGGACCCATGCCACCGTAGATCGGACCAATAAAAGCCAGTTTCATGGTTTTTGAATTGAGTGTGGAGTGCATGGTTAAACCTGCGCCGGCTGAAAAGCCAATCATGCCTATCCGGTTGATGTCAACACCCCATTCATTGGCACGTTTCACAATCAGTGCATAAGCAGCTTCCGCGTCTGCCAATTGGTTAGAAAGATCCATCTGCTGTGGAGGTGCGGGTGTATTTGTTTTGGATGTGTCTGCAGGAGCTGGTGCCGGGGTGCGTGGGCGGTTCATCCAGGCGGAGAAGTCTTCCAGTTTATCCGGAGTAGGATGCAGACGGTACTTCAATACAAAAGCAGCTATTCCTTTATCGGCCAGTGCCTGGGCCACTTCCCAACCTTCGTTACCCAGTGAGAGCCAGCGGAAACCACCACCTGGTGCTACAATCACGGCTGCACCATTGGCTGTACCCGGTTTCGGTAGAAAAGGTGTGAGTGTTGCGGTGGTAATATTTCTTGCCATGGGATCGCCCCACTGACGAAACCATGATTCAGATGCCGGCTGATCCTTTACACCACCGGTACCCAGTAATATGGCATTGGGTTCGGGAGGTGCTTTTAAGGGATAGATGGTTCCATCCTGCGCCTTCGCAGAAACTGAAAAGATCAGTAAGGCAGTTGCTAAAAAAGAGGTTTTAGCAAAGGTTTTAAGATTGCAAGTCATGTTAGTGTTGTTTTATGATTAAAAGAAGGTCAGTCTTTTTTGCACTAATGAAGAGGACTATGCGAAGAAGGGTGGCAAGTTTCAATCGTTAATAGACCTTGATTAGTATTGACCAAAATACTAAAATTAATTGTAAAAAATACAATTAATAAAGTGGTTTTTAGTTTTCTTGTCCCAGCTGAAAATCATGCGGAGGATTGATTACCAGCTTTCTGTTTGCCTTTTATTGTTCTGAAATTTCTTTTAGTTTATACAATGCATTTGGATTAGTTTGGTGAAAGTAGTTCTGGTATTCTTCATGTTCATTACATATATTGGGCGCAAGTTAAAGGCTTTGCGAGATTTTGATAGTGTGATCTCACAGCTTGGCTGATAATAAAGCTAAGACACGATCTACCCGGGACTACTTCGCGTTGTAAGTTTCCTTATCAGAGCTTTTGAGCATTTAGCATTAGTCTACAAAAGCTGACACACATTAAAGGCTTCCTTCAAAATCAAACTTTAATTTAGCACTACCGTTTTTACAATCTTAGTTAATCCAGATTGGTCGAGAATGTCATTTTCCTGTATTTTAACCTAATCCAATTCAATTTTTTTTAAAGACAGCAATATTTGATGCTAGTCTGCAACACCCGTAACCATCAACTGAGATTCGTTATAAATAAATACAACCATCATCTAATTAGTTAAAATCCAAAAAGACAGATTCCCCTATATATTCAAGGTAATAATCCGTCGTACGCGAGCTTAGTCTATTTGTTATAAAAAATATTGACTGACATTATTAAATTCATCCGACTGTTTAGAAGTTATTATTCATGCTAGACTCCAAAGTACAGAACTCTATAAAGAAAATAAAAATGATGCAACATATATTTTTATCATTTTAGTGATTTAGCTTATTTATCATGCAATTACTCTATCAAATACCCCAACAACCTTAAAATTCAACAAGTCATCTTCTGACAACTCTATGTTTTCATATTCATCCATTGTCGATAATGGCTTAAGTACGATAGATTCATGTTTCCATCCTTCATCGGAAATCACTTTTTTGCTATTATACTCTTTAACTGTATAGCCTGATCCGAAAGCTGGGTCTTTAATTGAAGTTGACTGCACCAACACTATTTTGCCATTTCTAGAACCTCCTTCATCTTGTTTAAATAAACAATAAGAACCATTGGGAATTATTTTATTCATTGATTCACCAACAACTTTACAAACAAAATATCCTTTTTTAGCTGAAATAGAAAAAGGAGGTTCAATCCAGGTCAACTCAGAATGTGATTGTAAATCACTGAACTTACCAGCAGCAGCTGATATATCAATTAATGGAATACAATTAATATAAGGTTTAATATCTTGATCACTTAAAATTCGGAAAGGAAATTCGTTCTTATATGTTACAATATGATCTTTAAGATAATCTCTTAAGCCTTGGTTACTTGCATAAACATACGTCCCTTTTATGCCCCTGTACATAATAGTCTTGTAAATATTTATTATGTACGACTTAAGTACATTTATATCAGGCACCCCTTTTTTACCATTCAAGTCGAAGTATTTCTCTGGATAAATCAGAATTGTATTACTTTTTTTATCATAATCGATTTCCTTACCAAATATTACTGCCGCATAGTTTAAATCATAGCCTTGTGTAGTATGAATACATCCAACTTCATTAAACGCGTTTGCTGAATTTATCCAATCTTTATCAGTTGAATTCCATTTAAAACTTAAACCATCTAAATCAATATCAGTTGTGCCAGAATGTGGAGTTGGGTTTAATTTTGGGTTAGAGACCCATGGCCAAGAATAACCAGCAATCATTCTGCAAAGTCCGAACTCATTTTCTTTTTTTATTAATTCTCTGCGCAAGACATTAAAATCATCGAAAAATAATAACTCGTATTTATCATCTTGATATCTATCTTTTTCAACTCTGTTAACTTGAAGTAAATCATCAACAAATTGAATGTAATTATTACCTCCTTTTACACGCATTTGAGATTTTAATTCAAGACACACTGAATTATCATCGTTTAAAAGCAAATTAAAACGTTCTGAATCAACATCAGATGGCTTTACCGATTGAGCTGAGTCGTAAAAGAATATCTGATTTTTACTATTTGCGATTATCCAATCTAACTCAGTTCCCGTGTCATCTAACCCCAGTTTTTCATTATTTTTTTTGAAGGCTCCCATCCAACTGATATTTTTATATTTTCTCAGTCTATGAGCCTCGTCAACAACCAATAAATCATACTTTTCACGAAGCTTGAATGTATCTGAGGGATTTATCACCATTGACGGTTTTAATCCTGGAATCATTCTAAAAACATGCTCAAGAGATTCCCTCAGAGATGTCATCGCCACTACTAATCCTATTTTTGCATTTGGGTACTTGGCTCTAAAATTTTTTACAAACTCTATTTCTTTTAATTCATCTTCATTGAAGTCATCTGTTTGTAACTCATCGCTATTTGTATTTAATAGTTTGATTAAATAAGTTGCAAGAATAGTTTTTCCAGTCCCAGCACTTCCGCTAATAAATATCCTGCTATATTTCTTTGAAGTTAAACCCTCTAAAATTTCTAAAACAGAATCATATTGATCCTGATTTAGGGCTTTATAGGGCGAGTATTTAAATAATTCAGAGTTTTCAATTTCTGCTAATGATTTAGTTACGATTCTTCGTTCTATTAGCTTATTCCATACTTCTTTAAAAAGATTTTTATAAAGATCTTGTTGGTAATAGTTATGGTTTATCAACCCATAATTACCATTTTGAAGTTTGTAAGCCCCTTCGGCTATTATATACTGAATAAGCTTTGATTCAATATCAAGAGTTGCAGATTTATTGAATTTATCAGAACCGATTATCGAAATTGTGTCAAGCTTGCAACGTTGAGGATTTCCTAAATGATTTTTTATTCTACTAAGTGCATTTGTTGATTCACCAACATAAGCAACTTTTATATTGTCGTTTCGTATAAAATAAACAAGTGGCCATTGATTTTTTACCCAAGGATTCTGTTCTATCCTATTGAGAGAATCTTTATGAAAAGGATATTGTTCTGAAACTTCTATTGCTAATTCAAAAGACATACTCATAATTCATTATACTTTTTTGCATTCCCTTTTGACTTGTCAACAGGATATTTTTCTCCATTTTTTTTTATCTTTTCGAGTACAATATCTTTGACATTAAGATTGTATTTTTCAGCTAATAAAAAAGCATAGGCGAATACATCTGCCAATTCTTCTTTAATTTTCTCTTTGCTTACCCCATCATAATTCTTCCATAAAAACAGTTCTAGCAATTCTCCTGCTTCAACATTGATCGCAAGGGCTAAGTCTTTCGGATTATGAAACTGTTCCCAGTCTCTTTCATTTCTGAATTTCAAAAGTTCTTGAATTATCTCTTCGATTTCTTTCATGCTTGAATAATTTTTATTTATAGCTAGTTGTTTTTGTATGGTTACGTGTAATATTCGTTCTTGTTGCAAAGAGTTGATAATCTGTGAACCAACAAATTACTCAGACACGCTTTGAAGCAACTTAGTCAAATTGCAAAAGCCAACTTGAATTTCAACAGCCGATGGGCGAAATTCACTCACTAAGTTTTTGGTAGGCTAGGATTAGCAGCGCCCTTTGATTTAATCTTTCGTTTACGATTTGTTTCGGTTAATTGTTTCAGTCTTGTTTTTGCAATATTAAAGTGTTCCTTTAATATCTTTTTCAAGCCTTTGATTTCATCGTCATCATTCGGGTTTTTTAAAGAAATCACTTGATCAAAATTTATCCCATGCCTGTAACTTCTCGCAGAAACATCACCAAGTATTAAAAACAGAAATTGACAGTAAGGAAAAATAGTTTTTATCATTTCCGCTTTTTGTGAATAAGTCAATATTTCATGAGTGTTTGGTTGCCCTTTTTTTAGTTCAAGAATGACAAATGGAAGCCCAGCATGATGCGAATTTTGACCACTATCTTTTTCAAGAACAACTTCAATCAAAGTTTTAGCTTCTTTCATGACTTTACTGTCCTTTTGCTTAACAGTTTTGTCGAATAGAATTTTGTATATGGTGATATCTTGTTTAAAGCACCAAATTTCAAGTTTTGTCTCGCCGTCCGTTGGTATATAAATATGTTTATATGGAACAGGAACCTCCGTTTCAATTAAGTATGGGGACTTAACAATATCTTTTAATTTTTGAAATAGTATATCTCTAAGTTCTTTTTCTGACATGAACTTGTCTATTTGTGTATTATCTAAGATTATCCCTAACTCATAAATATACACAACTACCCACATATATACAATATATAAATACCATTGAAAATCTATATCCTACCCAAATTCCAATAAACCATTACTTAGTAAAAAACAAAAGCACCTTATTATTCATAAGATGCTTTCCGTTCTATCAGCAAAATCAATTTTCATTAATACCCCCTCATATTCCCCCTCGGTAAAATTTAAAAGCTTACCCACTATTATTTATTATTGAGCTTTACTACTGACGATCATCAGCTTCGTTACGAATTGAGGGTTTCTTTATAAATGACACCACCCCAACATATACAATCCACAAAACCGAAAACGCAATCAGTCCTTTCAAATTCGAGAGAATATCTTCCTTATCGTAACGGCCATGTATTCGTTTACGGAAAAACTGATTGGAATATTCCTGCGCATATTCTATAGACATGCCCAGCAAATACAGGAAAGCAAATATGAGTATATGTCTGCTAAATCTTTTTTTAGCGAACAATACATTGAGAAATGCGGCTGCTAAAAAATAAAATAATGAATGTAACTCCTTATCATAATGCCTGAAAGCCGAGGGCAATTTTACCATAAAGCCAATAATAGAAACTGCCAGAAAAAGAAAAGCTAAAAAAAGATTGGTTTTTTTATTTTGGAACAATGTCATTTTAAGGTATCGGCTTGTTGATTGGTTTAGTTATCAGCACAAACTAACACTATTTGGAAAACGAGCGGAGAATTTTACAGGGAACAAGCGTTATGCCAACTTGCAGCACCTGGTGTACACTCTCAAAAGTTCTAAAAGTAATGCTATCAACAGTGTCATTAAATTCTTACCAGCCGCATCAGTGGCTCAAAAGAATACAAGGCAGGTCTTCTGCCTGCTGCTTCCTGACGAGTTGTTATATATCCGGCTTCTAATAACCTTCTTGTAAAAATTGATGCGGTAGGTGCAGGAATACCTGAACTTCTGGTAAACTTACTATTCCTGAAAACGGGATTGGTAAATATAAAATCTAATGCCTGCAAGCTGTATTTTGATGACAGTATTTCTGAAAAATTAATTTTCATTTCATCATACAAGATTTTAATTTTTTCAGCTATCTGTAAGTTTCTGATGGCTTGTTTCTCTACTGCCTGTAGAAAAAAAATACACCACTCATTCCAATTACCAGCTGCAGAAACATTCCGCATAATATCAATATACTCATCTTTATGTTCCTCCAGAAATCCACTGATATAAAAGTGCGGCTCTGAAATAACCCCCTGTTTCCACAAAAACAAAGTAATCAGCATCCTTCCAATTCTTCCATTACCATCCTGAAAAGGATGCAGTGCTTCAAACTCCAGGTGCATCAATGCTGTTTTAATTAATACAGGGTCGTCACTATGATCCAAATAATTAAATAAATTATCCAATCCGTCTGTGAGTTTTTCCGGACTAACAGGTATGAACTGAATGGTTTTCCGGATCTGATCTGCCAGAAAATTTTGTTCTTTTTTAAACTCACCAGGCGACTTAGATGCACCCCTTCCCAAATACAATAACTGCTGGTGCAGTTGTTTTATAAAACTGGCTGAGATAGGGTAACCTTCTTCCAATGCTTTTTGCGCGTTTTTTAACGCCCGCTGGTACAATACCGTTTCAATAATATCAGCTCTTACCGGCAAAGCACTATCGTCGCCCTCATCGCTCTCCGCCTCATATTGCATGATTTCATCTATGGTGCTGATCGTTCCTTCTATCCTTGATGAAATAACAGCTTCCTGACTTCTCAAGGGAGCCAGCAATATTTCATTGTTATGCAGGTTTTTCAACATTTGATCATATCTGCTTAATGCATCTGTAGCACTAATTAGATTCTTAACCAACCTATTGTAATCCAGTGACTTAGGAGGAAATTGATCGTAATGATACCTGACGGCATTATCAATTTTAAAATCAACCATATACTGATTTGTTAATAAAATTAAACTATTTATTATAAACAAAGATATTTGTATATATTATTTGACGAAATTTTATATACTAATGGGTTTGTAGTAAGTATACTAGTGACAAAAGTTTTTGTTACTAAAAAATGCCGAAATATTAGTAACAAACGATTTTGTGGTGGTTTTTTTAGTAACAAATGCGCCCGGTATGGTAAAACACCCTGACTGTGTACTACTGTGCTTTCAGTGGCAATTGAATGCCACAGAGCACTCAGAAAGACACAAAAAAATGCGCCTCATTGCTGAGGCGCATGGTAAATAAATCAGTTTTACCTATAAGATTAATACCCCCTCACATTCTTCCCCTCGATAAAATTCAGGAAAGCCTTATTCACCACTTTGTTACCACCCAGTGTGGGGTAGTTGCCGGTGAAATACCAGTAGCCGGTATTGGTGTTTCTACATGTAGATAGTGTCCGCAATTTTTCAATAATACAATATCAGCATTGGGAAAGAGTTCGGCAAAGCGATCTGCCAGATGTTTACCCGAGATCGGATCATCTATTCCATTGATTAATCGTATAGGCACAATGAATTTTAGCAGGGGCATAACCCAACATTCCCTTTATACTTTTCGTTCTTCTATATAGCGAATACGCTTTAGCAACATTGAAATTCCATTATTCGTGGATATCAATTTTCATGTTTCATGTAAGAACACTTTTAACGGGGGATGCGCTTTACTAAACACTTTAGTCTGGCTTTTTTCATCGACTTTTCAGGCATGGGCTTAACTACAAAAGGGGCCAGGTGAATCTGCAGTATTGGGTATTTCTATATTAGCTTCTAACAGTCGAAAAATATGTCCATACTATAAACAGAAATTGTAATGGAATTCTGAACCATAAGTAATCTAAGCCATTACCGTCAAAAGATGCTTTTTGGTAATCCACATGTTTTACGGAAGCGTAAATATTTGCAGGGATCAGCAGTATAAAAAAAACAATTAATACCCAACCTGTGTACGTATGCAATCCTGGAATCAGTAGACAAATACCCAATAATATCTCTAAAAAACCAGTAAAATATACAATCTCCGTTTTTAAAGGTACTACCGGAGGTATCATTAAAACCATACCTTTTGTAAATACAAAGTGGCCTATTGCTGTAAAAAATAACATTGCGCACATCCCAATTCTCGCAGATAAATAAGGATCATATTTTTGGGTTAGTAATCTTATTGCAAAAATTGAAATCAAAAAAACACTGACTAAAACGACTAATGGTTTCATTGTTTTATTTCAATTTAATTTTTATAGCTGAACGTTGCTGCTTCAATTCAAAAACAGATTCCTCGAAAGTAGCAGCTCTTAATGCCGGTAAAATATTATTTGAAAAGCCATATTTTTCTTTGGGAATTCCAAAAATGTTCTTATCCAGTTTATAATTATTATTCTCGTCTAAAAAAACTGCTATTGCATACTTTCCATTGGGAATATCTATGAAATCAACAGATATTTCTTTTTGATTATAAACCTTTATTTTTTCACGATAAATAGCTTTTTCGTTGATCCTGAAAGTAGAAGATTCATTATACCAGCCAATATAAAGATCCCCTTTTATATTTTCAAGATTAGTAACTATTACTGTTTGTCGTTTATCTTGACTAAAACAAATAAGGCTGCCAGAAATGCCAATCACAAGTAGTATTAAATTTTTCATCACCGGGTTCGTTTAATTATATACCGCAAAATTGACCGTTTACTTAGAAGTAAACAATGAACCCAGGTTAAGAAATTCGTTTTCTGATTCTACTTAATGCCTGTGGCGTTATGCCGATGTAAGAGGCAATGTATTTAAGAGGAATTAGTTGTAATAGATGGGGCTGCTCTGTAAATAAATTTAAATAACGCTCCTCAGCAGTTTGTGTCAATAACGACAGTTCTCTTTTCGATTTTTTGATGAACAAATCTTCGGAAGCTTTACGCCCAATTGTATTTCCAATATGAGTTGTTTCATAAATATTTTGCAGGTCATCAAAAGAAAGTCTCCAAACAGTAGTGGGCGTTAAAGTTTCTATATTGTAAACAGATGGACTTCTGGTCAAAAAAGAATCATAACCACTTACAAATACTTTTTCAAAAGCAAAGGAAAATGTCACTTCATTATCTTCATCAGGAATATAAAAACGAACAATCCCTTTTTCAATAAATGAAAGATAATTTTCTATGTTTCCCGCGCAAAGAATTTGTGTCTTTTTGGCGAATTCTTTTTTTGAAAGTTTTGAGGAAAAAATCTGCCAGTCTTTATCGGTTATTGTAAATGCTTGTTTAAAATACTCTTTGATTTGTTCCATGACTTACACTTAGTATTTGGTTGATATTACCTTACCGCTAACTCATGAATATACGAAACACAATATGTGTATATTAAAAAAATCTATTAAAAACCAATATCACTTTTCCAAAAACAGCATACAGAAAAAATGCGCCTCATTGCTGAGGCGCATGGTAAATAAATCAGGTTTACTTATAAGATTAATAGCCCCTCACATTCTTCCCCTCAATAAAATTCAGGAAAGCCTTATTCACCACTTTGTTACCTCCTGGTGTGGGGTAGTTACCAGTGAAATACCAGTCGCCCGTATTGGTGGGGCAGCTGTCGTGGAGGTCTTCAATGGTCTGGTAAATAACTTCTACCGGTGTATCTATTTCAGCCGGTGTTATGAGCTGTGCAATTTTATCGGATATCTCTTCTGTGGTAAAAGGCTTGTACACCTGGCGCACCACATTCTCCGTATGCAGCTGTCCATTGCGTGTCAGTTCTTTTATTTTCTCATGTACTTCCGTGAGTACATGTTCCATATTTCTCTCTTTCAACAGAGCAATAGCGGCGCGGAAGGCAATAAAATCACCCAGCTTACTCATATCAATACCATAACAATCGGGGTAACGGATCTGCGGTGCAGATGATACCACAATGATTTTCTTCGGTTTTAAACGGGCCAGCATCCTTACAATACTCTCTTTGAGCGTGGTACCACGTACAATGCTATCGTCTATTACCACCAACGTATCTTCTCCTGCACGTACCGTTCCGTAAGTTATATCGTACACGTGCTGTACCATTTCATTCCGATTGGCATCTTCGGTAATGAATGTGCGGAGCTTTACATCTTTGATGGCTATTTTTTCCTGGCGAATTTTACGGTTCACCATTTCTTCCAATTTCTCCGGTGTAAAATCATTACCCCAGCTCAGTATACGTTCTACCTTAATTTTATTCAGGTATTGCTCCATGCCTTTTACCAGTCCGTAAAAAGCTACTTCGGCAGTATTGGGTATATAAGAGAAAATGGTATTTCGCAAATCGTTGTTGATGCGTTCCAGCACCGTCTGACTCAGGTGATGTCCCAGTGCAATTCTTTCCCTGTAAATTTTTTCATCACTACCGCGTGAAAAATAGATGCGTTCAAAACTGCAGGCCCTTCTTTCTTTGGGTTCCAGTATTTTTTCAATCGCGTAATTTCCTTTGTCATCCACAATAATGGCCATGCCGGGCATGAGCTCCATCACTTCATTCTCACCTACATTAAAAGTGGTTCTGATGGCAGCACGTTCACTCGCTGCCACTATTACTTCATCATTAATATAATAATAAGCGGGGCGTATACCATGTGCATCCCTCATCACAAAACTCGATCCATTACCCAGTAAGCCTCCAATGGTATAACCACCATCAAATAAAGGAGTGGCTTTCTCCAGTACTTTTTTTACCTCGGCAGCATTCGGATTCAGTTCATCTTCCTTCGCCAGAAAATGATGGATCACTTCCATCATAGCAGCGAGATCGCTCTGTTTCTGGAAATCACCGGGACTCATATTGATGAGGTCGAAGAGCTCATCCGTATTCACCAGGTTAAAGTTGCCTGCCAGTGCCAGGTTTTTACCCGGCATGAGGTCGCGCTTGATGAAGGGGTGACAAAACTCTACATTGTTCTTACCCTGTGTACCATACCGCAGGTGACCCAGCAACAGTTCTCCCATAAAAGGCAGATGGCCCTTCATGAGTCCGGGATGCTGTTTAATATCGGGCTGGTATTTCTCCAGTTCCTGTATTTCCTGACCTATTTTAAAGAAGATATCGGCGATGGGTTGGGGTGCGCTGCTTCGCTGGCGGTAGAGAAAGGGGTTTCCGGGTTCGGTATTCAGTTTCACGGCGGCGATACCGGCACCATCCTGACCACGGTTGTGCTGCTTTTCCATCAGCAGGTACAGCTTATTGAGGCCGTAGGTTACCGTTCCATGCTTTTGCAGATAATAAGAGAAAGGTTTACGGAGTCGGATGTAGGCGAGCCCACATTCGTGTTTGATCTCGTCGCTCATGATATATTTTAAAAAGAAGTGGCGAAGTTAACAACTCCGCCACGTTTTATAAAGTTAATTGTAAGATGTACTCATTTCCGGTCTCAGGGTCTCTGCCAGCCAGAGGAACTCATTGGTAAACAGATCAATAGACTTACTAAAAGATCCATCTATCAGCTCACCCTCCTCATTGAATTTCTTATCTACAAAGGGTGTTACCAGCATATAAGGTGATGGAATGCCAAATAAAGCAGGCACCAGTAATAACAACTGCTGACTGGCCCGCATACCACCCATGGCCCCTGTTGATGCCGTTACTAAACCAAAGGGTTTATGGCTTTGTTTGGGAAAATGATCCATCAGGTTCTGTAAGGCTGGTGAATAGCTGCCATTGTATTCCGGTGTTACCAGTATAAAGGCATCTGCCGCAAACATTCTTTCTGCTAGGGGTTTAAACTCTTCAGGTGTGTTTTCTACTGAATTGAATACTTTTTCCAACAGCGGCAGTTTCCAGTCGCGCACATCGATGATATTTACCTGGTGCTGGGTGGTGGCTGTCAGGTGTTTTTGTAAGAACAGTGCTACTCTATGGGTTACACTGTTTGTTCTGGGACTCCCAGTTATGATTTCTATATTCATTTTTTGCAAGTTTGGGGTTAGTGATGGCTGATAGCTAATGGTTCATGGCATATGGCTGATAGTGCTTTTCTAAAGCGCTATGCCTTCTTCTATATGCTATTCCCCATACGCCATTAGCTATTCACTATAAGCTATTAACAATATTCTTTCTCTCCGGTTCAGTATGCAAGCTACTATTCTATGCTGCTCAGGTTGCTGATACAGCTGAATTCTGTGAGATTCTTTCGTTTATCGAAAACCTGAGAAGTTTTCCCTGCGTGATCTCTGCGTTCCCTTCCTTTGTCAGGGTGACGTGAGAAACCCCACCGCAGAGAACATGAGAGCGCAGAGGTTTCGCAGGGATTTATTGACTTATGGATGTATTGATTTCACTACTGCCACTGAGTGTTTTTGAGACGGGGCAGAGTTTGGCGATCTGGAGCAGCCTTTCTTTCTGTTCGGCGTCCAGGTTGCCATGCAATGTAATATCACGTGTAAAGATGGTTTTACCTTCTACTCTTTCCAGTTTCACAGATACGTCTACACTTTCCATTGGCCATTGTTTCCTGTCGGCATACATGCGTAAGGTTATGGCAGTACAACTGGCCAGCGATGCTTCCAACAATTCATCGGGTGCCGGAGCTGTATCCTGTCCGCCTTTTTCCACGGGTTCATCCGCACCAAATAAATGCCTGCCGTTATCCAGCTGTACCCGGTATTTTGTTGTTGCAATGCTGGCTGTTGTCATACTGATTGATTTTATAAGTGAGGGATGAGGGGTGAGTAGTGAGTAGTGAGTGATTAAGGTATTGTAAAGTTTAGAAAACTTTGTAATTAGGCAACCCTGAAAGATCGCTCAGACCTATACTCACTACTGACTACTCACTGCTCACTATTACGCTTGCTTAATCATCTGTACTGCTAAATGAAGCTTCACTTCATCACTTACCACTACGCCACCTGCTTCTGTTACTGCACCCCAACCAAGACCGAATTCTTTACGGTTGATTTTTCCGTTGATTTCGAAACCGGCTTTTGCCTGACCCCATGGGTCAACCATATTACCACCGAATTCTACTGTAAGGTCTACGGTTTTGGTTACATCACGGATGGTTAAATCGCCGGTGAGTGTATATTCATCATCCGATTTTTTGGTAAAGCTTTTTGATACGAATGTGAGTTTCGGAAATTTCTCTGCTGCGAAAAAGTCGTCGCTTTTCAGGTGCCCGTCGCGCTGTTCGTTGTTGGTGCTTACACTGTCTACATCTGCTTCAAAAGAAATTTTAGCATCGCTGAAATCAGCGGCTTCACTTTCCATAGTAGCATCAAATCTGGTAAAGCTACCAGTAACATTGGTAATCATCAGGTGTTTTACCTTAAAGGTAATTTCACTGTGTGCTGCGTCGATTTTGTAAGTTGCCATTGTGTTTGATTTTTTATTTTGATAATAGTTTATAAATAGTTGACTGTGTTGGATCGGGTGAGTAGTCAGTAGTGAGTAGTGAGTGGTTATAAAAAAATCGTTACTCACTACTCACTACTCACTACTCGCTATTCCTCAATCAGCACCCCCATTTTCCCGAGCTGGTAGTCGCGGAAGGCTTCCATGAGTTCGGTCTGGTTGTTCATCACAAAGGGGCCGTGTGAGGCTACGGGTTCATTCAGGGGTTCTCCGGTTCCGATGAATACCACACTGTCTTCTGTTGCTTCCAGTTCAAAACCTGTACCATCGTTATTAAATACAGCCACATATTTCCCCTCCACTTCACCATCACCCGTTACATTGATTTTTCCCTGTAACACATAGATGAAGGCATTGTGTGTAGCTGGTATTTCAAAAAAGAACTTTCCTCCTTTGCTGAATGTAGCGGTGAATGTGTTTACATCTGATAAAGTATGGATCGGACCTTTCACGCCATTCAACTCACCTGCAATGATGTTTACGCTTACGCGTGCATCTTCCGTTTTCACCACCGGTGTATCTTCTGCCGTAAGTGGTTGATATGTGGGCTTATCCATTTTATGTTTGGCGGGTGTATTTACCCATAACTGAATCAGTTCCTGGCGACCTCCTATTTCGTGGATATCTACGGGAGGTCTTTCACTGTGTATTACGCCCATTCCTGCATTCATCCACTGTGTACCACCTGCATATACCACATTATCATTACCCCTGCTATCGCGGTGATGTACACCTCCTTTGAATATAAAACTCACAGGTGAGAAACCACGGTGTGGGTGCGGACCTACGCCTGCATGTTTGGTTGCTACATGGGTAGGTACTTTGATGTCTGCATGGTGCAATAACAGAAAAGGATCTATTCTTTCCGCTTTCTGTGATGGAAAGGGTTGCCTGATGGGCATACCACCCATATCCATCGGTGTTGCGTATAATATACTTTTAATCGTTCTGTTCGCTTTCATCTTATGCCTCCTTTATCATAGGAACATCGATCAATAAAATTTCTGCGGCGGTATCGGCTTTGATATCGAGTGTGCTTACTTCGGTAATACCCAATCCGTCTCTTTCATTCAGTTGCTGCCCGTTAATGGTCACATCACCACTGATGACAAATACATACACACCGTTTTCCTTTCTTTTGATTTCATAGGTTTTTTCAATACCCGCTTCGAGGTTGGCGAGTGAAAACCAGGCATCCTGGTTAATCCATACGGCATTCTCATCATCGGGTGCCACCACAGTGAGTACCTGGTTTACCCGATCTTCGGGTTTAAAAGATTTTTGCTGGTAGCGGGGTTCAATATCCCTTTCTTTTGGGAAAACCCATATCTGTAAAAATTTTACTTCTTTGTCGTTGTTGGCATTGGTTTCACTGTGCGCAATACCGCTACCTGCGCTCATGATCTGTACGTCGTGCTGACGGATGATCTCATCTCTACCGGTAGTGTCCTGGTGATGCAAATCGCCAGACAAGGGAATCGAAACGATTTCCATATTGTCGTGTGGGTGTTTACCGAAACCCATACCACCTTTCACTGTATCGTCATTGAGTACGCGAAGCGCACCAAAATGTATACGGTCGGGACTATAGTAATGACCAAAACTGAAGGTATGGTAGCTATTGAGCCAGCCGTGGTTGGCATGACCCCTGGTATTTGCTTTATGTAAGATCGTTTTCATATGCTTTTCGGTTTATAATACATGTACATACATGTATTTGTTTAAAAAATTTTAGTTTTCGTTTTCCCGTATTTTTTCGAGCAGTTCATTGATGCTGGCCGCATCCGCTTCGCAGATGGTAATGGTATCTGCGTAGGCTGCATCGAGTTGTTTGGTACTGGCTTCCAGTACGGCAATGCCACTTTGGGTAAGTGAAATCACTGTTTCTCTTTTGTCTGCTTCCGACGTAGCACGCTTCACCAATTTCTTAATTTCCAGTCTGTCAATGATCCTGGGAACATTTGAATTCTTTTCAATCATGCGGCAGGCAATATCTTTTACACACATCAGTTCCGGATGTTTTCCTTTCAGTATGCGTAATACATTGTACTGCTCATGCGTTAATCCAAACTCCTTCAGTTCCCTGCTCATTACTGTCTTAAGCCACCAGGCTGTGTACAGTATATTCAATCCTGCCTTCTGCACTTCGCTTTTGAATTTTGTACTTTGTATGGCTTGTTCCAGTTTCACAACACAAATATACGTGTATGTACATATAATTTCCAAATTTATTTTTACCTTGTTTCTAAATCGTTAATTATCAATTACTTAAAAGTATTAAGTAAGGAATGAAAATTAGATGTATCGATTACTAGGCAAGTTTTATGGCAGCGTTACTATACAATTACCCGCTGTTTACTTTTTTGTCTTGACACAAAAAAGTAACAAAAAAAGTCAAGGCTGTCGAAAAAAAGCTAAAATTCATTGCATTCAGCTACAATGGATGAAGTCTAAAGCCAAGCTTTTAGTTCATTGATTGATCGTAACTGCGCTTCGGCAATTCAATAAAACCCAGCATCATCTATTGCTTAACGCTTCATTCCATGAATTTCTTAACGCTTTTTTTCGAAGGCCGAAATATCGTTAGTGCAAGGTTGAACATTACGATTGTTTACAGATTTAAGTTTACTACTTAGATATACCACAAAAAAAGATCACCATGATAATCATGGTGATCCACATTCTTTCACTATTTGTCAACACTACTTTCTCTGTTCCGTATTCCTTATTTCTTATTCCCTAGTTTTTCCTCGCCTTGTCTGCTTTATCAGCCGCTGCTTTCCAGTCTTTGATGCTATCACAACCGGTGAAGTCTTTATCGATGGATACAAAATAAGTAGGGATATGTTCTTTGAACCATTTTTCCAGCGCTTCATTCTTTTTGAATTCAAGGGCACGCTGTGCAATACGGTTATAATCATCCATCAGGTTTTCACGATGGGGTTCGGTTCTGCGTTTCAGGTATAATAAACGAACCGCTTTACGGCCTCTTTCATCGGTATATACCTGTGGTGCTGAAAAATCGCCGGGCTTCAGGTCCTTTAATGCTACCACCATATCCTTATCCAGCATATCGATGCTCAGGAAAATGTTTCCATCCTGACCAGCTGTAATGGCACCCGCATTGAACTTGCTGTTTTCATCATCACTGTATTTACTTACAGCTTCCCCAAAAGCAATGGTACCAGCTTTTAACTGTTTGCGTACAGAGTCCAGTTTGGCTACTGCTTCTTTTACTTCATCATCTGTTACCGGAGGTATACGCAGAATATGGCGTACCACGGCTTCATCACCCGAACGCGACATCAACTGAATGATGTGCAAACCAAATTTTGATTTAACTACCTGCGATACCTGATTTTCTTTTAAACGGAAAGAGGCAGCAAGAAAAGCGGGATCCCAGTTTTTATCGTTTCGGTTTAAGTTGTACTGTCCGCCTGCATCTTTACTACCTGGATCTTCAGAATATAGTTTTACCAGGGCTTCAAATTTCTGTGTACCATTTTCTACCTGCCGCTTGTAGTCATACATCTGCTTCGATACATACTCTTCCACATCTCTGTTGGCTTTGGGTATGATCACGATCTGGCTCAGTTCTACCTCACTTTCATAAAATGGTAAACTGTCTTTTGGTATTTTATTGTAGTAGGCTTTTACTTCGGTGGGTGTGATCTTTACCGTTTCAATGATTTTATTCTGCATCTGCTCTGCGAGTTTCTGTTCACGGAAAGTGATCCTGAAATCTTCTTTGAGCTGATAGATGGTTTTACCTGCAATTTCTTCCAATACATCTTTTGAACCGTATTGCTGAATAGCAGCACGGATACGGTTATCGATGGTGGCGTCAATCTCCTCTTCGGTCACACTCAGTGAATCTTTTTCTGCCTGTAAGATCAATGCTTTCTGTATGAGCTGACCTTCCAGTACCTGGCACTCCGTTGGTATGATTACATTTTCCTGTCCCTGATACTGGCGCTTCATATCGGAGATGGCATTCAGGATATCTGAACGCAGAATGATTCTGTCGCCTACCTGTCCCACAATTTTATCGGCCACCACTTTTTTGGTCTGTGCCATAACCGATACCAGTCCGGCACAAAGCATAATAACAATCAGCAATACCTTTTTCATATCTATTCTATGAGTTCCAAATTTAGTTAATCGGCCCCTGTTTTCTCAGGCTGGCAAGGGTTTTAACAAAAAGCTGTGAGCTTTGGGCTATGAGCCGTGAGCCTTACACTAAAAAAAAGGATCGAAAGCTATCTATTGAGCTTTCAATCCTTTCTTACAATTATCTGGCTCGAAGCTCGCAGCTCATGGCTCGTAGCTTATAATGTTCTCTTCACTTCTTCTTCTTCGAATGCCTCTACGATATCACCTACTTTCAGGTCGTTGAAGTTTTTGATGGTAAGACCACATTCCATATTCGATGCCACATCTTTCACATCGTCTTTGAAACGTTTCAGGCTGCCCAGTTCAGCTGCCTGTCCTTCACCTTTCGGATATTCAACGATACCATCGCGGATGATACGGATCTTACTGTTACGGCTGATCTTTCCTTCGAGTACAAAACATCCGGCAACGGTTGCCTTATCGAATTTGTATACTTCACGTACTTCCACATTGGCCGTAATTTTCTCCTGAATCTTCGGTTCTAGCATCCCTTCCATCGCGCTCTTGATTTCGTCGATGGCTGTATAGATGATAGAGTAGAGTTTAATTTCCACGCCTTCTGTTTCAGATAATCGGTTGGCCTGCATGGAAGGACGTACGTTAAAGCCAATGATAATGGCATCGGATGCGGTAGCCAGCAACACATCACTTTCAGAGATCTGACCCACACCTTTGTGTACAACACGTACCGCAATTTCTTCGGTAGACAGTTTCTGTAAGGAATCGCTCAGGGCTTCTACCGATCCATCCACATCACCTTTGATGATGATATTGAGTTCTTTAAAGTTACCCAGTGCCAGACGGCGACCGATTTCATCAAGTGTAATATGTTTTCTGGCACGCAGACCCTGTTCACGTAATATCTGTGCACGTTTGGTAGCTGTTTCTTTTGCATCAGCTTCGTCTTCATACACTTTAAATTTCTCACCAGCCTGTGGTGCACCGTTCAGACCCAGTATTACTACCGGTGTAGAAGGTGGCGCTTCTTCAATACGCTGGTTACGTTCGTTGAACATGGCTTTTACACGACCATAGTACTGACCGGATACGATCAGGTCGCCCTGACGCAGGGTTCCGTTCTGTACCAGAATAGTAGCTACATACCCACGACCCTTATCGAGCGATGCTTCAATAATGGTACCCGCCGCTTCTCTTTCAGGATTGGCTTTGAGATCGAGTAATTCGGCTTCCAGTAATACTTTTTCGAGGAGCAGGTCTACATTCAAACCCTGTTTCGCCGAGAGTTCCTGGTTCTGGAACTTACCGCCCCAGGCTTCTACCAGGATATTCATCTGCGATAACTGCTCGTATATTTTCTGTGGATTGGCTCCGTCTTTATCAATTTTGTTCACCGCGAAAATCATCGGCACATTGGCAGCCTGTGAGTGGCTGATGGCTTCACGGGTTTGTGGCATCACCGCATCATCGGCAGCTACCACAATGATGGAGATATCCGTCACTTTCGCACCACGGGCACGCATCGCGGTAAACGCTTCGTGACCAGGTGTATCGAGGAAGGTGATGGCTTTTCCATTGGGCAGTGTTACCTCATAGGCACCAATGTGCTGGGTAATACCCCCTGCCTCGCCCGCTACCACATTGGCATTACGGATATAATCGAGTAAGGATGTTTTACCGTGGTCTACGTGACCCATGATGGTTACAATCGGCGGTCTTGGTACCAGGTCCTCTTCGCTGTCTTCATCCTGTTCATCATCAAACTCATCTGTTTCATCTACACCAATGAACTCTACTTCAAAACCATATTCACTGGCAACCAGTTCAATTACTTCTGCATCCAGACGCTGGTTAATAGATACCATGATGCCCAGGTTCATACACTTACCGATTACATCGGCAAAGCTTACATCCATGAGGTTGGCCAACTCACTCACGGTAACAAATTCTGTTACCTGCAGCTTGTTGTCGTCATTCATTTCATTACCCATGGCTTCAGCGGCTTCATCGCGCTTGGCTCTTCTGTATTTGGCTTTCAGGCTCTTTCCGCGACCACCTGTTCCGGCCAGTTTGGCCTGTGTTTCACGGATTTTCTCCTGAATGGCTTTCTGATCTATTTCTTTTTCTTCAACAGGTCCGCCACCTCTTCTGTTTCTGTCGCCACGGTTTCCTCCGCCCTGTCTGTTTCCGCCACCCTGACCCTGGTTGCGGTTAAATCCGCCACCACCGCCCTGGTTATTCCTGTTATTGGCAGGAACGATCGGACGATTCGGACCGGTTAACGGACGTCCATCCGGACCCACCTGTGGTGGTGGTGCGCCGCCTTCTTTCTTGTCTACCGGAATACGTTTACGTTTACGTTTTTCGTCTCTGGCAATGGGTTTCGGACGGGTATCGCTGTTAACGGGCAATTCAATTTTTCCAAGAATCTTGGGACCTTCCAGTTTTTCTGCTCTGATATTTTCAATAACAGGGGGCGCTTCTATTTCTTCAGGAGCAGCAGGCAGTATTACAGCAGGAGGTTCAGGGGTAACAACAGGAGCAGGCTCTTCTTTCTTTGCTTTTGGAGCGGGAGCGGGTTCTGCTGCCGGCGTTTCTTCTTTTTTCTTAGCTGCTTTTTTAGGACGCGTAGAAGAATCGATAGCTGACAAATCGATCTTATTGATCACTTTTGGTGCCTCGATCTCGGGTGCTTCCACTTTTATAAGTTCCGGTACCTCTGCTTTTACTTCTGCTACCGGTGCTGGTGCTGGTTCTGCTACAGGTGTGGGTTCTGCTACCGGTTCTGCTTTTACTTCTGGCTTGGGCTCTTCTTTCGGGGCTGCTTTCTTCTCTTCTTTCTTGATAAAGGAAATTTCTTCCTCGTCTTTTTTCTTTTTCGCTTCGGCCTGTGCTGCTTTGGGTATTTCTACCTGATCGGCCTTGTTCTTAGCTACCTTATCACTCTGGAACTCTGCCTGAAGGGCATAGTACTGGTCCTCCGAAAGCTTGGCGGTAGGCTTCAGGTCATCTTTATTAAATCCTTTCTTCACCAAAAAGTCGATCAGGGTATCCTGACCAATATTAAACTCTTTGGCGGCTGCTAACAGTCTTGGTAATTTCAGTTCTGACATTCAAATTTTTTTGGTCCAATGGTCCATAGTCGTTGGCCCATGGACTATGGACAATTGTCCATGGACGAATTTTATGGCTACAATCTGACCGGGCAATGTTTAAGTTCCGGACAAATATAGCGCCTTAATAGCTGCTTATTCCTCTCTGTCGAATTCTTCCTGTAATATTCTTCTTACTTCTCCGATGGTTTCTTTCTCCAGATCGGTTCTTCTTTCCAGTTCTTCGGCGGTCAGATTCAGGATACTACGGGCGGTATCGCAACCGATACGTTTGAATTCATCAATTACCCATGGTTCAATCTCATCGCTGAATTCATCCAGATCAATATCAAATTCATCTACCACTTCCTCATCTTCACGGAACACATCAATTTCATAACCGGTTAATTCACAGGCCAGCTTGATGTTTACACCACGGCGGCCAATGGCCAGTGATACCTGATCGGCTTTGAGGTACACTTCTGCATGTTTTTTATCATTATCCAGCTCCATATAGCTGATTTTAGCAGGCGTAAGAGAACGCTGAATCAGTAACTGGATATTGGTAGTGAAATTGATTACGTCGATATTTTCATTTTTCAGTTCACGCACGATGCCATGAATACGGCTTCCTTTCATACCCACACAGGCACCAACCGGATCAATACGGTCATCATAAGATTCAACCGCCACTTTCGCGCGCTCTCCCGGATCGCGAACTATTTTCTTAATGGCAATCAAACCATCAAAGATTTCAGGTACTTCGATTTCCAGCAGCTTGGCCAGGAATGTGGGGCTGGTTCTGGAAAGAATGATAACCGGTGTATTGTTTTTAAGGTCTACACGCTCAACCACCGCACGGATATTCTCTCCTTTTTTGAAATAATCCTGCGGAATCTGCTCAGATTTAGGGAGAATCAGTTCATTACCTTCTTCATCCAGTAATAAAACTTCCTTTTTCCATACCTGGTATACTTCAGCGCTGATGATTTCGCCGATGCGGTCACCATATTTCTTAATCAGTACATTCTTCTTCAGGTCGCTGATACGGCTTGCCAGTGTTTGCTTGGCGGCCAGGATAGCACGGCGACCGAAGTCAACCATATCAACCTCTTCATACAATTCCTCCCCTACTTCAAAGTCAGGTTCTATTTTAACAGCATCGGTATAACCTACTTCTGCCAATGGATCAATTACCTCGCCATCTTCTACAATCATACGGCGGCGGATGATTTCAAGGTCACCTTTCTCTGCGTTTACGATTACGTCGAAATTTTCGTCGCTGCCATATTTCTTACGGAGCAGGGTTTTGAATACGTCTTCTACGACTTTCATCATCGTGGGACGATCAATATTTTCTGCGTCTTTAAACTCCTGGAACGCTTCAATGAGGTTGATACTAGCCATGTCTTTAGTTTTAATATTTCCTGCTGAAAGCTATGAGCCGTGAGCTATGAGCTGTGAGCAATAGGATTTTAGAATTTGATTTGAACGGTTGTTGATTTTATATGATTGAATGGAATAACCAGTTGTTGTGTGACTGCTTTTTTGCCTTTGCCTTCCGTATGCTCCATTATAATATCGGCTTCGGCTACTTCCAGCAGTTTACCTTCTTTTTTGCTGCCATCCAGAAACAGCACTTCAATAAAACGACCTATATTCTTTGTATACTGTCTGTGTAATTTCAAGGGTTCATCAATACCGGGTGAGGATACTTCCAGTGAAAATTCGCCTTCCGGATACATGCCGGTTTCTTCGATCAGCTTGTATAGTTTTCTGTTGAAAGACACGCATTTTTCAATGGCAAGACCCTCATCTCCATCCAGGAACACTTTTACGTTATGGGTCGGCTTAATGCGTACTGATACCAGAAAATAGGCGGGTTCTTCCGCCAGCATCGTGGTAATCAGCCCTTCAATCCTTGAAATTTCTGTTTCTGTTGACATATCTAAATAGAAGAAGGGAACGCTTCCGTTCCCTTCTATTGTTCTTTTCCTTCTGCAAACATACGATTAAATAAGCGAATATTCCAAATTTCCTCCTCACCCCCTTCCCCTCTCCACTTTGTGGAGAGGGGTGGCGAGCCGGGGTGAGGAGAATGTTTTATTTTTGCGGGATGAAGATTATTTTATGGGGTTTACTGATTTACTTTCTGTACAACCTGGTTTTTAAGATTGTGGTTCCCGCCACCAAAGTAGCTTCACAGATGAAGGATAAAGTACGTGAAATGCAGG
This sequence comes from Sediminibacterium goheungense, assembly GCF_004361915.1. GTDB lineage: Bacteria > Bacteroidota > Bacteroidia > Chitinophagales > Chitinophagaceae > Sediminibacterium > Sediminibacterium goheungense. Next base: position 43,388 of record NZ_SNWP01000011.1, on the reverse strand, counting down.
CCCAGCAGGAAGAAGCACGCAAACAATTTGAACAGCAACAGCAATACCAGCAACAGGCCCAGAAAGCTGCTGAAGCAAAGAAAAGCGATGATTATATTGATTTTGAGGAGGTGAGATAGTCAGTAGTGAGTAGTGAGTAGTGAGTGTATTCGTTTTCTACTCAGTACTGACTACTCACTACTCACTATTTCCTGCACCAGCATCCCCGGCTGTAACCAGCGGGTCTGGAGTCCGGCGGCCCGGGCGCCTTCGATATTTTTCAACGTATCATCTATGAAAAGTGTTTCTGCAGGATTTAATTGTTCCAGCTCCATGATTCTGGTATAGGATGCCGGATAGGGCTTGCGCATACCCAGTTCGTGCGAATAATAAGCGGTGCGGAAATATTCATTGAAGGATCTGCCCCCAAAACGCTCTTCAAACATCTTCATAAAGCATTGATAATGAATGATATTTGTGTTTGAATACAGGTATACGGCGTATTTCTTACCGATGGCTTCCAGCCATTCCAGTCGCTCGGTTGGAAAATCCAGTAAAAGCGCATTCCATGCTGTTTCAATGGCCTGGTTACTCAGATTTGTACCCGTTTCTTTACGAAATGCCTCATAAAAAGTCTCCGGATCTATTTTACCCGTTTCCAGGTCTTCAAAAAGGGTATTGGAGAACTGCTGATTGAAACGCTGGCCAAAATCTGTGATGCCCAGATCAATAAAAGCCTGTTCGGTTAACTGATAATTGATATCAAGAAAAACGCCACCGAGATCGAAGAGAATGTTTTTAACATTTGTCATGCTGCAAAACTATGCATCATCACTCACTGAATCGGCTCCTTCAATCCTTTTTGCTCTTTAATAAATAAGATTCCGTCGAATACATATTCCCATTGACTCATTAAAGACCTTGTATGAGAAACCGGTATCATATACAGCGGGCTTCTCAGCAAATGATCGCCGGGTAATGTTTTCAGATCTGCAAACAAAGATTTATCCGTTTCACGATTCAACAGTGTTTCTATATTTCCCTTGGGCGGATCAATTTTTTCAACCGGATTGTCGAGGTTTATCCAGGCCCTTGGCGTATAGGTGCCCGAAAGAGAAATACAGGCCAATGAATACACAGATTCATGTCCTTTTTCTAGCAGCAACTGTGTAAATGATTTTACCGTATCCTTATCAACTGCATTTTGATAGATGGCCCCCGATATAGGGTGATTCTCTACCGCTTTGCCATAATCTTTTATTGCATGATAGTTGGCGGTCCATATAATCACCTTTTTATTTTTATACCTGTTCTCTAATAACCAGTGTGCATTGGCTGCCATATGTTTTACACGGTATTGCCTTAACCATGTTTGTTCTGCTTTCGCCCTGATATTATAGATAAGTTGTTCTTCAAAAGAAACAACAGATCTTGGTTTACCCCTTAGTTCTTTCTGTAAACGATCGCACCAGCTATAAAACTTCGTCTGCGCAACTGTATCAAATCTGTTACTGTTATTCATGACCAGACTATCTACTACTGAAAGAAACCATACTTTGTCTGCACTTTTTTCCAGGCTGAGTTGTTTTTCTTTCAGTAAAGCTTCTAACCGCAAACGAATATTACGTTGTGCATAAGGCGAACTAAACGTAGTACCAAAACCATGCATGATAACAGATTCGGCTTTTGTTGTTTTTTCTGACAGATAATTCCATAGCGGCTGCATGGCTTGCGGACTTGACCAATGCGGGTGTACAACTGTTTTACAACTATCGATTGTACTTATTTCATTAAAAGGAAAAAAATCACTTTCCCATAGTAAAACCGTAAAGCCTTTTTTCTCTATCAGGTATTGTACTATTTTACTTTTCGCCTGCATACTGGTGGCATCACCATGATCCTGTTCGCCCAATATTACAATCCGGCTATCGCCAATAGCCTTGCCTATATAATTCAGATCAGACAGATTTTCCGTTTTCACATCAAACGGTTTCATGTCTGCGATCCATTTATTTTGTGCTTTGGATGCTATCAGAAACATACATACACATACACTTATTAATATTAGCTTTCTGATATTTATTTTCACGATTCTGGTTTTAACGGTTGCTGTTTTCATTAAAAAAGAGCGGGCAAAATAAAATGTTGCAAAAAATGTTTTCTGTGATTTTGATAAATGGTGCAGAAAAAAAGAGCTCCTGATATGTATGATTTGAAACGTAAAAAAATGACAGTTGCTTATTCGTACGGGTGTACTTCATATCCCCTTCGTTTTGGAAAACGTTTTTATCCTTCAAATGATTTAACCAAGTTCATACATATTTTAACCCCGGAGGCTATTTTGTAAAACACAGCAATCAGAAACAGTACATTCATTTTCTGATGCCGGATGTGTCAGCTGATTATTTTGATATTTCATCCGGAGATTCATCTTCAAAACAAGCCAACCATGTTACACAAACCATTACTGAAAACATTATTTCTGTTATTACTACCGGCTGCTGTTTTAGCGCAGGGCGGTAATAACACGCCTCCTCCGGAACCTTTTGCAAGAATTCAGAAACCCGGTGAAAAGGAATTGTACATACCCGGAAAGGTTTTTCGTATTCCTGATAATAATAACTACAACAGCGATACCAGTGAATTCAGTTATTCACGCATGGTAGAATCGAAAAATATAGTCGTATTCTGGTCAAAAGAGTTTGGCAAGGATCCTATGAGTAATCCTGTTGAATCGAAACGTTTTAACGTACAGGATGCTATTAAGGAACTCGAAAGATTTTATGATTTCTATGTAAACAAATTAAAGCTGGTGGTAAAAGGAAAATCTTTTACCGATCAATACAAGATGATCTTATATGTAATCGGCGGTGAGGGTGCTACTGCTTTTGGTGGCGGTACAGAAAATAAAATCGGTTTATTATGGACACCGGCAGTACGTATGAGCAAAGCACCCTATGGCGCGCTGGCACACGAACTTGGGCACTCCTTTCAATATATGATACGTGCGGATAATGGTAAGGGGCCCGGTGGACCTATTTCAGAAATGTCGGCCCAGTATATGTTATGGCAGGTATATCCGGAGTGGATGACTTTTGAAAATTATCACCTGAAAGATTTTATGAAGAAAACGCATTTTGCTTTTCTGCATCCCACCAATATGTATCATTCACCCTATGTATTTGAATACTGGTCGAATAAACATGGTATTGAATTTTTTGGTGAATTTTCTCGCGCCACACTCAACGGAGAAGATCCTGTTACTACTTATAAACGCATCACCAACCTTACCCAGGAACAATTCAACGACGAAATGTTTGATGCTTCACGGAGGTTTATTACCTGGGATATGAAACGCATTGAACAGGTTGCAAAACCTTATGCCAACCAGCATGTAACCATCATGAATGACCTGAAAGATGGGTGGTTCAGAATTGATAGCACCCGTTGTCCGCAGAACTATGGTTATAATGGTATACAACTAAAAGTACCTGAGGCTGGCACAACCATTTCACTGGATTTCAAAGGTGTTGTTGGCAGTACGGGATTTAATGCTGTTAAAACCGATAAGGCAGGATGGCGCTATGGTTTTGTGGCCTATCAGAAAAACGGCAAACGTGTATATAGTGATGCAGGAAAAGAGGCCAGCGGATCTTTGCGATTTACCATTCCCAAAGACACTGAATTTCTATGGTTAACCGTAATGGGTGCCCCCACAGAACACTGGCCCATTCCCGGCAGACCCAGAAACCCATCACCCAATGCTGCGCCGGTACTGGAAGAACAATGGCCTTATCAAATTAAGTTAACAGGAACCAGTTTGGTAGATTCAATTATCAAATAATCAATCCTCTGCGAAAACACTGTGTCCGCATGTTCTCTGCCGTCCCTTCCTTCATCAGGGTGACGTTAGGAACCCCATCGCAGAGAAAGGAGTTAACAGAGGTTTCGCAGGGTTATTTTATAGAACATCATTTGCTTTTATAATTTTTTCAATGGCCGCTTCTGTGTCGTTAAAGGGACCGGAAGCGGCTATTTTAATAGTGGCCATGGCTGCACCAAAAGCACCGGCATATGCTATGCCTGCCCCTTTTATTCGCTGGTAGAGATAACCCGCCATATAGGTATCGCCACAACCGGTAGCATCTGCCATAACAGTTGGTTTGAATGCCGGTATTCTATACAATTCTCTTCCATCATAAATCATAGAACCTTTGGCACCCAGGGTAATAACCACTTCTTTCACACCCCAGTCAGCTAATTTTTTTGCAGCGTTCCGCATATCTGTTTCACCGGTTATCGTTTGTGCCTCTTCTTCACTGGCTTTCAACATAGTGATATAAGGAAGTACTTTTTGTTTGTCTTTCCAGTCAATGGCTACTACCTGTTTATTGATTACGCTCCGCAGGTATCCTTGTACATCCAGAGAAACCACCGTTTGTGCAGCCAGATTAATAATCAGTTCTGTTACTATATCATTGGCCAATAAGGGCCCAAGATGAATATATTTCGACCGTACATTTTTCAGGTCTTTAGGATTGAAGGGATCTGCCTCATGTAATACTCTTTGTATACGGTGGTCTGATGTATCAGGATAGATGTTTTCAAAGTATACGGTATGTATGCTGGGCAAAACCGTTATGTCAATATTATTATGCTTCAGTTCATTTGCAAAAACCATATCTTCTTCAGCCAGTGTCGTTATCAACTGATAGCGAATGGGCATTGATTTGATGGCATGCGAAAAATAAAAAGAAGTACCACCAGTCATATGAACCGTATGAGCGGGTGTTACAATTTTATCGTGTGTGAGGTGGCCTATGCAGGTGAGATCGTACATGTTTTATCCTTAGTATCGAAAGTTACAAACTTCAAAGAAGTTTTTGATATGGACGTGTTGAAAGATCTAGCATCAAATAAATATAATAAGCCACAGATTCACAGATTAGTTTTACAATAATCTGTGAATCTGTGGCTTATCATGAACGATTATAAAGAATTTCCCTGCGTTTCAGGTATACTTTAATACAAAAAATAAAGCCTGATTTACTCAAACCGAAGCCAGTCGATCTCTATTCCTTTACCCTCTTTCAATACAACGAAAAGATTTTGAATACCGGTTATTTTTTTGATATCACCTGACCCAACCACCATCCATTCATTTGTTTTTTTAATGTCTACCTTACACAGTAACGGCCCTGTAAGGCTACCTGTTCTGATTTCAAGGGTACCATCCTGTTCTGCCAGCATTTTAAACATCAATTTTTTAACGGGTCGACTACCAAAATCAACCGTATTGTACTGAACCCAGGCACCTGCTTCAGTAAACTTTGTTTTCCATCCTTTGAATGTATCCGCCGTATCTATAAATGAAATAGCAGCCTGTTCTCCTATTTTACTGTACCTGTCTATCTGAATCTCTGTTTTTGCATTGGTAATACCTGCGCCACGTAAAGTAGGGATTACTTTCTGAATAGTTCCATCTGCATTAAACGATAAACTATCCAGGCGTACCGATCTTGCTTTATCAAACTTCGGGGAGTAATCGTTGTGGTGATAAAAAAGATACCATTGCTTTTTATACTGTATAATCGAATGGTGATTGGTCCAGCAGCCGGTTGCAGATTCATCCATGATGACACCCGTCATTTTAAAAGGACCCATCGGGTTATCTCCTATGGCATATTCCAGTCTTTCTGTTTTATTTTCTACATGCGGAAAGGTCAAATAATAAAGACCATTCCTTTCAAAAACAAAGGGGCCCTCTTTTAATCCCTTTGTTGGAAGATTCGGAATGGTAACTACTTCTGATGCCAGCTCCCTCATATTTTCCTTCAACTTTGCCACATAAATATTTCCCTGCGACCAATAGAGATAGGCCTGTCCATCTTTATCAATAAATACATTCGGGTCAATGCCTTTCACACCTTTGATGGGTTCTGTTTCCGGTACAAACGGACCTGTAGGTTTATCTGCTACAGCTACACCGATACCAAAACTCCTGCCATATAGAAGGGTGTCTTTGGGTAATGTAGGGAAATAGAAATAATATTTTCCATTCCTTTCAATACAATCAGGCGCCCACATACTATAACCTGCAGGATTGGCCCAGGGTACTTTTGTCTGGCTTACAATCATTCCATGATCTGTCCAGTCGGTAAGGTTCGCCGAAGAAAACACATGGTAATCCTCCATACAAAACCAGCCCACTCTTCCTTTGCCGGGTTGCGCCAGTATATCGTGTGAAGGATATACATATAACCTGTCGCCAAAAACCCTTGCCGTAGGATCGGCTGTAAACTGGTTTCTGATAAAAGGATTCTGCGCTTTTACAGTTGTAGTAATAGAACTGATCATGACGATCAGTAGTATCAGCGATTGATTCGATGGTATGTTGAATAATTTTTTCATCTTATTTAGTTATGGTATCCGCAATATGAAAGAAATCGAAATCAGCACTACCTCCTATGGTTTTGGTTGCATAATTGAACAAGGCAAAACGATAGCCGATAAACTGTGGTATGGTATAAGCCATCTTTAATTGATTACCTAAGGGCATCCATTGCTTTCCATCGAGACTGTAAAAGAAAAAAGCGATGTCTTTTTTATCCGTGAAATTGCATTCGGATTTCAGGTATACGGTTGATTGTGTGAGTGGTATTCTTGCCTCTTCAACAGGTTTGCCAGAGCTGGCATTAATCATCACAATTTCTTTTTTATCGCCTGTTATCTGTACGCCTGCCTGACCAAAATTTTTCTGTAACAGACCCAATCCGGCAAAGTCACCATCTTTCATATTACTTATATCAAGTAAGGTTGATCCGGTACAAACAGGACCAATGGTTCTTTGGGTGAGTGTATTTCTGGCTAATAAAAAACTGGTATCGGTTCTGCCTGTTTTCAAGCGCAGGTATCCTTTTCTTTCCGTAACAGACCAAAGCCTGTTATCAGGATTATGGTTCCATTGCCAAACCAATGGTAAATCGGCATCTCCTTTCCGGCGCGTAAATTCATCAGAGGCAACAATACGTGGAATCAATCCTTTGCTCGCAGGCAGGTCAAGTGTGGCTGGTACTTTACCATCTACACCCAGTACCGGCCATCCGTCTTTCCATTCAACAGGAACCAGATAGGGTATGCGACCCACAGCACCATAATCACGAAACAGGTAAGAAAACCATCTGCCATCAGGCATATCTATCAAACCACCCTGTGCCACACCTAAATCCTGCAGGGCCAGCTTTCCTTCCCAGGGACCGGTGAGTTTATCTGCCCTGTGTATCACCACTGTGCGCATACCGCCACGGGGCCAGGTAATATTGAAGAGATAATATTTCCCGTTGACTTTAAATAATTGTGACCCTTCACCCAAACCACTATTACCTACTGACTGACTCGGTGCTGTTACATCTTCAATGACTGTCTGGTTAACGCCCCCTTCTTTTATACCGGTAAGATCCTCTTTGAGTTCAACCAGTATAAGTTTACGATTGCTGTACAGCATGTACACTTTGCCATCATCATCAAAAAATAAGGAATGATCGTGCAGGCTAGGTTTAAACGACCAGGATTTCCAGGGACCCTTTTCAATATTTTTTGTGCTGTAAATATGTGTCCTGCCTGTTGTTTGTGCAAAAGTGGTTACATAAAATATGCCTTTATGATAACGTATACTGCTGGCCCATGAACCCCGGCCATACGTACTTTTACCATTGGTAAGGTTTAGCTCGTCCATACTGGCGAGGGTATCATGCGCATAGCCAATCATTTTCCAGTTCACCAGATCTTTTGATTTCATGATAGGTACACCCGGGTTCATATGCATGGTAGTACTACTCATGTAGTAGGTATCACCTACCCGTATCATAGATAGATCAGGCACATCTGCAAATACAATGGGGTTGGTTGCCTTTTTGGGTTGTGCCGATAAAAAACCCATTCCTGATATCAGTAAAATCGTTACACTTAACAGTCGATTTTTCATTCCATAACTTTTATAAATGAGGGAATAGGTATTATTTCGATACCGGTTTTACGCCTTCCACGGTCTGTATAATTTTCTGAATGGTTCCGTCTGCATTGTAATACATATAATCTACACAAACCGATCTTCTGTAACTACCACCGGTTGGTAAGCTTCCATTGTGGTAGAAAAAATAAGATTTGCCTTTATAGTCTATGATACCCGGATGGGTAGTAAAACTATTCGGTACATTTTCCTGAATAATACCTTGATAGTTCCAGGGACCAGTGGGACTATTCGATGTAGCGTATTCAATCATCTCTGGCTTGGTTCCTCTACCGGCATATACCAGATAATACAGTCCTTTGCGTTTATACAACCATGGTCCTTCGATAAAATTTTTTACTTCTGTTACTGTTATAGGTCCTTCTGTTTCAATCATATTTTCTTTCAGCTTTACCCATTTACAACTTCCGTTACCCCAATACAGGTAAGCCTGTTTGTCATCATCAATAAAAACGGTGGGATCAATATCGTCCCAGGCATGTGGTTTGTCTTTGGTCATTTCATTGGTGATGAGCGCTTTGCCGATCGCATCTTTAAAAGGGCCTGTTGGCCTGTCAGACACTGCCACACCTATGGCTGCTCCGCCGTTGCTGTTACTGTCTTTTTTATGAAATGTAGATACAAACCAATAGAATTTTCCATTACGTTCTATACACTGGGCAGCATAGGCATCACCGGTGGCCCATGAAAAAGTAGCTGGAGAGAGTAAGGCACCGTGGTCTTTCCAGTTTACCATATCGGTGGTGGAGAAAACATGCCAGTCGGGCATTTTATAATTGGTAGCGGTTACCGATGCGGTATCATGCCCGGTATACAGGAATAGTGTGTCTTTATAAACAATGGGTGATGGATCGGCAGTAAAAATGTGTTTGATGATGGGGTTTTGTGCAACAGACACAAGAACCATACATAATACAACACTGGTCAGAATCGTTTTTTTCATGGGTTTTATTTCAAGATGAATGAATATGGATTGATTTATATTATCTGGATTTATTGTTTGATAGAAAAATGATAATAGCCTCCTTTCTGTGTAGTAATATCATATAACCAGGTTTGAGACAAAACCGGCTTTTGAATAATGGCCTGAGGTGAAATAAACGGTTCCGTGTTAGCATGGGTAGCATAAAAAGGATTCTTATTTTCCCCTCCAGCCAGTTTTAAGTTGATTCTTTTTTCAGCCTGTATCTCATTGGGAACCCTCAGTCGTAGATTACCACCCAGTGTTGATCTGATGATCAGCTTCACCAGCTTTCCTTCCCTCCATTCCATCGCCACAATCTCAAAACCACCGATGGCCCTTAGTCCGCTGATACTTCCTTTTACTTTCCAAACATCGGGCAGTGCCGGCAATAGATGAAGAGCTCCGTCGGCACTTTGCATCAGCATTTCAGTGATCCCTGATGTGCATCCGAAATTGCCATCGATCTGAAAGGGTGGGTGGGCATCGAAAAGATTATTATACGTTCCTCCTTCACCTTTACCTACCGGTGTTAACTGGTTTTGTATAAGTTGATAGGCGTGGTTACCATCGAGCATTCTGGCCCACCAGTTTACTTTCCATCCCATACTCCAACCGGTAGATATATCGCCTCTCTGTAATAAAGTATTTTTGGCCGCACTGTATAATTCGGGATTACGGTATGGTGATATCTGGTTGGAAGGAAACAAACCATACAGATGAGAAATATGCCTGTGTTTATCATTCGGATCATCCAGGTCTTCCAGCCATTCCTGTAATTGTCCATGTTTACCAATCTGCATCGGTGGTAAACGTTTACGCAGAGATGTAAGCGTATCGGTAAATTTTTTATCAATCCCCAGTATACCTGCTGCCCTGATGGTGGTATTAAAAATATCCAGCACAATCTGGTTGGTCATGGTAGTACCTGCATCAATTGATGCACCCTGATGGCCCCTGGGTGAATTTTCGGGCGACATATCCGGATTGATGACCAGCCATTTTTTTACAGGGTGCGGCACTAAAAAGTCTACATAAAAAGTAGCAGCAGATTTTAGTACCGGATAAACCGATCTAAGAAATTTTTTATCGCCGCTATAGAGATAGTGTTCCCACAGGTGTTGACTCATCCAGCCACCGGCTGCGTTCCATACGCCCCATAAAGCGCCATCAACAGCTCCATTGGTTCGCCATATATCTGTATTATGGTGTGCCACCCAACCTCTGGCACCATACATTTGCTTTGCTGTTTGCTTACCTGTTTCCGACAACTCTTTCACCATTCTTAAAAAAGGTTCATGCAGTTCTGGCAGATTCGTTTTTTCTGCCGGCCAGTAATTCATCTCCGCATTGATATTAATGGTGTACTTACTGTCCCATGGTGGTCTTATTTTATTGTTCCAGATACCCTGCAGGTTGGCAGGTTCTCCTCCGGGTTGCGATGAGCAGATCAGCAGGTAACGCCCATACTGGTAATAGAGCGTTACCAGTTGCGGATCCTGCACTTTGTTAAACTGCCGTAATCTTTCATCAGTAGGTAGTTGGGCGGCCTCTGTAGTACCAAGGTCTAATTTCACACGATCAAAAAACTGCTGGTAGTATGCACTGTGTTTTGTTTTGATGGCAGCGTAGGGTTTTACGAAAGCACCTGTCAGGTAATCGCGTGCTCGTTTATTTTCATCCCCGCTTATATCCTGATAATTATTAAAACCGGTGGCAATAGAAATAAAAATAGTAGCTGCATCTGCTTTACTAATAATTAGAGAAGTATCATTTCGTTCTATACTACCACCTTCTGTCACGATACGAACAATCCCTTTATACTTCAATAAACCTTTTACCGTTTCATGATCCATTGAGGTGCCAGCAATAGTAAGTTCCTGATCATGGTTAGTGGCAATGATGGCTTTGGGTTGCTGCGTTCTGAAAAAAGCTGAAAAAGATATACTTTCTTTTTTACTGGCTGTTAGGCGCAACACAATTACCCGATCAGGAAAAGAAGCGATGGCTTCGCGCTGGTATTGTATTCCGTTTGCCTGATAAGTGGTTTTTGTTACAGCTTTTGCAATATCAAGTTCACGATAATAATCGGTGTAAGATTCATGGCCCTTGAAAACAAGTTGTAGTTCTCCCAATGGTTGAAACATTTGTCCATGCGACTTTTGGGTAATGATGGTTTTATTGGCCAGCTTTTCTGCTTCTTTATATTTTCCTTCAAAAATGAGCTGCCTCAAAACAGCCAGTGAATCCAGGGCCACCGGGTTATCGTTTCTGTTAGGGCTACCGCTCCATAATGTGTGCTCATTCAGCTGAATGGTTTCTTTGTTTACATTACCATATACCATGGCACCGAGCCTGCCATTGCCAATAGGCAAGGCATTTTCCCAGGTATTACCTGCGGGTTGTTTGTACCAGAGTTTCAGTACCTGGTTCTGTGCCAGCACATTCACCGACAGTACACAAAAAAATATGGACCATAGTTTTCTCATCTGTAAACTATTGTTGTTTTACTAACCTGATCTGATAGAGTGCACCTGCTGTATTACCTGGCTGTGGCTTAAAACTTATGTTTATCTGCTTTTTATCTTTCAGCATACTGTCCGGAATTACATATTCTATTTCTTTAAAGCTTTGTTCGTTCCATTTATCTGTCAGGTTTTCTGTCAGGAGAAGCTGGTCATCAATATAGATATCAAATTTTCTGTTGCCCCGTTCTGCACCCCAGTAACGGATTCTGAGCGATAAGGCTATTGTCTGTTGGGTGGTTAATGTATAACTCAATAAACCTCCATTTCTTACTTCACGCCAGAATTCATCTGAACGATTTCCGGTAGCCGTATTTTTCTGTTGTATTAAATGATCCGCTTCCGGTTGCTGCTCTCCAACGATTACTACATCTACTGTTCTTTTTTGTAAAGCCAGTCTCGCCGTCTCCATTTTTGCCAGAGAATCTACATAGGATTGGTATGCTGTATTTGTCAGCGTCATCCAGTATAACATGTATCGCGCATCATGCAATTGGTAAAAAGGCTCCAGCACCAGAGGAGCAGCATTCCCCATTTTCAGGTTAGAAAAAGTATAATGGAGCGGTTTATCTTTTACAGGTACGAGGCTTTTGAGTATAGCAGATGGGTTATCTGCTATGAGTATGGGTGCCTCATTCACCGGTAAACGTTTACCACTGGCAATATGACCCCATCGGCTATCATCGGCAATCAGTCCTTTCATTTCTTCTGTTCCCGTTCTGGCTGCCAATACTACCGGCCCATGCAGCACTGCTACATAATTGGCTACGTTTGGCATTTGCTCAATGCTATTCTGCATTGGCAGTTGAATCTCGATCAGATCACCTTTCTTCCATGTTCTTTGAACAGCTATATAAGATGATGGATTGTTTTGGTATGCAACAGGTTTCCCATTTACTTTAATTTTCAGTGCCGATTTTGCTACCCATGAGGGGTAGCGTATCATCATGGTAAACCGATTGTTCCCTTCTTTGATCAGCAGTCTGGTTTTTTCTTCTTCCGGAAAAAGAGTCTGCTGTTCCAGCACCATACCTTTTGCCTTCCATTGAAGAACAGACGCCATAAAAAGGTTAATGTACAGTGAGTCCTGCTGATGCGTATAAATCAATTCATTGTACCTGCCATGGTTTTCCATACCACTACCTACACAACACCACATTCCTTTATTGGGTGCTGAATACACACGATAATGCCTTGGTCTTACCGGTGTGAAATATACATAGCCGCCATGGTCAGGATGTTGTGTTGATAGAATATGATTATAAATGGTACGCTCATAATAATCCATATACCGTGCATCTGCACTCACCCTGAAAAGGTCTGCAGATAATCTCAGCATATTGTAAGAGTTACAGGATTCCGGCCCCTCTACCTCTGTAATAAAATCTGTGCTTGCTGTAATGCTTGGAAAAAATTCTCTCCGGCTGTTACCACCAAATGCCAATGTTCTGTTTTGCGTAACCGTTTCCCAGAAATACTGTCCGGCAGTTGTATAGGTTGTATCATGCGTTAGTTCGGCAATACGCTGAAAACCGATGGCCTTGGGCACCTGTGTATTGGCATGTTTATTATCGAGGTTATCTTTTCGCTGTGCCATCGCGTCAAGGAGCATTCTGTGCGAAAATCTTTTGGCTGCCTGCAGGTATTGCTTGTCTCCGGTCATCTGGTAGGCATCTGCATATATCTCATTCATGCCTCCATGCTCAATATCGAGCATGGATTGCATCTGTTCTTCATTAAGTGTACTTGTGACATTTATTCCCCAGGCACAAAAATTTATAAACAGGGCTTTTGCAGTCTCATTTCCGGTATATAACCAGGCATCACGAAGACCAGCATACATTTTGTGTACATTATACCAGGGTACCCATGCATTACGTAATGCGCTCAGATCTGCTTTCAGTAATGCGCTCCATATTTTCTGGCTTTCCGGTACGGCACCGAGATAACCCTTACCCCAATCGGCATGACGGGTATTGTGCGCATCCTGACAGGCTTTTAGTTCAGTGAGCATATACAACATACGATCACGGCAGACTGTATTTCCCGTTGCGGCATAATTCATGGCCAATGCAGAGAGATAGTGTCCTGCAACATGTCCGTCTAAACCTTCCCAATTAGTATAAATAACAGCTTTGGCCGGTAAGCCCGCTTCTTTTCTGTAACCAGCCAATAAGCGATCCACATCGTATTGCAATAATGTTTGGATATTAAGATCACGTGCATGGGCAAATCTTTGATCTTTTACTACTACATCACTTAAAGGAAAACTATTACTGTATAATTGGTTTTGTGCAGCAACAGGATTGATTTTAGCGTAAAAAGCAATTAAACATGCAAAGGCAAGTTTTATGAAAAGGTATATAGTATTTTTTTCCGAACGCATGGTGTATTCACTTAAGACTTTTTCTTTTTATTGAGTAGTTCCAGCATCTTTTCGGCATAACGTTTTCCCAACATTCGATAACCTTCTGCATTAAAATGTAAATTATCACGTGCATCAGGCACACCGCTCGATGAAATTACATGCGCATTGGGTATGGTATTAGGTAGTGTTGCTATGATGGCATTCATACTGGCGCAAACCCCGCCCTGATCGGCATTCACCGTTTCACCTGCCAGCAGTGGTACCTCTTTTGCTTTCAGGTTCAGATCCTTTAAAAGATTCGTGTACACAATATTTACTTTTGAGGGCCAGGTTGAATCATTGGTATTGGATTCTCCCTGGTGTAATAATATTCCCTTTATCACACCCGATTTTTGTGCAAGTCTGGCCATATCAACCAGTCGCTGGTATGGATTACCATCGTATTCTTTGATCATACCCTGCATCCAGCTGGGTGCCGTTGCGATGTAGGATTGGTAATTGGCTTTATCAAACAACTCAATTTTACAGCCACCAATAGAAACATTGATAACACCGATTTTAATTTTTTCAGGAAGGCTGTCAACAAGGGTTCTGCCGAAATAATCTGCCGGTGTTAACCCGGTTCGGCATCTGCATAAAGGTGGTACTGCTGTATACCATTGCCCCTTAGCCCTTCCCAAATTAGGACAGTCAACTGCTTCCATCACTTTAAACCTGCTGTTTACAATGGTATCCTGCGGTTCAAACCTTGCATTGCCTTCCATGTTCGACTGACCAAAACAGAGGTAGATATGAAAGTTTTTATCCTGTGCATAGCCAGTAATACTGAACAGCATAATGACCGCGACACTGAGGATTCTTATTCTTTTTGCCATATGCAGAGTTGATAACATAATAGTTTTCGTTTACTTGAACAACAATTGCGCAAAATTGAAGAGGTTGTTTCTCCATACCGGCCAGGTATGTCCACCCGGATATTCACTGTAGGTATATTTAATACCCATTTCATCAAATTTGCCCATCATGGCTTTGCAGTTGTTGTAGGCGATATCTTCCTTGCCACCCATGGCAATCCAGAATGATTTAATATTACTGTTGATAGCTGCCGCATTTTCTTTCATAAACTGATACTGCGGATTTGATAATGCGGGCTGGTTACCCCACCATCCTGAACTGAATACGCCCAGGTATGAAAACATCGTATGGTTGCGAACACCTGCATATAAGGTTTGCAGTCCACCCATCGATAACCCGGCTAATGCTCTCTGATCGGGTGTGGTAAGGGCCCTGAATTTTTTTTCTACAAAAGGAATCACAGACTGCTTTAATTCATTTTCAAAATTCTTAAGTGCCTGTTCACCAAAACCACCGATACCACCACTGCTGAGGTTACCATCCATCATTACTACCAGCATGGGTTTTGCTTTTTTTGCTGCAATCAGGTTATCGATGATCAAATCTGTTTTACCCTGCATGGCCCAACCGGTCTGGTCTTCTCCACCTCCATGTAAAATGTATAAAACAGGATAGCGGTCCTGCTGGCTCGAATCGTAACCGGGCGGTGTGTATACATACATCTGTCTCCACGAATTGGTAACCCTTGAAAAGTATCGGTTGATACGCAGGTCTCCATGTGGTACATTCTTCAAAGCATAATAATCACCTCCTGCAAATGGAATTTCAATACCGCTGGCCATTCGACTCATTCCATAAAAAGTCTGACTACCGGGGTCAACAACAGGAACACCATCAATGATCAGGGAATAATAATGAAATCCTTCTCCGATAGAATCGGTGGTTACGCGCCAATTACCTTCTTCATCTTTTATCATATCATATTTCTTTCCGAGGTCGGCTTGTACTTTTTTTGCGTCGGGTGCTTTTAAACTGAAGATGACACGATTATCAGGTAATATCTGAGGATAGGCTGCATTTCTCACATTGCTGGCCGCCGGTGCACCCGCCACCGGATATTTTGAAAAAGAAGTGGTATCCACTGTTTTGAATAAGAGCTGAGAAAACATGTATAAGCCATTTTTCCAGACTTTAAAATCATGTACACCCGGTTCTACAAAGTAAATATGTGGAACCGCATTCTTTCTGGCATATTCATGCAGACGTGTGCTAAACCTCAATAATCCATCGCTCGCACCACATGACATATAGAGGAGTTTTATTTTTTGTTTGGCTGCTGTAATATCCGGCAACAACTCTTCCGGGGTTTTTGTATTGGGGGCAGAAGAGAAGCCGCCAATCCAGGCAAACCTGTCGAGATTACCCAGTCCGAAATTCAAAGACTGTCCGCCACCCATCGATAAACCTGCAATAGCACGGTGTTCACGGTCTGTAAGCGTTGCATAGTTTTTCTCCACATAGGGAATCAAATCATTCAGCAGGTCTTTTTCAAAAGTGGCAAATGCCTGTACTTTATCGGGTGCCATAATATTGCCGGTGGCACGGTCATCTTTCATGGCTCTGCCGTTTGGCATAACCACAATCATCGGTTCTATTTTTCCTTCAGCATATAGGTTATCCAGTATATGATGAGGCTGACCTCCGCTGAACCACTCTTTCTCATCACCGCCGATACCGTGCAGCAGATATAATACCGGATATTTTTTATTCTTCGTATAACCCGGCGGGGTATAAATCAATACTTTTCGATCGTTCCCCACGGTAGTAGATGGATATGCTACCGAATCAATTTTTCCATGAAGAATATTTTCTTTCCATACATCAAAGCCTGCAGAAGCTGGCTTGATTACGCCTTGTGCAAAACAGGTAAGATTCAGCACGAGGAAGAGTGTAACTAAGATTGGTTTCATGATGATTGCTTTGTAGGTTTTATGGTCTGTTATTTTTCTATCCACTTGTTCAAACGCATCCATTGAAACAGTGGCTCGATCCATTCTTTGTGCCGGAATATAAATCCATGTCCACCCTGTTGGTAGATATGCATTTCTGCAGGAATATTTTTTTCCTGTATCGCTTCATAATAGCGAATACTGTTACGCACATTCACTACCTTATCATCAGATGCATGTGTGATATATAAGGGTGGTGTTTGTGCTGTACTATTCAACTCTCCCGAAAAACGGTCCTTATCTTCTTTAGTGGCTTGTTCACCTAGTAATTTTCTTCTCGAGTCATTATGTGTAAGGCCATCCTGCATGCTGATTACCGGATATACCAGTACCTGGAAATCGGGTCTGAGACTGGTATTTTCCGGATTTGAAATCAGGGGTCTTGCAAAATGAGTGGCTGCTGTAGCCGCCAAATGTCCACCCGCCGAAAAACCCATGATACCGATCTTGGCGGGATTCACTCCCCAACGGGCAGCTTGTTCTCTCACCAGTTTAAACGCCTGTTGTACGTCCTGCAAAGGACCATACCTTTTATCTGCCATGATGGAATCATCGGGTAAACGATATTTCAAGACAAATGCAGCAATGCCTTTTTGCTGAAGCATTTTTGCAGTATTGATCCCTTCTCCATCATATACCACAACACTATAACCGCCACCCGGACAAATAATAACAGCCGTACCGGTTGCTTTTTCTTTTTCGGGTAAATAGATTTCAAGTGTTGGCATAGTTACATTTCTGAACATACCATCGCTTTTCGATTCTGTTTTTTTACTGGCTTTTGCTCCGGGTATAGCCATCGTATATATTGGAATAATTTCCTGTGCCGCTACAAATCGGGTCAATACTATGCAAACCATCAGCATCGGTATAGATGGTCTCATATATGTAAGAGAAAGTATTTTCATCATTTTGTCTGATAGTGTTATTCAACAACGATGATAAACCCATCATTGGCTTTTACTGATACGGTTAATTTACCTGTAGCCAGTTCCTTTTTGCTCCATGTAAAAGAAGGTTCTGTTTGATCGCTATCACCTGAACCGATCATCATTCCTTTCCTGTCTTTTATAAACGACAGATCAAGTGTTATTTCTTTAGGCGTACTTTCTCCGTTAATACCCGCCACATACCATTTATTACCAGCCCGTCTTGCTACTACATAATACTTGCCTGGGTAACCATCTACAAACTTTACATCATCCCAGCTATCCGGTAAAGCGCGGAGAAAATTTTTAACTTCAGTTGAAACATGCTGCATGCCTTCCGGGCTTTCGGCATAATGTTGAATACCGGAAAGAAACAATACGGAAGTTGCCAGTTCAAAAGCAGCAGTAGTAACTTTTTTAATTCTGGGAATGCGGTACAGGTTCATAGGTGTAAAATCCATCGGATCAAAAGCATTCCTTACCAATGCGCACATGACTGCATGAGATGGATAAAGATTTGCATCCCGCTGGTTGAAAGTGATCATTTCATATCCTTGTACTGCTTCTGCCGTCATCAGATTCGGATAGGTTCTGTGCAGGCCCCTGGGTAATGTAGCTCCATGAAAATTTACCAGTAGTTGATAGCTTGCTGCATCTTCCAGGATATCCTGATAATAATTGATCATTGACTGACCGTCGCCTGAAAAGAAATCTACCTTGATGCCTTTAATACCCATTTTCTGAAGCAGCGCGAATTCTTTCACCCTGCTTTCATGTGTGAGGAGTTTGTCTTTGGGTGTAAATTTTACGGTGTTCCAGCTACCAGCAGAATTATACCATACCAGTAGCCCTACGTTTTTTTCTTTTGCATATTTTGCAAGAATCGCTGCCGAATCATATCCAATCAGTCTATCCCACATTGCATCCATCAAACAGTATTGCCATTTCATATCTGCTGCGAAGTCGATATACTTTTTTTGCACCTTGAAAACAGTGGAATCATCTTTTTTAATGATCCAGCTCCAGGATGCTTTTCCGGGTTTAATGAATGACATATCCATTTTTTTTGCCGGGAAAGCAAGGTCCGTTCCGAGTGTTGACTCTGAAATGGTTTTTAGATTACCCACTACAATTATGCGCCAGGGTGTTTTCCAGGGTAATGATGATTCAGGATCCCTTGTGGGTATTCCATTGGTAAACACTTCAGGTGCCTGCGGAAAATTAATGCCGTAGTTATTATCCGGTGCATTTTGCTGCAATGCGGTTCCGCAATAGGTTCTTCCCAGTCCGGCTTCGGTAAGCAGTAACCAGGTATTGTTATACCTGAATAATGCCGGGTATACCCAACCATTTTTTCCCGGTGCTGGTGTGCCTACCGGAATATCCATCATATAATGTGCCTCATAAGATGGATTGGTATGTTCAAATCCGGTTTGTGCTTCTGTTTTTGGTTGTAACCAGGCTTTTGTTTCTTTGAAAAAATGAAAACTGGTAGCTTCCGAAGTAATTTTTTTTACGGTTGAGTCTTTATCAGGAAATTCATATTGGAAGGCAACACCATCATCAGATACCTGAAAATTGATATTCATTTTTTTACCGCCGGCACTCAATAATTTCACGACCCTTCTGTTAGCTTTATAACTGATATTTTTTTTCTTTCCCGTAAGTATGCTGTACCGATCCCTTACTTCTACGGGTTTTGATGCACTGACAAAACGAATATTTTCAACAAAATTTTCATCATTACGTACAAGGCCCAATTTCGAAGACTGCATTACCTGCTCTCCATTATAAAATATGGCATACACAACACTCGTACCAATGGTACAGGTAACTTCTATTTTTTTATCCGGGCTCTGTATCCTTATTTCTTTCTGCTGCGCCTTACAAATAAAGAACAGACATAACAGTAAAAGCAGAGAAGCTGTTTTTTTCATTTTATATTAATTGTTGGGCTTTATCTGATCTATGGCTCTGGGCAATTCCTCTTCCGGTCTTTTACATAATTTATTCGTACACACATAAATCAATGTTTTCCCGTTCACTTGTTTCTGTTGCATTAACGGCAAGGGTTCACCGATGGTACTACCCATGGTAATACTGGTTGGCAAGTAATATTCCTGCAATAACATGTTTTGAACCAGGGCATCTTTTCCGGTAATCACTACTTCATACGTATTGGCTGCAAAAAAACCCGTCATGGCAGCCCATTGAATATGGTACCTGGGAAATTCTTTTACTCTTTTCTCAACCGATGCCACCATTCGTATTGCCTGATTGCTGTAGTCTTCCTGATTATATATGGTACCTATTGTGTACAGTACTTTTGCCATTACCGCATTGGCAGCTGGAAGATCATCATCTGTAATTGGTGTTTTACGCATGATGAGATCATTCTTTTGAGGATCAGCATAGTAGAACAAACCGGTTTTTTTATCCAAAAAATGATTCGTTGCGTATTGGGTAATGTTTTTTGCCACATCTATCCATTTCTGTTCAAGACTCACTTCATATAAGCGAATAAATGCCGTGGCCGTCCATGCATAATCATCCAGAAAGCCCTCAATATTTGCTTTACCATCTTTATAAATGCGTTTCAGCGATCCATCTTTACCCAGGATATTTCTTTCTATAAAACCAGCGCAGGCCATTGCTTTCTGCAGGTACACAGGATCTCCAAAAGCAGCATAGGCATCTGCATATCCTTTCAGCAATATGGCATTCCAGGCGGTAACAATTTTTGTATCAACAGTTGGTTTCTTACGTTCGTTTCGGGCGCTTAATATTTTTGCTTTAGCATTGGCCAGGTACTTTCTGAAATCTTCAATCAGCATTTTCTTCCTGATGGCAAATGTGGATGCGGTTTGATTGATATAAAGTATATTTTTTGGTTGTTGCCAGTTTCCTTTTTCGCTTACATTAAAATATTCCAGTAACAACTGGTTATCGGTACCCACGATCTTTTTCAGTTCATTCGCTTTCCATACATAATATTCGCCCTCACCCTCTTCTGCATCTGCATTTACTGAACTATAATAGCCGCCGCCCTGCGCCAGTAAGGTTTTTTCTACAAAAGCAATCGTTTCTGCAACCACATCTTTATATAACTGGTCTTTGGTAAGTTGATAAGCATGTGCATACAGACTGATGAGCTGACCATTATCATACAGCATTTTTTCAAAATGGGGAATGCGCCATAAGCTATCCGTTGTATAACGAGCAAAGCCACCGCCTATATGGTCATAAATACCACCCATAGCCATTTTGTTTAACATAGTACGGGCGGCTTCCAGGGCTCGTTGTTCTCCGGTTACATAAAAATGTTGCAGTAATAATTCTGCAAGGGCCGGGGTAGGAAATTTTTGTGTGCCTTTCAATCCACCATTTCGCAGATCCACCTGTGTATAAATACTATCAAAGAGTTGTGCATAGGTTTCTTTTTTTGTTTTGGCCACTGCAGCTGCTGTATCAATTAATCTGAACTCATCTGTAACCATACCATTTACCAATGCATTCGCCTGTGTAATCACCAATTGATTTTTGGTAGCATAGGTATTACTGATACTCTGTAATAAACTTTTCCAGCTTTTGTTGGTGTAATACGTACCTGCAAAAAAAGGTTTACCATCCGGTAATGCAAAAGCATTCAGCGGCCATCCTGCATTCCCTGATATTAATTGTAATGCATTCATGTAGATATTGTCAATATCAGGTCGTTCTTCCCTGTCTACTTTTATACACACAAACTTTTCATTCATGATGCGGGCCACTGCCGTATCCATAAACGATTCTTTCTCCATTTCATGGCACCAGTGGCAGGATGCATACCCGATACTGATGAGCAAGGGCTTATTTTCTTTCTTTGCTTTGTCCAATGCTTCCTGGCCCCATTCATACCAGTCTACCGGATTATCGGCATGTTCCTGTAAATAGGGACTTGATGCATACTGTAACCTGTTTTTCTTTCCGGTAATACCAGAACAGGCCACCAGCAGCCATGCAGAAAAAATCACTACAGCAGCTGCCACTGTTTGCCATTTCTGATTTTTTTGCAACATCTTTCTTAATTCACTTTTTTACTTGCCTGAATAAAAACGTAGTCTGTCATTATTGGCGGTTACCAATACACCCCAACCATTTGTCAGACGGATCATTTGAATATCTTTTACATTCTGTGGTGCAAAAAAGCCACTCTCCATCGGTTTCAAACTTCTGAACGCTGCATTACCCAGACCTTTCAGCAATAAACCCGGCGAAGCATCTGCTGGTGTGGTTTCTACTTCTACATCGAATTTATTACCGGCCAGCAGTATGTCTTTTTTCCCATCTCCATCAAAGTCTTTTACAATGATGCCGTTAACGGTTGACAACTGTGCTTCCACAGGTAATCTTTTCGGAGTGAATTTTCCTTTTTCATTCAGAAATACCACTGTTGAGAAAAGATGGGCCTGGTAATGAAGTGCGGTTTTCATTTCCGCTTCACCCAGTATACCGGTAAGATCGCTTTCTGCAAAAGATAAATAAGTGGGAAATTTCTGGGCAATCATCGGACATTGCTGCGAAGTACATTCACGGCCACGTATGGGTACAATGGTATTATCGTTTAAATGACGTGCGAGAAAAATATCATTCGTTCCATTGCCATCAAAATCTTTTGCCCACACTTCAAACGGTTTTTTATCGGAAGCTTTGAATTTATAGTTCTCACCAAGATTACCTGCAACAATATCTATATCACCGTCACCATCTATATCATCTGCTACCAGTTTATCCCACCAGCCTTCTGTTTTTTCAAAACCATATTGCTTAGATACATCTTTCAGTTTACCGCTGCTGTATTCAAATACTTTCACCGGCATCCATTCACCTGCTAAAATCAGTTCAGGCTTTTTATCTGCATTCAGGTCGGCCCATACTGCAGATTTTACCATACCAACTCTACTCAATCCGGGTAAGAGATCATTGGTTCTGTCTACAAAAGTTCCTTTTTCATTGATAAACAGATAACTCAATGGCGCCTGCGGATATTTATGGGGTACTATTTCACCACCACGGAAAATATCCATATCGCCATCACCATCTATATCAGCTACCGTAACACAGGAGCCACTACTCACCGTCACCGGTAGTGCCTGTGTTGCTTTGGTGAAGTTTCCTTTACCATCGTTCAGGTACAAGCGATCGTTATACATAGGCGAACCTTCTTCAAACTCACTACCGCCACTCACCACATATAAATCCATATCACCATCTTTATCCGCGTCAAAAAATACGGCTCCCATGTCTTCATACTTCTTATCGGCTTCAAATACAGTTATTGTTTTCGGAATAAATTTTCCGTTCTGCTGCAGGTACAAACTGCCCGACTGGTCTTTGGCACCACCTACATAAAAATCTTCCTGCCCGTCACCATTTACATCGCCCGTGGTTACAAACGGACCACTGCGGCTAAACTCATGGGGCAGTAGTACCTGATCGGCATATTCATCTACTTTGTTTTCTTTATGTACAAAGGGGGCTGCTAGTAACAAGTCTGTAGCTTCAGCAAATAATGGATTATAAATAGCAGCATAATTAATACCTGCTACTGCATTTTTATAATTCGCTTTTGCTACCTGATTAATAGCGGGATTGGATATGGTATTCGATTTACCATCGGGCCATACAATTACTACACTATCAACTTTGGCAGTTTTTCCCAGACCGAAATGAACGGTAGGTTCATTCGTTGAAAGATACCCTCGTACCAGTTTCTGCTGAAAAAACTGTTGCTGTTTTCCATCATAATACAAGGAAACTTTTGCTCCGATACCATCTATGTTTTTCTCGGGACCTTCCAGCTTTATACGTATATGATTGTTCTTGTTGTTCACTACATTTTCGTATAAGTCAGATTCTCCGTCTAGGTTATTAATCACCAGGTCAAGATCACCATCATTATCAAAATCAGCTACAGCAGCACCATTTGAGAAGGTACTGTCTTTAAAACCCCAGGCCTCCGATACATTTTCAAACTGAAGGCTTCCTTTGTTTTTAAACAGGTAATTTCTTGCTTTGATCGGACTGTATATATCCATATACTCTTTGAAGCCTTTGGTAAACATTTCTTCTGAAGAGGCATACTTATGTGCATTGGCCTGAATGTACATATCCTGTTTCTGCTGTAAGTCTCCATCAAATAAATCGCGGCGGTAACCGTTGGCCACAAAAATGTCTCTGTTACCATCGTTATCAAAATCAGCGGCAATGGTAGACCAGCTCCACTCTGTTTTAGAAATACCTGCCATTTGCGATACATCACTGAAAAAACCATTGCCATGATTCAGGTGTAAGGCATTGTGCATATACTGCTTCTGAAAACCACTGTCTACAATGGCCCAGAAACCATCTACATCCATACGGGGCATTGATACTTTTGACCTTTTATAATTTTCAGGTAACATCTCCATCACCATAATGTCTTCGAAACCATCGTTATTGATATCGGCAATATCAGCACCCATTGAAAAGAGGGAGAGATGATTGGTCATCTTCTTTACTTCATCTTTGAATGTGCCGTTTTTCTGGTTGATGTAGAAATAATCATTATCTGCATAGTCGTTCGATACAAAGATGTCTGTGTAGCCGTCATTATTCAGATCAGCTGTTACTACCGAAAGGGCATAACCAAAGTTGTTGGTAATGCCAGCCTGTTTACCTATCTCAGTAAACTTTCCATTATCGTTTCGGTACAACTTATCTCTGGCATCATCGGGTGGATTTCTTTTCCCTGCCACCATCTGTGACAAACCCAGGTAAAAATCTTTCGGACGATTGGTGAGGTACATATCAAGGTCGTTGTCATTGTCCATATCAAAGAAAGCGGCATGCATCGAATAGCCTGCATCATCCAATCCATACTGTTTGGCTTCTTCTTTAAATGTGAGATTACCCTGGTTGATGTATAAAAGATTTCTCCTTTCTTCTTCTGTTTCTTTTATGCTACCACCTTTACAGATATAAATATCCAGCCAGCCATCATTATTAATATCTACCAGCGAAACACCATTATCCCAACTGCTGGTTCCTTCTACGCCTGCTGTTTTGCTGATATCAGAAAATTTCATGCCTCCTTTATTCAGGTATAATTTGTTGGCTACTTCATTCCCTGTAAAATAAATATCGATCAGTCCATCATTGTTGAAATCGCCTGTTGCCACACCTGCGCCATTGTACACGTATGCGAATGTGTCGAAGTAATTACGCTGGTAATTTTCATCGACCCTATTACTAAAACTTACACCACTTTCAGCAGATGATACTTTTTTGAAAACAGGGTCTTCTGTTATTGTGGTTGTATTCCTACAACCAGTCATGATCATCATAATGCTGGCTGCAATCCCTATAGATGATAATACAAAAGCAGTTCTTTTCGACATAAGGCACATATTTTATAATTACTTCCCGTTTATATGGTACTGGTATTTTTTCCAGACAGCTGCTGCTACATTTCTTCCTAATCTTAATCCTTCTATATTCTCGCATTGAATATGGTAACCACCCAATACACGAGACATACCCGCCATTTCTGCGGTGGCTGTAAAAGTGGGGAATTGAAGGGTTACTTCAGCTCCTTCAAAACCGGGTTCTGTCATAGCACCCGGAATTCTTTTTATAGCAATACCAAAGCTATCACTACCCGTATACAGCCGTAGTATTTCTGCACAGGCACCACTGATGCTGCTGTGGCCTGAGATATAACTGGGAAAGGGTGGACATAAAAAAGTTTCCGGTGAATAGGGTCTCCATTCCTGACCCATCATTTCTATCATTCCCTTACCGGGGCCACCCCATCCTTTTATTTTCTTGTCTTTATAATAGTAATGCACGAGTGAGTAAGGGCGCGCAAAATCATATTTCATTTTTGTATCCCAACAGGCAATAAAGCCATCCATTGCTGCCGCTTCCACAGCAAAATACATTTTCACATCTTCATCAAGTGTATGTTTGTCCCTAACAGATACATCCTGTGCAAACATGAGCCAGTGACCTGCTTGTTGAACAGATTTTGGTCCGTCGCGCATAAACTCTACCAATGCTTTCTGGCTATCGGATAATGCAACCTGGAGATCAATTACTTCTTTGATTTCTTTCGCAAGTTGTGCTGAACCGATGGCTGGTGGTGCCGGACTTCTGAACTGACTACCTGAGTCGAGTAAAAGTGGTTTCACCTTTCCCCAATGAGGTGTAAGACAGGCTGGTGCAAACCGACCCCCTTTTCCATCAGAAAAATATTTGGGTTGCCAGCGTTTAATATCGTTTAATGTATCTGCACTGTTTACGGGTTGGTAGCCTGTATAATCTGCGTACAACTTACCATTTGAACCCGCCATCGTACCCAGCTGATTGGAACCGTCGTTTAATCTTGCTTCGATAATGGTTTTGGCAGCTAGATTTCCAATGCCTTCGGGTGTTGTAGGATCGAGTGAGTAATTATCCGGATCAAAACCCAGTGAATCCATCTTATTTCTCAGCATGAGTGAGTCTGAGAAAAAATAAGTGAGCATCGTTCTGTATGCAGCATAGCTGATCGCAATTTCTTTATTTTTCAGTGTTCTTTCTTTTTCCGGAACACGTGCTACATTTTGCAGGTAAACAGGAATGGCAGTATTATCATATCTCGACCATGCATCAAAAACAGCTGTTTGTACCAATGCCAGCATTCTGGAGGTAACAGTTGGGCGTGGTCTGAATTTTTCAGTATCATTTGCCGTTGCTTCCAAAGCAATGCGACCCCACTTATATGCCAGGTTATTTTCGCCTTTAGGTTCATCAGAACGCTGCTGATCAGTATTACAGCTTAATGAAAACAGGAAAAAGAATAAAATTTTGAAAACGTGTTTCATATTGAGTTCCGTGTAATTATAAAACCAGTATCGATATTTCATATGTTAATGGTTTTATACTTGATAAAAGTTACTGATTCATTTACTAATAACCATCACAGGATTTAGTATTATAATCTCTAGGCATGGCCACAAAAGGTTTTCCCACCGTTTACTTTTTTGTCTTGACACAAAAAAGTAACAAAAAAAGTCAAGGCTGTCGAAAAAAGCTAAAATTTTCTTCGTTACGCTACAATGGATGAAGTCTAACGCCGAGCCTGAAATTCATTGATGAAACGAAGCTGTGATTCAACTTTTTACACAAGCCCAGCATCATCCATTGCTTAACGCTTCACTACGCAAATTTCTTAACGCTTTTTTTCTAAGGCCAGAAGTTCTATCCAACATAAGTTAGGGTATGAGAACATTTAAGCTAATTCAATAACTAATATCTATCAAAGAATAATCAGCCGATTACGATAGCAGTTTTACTAAAAAGAAAACCGGGGATTTGCATCACACCGGTTTTCATTTTGCTTACATATGAAAATCTTAATATCCTGTGTTCTGCGGATATTTTGGTCCATCTGTTACCAGGTCAATTTGCGATTGCGGTATTGGCCTCAGCATATTGAATGGTTGTACCCCTGCTGCTGCTTCAGCATTGTGCAGTTGTACCCTTTCCACCAGTTTCTTGGTTCTCGACAGATCCCACCAACGGCAGTCTTCTGCGTACAGTTCCCTGCTTCGTTCATCCAACAGGAAGTCGAGCGTAACCTGCGCGGCTGTTATCTGTTGAGCAACTACAGCAGCTGCATATTCAGCAGGTGTCTGACCAGCTTTCAATGCTGCTCTTGTTCTGAGTACATTGATCATGTTGGCTGCATCCTGTAAAGTAGCACCACCTCTTAAAGCTGCTTCTGCTGCAATCAGGTAAACTTCTGCAAAACGGAAGAGTATATAAGGTCTGTCTGAGTAATCGTTCATATGACCTCTGGTAGAGTCATCGAATTTTCTAACACTTGGATAGTATGCGGTTGTATAACGAACCGTTGCACCGGGTAAATGATCGGGTTCGAAAATGATGCCTTTGAATCTAGCTCTTTCAGCAGGCGTTACCACACGGTCTGCCATCCAGATAGAGGTATCCACGCCATTGATCAGTGTACCTCTTGGTGTAGTTGCACCTGTTGTACCTGTTGCTGATTCAGCTGTACTATTCGATAACCATACGGTCTGGAAAGTACCTTCATAACGAGAGTCGGTTGCTCTGTTCGCAAACGCCACATCCATTACATATTTGGTATTAGGTCTGAGACGTACGAAAGGACGACCATTTCTGATATCGCGTACGGTTACGTTCGCACCAGAGTTGGTTGGCCAGTTGGCCGGAATGGTTGGATAGTTAGGTCTCCAGAAGAAGTTCGCTTTGTTCTCACTAAAGCTGGTAGCACCTGAACCCACTGCTGAGTTCTGTCCGAATTTCAGGTCTTTGGTATGATCAATTACCATCAATACTTCTGAACTGTATTCGTTTCCTTCTCTGAACACATTACCGAAATAAGGCAACAGGTCTAAACCATAAGTAGCTTTATTATCGATGATGCTTTTAGAAATGGTATATGCCTGCTGATAATCGTTGGGCTGTGCAGCAGCTGACCATCCTCTCCAGAGATATGTTTTTGCCAACAGGAAAAGAGCTGTTGATTTTGTAGCCGGCTTACCTGTTCCGGGAGCAGGCAGGTTGGGTAAATCAGCAGCAGCCTCAGTAAAGTCTTTGATCATCTGTGCATACAGATCCGCTAAAGGAGAAGGTGCTGCAGATGCAGATGCCGTAGTACTGAAGGCTGTTTGCAAAGGCACCTGACCGAATGTGGTTACCAGGTAGAAATAACAGAAACCACGCAGGAACTTGGCCTGTGCCAGTAACTGGGTTTTGGTAGCTGCAGGAATATCTGCTTTCGCACCATATTCCAGTACACCATTGGCTGTATTGATATCAATAAACAATGTGTTCCAGAAACCTTCGTAGTTATTGGTATTTGCTCTGATAACCGGGTTATTATACACAAACCAGTGTACGGCTCCATTGTCTACCGAACCACCACGTAAACTTTCATCGGTACCACTGTTGAATAACTGGGTCCAGATCTGAGTGGCCCACTGCCCCCTGAAGCTGGAATATATACCAGCTATAGCACCCTGGATACCGTCATTCGTAGTAAAGAATGATGGCGTAAAACCTGTTCTGGGCTGCTCTTCCAGTAACTTTTTACAACCACTGGCTGTAACCAATATGATGCCGAGGAAAAGGCTGTATTTTAAAATTTTATGTCTCATTGAAATAGGTTTTAAAAATTAAAATCTCACGTTTACTCCAAAAATGATCTGGCGTGTAGGCGGCACACCCATACCCACTGTGATCGCTCTACCTGCTACTGCAGTGGCACCACCACCTTGTGTACCTACGGCATTACCATTACCATTACCTTCCGGATCAATACCCAGTCCATCTCTTACCAGGGGTGCCCATAAGATAAATGGATTCTGTGCAGATACATACGCTCTCAGTGAACTGATACCTGTTTTACCGAGGAACTTGGCTGAGAAAGTATAACCCAGATCAATGGTTCTGATTTTGATAAATGATCCGTCTCTGTAAGTCAGCGTAGACGTGTAAGGCAAACCATCTACACCTGCATCCGGCTCAGGGAATGCATTGGTTGGATTGGTAGGTGTCCAGTAATCAACTTTATGCTGGTTCACACGGCTGTTCATAAAGAACGGATAACCGGCACCACCACCATCAGCTGATAAGTAAGTAGCTACTACTGTTTGACCAAAGCGACCAAAGGTTACGATGTTCAGATCGAAGTTTTTATACTCGAAGCGATTGCTTAAACCCGCAACCAATGTTGGTTGGAAATTACCAATTACGCTTCTGTCTGCTGCAGTAATTGAATTGTTCTTATCGAGATCTTCAATTTTAATATCACCAGGTCTTGCACCATAAACTGCTGCCTGAGTAGCTTCACTGGTTTGCCAGATGCCAAGTTTTTTGTAATCAAAGATTACTGTAATAGGCTGGCCCACAAACCATCCATTACCCAGATCCTGCTGCAGGTTATTCTGTAAAGCATCAATTCTTTCTCTGTTAAAGAACATATTCAAATCTGATGTCCAGGTGAAACCTTTCCTGTTTCTCACGTTCACACTGCTCAGGGTAAATTCCATACCGTATGATGAAGTAGCACCTACGTTGGTAAGAATTGAGTTGGTACCATTACTACGAGGTAACTGACGTTGTAACAGGATATCTGTTGTTTTAGTATTATAATACTCGATAGTACCAGTGAGTCTGTTTTTGAATAAAGAGAAGTCAACACCGATATTCAAACCTGCTGTTTTTTCCCAGGTAAGGTTCGGGTTAGGACTTGTATTGATGGTATAGCCATTTACAAAGTTGGTACCAATGGTTGTTCCCTGACCAAAATTGTAGAAGCTGGTTCCCAGACTACCCAGTGTAGTATAGGGGTTGATACCTGCATTTGAGCTGATACCATAACCTGCTCTCAGTTTCAGACTGCTTACAAATTTTACATTCTCCATGAATTTCTCACGATCTATGTTCCAACCAGCAGATACCGCAGGGTATGTTACCCACTGGTTCCCCGGAGCCAGTACAGATGCACCATCTGTTCTTACTGTAGCGGTGAGGCTGTATTTGTTATCGAAGGTATAAAGAGCACGGCCCATATAACCAATTACCGCAGACTCACTGAAGTTACCACCCTGCGGTGTAACCGTATTTACCTGCTGCCAGTTATAATCCTGCATAAAATCTGCCGGTATACCCACACCATTGAACTGCTGTGCACGGAAATGGTTTTTCTGTACTTCCTGAAGGGCCAGTACCTGTAATTTATGTTTGGTACCGATGTTTTTATTATACTCTAAAGAGTTGTTGATGGTATACTGCCATCCTTCAGAGTTGGCTGTACTAAGACCAGCGTTTGCTACGTTGGTATTGATGTTGAATACGGTGTTCGGACCTGTATAGTTGCTGTTGAAAGTCTGTGACCATCCGAAACCAAAAGTTGATTTGAATTTCAGGTCTTTGATGATACCTACTTCCGCATAGAAGTTATGCTGTACCTGATACCTGCGCTGGAAAGCTTTGATCAGGTCGTTATTACCGATAGCGGTGAGCGGACTAATCTGCTGGTCGTCAACACCCTGTGTAATAGCGGGTTTGAAGTTGATGCTACCATCATCATTATATGCTTTGAACAATGGACCCAGACGGGTAGCAGCGCCAAAAGCATTGGTACCAAGTCTATTGGATCTTAATAAAGTACTGAAGCTGGTAAATCCAACTTTGATACGCTCAGATACTTTATGATCGATGTTTACATTGAATGAATAACGCTCCAGTTTCTGATCATGGATAATACCTGTTTCATTATAGTAGCCAATACCAAAAAAGTATTGGGTTCTGTCATTACCTCCACTTACACCCAGATCATGGCTGGTTCTCACACCAGTGGTAAGCATAAGTTTCTGCCAGTCTGTGCTAACACCAGCTGCGAGGTTGGTTTGCTCAATCGGGCGGAGTGCATACAGGTTGGCGCCTGCTGAAGTAGAGTTACCTGCAGCTGCATCGGCTTTGAATTTTGCATATTCTGCACCATTAAACAGATCATAGGTACCTAACGCACTAACCATACCAACAAAACCACTATAAGTATTTACTGGTTTTCTTGAAGAGCCACGCTTGGTGGTAACAATGATTACACCATTCGCACCACGTGAACCGTAAATAGCCGTTGCCGAAGCATCTTTCAGGATGTCAACAGTAGCAATGTTTTCTGGGTTCAGGTCATTGATGCTACCACCGTACACCATACCATCTACTACGATGAGTGGGTTGTTGTTACCGGTAATAGAACGGTTACCACGGATACGGATCTCACCACCTGCACCAATCTGAGAACTGTTGCTCACGATGTCTACACCCGCAGCACGGCCCTGTAACTGGTTGAAGATATTTGGTGCCTTGATTTCATTCAGCACTTCACTTTTAATGGTAATGGTAGAACCGGTTACATCTTTTTTCTTCTGTGTACCATAACCAATTACCACTACTTCATTAAGTTCGTCAGTTGATGCGGCCAGGGTAATGTTTACTGTGTTACTAGTACCTACCGTCATTTCGGTTGTAGCGTAGTTAACACTAGATACTACCAGTACCGCACCACGGGCTGCGGCAATGCTGAAATTACCACCGTTGTCGGTAGTGGTACCTGTTTGTGTACCTTTTACCTGTACGGAGGCACCAACTACAGGTTCGCCTGAGGCATTGGTTACACGCCCGCGTACCGTAGCGGCCTGTGCCAAAGCATTGTCTGAAATGGTAAGCAGGCCCAGCAGAATCACTCCCGTCATTGCCCATGCTTTCATTCTAAACAAGCTCTGTAAGATTTGTTTTGTTTTGTTTAGAGGCTTTTTCATATTTATTTATCGCTTTGAGAAGTATACATAATTAGATATTCAGTGTTGTTAAGCGAGAGCTGCCTATCCGTCGCGGATATTAAACTTGAATGGATGCCTGTCTCTGATAGAAAATAAACAGGATATCAGTACCGTATGGGCACTGGTGCTATGTATGTAATAAGGATGGGGAAACAGAACTGCCTGGCCTCCTTGCGCAGACACGCGCAGGGTATAGCGAAGAGAAAGTGGCAAGTTCATTCTTTTCATCATATAGCAGCAATTGGTCGTAGAACTTTGTCAGACAAAGTTTTTATGCAATCCGTTGCAAAAGTGTAAAAAAAACATTTATTCCCGTGCTGATTGCCTTTTCAGGTCTTTTCCGGTTTCTTTTGAAATCAATACCCGATCCGTGGGGTATGACCTTCAAATGCAATCAGAATAAGGGTTTTACAGCTTTTTTATCGCTTTTTCCCGTCTTTGCTTTTGATTTTCGTAAGACTAATGTAAATAAATTTTCTAAAAAAATGCAATCGCTTGCATAAAATTCAAAAAAAAATACCTTTTTCCTCATTTTCAGCAGTCCCCGGGGGCTTTCACCGCCATCAGCTGTAATTAGCCGACCCTTAAAATCCTTTGTGGGTCTTGCCGACAGGCATTTTGCCATCAGCAGCCTCCCGGGGCACATCAGTAACCCAATGAGAAAGTGAGGGCTTTCGCAACGGCTTATACCCACCGGCAGCTATACAAAACTTAACCCTACCTATACAGATTCTAACCTGAACGGCCGTTGCACTGTTTTTTTTACTCATGCAAGCTTCCTTTTCAACCCAAAAACAATTGCAGTAAAAATATGCCGACAGGATTTCAGCAGGTGCTTTCAAGTAGCTCCATCCAGTGCTGCAAGGCATTTGCTGTTCAAGCGCTTTGCCTGAAAAGAAAGCGGTATTTCTTTCATTGAAAACTTTGTAACTTGTATTTTATATCAACTTCCATCGCAACCGATTGCAAATGAAGCCCAAAAAAGAGACGACCATCTATGATATTGCAGCGTACCTGAATCTTTCTTCTGCCACCGTAAGCCGTGGGTTACAGGACCACCCTGCCATCAACAAGAATACCAAAAAGAAAATACAGACTGCCGCCAAAGAACTCGGATACCGGCATAACAATTTTGCCAGTAACCTGCGCAAACAGAAAACCAATACCATTGGTATCATGATGCATGAACTCAACAGTAACTTCATGTCGTCGGTACTGGCTGGTATAGAAAAGATTACCACAGAAGCCGGTTACGATATTATTATTGCCCACTCTTCTGAAAGCTATGAGAAAGAAGCAGCCAATGCCCTGAACCTTTTTCATAAAAGGGTCGACGGACTGATTGCCTCTCTCTCCTTTAATACCAAAAACCTGGAACATTTTGAGCCTTTCAACGACAAAGGAATACCCGTTGTGTTCTTTGACCGTGTGGAAGAAAAAAGTGAGAACACCAAAGTAATCATCGATAACCACAAATGCGGATACGAAGCCACGCAGCACCTGATTCAACAAGGTTGCAAAAGAATCGTGATGGTTACCGGTAACCTGCAACGTAACGTATATGCTCAACGTAACAAAGGATACCTGGATGCTTTACGCGATAACCATATTCCTTACGATAAAAGTCTGGTACTGATAAAAGACCTGAGTGAGCAGGGCGGACGGGAAGCGGCCATGGAAATCTTAAAAATGAAACCTTTACCTGATGGTGCTTTCATCACGAACGATTTCTCTGCAGCCGTATGTATGAAAACACTTAAGGAACATGGCGTTCGCATTCCGGAAGATATCGCCATCGTAGGTTTTAACAATGATGCCATCAGTAAGATTGTAGAACCCCAGCTCACCACTGTTCATTACCCAGGTATTGATGTGGGTGAAATTGCTGCACGCAACCTGATCAATCACCTGAAAGGTATTTCTAACCTCAAACACACACAAACCATTGTGGTGAGGTCTGAATTGCTGATCAGGAAATCGTCGTTGAAGAAAGGAAACAAAAAAAATTAGCTCGCTGTGAAGCGAGCCCCGGACATCTGAAGAATTACGCATCGGCTTTAACAAATTATATACAAGCTCTATTTGCAGACAACCGAAACTCTTCGTATATTAGTATTTCCATTTGGTTTTTCCCACTTCAGCCACAAGCTTCTTATCAGAAGTATTCTATTTACTTATCATGTAAATCTGTGGTATGAAAAAAATATGCTATCTGCTTTTGCTCACATGCAGTTTCTGTATGTGCGATGGCCAGGATGATAAAAGCCAACGCTGGCTGAGTGATATTAACTGGCTCGTTCATAAAATTCAGCAGGAACATTATATCTATAAAAACAGGGAATTTCCCTCTTCCTTTCAGCAACAACTCAGTTCTATTAAGCAGCATATTGGCTCTTATTCTGATGAAAGAATATTGATTGAATTACAGCAACTCCTCTATCATCTTGGCGATGGTCATACCTATATGCTTCCTTTTGGTTATCAATTGGGGTCGGTGTATTACCTGCCTGTTCAACTCTATGCTTTTTCAGATGGTATGTATATCATTGATGCTGATGAAAAACACCAGCATTTAATAGGCGCCCGCATAAAAAAAATAGATCGTTTTGAGGTTCAGGATATGATGCAGAAAATGGTAAGCTTTGTTAGCCAGGATAATACCATGGGTGCCACCTGGATCGGACCCTTTTTTCTCCGCTTCAGGGGCATGCTTGAATTTTTTGGTCTCCCAAAAAATGCATCCTCTGTTAGTCTGAGCCTTAGGGACGTGGATGGAAAAGAAAAAGAAGTATCGGTTGATTTTGTTCCGGTACCCCGTTTGAGAGGTATACCCAAACTGGTTGCGCCCTTTCACAGTTCAAAGCCTGTACGCTATCTGCAAAATATACAAAGTCCTTACTGGTTACAATCTATTCCATCTGATCATGCTCTCTATTTACAGTTTAACCAGGTAATGAATACGCCTACTGAAAGTCTGTCTGCCTTTGCCAAAAAGCTGGAAGATTCCTTATTGCTCACAAAAGCTTCTCTCCTTATTATTGATGTGCGGCATAATAATGGTGGTAATGCTGACCTCCTCGGTCCCTTACTGCATGTGATCAAAGCATTTGAACAAAACCAGAAAGGACAAATAGTAGTACTCACCGGAAGAAATACTTTTTCGGCGGCACAGATTTTTATTACAAAAGTAAACAGAGATACAAAGGCAATATTTGCCGGTGAACCCAGCAGTTCTTCTCCCAATTTTGTAGGAGAAGAAAACGGATTTACACTTCCCTTCAGCGGCGCCATAGGAAGCATCTCCAACCGCTACCATGAAAACTTTCCCGGCGATAAAAGAAAATGGATAGAACCAGCACTCCGACTTTCCATCAGCTCAAAAGATTATTTCGGCAACCGCGACCCCCTGCTGGAAGCTGTTCTTAAAAAATATGCTGAGAGGTAGGAAAACGGAAGAACAGAGAAACAGAGAAATGTCCAACTTCGAAAGTTGACATTTCTCTGTTCCTCTGTTCCCCTGTTCCTCTGTTTCTCTGTTCTTCCGTTCCAAAAATCTCTTTAGCTACCATTATTTACAACTAACTTTCCAGCCATATTAATCAATCAAATATCATGGTAAAGAAATTTTTAGTTGTTGCAGCACTAGGAATGGTTCAGACTGTGTTTGCGCAAAAACAGGATGCGGATATGAACCGCTTTGTAGACCAGCTCATGAAAAAAATGACGCTGGAGGAAAAAATTGGTCAGCTCAACCTCCTTACTCCCGGCGGTGGTGTGGCCACCGGTGCTGTTGTGAGTAAGGATGTAGAACAAAAAATCAAAGAAGGAAAAGTAGGTGGTTTATTTGGTGTGGTGGGTCAGGATAAAGTACGTAAGGCACAGGAACTGGCACTGAAAAGTTCACGTCTGGGTATTCCCCTGTTAATGGGTTCGGATGTGATTCATGGACATAAAACCACTTTCCCCATACCGCTGGCTTTATCCTGCAGCTGGGATACAGCCATGATTAAAAAACTCGCCCGTACAGCCGCTAAGGAAGCGGCTGCTGACGGACTCAACTGGGTATTTTCTCCGATGGTTGATATTGCCCGCGATCCGCGCTGGGGCCGTGTAGCAGAGGGATCGGGTGAAGATCCCTTCCTCGGTTCGCTGATTGCTGCTGCCATGGTGCAGGGTTACCAGGGTGATGATCTTGCCAAAGAAGATGCGGTGCTCTCCTGCGTAAAACATTTTGCCCTTTATGGTGCTTCAGAAGCCGGCCGCGATTACAATACCGTTGATATGAGCCGCCTGCGTATGTACCAGGATTACCTGCCACCCTACCGTGCCGCAGTGAATGCAGGTGCTGCCAGTGTAATGAGTTCCTTTAATGAAATTGATGGCGTTCCGGCATCGGCCAATAAATGGTTACTCACCGACCTGCTCCGCAAAGAATGGGGCTTCAAAGGTTTTGTAGTATCGGATTATACATCTGTAAATGAAATGATCGCACATGGTATGGGCGATCTGCAAACGGTTTCTGCTTTATCATTGAAGGCAGGTCTCGATATGGATATGGTAGGTGAAGGTTTTCTTACCACACTAAAAAAATCATTACAGGAAGGAAAGATTACCATGCAGGTAATCGATGCCGCCTGCAGAAGAATACTGGAAGCCAAATACAAACTCGGACTCTTCACTTCTCCTTACCGCAATACCAGTGAGGCCCGCACGGCAGCAGAAATCATGACGGCCACCACCCGCCGGCAGGCGCGCGAAGCCGCTACCCGTTCTTTTGTTTTATTAAAAAACAATGCGCAGACACTGCCCTTGCAAAAGAACCGTTCGATTGCATTGGTAGGTCCGCTGGCAGATAACAAAAGAAACATGCTCGGCACCTGGTCTGTTTCAGGCGACTGGAAACAATCTGTTAGTATTCTTGAAGGATTGAAAGCAGCCATGGGTAGCAACGCTACCATTCACTATGCCAAAGGTGCCGATATCAGCAGCGATTCTTTTGAAGTAGCGCGTTCCAATGCGTTGGGTGTTGAAATAGAGAAAGACAGCCGTAAACCCGATGAACTGATTGCAGAAGCCGTTGCCGCTGCTGCTAAATCAGATATTGTGGTAGCTGTGGTAGGTGAAGCTGCCGATATGAGTGGAGAAGCCTCCAGCCGCTCATATATTGGTATTCCGGAAAGCCAGCAGGCATTGTTACGCGCACTGAAAAAAACAGGTAAGCCTCTCGTAATCGTAGTACTCAATGGGCGTCCGCTTACCCTGGAATGGGAAGCTGCCAATGCCGATGCCCTGCTCGATATATGGTTTGGTGGTACCGAAACCGGTAATGCCGTTGCCGATGTATTGCTGGGTGATTACAATCCCTCAGGCAAACTCAGTATGACATTCCCTAAAAATGTGGGACAGATTCCTGTGTATTACAGTCATAAGAATACGGGTCGTCCTTTTAATAAGGAAGCATTTGCCAAATTCAAATCGAATTATCTCGATGTAGAAAATGAGCCTCTTTTTCCTTTTGGTTATGGGTTAAGTTATACCAGTTTCCAATACAGCGATCTTACACTTAGCAGTACAACACTTCGTAAG
Organism: Sediminibacterium goheungense; assembly: GCF_004361915.1. Lineage (GTDB taxonomy): Bacteria > Bacteroidota > Bacteroidia > Chitinophagales > Chitinophagaceae > Sediminibacterium > Sediminibacterium goheungense. The sequence continues at coordinate 5,751 of NZ_SNWP01000011.1, read as the reverse complement.
GGTGAAAAAATTACGGCTACCATCACCGTTACCAATAGCGGTAATTATGATGGTGAAGAAACCGTACAGTTGTACACCAGAGATATGGTAGGTTCTGTTACCCGCCCTGTGAAAGAACTGAAAGCTTTTCAGAAAATATTCCTGAAAAAAGGTGAAAGCAAAACCGTAAGTTTTGTCATTACTCCCGATGACCTGAAGTTTTACAATGCCAATTTGCAATGGGTGCATGAGCCGGGTGAATTTATGGTAATGGTGGGAACGGATTCACAAAATGTGAAGGAGAAGAAGTTTGAATTGAAGTAGTGAATGGTGAATGGTGAATGGTGAATTTTTTGGCAGTATAAAAGCGAAGATTTTTTCTTCGCTTTTTTATTTTGTATAATAATTACTGGTCCGTTAAACACTAACTTACCAAATGATCTCCTTAAACCAAGTAAAGCCATACTCACCTTAAGCTTCAATAGAAATCCAACCATATGTACTTAATACAATCGCTAATATTTCATTCCGCGAACCACCTCTCTAAAGCTATGTAATTCTGTCATTCATTCTATTTTAATAACCCCATTTACCATCAATATTACTCAGCATATCTTCGGTTTAACTACACTATGCTATCACATCTCGAACAGTCTTCAACACAAAAACAGTGTTAAACTGTGTTGTTCCTGTGTTGTTACCCAAAACCAAACCCCTGGCAAAGCACTTTGGTAACCGGTTAACGAAGGGCAGCAGCGAGTGCTGTCTGATTGACAGGTTCCGGTATTATTGGGTCCGGAGATTTTCTATAAGTATAGCGAAGTCTATAACAGTTTTCAGGTATTCTGTACAATGAGAAAATAGGTCGGCATGCCAATAGTGATGTTAATGGGGAATGTTACCGCCAGCGCCATGGGCAGGAATAGGCCCGGGTTGGACTGCGGTACCGAAATTTTCATAGCAGCCGGCACGGCAATATAAGAAGCACTGGCAGCCAGTATGGCAAAGATGAAACGGTTGGCAATATCATGCGTTACAAATCCACTCACCAATGCTACCACAGAGCCATTTATCAGCGGAATAAATATGGCAAACAGAATCGGGAACCATCCGAATGAGAAAAAAGCTTTCAACTTTCGCCCGCTGGTGATACCCATATCGAGCAGAAAGATGGCCAGAAAGCCTTTGAATAAATCATTGGTAAAGGGTTTGATGCCTTCTGCCTGTTTTGCATTGGCCAGGTAACCGATAATAAGGCTACCGATGATTAACAACACACTGCCATTGGTAAATGAATGTTTAATGGCTACTCTTTTTGTTATTTTTTCCTCACTGTTTTTATTAAAGATGGAAATCAGTAAGAGCCCCATGATGATGGCAGGCGACTCCATCAGCGCCATTATAGCCACCATATAACCATGGAGATTTAATTGCTGCGATTCCAGATAGGTTACCGATGTAACAAAAGTTACCGCACTTACCGATCCATAAGCTGCGGCAATGGCACCCGCATTAAATATGCCCACCCTTTTCTTCAGGATAAAAAAAGTATACAGCGGTATTGCGGCAGAAAGAAAAAAGCCGAATACCATCGACCAGGTTACTTCCATGGTAAAGGACTCGTGCGATAGTTCCTGTCCGCCTTTAAAGCCAATGGCAAATAACAGGTAGAGGGAAATAAATTTCGAGGAGTTATCCGGTATCTGTAAATCACTCTTCAGATACACAGCCGCAACGCCCAGCACAAAAAAAAGCAGTGCCGGATTGGTAAGGTTATCGATCAGTAAGCTAAAATTCATGTTCAGTTGTTATTATCGTACCGGAAACAGGGTTACTTCTATTAGGTATGCTGGCATACAGACATTTCTGGTTATCCGGATTTTTACAGACTCTTTCCCTTTACTGTAAGCGGGTGCAAATAGAGGATATTTCATTCATAATTATTTATTTATGTTTTTAATAAAATACATAAACAAATTTTATGAGTTATAAAACCACTACCCTTTTACTTTTATTTGATAGCGATGGAGTATATGAAAAAAGAAAAAGCTTCATATTCGCTTTGTGGACCCATCCCGATTAAAATCGGGACTTGAACCAGGGGCCCTCCCGACTTGGTCGGGATGGTCTCAACAGAATGATTTCTTAAATTATTTATAACAAAAAACTTTAGTTTTTTATAGAGACGGATATGTTAATTCGAGAGCATCAACTAATTTCTTTCCTAGTAAGGATATTTCATATCCATCGTCTTCGACATCATTACCTCTATTATCACAGGTTGCAGTTTTAACCAATAATCCCATTGTGTGTAACGAACGGGAATAAAATATAGATCTCTGCTCTTTGTGGAAAATCGGAAGTGCCTTTAGGTCTTCAGTAAATAAATTAGTAACAATTAATGTTAAACGGAGCAATTCTGAATATTTAATCTTTTTTAAGATGTACGCTTTCATTAATCGCCCTAAATAATCTGCTTTTTCTGTACTCTCCACCCTATCTAAAAGAGTTAACAAATGTTCTCCAATTACTTTACGTTTATCATAATCATATTCAAGATCCCACCATATTTCTGTCTTATCGTCGTCACTGATTGTATTTATTGCTTTTAGAAAATGAATTAGTTTTTTAATCAATAAAAAATCTCTTATAGCCATTGTTGATCTTCCAATTGCAAAAAGGCTTCTTACAAATGGTATTTCTTCTAATATACTTTTTGATTTGATAAACTGATTAAACCCCTTATCAGCTAAATCAAATATTTCATCTCTTATATCTGCCTTTTCAATTGTCTCCAGTAAGGTTTGTTCTAGATTTATCTCTTCTGACATAATATAGCATTTATAGTGAATACTAAAATTAAAGTTTGTTTTTTTGTTAGGGGCACTTACACCTGAATATGAGTGGATTAAAGTTGACATAACCAATTGATTACCATACCTACATCATAAAAATTCTCAAAACTGTCGCAGACAAACTTGAATATTGGAATTTTTACTGCAACAAAAGACATGAATTGTTTGCAACCGGCGTTATGTACGATTTTTCCCAAACTCCTTTCGGTAAGCAACGGGTGTCATCCTGAATTCTTTTTTAAACAACCGTATAAAAGAACTTTCGTTCTCAAAGCCACACTGCAGAACAATACTGCCAACACTGGCATCTGATTTCTTCAATAGTAAAGAGGCTTGCTTTAATCTTAATCGTGTGAGGTATTGCAATGGGGTTAATTCATAAGCACTGCGGAAGGATCGTATGAAATGATATTGAGAGAGGTGAGCTATATTAGCCAGTTGAGCGATGGTGATATTTTCTTCAAGATGCTTGTTCATATAGGCCAATGCGAGTTTCAGTTTTTTATGCAGGTCTTCCCGGGTGGCTGCATGTACCGCTGGTATTTGTTTCGCTGTTTGATATTGCGGTGACTCAAACCAGGGCTTCTTTGGCCGCGTAGAAGGATAGCCATTTTTTTCGCGGAATGCCTTGCGCTCGGGTGTAAAGTTCCACCAGTTAAGTTTACTATTTGGGTGGTTAGCAAAATGTACCACAAGCCGAAACTGGTCTTCAACACATGGATCTACCCATACCCCTTTTTGCAATTCGTATTGATCGGTGAGCTTTGCGCCGTCTTTTCGTTTTAGATCCTGCAGGGAATAATAGCCCATGCCGATCAGGTCATGTGCAAACCTTATCCCGACCGAGGGAATACTTTGAAACTCTGATAACGCAAACAGTTCCATCGCCCTTATGCTGGATGTATCAAGCAATTTCTGCAATACTTCTACTTTGTGTAGGTGCATTTCACTCTTTTTAATTTTCAGTGCACGCAGCTTTCTCAGTTCTGCAGGTGTTACTTCCAGTGGATTGAGTTCCTCTTTAGTCATGTTCTGCAAAAGTTAGCAGGTAATTATTATTGTCGCAGAGCGAAAATTCAGTTGCTCCATAAAAAGTTTTTTCCAGACCGGTGAGCAGGGTTACCTGTTCTTTGATAGTATCGTAATACTGACGAATGTTTTCTACACTAATGTACATCAAAAGCGAGCCTCCATCGGCACGGCTCACCATCGGCAGCTTATCTTCAATACTGGCAAAGGTCTGAAACATGAAGACCACAGTTCCGTTCGTCATCAAGGCAAATATTTTTTCACCTTCAGGGGTTGTTACTTCATCAGATACTGTAAAGCCAAGTTTAGTATAAAAGTTGATGGTTGCATGTATGTCTTTGACAAAAATGTTTGGTGAGATGGATTTCATAAAATGAATGCGTAATTGATTCACTCAAAACTATATGAATGCCGAGTGAGTAAATGTGCTGAAATTGCTAATATTCATTTCTAGGAAACTAATAAAAACAAAAAAGGACTCCATATCAATGGAGTCCTTTTAAGTAAAGATGTAGGCCCATCCCGATTAAAATCGGGACTTGATCCTGGGACCCTCCCGACCTTAGTCGGGATGCTATAACCTACTGAGCGTAACAAAATAAAAAAGCGAAGACTTTCATCTTCGCTTTGTGGGCCCACCAGGGCATGATCCTGGGACCCCCTGATTATGAGTCAGGTGCTCTAACCAACTGAGCTATAGGCCCGAAAACAACTATTGTTGTTCTCAAAAAATTTCACCTATCAAAAACACCAAAAAGATGCTCTTACTCCGCCTTAGGCGGAAGCTATAGGCCAAGAGAACCCTTTTCGGATTACTCTTGGGCGGCAAAAATAATGAATTAGAACTAATTTTTGAAAGCTAATTGAAGTTTACGGGCTTTGAGCCGCGAGCTGTGAGCTATGGGCATTTTAGAACCAATGGAGATTGATTCTTTCTAAAAATATTGGCTCAGAAACAATGCTAAAAATAATATCACGGCTTCTGGCTCGAAGCTCATGGCTCAATGCTCATAGCCCAATACTACCCCTGCTTCCGCACATACTTCGTTAATATCACGATCATCTGGTTCTCTATCTTCCCCTCTATCTGTTCGGTATTGTCTTTTACCAGCCTGATATTCTTTACCACGGTTCCCTGACGGGCGGTAAAACTGGTACCTTTTACATCCAGGTTTTTTACCAGCAGCACGGTATCGCCTTCCTGCAGAAAATTGCCATTGGCATCGGTATGCAGTTCTGCCTCCCCATCAAACTCATGGTCGCCGGTGGCTTTGGCCCAGGCCAGGTTTTCATCGGTGAGGTATAACATATCTAACTGGTCTACCGCCCAGCTTTCTTTACGCAAACGGTTCAGCATTCGCCAGGCCATTACCTGTACAGCCGGTACTTCGCTCCACATGGTTTCAGTAAGTTTTTTCCAATGTTCCTGATCCAGCGGTTCCTTTTTTTCTATTTGTGCCTCACATTTAGAACAGATCATCAAGCTGTTCTCTTCATAGGCATGCTCCTGCGGCGGTACTTTGTACATTCGTAACGACTCTTTTGCCCCGCATAATTCACAGCTGTTTCCAGACCTGTTCAATACAATTTCTTCCAGTTTCATGTTATAGGGTTAGGGCGGCAAGGTAAAGAAATGTTGAACAGCAGAATGTTGAATGTCCAACTTCAAAATTCATTATTCGACATTTCTCTGTTCATCATTACAAAAAGACCCGCTTCCTTGTGAAGCGGGTCCGGGTTGTATCCAGCTGGGGGGTTTAAAAAGTGCAATTCGTTGGTAATCCCCCCGGACTATGTACTCATCGCACTTTGATCAGCTGAATGGTTTTTCTGCGGTTACCCTGTACCAGTTCGGCAAAGTAGTTGCCCGCATGATAGTTATGTCCAA